>NZ_CP015579.1:2400000-3600000 GCF_002163585.1 Tatumella citrea
CCGAGCTTATTCAGTTTTTCTGCATAGTGCGGATCGATATCCACCGTCAGGCGAATTAAAGGTGTCCGGGCAAAGGTATTCGGTCCAACAAATACTGACGTAGAAATAATATTCATAGTAATCGCCTTCTTCATGCTCTAAAAACCAGAATCAAGACCGCTGCGTATCTGGTTCACGTCACTGTGTGAGATGAACATTGATAGGCGCTGCATACATGCAAATCATCAGAATTTATCTGACTGCCATGACAACCCCGGGACGAAACCGTGGCTTACGGGCAAATTTCCGCATAACCGGACCTCAGGAACAGCATACAGACTGACGAAAGATCGTTATATCCACTCAGTTGAAGCTGGCTGCTGACGGCCATTTACGGAAAATTCCTGCACGGTTAACACCGCCCCACACGCCCGTCATTGACTCCTGATGACGGGATTGCCGTGCCTGAAATACATGCACAGATCGGGCCAACATCGTGACCACTCAGTGCAAATAAGTGTGCTGTGATTACTGTCTGGTCAATAAACACCCAAAATACTGTTGTCACTGGCGGGACAAGCCATCAGCATGAGAAGAGTGCAGAATGACTACTCCGCCAGTCACCACAACAAAAACAAATTCTGACGGTATCGCTGTGATTTAGCGGGTTTATCTGCAAGAGTCGCAGGGAAGGATAAAAGGAAAGAAAAAACCAATTGATGTTGGCCAGCCAGAGGGGCTGATAAGGATGTAAAACTCACTGCCGGCCCTTTACTAAAGCCGGCAGTGACTGAAACTTAACGCTGCTCAGTATGCCCTTTCAGTGAACCACGGGCATTATGCGGTTCTGATCTCAGATACTGATTAGGTACCGCGACCTGATCATGCAGTGCTGCCGCTGCATGCCATGGCCAGCGAGGGTCGTAAAGAATACCACGGGCCAGAGCTATCAGGTCAGCATCCCCTTGTTGCAGGATATCTTCCGCCTGCTGCGGCTCAGTGATCAGACCGACAGCAATGACAGGGATCTTCACTTTACTGCGGATTGCCCTGGCAAAAGGTACCTGATAGCCCGGGCCGACGGTGATCTTTTGCTGAGCCGACAAACCACCACTGGAAACATGCAGGTAATCACATCCCGCTTTTTCCAGAGCCTGGCTAAAGACTTCTGACTGTTCAACATCCCAGCCGCCATCAACCCAGTCGGTCGCAGAGAGACGAACCCCGACAGCAACAGACTCCGGCACCGCTTGTTTAATCGCCGTAAACACTTCCAGCGGGAAACGCAGACGATTTTCCAGAGACCCACCATATTCGTCACTGCGCTGATTACTTAACGGTGACAGGAACTGATGCAGTAAATAACCGTGAGCTGCATGCACTTCAATCAGATCGATGCCTAAATCCACCGCACGACGCGCGCTGTCTACGAATTTCTGTTTCACTGCCTGCAACTCAGCCACACTGAGAGCCTGCGGTGGCAGACCGTCATCATGAAACCCGACCGCTGAAGGTGCTACTGTCTGCCAGCCGCCCTGCTCAGGCGATAATGCATGTCCACCCTGCCACGGAGCACTGACACTGGCTTTTCTTCCGGCATGGCTCAGCTGAATACCCACACGAACCGGCGACACTTCACGAATCTGCCGGATCACTACATCCAGCGCAGACTGCGTTTTGTCATTCCATAACCCCAGATCGTTCGGGGAAATACGGCCAATATCCTCAACCGCAGTCGCTTCAATAATCAACAGCCCGGCACCGGATAACGCCAGATGGCCGAGATGAATAGTATGCCAGTGGCTGGCACAGCCCTGTTGTGCGGAATACTGGCACATCGGCGCAATCACAATACGGTTATCAAGGGCCAGTTGCCCCAGTTTCACAGGACTGAATAGTTGACTCATAGTTACCTCAATCGGTTTACTGTTTAACATCCCCCGGAACAGACGATGTCTGACACAACAAACGGTTACTGGTGGCCTGTCGGACAACCACAATGAAGCGCAGGCCTCTGTAGCCGCGTTTAATCTTACGCCCGCACAGCATATCTGTCCTGCCGGTGAAGCGTTTTTTGTTCTGCTGTCAGCCAGCGAAACTCCACAACCCACTGTTCCTGCTGGCCTTTCAACAGGGCTGAACGGTGTTCAGAATCCCGCCCGGCGATGCAGGCTGACAACTCAGAAACTGTTCAGATACATTGGCCTTGCTACTCAGTATCGCTGTGGTATGCCACGGGCAGCGTAGGCCATAAAGAATAGTGTGTAGTGATGCGATAAGAAGCCTTAGCTTGTTGCAAAATGTTTAGTGGCGGTTGTACGCCAGGGTTAATCCCGTTGCTTATCACCGCCAGGGAAACATAGTGACTGAGCATCACGGCAAAGGGCATTGTAAGCATCCGACAATCAGCCAGCCTCTCCGTAGATGCTATTGGTCAGTTGTTTTAACAGATAAAAAAACGGCCCGCAGGCCGTTATAAAGATAAATGATGGGTGTCAGAGTTTTTTAAGCCAGGAGCTGGCGGTTTGTTTCAGTACATCATTCAGTTCGCTGATATTGGCTTTACCGTACTCCTGCAGCCAGCCCGTTGCGGCCTGTTCTCCCTGTGAAATAAATGGCTCCACTCCTTTTGCCCAGGTGGCCCGGCCGCACAATACTCCGTTGAACGTTGACCCTGCCTGACGGGCAAAATGCAGTGTCTGACGAAACAGATCGGCGGTGACTCCGGCACTCAGAAAAATAAACGGCAAATCGGTAGATTCAGATTGCTGTCTGAAATATTCAGCCGCCTGTTCACGGCTATAGACTTCCTGACCCTCGCCATTAAATCCCGCGACATATTGCATATTTACCGGCACTTCAACTTTAAGTACATCAACGGCATAACGGGGATCGGAAAACTCACGCATCATATCATTAACTTTATGTGGTTTAATTCGTGCATACTCCACACTGCCGGCATCTGAAATATTGGCATCGTATGAGACTAACTCAAGGAAAAAAGGTAAATCTTCGGCCACACACTCTGCCCCCAGGCGTTCAATAAAAGCATGTTTCTGATTATTAATTTCTTCCGGCTCATCAATATCATAATAAAGCAAAAATTTAACCGCATCGGCACCCGCTTCTTTCAGTCGTTTTGCGGACCAGATATTAAGTAAATCCGGTAACCGGCCAGGCTGACTGGCATCGTAGCCGGTTTTCTCATAAGCCAGCAGCAACCCGGCATTGTCTGAACGGGCCCGGGCGGCGGGTAATCCGTACTCCGGGTCTAGTAAGATCGAGGTTGCAAAAGGCGTCAGGTTTTTTGATACCAGCGTTTTAAAAGTAATAATATCCTGTGCATCAGCCCCCTGAGGTTTATAGGCTTTAATCATTTTCTTTAAAGCACCTCGTTGGTCAATTGCCAGAGCTGCAATAACCCCGTCATCATTTGACAGTCTTAACATTGCCTGTTTTTTATTTTCAGTCAGATTAATCATATTTCACCTATTCAGAGATAATAATAAAAAGTGACAGTACGCCGCGGCTAATCAATCCATCGCCGGAGATAAATACTTACCCATTAATTAAATTTCTATTTATTTAACCCGCAGCTTTATGGCGTTCACAAACCCGCCGGATATAAAACTTACCCGAAGAGATAAATAAATATAAAAGTCGTGTACTGTCAGCCGGATAATTAATTCATCAGTATTTCGTTATTTCTTCCCCTGGTGCTGGCGAATTTTGTTCATACTGTGGGTAGCTGGTTTTTTTCCACTGAATCCAGTTCTCCGAACTGCTGATCAATTGCAGTGCTGATAGCGGCAAGCGCTTCACGGGCTTGCGGACCACTGGTAGTAAATTTCAGCCGGTGTCCGCATTTTGCGCCGAGCGCAATCACTTTCATCATACTGCGGCCACTCACCCGCGCTCCCGGTCGGTCAAGGTTTTCAACCAGGATATCTTCGGGCCACTGGCGGATCAGTCTGACCAGTTCTGCCGCCGGGCGGGCATGCAGTCCGTGGCTGTTTGACAGAACAAATATGGCGCTTTCTTCTCCCCCGGTTTCGGCTAATACCGGTGCAGGTTCCGCAGAAGGTTGCCGCAGCAGAATATTCAAAACCTGTTGCTCGTCGCTGACTGTTGCTAAAGCCGGACCGACACTGTCATCCCCGAGTAACCGGGCAAGATTGCGTAATATCTCCAGGTGTTCGTTATTTTTTGCGGCAATCGCAATAATCAGGCGGGCAATATTCCCTTCGCCCCAGTCAACGCCTTGCGGGCAGGCCAGTATACGAACCCCGGTTTTCACTACCTGATCCCGGCTTTCCGGTGTTCCGTGGGGCACCGCGATACCGTTCCCCAGATAGGTGCTAATCATTGCTTCACGTTGCTGTATGCCTTGCAAATAGCCGCTGTCAGTCAGTCCACTCTGTTGCAGACTGGCAGCCAGTTCGCTCAGTACCTGATCTTTACTCAGCTCCCGACGGTCAAGACGAATCATTTCGCGGGTCAGAGTGATAGCAGGCCCGGTGGGTAATGATGTGGTTGCCGGGGCTTCACTGGCCACAGGGGCACTGCGGCGTGACTGCCAGATTTTTAGCATTCCCAGCATCACGGCCCCGACTAATGACCCGGCCAGAATACAGGCCACCCATACCAGCGGTTTACTGACCAGTGGCAGGATAAGAAAGCCGCCATGCGGTGCCGGTACCTGGATATGCATGCTGTAGCTGAGCACTGCGGAGATCGATGAGGCAATCATCATTAGCGGAATCACTCTCACCGGATCTTTCGCCGCAAAAGGAATCGCGCCTTCTGTGATATGAGTGCAACCAAGAATATAATTCACCAGCCCGGCCGCCCGCTCTTCCGTGGTGAAACCTTTTGGAAACAGCGTGGTGGCAAACGCAATGACCAGCGGCGGGGTTATACAGGCAGCCGAAACACCGGCCATAAAGTAATCATTCCCCTGAGCCAGCAGTAAAGTTCCGGTAACATAGGCCGCCTTATTCACCGGTCCGCCGAAGTCAAAGGAACACATTGCCCCTACCACAATCCCCAGTAACACCGGACTGGCCTGTTGCAGCGAGCTTAACCAGTGCATCATGCCATTGTTAATAGCAGCGACCGGTTGACCCAGCAGTACCATCAGTACCCCTGTTACCAGTACTCCCGACAGCGGCAGCAGAAAAATCGATTTCAGACCTTCATATTGCCGTGGCAGTCTGCGCAACAGATGTTTCATCCACAACATGAAGTAGCCGGCAAAGAAACCGGCAATAATTCCGCCCAGAAAACCTGCCCCGGTGGCATTCGCCAGTAAACCTCCGACAAACCCCGCCACCATTCCGGGGCGACCGGCGATAGAAAAAGCAATAAAGGCGGTAAATACCGGCACCATAATGGTAAATGCCTGCTGTCCGACCTTCATCAGCGTTGCGGCTATCGGGTTATAATCCGCTGCCGCAGGGTCGGCGGAATATATCCCCCATAAAAATGATATGGCGATTAAAATCCCGCCGGACACCACAAAAGGCAGCATATTAGAGACACCACTCATCAGGTGTTTATAGATCTGCCGTCCTGCAGATTCCTGATTTTCTTTACCGGTAGCAGGCTGTTCACCACTGCCGACAGCAGGCTGACGGATGATGCCTTCGCCGTTGATCACCCGCTGAATTAACTCCCCGGCCTGATGTATTCCCTGCTTTACCGGCACTTCAATAACCGGTAACCCGTCAAATCGCCCCGGATTCACATCTTTGTCTGCGGCAATAATCACACCGTAGATATCGGTTAAATCCTCAGCTGTTATTGCATTTTCAACCCCGGACGCGCCATTGGTTTCCACCTTAATAGCGACACCTGCCTTTTCCGCTGCCATTCTCAGCGCTTCTTCCGCCATAAATGTGTGGGCAACACCTGTCGGGCAGCCCGTCACCGCAATGACTTTTTTCATGTTTGGCCTCTGTTATAATCTGCGGGTCTGTATCTGCCCGATTAACTGGTTAATCCTCGATAGCTCACCCAGACCTGCTGAACCGGCAACATCTGCCCCGGTTGCGCTTGCCAGCCGGAGAGCCTCTGTCACTTCCCCCCCTTCAGCCCACAGGCTCAGAAACGCCCCGAGTGCTGCATCTCCTGCACAGGCAGAACTGACAAGCTCAACAGTAGGTGCCGTGCAGGACCACAGTGTTTCGCCGTCTGAAAAATACATTCCCCGCTGACCCAGAGTGAGCAACACATTACGCGCACCGGCTGTATGCAGAACCGACATGGCGTGACGAATTTGCGCCTCATCATCTGCGGGCAATCCAAAGATTTCCGCCAGCTCTTCATCATTCGGTTTAATCAGCAACGGACGCTGGCTGATTAACTGCTTAAGTGACGGATGGCTGATATCCAGAATGACCTCGCACCCTTTTGCATGGCACAACTCAAGAATTTGCCGGTAGAAATCACTGTCGATACCGGGCGGGAGGCTGCCACTGATGACAAGTGAATCGCCACCAGACAGCACTTCCAGCCGTTGTAATATTTGCTGGCAACAGTGCTGATCGGCTGTATTCCCCGGATTCACCAGTTTGTATTCCTGGTGACCATCATTGATAAACACATTGATACGCGTGGGATTGTTCACCCAGACAGGCGTAACACTGAGCTGTCTGGCGGTAAGTTCTTCAACAATGTATTGCCCGGTGAATCCGCCAAAGATCCCAAGGATATGTACCGGCTTTTTAAAATGGTGTAGTACCAGAGCGACATTCACCCCTTTGCCATTCGGGCAGTATTCTGTGCTGTGACTACGGTTGACCACTCCGGGTTGAATCGAATCACAGCTAATATTCATATCGATTGCAGTATTTAACGTCAGTGTATAAATCACGATGACCTGCCTTGTTTTCTCCTGACTCATGGTGGCCGGATAAAATTGAACACGCTGTTGCCGTGCCATCCTGGCTGGCGACCTTCCTGTACTTTCGTCAGCCAGTGATCTGCATGTCGATTTTCAGGCGTTAACTTTACAAATGAAAGAAATCCAACTTTTACCTTCATTTCGTAAGTAAGGTATCAGCAGTTCTCTTGCCAGAATGTGACCGGAAGCCAGGTTTTGTGGATTAACTTTCAAAATGAAAGAAAATCAATATAAGCTTTCATTTTCCAATTCAGGTTTCAGAATAGCTTTCAGCGTACGATAACGTGATATTTCGCAATTAAATCTAACAATCATAGTGATATAGTCGACAGCACTGTACAGTTCTGACATGAATCATGATCAAATCTGGCAATAACTCTGACTAATAACTTTCAGTTTTTCGGATAACTTTGTCCGTTACTTTCAATTGAAAATAGTCAACGTTATAGTGACTCTCTCGACAAACATAAGGACGGGGGAGCTGTGCCCAGGAAATCATCGAATCTGTTGAAACGCAGGCTAAAAATTGCCGAACTGGTCGGCGAGCAAGGTGAGATTAAAGTTGAAGACTTGTCTGCTTTGCTTGGCGTCTCCGGAGTCACTATCCGGGGCGACCTTAGTTATCTGGAACAACAAGGCTACCTGAAACGATCTTTTGGCGGAGCAATAGCCACTCCGGCTTACAACTTAGTTGCAGATGCCGATGAATACCCGTTACCGGTGACAGCGAAAGCACTGGCGCTGGCTCAGCAACTGGAAATAGCCCGTCATTGTGCCAGGGCTATTGATTCATCGCAGACCGTATTTCTGGGAGAAGGCAGTATCATCCGACGGGTCATCCCCTTTCTGAGTGAACTGAACGGGCTGAGACTGATTGTGAATGATCTGCATCATGCACTGATAGCCGAACAGTATATTGACGGGGAAATCATTGTTGCCGGTGATGAGTTGATAGCCCCATTGTCGTTACTGGCAGGAAAATCGTTGGAAGAATGTCTGAACCGGTATTCCGTCGATCACTTTATTTTTGAAGCCGGGATTCGCGAATCTGACGGAGGACTGATGGTCAGCCAGCCTTTATTGTCAGGCTTTTACCAGGCAGGTCTCAACTTAGCACGGCAAAGTACCGTGATTATTACCGGCCAGCCGACGCGGTTCGATCCGCCATCGACGGCAGGCTATTTAGCACAGGCCAGCCAGTTGGTGACCAGCCGTTATATACAACAGCATTACCAGCAGCAGTTATCTGAAGCCGGATTCAGCATCCGGTACAGCAATAATGAATGTTTTAGCTGGTCATCCACCCCTTAAGCAGGTGACTAAGGAGCCATAATGTCAGTGAATATTTGTACCATGGGCGAACTGCTGGTTGAATTTCTGTCGAAAAACCGCAACCAGGGTTTCAGCAAAGCCGGTGAGTTTCTGGGGCCTTACCCCAGCGGCGCACCTGCAATTTTTGCGGCTCAGGTTGCACGGCTTGGCTTTGGATCAACGCTGTTTGGCTGTGTAGGTAACGACGATTTTGGCCGGATGAATATTGCCCGGTTACAGCAGGAAGGTGTCAATACTGCAGGTATTTCCGTTGCCAGACAGGCTCCGACCGGCACCGCGTTTGTCAGTTACCGGACTCAAACCGAACGTGACTTTATTTTCAATATTCCTGGCAGTGCCTGCGGTTGTTTTAATGCGCGGCTGATTGATGTCACTCTGCTCAGCCAGTGCAACCATTTTCATATCATGGGTTCGTCACTGTTTTCCTTCCGTATGATTGAAGCCATGCATAAAGTCATTGAAATAGTTAAACAAAATAATGGCACTGTCTCATTTGACCCGAATATTCGAAAAGAGATGCTGAATATTCCGGAAATGGAGCAAGCCTTTGACTTTATTCTGGAATATACCGATATTTTCCTGCCCAGCGAGAGCGAGGTTGCCCATTTTTCCAGCAGAAAAAATCAGAGTGAATCATCGGTTATTCAGGAACTGCTAAACAACGGTATTGCTCATGTGGTGGTTAAGCGGGGTCCACAAGGAGCCAGCCATTATCAGATGACAGCAGGCAGCCTGAATGAATTGCATGTTAAAGGTACCGGCTGTGAAATGATTGACCCTACCGGTGCGGGTGACTGTTTCGGAGCAACCTTTGTCAGCCTGTTACTGGCGGGATATCCTATCCATCAGGCACTTGAGTTTGCTAACGCCAGTGGTGCTATTGCCGTTTCTAACAAAGGTCCGATGGAAGGACTGTCGTCCCTCGCTCAGATAAAACAATTCCTTGCTGTTTAAGGCGAAACAGCCCCTTCTCTGCGTTATGGTCTGCCATATTTGCCCCGTGGCTGCCATCCTCCGGTGATTGTAATTCAACTTTTTGTTGATCTAAATATTCATTAACTCTATATTCAATCCACACAATCAACAAATTGTTGAATTTATCACTAAGCTCTGCACTGTCAGAGCTCTGTCATTCCCGCGCTTTGCAAGGTATTTATTGATGTCAGAACGATCTGCTGCTGAAGTTACCGATCATTTTTTGATGATGCTGGCTGCCGCTGTCCGGGTGATTGGAAGCGTGGTTTCCCGCAATGCCGAAGTGGTGCTGCACGATTTAAGGCAACCAGAATATTCAATTGTTGAGATAGTCAATTCACAGGTGACTGGCCGGAAACAGGGTGATCCGATTCTGGCAGGTATGCGTACTGACCCGGCGTTTGTCTTAGCCATGCAAAACAGCCATCAGGCGGTCTCGGAGATGCTGGATTACACCACCTACAGCCGCGATGGCAAACCGCTTCGTAGCAGTAGCGCGATTTACCGCGATCACACAGGCACCCCTTTTGCCGCGCTATGCATCAATGTCGAACAGGCGGGGATCGATAACGCACTTCAGATCCTTTCAGTTCTGGGCAATCTGGCTGTGCCCGCCATTCAGCCTGAGCCCCCAGCTGAAGTCGCACCGGAAAATATGGAAGAGATGATGCGTGACATTATTGCATCGGCCAGCGCACAGAGCCCGGGTAACAGCCGTTCTGCCGGTAAACAAGCGAACCTTCTTGCCGTGAGCGCGATGCAGCAGAAAGGGTTATTTATGATGAAAGGTGGTGTGGAAAAAGCAGCCGCCGCCCTCGGCGTCACCCGCTATACCATTTATAACTATCTGGATGCTCTGAAATCTACGGACTCCTGATGATTGCCACCGCAAGCTAACTCAATCCCCGTGTCGTTGTTCACTGTTGGTGAACAGTGTGCGGTAACGGCAACACCGACGGAGCAGACCCAATGTTAAGTATCAAAACCCCACTGATTGAATCGCTGCCTTTAAGCCAGAGTAACAACGCCAGGGTCTGGCTGAAAATGGAAGCATTACAACCCTGTGGTTCTTTCAAATTACGCGGCGTTGGCCACGCCTGCGAAACCTTCTATTCCCGCGGTGCCCGGCGTTTTATCTCTTCATCCGGGGGTAATGCCGGTCTGGCAGTGGCCTACGCAGGCCGCAAACTCGGAGTTCCGGTCATCGTGTTTGTGCCTGAAACAACCTCTCAGCGTGCCAAAGATTTGCTTGCCCTGGAAGGTGCCAGCGTTCAGGTTGCAGGTAGTAGCTGGGCAGAGGCTAATCAGGCCGCACTGGCGCTGGCCGGTGAGAATGATGCGTTTATTCATCCGTTTGACGACCCTTTACTGTGGGAAGGCCATGCAACACTGATTGATGAAGTTGTCGCCGACGGTGTTATCCCGGATGCAGTCGTGTTGTCGGTTGGCGGAGGAGGACTGCTGTCAGGCGTGGATGCCGGGCTGAAACGTAACGGCCTGGCGGATGTGCCGATCTATGCGGCAGAAACATCCGGCATGGCTTCTTATCAGGCCGCCCTGCAGGCAGGTAAACCGGTCAGCTTGCCGGAACTTTCCGGAGTGGCTACCTCTCTGGGAGCCCGTCAGGTGTGTGACCATGCCTGGCAGATCAGTCGTCAGAGACCGGTGATCCCCTGCATTGTCACCGACAAACAGGCGGTAGATGCCTGCCTGGTATTCGCTGATGATCACCGGGTCGTGACTGAGCCAGCCTGTGGCGCAGCGCTGGCAGTGCTTTATTCACAACAATTGCGTTCAGAGGGGCTGAAAAACATTCTGCTGGTGGTCTGCGGCGGTGCTACCGCTACCCTCTCTGCCCTGCAGCAATTTCGCGGATAATTTCGCGCAATTTTTTTCCACGGCTGATATGCCATAACAATGGAATAACTTCTTTGACCGAACTTTGTTTTTTCAACAGCGATGCTTTAAGCCTGACAACAGAAGTACTCAGCTGTTCAGCTCTGCCGGACGGGCAGTTCAGGGTGATACTGGCTGCTACTCTGTTTCATCCGCAAGGCGGAGGCCAGCCTTCTGATCAGGGTCACATCGGATCAGCCACTCTGTTGCTGGCGATCCGCGAGGATCAACAGATCGTACATATAACCGACCAGGCTGTCGCTTTAGGACCGGTGACTCTGACTGTGAACGGAGCGGTCCGGCAACTTCACAGCCGTTACCACTCCGCCGGGCATCTGATTGCTTACGCCGGTGAACAGTCTGGCTGGCAGGCAGTGAAAGGTAACCACCGGCCAGGTGAAGGCAGGATTGTTTTCCGCGCGGCTGATAATGCCCGGCCTGTGTCGGCGGAGGATATCAGCCTGCGGGTAGCGGAGATAATAGCCGCTGATTTACCGCTACAAACCTCTGAATACCAGGGAAGGCGTCGGGTGAGCTGGGGCTCTCTGCCCGCCACTGAATGCGGTGGTACTCATGTTGCTTCAACCGGCGCCACCGGTGAAGTAGTGGTAAGTAAAGTGAAGCTGAAAAAGGACGAACTCTCGGTCAGTTACCTGTTGCCGGAATAAAAGGATAGCGCCGTTACCTGTCTTGCAGTAACGGCGGCCCCGGTTACACCACCTCGCGCAGTGCAGTTTCCAGTTCACCCTTAGTCATACGTACACAATACGCGGGCGTCCCGCGTTCAAACCGCCTTCCCTCTGCCAGCGCCCCGGCATCCACAGTATCGAATCCAAATGACTGATAAAGTTCGGTGGCGATATGTTTTCCTTCGGCATTATCTCCTGCCAAAGGTAATGCCCGACGCCCTTCGGACCCGGCAGGTAAGCCGTCAGTTTCCAGGTCTGTCATTGGTATGGCATTAAACGCTTTGGTGATAATCGCTTCAGGTAACTGTTCTGCCAGCCACTCACTGGTGGTGGTCTGTTTAGCATCCAGCACCGCCAGTTGCCCGTCACGTTCCGGATAGTAATTCACCGCATCCAGCACTTGTCTGCCAGCTAGTTCACTGGCAGGTAACTGGTTCACTGCACTGAGTGGAACCGCCACCACCACCACATCCGCGAAGTTAATTGCTTCACTGACGGTGCCAGTCTGACAACCAATCATCGCCCGCAGGCTAAATAATGTCTGCGGCCCGCGTGAATTGCTTAGCATAACCTGATGGCCGGCCTGGATAGCGAGTTTAGCAATCGCCCGTCCGACAAAGCCTGCACCTATAATTCCCAGTTTCATCGTTATGTTTCCTGTAAAAGTGAATCGACCGGTTCAATGTATTTAAATGTAATACGGGGATAAACACTGATATAACACTCTTATAAACAACAAACAGGAGTGAATGGTGGACAAGCTGACCAGCATGAACGTTTTCGTTAAAGCCGCTGAACTCGGATCTTTTGCCGCGGCCGCCGAAGCTCTGAATATGTCTCCGCAAATGGTGGCCAAAAATGTCGCCTGGCTGGAAACGCGACTGGGCACGAGGTTGCTGAACCGCACCACCCGCCGCCAGAGTCTGACCGAAATCGGCCACAGTTATCTGAGTAAATGCAAAACCGTGCTGGCAGAAGCAGAAGAAGCCGATGCGATTGCTCTGGAAATGAAACTCTCCCCGGCTGGTGTGTTGCGGGTCAATGCCCCGGTGACCTTTGGAGCTCACACTCTGGCGCCGTTTATCAGCCGTTATCTTGAGGATTACCCGGAAACCGAAGTGGAACTTACCCTCAACGACCGGTTTGCTGACCCGACGGAAGAAGGTTTTGAGGTTCTGATCCGCATCGGCGAGTTAGCTGACAGCAGCATGATAAGTCTGCCGTTGCGTCCTTACCGGCTCATTGCCTGTGCCTCGCAAGAATATCTGGCACAAGCCGGAGTGCCGCAACATCCGGGGGATCTCGAACATCACTCCTGTCTGGTCTATGGTATCTGGTCAGCAGCCAATCCTTGTCGCTGGATCTTCAGCAAAAACCACCAGCAGCAGGAAATCAAACCGCGTGGTCGTTTCCGTTCTACCGACTGGAAAGCACTGCTCTATGCAGCCACCGCAGGTCATGGTATTACCCTGGGTCCTGAAGATATTCTGCGCCAGGAGATTACACAGGGACGGCTAATTCAAGTGCTGGCAGACTATGCCGGCCCGTCGCGGCCGATGAATATTCTGATCCCGGCCGGGCTACGACCCACCATCAAAGTGCGTAAGTTTGTCGAGGCATTACGCCGGGAATTTGGCTGAACCTCGTTCACTGCTAATAATCTGCAGATTCACCATCGCTTGCAAAAAAAAACCATCACCCGTGGCCCGGATGATGGTTTCATATTGTCCGTAGCATTCACGGACGGGGATTATTGAAAATCAGCCCGCGTGGTTGCGCGCAGCTTTTCTGCGACGGAAGTACATAATGATGGCAACAAGGATGATGACACCGATGACTCCGCCCAAAATCAGCAGGTAGCCCGGAATAACCATCACGTTATTTTCCCGCAGCGCTTTCACCTGTGCGGCATCAACCGGCGCAGGATTAGTGCCGAAATTGGTGCGCAGATAGTTAGTCAGGGTCGCAATCTGACTGTCGGTCAGTTCGTCACCAAAGCCAGGCATCACGATATGTTCGCCTTTGCCGTTGGTACGATCGATACCATACAGAATCACCTGAACCAGGTTATTGGCTTTATCCGCACCGACCACACTGTTATTTGACAGTGACGGATAGTAACGGTTTTCACCTATCCCCTGACCTTTGGTCCCGTGACAGCTGGCACAGTTGCCGTTAAATAATACGGCACCAGAAGGTGCGGAATCATCAATTGGCATGCCGCGAACCGCCTGAGTAATATCACTCTGAACATTGTCGCCGTATCCGGAGCGGTTTTGTGACGCAGTTTTCTGCGGCGGAACACTCTTGATATAGGTTGCCAGTGCACTGAGGTCATCATTGCTCAGGAAACGCAGACTGTGAGAAATAACATCAGCCATACCTCCGCCCGTGGTAGCCACACCTGGTACAGAACCGGTTTTCAGGTACTGCATCAGATCAGCGTGGCTCCAACGACCAATCCCGGAAGTATTATCCGAAGAGATGTTAAATGCTTCCCAGCCATCCACCATCGCACCGGCATAGGACTTATCGCTCAGGCCCATCGCCAGGTTACGTGGAGTATGGCACTCTTCACAGTGTCCCAGCGCCGTTGCCAGGTAGTGACCCCGGTTCCATTCGGCCGACTGATCAGGATCCTGCTTAAACGGCTGGTAATGGAAATTGATCAGATTCCAGCCTTTCAGGGCAATACGCTGATTGTACGGGAAGCCCATCTTATTTTCCGGGGGATCGGTGGCGACCGGTTTCAGCGACATAAAGAAGGCATACATGGCATGTATGTCTGCATCCGTCAGCTTAGAATAAGAGGTATAAGGCATTGCCGGGTACAGATTCTTGCCATCAGCACGGATGCCATAACGTAGCGCATCACTGAACTGCTTCTCACTCCACTGACCAATCCCGTGGGTTTTATCCGGGGTGATGTTCGATGAAAAAATGGTGCCAAACGGGGTTTTAAACCCAAGCCCACCAGCGAAGGTCTGCCCGCCGGTAGCCGTATGACAAACTTCACAGTCCGCGGCTTTCGCCAGATACTCACCCTGCTGAATCAGGGTCGTTCCCTGCGTACCGGCAGCGGCCGCTGGCTGAGTCGGAGTGGGTTGTGTTGCCACCGGATCAGGTTGAGCTGATCCGGTTTGCGCATAGCCCGCAGCACAAAACAACAGCCCGGCCAACGGCAGAAAATTCCGTGAGCGCTTAAAAGATGAACGAATCATAAATGTTGGCACTCCGCGATTAATTTGTCTGCCAGTCTCATCGCCAGCGCTGATAATGTCAGGGTGCAGTTAACGGTTCCGGCACTGGCCATAACACCACTGGACGCCACAAACAGATTCTGGTGATCGTGGGTACGTAAATCAGCATCCACCACGGAGTCGTTGGGATCATTACCCATAATTAGGGTGCCCATGATGTGGTTATTGTTGAAGTACTTATCATCATGACGCACTTCCGTACCGCCAAACAGACCGGCAATATGGTCGAAGTGCTGGTGGGCGACATCACGCGCTTTATTAATGTAATCGTTGATGTGGTAATGCACGCCTGGTTTAGGAATACCCATTGCATCTTTTTGCGAGTCTACCGCCACAATCCGGTTATCTCTGTCAGGCAGGATATCGAAGAAGGTATTCACTGCTACCCAGCGTGACGCATAATCACGCACCATCGCCGGCAGATCTTTGCCGGAAACCCCTTTACTCAGCAGGTAATTACTCACCGCCAGCGTTGGAGAATAGTTGCCCAGGTTGATTTTCATCGCCGAATGTTCTGAACGGAAATCACCATCGCGCAGGTTGTTAATGCAACTTAAACGCATAGGCCCACGGCCCGGCCACATCGGTTCTTTACTCAGGAAGTAAACTGAAGTTCCAGGATGATCCATCAGGTGACGGCCAACGTTATCAGTCGTGTTGCCAATACCATTTGGATATTTGTCAGATCGGGAAATCAGCATCAGCTTCGGAGTTTCGATGGCATTAGCCGCCAGTACGAAGATTTTCCCTGTGACACGGAAACTTTCCCCGTTTGGATCTTTATACAGAACAGAAGTGATATTGCCTTTGGCATCGTGCTCTATTTTATAGACCACGGCATCCGGAACCAGCAGAGATCCGGCACGTTCAGCTTTACGAACCGCGGTTTCACCGGTGTACTGCGCTTCAATAGGACAAATAGGCATGCAGTTACTGTTGCCACAGCAGGCCGGGCGACCGTCAAACGGTTCAGTATTACGGGCTGCCGGTTCGGTAATCAGGTGATAGCCGTTTTTATCCACCACATTTTTGAAGGCCTTGTCAAAATCAGACAAAGGCAACGGCGGATGTGGATAAGGTTTACTCCGTGGTGAACCGGTGTCTTCCGGGCCGCCAACACCCATTTCAACTTCAGATTCATAGTAATACGGTTCCAGATCGTCATAACTGATCGGCCAGTCACGCCCGACGCCATACAGTGTTTTCAGACGCATATCATTTGGCAGTAAACGCCAGGCCTGAGCAGACCAGTGCCAGGTGGTTCCACCAGCGACACGCAGGTAGCCCGCTTTATAAGGCTCCGGACCATACTGAATAAAGTAGCCGTTATCTTCCGGCGAGTATTGCGGGTGTGGCGCATGACGGGTCGGTGGATACGGTGACTGAAAATCAGTTTTAAATGGCGAATTACGGTAGTTTTCTACAATTTTCCAGCGCTCAATCCGTGAACCTGCTTCCAGCATCAGAGTATCAATGCCAGCTTTTTGTAATTTTTGGGCTATCTGTGAGCCTGCGATGCCTGAACCGATGATAACAACGGTGGCAGAATGTGTGGTTTTCATAATAAATCTCTTACAGCTTTCCGGTCTTAATCACAGGAGGGTATGCCCAGTAATGGGGTTCACCACGGGCAAACGTCGGCAGGACGACAACATCTGAAATCGGCGCGTACATCAGTGCGTACTCATAAGCCACGACCTGTGATTGCTTACCGCTACCGACAATACCAATTTGCCAGCCGCGCAAAATTTCACTGAACAGCTGTTGTGCCGGGGTATCCAGTGTTTTCAACGCCGCCTGCATTTCGGCAGAGGACATATCTGCATTCAGTTGCTTTTGCAGCTCGGCAATACTCTGAGAAGCATCACCGTGCTCAGCACTGATCAGGCTGAAAATACGTTTGCCCAGTGCATTATCCAGAGTCGGATAGCCGCAAATAATTTCAGATACCGTCATAAATGCCGGAAAACCGGCGACCGCCGGCTGCCCGGCATCAATTGCCCAGGCTATCTGGCCCGGCAATAAACTGCTGACTGTTCCCGCCACCGTTGATGCTGCTAACAACTTAATAAAGCGTCGTCTTTCACCGGGGCTGACAGGTGTAGCCTTATTCATGATTACCTACTGTTGAATCAATTTTCTGGTGGTATTCTCTGCCCGCCGACAACGAACGAAAGCCAGCGATTCCATGCTGAGGTCTCGCTGTTCAACTGATGTCAGCTGTATATTCCGGGGCATCCGGGTGGGTGTCCGGAAGGGCAGAAAATCCCCCACGGTTGTTGTGGGCAGGATTATGGTTTGATAATAAAATGTAATCCAGATACAAAAAATGTTAATTTAATAAGTAAATACTTATGGTTTTGATATGGCTGATACATTAAAACGATTGGAATACTTTGCCTGTCTGGCAGGAATTGAACATTACGGCAAAGCTGCGGAGAAACTGGGGATCGCTCAGTCGGCTCTCAGTCAGCAGATAAAAGCGCTGGAGCATGAGGTAGGCGTCCGGCTGTTTGAACCTGCAGGCCGGGGTATTCGTCTGTCACTGGCGGGTAAGAATTATTATGACAGTGTCAGAGATCTGCTGGACCGCCATCTGTCGGCAATTGAAAAAGCCAGGAAAACTGCCAGTGGTGAAACCGGCCGGGTCACTATCAGCCATGTCGGTACCGCTCTGTTTGACCCGTTGTTTCTGACCATTCTCAAAAGCTTTCGCGCCCTCTACCCGGCCGTCGGCATTTCGCTGCTGGAACTGGAGATGGATGAGCAGCTGATTTTACTGGAACAACGCAAAATTGATCTGGCGTTTATCCGTGGCCCGCAGCCGGTACTGCCGGACGGAACTATCAGTAAGCATTTCTCACGTCACCGCCTTTACGTCGCACTCTCCCCGTCACATCCAATGGCCGGGGAAAAAAGTTTGTCACTGCACCAGCTGAAAAATGATGCCTTTGTCGGGTATCAGGATCTCAATAACTACGGGATTACCAGTGTACTGATCCGGCTGGCCCAGGCCGCAGGGTTCAACCCGCATATCGAATGGCGGGTTTCTGCTGTCAGTAATGCGCTGGGCATGGTCAATGCCTGGAATGCCGTCAGTGTGGTGCCAGGTTGCATTGTTTCCTACAACATCGGCAATATCGTTTACATCCCGCTGGAAGATGAAAATGCCTGGACCGATATGTTGATGGTGGGCATGGATGGCCCGCTGAGTTCATTACAGAGAACCCTGCAGGATTATTTTTTAACCTATAAATCTATTACATAATAAACTTTAGCCGCCGGTGAATTATTCTTTCCTTCCCGGATTGCCAATTGATTATTATTTAAACGCCACTGAACAAATTAAATGCAACTTATTTAACTGTATTGTGTAACAGTGGGATTTATTTTACGGAATTAATTAACCAGAGGCGAACAGATTAATAACCCTCCGTTATCTTTTTATTATTTTTTATATTAAACATTAGCGTAACTATTGTTTACTTATCATTCACTCTGGTTAAATATCAGTCATTTAGAGCATATTTTCTCATTGTGTTACCCACAGATACATTAAGAAACACAACATTTCCGCGAGTGATAAAATAATAATAACTATAGTTATAAATTAGCAATATGATAGAAAAGCTTACTCATCCACATGACAATAAAATAATGAAAGTCATTAAAAATAATATCCGTATCCTGCCAGTCGCCATATTATGTGCACTGGCTATGCCCGCTGCTTACGCAACTGATTTGATGACCCAGCCTACCCTGACCGGTGACTGGGGCGGAGAGCGGCAGGCGCTTGAACAAAAAGGGATTACTCTCAGCGGAGACTATGTTTCTGAGACCGCCAGTGTGGTGAAAGGTGGCCAGTCACGGGGAACCCGTTATGCACAACAGATTCGCATTGGCGCGACCTTCGATTTCAACAAACTGTTTAACACCACTCATGCAGGTACCCTGCAACTGACAATTAATGACCGCCGGGGACGCAGTGCTTCTGCTGACCTGGTAGGAAACCGGTTGCCAATTCAGGAGATCTACGGTGGACTGTATACCCGTCTGTCGGAACTGAGTTATGCCAATACCCTGCTGACTCCGCAATTAAAATATAAAGTCGGTTTGTTGGCGATGGGGAACGATTTTGGCACGCTGCCTATTATGTGCAGCTTTATGAACGCCGGTTTCTGTGGACACCCGCTGACCTTATCCGGTGGCAGTGGCTGGGGTAACTACCCAAGTGCCCACTTCGGTGGCGAACTGAGTTATCAGTTCAATGACAGCTGGGCGATTCAGACCGCAGTGTTTAACGTCAATCCACAAATGAGCAGCCGCTCAGCCAGGGCATTTAAACCCTTTGGCCCCGGCACCACCGGCTATATCATGCCAGTGGAGTTGATTTATAACCTGCATGCCGCCTTGCCGGGCCTGTATAAAGTGGGTTACTACTACGACAGTTCTAACGTAGCCCGGATTGACGATTCGGCCATTCGTGCTCAGAAGCGTTGGGGCGCTTACCTGCTGGCCGACCAGACACTGTGGCAGTCTCCTTCTGTTGCCCGGCGTAACCTGCATCTGTTTGGTCAGGCGACCACCACTGATGGCGCGACCTCGCCTTTCCGTCACTGGTACTCCACCGGCCTGGTTTTAAATGCTCCGTTTGAAGCGCGTCCGGATGATTCTGTCGCCATTGGTTTCGGACGTGCTGTCTATAATAACAACAGCCGGCACAATGCAATCGCGAAACTGGAGGCTGCGGGCGAAACTGCTGCCGCTGATCAGTTAAGCGGGCTGGGAATTGGTGAAGAACTGGCTGAAGTGGATTATAACGTACAGGTTACTCCGTGGATGTCGCTGCGTCCTGGCGTGCAGTACATTAAAAATCCGGGTGCCTTTGCCAATGAGAAAATTAAAAATACCTGGGTGACCGGGGTTCAGCTAAAACTGAAATTCTGAGAAGTATTACCCGCGTAATCTACCGGTCAGCCGTGGTTGCTGGCTGACCGGTATTCAGTAATTCCCCACAGGTTACTGATTTTCCAGCCACTGAATAAAAAATTCGCTAAACCGACTGACCTGCAACGGATGAAAACGACGTTCAGGATAGACAAACTGCAATCCCACCTGCTTACGATCTGACGCCGAGAAACCAATAAACTGCTCAGCCAGCACCAGTGACAACCGACCCTCACTGACATCTCTTTTAACATCCCACCATGATTTTCCGGCGATACCGGCACCAGACAGTACCCACTGCCGCAGGATCGAACCGTCATCACTGCTAATGGCGGGTTTAACCCGTACCGTGCTAATTTCGCCCTGCTGTTCAAAACGCCACTCATTCAGCAGCATCCCGCGACGCTCAATGACCAGGCAACGGTGCTGGTTAAGATCGGCAGGTTGTTCCGGAATCCCCCGCTTCGACAAATAGTCAGGAGAAGCCACCAGCACCCGGTGATTCGGCTGTATTACCCGGGTCACCAGGTTACTGTCCGGCAAATTGCCAAAGCGGATACTCATGTCCAGTTGTCGTGAGATTAAATCCACCACATCTTCACCCACATATAGCGAGACTGCAATTTGCGGGTAAAGCTCAGAAAATGCCATTAGCGCCGGAGCCACATACTGTCGTGAGAAATCTGAAGGGGCGGAAATCCGCAGATTCCCCCGCAGCATTCCTTCCTGGCTCAGCAACTTATCCTCAGCCAGTGTCATTTCATCCAGTACCCGCAACGCCGAATGATAGAAATCCTCCCCGGTGCGAGTCAGGGCAATCGAGCGGGTTGTCCGGTTAAACAGCCGTGTCTGGTAACGTTCTTCCATGGCTTTCAGTCTGGCGCTCATTGAGGCAGGAGATAAATTAAGCCGACGCCCTGCCGCCGCCAGGCTGCCGGCTTCCACCACCGTCACCAGCAATGAGAGATCTTCAAGCTTTCCCATATTCTTCAGTTTTTCCGAACAGAGCATCTGTAATTATCGATATTATCAATATTAACGCCGCGAATTAAAGTGATGTCTTCGTTCATCACAGGTACTACAGCATGTCATCGATTACTCTGTTCCAGCCGGCCCATGCCGGTTCGTTGCCCCTTGCTAACCGTATTGTTATGGCGCCAATGACTCGTGCGCGCACCCTGCAACCGGGCAATATCCCTTCGCCGATGATGGCCACTTATTATGCCCAGCGCGCCAGTGCGGGGCTTATCATTACCGAGGCCACCCAGATTTCTGCCACTGCTCAGGGGTATTCCTGGACGCCAGGTATCTACACTGCGGAACATATTGCAGGCTGGAAACAGGTGACTGATGAAGTGCATAAAGCAGGTGGCCGGATTTTCTGCCAGTTATGGCACGTAGGCCGGATGTCTAACCCACAATTTCATCCCGACGGAAAACCACTCGCGCCTTCGGCACTGCCGTTTGATGGCCAGGTGTGGATTGTCGATGACAACGGTAAAGGTGGAATGGTTGACTGCCCAGTGCCACGGGCACTGAGTAAAGACGAAATTAAATCCATTATCGCCGATTACCGCCAGGCCGCCCTTAATGCAATAGAAGCCGGATTTGACGGGGTAGAAGTTCACGGTGCCAACGGTTATCTGATCGATCAGTTCCTGCGTCGTACATCTAATCATCGTACTGACGAATATGGCGGCAGTATGGAAAACCGTATTCGCTTTGCACAGGAGGTGTTGAGTGCAATCAGTGATGCGATTGGTGCCGAACGCACCGGGATTCGTGTGGCTCCGTTTATTACCCAGCGCGGCATGAATGATCCGCAGGCAATTGATGCCATTCTGATGCTGGCAGCCTGGTGTAACCAGCAACAACTGTGTTATGTGCATCTGACCGAAGCTGACTGGGACGATGCACCACAGGTTCCTGATGAGTTTCGTCATCATCTGCGCGAAGCTTTTCAGGGTACGCTTATCGTCGCTGGTCAGTACACTGAAGAAAAAGCGGACAGGATCCTCAGTGCTGGTCTTTCCGATTTAATTGCTTTCGGCCGGCCGTTTATTGCTAACCCTGACTTCCCGCAGCGTCTGGAGAAACATCTGCCACTGAGCCCGATTGGCGATCCGGCCACACTGTTTGGTGGCAGCGAGCACGGATATACCGACTATCCTCCTTATCAGGGGAAATAACCGGCCTTCCTGCCCTGACGGGCAGGTTTTATTTTATTCACGGAGAAAATTCGTTGCGTATCCGACATCCGATTATTGCCGCTGGCCTGCTGGTTTGCGGACTGTTTTCCACAGCAGCGTTCAGTGATGACACCCCTTCATACGGCATGCACCTGGAAGGGTTTCAGTACCCTTACCCGCTACAGCATTATTCTTTCTCATCTCAGGGCGATAACCTGCAGATGGGTTATATCGACCTGGCTCCTGCCGGACAGGGTAATGGCCAGACGGCCGTGCTGTTGCATGGTAAAAACTTTTGCGGAGCCACCTGGGAAGACACCATTAGTGCCCTGCATAAAAAAGGGTACCGCGTGATTGCGCCGGACCAGATTGGTTTCTGTACGTCTTCGAAACCGGAGCATTATCAGTACAGTTTTCAGCAACTGGCGCAGAATACCCATCAGTTACTGCAGCAGCTGAATATCAGTAAGGCCATTATTATCGGCCACTCCACTGGCGGTATGCTGGCAGTGCGTTATGCGCTGATGTATCCGGATAATGTCCGCCAGCTGGTGCTGGTTAACCCGATTGGTCTGGAAGACTGGAAAGCGAAAGGTGTACCGTGGCGCAGCGTCGACCAGTGGTATGCGCGTGAACTGAAGCTGAGTGCTCAGTCTATCCATAACTATGAATTACATACCTACTATGTCGGGCACTGGAAGCCTGCTTACGATAAATGGGTGACCATGCTGGCCGGGCTGAACAAAGGGCCGGGACACCAGCGGGTTGCCTGGAACTCGGCGCTGATCTACGACATGATTTTCACACAGCCAGTATATTACGAGCTGAAAGATCTGCGGGTTAAAACTCTGCTGATGATTGGGACCTCAGACACCACCGCCATCGGCAGTGATATCGCGCCACCGGCAGTAAAAGCACAGATTGGTCATTACAATGTGCTGGGGAAACAGGCCGCCGCGATGATTCCGGGATCTACGCTAATCGAATTTAAAGGGCTTGGCCATGCACCACAGATGGAAGAACCGGCCCGCTTTAATCAGGAACTGATTAGCCATCTGCAGTAAACCTGACTGTCGGCTACTCTCTCACTGTCACCGGCCCAGATAACGGGCCGGTGACAGTGGTTATTGTGCCGCCGGGAAATAGATCCCTTCTGACGGGAAGTCAGCGGCGGTTTTTCCCAGTAAGCGATCAGGCGCAAAATCTTCCAGCATTGCCGGACGCTGCTGTGAACTCACCTCTTCCGCAACCAGTCTGCCGACCAACGGTGCCAGTGTTATTCCGCTGTGAGTCACCATCATATAAACCTTACGTTGCGGTGTGAGATAGCCGATGGCCGGTAATCCGTCCGCAGGCTTTGCCCGTTGCCCGACCGCAATGCTTTCCAGCCGGGCATTGTCAGTATTCGCCAGCATCCGCCGCAAACGAATCAGCATTTCTTTGCCGATAAATCCGTCCACTGAAGGGGGTTGTACCGGATTCGCATGAACATCCAGATCGGTAGCCTGTAAAATCAGCCGCCCGCCCCCTGCCGGACGAATATTCAGTTCCGGCGAGATCAGGTTAGCAGACAGCTGAGTCATCAGCGGCGTAGTGTAAGCCAGGAAACCACAGGCAATTTTTCCCTGCTGGTTGGCATCAATCATCGCCAGAGACAAACCCAGCCGGTTTGCCAGTTGTTGGGACCACCTTCCGGTGGCAACAATCACCTCATCTCCCTGCCACTGGCTGCCATCAGACAGCTGCAGAGTCACTCCGGAAGGATCTTCACTGATATCCACCACTTCACAGCGGGTAATTACTTCCGCGCCCTGCTCACGCAATACAGCAAGCTGCGCTGCAAGATAAATAACTGGATTGAGCAGGCACTCCTGAGGAAAGTACCAGAGTGAACCAGCCGCTGGCGGGATCTGTAATTCAGGAATTCGTTTTTTTATTTCGGCAGCAGTTACTTGTTGCAGTGGATAATGGTGAGCGGTTAACCGGCTAACCCGCTCCAGTAGTTGCTGTTCACCCTGCGGGTCGATGGCCCATTCATAAGTGCCGGTCTCTTCCAGCCAGCGCCCTTCTGTCGGGCTGTTATGTTGTAATTTTCGGTGTTCATCGATAGCTTCGGCGTTCAGCCGGTGATAACTGTCCGGCGATTTACCGTTTGAGTTAATCCAGGCATAGCTGGTTGTACTGGTTCCGGCCCCGGCAGTCTCACGTTCAAAAACCGTGACCTGCACTCCGCGTAAGGCTAATTCACGCGCAACCGAAAGTCCTAACACTCCGGCACCGATTACTGCTACCCGTTTAGTCACAGAATTTATCCCCCTCAATGTGCAAGCCCAAAAAAACTGACATGACCGGCCGAATCTTCGTTAACTTCAACAGAATGACCAGAATAACTACCATAACCGTTTAACCTGTTGCTGCAAATACCATTACCGGGGAAACCAACCTTTACCGGGAATTGCAGCCGCTGCCCGCGTTGTTGAGTACCCCTGAGTGCGGTTAAAAACAACCCCCCCTTCGTTACATTTACTAACAATTAGCCTGTCAGAGCCCGGGAATGGATGAACGGGAAAAATACCACGCAACCATCTGTATTTAATGGATTAATATAAATCATACAATCATTTTGCAACCGTTGGCAAAATTATTGCCAACGGTTGCAAAGGCATACATAATTGCAACACGAAAAAAACATAACTAATAACAACTCCCGACCGCATGAAATGCGGCATTGAGCTTCGGCAGCAGGCAAGGTAGCTTCTATGTCTGGTCCCCCTCTGTACGAAACCTCAAGGGAATTATGTGAAAGCAAAAGACAACCATGACGGACATAAGCACAACCCTGCCACTGCCGATGATGTTGCCTTAGTGGCGGGTGTCTCCAAATGGACAGTATTACGGGCTTTTCAGGAAGGTGCTTCGATTTCTGATAAATCACGAAAGCAGGTAATGGCCGCAGCACAACAACTGGGATTTCAGCCGAATCTGTTGGCCAGAAGTCTGAAACGGCGCAAGACCAATATTATCGGGGTGGTAGCTGATGAATTTACCAACCCACATAGTCTGCGCATGCTCAGAGAAGTGACTGCACAGCTGAACGAACGTGGTTATATGACGTTGTTGCTGAATGTCGAGTCTGCTGAGAACTTTAAGTCGGTTCTGCAAATGGCAGGACAGTTACAGGTAGACGGGTTGATCTATCTGGCAACGATTGTCAGTGATGCTTTGCTGGTGGCCACCGAAACACTGCATCACATCCCGGCAATCCATGTGTTTCGCAGCACAGACAGTGCTGAGATTGATGAAGTGATGACCGACGGCTTTAACGCCTCCCGTCAGTTAGGACAGTTACTGACCGGACAGGGTTACCAGCGGTACGGTTATTTAAAAGGCCCGGATACCTCATCCAGGCATCTGTTGCGTCTGGAGGGGTACACGGCCAGTCTGCATGAGGCGGGTAAAACGTTGGACCAGCTACTGGTCGCAGGTAATTACGACCGGGACCGCGCGTATGAAATAATGCGTGGTTATCTGCTGGCAACCCCGGCGGAACAGCGCATTGAAGCTCTGTTTTGTGAAAATGACGTTCTGGCGTTTGGCGCAATGCAGGCGGTAAAAGATTTCAGCCCTGACCTGCATATCGGGATGGTGGGGTTTGATAACGTTGACGAAGCGCACTCACCAACATGGTCACTGACCAGTTGGGATCAGGACGCGGCATTGCAGATATCAGAAGCGATCAGTCGCCTGATTGATGGTAACACTGATGAGAGTATGCGCCGGCTTCCCGGCAAACTGGCATTACGAACATCTCATCTGCGTAAATAAACTGACCGGCCATGGTTATTATTAATGACCATGGCCATATTCAGGAGGAAATGTTCAGGAGGCAATATCGTAACGGTTTAATATAAGTACTTCGCCCTACTTAATAATAAGATTATCTGACAAATAACTCTCTGATTAACTTCAGCGGATTACCTGTATTCATCTGTAATACAGTTTTTATTTTCAGGAGTATTTAATGCAACGTCGTAAATTTATCAAGACCGGATTAATCCTGGCAGGGACCGGAACTGCAGCATCAGTATTTAAACCAGCGGGTGCTGCGGCGCGCGATAATATACTGAATGGCGGAAAACTGTGGAAAGCTAAAGAAACACCACCGCCGACTCCGGCTGATCCAACCAAACGTCTCTATCTGACCGAACAGGAATATGCCCAGATCACCGCGATTTTTAACCGGCTGATCCCTGCAGATGAACTGACTGTCAGCGCCTCCGATGCGGGCTGTGTTGTTTTTATCGATAACCAGTTAGCCGGAAATTATGGTAAAGCCAGCTGGCGCTATAATGTTGGCCCGTTTGAAAATGGTACGCCTTCCCAGGGTAACCAGCAGCCTTACACTCCGGCTCAGATTTACCGTATTGGTTTGGCCGAAATAGAAAAAGACTGTCAGAGTAAATTTTCAAAATCCTTCAGCGAACTAACTAATGATCAGCAGGATAAATATCTGGAACAGATGGAAGCCGACCAGATTAAATACCCTACCCTGTCATCCAAAGATGTATTTAGTCAGTTCTTATCCAATGTACAGGAAGGTTTTCTTGCCGACCCGATATATGGTGGTAACCGCAATATGATTGGCTGGAAAATGATTGGTTTCCCGGGAGCACGTTATGACTATCGTGATTATGCCCCACTGAAAGGAACTAAATTAAATATCGAACCGGTCAGCATTATTCAACTCCTGAAAGCATAAGATTACTGAAGGCTTAATATGAATTACACCAGACCTAAAGCAGATGCCGTTATTATCGGCCTCGGCTGGGCCGGCTCTTTGATGGCCGAAGAACTGACCCGCGCCGGATTAAATGTGGTTGCGATTGAACGCGGCCCCTGGGAACAGACCCAGAGCAATTTCTCCCCCGCCATTGCTGCCGATGAACTACGTTATGGCGTACGCCGCGAAATACTGAAACCGCCCCGTGTAGAAACCCTGACTTTTCGTAACGACAGCAGCCAGAAAGCACTGCCAGCCCGCGACTGGAATGCCTTTCAGATGGGCTACAGTGTAGGTGGTGCCGGTAAACACTGGGCAGCCAATGCCTGGCGTTTTAACCCTTCTGATTTCGAGATGGCGACCCGTCACAAAGAGCGCTATAACAATATGCCGCTGGCCGACGGCCTGATCCTTCAGGACTGGGGGGTTAGCTATGCAGAGCTGGAACCTTTCTATGATCGTGTGGAAAAAATTGCCGGTATTTCCGGTAAAGCAGGTGTGCTTAACGGCTCCACTCAGGAAGGCGGAAATCCGTTTGAAGGCAACCGTACCAGTGAGTACCCGACACCGCCATTAATCCGTTCGCACTGGAACGATACCTTCCATAATATCACCACTAAAATGGGCTACCACCCGTTCCCTATTCCGGCAGGAACCATCGGTGCAGCGTTTACCAACCCGTTAGGCATTAACCTGGCCCCTTGTACCTATTGCGGCTATTGCGGTTTTTACGGATGTGGTAACTGGTCTAAATCTTCACCGAATATCTGTGTGGTTCCGGCACTGATGGATCGCACCAACTTTACCCTGCTGACCGAATGTACCGCGCTGTACATTAATAAAGCTGACGATGAAAAAACCGTCACCGGTGTGACCTTCCGTGATTCTGATGGTAACACCGGCTTCCAGCCGGCAGACATCGTTTGCCTGTCGGCGTATCAGTTAGACAACGTGCGCCTGCTGTTACTGTCGAAAATCGGTAAAGCCTACGACCACGCCACAGGCGAAGGTACACTCGGTCGCGCCTATAACTACCAGACCATGTCGATGGGATATCTGTATTACGAAAATGAATACATGAACCCGTTCATCTCTACCGGCGCGTTATCCACCCAGATTGATGATTTCAATGGCGATAACTTCGACCACACCGGGCTTGGATTCCTGGGAGGTGCCGGAATTCAGGCGCTGTCAGATCAGGGGACTCCGTTAAGTATGACTGACCGCCTGCCTGCCGGCAGCAAAATGTGGGGCTCGGCGTGGAAAAAAGCGTTCCGCCACAGTTATCAGAACTATGCCAAAATTCAGGGCCAGGGAACCTCGTATTCACACCGTGATTCCTATCTGTCACTGGACCCGAATTACACTGACGAGAACGGACAGCCTCTGCTGCGTCTGACCTTCGACTACAACCAGAATGATCGTCTGATGGCGCGTTTTATTCGTGACCGGATTGAAGATATCTGTAAAGTCTCCGGCGCCAGCAGCTGGATAACCGAAGCGTTCCCTGACTCCCACAACTCACCGTTCCGTGCCTATGACAGTTCTCATACCATTGGCGGTGCCGTGATGGGGCTTGATCCGAAAACCTCGGTACTGAATCGCTACCAGCAACACTGGGATGCACACAATCTGTTTGTGCTCGGGGCCTCATCTTACCCGAATAATGGCGGTTATAACCCGACCATCACTCTCAGTGCCCTGACGTTATGGACTGCGCACCATATCGTTAATGACTACCTGAAAAATCCGGGTTCGCTGGTACGATAAGGAAACTCTCATGGCTAAAAAAACACGACGCGTTATCTCCGTGGTCGCTGCGGTAGTCATTGCCGGTGCACTCGGTTATACCGCCTATGAACAGTACGGTATTCATAAAAACTATCCACAAACCGTCAGCCTGGAGACGGGCCCGGCACTGCAGGACCAGATTAAACGGGGCGAATATATTGCCCGTCTTTCTGACTGTACGGCCTGTCATACCGCTGAAGGTGGCCAGCCATTTGCCGGGGGCTATGCTCTGCAAACGCCGTTCGGGAAAATTCTGTCATCAAACATCACCTCTGACCGGGAAACCGGTATTGGTGGATGGACTCAGGAACAGTTTGATAAAGCTGTTCGTCATGGTGTTGGTTCTCACGGCTATCTGTATGCAGCCATGCCTTATCCGGCGTACTCACGGCTGACCGATGCAGACCTGACCGATTTATGGGCCTATATCCGTAACCTGCCAGCGGTTAACCATAAAGTGGTAGAAAACCAGCTGCCATTCCCGTTCAATCAGCGCTGGACGCTGGCGGGCTGGAATATGCTGTTCTTTAAAGATGCGGCATTTACCCCTAATCCACAGGCCAGCGAACAGGTTAACCGTGGCCAGTATCTGGTCGATGGACCAGGGCACTGTGCTTCCTGCCATACTGCCAAAAATATGCTGGGCGGTGACAGCTCTGCTTATCTGCAGGGCGGAGCATTGCAGGGTTGGTATGCACCGGACCTGACGCCGGATCCTCATTCCGGTTTAGGCAACTGGAGTAATGCCGATATTGTCAGCTACCTGCGTTCCGGCAGTAACCGTATCACCGCCTCCTCAGGCCCGATGACCGAAGCGGTAGAGAATTCAACGCAGTATATGAATGATAATGATTTGAACGCGATTGCGGCTTATCTGAAATCTATTCCTGCCTCTCACCCACAGGTTCCGACAGCTCTGACGGCTGATGACCAGCAAATGGTCTCCGGCAAGAAAGTGTTTGAATCTCAGTGCAGTGCCTGTCACGTTTCTGATGGTGCAGGGATTCGCAACATGATCCCGGCACTGGCAGGCAATCCACAGGTAAATTCTGCAGATCCGTCCAGCCTGCTAAACGTGGTACTGAATGGCAGCGAGGGACCGTTTACCCATGCGAATCCGACGGCTGCAGGTATGCCATCGTTCGGCTGGAAACTGTCTGACGCTAATATTGCAGAGGCCCTGACCTATATCCGTAACAGCTGGGGCAACGCCGCTCCGGCCGTCACGGCTGACCAGGTGAGCGCAGCCCGTAAAGCAACCGGAGCAAAAAGCTGGCTGGGAGATTCCATCGCCTCTCAGGACAGCGGTAAATAACGGTTACGCCGTTTCACCGGGTTGTGCGGTGCAGTGCAGTGAACCAACCGCTCTCCCGGCTATCACCACCACCTGAATTCAGGTGGTGGTTTCTCCGTGCTATTCAGTTGCAGAGTCTTCGCTCTTTACCTCGTGATGTTCAGCTACGCCAGCCTTGATGCCAAATTCTGCCTCCCACTGTTCAACCTGTTCATCCAGCCACTGGCAAAACAGCCCGAGCGCCGGCTTTTCAGCCACGGATAAGGGAATAACCCGCCAGTAATCCCACGGGTACGCCACCACACAGTCACCTAACTGCACCAGTTCTCCCCGACGGATAAGTTCCTGCACCAGCGAACGTCGTTCAAGGGCAATTCCCTGCCCACAGCGGACCGCCTCCAGCACCAGGTTCGAATCATTAATGCATAGCCCCTGAGGAACCACCGGTGATTGCAATCCGGCACTCTCCGACCAGCTTTGCCAGGACTCCATCGAGAAAATAATGTTGCTGGCGGCAATCTGTTCTGCCGTCACCGGCAACTGCCCGTCATTAAAGTCCGGCGAAGCCACCACCAGCAACTGGTCACTGAACATCTTCCTGCAGCTAACCGCAGGCCAGTCCCCTTTCCCCATACGGATCGCCAGGTCGATCGTTCCTTGTTGCAGGTCGCCAATTTCCAGTCCCGCCACCAGCCGCAGGGTGATTTCCGGGTACTGACGGCGAAAACCGGACAGCCTGGGAACCAGCCAGTGGCTGATAAACGACGGTATCCCGGCAATAGTCAACTCTTCACGTCGCGGTAGTACCTGTACCAGCCGGGTTGCATCATTAATCTGATTCAGAGCCTGACGAATTTGCAGCGCATACAGCCGCCCTTGCTCGCTGAGCCGCAACCCGCGCCCGTGGCGGATAAATAGTTTTACCCCGGTGAGTTGCTCCAGTGTCTTTATTTGCTGACTGATAGCTGAATGAGTGACGTGCAGCTCAGTGGCTGCCCGTGTAACACTGCCCAGCCTTGCAACAGCTTCAAAGCTCCTTAATCCGGCGATCGGTGGGAAAGCAGACATTCAGACTCCAACAGATAAACAGATAAACAGATAAACGGACTGTAGCATATACGATCACACTGCCATTCATCTGGCCCGGTTTATGTTAGCCAGGCTTACATAAACCGTCAGAAAAGACTGATGTTAGCCACAGAAATTTCAGCTAGTCTGAAGAGACTACAGCAGTACATCCCCTATCGTTATGGACTGCCTCTTTTACTCCGGCTGATGGACTCTTTATGAAACTGATTGGCATGATGGATTCACCTTATGTAAGAAGAACTGCCATTTCCCTGGCTCTGTATGGTGTGAGTTTTGAAAGTCTTAAGCTGTCAGTATTCCGGGATTACGAGGAATTTGCCGGTTATAACCCTCTGGTCAAAGCCCCGACCCTGTTAACTGATAATGGTAGCCGGTTAGTCGATTCGTCGCTGATTCTGCAATATTACGAGACCCTGGCTGCACCAGACAAAAAACTACTGCCTGCAGCGCCTGCGGCACTGGCAAGAGACTTACAGATTCTCGGAACTATCCTGATTGCCGCTGAGAAAACGGTACAACATGTGCATGAACATCGTCTGCGCCCGGAGAATAAACAATATCAGCCCTGGGTTGAACGGGTCACCGGGCAGTTGCTCGAAGCCTGCCGGAGTTGGGAAGCTCAGTTAAGCACTCATGTGCCCTCCGATAATCCGGACCAGGTGGCAGTGACCGGGACCGTCGTCTGGAGTTTTATCCAGCTTATGGTCCCGCATGTGGTAGATAAATCGGAGTTTACTGTTCTGCAGGCCATGGCAGAACACTATGAAGCTCAGCCGCTATTTTTGCGGTTTCCTCAGTAACACGGACTCTCAGGCGGTGATGACTCATCGCTGCTGTCTGAATTTTCCGTCTGACCGTAACGGCGGGTCACTTCTATCACCTTACGGGTCGCCGGTGAAAGCCAGGCGTCCTGCAGACAGGTAATACCGACCCGCCGCTCCATAACCAGCTGTGGAATATCTATCCTGGCCAGCCGTGAGGAAAAAGCATCTTCCGCCAGACTGTTTTCAGAAATAAAACTGAGTAATCCGCTGCTGGCTATCAGGTCCGGAGCCGCAGCCAGTGAACTGACTTCAATTCTGACCTCTGGTGGCGGGCAGTGATGCTGATCGAATACCCGTTCGAGCCATTGCCGCATCCGTACGCTGGCCGCCGGTAAAATCCATCCGTAACGTGCCAGTTCACGCAGGGTGGCCGATTTACCTGCCAGTGGATGATTACGGCTGGCTGCGACCACCACGCGGTCCGATGTCACCGGGTACTGCACCACCGGCTGGTGATAATCGACCAGTGGCCCAATGATAATATCCAGTTCATGCCGCTCCAGCTTGCCAAACAGAATGTCATTCATACCAATCTGAATTTCCAGCTTAATTCCCGGTGCTTCCTCCTGAAGCTGGCGGCAGACGGTCGGTAACAGATACTGGGTTGCCGATCCGGCACTACCAATCCGCACGACACCTTTATTTCCGCTCCCCAGCTCGGCCATAAGAGTCACTATCTCTTCGCGGGAGTGCTGCAAAATTATTCCGCGCTGATATAACACTTCGCCAGCTTCGGTAAGTATCAGACCACGGCCGCTGCGGCTGAACAGGCTGATCCCCAACTCTTTTTCCAGCCGGGCGATAGACTTGGAAAGCGCTGGCTGAGTGATATTGAGGTTTTGTGATGCTATTCCCAAATTCAACATCCTTGCCGCGACAATAAAATAGTCCAGGTCTCTGTTATTCAACATCTATTCCTTAAATTCATCGATTTGATAAAAAAGTACATTAGAGGAAATAATTGCCCGCGACAATACTGCCTTAGAACATTAAGTTCAGACATTTTGCAGTATTTACGTTAAGGGGGGAAAAATGAGTAATTCATCCGCAGTCTGGCCGGCAGGCTTTTTTATTGCTGAACGTCGTAATGAGATCCCGCAGGAGATCATTGAGGCATTTCGCGAGATTCCGGTCGCGGTAGCTGGTGACTGTATGGGCCGAATCACCGGCACTTTGGGGCTTCAGCGTTACCACGAGGATGTCAATATCAGCTGTTGTGGTCCGGCTATCACAGTGAAAGTCCGGCCCGGGGATAACCTGATGATCCATAAGGCGCTGGAGCAGGCTCAGCCCGGAGATATGATTGTTATTGATGGCAGTGGCTGTCTGACCCAGGCGCTGATTGGCGGATTAATCCGCACAACTGCCCTGACGAAGAAAATTTCCGGATTTGTAGTGGATGGTGCCATCCGCGATCTGGCGGAATGGGCCGATGGTGAGATCCCGGTATTTGCTAAAGGACATACTCATCGCGGCCCTGATAAAAGTGGTCCTGGTGAAGTCAACACGCCAATTGCCTGTGCCGGTATGGCTGTTGCGCCCGGTGATTTGATTCTTGCTGACAGCGACGGGGTTATAGCTATCCCGGCCCGTGATGCTGCAGCTGTACTGCAACGAGCCCAGGCTCATTTACTGAAAGAAGAAGCTATCCGTAAAAGTAATGCCAGTGGCACCAGCGACCCTGAACGTTTTAATTCGATATTACGCAAAGCAGGTTGTCCGGTGTAATAGAAGCATTTTATAACTATAAGGATAATAATATGTACCTTGCATTAGTTGGCTATGTGCTCATTGGCGTTTTAATGTTCTTCCTTATCCGTGGAAAGGCGACACCGGTTGCATTATTTATCTGTCTGTCGGTGATCGCCGGTTTTTGCGCCGGATACACTCCGATGCAAATGAATCAGTATATTATGAAGGGCGTAATGCAGGTTGCGCCCAATGCTGTACTGTTCACATTCTCAATTATATTTTTCAGTATTATGACCGAAGCGGGTGTATTTCAGCCGCTGGTCAACTGGCTGACACGAATTGCCGGTAATAATGTGGTCGCCATTGTAATGGTGACCGGAATTATCGCCACCGTCGCTCATATTGATGGATCATCCGTTCCGTCTGTGCTGATTACTATCGGCGCCATGCTGCCGGTATACAAACATTATAAACTTCGGCCGGTGGTTTTATTATGCATGCTGGCCGCAGGAATGGGGGTAACCAACTTCACCCCGTGGGCTGGCCCACTCGCCCGGGTGGCCGCAGTATCCGGACTGGACGTTAATGAACTTTACCACCGGCTGATTCCAACCCAGATATTCGGTCTGGTCTGCGTGCTGGTGATGGGGCTGGTGTTGGGGCTGCTTGAAAAGAAACGTCTGGCACAGGGCTTACCGATTCCCGAAACCCTGTCTGAGCCTGATTCGCTGAACGGTAAGAATGATCACGGGCCAGGTGCGTCACGCAATAAATGGGTATTTGCCATCAATGTACTGTTAGTGGTTGGCGCTACTGTATTGCTGCTGGTCACCCATATTCAGGCCTATGTAATTTTTATGGCTGCCTTCTCAGTGGGGATGATTGTTAATTATCCGTCGCTGAAACAGCAGGAAGCGGTAATGAAAAAGTACGCCTATTCCGCGTATATGATTTCGGCCACCGTGATGGCTGCCGGTGCCTTTGTCGGCATTCTTAGTGGTGGCGGTAACAACTCTATACTGACAGAAATGGCTGATGTAGTGCTGCAGGTCATGCCGGATGCTCTGGGAGCACATCTGCACATTATTATGGGTCTGCTGGGTGGTCTGATTGGTTTTGTTATCGGTCCGGATGCCTTCTTTTACGGAATTTATCCGCTGGTGGCAAAAGTCGGCACCCATTACGGTCTGAGCTGGGAACAAATGGGGCTGACTATGGTGGTAGGAAAAAATATCACCATGATGATTAGCCCGGTGTTCGCCACCACTTACCTGGCGATTGGCCTGACCGGCGTTGAACTAAAAGACCATATTCGTTTCTGCTTTATTCCTGTGGTTCTGTTTTCGGTCATCATGGTTTTTTCACTGGTGGTGTTACAAACCGTCCCGCTGTAAGAGTTTCAAAACACCTAAGCCCGGTTCGCCGGGCTGATTTACTGATACTGCTTGTGCAATTTACCCGTCCCCCGAAAAATACCTCCTGCCCGTTTTGCTTATTCTGAAAATAGAAACAACAATTCAGCATTTTGCAGCTTTCCGGCGTATCACTACTATCTCTCCTATACTTATTATTATTCTTTGTTAAAGCGATACCAGGATATGATTAAACTTGAGGGAATTTTTAAAACCTATTCGGGAAGCCAACACGCTGCGGTCAGTAATTTAAACCTGGTGATCAACAAGAATGAATTCTGTACTTTTGTCGGGCCCAGTGGTTGCGGGAAGACCACTATTCTGAGAATGATAAACCAGCTGGATATTCCCGATGCCGGCCAGGTCTATGTTGAAAATAAACTGTTATCTCAGTCAGATATTATTCAGGTCAGACGACAGATTGGATTTGTGATGCAAAATGCGGCCCTGTTTCCGCATCGTACCGTATTCCGCAATATTGCTACTGTGCCATTGCTGTGTGGCTGGGATCGCGCCCGGATTGCCGAACGGATAGAGGCACTGGTGGATCTGATGTCACTGGACCGCAGCCTGCTGAAACGTTACCCACATGAGTTATCCGGCGGCCAGCAAGGCCGTGTCGCCATAGCCAGAGCGCTGGCAGCTGATCCCCCTATTCTGTTAATGGATGAACCTTTTGCTGCTATCGACCCGATCGTCAGGGATAAATTGCAGGGAGAATTACTGCATATCCAGCAGCGTCTGAAAAAAACCATTGTGCTGGTGACTCATGATATCAATGAAGCAATTCGTCTGGGCGACAGGATTGCCATATTTCAGCAAGGGGGAACGCTGGTTCAGTACGATACTCCCGATCAGATTCTGGCCAATCCGGCCAATGATTTCGTACGTCAGTTTATTGGTCCGGAAGCCAATCTGCGCCGTCTGGACAGAATAGTCGTCTCCTCCACTCCACAATATGATGTACCGCTGACAGGTAGCCGGGCGTTGCCGCAAAGCAGCCCGCACCCACAACTGGCAAATGCGCCAGTACTGGTGCTGGACGAAGAATTACGACCGTTACACTGGCAGACAGAGGGCAGCCCGCAGCCGCAGACCATCGGTTTACAGGAGTCGCTGCGCTTTGCCTGTAATCAGTTACTGACCGCGCCGCACGGGCTGCTGGTCAAAACCGATGCTGATGGCCGCTATTGCGGAGTTCTGTCGCTTGCGCTTCTGAACCAGAGTCTGGACACTCACCTGGAGGGTATTGGCCGATGATTGACTGGCACTGGATTGTGACCAACAGCGCGATGATCGCAAATCTGAGCTGGCAACATGTGCAGATGGTGGTTTATTCCCTGTTTTTTGGCTCACTGCTGAGCGCCCTTTGCTTACTGGTAATCCTGCGCTGGCCAGCCACGGCTCAACCTATTGTCGCTTTATGCGGTGTGCTGTTTACCATTCCGTCGCTGGCCCTCTTCATTCTGCTGATTCCGTTCACAGGCCTGAGTGTCACGACTTCTGTTATCGGACTGACTCTGTATTCTCTGTTGATTTTGCTGAGTAATCTGCTGGCGGGAATGGAGAAACTGCCTGCGGATGTGCTGGAATCGGCGCGTGCTCTTGGCTATCGACGGATTCAGCGTTTTTTCGATGTGGAATTTTTTCTGATATTGCCGGCAGTGATCAGTGGTCTGCGGATTGCTTCTGTCACTCTGGTCGGGCTGGTGACCGTCACCTCGCTGATTGGTCAGGGTGGCCTGGGTCAGCTGTTACTGGCGGGTTTTAATCAGGATTTTCTGACCCCGATTTGGGTCAGCCTGTTCCTTAGCCTGTTGTTATCTTTCTGCTTTGATTTTGTTATTGCCCGCACCGGCCAGTGGATTATGCCATGGAACAGATAATAGCGACCTTTATCGCGACCTTTCACTGGCTGACCGATGCCGGACACTGGACCGGAGATTCCGGCATTTTACAGCGGATTGCCGAGCATGGCTGGTATGTCTCCGTCAGTATTGTGATTGCCACCCTAATCGGAGTACCGGCAGGTATTTATCTGGGGTACCGCCCGCGTATCGCTTTCTGGTTTATCAACCTGTTTAATGCCGGGCGCGCCATACCTTCGCTTGGCCTGATCCTGCTGTTTATTCTGCTGATAGGTTTTACCGATCTGCCGGTATTTATTGCCCTGATTGCCATGTCTCTGCCACCGATTGTCACCAATACCTATGCCGGAATTTATCATGCCGATAAACAACTGTGTGATGCGGCCAGGGCGATGGGAATGACGGGCTGGCAAAGCCTGACCGGCTTACGGTTACCGTTAGCCATGCCGCTAATTTTCAGTGGTTTCCGCACCGCTTTGCTGCAACTGATTGCCACTGCAGTGATTGCTGCGTATGCCGGAGCCGGCGGGCTTGGGCGCTTTCTTATCGATGGTCTGGGGCAACAGGATGTGCCGCAAATCATTTCTGGTGCATTAATCGTCTCGGTGCTGGCCATTGTCTGTGATCTGTTGCTGTTGGTGTTACGCCGCCGACTGTTCCGCCACAGCCCTGGCTACTCCGCTCAGCCGTAACGGACAACATCTGTTTTATTAACCCCGGAGTTCTCTGTATGAAAAAACTATCGTTACACCTGAAATCACCGATTCTGTCACTACTGGGGGCTGCCGTACTGTTGGCAGGAGCTACCGCACATGCCGAAACCCTGACTATCGGCGGCGCTAATTTCTCTGAACAGTCGATTCTGGCAAATATCTATGCAGAGGCTCTGAAGAAGAAAGGACTGGAGGTGAAAACCCGCCTGAATCTCGGCAACCGGGAAATCATTATTCCTGCGCTGAAAAGCGGCGAGATTGATATTGTGCCTGAGTATCTCGGTGCTCTGCTCAACTACTATGACCCGAAAACGGAAGTGACACAGCAGCAGGATGTCGAAGCCGCACTGAAAAAAGTCCTTCCCGCCGAATTTACACTGTTGCAGGCCTCTCCGGCTGAATCTACCACTGCCTGGGCGGTACGCGCCGAAACAGCGAAGCAATATCATCTGAAAACATTGTCTGACCTGGCAAAAGTGGCTGATAAGCTGGTCGTAGGTGGCCCGCCGGAAGTCGTGACCCGCGCATTAGGTCTGCCGGGACTGGAGCGGGTTTACGGAATCAAATTTAAACGGGTTGAGACCCTGGATATGGGTGGCCCGCTGTCCCGTATGGCGCTTAACTCTAAACGAATCGATGTAGCCACGGTGGTCTCTACTCAGGGCAACCTGGCAAAAGAAGACTGGGTGGTATTGCAGGACGATAAACATGAACAACCCAGCCAGAATGTGGTTCCGTTGGTCAGAAAGGCTGTTCTGACTCCACAGATCAGCCAGACGCTGGATGAAGTATCAGCGAAACTGAATAATAAAGCCCTGACCGAACTGAATCAGCAGGTTGATCTGCAACATGCCGATCCGGCGACTGTGGCCGATGACTGGGTGAAAAAAAATCTCTAATCACTGCGGATAAACCCTGTAACGGAGCGGTATATGTCGTCACGACAGCTGATATTAAATCTGTTTTTCTATAACCCTCAGGGAGATTATCGCTTTTCGTGGCGGCATCCGGCCGCCGCCGATCAGCAGATATTTTCTCTGGAGTATTACCGACAGCTGGCGGCTCAGGCCGAGGCCGCTACCCTGGATAATATCTTTATCGCCGATCACTACAGCGTCTGGGACAGCGTTCCGTCAGGGCTGACAGAATACTCTAATCTGCGTCTGGAGCCGCTGACGCTGCTATCTGCCCTGGCTGCGGTTACCCAAAATATAGGGCTGATGGGAACAGCATCTACGACCTATCACGACCCCTATAATCTGGCGCGGTTTATTGCCTCAATGGACTGGATCAGCGAAGGGCGGGTCAGCTGGAATATTGTAACCTCATGGCTGCCGGAAGAAGCGGCCAACTTTGGTCGTGACACCCTGCCTTCTCATCAGGACCGTTATCAACGGGCAGCAGAGTTTATTCGTGTGGTGACTCAATTATGGGACTCCTGGCAGGATGACGCACTGCTGTTTAATAAACAGACCGGAGTCATTGCCGATCCGGATAAAGTCCATATTGTGAATCACCAGGGGGACTATTTTCGGGTCCGTGGCCCGCTGAATGTCCCAAGACCACCTCAGGGGCGTCCGGTGCTGGTGCAGGCAGGCTCCTCGGATGCCGGCAAACAACTGGCCGCACAGTATGCGGATATGCATTTTGTGTTTATTCGCTCCATCGAACAGGGTCTCGCCTACCGCGAGGATATGAATCAGCGACTGCTCAGTGTCGGACGTCAGCCGGAATCACTAAAAATCATTGCCGGTGTGTTACCGGTGGTTATCCGGTATGAGGAAGAAAAAGCACAACGGCTGGCACTGAACCGACAGCTGTCAGGAGATGAAATGGCTATAGACCTGCTCTCTTCATACCTGAAAATAGATCTGCGTCAGTATCCACGAGATCTGCCATTGCCGGAATTGCCTGATGTTGAGAACTTTGACGGTATCCGCACTCTGCTGGAAGTGATCAAAGGCTACGACCCGTCGATGCCACTGATTGAGATTGGCCGACAGTTACTGCAGAGTTCAGATAGCTGGTTGCTGGCAGGAACCGCGGAGGAAATCGCTGATCAGCTAACCGCGATCTTCGACAGTGGTGCTGCGGATGGGTTTAATCTGATGTTCCCGTATCTGCCGACAGATTTTGAAAACTTCACCCGGGAAGTCGTTCCACTGTTAAAGCAACGTGGGGTGATGCGTCAACAGTATGCTGCCGGGAATCTGCGGGAAAAACTCGGACTACCGGCCATCGCCAATCAGTTCGTTCAGGGGTAATTGGCTGTTTTCCGGCAGGCCACCACGGCCAGCCGGAATCACAACAGTTCCTGATATGCCTCGCGTGATATTTCGCTAAATCCGCCAATCAGTAGCGGCGCACACAGCCGCTGGCTGAGCGGATCAGCTACCAGCTCCGCCAGCGTCTGCCGTAACAGCTGTAACTGGTTATCACTGACCGATGCCGCAGCAATTAACGGCAAACCAGGCGTCAGCGGTGACTGATCAATAACGACCAACCCTTCCAGCCATTGAGGATGGTAGCGGGCAAACAGAGCCAGAGAGACACAATCCACTGCCGTAATATCCGCACTCTGCTGCTGTAATGCCCAGAGAGACTGACGATGACCGCCGCTGAAGTGAACCTCAGAAAAGAATTCATTCACTGACGACTGCTGCTCTGCCAGTCGTCGAACCCAGACATTATATCCCGACTGTGAATCGGCGGAATTACATACCAGCCGTTGCCCGGAAAAATCAGCCACCTGCCGTTGCCTGTCGGCATCCCTGACCACAAACAGGCTGCGGTAACGGTAATCCTGACAACCTGCTACGGTGTAATGGAAGCAGCCTACGGTCCGGACAGTGTCGAGCAGTGTGACCAGCGGATAACCGCAGGTCTGCGATAATAACAGGGAGTCTGCCTGCCAGTGCGCGGCTAAGCCATCAGGCCAGACCACACGTGTCTGTTCTTTGCTAAAGCCCCGCAGTTGCAGGCGCCGTGCTAACTCTTCGGTCAGAGCCAGGGTTGCCGGATGATCGACATCATACATTGGCAGACTAATCACGCTGTTGTTCCTGTTCGGCCGGATGCAGTTCCACATCTACCGGCGCGGTCAAAAAATTCCTTAACCAGTGGCGGTATCCCTTCACCACGAATCCCTGATTGCGTTGCTGATAACCTTGCCGGTTCAGCAGATAAATGGTTCTCAGTGCATACCAGGGAATGCCCGGTAAATCGTGATGTACTGAATGATAGTTCAGGTTGAGGAACAGTAAACGCCAGCCGGCACCGGCTTCATTAATCACCGAACGCGCTGCCGGATTGTCATCTGCGCGATGCTCGTAAAAAGATCGTACTTTGGTCAGCGCCAGCGCAGGATAGCTGACCGCCAGCAGATACCAGCCTACTGACATGCCATGCTCAGTTATCCAGCGGAATACCACCAGCAACAACAAGCCATGAACCAGCCACATCAGTATTGCGGATAGCCGGAACCGACAAAAATCACTCAGTAACTGGCGCAGAGTCGCGGCAATATCGATTAACGGACCTAACAGGAGTCTGCCGGGGAACGTATTTCTCAGCCGGATTAACCGGCGACGCACTGGCCCAAAGCGCTGCCAGCTTTGGTGCGAAAAATAATAGGTTTCCGGATCATCCTGCGGGTATGTCAGTAATTCATTACGATGATGGGCCAGATGAGAATCACGGTACAGTCCGTAAGGATACCAGACCGCCAGAGGCAGCAGTCCCAGCAGCTGATTAACCCGCGCATAACGGGTTGGATGGCCATGAATCAGTTCATGTTGCAGCGACATATACCATGCAGTAAACCAGATAAGCAGCACCGTGGTCAGCCCTGTTCCCAGAGATTCTGCAAACACAAAGGTTCCGAACCAGCCACCGTAAATAGTCACAATCAGACCCCATGTGGGGAATTCGCTGCGCCACAACCAGCGCAGCTGTTGCTGTTTTATCCAGTCCCGCTGTTGCACATCCAGATATGCGGTTTTCTTTTCTGCCATAAAGCCCGTCAAAAATTATACAGTTCAGCAAAATATTGCTGACTGGCAGAGAGAAAACAACCGAATAGAAATCATAAGCTTTGCAGAAAATTAGCTGAGCACAGGATGCCCGTTACGGCAGGTCACAGCAATAATGTCAGGCCGACACCAGCCCCGCTTGTTGTGCTGCCGCTATCACCTGCGCCGCAGGGACATTGACCCATTGCTGCGGGTCAGGAGTACCGGACTGAGCCAGCCAGGCAGCCACCATCTGATAACCAAGACTGTAACCATACCAGCGTGGTAAAGTGCCGCTGCCAAAGAACAGCGCGGCATGGTCGTAGGGCTGCTGAGCCAACACTTCAGCAGGTAACGGCCATTGCAGCAACTGTGTGTCACTGAACGCCGTTTCCCAGAGTTCTGGTGAATGACCGGACAACTGTGTGACAAACTGTCCTGCCAGTCCTTCACTGACCAACGCTTCGCCGGCAGACAGCCCATAACCTGGTCCCGCCATCCGCAAACAGTGATGAACTTCATGCAGGATATGTCGTAGTAACGCTCCCTGATGCAGGCTCTCTTCCAGCGCCGGACTGTCAGGGTCCACCGCCAGGCTGAACAACCTCTCAGTGTAGGCACGGCCCAACAGCCCGACTTCAGGAATCACCTGGCCTGGCAGATTTTGAATCAGGACATCCAGCCGTGGAGGCGGCATCATCTGACTGAGCAGCGATTCAGCCGCAACAAAATTTTCGCTAATCCGATCCCGGTATTGTGACAGCGAACCTGTCGCCTCCAGCCAGTGCAGCGTCCAGTGTGGCATTATGCAGTTCCTCAGTTTAAAAAACTATTTAACTAAAATATAACAGTTTTTTGGGAATCGCACCCGTTACTGTCTGTGGCAATGCTATACTCACCAGCAAACCGTTGGTGACAGGAGTAGCTATGAAAATCTGGCCCGTAGTATCGGTCGTTGCCTTTTCCATCGCGCTTGCCGCCTGCCGCTCCCCCACTCCGCCGAAAGGCGTCAGCCCGGTCACTGAGTTTGATGCCAGCCGTTATTCCGGCCAATGGTATGAAATTATGCGGCTGGATAATCGTTTTGAACGCGGGCTGGAACAGGTTACCGCCAGTTATCAGCCACAAGGTGATGGCAGCCTGCGGGTCATTAACCGGGGTTATGACGTGCAGAACCGGCGATGGAAAAGCAGCGTTGGAAAGGCGTTATTTACCGGACGACCGGATGTGGGTGCCCTGAAAGTGTCGTTTTTTGGCCCGTTTTATGGTGGCTACAACGTCATTGCGCTGGATGAAAATTATCGGTATGCGTTGGTCAGTGGTCCTAATCGCCATTATTTATGGTTGCTCTCACGGACACCGGAGATGCCGACGGACATCCGAAATCACTATCTGAGGCTGGCTAAACAACTCAATTTCCCTGTGGAACAACTGATAACCGTCCCGCAACATAATCTTCCGTAGGCCCGCAACGGAAGGAAATCCATTGACGGGATAGTTTCTCTGTCGCGTTCAGATATATTTTGTTATTCGTCAGGGGCGCTTAACACTGGCATGCTTGCGCAAGGAAACCATCGTAGCCACCGACAGCACGGGCCCGGCAGTTCTGTGCCATGACCGGTTTAATCCCGGGCGGGCTGGCGACAGAGCAACGTCTGTTCCTACCTTTACACAGGATAATTTTCTGCATGAATGGTGATACTGCACTTTCAGAACAACAACAAAAAAGTAATATTTTCCGGCTGGCAACGGCTCAGGCGCTGGCAGGCGCCAACTCGGTGGTGTTCTATGCTACCGGGGCCATCGTCGGCAACAACCTTGCGCCTGACAATAGTCTGGCGACATTACCGGTGACAGTATTTGTAATAGGTATGGCGGCCTGTATTTTACCCTTTGGCCAGCTGGCCCGAAAATACGGCCGCCGTGCTGCTTTTATGACGGGCACCGGGTCGGGAGTGATCACCGGACTGTTGGCTGCGCTGGCAGTGGTTAGCAGCTCGTTTTCATTATTCTGCCTGGCCGCCTTTTTTGGCGGTGCTTATGCCGCTGTGGCTGTCACTTTCCGCTTCGCCGCTACTGATGGTGCGGCTCCCAGCCAGCGTGCACGAGCGTTGTCTCTGGTGATGGGTGGAGGGGTGATTGCCGGAGTGATCGGCCCGATGCTGGTCACCGGTACCATGAATCTGTGGCCGGAGCACCTGTTTGCAGCCACCTTCATGGCTCAGGCACTGGTGGCATTGCTTTCGGCAGCAGTACTGGCTGGCGTAAAACTGCCGTCGGTCAGGGCTGAGACGGAAAGCCGTGGCCGCCCGTTGCGGGAACTGGTCAGACAGCCAGGTTTTACGCGTACGGTGTTTAGCGGTGCTGTCTCTTATATGGTCATGAATTTCCTGATGACTGCCTCGCCGCTTGCCATGCATATGCACGGTATTTCTCAACAGGACTCTAATCTGGGCATTCAGTGGCATGTTATTGCCATGTATGGACCAGGCTTTTTTACCGGCCGCTTAATCAGCCGTTTTGGTTCTGACAGAATCACCATCGCCGGTTTGCTGCTGCTGGTATTATCAATATTCGCTGGTCTGGCTGGTACCGATGTGCTGCATTACTGGTTATCACTGATTTTGCTTGGCCTGGGCTGGAATTTTGGCTTTACCGGCGCCTCGACACAGATCATCAATTATCATCAGCCGTCAGAGAAAACCACAGTGCAGTCCCTGAATGATTTCGTGGTATTCGGGGTGATGATTATCGGTTCGTTCGCCTCAGGAGCACTGTTGCATATGGTGGGCTGGAACGGGGTGTTATGGGGTTCTCTGGTACCGGTAGTACTGGCCCTGGCAGGATTGCTGGCCGGAAAACGTCGGTCAGCCGTGACCGGATAAATGCTAACCCGTCAGACCTGAAGGCAATGAGATAACGATACATTTTGGTGTCGCCACGCATGTTTTATTGCCCCGACTCAGTTAAAGTGCTTGAGTCCCATTTTGGGAGGTATAAAATTAATCCCATATTGGGACTTATGGACAAGTCATGAACGTTATAGCAAAAAAAACTCTGACGAATTTTTGGACTAAACACGCTGATGCAAAAGGGCCAATGTCCGCATGGTATCACGAAGTCAGCAAAGCTGACTGGAACGGGCCGCATGACATAAAAAACAAGTATTGTTCCGTTGATTTTTTAGAGCAAAACAGCGTGGTTTTCGACATAAAGGGCAATACTTACCGGATAATTTGTAGTGTAGCCTATAGCCAAAAGGCCGTGTTCATTAAATTTGCCGGCACCCACGCCGAATACAGCAGTATCGATGCTAACAAGGTGACATTATGAAATACCAGGTGAAACCAATTCGCAATGAGGCTGATTATCTTAACGCCCTGGCTGTTACAGAGCCGCTGTTTGACTCCCAGCCAGAACCCGGTACTGAGGCTGGCGACTTTATGGAAGTAATGATTACACTGATTGCCGTATATGAAGATGAGCATTACAAAATCATACCGCCTACCGCGGTTGAAGCCATAAAGTTTCGCATGGATCAGCAGGGGTTAACTCCCCGGGACGTTGCCAGCATGATCGATGCTACACCATCCAGAGTGTATGAAATACTGAACGGCACCCGGCAATTATCTAAAACGCAAATTCTGGCGTTGCACCAACGCGCAAATATTCCGCTTGAATCTCTTATGTCAGAGCCTGTGACGAGGAAACTATCCCGCGGAAAGCCACGAACCTGAACCACAGCACACGCATCGACATAATCAGCAAACCAAAAACCCTGTCGGCGTTCATCCCCGGCAGGATTTGCGAAGACTGCCGAATGATATGCTCACTCAGTGTTAAGTCCGACAACACCCTTCGTCACTTCGCACTGAATGCCTGAACGCCCTGCTATTCCATTATTTTCAGCATAATAACCTGCCAGCTACACTGATGAACCGTCAGATGAACGAGTTGAATAATTTATGGCAGACTTGTGAAGCAGGCATAGAGGTGTGACCTACCCTTTTGGTGGAACACCAGGTAGATCACAACCTTCTATGCCTGTCTTTATTTGCGGGAAACCGTCAGCCCTGACGGGCATTCATTCGTTTATCAGAAGTTATAACTGGCCGACACAGAAACATTACGCGGTTCGCCGTAGATAAAGTTACGGCCAACATCAATATTATATTTCTTGTCGAACAGGTTATTCAGGTTCGCCTGCACAGACAGGTTTTTGGTCACGTGATAACGCCCGAACAGATCAACCAGGGCATAACTTCCCTGATCCGCATACAGGTTGCTGGTACCACCCGGTCCCGCGACACTATCCCAGGTATGGTTCTGCCAGTTTATACCACCACCCACAGTCAGATCCGGTATTGTCGGCAGACGATAACTGCCGAACAGTTTGAAGGTCGTCTGAGGCTGAGTCGGCTCCAGCGCATTACCACTGCCATCTTTCGCCACATAACGGGTTGCACCAAACGTCAGTTGCAGGTTGTCAGTGACCGCGCCATTAATCTCAAATTCCACGCCACGGCTGACAGTGCCGTTTTGCTCGTAATAGGCATAATCGGTACTGCCTTTTACCAGCTCATAATCGGTGGTTCCCAGGTGATCCTGCTCGATACGGAAAACTGACAGATAAGCGGTCAGTCGGCTGTTCAGCCAGTCACCTTTAATCCCGGTTTCGTAGCTTTTACCGGTGATCGGGTTCAGATACGCGCCGTTGATATCACGATAAGCTTGAGGCTTAAAGATGGAGGTATAGCTGGCGTACGCCGAGTAAGTATCGTTAATGTCATACACCAGTCCGGCGTATGGCGTAACGTTGTTTTTCTCCATTTTCTCGGTCATGGTATCCGCCCTGTACTGGGTATAGCGCGCGCCGAGGATCAGGTGCAGCGGATCAGCCAGAGAAATTCGGGTCGCCATGTACGCAGATTTCTGATGGATGGTGTTATCTTCTGCCAGACTCTGTGGATCCCAGTCAGGCTCCGGATAGCTACCCCAGTCGTTGAAATCACCGACATCTGCCGAGGTAAAGCTGGTCGAGGCACTGTAATAACGGTCATTCTGACGGATATAAGTGACACCCAACATCAGCTCATGCTGGCGACCAAACAGTTCATACGGACCGCTGGCGTATGCATCAAGATCATTTTCGCGACGGTAGGCCGTGTTATAGCCGGTTCCACCCAGCAGGTCATAACCCGCATAAGGCCCGACACCAATTCCGGTGGTTTTATCGAAGTAGCCGTCGATATACAGCAGCTTACTGTCCATTTCAGCTTCACTGTGGGTACCGGTCAGGTTAAATTCCCAGCCGTTGGCCAGTTGCTGTTTCAGGCTGGCAAAAACTGTGCGGTTATGCACGTTATTGTACGCCCAGCCTGGGGCCAGATTGGTGCTGCGTTTGTAATCGGTTTTGCTGCCATCCAGATAAAAGGTTGGCAATCCGCCCCAGGTCGCACCATGTACCTGAGTTTCATCAAAATCATAACCCGCAGACACGGTGGTGGAATCAGTTAAATCAGCCGCGATGGTGCCATAAAAGAACTTCTTCTGGGTATGGTAATCATCAAGCCAGCTGCCGCTGCGCTGATAGCCGGCCACCATACGGCCACGCACCCTGCCGTTCTCGCTGAGTGGTCCGGAAAGATCAGCAACGTAACGCTGATTACCCCAGCTACCGTAACTACTGGTCAGGTTGCCTTTAAAGGTTTTGCTGTCTGCCTGCTTACGGATCATATTCACTGATGCCGCAGGATCGCCGACGCCGCTCATCAGTCCGGTCGCTCCGCGAACCACTTCTACGCGGTCATAGATTGCCGTGTCTGACAGAGTATCACCCAGATTCCAGACAGCATCTTCCAGTACCGGAACGCCGTCTATCTGGTAGTTATCGATTTTAAAGCCACGGGAATAGTAATTGCTGCGGTTCGCCCCTGAGTTTTCCTGGGTGATACCGGTGGTATTTTGCAGCACGTCTGACAAGGTATCCAGTTGCTGATCCTGCATCCTCTGCTTTGTAATCACACTGATTGACTGCGGGGTATCCCGGGCAGTCAGTGCCATTTTTGTTGCAGCACGGGTCACTGGCACATTGTAATCGGTGGGTTTTGGCGCATCAGGATCGTTTGCCTGATCCTTCGCAGTGACCACCAGAGTACTGCTTTTAGCACTGCTGGTGTTCTGCTTGCTGTTAGCAGGCTGGCTGGCAGCCGTATTGCTGGCAGAAGCCTCCGAATCAGCAGCCATCCCCTGCGGGACATGCAACACGGTGGCAATGACTACAGCAAGTAAAGACAGCGACGGAATACAACCTTTTACGGAATCAGCAACAGGGGAACGGTCCTGTTGTTCAGATCGTCTGGCAGCAAAAAACATTATCGTCCTCAATATAGTTATATTTGGTTATATCAATAACCGGCTTAATGCATGCTGCATAAGCAGACAGATATGACTGAGCCCCGGCCAGGAACAGGTTTTCCGTTGACCGGCAATTCCAGAAAAAAACAGGAAATCGCAAACATGCAGTAAAGGGAATGAGAAGTATAATCATTTTGATTGTCAGTTCAATGTAAACAGGTTGAACTTGCTGTAATAAAAGATGTCAGTGCTTTTTCGCGGGGAATTTTGACTCTGCAGCTCTGGCTGTATCTGCCACTTTGTTGTGATAAAACAGAATCAGGCAGCGCTAAAGACACAGCCACTGCCGTCAGAATGAATTAAGGTTTAGCTGGCTGCCAGGTCGCTATCTGCGTAGCATTCACTGGTTTTGGCAGTAATCTGGCCTGATAAAATACATCAGCAATCTTTTGCTGTTCAGTAAGGTCGCTGCTTTTCACCGGTTCGACCTGATAGCTGCGATAAGCATTAGCCTTCTCAATCGTCGCCAGGGGCAGATTTCCCCATAACGGCGATAAAATTTTGGCCGCATCCTGCGGATGATCTTTCAGCCAGTGAGATTCCTGTTGCAGGGCGTGATATACCGTACTGACGACGGCCGGATGAGCCTTTACATACGGACTGGCGACCAGATAATAACGCTGGTAACTGGCCAGCCCTTTACCGCTGACCAGTACACGGGCATGTTGCTCCTCACGGGCGCTGGTGACATAGGGTTCCCATGTCACCCAGGCAGCAACACTGCCATTTTCCAGAGCGGCCCGGCCGTCGGCCGGTGTCAGCCAGGCCGCATCAACATCTTTAAGCGTCAGTCCCGCCTGTTTCAGTGCCACAATCAGCAGGTAGTGGCTGCCGGCGGCTTTAGTAACTGCAATTTTTTTGCCTTTCAGTTCAGCCAGACTTTTCACTGTCGAACCGGCAGGTACCAGAATGGCCTGAGCCTCCGGAGACGGAGTTTCACGGGCATAATAGGTGAAATCTGCCCCTGCGGCCTGGGCAAACACCGGTACGGTATCGGCGACATCCGCAGTAATATCCACATTGCCGGTATTCAGTGCCTCCAGCAGCGGTAACCCACTGGTAAACTCATGCCAGCTGACACTAATTCCCTGACTGGCCAGTGCTTTATCCAGCGTCCCCTGCTGCTTCAGTAAGGTCAGTAATGTGGAAGATTTTTGATAGCCGATACGTAACGTTGGTTCTGCGTTGGCGGTGGCGCTTGCCCCCAGGCTCAGCAATAACGCAGCAGTAATCATCGACGGCAAATATTTCATATTGGTTTCCCCGAAAACAAAGAATTCCATGATATAAGTGCCGCAGTGACCGGCAAAACATCGCTTTCTGCTAAGCTTTTGCGGTTTCTGCGCCTGCTGTTACATCACATAATTAATGAAACTGGTTCATAACATCAATCCGTTTCCCTGCCATTATCCCCTCTCCGGAAAACGTTATTCTGTGCACATTACTTATTTCCGCCGGAGACGTATGTCTAACTCAACTGTGCAATATTCTTCTGCTCATTCCACAAAACCTACAGGCATGCTGTTTGTGGTAATTCTGAGTGCCCTGATGGCGGTGACCTCACTGTCCACCGATATCTATCTGCCGGCCATGCCGCAGATGAACAGCGATTTACAGGGCAATTCTGAACTGACCATTAGCGGCTTTTTAGCCGGGTTCTGTATTGCCCAACTGATCTGGGGGCCGATCAGCGACCAGTACGGGCGCCGGTTACCCTTATTCATCGGGATTATTCTGTTTATCATTGGTTCGGCGGGTTGTGCCCTGTCAACGGATATGACCCAGATTGTTTTCTGGCGCGTATTTCAGGCGCTCGGGGCTTGTACCGGACCGATGCTGGCGCGTGCCATGATTCGCGATCTGTTCAGCCGTAGCCGGGCGGCGCAGATGCTCTCCACGCTGATGATTATTATGGCTATCGCCCCCATTGCGGGTCCGTTAATCGGCGGACAGATGATCAGGTTTACCAGCTGGCATTCCATTTTCTGGTTACTGGTGGCTATCGGAGCGGTGTTATTACTGGCGTTGAATTTTCTTCCCGAAACACTGCCAGCTGATCGTCGGGTGAATGTTTCGCTGGCTGGTGCTTTTCGTAATTATCTGCGACTGCTCGGCAATGCTACCTACATGCGTTTTACCCTGTGCCTGACATTTTACTATGTAGCAGCTTATGCCTTTATCACCGGCTCTCCCTGGGTATACATCCGCTATTTTGGCGTCGCTCCGCAATTTTATGGCTGGCTGTTCGCGGTGAATATTGTTGGTCTGATGGCTGTCAGTATGCTGAACCGTCGACTGGTTCATCAATATCCGCTGGAAAAATTGCTGAAAATTGCCGTGCTGATCGCCGTGCTGGCTGCACTGGTTCTGGGGATGGGTACCGCGCTGAACATCGGTGGCATCGCACTTATTATTGTCACCGTTTTCATTTTCTTCTCAATGAACGGAATTATTGCCGCAACCTCAACTGCCTGTGCTCTGGACCAGGTCCCTGAAATCGCAGGATCAGCCGCCGCACTGATGGGAGCACTGCAGTATGGCAGCGGTATTATTTCATCACTGTTGCTAGCACTGTTCAGTAACGGCACTCCCTGGACCATGGGCTGGATAATCGCATTGTTTGCCTGTGCCAGTGGTGTTATGGCCGTCACTGCCCGCAATAGTGCCGGACACTGAGAGTAACCCTATGGATTCTGTCGGAAGTGGCGACAGGTTTTAATGTACGTGCACAGGAGTTTAATCATGGCACAACAACCCGCTGATTCTGAGACACTGTCTGCGGTGCAACAGACAATCCCGCTGACAGGCTGTTACGTAGCGACCAGCCGCATGGATTTACTGGAAAACCAGCTGGAGCAGGCACTGGACGCAGGATTGACTGTCAGTGAACTCAAAGAGATTCTGATCCAGCTATACGCCTACTGCGGATTTCCCCGCAGCCTGAATGCACTGGGCCGGCTGATGAAAGTGACCGAATCACGCAAACAACGTGGTATTCAGGATTCAGAAGGTGCCGATCCGATGGCCCCGGTGCCGGTCGGCGAGGAATTGCAGCAGCTAGGATTTAAAAATCAGAGCATTATTGCCGGCGGCCCGGTCGCAGGCGCATTATTCGACTTTGCCCCGGTGATTAATCAGTTTCTGCAGACCCACCTGTTTGGCAACATTTTTGCCCGCGATAATCTTGACTGGCAAAGCCGTGAACTGGCGACGGTCGGGGCGCTGGCCGCCACAGAGGGTGCAGAGGCGCAATTACTGGCTCACACCCTCGCCAGCCTGCGTGTCGGTCTGAGTAAGCAACAATTACAGCATCTGGTTGAGATATTGCGCCCCTGTGATGATAACGCTGCTTCGCGGGCAGAAGCTGCATTACAGCAGGCGATCGCAACCTACTCATAAAATAACCTGCCGCCGGGCCTGGTGGACAGTGATTAATCTGGTTCACAGACCGTGCGGTTTTACACCCTTTATCGACTTATATTCGCTGACAACACTATCCACCCACCAAAGTAAAAGGAGACTAAGATGAATTCAGTAAAACTCAATAACGGTGTCGATATGCCTTTACTGGGGTTTGGCGTATTTCAGATGACCGATGCAACTGAGTGTGAGCGGGCTGTGCTTGATGCTATTGAAAGTGGCTATCGGCTGATTGATACCGCAGCCTCTTATCAGAATGAGACTCAGGTGGGTAATGCCCTCCGACAGAGTGGAATTGACCGTAATGAGCTGTTTGTAACGACTAAATTATGGTTGCAGGACACCAGCTACAGCGGGGCAAAAGCACAGTTCGAACGTTCCCTCAACCGCCTGCAACTGGATTATGTTGACCTGTATCTGATCCATCAGCCTTATGGTGATGTTCATGGTGCCTGGCGGGCAATGGAAGAGCTGTATGAGGCCGGTAAAATCCGCAGCATCGGGGTCAGTAATTTCCATCCCGACCGGCTGGCAGACCTGATAGCCTTTAACAAAGTCGTTCCGGCGGTGAATCAGGTAGAAGTAAATCCGTTCCATCAGCAGTTGCAAACGGTTCCCTGGATGCAGAGCCGTGGGATACAACCGGAAGCCTGGGCGCCGTTTGCTGAAGGTCGTAACGATCTGTTTAACCATCCACAACTGGCTGCTATAGGCGCAGGTTATGGAAAATCGGTAGGCCAGGTGATCCTGCGCTGGTTGTTACAACGTAATATTGTTTCACTGGCAAAAACCGTGCGTAAGCAGCGAATGACAGAAAACCTCGGTGTACTGGACTTTTCTCTGACCGCAGAAGAGATGTTACACATTACCGCCATTGATACTGCGACCAGTGCATTCTTCTCGCACCGTGATCCGGCCCGGGTTGAGTGGATTACTCAGCGTAAATTAGATGTCTGAACCTTACGCAATATTCTCTGACAAGCTACCCGCCAGGCGGGTGGTTGAGCCAGAGTGATACACGGCTCCCCTGTCGGACTTTCAGTACACAGGATATACTCTTTTTTGCTCAGCCTGAAATCACCCGGGCAGTGCATTCCCTCGTGTTCTCATGGGTTTTTGACAGGTAATTATATGCTGTGGCTTATCACTAAATACGCTCTGACTGCCGGTATGGTGGTCATAATTTCTGAAACTGCAAAACGCAGCGACCGGCTTGGCGGGTTACTGGCGGCACTGCCGTTGGTCACCGTACTGGTATTAGTCTGGATGAAGCTGGAAGGACAAAATCAACAGAAGATTGCCAGTCACGCCTGGTATACCTTCTGGTATGTGGTTCCGACACTACCGATGTTTATATTCTTCCCGTGGGCATTGCAGAACTGGGGCTTCTGGCCGGCTTTGCTGGCATCCTGCGTTATGACGCTGATTATTTTTCTTGCCTGGGCCACACTGCTAAACCGGTTCGGTATCCGGCTGATGTAACTCACCGCCGGTTACAGGAACAGGGAAACCGGCGGCAGAGTTCGCGGTGATTAACCGTTGCGGAAAATATAACTGTAGGCACTCAGTGCCGGGGCACCGCCCAGGTGAGCATACAGAATTTTTGACCCTTCAGGGAATTCCCCGTTACGTATCATATCAATCATGCCATGCATGGATTTTCCTTCGTAGACCGGGTCAGTCAGCACACCTTCGGTACGTGCACACAGCCGGATAGCTTCCAGGGTTCCTTCATTAGGCAGCCCATATTCTGGTCCGCCATAGCGGGTATCCAGCACAATATCTTCTTCGGTAATTTCACGGCCCAGTTCCACCAGTTCAGCAGTATTTTGTGCAATCCGTAGCACCTGAGCTTTGGTTTTTTCAGGTTTCGCGGAAGCATCAATACCAATCACACGGCGTGAACGCCCATCGGCAGCAAAGCCCACCACCATTCCTGCATGTGTACTGCCGGTGACCGCACAGACTACGATATAGTCAAATTTGAACCCCAGCTCTTTCTCCTGCTGACGTACTTCTTCGGCAAAACCGACAAAACCTAAACCACCATAAGGGTGTTCTGAACAACCCGCGGGGATCGGAAACGGCTTACCGCCCTTTTCTGCGGTTTCTTCCATCGCCTGCTTCCAGCTTTCACGAATCCCGATATCAAAACCGGCAGCATCCAGACGAACATCCGCGCCCATAATCCGCGATAATTCGATATTTCCCACCCGGTCATACACCGCATCGGAATAATTAACCCAGTTCTCCTGCACCAGCACACATTTCATTCCCAGGTGTGCAGCAACGGCAGCCACCTGACGGGTCTGGTTAGACTGCACACCGCCGATAGATACCAGGGTATCGCAGCCCTGAGCCAGCGCTTCAGGAATCAGATATTCCAGCTTACGGGTTTTATTGCCCCCGAATGCCAGCCCGCTGTTACAGTCTTCACGCTTGGCATAAATTTCCACTTTTCCGCCTAACTCCGCGCTCAGCCTTTTCATTGGCGTAATCGGTGATGGTCCAAAAGTCAGTGGGTAACGTGGGAATTTTTCTAGGTTCATCATTTATCTCCTGGGATATCGGGGGCGATAAACAACTGTGGTTTATCGCGCTAAATGCAGTACCCTTTCACCATATCTCAGTCGGATTTTTTGTAAATTTCGTTTTAATGGCGAATATTTTTATTAAATTTCCTGGTTATTTTATTTTTTTATCTCAAATTTCTTCTGTGAGTCATTGTATGGAATTTTATTAATCAACCTGTTGACGAATATTTGTAAAGCCATTGACGGAATGAAAAATTAACTTATAACTATCAAATGGTTAGACAGTAAAAACTTTAGGGCGCAAAGAGCAACGCAGAGAGGGCTGATTTTCGGAAAAACTGGCCGGTTACGGGTGATAGGAAATAGTTATTACCCCGGCCGGGCGATTTCTGAGAGTGCAGGCCGCCGCGGTCAGGCGGCGATGCTTCAGAGGAGTTCAGAGCGGGATTTGAGTGGTAGAGAAAACTTCACGCAGACCAATAAACGAGCGGATTTGCCGGACCCCGGGCAGGAACAGCAACTGTTCGGCGTGCAGTTTATTAAAACTCTGATTATCCGCTGTGCGAATCAGCATGATGTAATCAAATTCACCACTCACCATATGACATTCCATGCAGCCACGTATTTTACTTACCGCACCTTCAAAATCTTTAAATGATTGCGGGGTAGACCGGTCGAGCACCACCCCTATCATTACTACCAGCCCGGCTTTCAGGGCTTGCGGATTCAGTAAAGCCACCGTACCGCTGATATAGCCCTGCTGTTTCAGCCGTTCGACCCGCCGCAGGCAGGCAGGCGGGCTCAGGCTAATCATTTCTGCCAGTGCGACGTTGGACACGGAACTGTCCTGTTGCAGTATTTTGAGAATCGCAATATCAAAGCGGTCCAGACTTTTATCGCTGTCTGCTAACTCGCCTTTTTTATGCTCAGCCATTATTTCGCCCCGCCGGTAAAAAACATTGTGAATTCTTATAGTTAAGCTCACATGCCAACTAACTGATTTATCCTGTCACCGGCACAGCAAAAAAGCAACAGCCAGCGCTGAGTGAACCGTGACAGCGGCAGACGATACTCAGTATTCACAGGCAAGGCGACTTGAAAGATCATTGAAGGGAGTGAGTGTCGGGGAAGCCATAGCAGAAGAGAATAACGATAAAGGCAAGGTCAGCCCGCCGGTCACTGACCGACGGGCAACAGAGGTCAGATAACACTGAAACCGTGAGTGGCATCTTTTTCAAGTTGAGCAACCAGACCATATTCCCAGTCCAGATAAGCCTGCATCGCCTGAGGGGCAACATCGGTACCCTCATAAGGCCGACGATAACGGTCTTTACGTTCTGACAGTAACCAGCTTTCGCCATGCTCTTCCGGTAAACCTGCGGCACGCCATGCGGCATTGCCCCCTTCCAGCACAACCACAGGCTTGCCCGTCAGTTGCTGTAACTGGTCCACGGCATAACGCGCCAGCAGGCTGCTGCCACAAGTGACAATGTAACGTTCAGCTTCCGGCAGTGCTCCCTGCCCGGCAAGCAGTGGGAGATCGGCTCTCAGCAACCAGCCGGCTCCGGGGATATGACCTTTGACATAGTTAGCGCTGGTGGTGAAATCGAAGATCTTCGTTCCACCCGTTGCCAGCCATTGCTCTGCCGTCCGGGCATCAATCTGTGGATGAAGTCCGGCTTCCGCCACTGGCACCCGCCACTCCCCCCCTTCACTGAATTCGCTGCCATCCAGACCGGTCAGCACTGCCACCTGCCAGTTCATCTGGGCCAGCCACGAGGCGGTAATATCAGCCCGGGTATGCAGATCATCCACCAGCACAATCCGTGCACCACGGACACTGGCGTAATGGTCGGTTTCCTGTACCAGCTGACCACCAGGCACATGACGCGCCCCTGGCAAGTGGCCTGCCACATACTCTTCAGCACTGCGGATATCAAACAGATAAGTAGTACGATCGGCTTGCTGTTGCCATTCCCGCAACTGTGCGAGCGAGATGTGGCTCACTCCCGCCTGCTCCGCAACATCCGCAGCCTGCTGTGAAGAGTGCACCCGGTTTTCCGCCGACAACTCTCCATACTGACGAGACTGCCCGTGTTCCAGGCTCAGCCCTGCCAGTGTCCAGCCAATGGTGCCATTGCGTAACGCAGCGACAGGGTTAGTTATTCCGGCATTTACCAGCGTCTGGGTGCCAATAATGCTGCGGGTACGACCGGCGCAGTTAATAATTACCTGAGTTTTATTCGAGCGCAGCAAATCGCGAATGCGCAGTAACAGCTCGCCGCCCGGCAGACTGAGACTGCCTGGAATATTCATCGTCTGATACTCGTCATAGCGACGAACATCGAAAATCTGCAGGTCAGCGCCACTGGCCTGTAATTCTGCCACCTGCTGTGCTGACAACGACGGAGTATGCCGCTGATGCTCCACCAGCTCGCCAAAGGCTTTTGAGGGGGAGTTAACATCGATAAATAATTGTTCACCCGCGCTACGCCAGCCTTCCAGCCCGCCTTCCAGCAAGGAAACATGGCTATAGCCCAACTTATGTAACAGTTGTGCCGCCGGTAACGCCAGCCCTTCACCATCATCGTAAATCACCACCGGAGTGGTGCGACGTGGGATCCGCGAAAACAGTTCAATTTCCAGCTTAGACAGTGGCAGATTCACGGCAAATAACGGATGACCGGTTGCATAAATTGCTTCTTCGCGCACATCCACCAACGCCAGTTCCTGTTGTGCCAGCAGTGTCTGGCGAATATCCGCTGCACTGCGCAGCGAGAAATGATGTTCATGACTCATGAGTAGATAATCCCCAGATATTAGGTAAACGCTGATTGGCATAACCGGAAATAAACAGTTTTTCACTGCCATCAGGACGGAAGGTTGCCCGTGAAACCTGACCGATATTGCCGCCGTAAACATGAATGCTGACCGAAACACGGTCCTGGTAGCTGTTAGAAACCTGGTGAATATCGCCTTCTTGCGGCGAGAGCTTCTCAACATCACCCGGATTAAGCACCACGGCTTCGCCTGACGCTGTCAGCCCATGACTGTCGCGGATAAATGACTGCGACTTTTCCGACCCCCGCAGCATACCAATCAGTCCCCAGACTCTGTGATCATGCACCGGCGTTTGCTGACCCGGGCCCCAGACAAAGCTGACAATTGAAAAACGTTCTGCAGAATCAACATGCAGCAAATACTGTTGATAATGTTCAGGATGCGGCACGGCGAATTCATCATCCAGCCAGTCATCTTCACTGACCAGTCGGGCCAGCAAAGGTGCACTATGCTGCAAAATTGCCGCTTCATCATCGGCCGGGAAGCGGTGTAATTCCTCAGAAAGCTCACGGATAAAACCGGTCAGCCGGGAATAATTTCTGGGTTTGCTCATGCGATTTTCCTTATGCTGTCAGGTGCTGTCGCAACGACTGCCGGACTAAGAATATGGTTCAACACTTCAGCCTCCAGCTCCGCCAGACGGGCATTGCCACGCCGACGCGGACGTGGAACATCGACAGTGAGGTCGAGCGTTACTTTACCTTCATCAATCAGTATCACTCTGTCGGCCAACGCCACAGCTTCACTGACATCATGAGTGACCAGAACCACGGTGAATCCATGTTCCTGCCACAGTGATTCGATCAGCGTCTGCATTTCGATACGGGTCAGCGCATCCAGTGCCCCCAGCGGTTCATCCAGCAGCAACAGTTCCGGCCGGTGAATCAGTGCCCTGGCCAGTGCAACCCGCTGTTTTTGCCCGCCCGACAATGCAGATGGCCACTCTTTGGCACGGTGAGCCAGTCCGACGGCTTCAAGCGCCTGTGCGGCATCTGACTGCCATTGACCTTTCAGACCCAGCCCGACATTGTCCAGCACGCTTTTCCACGGCAGCAACCGGGCTTCCTGGAACATTAACCGCGTCTCCTGCTGCGACTCCTGCAACGGCCGGCTGCCGCTCAGCAATTTGCCGCCATCGGCCTGTTCGAGCCCGGCCAGCAGCCGTAAAAAGGTGCTTTTACCACAGCCACTCCGGCCGACCACAGCGATAAACTGGCCTCCGTCAACCTGCAGATCGATATTATTCAGTACGGTACGCTCGCCATAACGCTTGCTGATATGCTGAATATTCAGTGGCGTCCCGGTCGGTGGTTGGTGAATTGTCATTAGTTTTTCTCCTTAGACTGGTAAGCCGGATGCCAGCGTAGCCAGACCCGTTCTAACAGCACGGTGCAGACATCAGCCAGTTTCCCGAGCAGTGCGTACAGAATAATGGCGACCACTACCACATCGGTTTGCAGGAACTCGCGCGCATTCATCGCCAGGTAGCCAATACCGGAGTCGGCAGAGATGGTTTCGGCGACAATCAGTGTCAGCCACATCACCCCGAGTGCATAACGGACCCCGACCATAATGGAAGGCAATGCTCCCGGTAATATCACCTGGCGGAACAGGCTGAACCCGCGTAATCCATAGCTACGGGCCATTTCCAGTAATCCACGGTCGATATTACGTATTCCGTGGTAAGTGTTGAGATAGATAGGGAACAAGGTGCCGAGTGCCACCAGAAATATTTTGGCGGTTTCATCAATACCGAACCATAGAATGACCAACGGGATCAGTGCCAGATGCGGAATATTGCGCAACATCTGTACCGAGGTATCCAGTAGCCGTTCACCGATGCGCGACAACCCGGTGATAAATCCCAGTAACAATCCGATAGAACCACCGATAGCAAAGCCGGTTAATGCCCTGGCGGTACTGATAGCCAGGTTACTGCCAAGTTCACCACTCAGAGTCATGCGCCAGAACGTTTTGCCAATAGTGACCGGTGCGGGCAGGATTCTGACCGACAGCCAGCCAATTTGAGCCGCCAGCTGCCACAGCACAATCACCACTATCGGTAACGCCCAGGGAACCAGTGCATTCAGCAACCGTCGGCTGACGGCTCGTGATTTTCCGGCGCGCTGAGTTCCAGGCTCCGGGGTATCCAGAGAGAAAATTGCCATTATTTACCTTCCTGTGAGGGAGTGGTGGCTGCGGCAGAACCCACGTCTGGCGCCGGAAGTTTAAAACTGTGATCAAAGGTAGCTGACACCTGAATGGTCTTAGGTAGCAGCCCGCTCTGGTGATAGAAATCGGCCGTCTGTTGCTGCTGGACTACCGTCTGTGAGTCGATGGACTGCCAGACCATATGCCGCCGGGTAAACGACAGTTTGACGGCATCGACCGGGAAACCGATGATTTTTGACAGCGTCTGACTGTAGCTGTCCGGATGCTGGTTGGCCCATTGCTGGGCGCTGGCCAGACGTAACAGGAAATCCTGTAAGGCTTTACGTTTCGCCGGATTGGCCAGCGCCGTGTCGGTGGCCGCCACATAGCTGTTACCGGCCCACAACCCACGGCCATTGACCAGTACCCGCAGGTGATCCTGAGTTTCCGCAAAGGCAGTGTAAGGTTCCCAGGTCGCCCAGACATCTACCGAACCACGCACCAGCGCCAGTTTGGCGTCGGCCGGGTCGAGGAAGCGGAAGTTCACATCACTGGCTTTCAGCCCTGCGCTGGCGAGGGCTTTCAGTGCCACAAAATGGCCGATTGACCCACGGTTTGTGGCAATGCTTTTACCTTTCAGGTCAGCCGCTGAATGCAGCGGACTGTTGGCATTCACCAGTAAGGCTGTGCCGTAAGCATCGGATTTAGCCACAGCAATAGCTTTTACCCGGGCCCCCCCGGCTTCAGCAAATAACAACGGAGCATCGCCGATTATACCGGCATCCACAGCTCCGGCATTTAGCGCCTCGCCTAACGGCGCAGCCGCAGGAAATTCGGTCCAGTGGATATGATAGGGTAAATGCTGTAAATCACCCGCCGCTTCCAGTACAGAACGCATCCCGCCCTTCTGGTCAGCTATCTGCAAGGTCACTTCTTCTGCATGTACGCTGGCTGCCGATGCACCCAGCAATATCATTAACGCAGAGATCCTTTTCATGGTTGCTCCTGAGTAGTAGTTGCCGGCGTCGCTGCAATCTTGTCAGCGCCTGTTGCCAGACTGAAATCAAAGGCATGGCTGACATCGACCGCTTTAGGTAATACTTTTTCCTGGTGGAAGACGTCGGCAGAATGTTGCAATGCAGCCTGAATGGTTTGGTTGAAAACGACCGGCGAGATTCGCGCACTGGCTATCCAGGCACGGGTCACATTCTGCGGCATATGCAGCTCTGTTGAGAGCGCCACGGAAAATTGTTGCGGGTGCTGTTGTGCCCAACGTTGTGCGCGTGCCAGACGGGTCAGTAAGTCGACAATAGCAGCCCGTTTAGGGCTGTTAATCGCATCCTGGCGCGCCAGCACAAAGGAGTAGCCACTCATGATCCCCAGGCCTCCTCCCTGCGGAACCCGTTGCGCATGGTCGATGAGTACCGCGGAAGAGAGATAAGGTTCCCACGGGGCCCATGCATCCACCGATCCGGAAGCCAGTGCGGCCCGTCCATCGGTCGGGCTGAGAAATCGTAATGAGACATCGGAAGGTGTAAGCCCTGCCCGTTTCAGTAACCCAAGCACCAGATACTGCCCCCAACCACCGCGGTTTACCGCAATGCGTTTTCCTTTTAAATCGGCGAGCGAGTGAATTCCTGCTCCGGGCCGCGACAGCAAGGCGATGCTGTCCGGATTATTTTGCCAGGCACCGACCGCTTTGACCGGTGCGCCGGCGGCATAGACATACAGGAAAGGCAAATCACCGGTAAATCCGACATCCAGCGCGCCTGCATTTAATGCCTCCTGCACCGGGGCACCGGCATCAAAAGAACTTAGTTGCAGATGGTAAGGAAGATGCTGCAGCTCCCCTGAGGCTTTAAGCGCCACCAGCCGGTCTCCTTTCACATCCCCCACCCGCAGGGTAACTTCATCTGCGGCATGAATCAGCGGGGAAACCAGCGCCAGCAATAACAGTGCCAGCGGTGTCCGTTTACTCATCAGGCAATCCTCGCCAGCGCATCTTCTGCAGCTACTTTTTCACGGGTCAACGGTAACAAAGCTTCACCAAACTCACGGGCATCGTTAAGCGGGTCGAAGCCCCGAATCAGCACATTTTTGATACCCAGTCGATAATATTCCAGCAATGCATCGGAGACCTGATCGGCAGTGCCGACCAGCGCCGTCGAGTTGTATCCACCCGCCACCAACCCGGCCACCCCGGTCCATAAATATTTATCCAGCCATTCCCCCTGTGCCGCCGCATCCCGCAGCCGTTGTGCACCGGTGCTCTGTGGTTTGGGCAATCCAAAATGATGACCGGAATCTGCCAGCTGCTTTTTTGCCAGCTGATATATATGCGCGGCTTTTTCCCGGGCTTCCGTTTCGGTGGCACCAATCACCGGACGGAAAGAGATACTGAAGTCGATGTTACGCTGATGGCGGGCGGCACTGGCACGCACGGCGGCCACGGTCTGGGCCGCACCGGCCAGTGGTTCACCCCACAGGGCAAACACATCCGCATGCTTGCCGGCAACCTCAATCGCCTCAGCAGAAGAACCGCCAAAATAGACAGGCAAACGGGACTGAGCGGGTTTAACGGCAGAGTACGCGGCTTCGGCCTGATAGTACTCCCCCTGATGGTCATAGGGGCGGGAACTGCTCAGGCTCTGTTGCAGAACATCCAGAAATTCATCGGTACGGGCATAACGTTGCGCTTTATTCAGATAATCGCCGTCACGCCGCTGTTCGGCATCACTGCCGCCGCTGATAATATGAACCGCCAGACGACCGTCCAGCAGTTGATCAAGGGTGGCCAGTTTACGGGCCGCCAGGGTTGGCGAGACAAAACCCGGACGGTGGGCCAGCAGAAATTTAATCCGTGATGTCTGGCTGCCTGCCAGTGCCGTCACCAGAAAGCCATCCGGTTGATCAGACCAGTAGCCAACCAGAATACGGTCAAACCCGGCCTGTTCGTGTACCCGGGCAAATTCACTGATATAGTGTTTATCAAACACCGGCCCTTGTGCCGGAATGATCTCGGATGCCAGGCGATGCCCGATCATCCCTAAAAAATTAATGCTCATGAGATCCCCTCTGTCATGATGCCGGCGAGTCACCAGCCGATAAGGGGCATCATATTCACTGGACCAACATGAGTGAAATTAATTTTTTAGCTAAGCTAATATAAAATTAACGCATAATAAAACCCATTTTGCTGAACGGTTTGCGTCCTCCCCCTCCTGGTCTGCCTGCCTCAGACAGTAAAATAGCTCTCAATCCCTCCGGCAATCGCTTTTGCCATCTTCATTCTGAACTGCCGTGTGCCCAGCAAATGCTCCTCCTGCGGATTGGTAATAAAGGAGGTTTCTATCAGGACCGAAGGAATGGAAGGTGATTTCAGCACCACAAACGCCGCCTGTTCGGGGTGATAACTGTGCATGGTATGTACGGTACGGATGTGCCCAATCATATGTCGGCACAGATCCAGACTACTTTTAATATTCTGGTTCTGTACCAGGTCGAAAAACACCTGCTGTAGCTGAGCATCTTTAGTTTGCACGTTAATATCGGCGTAATCATCGGCAGCATTCTCACGCTGCGACAGATAACGGGCCATGGTACTGCTGGCTCCGCGGGTAGAGAGCGCATATACCGAAGCGCCATGGGCCTGCGGGCTGGTAAATCCGTCGGCATGAATTGACAGGAACATATCCGCATTGTGCTGATGAGCGATTTCGACCCGCTGATACAGTGGGATAAAATGGTCATCTTCACGAGTTAACCGCACCTCAATATGCCGGTTGTCGGCAAACAGAGCCTGCAGATTATGGGCAATTTCCAGCACTACATGCTTCTCTTCCTCCCCCTTTTCACCGATGGCTCCCGGGTCTTTACCGCCATGTCCCGGGTCTATCATTACCAGTTTACGGGCATGAGGCTGCCTGGCTGCAGGTGACGTTGTCACCTCTACCGCGGCAGGTGTCCGGGAGAGCGTTCTGCGGCCCGGAGATGGCTGATTTTCTGTACTGCTGCGGGCAGGTGAAAGCGGAGTGAAAGTCAGAGTCGCGAATTCTTCTTTTGCCAGCGCCGGCAGGCATAAAGCCAGCCCGGACAACAGAAAATGGCGCCGGGCCAAAGTTAATTGTTTTTTCATCGTGTTTATCAGGTTCCTGACACGGGATCGGGTAAACAGGGATCGGTTGATAAGTATATCGATGATTCAGGTAACTTTTTTCCTGTTTGTTTTGCAAAATACGTCAGCCAGAGTTATCAGTTTACCTCTCCGCGACTCACTGTGGGCAAACCAAAACCAGGCCCGCCAGCATCTTCCGGAAAATGTGTCCATAGCCAGGATGTCCCTGGTGTATGACATCGCCTGTCAGAATGACAGTTTCCGGAGCAAATATGACCGGATAAGCGACTATCATACCAGGCTGTCCCCGTATACTTGCTTTACCCTGTTGTGAATAGGAAATAACATGAAATTATTCAGTCGTAGTTTTAAAGATGGTGAAACCATACCAGGTAAAAATAGTTTTGCTGTTTACGATGCAGAAAATCATATCCGGTTATCTGACAACCTGAATCCACATCTGGGCTGGGAAGATATCCCGGCCGGCAGCCGGTCATTAGTATTGCTATGTCACGATCCGGACGTGCCTTCTGAAGGTGAGAATGTCAATCAGGCAGGCCGAACCGTTGCTGCGTCACTTCCAAGAATCAATTTTTTCCATTGGGCATTACTTAATATTCCGCCGGAACAATACGAGATTGAAGAAGGCTCTCAATCCAGCGGAATTACGGTGAAAGGAAAATCTGGCCCTGACGCGCCTCAGGGGCTGTTGCATGGTATTAATGATTACACGGCATGGTTCGCAGGAGATGAGTCGATGGCCGGAGACTATTATGGTTATGATGGCCCTTGTCCGCCGTGGAATGATGAAATAATTCACCGTTATATATTTACTTTGTACGCACTTCCAACAGCAGAGTTATCTGTCAGTGGCGAGCTGACCGGGGCTAATATATTCAACGCCCTGAATAGCAGCGAGATTCTGGCCAAAGCAACACTTACCGGAGTTTACAGCCTAAACCCTGATGTGACTGCCTGACAGTGCACCATGGAGCGACCAGCCACCGATGATTAAAAAAAGTCCATATTATCAACCTGTAACACATAAAACTGAGGAGGTTAATCCCTCCGACGGGTCTGTTTTTTTCGCCAGCAGCTTCAGCCGACCCGGGCTGCTGTCGGTGGCTTACCCTCAGTTGAAAGTAAAGCAACATACCCGTTCTTTCTTTTTTTATGAGCCTACGGTGTTGATCGTTCTGACCGGAAGCATTGAATTTACGATTTCCGGTGCAACGCACAGACTGGCAAACGGTGATTCGGTCGCGTTTATCGATCAGGGGGTGATTGCTGATTACACTAAATCCCCCCCGGATATCGGCACACCGTTTCGTTCGCTGTTTCTTACTTTCAGTGAAGGGGTGTCAGAACATTTTTATCAGTTATTTGAACAGCACCATTCTCCAGTAAAAAGCAGACCACAGATAAACAGGATAGCGCTTACTGAAGCACTGAATGAGTCCGTGATGCGATTGCTGAATGAAGCAGTACGAACGGATATCAGTGATGACCGGATTCGTCTGCGGATTTATGACTTACTGCTACTGATGGCCGAACATGGGGTTCATTTTGCGTTGTCTCAACGCAAGGGCATTTTCCCGCGACTGAGTCATCTGCTACGCGATGCACCAGAAATGACCTGGACTGCGCGGGTTGCCGGAGAAAAACTGGCAATGAGCGAATCGACCTTGCGCAGACGTCTGCGTGAGGAAGGGCTGAGCTTTGAGAAACTACTGCTGGATATTCGTATGCAGCATGGCCTGATGTTGGTACAAACCACCCAATGGAATATGGCGCAGGTAGCTGATGCCTGTGGTTACCAGTCCGCATCACGCTTTGCGGAAAGATTTACTCAGCGCTTTGGCCTCTCGCCTTCAAAGTTTCGCTGAGCAATCTGATAGCATAATTACCGGCAAACCAGAGCCAGCTGATGCGTCTTGCAGGAAAGTAGCCCCGCCGTGTTCAGCAACGGGGCTGAAAGTACTGTTTAGTCAGACGACACCCGCCAGACCGCGTTTCCGACATCATCTGCAATAATCAGTGCGCCCTGCTGGTCCTGCATCAGACCGACGGGTGCCCCATACAGCTGTTTCTGATCCGCTGAATAGAAGCCGGTCACTACCGGTTCTGGTTTTCCGGTGGGCTGACCGTTGCTGAAGGCCACATAAGAGACCTGATAACCGCTCAGCGGCGAGCGATCCCAGCTACCGTGTTCACTGATAAATGCCCCGCCATGATATTTCTGCGGCAGTGACTGACCGGTATAGAACCATAAACCCAGCGGTGCCACATGTGACCCTATCGCATAATCGGGCTTAAGCGCTTTTTCGACTAAATCGGGTCGTTGAGGCATGGCCCGTGGATCGACATGCTGGCCATAGTAGCTGTAAGGCCAGCCGTAAAATCCGCCCTGTTGTACCGAAGTCAGATAATCCGGCACCAGATCAGCCCCAATTTCATCCCGTTCGTTGGCAATCGCCCACAGTTTTCCGCCCGAGGGTTCCCACTGCAATCCGGTCGGGTTTCGGATACCACTGGCGTAAATCCGGCTGGCACCGGTATCGGTGAACACCTCAAGAATATCGGCCCGGCGATATTCCACTTCCGGGCCATTTTCGGTCACGTTACTGTTGGAACCGACTCCGACATACAGTCGCGTGCCGTCACGGCTGGCAAGCAGTGACTTGGTCCAGTGGTGATTGATGGTATTTGGTAAATCGGCCAGTTCACTGCCCGGGTCAGTTATCTCTGTCTGCCCGGTCTGATAAGGGTAACGCCAGATACTGTCGGTATTCGCTACATACAGTGTGTTACCAATCAGCTGAACCCCAAACGGAGAATTGAGATGTTGCAGAAACAGATGCTTTTCCCAGCCATTAGCGGTGTGGCGCAGCAGGGTTATCTGGTTGCCCCCTTTTGCTCCTTTACCTGATTTATTTTTCACCAACGACGCAATCATCTGTTTCGGCGTGGTCACCGCCTCAGTACCCGGACTGTTACTTTCCACCACCAGCACATCGTTGTTTGGTAACACGTAAATTTGTCGCGGATGCTTTAAGTCTGAAGCTATCTTCTCAATTTTTAATCCTGCCGCGACTTTCGGCGTTGCCCCTTGCTGCCAGCCTGCGGCATCCGGTACCTGCATCGGTGGTACCAGGAAGTTTTTCGCCACCGGCAGATGCGGGTCACTGCCGGACTGTTGTTCCGGGGTCAACTTTGCCTGCTGATCACAGCCGGACAGGCCTAAAGCAATAATGACCGCCAACGGGGCCAGTTTCAGCGTATTGTTCATGGTCTGCCTCCTGCATAATTCCGTGACCGGCCGCTGACCACCAGAGCACCCAGTGCCAGGCAGATGACCGTAATTACCGATAACACCACGTTTTCCGGCACTATCCCGTAGGCATCACGGCTGTGAACGAAAGCATTAAAAATAGCGGCAATAATGGCCAGCACATTCAGCCAGAAACTCAACCGCTGCATTCTGCGCCCCGGATAATCAGGGCCGGACCAGACCTGTACCAGGTTAATTAACCGCGGAATAATGGCAAACAACAACCCCAGGGTAATCAGCCAGCTGGCAGACTTTTGCCACAGGATTTGGCTGCTGTACATATAGGTGATATCAAAAATCAATGCGCCGACAAAAAAACCATAGGGAACCGGGTTTAACAGTTCAAAAATTCCCGTCGCCAGCACCGATCCCCGCCGCCTTTCAGGTACATTCATAATAAGATTCCTTATCTCTGACTGAATGTTGTCTTACCACAGTCACTACCGGTAAGCCGGAATATCCTTGTTTCCGAAGTTGAAAGCGCTCCCTGCCCCGTTAAGCATAGCGGGATATGGCAAAATGTTTCTTTACTTCACTAATTGTTAACAAGAATGAGATTATTCGCCTCCTGCCAGCCGCCATGATTTCACTGTCGGTGAACAATAAGCCTGCCAGAGTACAGATAACCGACAGAACGTTTTAAAGTTAGGCAGTTGAATCGTAATATGTTTATCCGTATTGACAACCTGCCATCAGGTCATTAATATTCGCCCCGTCTTCACGACAATTCCTCTGTAGTTCAGTCGGTAGAACGGCGGACTGTTAATCCGTATGTCACTGGTTCGAGTCCAGTCAGAGGAGCCATTTTAAAGAAGCCCGCTCAGGGAAACCTGAGCGGGCTTTTTGCTGTTTATCAATGGGCAACCCATTCCCTCTTCTCTACAAACGTCTGATATAAAACTCTCAAAGCTACATCACATTACTGCTTATTCGTTGGTACAATCGACCTGTCTCATCAGATCGGATGCCGGAACAGTCCGATAAAATGCCATTGAGGCAAAATTAGTATGGGGGTCCTGCTCTTCCCCGGCATCATTACAGCCTTCACCACACAGGCAGGATTTAGCAAAGACGCGGTTATGCTCGCGTTCTTCCGCTAACCATTTTTCCTCTGCCTTCTGCTGCTCCTGCTCTTCAGCATTATCTTCCCGGATATAGCCGTCCGATATTGACTGGATAAACCGTGCCCGGCACGGACAGGAACTGACACTGTCCAACGTTCCTGCCAGCCTTCTCCCTTCGTCCCAGGTATCGGATGTGCCACCCAGTATCTGATATGTCCCCGGATGCTTACCGCACGATACGATATCGCCTTCCAGTGCGCCTGCCACGCCATACCAGCTGAGCGTTTCATCGCCGGTCAGTATCTTCCCGCCACAGGTCGTCGAATCACCTACCCGCAGGTAAAATCCCATTGCACCCATGAATATTTTCTCCCTCCCTGGAAGATGATATTTAACTCTGTTTCAGGAACCAACCCGTTGGCATCTGACCCGCTATCCTTATTCCCTGCTGTTAAATAGTTATGATATGTTTAACAATACCTGAGCAATTATTTTAATTAATAACTAAAGTTTCTGTTATCTTGTGCGGAATCAATGAAGTGTTCTTTTTCGGGAAGTCTGAATATCCATTTTTAAAAACCATTAAATCAGCTGCCGGATTAAGGGTTCGTCCAGTCACCACATCCATTAAAACATCCCTGGTGACATTAAATCGCTGGCAGAGTAGCTTCGATGCACTGTTTACCAACAGCCAGGGTAAAAGGTTACACCCCCTACTTCTGACTAAAGGTTTTCAGCCATGCTGCCTTTATAATATTTTCTCATCCCCCGTAAATTAAACCGGTAATATAATACCATTATGCCCGTATTATCGTAGTTTTCGGTTAAAAACCTTTAGGATAAGTTAACTCAAAAATCACTGTCCTGCCCGGAACCCTGAGGGCAGGCAACAGGCGAAACCTGCTCCCATTACCAGTTTAACACTAACAATTCCATAAGAATTCTCGCCATTATTGGATGACAAATTTATCATTTCGATGTCAGAGTTTTGTCAGCAGTTGCTTGTTATATTGAGCACACATCAATTCAATTGAGAGATTATGGTTAATATACTCTTCGTATCAGAAAATCCATTCACATGCGAGGAGATATTCACGATCATTACAACGCATTAAATTGTATTAATAACCACCTGGTTATATTTTTAATTTAATAAAATTTACCATCATTGCTAATTCAGTTCATAAATGATGGCACAACTTACCACTCGCCCTGTCATTTCTTAAGGAGAAGTTAATGAAAAAATTATTTATTGCCGCATTACTCACTACATTGTTATCCGGTGTAGCATTCGCTAAAACAATATCAGCGACCGGCAGCACCCTGGATGAAGCTCAACATAATATTGCTCAACAAGCAAAGCGACTGGGATATAAGGCATATCATATTACTGGTGCCAGTTGGCGGGATCACGTCTATATGACGGCGACATTGTCAGATAACAAGGACAGCAAATAAATACCAATAAATCATACCTGCGTATTTATCGACCTGCCCCCGGACTTAATCAAATAATTAAATTAACCATCGCTATGGACGGCGAACTTAATTAAATAATTTACTGGCCAATTGTCAGAATTGTTGTCTGAGTCCCGTTAGCTTAAGATTACCCGGACTCATAAAACCACACCGGGATTGGCGGTAGTATTGCGTTGACGACTCTCCGGCCGGTGAACAGCACCTGTAATTTCCCTGGCGGACATATCAACAGACACCCTGACCCGGTGAGCAGAACATTTCAGTATTACCTATTTTCAGACTGATTTTTAGCAGATTCAGCCATACCTCTGCGAGGTATAGCTGTTACAGTCAGGATAACTTTAACATTTACCCCGCAGTGAGTTCCGGGTTGTTTTATCTAAAAAGCGGCAAAACATTTACATTATCCGTCTAACCACTTCCCGGAGACATGACCAACACCTTACCTGTGCTCAGCTTTCGGTCTGTCAACCAAAAGCCAGAGCTATATTTCAGGAACGAAAATATCCCGGGTCTGCGTTCCCCGGGCGAATTCTGATTTACTTCTCCATCTGAAAGTGATCTAAAGTGAACGATTAACTCACTTAAGATTCATCCTGTCACATCAGGCTAACTGATAACCTTCCCTGCTCCGGACCTATGAATTCTATTCATAGCACCTATTTAACTGACGTAATTATCTTTAACCACAACTTCGTTAATCTGGGTTTACGGTGTGAACAGACAATTTAAAATGTATCAAGACGTGACCATAAGAAAGTAAATATTGCTGACTGACCTACCCCAGCCAGAGTCGCCGGGGCATCATCAGAAACGATTTAAATATTCTTTTCGAAGAAGACGTTCAGCTTTTGCAAAGCCTTGTCAACGTATGCAGGAACCCAATATGTCCCGATATGGGTAGCACCATCGGTCAGGAAGAGTTCTTTGTCCTTCGTACCGGTAGCTTTAGTGAACGCATCTTTCGTCATATAGAGCGTATCCGCTTTTGTTCCGGCAATCATCAGCAGTGGTTTATTGATGAGATTGATATGGTCCGTCACGTCAAAGTTCATCAAATCTATCAGGCTGCTGGTGGTGTATTTAAACGTGGAGTTCGGGTGTGCGTGGGTTTTCCAGTAGTACTCGTAACCCTGCCGGTATAAGGCAAAAGGTAATTTAGCTATCTGTTCATCAGTCAGGTTGGCATCACCGGAGTAACGCACTTCGCCTCCGGCGGCTTCCTGAGCACCTGTATCAGAAGCCTGCTGAAGACGCTGCCGGATACTATCCAGCTGTGAATTCTGCATACCATTGCGGCGCACAAGTTCTGAATTAAACATGCTGGTGGCGGATGAAACACTGAGCAATGCTCACTCCGACACTAAACCGGGACCCGGGTTAACTGACAGAATTGTCAGGGAGGCGTCAGCCTGACGTCATCACCCCCTCGATAAAATTATCGTAGGCAATCCCCTCTTCATTGATAAGGACGCTTTGCATGATCAGACACTTACGTTACCTCGGGCTGTTACTGCCCTTTTTTACGTTTTCATCCCAGGCTGCGGAGCAAAATCCCGCTGTCAATATCGCTCCCGCAGGAAGTCAGAAGCCAGTGTATGGGTCAGCCGAAAACTTTACCGGTCGCGTCCGGGTCGATCCGCTGTTCAAACCGGATAAGGATATCCCGGTTTCCGGGGCTTATGTCACCTTTGAGCCGGGTGCCCGTTCGGGCTGGCATACGCATCCGGCAGGTCAACGGCTTATTGTTATCTCTGGTGTCGGGCTCACCCAACAGGAAGGCCAGCCGGTGCAAGTCATCCACGCGGGTGACGTTGTCTGTTGCCCGCCGGGCGTCAGGCACTGGCATGGGGCCGCGCCTGGCAGCGCGATGACGCATATGGCGATAACCGGGATTGTGAATGGCAAGAGTGTTAACTGGATGGAGAAAGTGACAGATGAACAATATAACGCCCGTTAAAGCATTAGCGACAGCAGTACTGCTGACCTTGAGTTTGGGTCTCACAGCAAACGCAGCCACCGTCAATAAAGGAGCCTCAGAAATGAACCACCAACAAACCGTTTCAGATACACTGTCAGCCCGACAGCAGGCCATCCCATTGATTGCGGCAACGATGGCCAACAGTCAGATGGATAAGCTGAATGCGGCCCTGAATCTGGGACTGGACTCCGGACTCACCATTAACCAAACCAAAGAGATTCTGGTCCAGCTCTATGCCTACGCGGGCTTTCCCCGTAGCCTGAATGCACTTAATGAACTGATGAAGGTCGTTGAAGCACGTAAACAACATGGTATTAAAGACGTTGCGGGTAAAGAACCGGTTGCCCCAATCCCTGTCGGGGACGAGCTTCGCCGAGTCGGTATCGCAAACCAGACTAAAATTTCAGGCGCTCCCGTCAAGGGACCTCTGTTTGATTTTGCCCCCGTCATTAATCAATTTCTGCAAACACATCTGTTCGGCGACATTTTCGCCCGCGATAACCTCGACTGGCAAAGCCGTGAACTGGCAACGGTGGGTGCATTAGCCGCCACACCAGGCGTTGAAGCCCAACTGTTATCACATACGCGCGCGAGTATGCGGGTCGGTCTGACGGCATCTCAGCTGCGACAACTGGCACAGGTTCTGCGTGAACATGGCGAAAAAGATGCGGCTACGCGCGCTGAAAAGGCGCTGGATCTGGCGCTGGCAAAAAAAATCAGGAGCTGATTATGCAACATAACCCCTCCCGCAGGATGTTGATTACTGCGCTTGCCGGGCTATCTCTGGCCAACGTCTCTCTGGCATCGGCTGCTGCCGGAAACACAAACGTGCAAGGTAGCCGTATTCTGGTGGCATACTTTTCCCGCAGCGGTAATACACGGGTGATTGCGGGCGTCATTCACCGTGCCCTGAACACCTCTCTGTTTGAAATCGAACCGGCAACACCTTATCCGGAAGACTATTTCCAGACCGTTGAACAGGCAAAAAATGAGCGTGAACGGGGAGTAAGACCCGCGTTAAAAAATAGTGTCACAGATATCTCACGCTATGAGACCGTATATTTAGGCTTTCCCGTCTGGGGAACCAGCGTGCCTCCCGTAGTGCAGACATTTCTTAGCAGCCATAACCTTGCGGGCAAATTACTTATCCCCTTCATTACTCACGGCGGCTACGGTCAGGGAGACAGTGACGACATCCTTGCCAGTCTGGCGCCAACCGCCCGCCGGGAAAAACCGCTGGTTATGGAATGCGACCAGGAGCGCAGGACCACAGAAACGGTCACCGATTGGTTAGAAACCATACGCAGTTAATCGTCTGAATTCCTGAGTCTGTCAGATAAGGAGGACACTATCTTTTCGATCAGCCACGCCGGGACAGCGCCGGGCGTACTACTGTAGCAAGGACTATTTCTCCGGGAACGGATGAGCAGAGGTGGTCTTTACCCGAAAAATCCACCCATTCCTTTCGATAACCCGCTTCAATGAGTGGAAGGCTAACGCTATCGAATCCGGAAGAGTGAAGACAACCGCCGGATGAGTTCATGAGACTTTTGATAAACTGATAGCGACTTTCTATGATTAATTATCTATCGCGGTTTAATTATACTGACCATTCCCCTGAACCGGAAAACCAGCGCTACTCTATGGATAGTTTGTGCTTAATGAACCGGTCAGATGCTGAAAGCAGATCTATTGAGGTAAACCAATGAACTATGTCACGTTAAACTCTGGTCACCGTATGCCCCGGTTGGGCTTTGGCGTTTATCAAATAAATGATGCTGATGAATGTGAAAATGCCGTATATGAAGCAATAAAAGCGGGTTACCGACTTATTGATACAGCTGCCGCCTACCAGAATGAGAAAGCTGTTGGTCAGGCAATAAAACGCAGCGGAGTTGCGCGGGAAGATCTGTTTATTACCACCAAGGTATGGGTTCAGGATATGGGATACAGCCAGACCCTTCGGGCAATAGATCGCTCTCTGGAACGCCTGGGGCTGGACTACGTAGATTTGTATCTCATTCACCAGCCTTACTCAGATGTGTTCGGCACATGGCGGGCCATGGAAGAGAAGTTTGATGATGGTACGCTGCGCAGTATCGGCGTCAGTAACTTCTCGCCGGACCGGCTGGTGGATTTGACTGTCTTTAACCGGATTCCCCCCGCGCTGAATCAGATAGAAATCAATCCCTTTTATCAGCAGGAAGAGAACGTTTCATTCATGAAAGAATTGGGGGTTCAGCCACAGTCATGGGCTTCGTTCGCTGAAGGCCGTAACCATCTCTTTCAAAACCCGGTGTTGTTAAAGATTGCAGAAAAACATGGCAAAAGTGTCGCTCAGGTTGTGCTCAGATGGTTGATTCAGCGTGACATTATTGTGATTCCGAAATCTGTCAGCCCACAACGAATGAAACAAAACCTGGAAGTTTTTGATTTTCAACTCAGTGAAGAAGAGACCGACATTATCTCCCACATGGAAACGGGCGTAAGTTGTTTCCATTCTCATACCGACCCTGATCGTATCCGGAAAATTTCACAGATACGTTTTGATACGTGAAATAAGTGATCAGGCATATTTAAATTAATCAGACACTCATCGCTGCCCGGCATGAGAAACCGTGCTGAGCAATGGTTACGCTCTCTGGTTATGTTGCCCGGTTCAGGTCAATTATCTCATACCCGGGAAATGATCCCGCAGGGTCGTGAAGAGCTCCGGAATATATGACTGAGACGTAGATTTTCAACTCTCTGGTCGACCATCCAGGTCTGGGCAGCGCCGGGCGCACGACCAGATAAGAGGCTGTTTAGTCAGAAACGGATGAGCAGGGGTAGTTTAACCGGCCAGAGTCCTTTTAAAGCGTTCAGTTCTCTCACGACAATCAAACGCTGAATCGGTGCTTCCGTCACCAGGTGAGTAAATTCCTGCAAGAGAAAAATCTCCGGCAGAAATACGTCGTATTGAGCCTTCACTCATGAAGGCTCAATACGAAAATCAGCGTTAACGGTCGTGAATTTTCACACCGAGACAGCCACGCACAAATTCCGGGTTAAAGTGTTTCATGGCATCGCCAACGTAGCCTAAATCGAGTGAGCTGATTTGTTCCATCTCGCTCTCAGTCAGTGAGAAATCCCAGATGGCAAAGTTCTCTTCAATACGCTCCTGACGGGTGGATTTAGGGATAACCGTGACGCCACGCTGCACATTCCAGCGCAGTACAACCTGAGCAACCGTTTTCTTGTGGGCATCGGCAATTCGTTGCAGCATTTCATTTTCATACGGCTTATGCCTGCCGCCGCCTAATGGGGCCCAGGCTTCCGGTTGAACGTTGTAATACTTCATGGTTTCAAGGGCAACCGGCTGGGTGAAGTAAGGATGTAATTCAACCTGATTCACCATGGGCCTGATTCTGACGGTCTCACAGAAGTTTGCTAATACATGAGCATAGAAATTAGAGACTCCAATCGCCTTAAGTTTACCGGCATCATAGGCGTCTTCAAGTGCACGCCACGCGCTGAAATAATCGCGCATTGCCTGGTGCAGTAAATAGAGATCAAAATATTCCAGCCCTGATTTTTCTAAGGAAGCGTCGATACCTGCCCTGGCCATATCGTAACTGGCCATATCCTGTACCCACAGTTTTGAGGTAATAAACAGATCTTCGCGACGACATAAACCTTCGGCAATGGCCTCACGCACAGCGTCACCAACAGCATCTTCATTACCGTAAACGGCTGCGGTATCGATGAGACGATAGCCAGCACGAATGGCAGTCAACACTGACTGCTTACATTCTTCTTTATCTGTCACCTGAAAAACACCAAAACCGGCCATAGGCATTTTCAGGTTATTGTTTAATAATGAATAATCCACTATTGAATTCCTCTGTCATAGACGAATAATCATTTTAAAGTAAAAGGCAGGGGTGAGTTAGGGGTGAAATTCGATATGACATATGAATGAATATCATAAATGGTATTCCCTGAAATTCGACCCGTTCAAAAGCAATAAATTATCCCTCGATTGAGTGCTTGTTCGTGTTGCATTACGCTACACTACGCTCATTACTCTTTTTTGGCTGCAAGGAGCACAGGTTGGCACGGGAAAACCTTAATGATTTAATGGCGTTTATAGTGGTGGCGCGTGAAAAGAGTTTTACCAAAGCAGCGGCCCATTTAGGCGTTTCACAATCAGCGCTTAGCCATACTATTCGCACCCTCGAATCCCGTCTTGGGATGAAACTTCTGACCCGCACCACACGCAGTATTTCGTTAACCGATCTAGGGCAATCCATGCTCGATGACCTCGGCCCTTATATCGATGGTATCCAGGGGCGATTACAGTCACTGAAAGACCTCAACAGTAAAGCCGCCGGTACGGTACGTATCTCAACGTCGGATTATGCGATAGGCTCAGTGATATGGCCTAAGCTTGAACCACTACTTAAGGAATACCCGGATATTACTCTGGAGTTGATTGACGACTATGCTCTGACGGATATTGTCTCCGGCCGTTTTGACGCGGGTACACGACTCGGTGAACAAATATCTAATGGCATGATTTCAGTGCGCATCGGCCCGGATGTACGCTTCGCTGTGGTGGGTTCTCCAGACTATTTTTCCCGGCACACTTTGCCACAGCACCCTAACGATCTTATTGATCACAACTGCATCAATCTTCGGTTTCCCACCCACGGTAATTTGTATGTCTGGGAGTTTGAAAAAGAGGGTAAGAGCCTGAATGTCAAAGTCGGCGGTCAGCTTGTGTTTAGTCGTATCTATCAAAATCTGCAGGCCGCGACAGAAGGATACGGACTGGCACATGTTCCCCGCGATATCGCTGAGAAACAGCTCGCCTCCGGCGAACTGATCAGCGTCCTTGAAGACTGGTGCCCTTACTGGGAAGGTTATTACATTTACTACCCGGAAAATCGAAATCATTCGAAAGCTTTCGAGCTTGTGATTGACGCGCTGCGCCACTACAGACATCCCTGAATATGCTCCTGCCGGAGTATCCACCTACTCTTGTTCGCAGAAAAAAGCCAGCACCTGTTCAGGTACTGGCTTTTGTACATTGTCATCCGTTATGCGGTATTTCTGCCTGCAAATACTTCTTTAAATACAGGTAATGCCGAGAAAATGTTTGGCCAACCCGCCACAAAGGCCAACTGCGTCAGCACCTCTGAGGCCTGAGTCCGGGTCAAACCATTATTCATTGCACGGTTGAGATGATAAGGCACTTGTGCCACTTGTCCGGCGGTCACCAGTGCGCTGACGGTGACCAGACTCCGGTCCCGTGGTGCCAGACCAGGCCGCAGCCACAGGTCCTGGAATAGCGCATCCGTGGTGTATTTCACTACACCCGGAGATACCTCGCCAAAGTTTGACTCAACCATGGTGGCACGTTGGTTTTCAGACTCTTTATCCAGTGGGAGAAAATCCACTTTATCACCTGGCAATGATGCCGTATCAATATGGCGTTGCGAAAATACGTTACGTGCAGCCAGTGCCGCAGAGGTAGCATTTGGCCAGCCAGCATAAAATGCCAGGTGAGTAATGACCTCCGAAATTTCAGCGGGTTTTACGCCGCTATCCAGCGCCACATTAAGATAGTATGGAAGCTCAGCGGTATCATTACGGCTGATGAGTGCTGCAACCGTGACCAGACTGCGATCACGGCGCGATAGCTCCGGACGATTCCAGAGATCTTTCTCAATAAATCGTTGAGCATACGCCGCCATAGCGGGTGCGACTTCAGCAACAGCGCCATGTGCATCTTGTGGTATCATTTTTGAACTCCTGTTTTGCGTGGTATGGGAAATGCATCCGCTCATCAATAACAGAGGAACAATAGCCAGTAATACCCTGTTTATCATTCATGTTCTCCCGCCTGCAGATACTGATCATCACTGACTTTTTCAAGCCAGTTTACGTTTTCACCTTTGTCATTCGATTCCTGAATGGCCATATGAACCATCGTGGTGTTATCCGTAGCGCCGTGCCAGTGCTTAACCCCCGGTGGGCATTGAACAACATCCCCTGCGTGCACCGTTTTCCGTTCTCCACCCCACTCCTGTACCCAGCCGGTACCGGAGGTTATCACCAGCGTCTGCCCAAGCGGATGAGTATGCCAGTCAGATCGCGCACCCGGAACGAAAGTGACATAGGCTGCTCCGGTTCTTTGCGGTGCAACCGGTGAAAAAAGTGGGTCAATGTAAGCACGCCCGGTAAAGTGGTCAGCGGGTTCAGCAATCGTTAGTTCCTCTGTAATCTACGCGCTGATTGTTGCCAAAATATGCCTGTCAGGCCCCGCAGACTCCATCCTGAAAGACCGCTAAAAATATGAGCAACCGCTCAACCGAAGCGGGTGGACACTATTTTTATCAGAAAAGAACAGCTTGTTAATCGCTGTTATCAGAATAGAAAAATGAACAAAATTCATGAATCGCGACAGTTATTACTGCTGAAGAGAAGTTGTGCAAGCGGCAGCAAACGCACGCGACCGCTTGTCTATCAGTATTTATTCTGCGCTAAGCGAAGCCATATCAATGACGAAGCGGTGGGCCATGTCACCCTCGGCAAGACGGGCGAACGCATCGTTTATACTGTCGATATTAATCATTTCGCACTCAGGATAGACATCATGCTTTGCACAGAAATCCAGGACTTCCTGAGTTTCTGCAATGCCACCGATAAGCGAGCCAGCGACGCGGCGGCGCCCCATGACCAGAGGGATAGTGAGTGGTTCATCCATCATCCCCACCTGACCTACAATAACTAATGAACCATCAATATCTAATAGCGGAGTATAGATATTCAGGTCATGCTTAACGGGCACTGTATCAATAATTAAATCGAATGCGGCGGCTGAGTCCTGTAATGCCTGCGGATCAGAGGAAGGCAGAATACCTTTCGCACCCAGCGCTTTTGCTTCGTCTTCCTTGTTCTTATTGCGGCTGATGACGGTCACCACGGCCCCCATCGCGACGGCCAGCTTAACCGCCATATGGCCCAGGCCACCTAAACCTATCACGCCAATACGGCTTCCCGGACCAACATTCCAGGTACGCAGCGGAGAGAAGGTAGTAATACCAGCACAGAGGATAGGTGCGGTCTTTGCCAGGTCCATATTTTCCGGTACGCGCAGAACAAACTCTTCACGTACGACAATATGTTTGGAGTATCCACCCTGAGTGACTTCACCGCTAATGCGGTCCGGTGCGCCATAGGTAGGCGTCATACCGTTACGACAAAATTGCTCTTCGCCATGCTCACACTGATCACAGTGCATACAGCTATCCACCATGCAGCCAACGGCAACATGATCACCTGCATGATATTTTTTGACGTTCTGCGCCACGGACGTGACGACCCCTACTATCTCGTGTCCGGGGATCAATGGATAAGCCTGCGGACCCCAGTCGCCATTGACCGTATGCAAGTCTGAATGACAAACGCCGCAGTAGAGAATTTCAATGGCGACATCGTTTTCACGTAAATCGCGACGTTCAAAATGATAGGGAACAAGTTTCGCGTCAGAATCGTGCGCTGCATAACCAATCGTTTTCATAACTACCTCATATCGTGACGGAGAAAAGTGTCGCTGTTCATATTCAATCAGATAATGACGACAGACGACACATTACCGCCTGCAACTGACTGTTATTACTCACGCCCTTTTTAGTTCCGGTATCAAAATCAGGAAAGCCTCTGGTTAGCGCCTCCGGTTCCCCGGCCAGGGACACGGGAATGGCTGAAGGCGCCATGACAGATGCAAAGAATATTGATCAAAACATGCCTTACAGTAACAACATCGGTTTTATCCGCACAACCGCACAATTGCGATTTCATTAATGAAAAAAAATAATAAATCGCAGAGAGTCAGGATAACACCACTGCACCATTTAAAAGCAGACCGGGACACTCATTTTACAATCCGGAGAGCTAACCTGCCCGGAGCCGGACATGTCACTTAACGGATAACTGAGGAGCTCTGCTATGAGGGAATTGAGGACGATGCTATGGTTGTTATTGTCTGAGCGTTAATAAGGTATCGACAGCCAGGGATATAAATTACCAGGCGGATGCTTATGCGGGTTTAGCAGATTCACCGCGATTAACCCTGTTTGCTGGTATTTATGCTGCTGCGATATTTGCCGAAGGCATTCCGGTTACCTGCTCCAAATTAATGAACACATCTGATAAACCCTAGCTAATTACCCCATCTAATCGCATAAATAACTTTGCGCTATCCTTTTACTACTCAACAATCACAGGATAACGTCATGCAAACTGTAAAACTGAACAACGGTATTGAAATGCCCCTGCTGGGCTTTGGTGTGTTTCAGATGTCTGATGCCGCTGAATGCGAAAGAGCCGTACTTGATGCTATCGATACAGGATACCGCCTGATCTATACCGCCGCGTCTTACCAGAATGAAACCCAGGTCGGGAACGCACTGAAACAGACCGATATCGCTCGTGACGAACTGTTTGTCACCACCAAACTGTGGTTGCAGGATACTCATTACGAAGGCGCTAAAGCACAGTTCGAACGCTCCCTGAATCGACTGCAACTTGATTACGTTGACCTGTACCTGATTCACCAGCCTTACGGTGATGTCCACGGGGCGTGGCGTGCCATGGAAGAATTACAACAGGCTGGCAAAATTCGTGCTATTGGCGTCAGCAACTTCCATCCTGACCGACTGGCTGACCTTATCGCCTTCAACAAAGTTGCCCCTGCGGTAAACCAGATTGAAGTTAACCCCTTTAACCAGCAGCTTCATGCCGTGCCATGGATGCAAAGCCGTGGTATTCAGCCCGAAGCCTGGGCTCCGTTTGCTGAGGGTAAAAATGGCCTGTTCCAGCATCCCGTGCTGACGGCAATAGGTCAGAAGTACGGCAAAAGCGTAGGCCAGGTAGTACTGCGCTGGATCTTCCAGCGAGGCATCGTTTCATTGGCCAAATCGGTCCGAAAAGAACGCATGCAGGAGAACATCAACATTCTCGACTTTGAACTCAGCTCTGAAGAGATGCTGCAGATTACTGCCCTCGACACCGCCACCAGCGCCTTCTTCTCTCACCGCGACCCGGCGATGGTGGAATGGCTGACTGGCCGCAAACTGGATGTTTAAGTCGCGATAGAAGAGGTATTTATTCAATGCAAACACGTTATCTTGGTAAATCCGGTCTTGAAGTTTCCGCGCCTGGGCTGGGTTGTATGGGTTTAAGCCACGGCTATGGCCCGGCGACCGATACCCGTCAGGCAATCGGGTTGATTCGCGCTGCGGTTGAACGTGGTGTCACGTTCTTCGATACCGCTGAAGTGTATGGTCCGTTTCTTAATGAAGAGGTGGTCGGAGAGGCCTTAAAGCCGTTTCGTGACCGTGTAATCATTGCCACCAAGTTTGGTTTTACCTTCGGTGCGGACAATAAGCAGCAGATTTTAAACACCGTCCTGAGCATATCAGTGAAGCTGTGGAAGGCTCTTTACGCCGTCTTCAAACGGATGTTATTGATCCACCGCGTCGACCCGGATGTCCCTATTGAAGATGTTGCGGGTACAGTAAAAGACCTGATAGCTGAAGGCAAAGTTAAACATTTCGGTCTGTCCGAAGCGGGCGCACAAACCATTCGTCGTGCGCATGCCGTACAACCGGTTACTGCGTTGCAAAGTGAATACTCCATGTGGTGGCGCGAACCTGAGCAGGAGATCCTGCCGTTACTGGAAGAACTGGGCATTGGTTTTGTTCCGTTCAGCCCATTAGGTAAAGGCTTCCTGACAGGATCGATTAAGCCCGGAACAATTTTTGGGAAGGATGATTACCGCAGCACTGTGCCGCGTTTCGCTGAACAGGCGATTGAAGCCAATGAGAAGCTGGTTACATTGCTGGGTGAACTGGCTGCTGCGAAAGGTGTAAGCTCCGCACAAATCGCTCTGGCCTGGCTACTGGCACAAAAACCGTGGATTGTTCCAATTCCCGGTACCACCAAACTGCACCGGCTGGAGGAAAACCTCGGGGCCGCCGACATCATCCTTTCTCAGGATGACTTGCAACAGATAACCCGGGCGCTTGAAACGATTAACGTCGTCGGCGAACGTTATTCTCCTGAACATCAGGCTCGTGTAGGTCGTTAATACCGGACGGGTCCGCAGTCAGTAGCGGCCCCGTTATTACGTATAGCGGAGGGCATCTATCATCAGTGCAAAAGCCGGGGGATGCTGTTTACGGCTGGGATAGTAAAGATAATAGCCAGGAAAAAATGGACACCAGTCTTGCAGAACCCGAATAAGTTCCCCGGATTTTATATAATCCTCTACCCTGTCATCAGGTATACAGGCAAGGCCAAAACCGGATAAAGCCGCATCAATCCTTTCCGCCTGCAAATTAAACGTTACCTGTCCTTCCACTCTGACCCGTAGCGGCTTACCCTCCTTCTCAAACTCCCAGTGGTAAAGTCCACCAGCAGTGGGCAGCCGCATATTGATACATCGGTGAGTTTGTAGATCATGCGGTGTCAGAGGGGCGGGATTTGCGGCAAAATAGGACGGTGATCCCACTATTGCCATCCTCATCTCTGGCCCAATCCTTACAGCAATCATATCCTTATCCACGCTTTCGCCCAGACGGATACCCGCATCAAAACGCCCCTCAACAATATTGACAAAGCCGTTATCCACCACCAGTTCCACGTTAATTTCCGGGTATTCCGCGAGGAAGGGTTTTAACTTAGGCCATACCAGGCTTCGCGCGGCATGCTCTCCGGCAGATAAACGAATATTGCCGGAGGCGATACAGTTCAGTTGAACCAGTGATTCCAGCTCCTGTTCAAGATCGGCAATACGGGGTTCGAGGCAGGCAATAATCCGCTCACCGGCTTCAGTAGGGGCTACGCTGCGGGTCGTGCGGGTCAGAAGACGGATATTGAGTCTTTCTTCCAGGGCTTTCATCGCATGACTGAGTGCAGACTGAGAAACTCCCAGTTTGCCCGCTGCTTTGGTAAAACTTCGCTCTCTTGCCACCACGAGAAAAATTTGCAGATCGTTGAAATTCTCTTTGAGCATGGGTGATTTCCTTATAGTGGCATTACCCGCAGAATAATAGCATTACCTTCAGGCCAGACTCATGAAGGTTATTCATAGACACAATCATTTTAAACCTATGACTGGCAATAACGATCATTGATATTCTGGATGCAAAGTTAAGCTTAATTTAGCAGAAGATTTATCATGAAAATACTTATTGTAGGATCAACGGGCAGCATTGGTCTCAATGTCGTGAATACCGCGATTGAAATGGGCCATCAGCCTTTGGCCCTGGTCAGAAATAAACAGAAAATTAAATTACTTCCTCGTGGAACAGAGGTGTTCTACGGAGATATTTCATTACCTGAGACACTCAGCGGTTTACCGAAAGATATTGATAGCATCATTTTTACTCACGGTTCCGATGGACTGGGGCGTATTGGTGCCAGAGCGATAGATTATGGCGGTGTGCGTAATATATTACGTATCTTCAGGAATACTTCGGTTCGTATTGGCTTAATGACGGCCATTGGAGTAACAGAACGGCTCAGCAGTTGGAATCAACGCACTGAGGTCCATGACTGGAAAAGGCGTGCCGAACGTCTGGTCCGGGCCAGTGGTCACCCCTATACCATCGTCCGGCCCGGCTGGTTTGATTACAATAACCCGGACGAACACAGAATCGTTATGCTTCAGGGGGACAAACGCCATACCGGAACCCCGGAAGATGGTGTGATTGCTCGCAAACAAATCGCCCGGGTTCTGGTCAGTGCCCTGAGCAATGATGCAGCAAAAAATAAAACGTTCGAGCTGATAGCAATTCAAGGAGAAGCACAGCAAGACCTGACTCCATTGTTTGCAGAGTTGCAGACTGATAGCCCACTTAAAAATGATGGAGTTTTAGACCAGGATAATATGCCTCTCAGTAAAGAACCTGAGTGCATTATTAACGATCTTAGTATGTTATAAAAATATCAACGCCAGAACCCTGATATTTTTGTCATAGCCTGGTCAGCTTTTTGTCAGTACTACCCGGTTGAGTATTTGGTGACTACGCCAGGATATTTCTTTGAGCCAGCACGGCTGAGAATCCCCGCTAACTGACCACAGAATAATATCAGGAGCGAAATCTCAGGCACTCAATACGCTAATGCCCGGTTCAGGGGGTTAAATAACGGCTGACTTTATCTTAGGGGTGATATTTACCCCGGTGTCGGCTGCGCTACATCATCCACTGTCATTATTATATAAAGCGAATCCGTGTTTGTTACCCACCGCATGTCGCAAGATATGACCTGAATCTGCATTACCATTATCAGAGGAACTGGTTAACAGGATATGCTTTAGGTATAAATCCTGCTGTTAACCTAAACCCTGTTTCGGGTTTTTACAATATCGGCCATCACCGACAGAGCAATTTCGGCTGGCGTTTTACTCCCTATCGCCAGACCAATCGGCGCTTTAATCCGGGCAAGATCTTCAGGTTGCATACCACCAATAGTCTGCAGACGCTGCTTTCTTTTTGCGCTGTTTTTGGCCGAACCCATGATGCCAATATAAAAAGCATGCGTACTGATGGCTTCCATCATTGTTAACTCATCAATACGGGGATCATGAGTCAGGGATACTATAGCGGCTGTAGGGGGGGCTCCGTTAAGCTCAAGCCAACGGGCGGGATGCTGAGGTACAATCGTGACATTATCGGCAGCGGAAAAATGCACTTCCAGTTCGTTCAACATATCCTGCCGGTGTTCACAGACGCGAACATGGAACCCCAACAGCTGGCCAAGGCGGATACACTCAAACGCCACTGTAGAGTAGCCCGCTATCAGCAATTCCGGAACAGCGCCCACCGGCAGAAGAATCGGCTGGTCGCTACCGCGGTAGTCCAACGCAGGCAATTCCTGTCCGGATGGAAGAGAATTCCAGTCAGCTCTGGCCCCCTCAGCGACTCCTTTCACCATCTGTATTCTGCCAGACAGGGCCTGCTGCATCGCCTGCAATATCGTTAAACTGGTTGCGTCAGGCGGCAGATATTCAATTAATACATCCAGCCGTCCTCCACAGGGTAGTTGAACATCAGGACGCATTCCTCCCTCACCGTACCGAATTATCTGGCTCCACTCGCGGTAATGCCCGGCCGCCAGCTGCGCCAGAAAATCCTCTTCAATGCAGCCACCAGACAGTGAGCCACAGTATTCGCCCTTGTGGTTTACTGCCATAAGGGTTCCCGGGGCGCGAGGCGACGAGCCATACGTGCTCAGAACGGTACAGACCCATACCGGCTGATTAGACTGATGCCAGTTCAGTGCTGCATTCACCACACGCTGGTCGAGTGTCATCATTACTTTTTATCTCATATAAAAATATCGGCAGGCCGGTCAATAGCCAGCGGGTAACCAGGGTCCGTCAGTGCAATCCGTTCAGATAGTATTGTCTGTCCTGACATCGGTATCGTCCTGTCACTTATCAGGAGAGGATAAAAAAGCAGGAGAGGATAAAATTTCTGGCAGGAACCCACCGCCAGTCACAGGATATCCACCCTCTACTTTCAAGGCCTAATTCTTACGCTGCTCAGCCACCTGTTTGGCGGTCACCGTTCCCTGCTTGTCACCAAACTGACGCAGCACGTAGTTCGCTACCGCTGCCACTTCCTCATCGGAATATTTGTCGCCAAATCCAGGCATCATCAACACCTGATCCTTCACATTCAGGTGGCTGCCGCGCAAAATTGCCTGCACAACACTGCGACCCTGTGGATCGTTAACTGCCGTGCTACCTTTTAACGAAGCATACGGTGTCTGGCGTCCAGCACCATTCCATAAGTGACAACCGCTACAGTCACCGGCAAAAAGCTGTTGCCCCTGAGACTGAGTTGCAGACGCAGGCAGAATTGCACTGGAGTTCACCGCACCCTCTGGCTGCAAATTAACCTGAGCACTGGCCTCAGTGGCAACAGGTTCAATATTTCGCAGATACTTAACCAGTGCCGCATTGTCTTCCGGCGTCAGATACTGGGTACTGTTTTGCACGACTTCTGCCATCGGCCCGGAGGCGCTACTTCTGCCCTCGGCGTGTCCTACGGCCAGGAATTGCGAAAGCTGTGCATCGGTCCACCCGCCAATACCGGTTTGCTTATCAGGAGTGATGTTGCCAGCAAACCATCCCTGCACTACCTCTCCGCTCAATGCCTTGCCGCTCTTCAGGCCAAAACCGATATTTCGGGGAGTATGGCATTCCGCACAATGTCCGAGAGGTCCGGCCAGATACGCTCCGCGATTCCATTCTGCATCCTGCTGAGGATTTGGCGCAAACCGCTGATGATTAAAAAAGACCAGATTCCAGAAGGCCATGCCCCAGCGCTGATTGAAGGGAAACGAGAGTTCATTGGTACGGTTAGCCTGTTTCACCGGCGGCAGGCTGAACAGCCAGGCTTTGATAGCAAGTACATCATCACGGCTCATACCGGTGTAGGAGGTATAAGGCATCGCCGGGTAGAGATTGCCGTGCGGGCTGACGCCCTCTCTTACCGCAGCAACAAACTGATCATCGCTCCAGTTACCGATACCGGTTTCTTTATCAGCGGTAATATTAGTGCCATAAATTGCGCCGAAAGGCAGAGAAAAACGAAATCCTCCGGCAAAGGGTTTACCGCCTGGTGCGGTATGGCAGGCGACACAGTCAGCCGCTTTGGCAAGATATTCACCGCGCTGTATCTGGCTGGTCATCGTGGCAGGTGCGCCGGAAATCGGGGGAACCGGCTCGGCACCTTCAGGCTTCAGGATCTGGTATCCACAGTAAACAATGACTACCAGCACCAGTACGCCAATCAGCCCGGATATTCGCTTCACTCCTGTTCTCATCCGTTGCTCTCCTCAGTCAAATTTGTCGCTGCCTGATGGATAGCCGCGCGAATACGTGCATAGGTGGCGCAGCGGCAGATATTGCCGCTCATTGCAGCATCGATATCTGCATCGCTGGGATTGTGTTTTTGTGTCAGTAACGCCGTGGCCGACATAATCTGTCCGGACTGGCAGTATCCGCACTGCACGACATCCAGATCGACCCAGGCTTTCTGCACAATCTGACCGACAGAGCTAGCACTGATACCTTCGATAGTTGTTATGTGCTTACCTTTTGCTGCTGCCACGGTAGTCTGACAGGCCCGGACAGGGACACCATCCAGATGCACCGTACAGGCGCCGCACATGGCAATACCGCAGCCAAATTTAGTCCCGGTAAGACCCGCCGCATCACGCAGGAACCACAGCAAAGGCATTTGTTCATCATCGTCAAATGGCACGGAATTATTATTGATGGTTAATGTGGTCATGATTATGCCTCTGATTGTTGCGTCGACGATGAACCGGGACGATGAAAAGGAAGACTTAAACTGCTACGGGGACGGCCCAGACGAGCCAGAGCATTTCCAACGGCTGGCGCAATAGTGGGTACACCCAGTTCACCGACGCCACTTGGGGCTTCAGTGGATGGAACAATGACAACCTCAATCTCAGGCATTTCGTTTATACGTAATGGCCGGTAACTGTTGAAGTTTGACTGCTCGATGCGCCCCTCTTTCATCGAAATATTGCCGTAAAGTGCGATGCTAAGACCATAGCCAATCCCACCTTCAATTTGTGCCTTGATGACATCCGGATTAACCGCGATGCCGCAGTCAACTGCGCACCAGACTTTATGCACTTTGGGTATCCCGCCAGGGCCAATAGAGACTTCAGCAATCTGTGCCACCCTGGTGTCAAAGGCTTTCGCCACACCCACGCCACGCATTCTGCCGTCGGCAGCCTCAGGTCCCTGCCAGTTTGCGGCTTTGGCTACCGCACGCAGAACGCCTGCTTCACGAGGTGCTTCCTTCATCAGTGCCAGCCGACCTTCAACAGGGTCCTGTCCGGTCTCCTGTAACAACTGATCGATAAAGCTTTCGACAGCATGACCCGTGTGGGTACTCCCCACGGAACGCAATGACGTGACCGGGATTTTGCTCGTGACAATATGAGCATCGCAACGAAAATTCTCAAAGGTGTAAGGGGTATCTTTTGCTCCTTCCACCATGGTCCCGTCCACCCCGTCTTTCAGCATCCCGGCAAAGGCACTATTTACGAGAAAAGACTGACCGGCCACCGTGTTGGTCCAGGCGACAATGTGGTTGTCTTTGATGGCCGCGCGAAAACGGTGCAGTATCATCGGACGATACCAGCCGCCAGTCAGATCATCCTCCCGGGTAGAGATCAGTTTGACCCCCTGACCAGGCCCGATAGCTTTGGCAACACCCGACAGGTCCGCCGCCAGGTCGGGACCCAGTACTTTATTACCCAGGTCAATCCGCCGCCCGAAGCTACCCCCGGCAAGTATGGTTTCGATATGCACTTTCTCAGCGGGAAGCTTGAAATATTCGCAGAACTGATTTTGATCGAGTGTCTGGATCTGGCAGCCATATTTGGCATGTACGCTCTCACCATCCCAGTAGAGATAAGCGGCCAGCGGCTCCATCGGCGCGTGGGCTATCCAGGGGAAGGTATATTCGGCCTCGATGACCTTGTCGGCGCCATTGAACGCCTCGTCAGGATTACCGGTTTGTGCCGCCACAGCTCCTGTTGATTGCGCCTTTGACCTGAATTCAGCAAACAGCTCATCGGTACTGCGTTTTTCAGCAGCAGATTCATCCCAGACCGTTTGCAGCTTTTCGCGACCCCGAATAGCTGCCCATGAAGAACGTGCGTAAACCGCCACGCCGGTATCCGTTGCTTTAACCGTGACGACACCAGGAACTTTCAATGCTTCACTGGCATCAAACGACTCTAATTTCGCCCCAAAGTAAGAGGGTTTTTTAATCGTCACCGTCAGCATATCCTTTTCATGAATATCCTGAGAGAAATAAGCACTACCGTTGGTTTTGGCTGGCGAATCCAGGCGGGGAGTAGTACGAAGTTTGCCTATCAGAGTAAAGCTGGCGGCGTCCTTGAGATGAACATTCTCCAACGCCGGAGCGGGCATGGTGGAGGCCAGGGTCGCAAACTGCCCAAAGGAGCCGGAACGACCACTTCCGGTGTGGGAGATAATGCCACGCTGCACTGTAATTTCCCGGACAGGCACCTGCCATTCACGGGCCGCAGCGCTCACCAGCATCATACGTGCGATGGCCCCCATCTGGCGCATCTGTTCATAAGCATTGGCAACGGCACTGGAGCCACCGGTCCCCTGGACGCCCAGTTTCATATTTTTATAGACATTCGTGTCTACAGGCGCAGCAATAACCCTGACCCTAGACCAGTCAGCGTCCAGTTCTTCAGCAACCAGTGTTGCCATTCCGGTATAGACGCCCTGTCCTACTTCAGTATGTTTACTTAGTACCGTGACAATGTCATCAGTACCTATTTGTACAAAGGCATTCGCCTTAAATTGCCCGGTCATTGCGTCAGAAGCAGGCATTTCACCCGTCAGCGTCATCGCTGCCATCTTCGCTTTTGCAGGTAACCAGGCACCAATGAGTAACGCGCCTGCGCCGGCCATAAACCGACGCCTTGAAAACTGAATATCTGGAATATCCATCGCACCATGCTCCACACAGAGAAAAGAGTGTTAACTTTGTTATACTTTTATTTTTAAGAAACAAATCGACCAGCGTTTCAAACTAGCATTTAGCCAGCCACGGGTTAATAGCCATATATCGATAAGGGTTATGAGTATTATTAATTAATTCGCTGCAATTTTTCCGGCCGTCAGCCCTTAATAATGACCAGATACCACACTCCTCCGGGCCATAATGATCCCGGCCGGTAAAAGTGACATCTCTGCCGGTGGATATTTATCCACAGAGGAATAACGGGAGAGAATTCGGCCCATAAAACAATGTCAGGGAAGTTTCAGGTGACAATGCCCCTGCTGGCGCTTTATCTATATAATTTGGCATTTCAGATTTAAGTTTTGCACTTATGATTATTCTGCTGATAGCGTCGAAAACGGCGGAATATCGGTATTTCGGGAAGCTGTTGAAACAGGCAACTCATAAACCAGCTTATCTTCATCTGTAAAGAGACATTAATATGACGTCGCATACCACTGAACCCGGGCATCCCACCGCGATACCAGACTCAGCCAGCTCAGAATCAGCCCGGGGTTTCCTGGTCAGCATTGTCGGGGCCACCGCTCTCGCTCATGGTTGTAATGACATGATCCAGTCGGTATTGCCTTCAATCTACCCAATGCTTAAGGCGAACTTTACCCTCAGCTATACGCAAATTGGGTTGATATCCCTTGTGTACCAGATAACTGCCTCACTGCTTCAGCCATGGATAGGGTTGTATACTGATAAGCACCCTAAACCCTTGTTATTGCCATCGGGGATGGGGGTGACTCTGCTGGGCATTGGCTTACTGGCTATAGCCGGGAATTTCTTAACCATATTAATTGCCGCAGCGATGGTTGGTGTGGGTTCATCTGTCTTCCACCCGGAGGCATCCCGTATTGCCCGTATGGCGTCAGGTGGACGGTTTGGCACCGCGCAGTCTGCCTTTCAGGTGGGCGGAAATACCGGCTCTTCTTTCGGGCCTCTGCTGGCAGCCTTGTTGATTATTCCTCATGGCCAGTTGTCTGTGGCCTGGCTGATGGTTTGCGCATTCATCGCGATTGTCATTCTGACTAAACTCAGCCACTGGTCTGCACACTACGGCCAGATGCATATGAAACGCCATAACAGTGCCGTAGTGCAGCAACTCAGCCGGGCCAAAGTATTCCAGGCGCTGGTGGTAGTCGGCATTCTGATGTTCGCCAAATTTACCTACATCGCGTCACTGAGCAATTATTTCACCTTTTACCTGGTACATCACTTCAGTCTGCCACTGGAAAAAGCACAGCTCTGCCTGTTTGCTTTTCTTGCAGCGGTGGCGGTCGGGACTTTTGCCGGCGGGCCGGTCGGTGATCGTTTAGGGCGTAAAGCGGTAGTGTGGATCTCATTTTTAGGCGTTATTCCGTTCTCGCTGGCGCTGCCTTATGTCGATCTGCACTGGACTATCGTGTTTACCATTATTATTGGCCTGATTCTGTCTTCGGCTTTCTCTGCACTGGTGGTTTATGCTCAGGAGATCATCCCTGGTCGCTCAGGAATGGTAGCCGGAATCATGTTTGGTACCATGTTTGGTATAGGTGGTTTGGCCGCTGCGGGTCTGGGCAAACTGGCCGATATCCACGGCATCGACTGGGTTTACAGCCTGTGTGCTTTCCTGCCGTTGTTGGGATTTATCACGTTGTTTATGCCGGATACCAGGAAGAGCCTGAAAAAATAAAATACGTTACAGGTATGCCGCTAAACACTTTGGAAGGGTGATTCAGCGGCTTTATCTTCGGTTTTATATAACCTCCGGGGTCATAGTAAAATCCCCCCGGGTTTCTCTTACCGCCGCAACTGAAGTCTCACTTATCCCGAAGGGTTAACTTACTGTTTACTCTGACCAGAGACAGGATGACGCGCCGTTCTGTCTGGCATCTGTGATGGCGGAATTTCTGCCGGCATCGGGGGGCTTACGCTGTGCAATGGAGATCATGAAGGATTATTCATTTAACATCAACACGGGTTTAAGCAAGCGCCCGCTCTTATAGTAACTGTTAATTGCCTCCCGCCACTGAACCGACGAATAAAGCCGATATTCATTCAGTTCACTGCTTTGCAGAAGTGGCCAGATATCACTGAACTCTTGCTGCCAGTCGCTATTACTGAAGTCGTCAAGATAATTACGAATATGAAACCAACATGTCGCCGGAGAGACAGACTGGATTTTATAGGGCTGGCCCGAGAGCAAACCGTAGGAAACAAATCGTCCATCACGCTTCATACTGTCCAGCAAAAACTCTGCCAGCGAGCCGCCAACGGCGTCATATACAATATCACTGTCTCTGGCGCTGCTGGCAAGATGAACCCTGTCATCCAGCGGTACCGGGTTTATCCCACAACGTTGAAGTTTATCTCTATGCTGAGGGGAACGATAAACACCATACACACAACAAGCGCCCATTTGCAAAGCCCATTGCCCCAACAGAAGTGCACAATCGGCGTTGGCAGCAGTCAGCATTATGGATTTTTTTGTCGGGGGATAATAACGCAGCATTAACCGGGCAGCGAAAGGATTGATGTAGGCTCTTGAAGCCAGGATATCATCAATATCATCAGGCACCTGAACCGCCATTTCAGGAAGGCAATCAGTATAAGTCTGCCAGGTTCCTTCACCACGTAACGGGAGTACCCGCTTCCCCACAAGCGGTGAGAATTCGGCTGGCGCTTCAATGACTATCCCAACCCCTTCATATCCTGCCGTAGCGGGTAAGGTAATCCGGTGCCGGTATGCTCCTGTGATGGGACTGTGATGGGAATTAAATCGGACGCATTCACTGGCGAGTACAACATCCTGACGCGCAGATGCTGTGCTGAACGTTGTTGTTTTAAAACACCCTCAGACTGCAGAACCTGTTCTGGTTCGCCAAATCTCCGGTAAATAAGTGCTGTATTAATCATTGTGGCAACTTAATCATGTTGTTTTCAGGGAAAAATACGGTGAGTCATTACCCTGCTGACCACCCCCGGGCCTCCCGTCGGTTGAAGCTCTCACCGGAAAAAGCAGTATAGTATTTCTTAAATAAAACCTCATCTGTTCCCCCCCCTCTGCTTTCCCGGATAAATTCATGAGTTTTATTAATAAATGCTAGTATTTTATCAGGATTATCGAATCAATACGCGCCTGCTAAGATCTCCTCGTTCTGACATTGGTTTTCGGGATGCTGAAATAGTGGAATCAGAATTCTGTCAGCTCAACACGACTACCGCCAATCATCTTTTCAGGAGAGTAAAATGACCGATAATATTAAAGACAAAGTAGTTGTCATTACCGGCGCATCCAGCGGTATGGGTGAGGCTGCAGCACGTCACCTTGCAGAAAAAGGAGCGAAGGTGGTTATGGCAGCGCGCAGAACCGATCGTATCGCTGCTCTGGCCAGCGAACTACAACAGCAGGATAAAAATGTCATTGCTGTCGCTACTGATGTGACGAAAGCGGACGACGTCAACCACCTCATTCAGACCACGATAAATAAATTCGGTCGTGTGGATGTACTGATCAATAATGCCGGTGTAATGCCGCTTTCACGCCTTGAACAGGGCAATATTGATGAATGGAATCAGATGATTGATGTCAATCTGCGTGGCGTTCTACACGGGATTGCTGCAGTACTGCCTTATATGAAATCACAAAAATCAGGCCACATCATAAACACCGCATCAGTTGCTGCACACCTGGTTTTCGAGAGTTCTGCTGTCTATTCAGCGACCAAATTTGCTGTCCGGGCTTTAACCGAAGGTTTGCGTCAGGAAATGGCGGTGCATAATATTCGTGCCACATTAATCTCCCCTGGCGCGGTAAAAACTGAACTCCTTGACCATATCTCCGATATAGATGTTAAGCAGGCAAATCAGGATTATGTTGAAAATGTCGGAGTGCCTGCAGAAACCTTTGCTCGCATGGTCGCTTTTGTGATTAATGAACCTGAAGACGTTGGAGTGAGTGAAATTATCTTCAGACCCACAGCTCAGGAATTATAATAGTCTGAGATTCTGTCTTAAATTCTTAGTGTGGCCGGTGTTTAGCCAGGGCCGCTGTGGCGGCCCTGGCCAACACAGATTTCAGACAGCAGCGTCAGGTCTGTAATTAAACCGGATATTATGACCGGATAAGGCGTTTTTACTCATGAGAAGAAAGCTCGCGTAGCTTAAGAGCCGGGAGCTTTTTCAGACTGATGATGATCCAGGCAACGACCACCATTGCCGCCGCAGTGGCGATCAGCCGTAATCCCTGAGTCATATTATCGCTACCTGCACTCAGGATAAGCCCAAATACGGCAACCCCGGTCACTCCGCCCATTTGTCTTGCACAGTTAAAGAAAGCCGATGCTGATCCCGCAGAATTCTGCGTTGCCTGCGATATCACTATATTGGTCATCACTGGCATAGCAAAGGAGGTCCCGCTTCCCAGAAGTATCATCGGTATGAACAACTGGTCAGCAGTCCAGCCCGCAGTGATGAAGAGAATTATCACAAATCCCAACAGGCTGATAAGGCTCCCAAGCAGAGAGAGTGTCCGGATCGAGCTCCATGAAATGAACCATCTTGAGCAAAAGTTAACCAGCGCGGTTAACGCCATCATCGGCATAAACGCGATACCTGTTTCCAGAGCCGACAGATGTAACCGGTTCTGAAAGAAGATGCTGAAGATAAAGACAGCTCCGTAAAACACCAGATTACACAAAAAGCCAATGACGACCGCACTGATCATCAATGGATTGTCTCTGACACTTCTTGCAATCACCGGTATCGTCGAACGGCTATCGACACGATGAAAAACCACCATTAGTGCGACACCAGGCAACAAGGTGGCCAGAATAACCGGGTTGGTCCAGCCGTAATTCCCGGCCCCGGTCAGGGTAAATGTCAGCATAGCTAACCCTGCAACAATCAGCGCCTGGCCGGGCAGATTAATTTTAGCCTGGGATTGCGGACTGGCTGGCGCCAGACGTTGGATAATCATGACACTTAAAATACCCAGAGGAAAGTTGATGAGAAACAGACTCTTCCAGCCAAAAAACCTGATTAGCAATCCTCCCGCTACCGGCCCTGCCACAAGTGCCAGCGAACCGGCAGCCGCCCACATGGCAATAGCAGATGACCGTTCATGCGAATCGGAAAAATACTGACGAAGCAAGGTCAGCGAACTGGGGAGTAAAAGTGCAGCACCTATCCCCTGAAGGCCGCGGGTAAAATCAAGCCAGCCAATGGTCGGCGCTAACGCACAGCATACCGATGCCACGATGAAAATCAGCACTCCGCTGATAAAGGTTTTTTTAGAACCAAAGCGGTCAACAATACTGCCTGAACTTAGCATCAGTGCAGCGAAAACCAGCGCATAAGCATTAATGACCCATTCCAGATCGGACACCGAAGCGTTGTAGGCTTGCTTAAGCGAATGTAAACCAACATTGACTATGCTTACGTCAAGCTGAACCAGGACAATCCCCAGGCAGGATGCCGCAGTAAACCATCGTTTACTGGCCTGTTTTGTAATCATTTTATTTTCCCGTTAGCAGATAGTCTTCCGTCCGTTGACGGAAAAGATCATTTATTTCAGCCAGCTGGTGACCTCCTGAATCAGGAACGCACACCCGCTGATGAATACGGGAAAGAATACCCCGGCTGAATGAGACTGATAATAATCAAAAGTCCACAACACTTACTTAAGAGTATCAAAACGGCACAGTCAAACCGATATCACAGTGTTTTATGCTGATAAGGGAGAAGAGGATAGACTGGCCCTTCACTATATTGAGCCCGATGTGCAGTAGGAGATATCCCATATACCCGTTTAAACACGGTACTGAAGGTACTTTCGTTCGCGTAGCCCAGTCTGAAAGCCAGATGTTTTACCGGCTCCCTGCTAAGTCTCAACGCCCTGCTGGCAATTTGCATTCGCCAGTGAGTCAGGTAACTTAAAGGGGTAGTTCCGGTTGACTCACTAAAGCGTCGCGCAAATCCCGCCCGCGACATCCCGGCAACAGCAGCCAGTTCAGCCAGTTGCCAGTTTTTTTCCGGGTGACTATGCATAGCTTCAAGCGCTTTGAGAATACGTGGTTCACTCAATGCCCCCATCCAGCCACTCAGACCTGAACCTTCAGAAAGAATCCAGCCGCGAATGCCTTCAATCATAATGAGCTGCATCAGATGGTTGCCCGCCAGTGACGACCCCGGAAGCGGGGATAAATTTTCTTCGTGAAGCCTCGCCATCAGCCAGTAAAGTGTTGAGGAGTATTCAGTGCCTGTTTTCATCGGGATTAGCACCGGTAACATACTCAGTAACTGGCTGGCCGGCATTGGGTCAATCTCCATTTTACCGGCCAACAGGATACTGTCGTCACCGCCGTAATCTGCAATACCATGACGTCGCTGATACGGGACGCTCTCAGAAGAGACTGCAGGCAAACCTGGGTCAGTTGCCATCAGAAAAGGCGCTGATCGGGTCAGAATAAATCCGTCACCGGGGGACATTTGATGCCACTGCTGTTCTGCTTCCAGGCGAAACCATAGCGAACCTTTACGCAGAGAGATAAATTTCATGCCGGAGAACCCCGGGTAACGCATAGACCAACAAGGTCCTGCGGACTGACCGCTGGTGATATAACTGCTGGCCGACAACAGTTGCAGGACATCAGATAATGGGTCCATTAAAATTCCCGAATAATTCATTGTGATGAGTGGAGACTAAAATACCATTTTTCTGCGGATTCACGTGACTCATTGACCTTCGGTCAGGATTCTCTGCCAGTGGCAAGGCAGGATTCGTTAGGCGGTTCACAATACCGTTCCACCGGCAGCGAAAACCGCTACGGCGCGGCCAAAGCGCATATACAGAATTGCAGGACACTGGCGGGTACGATGTATCGGTTGACCGCCAGCGGTTGTCGTTGACCGGTAATTACGCCACGTAATCAGGTGAAACTACTGCGGCAGCTACTGCGGTAAATGACCAGCCCCTCAGGAAGTGACTTTACCACGTGGATCATCAATATGCTGTTTGGCCACATCATAACGAATCCCTTCACGGTGCAGGATACGGACGTTTTTCACCACGCTGGCCAGTGCTTTTAAAAAAGTTTCAGAATTCTCATGGCGTTCATAGGCTTCAATATCCGCCCAGCCCTCAGACAGATGAAAAGCATCCGGATTGACCAGGTCCTGGGAAAAAGCATAAAAAACACAGCCAGGTAGCTGCTGTGCTGCCTGCATCTCCGGTTTTACCGCATCGATAAAGGTTTGGCGGTCTTCAGGATGCACACGGTAGTACGCGCTGACGATGATTTCGGTCGGCTGAGTTTTATCATGATCACCCGCGGTACTAATTTTAGGGTTAAGGCTCATTATTTTCTCCGTAAGGCTAATGTTGAATTCAGCTACAGGCCACAGGATAAAATCAGGAAGGATCTTTGCCGTGAAAAGCACGCCAGGCAGCAAGGGTATCCAGTGATTCGCGCAGTAAAACTATCTTTCCATCCTCCGCCACCAGCCGCCCGGCATAGGTCTGTTTGTATATCCGTCCGGTTCCTTCGACAGGAGCTTCCACGCTGTATTCGGCGAAAGCCTGGGTCGGTGTTTCGATAAAAAACCGGATATTACGGAAACGAAACTCAGGAACTTTACTGAGCAGCCCGCCAATAAAGCTTTCGATAGCTGCTGGTCCCTGTACCCTGTGTTGCTGGCCCAGAGTCTGCAGATACGGTAATTCCAGAGCACCCTCAGCGGCAAAAAGTGCAGCAGCGGCTTTTGGGTCCCGGATACTGTCCAGATAGTTTTGAAGTAACTGTACGGCTGTTTTCATGAGTGATGCCCTTCTGTTTTGAAGCCGGCTGTCTGCGGCATAAGACAACAATAAAGGAATCCTGAAAACCACAAAATAGAAAATAACGAAAGTCATCATTGCAAAAATGAAATGATTACAGTGTCTGATAAACGATACTGTCTAGGCTTAACCCCAGTCAGGATCGCTCAGATGCTTAACAAAGAAATCTGATAACACCTTTACTTTTAGCGGGCGGGTGCGGGCTGTCGGGGTGACAAAATAGAGCCCTCCCTGAGTCATTGACCATTCATCCAGCAGATGAATAAGTTGCCCTGTTTTCAGATACTCAGCGGCCATAAAACCCGGCAATTCGGCAATCCCTAACCCCGCCAGTAACGGTGGCAGTAATGCATCCGAATTGGTTACCCGCAGCGGGCCATTGGGAACTACATCTTCCTGGCCACCCGAGGGATGAGTAAAACGCCACACCTGGCTACGGGCACGATAAGCATAGCTAAAGCATGTCCTGGCAGATAATTCCCGCGGGTGCTGAGGTATACCCTCTCGGGCAAGATAGTCCGGCGATGCCAGCAGGTACTGCGACACATTACAGATCTTACGGGCTACCAGCGAAGAATCCGGTAACGCCGCGATGCGTAATGCCGCGTCGAAACCGTCCGCGATTAAATCAACGGAGGCATCGGACAGATGAAGATCGATGCTCAGTTCGGGAAACTGAGCAATAAGTTCCGGTAGCAATGGCGCAATCCAGCGCAGACCAAATGACATCGGCACCGCTAAACGGATCTGGCCGCGCGGTTGAACCGAAAGCTCATGTGCTTCACTTTCCACCTCTTCCGCCTGGCGGTAGATGTCAGATGCTTTTGCCGCCATGCTTTGACCAAACTCTGTCAGTGATAACTGACGCGAGGTACGGTTAAACAACCGACCGCCTAACCGCTCCTCAAGTCTTGCTACAGCACGTGATACGGTGGGAACCGACACTCCCATCACTCTGGCCGCCGCAGCGAAAGATCCTTCTTCTGCGACTTTGGCAAACATCGCGAGCCCTTCAAAATCCGGGAATTTATTCATTTCAAATCTGCAATGATGAATTTCAAATCATTCTATTTTGAAAATCGCTCTGCGTCGATATGCTGTTTACATCAAACGACACCGGCGGTCAGCAGAAAAGATTCGTCAGGTGAATGACTTATCAGAAGGAAATTAAAATGAGCCACCAGAAAATCACTTCACTGCTGTTCGCCTCTTCACTGCTACTGGGTGCAGGCAGTTTTTCAGTCCCGGCGTTCAGTGCCACACAAACTCCAATAGTGACGGTTGCCGGTTTAGACCATGTGGGAATTAACGTTCCTGACCTGAATCAGGCGGTCAGCTTTTTCCGGACCACTTTTGGGGCCACGCTGGAATCCGATATGGCTCCGGGGACTATCCCGGCAGCCTGGAAAACGGCCTACCACTGGCATCAGTCCAGCGAACTTAAGCATTTTGCCATGGTGCGTTTACCGAACGGTACCGGTATAGAACTGTTCCAGTACAGCGGAAAGCAGATTGATCATCATCGCCCACATCAGGATGACGATGCCGAAACCCATATTGCCCTGAAAACCAGCGATGTCATGGCTGGATATCAGGCGGTGAAAAAAGCCGGACTAAAAACATTAAGCTCACCGGTGACTAATGCTGACGGCACTCAGTGGTTCTATTTTCTGACTCCCTGGGGTTCTCAGATTGAACTGACTGGCAAAGTAAAAACAGCGGGTTAAGAGGAACTCCGGATGAAGAACATATTCAGCCATATTCTGCTGGCCAGCGCGTTACTGACCGGTACTCATTATGCAAGTGCAAAGGAGACTCCCGTGAATATCGAAACAACTCAGCCAGAACCTGCAGGATTACAGCAGTTGATTGACAGCCATTTTGCCATCTGGAACGATACCCATTCTGCTGAACGGGCGAAAAAATTTCCGGAGGTCTATACCCATGACTTTTTTGTCGCTGACGAGAACGGTCTGAATCAGGGTATGGCACAGGTCAATGCGGCGATCAGTAAAGTGCAGTCCCTGCACAGCTGCTTTATCTTCACCCCCGCTCCGGTACAGTGGAATCATGGCATTGCCCGTGTCAGTTGGGGATACGGCCCCGCGAGCAACCCCTTTTTGGTCCGTGGAGAAGACATCTTTACGGTAACTCACAACAAATTATCCAGTGCCCGGGTTTTCCTGGAGAAATAAGGCGACAGGCCGGTATAACCCACGAATCGGTACAGAATCGTGAATACAGGCTGCTTTTGTCTGCCGCCTGGCAGCATGAAGGGCAAGCAATAATCCACTCAGGGTAGTTCAGAATCTTTCTGGCTGTTGTGGTCGCACTAAAACCAGGCATCCGGCAGGCCGTCCTGCCCCTGACGACGGAATCATCACTGGTGGCGATGTGCGGCTAAGTAAGCAGAAAAATTAGCCCGCCTGATTTATCTTGCTCAGATATGCCTCTGCTTGTCGGTTTTTTCTGACCAGCATTCGGCTGACGACCGCTGATGAAATGGTTAATCACTTCCGGATAAACCTTCCCTGAATAAACTCTTACAGCACATCACAGTTTTCACCCTGATGAATACGGTAGACTCTGTCGTTTCGACTCTGTCAGTAGCAGCCCTGCCTGGAAACCTATATCCGGTTCCGGTAAACAGCTCTCAGAGACCAGTCTGCACTGACGATAGCCGTTCTTTTTCTTTCTCATCAATGAGGTGTACATGAAAATCTGTCGTTATGGTGATGCCGGTCATGAAAAGCCCGGCGTGATTGACGGTCACCAGCAGTTACGCGACTTGTCTTCAGTTATCGATGATATTTCGCCGGAAACGTTAACCACGGTGCTTGAATTTATCAGTAATGAAGCTTCTGTTGCCTCCCTGCCGGTGGTCGAGGGAGAGCAGCGGTTTGGTTCACCACTGAAATCTGTCAGTAAGTTTATCGGTATCGGACTTAACTATCTGGATCATGCCAAAGAGGCAAATCTGCCGGTACCGGAAGAGCCGGTGATTTTCTTTAAAGCCCCTGGCTGCCTGAATGGACCGGACGACGATATTATTGCCCCTCCTCACTCCACCAAACTGGACTGGGAAGCGGAACTGGGAATTGTCATTGGCCGGACGGCTAAGCAGGTCAGTAAACAGGATGCACTCTCTTTCGTCGCAGGCTACTGTATCGTTAACGATGTGTCGGACCGTGGATTCCAGTTCCAGTGTTCACAGTGGGATAAAGGCAAAGGTTGTGACACCTTTGGACCTGCCGGACCTTACATTGTAACCAAAGAAGAGGCCGGTGACCCCCAGTCTCTGGCGATCTGGCTTGAGGTTAACGGTGAGAAGCGACAGGACAGTAACACTTCACAAATGATTTTTTCGGTGGCAGATATTGTTTCTTATGTCAGCCAGTATATGACGCTATATCCCGGCGATCTTATCGCAACCGGAACGCCGGCAGGTGTTGGTCTGGGGATGAAACCGGAACCGATATGGCTGCAAAACGGTGACCAGATTCGTATTCATATTGAAAAACTGGGTTATCAGAATCAACGGGTTACCCGTCAGCCTTAAGCCGCACCATCTTGTCAGGTTGGTCTGCGTACCGGCCTGATGATAGCTGCTGGCTGATATCAGACAGCAACTTGCGAAAAAAATCGCTTATCACAGTATAAAAGATCCATTCAGAATCAAAGTTAGCCCGAATGTTACGTAACATATAAAGATAAATACCAGAGATAAACGGCACCAGTGATATTTTCAGGTATCAGAGGCAGGAAGAAGCGCTAACTGGCAGATGATGGACCAACAGATAATTCACCCGCTAACAATAACCAACAACGAAGATTTATAATTTACCTGCCAGTCAAAGCGTTATTTCATTGAAAAAACTGACACTATGAGTAAATACTGCGGCAAATAGTCAGGATTTACCGCGTACTTTCCGCGACAGAGAGCGGAGATTATTTCTTATTTTGATCAGGTAATAATAAAAAGTTTTTCGGGCGGCCTTCACCTGATACTTGCTCTCCAGAATCAGCGTATCATTCGCTTTACACATCGCCAGGCTGCCTTTAAAGGATAAATCGATCACTTTCAGTTGCCCTTCGCTGCTGACAATAAAATTGCCCGCATGGATATCATTGGAAGATAACCCGCCTTTATGAAGTGCCGAGATGCAATCACTGACATTGCTAATGTTGGAGTGATTAATTTCACCAATCGACGATCCATCAATAAACTCAAAAACAGCATAGCTATCAACGCATTGTCTGAATTTTCTCTTTTCGGCGATAAAGTAGACATTGGGGGTGTAATTCAGCAGCCAGTCACGGCCTTTATTTAAATAACGCATTAAACGCAGGTTCGCTGAACTATAAATAAAGTTCTGCAACCGCTTCTCCAGTCGCCCGTCTATTTCTCTGTCGCGTTTTACAATGAAATACTTCGAAATATACCTGACCAGATAAACATCCCGCAGCGCATTTCCGCTGGGGAATTTTTTAACCACAAACCGTTCAAAATTATCGCTAAAGATAAGGTCATGGAAAATCGCACCCTCTTCAGTGAAGTAAATATCATAGCCAAAAGATTTTGTTTTATTTATCAACAAAATGTAACCATTTATTATTCTTAATGTAAAGTTAAGAAATTATATCTTTCAGGCAGACAAGACCTTAACATTTATTGCTATTTATCTGATTCACAGAACAGTGATAATTACCAGTGATGATAATCACTGAGGGATAATAATTTCCCGGCGTGCTGCACCAACGTGCAATAATGAGTTAAGCACGGTAATACGACGGTATTTACCCTGCAGAGACCCTTAACAGGAAGCTATTCTCGCTTTTGCGTGGACCTGGCAGATAAAAGAAGGGGTAGCCAACGAACAGTCGGACGTAAAGGGAATATCATTCTCCGGGGCTGGCGGCAGATTCTGAAACATGCGCTTCCACCGGACCGTCAGTTGAGTAACACGCGATCCTGCCCCCTGCCCGTTCCCATTATTGGTTGGGTTAGGCTATAGTAGCGGCTTGTCTCACTTTATCTTGTTCACAGGTAGCATCAGCAATGGCATTGATCCCAAAAAACTACGCACGGCTGGAAAGCGGTTATCGCGAGAAAGCATTAAAAATATACCCGTGGATATGTGGCCGGTGCTCGCGGGAGTTTGTCTATTCAAACCTGCGCGAACTGACAGTTCACCATATCGATCATGATCACACCAATAACCCGGAAGACGGCAGTAACTGGGAATTATTGTGTCTGTACTGTCATGACCATGAACATTCAAAGTATACTGAAGCCGATCAGTACGGTACCCGTGTTGTTGCCGGTGACGATGCACAGAAAGATGTCGGTGCAGCCACCTACAATCCGTTTGCCGATTTGCAGGCGATGCTGAATAAGAAGAAGTGAGTTTGTGTGAGTAACAGGGCTGTGAGAATGCCCTGTTTCATTTCGTGCCAACGAATTTAGATAGTTATAACACCATCCTGAACCTACAAAAATTGTAAGATCTTAACTGTTCAAGGAAGAAGATGAAAAGCTCACCAAAACAACCCGCTCATATTGTAGACAGAGCGAAACTCCCTGAAAATTTTCCTACCCACAGACACGATAGCCATTTTTGTGAGCAGTTAGGCAGGACTATCGCAACATTCGGCTTTCTGGAAGAAACTCTCGCTAAAGCAATATTTTCTTTTACTGCAACCACTCCCTACTCTCCTGATGATATTGAGGAGGAATACAGTAAATGGTTTATCAAACTCCAAAAAGCTCTTTCCGACCAACTTTACGATCTTACTGAATCATATAAAAAGTCAGTAAAATCAAATCCTAATGTTAAAATTGATTATATCGATGAATTATGTGAAGACATTAATCAACTACGACAATTTAGAAACGTACTATGTCATGCTTTCTGGCAGGCCCCCGACAAACATGGTCGCTCAATTCCCTTATTCGTTGACAAAAAACAGAACGTCTTTAACACAGAAATTGACACCAATTATCTGATACAAATACAAAAATCAACTGTATCACTGGCTTGTGATGTAATAGACTCTGTAACAACAATGGGCTGGCAATGGCCCGGAAGTTTAAGCCCTGGAAAAGTTATATTTTAACCGGCATAACGATGGACGTGGTTAAAAAATATCAAATCATATATGATTATCTTTAAATCAGTATATTAATATAAATCAAGACAACAAGTGACTTCAGCTATCTAAGATAATATTATTCGGACGAGCAACATTTGAAACAATCTCTAGTTCTTCCTCAAGTTCAGTGACAATTGAATTTAAGTTGTATTCTACTGAATTACGTACATTCCCTCTTAGCTCAACGTTTTCGATAGTGCTCAGTTTCATGTAGAACTCATATAACTCAGGTAAATTCGCGGTTATTTTCTCCATGTCTTTAGAGTGGTAGAAAAGAATAGGTGGTCCTTCATTAGAGTTAAAAGCCACTGCTTTTAAAGAGGTAAGTTCCATAACCTCGATAAACCCCTTATCACAGGATAGTAAACCTGGGAAAAAATACCTTTCTCCATTTCCCATGTTAAAAGTTATTGCTTGCTCCAGGTACCTATAATGAGCCAGATCCCAAGTCATTCCCCGAAGGGCTTGCCAAATGTTTTTCGAATTTTTGTGTACCTTACTAAAAAATTTAAAACCTGTGCCTTTTTCAAAAAATTCAGCAGCAACAATTAACTCTCGAGTAGCAAAGAAGGAAGCTTTCTCATGAGCAAACCTTAACAACTCCAGCATTTTATTTTTAAACGATCGAGAAGGTGAACTTATTTGGATAATGCTTATTTTAAGAATATATATGTATATGCAGTTATATCTTTCAAGCATAGCTTTTCTAAACTCTTCATTTTTATTTTTATCCAGCATATTTCTAAAATGCCTGTCCGTATTCATGAGAAGTTCAGCCTTTGATTTCTTGCTACTTAAACAACCTGTCTGATGAAATTTACTTGCATCAAATTCTTTTATAAACTCATAGCCTAGTAACTTGTCAAATATCTTATGGTGGTTGTCATCACTATCCATACTTTTTAAATTTTCAATTTCATATAAAACAGAATCAACCTGAGTGTCTTCATTAGAGATAAAATTGAATATTTCCTCTATGTCGTCATTAATCCCTGCTTTCTTGCCATTGACATAAGGATGAAGGTAGCTCAACGCCTGTGTGTCTAATGATATAGAATAATCAATTTTGAAGGTCGAACATCCCTTTTCACTAAACATCTCCGCTATAGTTTCTGGGTCCATTACTATTACATGCTCATCATTGAATAATGACCTAATGGATGCCCCATTTTTGAATTTTTTATTAGATGAAAACCCAGGATACGGTCCTTTTGGGGAAGAAAAAACAAATTTATACTCAGGAATCAGGTGGTGAAACATATTGTACATGTCTAAAGAAGCGGATAGTTCCTCCTGATTACCAATATCCATTACCAATTGTTTTTTTATATATTCCATATATTACCCTCCTAGATGGTATTTCCAGCCCATTTCAGGCAAGCTAAAGTCACTACTATAATTCGAACAATCATCAAATTTTTCATTCTGTTAAGGCTAAACGCTCTGACTTAACACGTTAAAAAACAGTAACTCTTAATATACTAACCATCAAAACTCTTAATATCAACTTCCAGAAAACCGTGCTCACTCACGCTGATAAGATACGAAAACTCGATGCCTTTAATTTCTGAATTTTTCTTTTGCATAGTATGTACATTATCAATACCAAATCTAAAAAAAGTTCGATATCCATCCACAATGCACTGTATAACGAATTAAAAGACATAGAGATCCACTTTATGATTTTTTCTTTCAATGATTTAAAAAATTTTTCGCCTAGTCAGCATTGAGCTAATCGAAGATCTGATGTGCAATGCGCGACCCCATAGTTTTCCAGTTACGTTATAATACTGATGGGAAATTCCTTGTTTTCAGCGTACCTCAGATATCCTAAGGATAGGGTGATGAAGTATTGTGCTCAAGCGCCCGACAATATTTAGTATGCAATTTTCAGCAATATGCTGACGATAAGGGATAAAAGGAATTGTACCAAGTAGTGTACAAATCCTTCTAGATTTATAATTAGTCTGTTGATTGTAAATTAATCTTACGTATTTAAATTCCAAACAATTATACCATATGACTTTTCGCGCAGGATTTTCCCGCGCGAATTGATAATTGACACAACTTTTAATCATAATATTCCGGAGCATGGCGGAATGATGGCCAGGCATCAGGGTCGTGGCCGGTGACTACTTTGGCCCCGGTGCGGTCTACTACACTGTGCATCTTTTGCACCGAGCGTACCGCTTCTACCGCCGACGACATAAAGCCAGGCAGCGCTTTTTCATCCCAGTGATCCATGGTGTAGGCAGCATCAATGGTCAGTAGCAGCGGGCCGTTGTTTGGCAATGTCACCAGTACCGACTGGTGGCCGGGTGAGTGGCCGGGGGTAAAGACCGTTTTCAGGGTGCCGTCTCCGTAAATATCATAAAAATCATTGTTCTCTCCGTTGAGAAATTCCCATTTCAGGCCGGGACGATCGAAATCGTTGCGGATATATCCGCCTGCGGCAAACCAGTCCGGAGTAAAGGCATATTCATATTCGCGGCGCTGAACAATATGAGTGGCATTCGGGAACCGCCCTACGGCGCCGGTATGATCAAGATGCAGATGTGACTGCAGAACGTAGCGAATATCTTCCGGTTGTATGCCCATTTTTTTCAGTTGCGCCACGCACCCCTGGTCCTCATGCATTACCGGCCAGTAAACATCGGTAATGCCTCCCCAGTAACCTTTAGGATCGGTGGCTGTTTCCACAGCATTTCCGCCATCAATCAGCGTATGACCTTGCGGATGAGTGAGCAGAAAAAATGGCACCGGGATTTCATAATCAGCGCCATCGCCCTGATTCATTTTGATGTTGTGTACTTTGCATTTCAGCGAGCCGGTCTGAAACATATATAAGCGAATATCAGTCATGGTGAGATGTCCTTTAGCTTTCAGTACGTAGGGTACAGTGGCTGCGGCTTAAAAAGCCTGCCGGTACAGGTCCAGCGCGTCGGCTTCAGTAACCTCTACTGGGTTATTTATCAGCAAACGTGTCTGTTTCATCGCGTCAGAGGCCAGTAACGGCAGGGTATCTTCTTTCACTCCGACATCACGTAAACGTCTTGGCGCACCGCTTTCATCCATAATGCGGATCATTTCTTCGATAAAAGCATCACAACGCGCGTTAACATCTCCTCCCGCAGCAACATTCAGCACATCCGCCAGTTCTGCGTATAAAGGTGCTGCCTGCCTGGCGTTGTAACGCAGTACCGCACCCAGCATCAGCGCGTTTGAGAGACCATGAGGGATGTGATAATGCCCGCCCAGCGGGTAAGCCAGCGCATGCACAGCGGCTACCGGTGAATTCGAAAATGCCTGTCCAGCCAGAGTCGCGCCCAGCAGCACCGCTTCACGGGCTTTGCGGTCGCTGCCATTGCGGCAGGCAATCACCAGTTGCCCGGAAATCAGACGTAATGCTTCACGCGCCAGCGCATCTGACAATGGATTCTTTTTATGCTGACTGGTGTAGGCTTCAATGGCGTGCACCATCGCATCGATTCCGGTCGCAGCGGTATGGGTTGCCGGCAGCCCCACAGTGAGCTGAGCATCCAGCAGCACAAAATCGCAGTACAGCTGGCGTGAAACAACCCCCATTTTGGTAGTTTCGCCAGTAGTGAGGATCGAAATATTAGTGACTTCTGACCCTGTTCCTGCGGTGGTCGGGATTTGTACCAGAGGCAGACGTTGTCCCCGGACATTATCTATTCCGTATAATCCACTGAGCTCCTGCGAAGAATTGGCCAGAATTGCCGTAAGTTTTGCCACATCCAGCGATGAACCACCGCCTAAGCCAACCACCAGATTGATTTGGTGATCTCTTGCCAGTTGTGCTGACTCCAGTACCAGTGCTTCCGGAGGATCGGCCACCACCCGATCAAACACTGTTACCTCAAACCCGTGGCTGCGCAGGCTTTGCTCTACCGGCTCCAGTAGCCCCGCTTTCACCAACCCGCCATCGGTAACAATCAGTACCTGGCGTTCAGTAAAACGTCCGGCAAGAATCTCGCCCAGACGACGAGCGCCTTCCCATTCCACGAGAATGGAAGGCACTGTAGTAAATTCAAAAGGCTTATTAAACTCTGACATAAAGGGTTCCTTACTGACCGGCTATTGCCGCGATAATGTCTCAGGGAGTAAAAGTGACTACTTAGCCTGTGGTAGTGCAGAGATACTTAATCTCCAGATACTCTTCGATACCGTATTTTGAACCTTCTCGGCCGATGCCTGATTGCTTGATCCCGCCAAACGGCGCGACCTCGTTAGAAATCAGTCCGGTATTGTGTCCGACCATGCCATATTCCAGGGCCTCTGAGACCCGCCACATCCGTCGGCTACTTTCGGTATAAAAATAAGCCGCCAGACCGAATTCGGTATCGTTCGCCATTTCAATCGCCTGCTGTTCGGTATCAAAACGGAACAGAGGAGCCACCGGCCCGAAGGTCTCTTCCCGGGCAATCAGCATCCCACGCTCAGCATTTACAATTATCGCCGGGGTGATAAACAGCCCCTGCGGGGTCAGGCGTTCACCGCCGATAATGACCTTACCGCCCTTTTGCTGCGCATCCTGCAGATGCTGTTGTACTTTGGCTACTGCGTCCTCATCAATTAACGGGCCAATCTGCACTCCCTCTGCCGTGCCATCACCGGTTTTAAGTGCAGCGACTTTCTCTGCCAGTCGTTGTGCAAAGCGGTCATAAATCCCTGACTGCACCAGAAAGCGATTAGTGCACACGCAGGTCTGCCCTGCGTTGCGGTATTTTGACTGGATTGCACCATCCACAGCCGCCTCGAGATCTGCATCATCGAAGACAATAAACGGGGCATTTCCCCCCAGCTCCAGAGACAAACGTTTAATTGTTGGTGCGCACTGGGCCATTAATAACCGGCCTACTGCAGTTGAGCCGGTGAATGATAATTTTCTGACCACATCGCTGCGGGTCAGTACCTCGCCAATCACTTTGGCATCACCGGTAATTACCTGCAGTACCCCTGCCGGAATTCCCGCACGCACCGCCAGTTCTCCCAGAGCCAGTGCTGTTAAAGGAGTCTGTTCTGCGGGTTTGACGATCATCACACAACCTGCAGCCAGTGCAGGCGCGGCTTTACGGGTGATCATAGCGGCAGGAAAATTCCACGGTGTGATAGCGGCACAGACGCCCACCGGCTGTTTGATCACCAGCAACCGTTTATCTGGTTGGGTGGGTGGAATGACATCACCATAAATGCGCTTACCTTCTTCAGCGAACCAGTCGATAAATGATGCCGCGTAGCTCACTTCGCCGCGTGATTCAGCCAGCGGCTTGCCCTGTTCAGCGGTCATAATCGCTGCCAGATCTTCACGATTTTCAACAATCAGTTCGAACCAGCGGCGCAGCAAGGCACAACGCTGACTGGCAGTTTGTTGTCGCCACTGAACAAAGGCTTGCTGAGCAGAAACCACCGCCAGTTCAGCTTCTGCCTGTGCAAGACGGGGAACATTGGCTATTATCCCGAGGGTTGCCGGGTTGTTTACCGGGAGGGTGGCGCCATCAGCCGCCGAACGCCATTCACCTGCCAGCAGGCAGGTTTCCCTGAACAGGGAAGGATCACGTAACTTAAGCATCATTTTCTCCGTTTTTACTGACCAGCCTGACCGGGCAGTTTTAGTGGACAAAGTTCAACCTATTGAACTAAATTCATTAGAATGAATTTTGCGTAATTATAAACAAAACGTCAAATTACTGTTAAAGAAGTGGGATCGATGCCTAAAAATTCATCAGAAGAGAGCCAGGGAACGACAGTACCGGCATTACGCCGGTCAGTGCAGATTCTTGATTTGGTCAGTCAGTCCGCCACACCACTAAGTTTTACCGGCATTGTCAGCCAGTTAGGGTTACCCAAAAGTTCGGTACACGGACTCTGTGCTGCACTGGTGGATGAAGGGCTGTTGATACGCACTAATGACGGTACTTACCGGGTCGGTTCCCGAATTATGAGCTGGGCCAATGCTTTCCTCGATCAGACTGATTTGATCGCTGAATTTCAGCAGCTGTTGCAGGGGAGAAATGAGTTACGCGGATTTACTGTAACCCTTACGGTACTGGATGATTGTCAGGTGGTCTATATTGCCTGTTCTAACAGCAAAGCCGCTCTGGGCTTTACTTTCAGTATCGGCATGCGGCTGCCAGCTCCTTTTACCGCCACCGGTAAAGCTATTCTCAGTACCCTGAGTGATGAGGAGATTGGCCGACGTTTTGCTGATCGCTGGCCGGAATCACTCACCAGCCACAGTGTGAAATCTGCCAGTGCCTTAACCACGGAGCTCGCCCGGGTACGACAATGTGGCTATTCGATAGACAATGGGCAGATCCGCGAGGGTATGTTGTGTATCGGCGCTCCGGTAAGAGATTTTTCCGGTCAGGCGGTGGCCGGTCTGGCCGTCAGCCTGCTACAACAGGAAGCCGGCCCACAGACCATTGAAACCGTCGGTCAGAAGTTGCTTGAGATTGCTGCCTCACTCTCAGCCAGACTCGGTCGGGAAGTTAACCGGTAATTTCTCCCCATACACGCGGAATAATAATATTTTGAGTTAGCGGAGCCAGCAGTATCGTGTTGGCTTCCTCGCGTGAGAGCCAGCGAACTTCTTCGATTTCTGCTGCTGCCGTCACTTCACTCAGCGGTTGTTCGGTGCGAAACAACGTGGCCTGTACGATATAGCCCGGTTCATTAGCGGCATTGTCGCTAAACTGTCCCATCGGAATCAGCTCATCCGCCTCCAGCGACAGGTTAAGCTCTTCCTGAAGTTCCCTGATGACAGCGGCCTGAGCCGACTCCTGTGGCTCGATTTTACCGCCGGGCTGCATAAAATAACGGGTGTTTTTTTTCCTGACCAGCAGCATGCGTTGTTGTTGATCGGTGATAACCGCGGCGGCAATACGGATAACGTTGGTTTCAGACATGAAAACTCCGGGATAAATCAGCAAACGAAATGAAATACGCCGGTCAGCATACCCTGATTTATGGTGCCTGACGACAGGCTCGCGTCTGATGTCTTCCGGATTAAAGCATCCGAAGCAGAATGGCTGGCAGTAAATATCACCCGGTCAGTCAGATATCACAGATAACATAACGATCTTTACCCTGCGCCTTTGCCTGATAAAGCATTTTGTCAGCAACAGAGATCATCTCTTCAAAATTCCCCTGATAAACAGGGTTAAATACCGCACCACAACTTACCGTCACCGGTGGGATTTCCGTTTCCTGACTGATAATTTTTGTTGCTCTTACCGTTTCCAGCAACTGGTCACAAAATGCGATAAATTCATGGCGGTGCTGACTGCTTAACGTCACAAAAAATTCCTCCCCTCCCCAACGGGATAATATCACTCCGGGAGTGCGCAACTCTTTTAAGGTCGCAGAAATGGCCTTCAGTACATCATCTCCGCAATCGTGCCCGTAATTGTCATTAATACTTTTGAAATTATCGATATCCAGCAAAATAAATCCTTGTTGCCGGCCCGAAGCTATCATGTTTTTGTTGGAAAATACGTAACGCCGGTTATACAGTCTGGTTAAAAAATCTGTTTGAGACTGCCGGGTCATCCTGTTTACCGCTCGTTGCTTCCAGTGCATCAACTCACACAGAAACACAGAAATAACTGCCAGAGAAATATCCTCCAGACGATGAGAGAATATCTCCCGGTATATACTTCCGCCATAGCTAACAGCATCGGTTTTCAGATAGTAATAGCCTCGCATCAACGAACACATTAATAAAAACATGCCGTTATAAAATACTGCCGCATAGAAACTAAGATAACGGGCTGAAATAAACAGCGCCAGGGCGGCAATTGATGAAACCCCCAGCCAGTAGTTAAAAAACATCAGCACCTGCACCAGTACCATCAGACCAAACAGCAATATAAAACGTCGTCTGTTAATACCTGTAACCCGTAAAGCATTTCGAAAAAAACAAGGGTAGACAATCATCACCATCATCAGGCCGGTGGCCAGTTGCTCACTGGTCCATTCGATCAGACCAAATAGTGACAGATGCTGTTGGATATAAGCAGCAAATACCGCATAACATAATGACTGTAGCAGGCTGGCACAGACCACCGGAATCAGCATTAACATGGTTTTTCGGTAAGGAAAAATAAGCCAGTGTTTTTTCACTAATATGGCGACCACCAGCGGGATAAAGAGTAACTGCAGAGAGTTAATCCATACCAGTGTCAGTAACTGAGAAAGAGAATTATAGTCATCTGCAATTAGTGATGCCAGAATTCCGGCCAGCAGATACAAACAATAAAGAAAAATAGCCGTCACCCGGCGATATTTAGACTTTTTCCTCGAAATATACAATATCAGCAACGCCGAAACTGTATTTACCGGCCAGAAAAATACAATATTATTGGTCTGAGCAAGGCTTAATGGAATAATAAAAAGTATAAAGGTGACTAAAAAGAATATGATAGACGACTTCATCAAGCCTGAATTAAACGGCATAGTGAGCTAACCCTGCAATATCTGGCGGCAATAATCAGAAAAAGAAACTGCATATTGCGGGTTAAGTTAGTTCAATAATTTCAGGTAATCCAGTTAAAATCGTAAAAATCTTAATCAGCCCCCCCCCCCCCCCCCCCGGATTATTAAGCTTACTGGTAACCATGCCAGTAAATGACCATGGCTCACCAACCCCGTGAACGCTACGGTCAGGTGTTCCGGTTATCAGTCAGCATCTATTCTATGACTGATAACCGGCATTCCGGACTCCTGAATCAGGCCAACCTGGAGAAACGATAAGGTACCGGATCCACCAGTGGCGTCTCACCACTGACCAGATCGGCGGCCAGCTGACCTGCCGCCGGTGAAGTTCCAAAACCATGTCCGGAAAAGCCACAGGCCAGCGTCAGCCCGGGTAATGAATCTACCGGGCCGATAACCGGAGTGGAGTCAGGGGTGACATCAATTACCCCCGCCCAGGATTCAGCGACTGTCGCCTGATCAAATACCGGCCAGGCTGCCCGAAGGTTAGTCAGCGCTTCCTGGTTTAACTTCGGATTGGCTGCCGGGTCAAGCACCCTCTGCCGCTCAAACGGGGTGGTCTGATGGCTGCACCAGCGCCGTGCCGTGGCAAGATCGGTAATAAAATCGCGTCCCAGTGAAATGCGCAGATTATCCCGTGCCTGTTTCAACTGGGGCAGATAACGTCTGCCCAGCCGCAAATGGTCAAGAGTTAATGGAGCATCCAGTGCTCCGCGCTGAGTCACTATATAGCCGCCACTGTAATGCCGCCGAAACGAAAAGTCCGGGGCGCCGAGTGCAATCTCACCGGGACCCTGCAACGGTCGGGTACGAAGAACAGAACAAATCAACGGTAATGTCGGCAGGTTAATTCCCAGATTACCGAGAAAGCGCCGCGACCAGGCTCCGGTAGCCAGCAGCACCTGTTCACAACGAATCTCACCCTGTTCTGTGATAACACCCGAGACATTGCCACCACTAGTGACCACTGTTCTGACAGCACAATGCTCCAGTATAATTGCGCCCTTTTTCATCGCAGCTGCTGCAATAGCCGGTGCCGCCAGAGTCGGTTCCGCACGTCCGTCGGAAGCGGTATAAATCCCTCCGGCCCAGCGACTGTTTCCGCCGGGCACCAGACGGTCGATCTCACTTGCTGATAATATGCGGGTATCCAGCGACAGGCCGCTGACACCGGAGTGCCATTTTTCATGCAAAGCCATCTGCACTTCATTGCGCGCAACAAACATAATTCCGGACTGGCGATACCCAACATCATGACCGGTTCGTTCAGCCATCGCTGCCCATAACCGGTCAGCCGCCTGTGCCAGCGGAACATCATCTGCTGCCCGGCTGGTTTTACGAATCCATCCCAGATTACGTGATGACTGTTCTGCGGCAATTCTGCCTTTTTCCAGAACCACCACCGGTATCCCGCGTTCGGCCAGACAGAGTGCTGCAGTCAGCCCGACAATCCCTCCGCCGATAATCACCACTGTGGTTTCTGCCGGCATCCCTGACGAGGTTGTAACCGGCTGTATTGCAGGTGCCATAGCTGCTTTCTCCAGATTACTGTGACAGAGTGATCTCTCTGATTTCTGCCGTTCCGGCACCCCGGAAAGCGGTGACTTCTAACTCCACTTTATAGACAGTGGAACCCAGCGGCGGGCAGGTGACGGTGGTTGCCGGGTTGATGCCACGGAACTTCTCACCAATGATTTCCATCACCTGTGCAACATCGTCAGGTTGCTGAATAAACACCCGTGAGCAAACAACATCTTTTAGAGAAGAATCCACGGCCGTCAGTGCGGCCTCAATATTGGCAAATACCTGCAGCGTCTGTTGCTTTAAATCCTCAGGGATTTGTTTAGTCAGCGGATTACGTCCCGCAGTATTCGATACAAAGATCCAGTTATCTACCGCCACAATACGTGAGTAGCTGGCTTTTTTTTCAAATTCAGAACCGGTGGTTAAACGTGTCACAGTAGTCATTATCTTTCCTCGTATTATCAGTTAGCTAAGTTCAGGGGTTTCCCATAAATTCAGAGTGACACCAATCCCACGCGATTTAGCATTGCGGTAAATCACCGTCGCCCAGGCAACATCTTCGACCGGCATCCCGCCGACAGACATAATGATGATCTCCTGATCGTTAGTACGTCCCGGGGCAGCACCGGCGACAATTTTCCCCATATCTTCAAGCTGCTGTGGTTGCAGTTTGCCTTCGGCAATCATGTCCATAAAACGAACGCCGATAATTGGAATAGTATTGTGGGCGGGTGCCGGAACCTCTTCTGCCCAGGCTTCGTACAGACGGGTGTTATCAAGAACTTTACGAATATCAGGTTGTTCCATAGCTTCATCGATGTTGCATAGCGCAGGCATAGCCAGGAATGCGCCCGCTTTGACCCACTCCCGTTTAACCAGCGGGTAAGCAGAAGGGTCTCCGGTTTCTCCTGAATTACAGTAGGTCACAATGTCACTGTCGCGCACCAACGCTTCCAGGCTATCTACTACCTGCACTGTGGTGATCTGTGGGTAGCTTTGAGCAACCCAGCTCAGAAATTTATCCAGACTGTGCTGACCACGTCCTTTCACTTTCAGGGTATCAATCTGTGGGCAGACAGCCATAAATGCCGCCAGCGTGGTTTTACCCATGACCCCGGGCCCCAGCAGCCCCACTACCCGTGAATCTTTACGTGCCAGATGCCTTGCTCCTACCCCGGGAATCGCGCCGGTACGGTAAGCCGACAGCAGATTAGCCGACATATGCGCCAGAGGCGCTCCGGTATCGGCATCATTCAGGGTCATCAGCAAAATGGAACGTGGCAGACCTTTTTCCCGGTTCGCAATATTTGAGCCGTACCATTTCACTCCGGAAGTTCCAAAATTCCCTCCCAGATAAGCTGGCATGGCCATCATCCGGCGATCGGCAGTAGGTTTCGGCATTGACGGAAATGGCGAGTTTTCGGGGAAGGTCACCATAGCGCCGTGGGAGTCGCTGTTCGGACCCGCCATACGGTAATCTCCGTGATACAACAACCCGAACATCTCTTCCATCGTGTCGACACAGGCAGCCATGTCTGTCACACCGGCACGGATCATGTCCTGCTCAGATAAATAGATAAAATCAATCCTGGTTGAATCACTCATGTTGATCTCCCGGACGGCTTCGAGCCGCAATATTCAGAAAGTCGGATTAAGTGTTGAACATCCGGGTACAGCATCCCAGTGACCAACGGTGCTGACAGAAATACCGCGACGCTGGCTGGGCTGTATTGAATATTTGCGACATCGCCATAAAAACGCTGGCACAGGAATTGCTTTAACTTATTTTTAACTTCCCGTGCAGGGTGATGTATGCAGAGCAATAGTTATGTGAGATCAGGATGTTTTCAGCCGGAACAGCCCTGGTTTGTCCTGAATGCCGCCCGCCACTACTCGTTGCTGGGCTCGGCCAATCCGGCCATCTCGCATTTTTACAGTTTTGATATCGCTCCTTCGGCAGAAGTGACTCTGGCAGTCCCGGATGGCTGTGTGGATATAGTATTTGACTGTGATGCACTGAATCCTTGCGGCAGAGTGTGCGGTACCACCCTGGAAGCCCGTGGGGCTGATATGAAACATCACCATCATTATTTTGGTGTACGCTTCGCCCCCGGCGTGATCCCCGACTTCCTGGATGTCAGCGCCGGAGAAATTCCGGATCGTGAGTTCAGCTTTATGGATGTGGTCCCGGATGCGCGCCAGGCCTTTGAGCTGATTATTCAGACCTCTGATTTCCAGAGAAAAATTGCCCTGTTTAATGCGTTTTTTACCCCGCGACTGGTCAGAAAATCCTCCCCTCTGACCAGCCAGGTAATAAATACCATGCAACAATACAAGGGCAATATCCGGATTGACGAGTTAGAAACGCTCACCGGCTACTCCTGTCGGACCATACAGCGCCAGTTCCGTCAGGATACAGGCCTGTCACCTAAGGCATTTTGCAAAATCCTCAGGTGCCAGTCGGCACTGAACAGTCTTCACAGCCAGCAAAGCGTGTCATTCAGTGATTTGGCATTCGACCTGGGGTTCAGTGATCAGTCCCATTTTCTGCGGGAATTTAAGAAGTCGGTGAGTACCACGCCTGGCGACTATCAGAAACATATCGCAGGTGATAAATATCAGCACCGGTTACGTTTCCATTAATCCCTAAAACAGTGCAGCGCTGCACTGTTCACCTGTCCGATTTATTCTATACGCCGCCGCAGTCGCTGAGAAATGATGCAGGAAATTACCTGTCTCAGGTTGGCTTTATCGCCTGAGCGATTTCTCTTCTGACAGAGGTATCAGCGATGAGCGAGCACTCCGGATTACGTAAAAATACATTAGGTCTTTTCTCCCTGGTCTTCTTTGTTGTCGCTGCTGCATCCCCTCTGACCGGGGTAGTCGGCGGACTGCCTGTGGCTATTATTTCCGGTAACGGTGCCGGTATTCCGGTGTTTTATATTTTTTCCTGCATTATCCTGATGCTGTTTTCGGTCGGGTTTATAGCCATGAGCCGACACGTCAAAAATTCGGGGGCGTTTTACACTTATATTGCTACCGGAATAGGTAAAGACTGGGGGGCATCTGCCTCGGTGCTGGCACTGATGGCTTATATTTCGATTCAGATTGCGATTGTGGCAATGCTGGGCTATTTCACTGCCGCGTTTATTCAGCAGCACACAGGGGCTGATATCCCGTGGTGGCTGTTAAGCATGTTGTTTATTCTGGTGGTCTGGATGCTGAGTGTTAAGCGGGTCGAGATTGGCGGTAAGATTCTTGGGGTACTCATGCTGGCAGAAGTGGGCATTGTCCTGTTGACCGATATTGCCTTGCTGGTGAAGAAAAATGCGCCTTACAGTTTCCAGTCTTTTGAACCTTCGGTATTTCTGCATGGAAACCTCGGGATTGCTTTTATTTTCACCATCGCCAGTTTTATCGGTTTTGAATCCACAGCTATCTATGCCGAGGAGTGTAAGGACCCGGAAAAAACCGTTCCCCATGCCACGCTGTGCGCATTACTGTTGATTACCGGCTTCTTCTGTTTTACCAGCTGGGCACTGATTCAGGCTTACGGTTTCTCTCAGATAGTGGCCATTGCTGCAAAAGACCCCGGTAATTTTGTCTTTAACATCACCCGCCAGTATGTCGGAGAGTGGGCCGTCGAAACGATGTCGGTACTGCTGATTACCAGCCTGTTTGCCGCTACCCTGGCATTTCACAACAATATCTCGCGCTATATCTTCAATATCAGCCGTGACGGACTCATCTGGAAAGAGTTGTGCAAAACCCACCCGTCTAACGGCACCCCACACAACGCCAGCCACCTGCATAGCGCCATTATGCTGTTATTACTGGCCGGTATCGGCGGCGTCGGTCTCGATCCCATGGTACATATTTTCGCGGTCGGTTCGGCACTCGCTACCCTGTGTATTCTGGTCCTGCAACTGGGAGTTTGTGTGGCGGTTATGATGTTCTTTCGTCAGAGAAAATCATCACACCAGGCATTTACCGTATTCTGGGCCCCGGTACTGTCGTTTATCTGCATGGCGATCACCATTATTCTGGTGATCAATAATCTGCAAACCCTCAGCGGTAGCGATTCGGAAGTCATTACGCTAATTCCGTGGTTTATCCTGGCCTGTGTGGTTGCGGCCTATCTGTTGTCAGCACGCAGGACGGTGAAAGTTAGCGTCTGATAATAACCTGATTGATCTTCTCGCGGCTGTCAGACAGACAGCCGGAGACAATGAGTATTTAACTTTGTATCAGAAACCGGCACGAAGTGAGTAAACTTTTGATTCATAATTTTAACCCGCTGACTCCGTTATTTTAAATTCACTGAAAACTCCTGCTACCTCGCAACAGTAGGATTGCATTCGCCCAGATTCTTCCGGTCTCCGGCATTCATGACCATAACCGGAAACCGGAAGCTTTCTTTTCTCGTCATTCCACTGCCAGCAGCCATTTCTGCGCCGGTGTCAGACGACTGGCTGTCTCAGGGGTAAGCCAGCGTTGCTGGTCCTGTTGTGCCGTATCTGCACGGTCGATATACAGACCGTGCAGCACCCGGCGGCGTTCGCCGGTGGTATTGGTGGTACCGCCGTGCCAGGTATGGGCGTTGTAGATCATCACACTACCGGCCGGAGCAGCAAACACAACTTCATCCGGATGTGTTGCATGAGTATCTGCCAGCACGTCTTCAGGCAGTTCAGGACGTAAATGGGTGGCAGGAATAATTCTTGGTGCACCGTTAGCCGCAGAGAGATCATCCAGTGCCCAGATAGTGTTGACGAGGTGCACTTTAGGAAAATCAGGACGTTGTTTCTTCCAGTCAGCATGCAGCGGCTGTAATCCACCGTTAAACAGCGCTTCACGGGCGTTCAGGCTGGAAACTTTGAAATCTCCCTGAAATACATATTTGCAGGCAGAAAGGATAAGCGGATGAGCCCAGACCTTTTCCCAGATAACCCCTTTGTTCACCAGATTCGCCACCCGTGTAGCAGTAGCCTCCTGGTGATGTTCAATCGCCAGGTTATCCCCTTCACGCGCCACCAGCATATCAATGTGTTCACGCATCGCGGCCAGCCAGTCAGCATCCGCTACATTTGGCACAATGGTATAGCCCAGAGTGTCAAGCTGGTGCTTCATGGTCTCGGTCAGTTCAGCATTTGCCCCCAGGGCATCGAGCCATACCGCAGATTGATTTTGCATACCCACCTCTTTTGTTAACCATTTCACAACATGTAAGAAAATTACTGTAATTCCGGCCAACATTCTGTATGAGATAGCTACACAACACTGGATTATTGTGTCCGCTGCAGCAATGTGTGACGTGACTCAAATCCAGCATAAAAATAACCGGAGCAGCTATGTCGGACATCAACCTCGTCGCCTTACTTGAACAACTGGTCAGCAAACAATCAGAAATTAGTGTGCATTTTCCTGCGACTCAGCAACCAGCTCCCCGGCTGGCGTTAACCGTTCCCTTTCCCCGGCTGGAACTGATCGTTGCCGGAGAAGTTGCTGACGGGTGTCTGCCGTTACATACGCCACCACTGAGGGCTCCCGCGGCGTTGTATATTCCGGCCGGAAAATGGAATTTGCCGCAGTGGCAGGCTCCGGCCACCACACTGAGCATTCTGTTTGGCAAACAAAAACTCGGATTCAGCCTGCAGCAGTGGGACGGTAAAACGTTGGTCAGCCTGCGCAAACAACATGTGGCCCGGCTTGGTCCCCGGGTCGGTTCTTACCTGCTGATGGCGATGAATGAACTGGCCCTGGCACCGACAATGCCGACGGTACAAATCACCCTGGCAGGATTACTCAGCCACAGTATCGATCAAATGACTCATCTGGCGGATACGCTGAGTAAGAGCAAAGAGCTATTTTTGGCCATCAAGGAATATATTGATGAACACGCCTTCCAGCCGCTTAACCGCGATAATGTTGCTGTTAAATTTCACATTACGCCTAACTATCTGTCTCACCTGTTCCAGAAAGCTGGCTCGGTCGGGTTTAATGAATATCTCACGGCTGTGCGGCTGGAACTGGCTAAGAAAATGTTGCGTGGGTATGAGCTGAAGATTAAAGAAATTGCCCACCAGTGTGGCTTTGAAGACAGTAACTACTTCTGTCGGATTTTCCGAAAGCATACTGATCGTTCACCTTCGGAATATCGTCGTCATTGCCGGACGCTGTGACCTGCGCTGTCAGTAAAACAGGCAATTCAGTAAGTACAGGGTCAGATACAGCCCACAGCCAAACACCAGATGAGTGGCCAGGCTGAGCAGCCTTGCCCGGGGAGGATTCGGGGTTTTAGACGCGGCAATGCCAAACCCGAGAGCAGGTTGCATCAACAGAAAAGGAGCCGCCAGACTGATAATACCGGATACCAGCGCAACACTGATTTTCGGCTGTTGCAGCCAGCCTTCGCCGGCAATCGCCAGAGGAATAAACGCCAGTAAAGCTCCGCTCAGGTAATGGATCAGCCAGCCGGTAACGGTTTCGCCTTTGCGCGTCGCGGACGAAATAATTGTCTGATGACAAAACCGACCGTCGGCCATCCACAGAGCCCAGCGCCCCACCAGCGCATAATTCAGTCCGGGAATCTTCAGTATTCGTTTCTGGAACAGCGCCCAGATATCGGTCAGTAAAGTCGCCCCCAATCCTGAACAGATAATCATAACTACATTGTCAGTTGTCATAAGTTGTATTCCGTCGTTGCTGATAAAATCGCAGTCCAGTGTGCAACTTAATGTCAACTTTAAGTCAATAGTTAATTTGAGCCGGTGACCGGCTGGCAGAATCAGACACCAAAGCACACCGCACACAGTGATGTGCGGTGTGTATTTATTTTGAAGGGGTTGGCGGAAAACTCCCTGTCGGCAATCAGACAGCGAGTTCCTGCTCCAGTAAGGCAGCTATTGCTGCGGCTGACCCGGCGTGGTTCAGACGGTCACGAAAATCCTGATGCATAATACGCCTTGCCAGCCGTGAGAAAATACGCATGTGCTGATCCCCTACTTCATGCTTATTCAGGGTGAGCATAATAATAAACTGTGCCTGTTCATCTCCCCAGGCCACTGGTTCGGCCAACTTAGCCACGCTAATGGTGGATTGTTCGATATGCTCAGACTTACTGTGCGGAATCGCAAAACTGAAACCCAGCCCGGTAGAAAAGACCGCTTCTCTGGCCCATAAATCGGCTTCAAGTTTGCGTGGATAGCGGCTGCGTCCGGCCAGTAGCAGGTTATCCGTCATCCCTTTGATCACCTCCTCTTTACTTTGCCAGTCGCTGTTCAGCTCAATGCACTGAGTGGTGATCAGCGGTGCGTCATGCTGAGTCATTCTGAACTGTGCCAGCAGATGCCCGGCTTCCAGTGGCGTCCTGCAATTCATCACCTGATTAAGCAGCTGGCGGCAGGCTTTCGCATCCATCCGGGCAAGTGCGGCTTTTACTGCCGGAATCGCCGGAGCACTCATACTGATTTCATCCAGCCCCAGCCCTACCAGCAACGGCAACGCTGAGACTTTCCCACCCAACTCCCCACACAGACCTATCCATTTGCCCTGCCGGTGTACAGCCTGAACCACAAAATCCAGCGCCCGCAGGAACGCAGGGTTAAAGCTGTTATACAGATGGTCAACTTTGGCATTGTCACGATCGACAGCCAGCAGATACTGCGTCAGATCGTTACTGCCAATACTGAAGAAATCTACTTCTTCACAGCACTGGTCAATGATAAACATCACCGACGGCACCTCCAGCATAATTCCCAGAGAAATGCGCTCATCAAACGGAATTTGTTGTTCCCGCAACTGCTGCTTCACTTCCTGCAGTTTTTCTTTGACCCAGAGAATTTCCTCCATAGATGAAATCATCGGGATCATAATCTTTAGTTCACCGTGAGCCGAGGCCCGCAGAATTGCCCGTAACTGACTGGTAAACAGTGACAGAAATTCCGGATAGATGCGAACCGCACGATAGCCCAGAAACGGGTTATTCTCCGCAGGTATGGGCAGATAAGGCACTGGTTTATCACCACCAATATCCATTGTGCGGACAATAATGCTGCGCCCGGCAGCGGATTCCAGAGCATGGCAGAAGATGTTGTAAAGCTCACTTTCGCCTGGTGCACTACTCCTGTCCATATACAGCATTTCGGTACGAAACAGACCTATCGACTCAGCACCGTTGGCAAACGCACCGGCAGCTTCGACTGACAGTGCAATATTGGCAGCGACTTCAAGATTCCGGCCATCGGCAGTTTTTCCCGGAGCATCTTTCCAGACACTTTGCTGACGACGCAGGCTTTCCTGCACCCGGGATTGCTGGCGGTAATAGCGGTGAATAGCTTCCGAAGGATCAGTAATCACCACCCCGGCGTCCGCATCCAGATAGACATCAGAGTTAAGTTTTGGCAGCAGCGCCGCGACATTCACCCCTGCCAGCGTAGGAATATTAAATGACCGGGCAAGGATCACGGTATGTGATGTGGTGCCGGCGCTTTTTAACACCAGTCCTTTCAGCAGACTTTTGTCCAGTTCCAGAAACTGTCCGGGGGTGAGTTCTTCGCACAGGCAGATGGAAGGCGACGTCAGTTTTCCGGCAGACGGAAAACGTTGCTCGCCATAAATCTGTTGCAGCAGCCGAAAGCCAAGATCACGAATATCCAGCACCCGCTCCCTCAGGTAACCGCTGTCAGATCGATTAAACTGACGACAAAAATGGTCGGTGGTCAACACTATCGCCTGTGCACAGCTGTTACCCTCAGCAACATGGCCGGTCAGTTGTTGTTGCCACAACAGATCACCTGCCAGCGACAGATGGGCTTCCAGAACCGCTGTCGCGGTGCCTTCGTTGTCCAGCAACTGTAGTTTCAGGGTTTTCACCAGCATCGCCAGCCCCCCCGCCAACCGCACCTGCTCCCGGGAAATCTCATCAGCCTCAGGGAGCTCCCCCGGGTTTTCGAAATCAAATGCCGCCAGCAATGTCAGGCGACCGGCACTGCTTCCCTGGCTGACCGGCTGGCCGGGGAAACAGTGCGGATTTAGCCGGCTCAGTGATTCAGGTAGCGGTTCGCGCTGTAGTACCGGCGCAGCACTGACCGGTGAATCGCAACGCGGAAATTCCTCTTTTATCCAGTCATACAGAAACTGGTAAGCCTGCTGTTGGTCATTTCCGGAAATTATCAGCCGGCAGTTGTCGCCTTTCAGCGTATCAGTACCAATCAGTGATAAGGCACTTTTGGCATTCCCGTTGCGTCCGCTCCTAAGGTTATGCCATTCAATATCACAGCGGTACCGGTTGCATACCGCCTCAATCTGGCTGGCCGGACGGGCATGAACCCCTTCATTTAACTCACAGACAAACTCAATTGTTTCTACCATCGCCCCTCTCCGCAAAATACTGATCGTCAGCACAGGTTAAGTAACCGCTGTCCTGCCGGATATCTCACAAAGCTGCCAAATACTGGACAATTGTATGCAGAGTCTGAAACCGGGACTCAGCTCACATGTTAAATAACATCAGTTAATGTAGCTAAATATGATTTATTTTGAATTCCCTCTCATTTCCGAACGGATACAACAAAAATCCAGCAAATCCCTGTTTTCTCCCCTGTCTGGCTGTCTCCGGATTCTCTATTGTTGCGATCATCTGCCTGCATAGCTGGCGTTCTCAGGGTCCGGAGCAATCTATGAGCGAATTAGCATTGATACTAAAAAATACCCGGCAGCACCTGATGACCGGTGTCTCTTATATGATCCCGTTCGTCGTTTCCGGCGGTATTCTGCTGGCGGTCGCGGTGATGTTTTATGGTAAAGGCGCCGTCCCGGATGCTGAGTCGGCGGCGAATCTGAAAAAATTGTTTGATATTGGTGTGGCTGGTCTGACACTGATGGTGCCTTTCCTGGCTGCCTATATTGGCTACTCAATTTCCGAACGTTCTGCACTTGCCCCCTGTGCCATTGCCGCCTGGGTTGGTAACAGCTTCGGGGCGGGTTTCTTCGGGGCACTGATTGCCGGAATTATTGGCGGGATTGTGGTGTATTACCTGAAAAAAATCCCCGTACATAAAGTGCTGCGCTCGGTAATGCCTATCTTTGTTATCCCTGTAATTGGCACTCTTATCACCGCAGGAATCATGATGTGGGGCCTGGGAGAGCCGGTCGGTATGCTGACCAAAAGCCTGACTGTCTGGCTGCAGGGTATGCAACAAGGCAGCGTGGTGATCCTTGCAGTCATTATGGGGCTGATGCTGGCATTTGATATGGGTGGGCCGGTAAATAAAGTGGCCTACGCCTTTATGCTGATTTGTGTCGCTCAGGGTGTCTATCACGTCGTGGCAATTGCCGCGGTCAGTATCTGTATTCCGCCGCTCGGTCTGGGGCTGGCAACACTGACAGGTCGCCGTAATTTCTCTGCCGAGGAGCAGGAAGCTGGTAAAGCCGCGCTGGTGATGGGGTGCGTCGGCGTGACTGAAGGCGCTATTCCGTTTGCCGCCAGCGATCCTCTGCGGGTCATCCCTTCGATTATGCTGGGTTCGGTCTGCGGGGCTGTCGTGGCAGCCCTGACCGGAGCTGAATGTTATGCCGGCTGGGGTGGATTAATTGTTCTGCCTGTCGTCAGTGGAAAATTTGGTTATCTGTTAGCTGTTGCGACCGGAATGGTAGTGACCGCTGTCTGTGTCAATCTGCTGAAACACCTTAGCCGTAACAAAGCCTCCGCAGCACCTGCCGCGGAAGATTCGCTGGATCTGGACTTCGAAATTCACCCGTGAGGAAACCTGAATGACAAAAATTATCGCCGTAACTGCCTGCCCTTCTGGTGTTGCACATACTTATATGGCCGCCGAAGCCCTGGAAACTGCCGCCAAATCCCGTGGCTGGCAGGTAAAAGTCGAAACGCAGGGATCACTGGGCCAGGAAAATATCCTGACAGACAACGATATCAGTGAAGCGGATCTGGTGATCCTGACCAAAGATATTGGCATTAAATATGAAGAACGTTTTAGCGGTAAAACGATTGTCAGGGTCAATATCAGTGATGCGGTTAAACGTGCAGACGCTATAATGACTAAGATAGATGCACATCTGAGCCAGTAATCCACGGCTGCCGGTTCCCAGCCTGCGGCCTGCAGTGGCCGCACAGGTTCCGTTTGCTGCGTAGATGATTAACCGTGTTGCCCGGAGGATTTATGCCACTCACCGGACGGAATTTAGTCGCTGTTACTGCCTGTGTCAGTGGCGTTGCCCATACTTATATGGCCGCTGAACGGCTGGAAAAAATCTGCCAGCAAGAAAACTGGAATATTCACATTGAGACCCAGGGTGCTCTGGGTATCGAAAATCCGCTTACAGAACAGTTAATCCGTCATGCCGATGCTGTCCTGCTAATCACCGATATTGAACTGAACGGTGCTGAGCGCTTTGCAGACAGCCGCTGCGTGACATCACGTATCAGCCCGTTTCTGACCGATCCGGCCAGAGTGATTAGTGCTGTGCGAAAACTTCTTTCAGCCCCGGAAAAGACGCGGATGATTGTCAGCTGATCGCAAATTTTCAGCAGGCGGTTACTGTTTGTCGATGCTACACAGCAGGTTTTTCAGCCAGTCTGTCGCCTGCTTTTTACCGCTACGTCGGTGAGATAAAATTTTAACCGTGAAAGGCTCGACCGCAAACGGCAATTCCCAGACAGTAACGGGCAGTGAATGTTGTAAACGTTCCGCGGCCCGACGCGGGATTGCCATCAGTAAATCCGTTTCAGCCACTATCCACGGGCCGCTCAGCATTGACGGTGTTTTTATCGCAATCTGCCGTTGATGGCCCAGTTGCTCCAGCTGAAAATCCAGCACACTCTGTCGTTCATTCCAGGGAGTCACCACCAGGTGGCGAGCCGCCAGATAATCTTCAAAGGTCAGCGCGGATCGCTGTTGATGGCTGATGACTACATATTCATCCTGCATCCAGTCTATTTCATCCAGCTCCGGGTGCGGTGGCTGATGCGGTACACTGAACCCCAACGCCAGATCAATTTCACCCGCCAGTAGTTCATTGATTGCCAGTCCCGATGAGAGATAGCGTAAATCGAAACTTAACGCCGGCCCCTGCTGTTGCAGAGATGCCATTAACTGCGGAAAAACACAGGCTGCGGTGTAATCCGTAATGCCCATGGTAAAACATTCCTGACTGGTCAATGGGTTAAAGGCTGGCTGGGGTGCCAGTACATGATTAAGCTGCCCCAGCAACTGGCTGACCGAAGGTGCTAATGCTGTGGCAAACACGCTTGGGATCATCCGGTGACCTTCACGGTAAAACAGTGGATCATTCAGTGATTCCCTTAACCGGGAAAGCGCATGGCTTAGGGCAGAAGTGCTCATGGAAAGTTCTTCAGCCGCACGCCTGACTGAGGCATGCCGGTGGACGGCATCCAGAACCAGCAGCAGATTCAAATCCAGACGACGTAATACAGGATGCATAATATTCATCATTCAGTGATTTCATTGCACTTAATTCTTCGGAGCATAACGATTATGCTTATCACCTGCAATCACTGACTTATTAAGGATCACTAATGACCCTGCGTATCCGCCAGGCAAAGCCTGACGACAGCCAGATTATCTTCGATATGATTACCGAACTGGCTATTTATGAAAAAGCTCCGGAACAGGTTGTTACTTCGCCGGAAGAAATTCGCGCCACATTGTTTGGGGCAGACAGCAAAACCGAAGCACTGATCAGCGAAGCTGACGGAAAAATCATTGGTTATGCGGTCTTTTTCACCAGTTACTCCACCTGGCTCGGACGTAACGGTATCTACCTGGAAGATCTGTATGTTTCACCGGCAGCCCGTGGTCAGGGCGCCGGAAAGGCACTGATTAAGCATATTGCCGGGCTGGCCGTTCAACGTCAGTGCGGTCGCTTAGAGTGGAGTGTGCTTGACTGGAATACACCAGCCATCGATTTTTATAAAAGCATTGGTGCCCTGCCACAAAGTGAATGGGTACGTTATCGTCTGGATGGTGAAGCACTGCATAGCTTTGCTAACAGCTGATTACTGAAAAAAACTAAGACTTTGCAGGGCCGGAGCGATCAGTGCCAACAGCTCATTACGGGTGGCACCCTCTCTGGCCTGCAAAGAGATCATCTGCATTACCCCATGAAAATAGTCCGCCAGTAATCCACAATCAGCCTCACTACGAATCTCGCCCTGTTCACGAGCCAGTTCTGCACGTTCACGAATAAATCGCCGGGTCAGTGCCCGCATCGATTTAAGATACTCACGGGCTTGCTGATTTTCAGGCAAACAGTTCACAACCCCGACAATCAGCAGACACCCGCCCGGCTGACAGGACAATGCGACCTCTATACTTTGCTGCAACATTCCCGACAGTGCCTGATGCAGTGTGGTTTCCTGCTGTAATGCAGCAATAACCGGGGCCGCAGTGGTGGCAATGTAGTGATCAACAGCTTCGCAAAATACAGCCTGTTTGGAGCCAAATGCCGCGTAAAAACTGGGTGGCGCAATTCCGGCTGCTGTGATGAGGTCCACCAGGGTTGCCCCTTCGTAGCCCTTTTCCCGGAACTGAATCAGTATTTTTTCCAACGCCTGCAGACGGTCAAATTTCCGTGGTCTTCCCCGTGTACTCATAAACACCCTTATTTATGTAGCAAATATTACATTAATGATTGCTGCCGGCCGCTGCCTGATATATTTTCATAATACTCACTACAGAAAGGAAATGACATGCAAAACCGATCGCCTGCCGATATTGTCCGCGCATTTTTTCATACCGCAGCCACCGCTGATGACCTCAGTGAACTTGCCCCACTGGTTAGCGAGAATATTGACTGGTATATCGCCGGAGACACCTCCCGGGTACCGTGGATTGGCCGAAAAACAGGGCCGGAGGGAGTTGCTGAGTTCTACCGGCAGATAAGGGAGTATATTCAGTCTGAAAAATTTACCATTCATCAGATGCTAGCCGAAGGAGATCGCGTGGTGGTGTTAGGCGAGCTGGCTTCAAGGGTGAAAAGTACCGGTAAGCTGATTGAGACAGAATTCGTGTTCAGCTTGCTGGTTGAACAGCAGCAGATTAGCGCCTTCCGGTTATTTGAAGACAGTTATGCTGTATCTGAAGCCTGCCGCAAATAGTCGAGTAAATAGCGGGTGGCTGTCAGGACAGCCACCCGCTCCCCGTAAAACGGCGACACACCCCATATCACGGCATGTCTCCGGCAAAACAACGGTCAGGCGGAACGGGGTAACTCAGCCAGTTCTTTAGAGCGCAGGCTGACCTTCACCGGTACTGACTTATAAGACGGGGTACCGCTCTGCGGGTCATTATAATCCAGCGGCACCAGCACGTTTGCTTCCGGATAATAAGCACCCACCGAACCATCGGCGATGTTATAGGCGACCACAGTGATCCCTTCCATTTTTAACCCGCTGCCCGGCAACGCAGTTTCAATATCAACCACATCACCATGCTCCAGCCCGAGACGATCAAGATCGTTATCGCTCATAAATAAGATATCCCTCCGGCCAAACACCCCGCGATAGCGGTCATCCAGCGCGTAGATGGTGGTGTTGTATTGATCATGGCTGCGTAAGGTGATCAGTCGCAGAATGTTGTCGCCTTCCACCTGGATATTTTCATGAATACCGCGAAACACCGAAAACTCCGCTTTACCGGACGCGGTTGGCCAGTGCCGTTCAGTGGGTGGCAGAGGCATACGGAATCCCCCGGGCTGGCGGATCCGCTGATTATAGTCATCAAAGCCGGGAACGGTTTTTTCGATCAGGTCACGAATCCGGTCGTAGTCTGCCACCAGCTCATTCCATGCCACTTTCGTTGCTGGCAAAGTACTGATTGCCATCGCCGCGACAATGGCCGGTTCAGAACGCAGTTCTGGTGATGCAGGTTTAAGTTTTCCGGAGGAAGCATGAACCATCGACATTGAATCTTCTACGGTCACTGACTGACGCCCGGAGGACTGAATATCCAGCTCGGTTCTGCCGAGGCAAGGCAAAATGTAGGTCTGACGGGCCACCAGCAAATGGCTGCGGTTCAGTTTGGTTCCAATATGTACGCTCAGATCCAGAGCTTTCATTGCAGGAAAGCAGGCCTGTGAATCCGGCAATGCCACCGCAAAATTTCCCCCAAGACACAGCAAAGCACGGGCACTACCATCAATCATTGACTGCATCGCTTTTACAGCATCGTGACCATGTTGCTTTGGCGGAGTAAAGCCGAACTGTTTTTCCAGTCGGGACAGAAAATCTGCTGATGGTTTCTCGGTAATTCCAACCGTCCGGTTCCCCTGCACATTCGAGTGCCCTCGCAGCGGACAAATACCTGCACCTGGCTTGCCGATGTTGCCGCGCATCAGTAACAGGTCAGCGATGAGCCGCACATTTTCTGTGCCTTTATTATGCTGAGTGATCCCCATTCCGTAAGTGATAATGGTGGCATTTGATTTGGCATAGATGGCGGCAACAGATTCAAGTTCTTCCTGTTTCAGACCACTTTCCCGCTCTATCTCCTGCCAGCCGGTAGCCTGCAAGTCACCACAGAACGCCTCAAAGCCGTGGGTATGTTCAGCGATAAAATCACTATCAATCACACCGCCCTGCAGCGCTTCGGATTCCAGCAAGGCTTTAGCGATTCCTTTAAGAGCTGCCGCATCTCCTCCGGCTTTGACCTGATAATAACCGGAAGCGATATCCGTTGAGCTGTAAGTCGCCATTTCTGCAACATTCTGCGGATCGGCAAAACGTTCAAGCGCCCTTTCACGCAACGGGTTAAACACGATGATCGGGACATTCTTGCGTGACAGTTCATGTAAAGTACCCATCATCCGTGGATGGTTGGTACCCGGGTTATGGCCAATCGAGATCACCAGTTCTGCGTGGTCAAAGTCATCCAGAGAAACGGTGCCTTTACCAATACCGATTGACTGCGGCAGGCCAACACTGGTGGCTTCGTGGCACATATTCGAACAGTCGGGAAAATTATTAGTGCCATATTCACGGGCGAACAACTGAAATAACCAGGCCGCCTCATTGGATGCACGACCGGAGGTATAAAATTCGACCTGATCAGGTTCCAGACCTTGCAGTACCCCGCCAATCTGATGCATGGCTTCATCCCAGCTGACGGGCTTCAGGGTATCGCTGGCAGGATCGTAGGCCAGCGGAGTGGTCAGCCGTCCGTAGTTTTCCAGCTCATAATCTGACTTTTCCAGCAACGAGCTCACCGTATTAGCCGCCAGAAAATCAGCGGTCACCCGTTTACTGGTTGCTTCCCAGGTCACGGCCTTGGCGCCATTTTCGCAAAACTGAAAGGTTGAACGATGATCCTTATCAGGCCATGCACATCCCGGGCAGTCAAAACCATCCGGCTGGTTGGTGCGTAACAAGGTTGGCGGGGCGGTGAGAATATCCATCTGAGTACGAACGGCAATGGCCGTTGCTTTCAGTGCTCCCCACCCTCCGGCGGGGCCATCATAAGGGTGAATTCCAGGCACGCTACGTCTTTTAGCCATTTCATTGCCTCCGGTTGCTCACAGTCATTGCAGGTTATGCTGCGGATTATCTCTGCGGATAGTTACTGTTAAGGGTAGCAGAGCATTGCAAAGCTAGCCTGTGCTGGCATTGAATGACGCCGGAGGAATACATTAAAGTTTAAGCTGATGTTGCAATGCCTCAGCCAGCACTGTCAGATGGCTGTTTTGCAGATCTTTGACAGCACTAAGCAGCGTTACTGTTCCAACGGATGCCCGCGCCGCCAGTTGTTGTAATTCAGCCTGCAGTTCGGGGGCTGCCAGCTCAGCCCGGTAGAGGGTGGCAAAACGGGAGTAACTAATGGTTTGCTGATGGAAATGCTGACGGAGTTGCGTTGACGGGGCCAGGGTTTTACACCATTCATCTGACCTGAGCAGAGTTTTACTCACACCACGCGGCCATAGCCGGTCAGCTAATACCCGCCAGCCATCTTCCTGTTCAGCCGGATCATAAACACGTTTATAGCGGATCATTTGTTCCTCCCGGGGGTTTCCACACAACATTTCATCATCTTAACGCCGGGTAGCGGTTAAATTCAAAAATTAAATGAGCAATGAGATAACCTGTCATCTGATCACCAACTCATAGCAGATAAATCCATAGCAGCTCATTTATAATATAAAGATATGCACAAATAATATTTCCCTGTGATAATTTACTGCCTAAAATAAGCGAAAAGGTCAGCCCGGTGGCTGGCCCATTTTTTTCATCAATTGTTTGGAAGGTGTACTGTGCCAGCATGGCTGAATCTTGCAGCAGAATCATTCTGGCCGATGTTACATGCCGGATTGACGTTTACTATCCCTTTAACGTTACTCTCTTTCGTTCTCGGGCTGTCTCTTGGTTTCATTATTGCGCTGATCCGTCTGTACGGGCCTAAACCGCTGGTTGCAGTGGCGCGTTTTTATGTCTGGTTACTTCGGGGTACGCCGCTGCTGGTGCAGCTGTTTTTGATTTTCTATGCCCTGCCCAGTGCCGGTATCACCATTGCCGCGTTCCCGGCTGCCGTGATTGGATTTACGCTGAATATCGGCGCATATTCCTCTGAAATCATTCGTGCCACCATTAAATCAGTACCAACCAGCCAGTGGGAAGCGGCCCATTCTATCGGAATGAGCTGGCGCCAGGCGTTGGTCAGGATTATTTTGCCTCAGGCAGCAAGGATTGCGGTTCCGCCTCTGTCTAATACCTTTATCTCACTGGTCAAAGATACGTCACTCGCCTCGGTAATTACCGTTCCGGAGATGTTTCTGGCAGCACAGAGAATTGCCGCAGTGACATACCAGCCACTGATTTTGTATACCGAAGCGGCGGTGATTTATCTGTTTTTCAGCACCCTGTTGTCAGCACTGCAAAATAAACTGGAGATTCACTTCTCCCGCGAAGAGAAGGCGGAGTCGTAACCTGATGATTTCATTAACCGGAATTAACAAGTTTTTTCAGGATAACCATGTCCTGAAGGATATTTCGCTGAATTTGCCTAAAGGGTCGGTAACTGCGCTGATTGGCCCTTCCGGCAGTGGCAAAAGTACGCTACTGCGCTGCGTTAATCTGCTGGAAATACCGCAATCCGGTTCACTGACACTGGATCAGGAAACGCTGGAATTTCATAACAAGCCGCTGCGCAGCAAAGATATCCAACGTATCAGTCGTCAGACCGGTATGGTATTTCAGAACTTCTCGTTGTTCCCGCATAAAAGTGTGCTGGAAAATATTACTGAAGGGCTGATTGTGGTGCATAAATGGTCAAAAGCAGACGCTGCCGCACGGGCTGATGAATTGCTGGATAAAGTCGGGTTGCTTCACAAACGTGATGTGATGCCGGTGACCTTGTCCGGTGGACAGCAGCAGCGTGTCGCGATTGCCCGGGCACTGGCCCCCTCACCCAAAGTCTTGCTGTGTGATGAGCCAACCTCTGCGCTGGACCCGGAACTGTCGGTGGAAGTTGTCGCTGTGCTTCGCCAACTGGCTGATGAAGGCACCACCATGCTGATGGCAACCCATGATTTACGGCTCGCTGCCTCGGTCGCCAGTCATACTATTTTTCTTGAATCGGGTGAGATTGTGGAAACCGGCGACTCAGAGACTCTGTTCCGTCATCCTCAAAAACCCAGAACCGCCAAATATATTGCCACCCTGACCGACGGCCTGCCTGTCGGCCCGGCATAATCCAGGAGTATAAAAATGAAAAAAACTACGTTGTTATTGTCTGCACTGATGTCATTAAGCTTTGCGCATGCGGCACTGGCAGACGATGCCCTGGCACGCGTTAAAGCTGCAGGCGAACTGAAAATTGGTACTGAAGGGACCTATGCTCCGTTTACCTTTCATACAATTTCCGGAGATCTGACCGGGTTTGATGTGGAAATCGGCCGTGCCATTGCACAGCAACTGCACGTTAAACCGGTATTTGTTGAAGGCAAATGGGACGGTCTGATCGCTGGTCTGGATGCCAAACGTTATGATGTAGTGATTAATGAAGTGGGTGTGACTCCGGAACGTCAGAAAAAATATGACTATTCCACACCTTACATCGTCTCTAAAGCCGTGGTGGTGGTTAAGAATGACAATACCAGCATTCACAGTTTCGCCGATCTGAAAGGGAAAAACTCTGCCCAGTCACTGACCAGTAACTACGCCCAAATTGCCCGTCAGTATGGCGCAAACCTGGTCAGCACCGACGGGTTTAACCAGTCAATCGACCTGGTGGTACAGGGCCGTGCTGATGCGACTGTGAATGACAAACTGTCATTCCTGGATTTCAAAAAGCACCGTCCTGATGCGCCAGTGAAAATCGTCGCTTCTGAAGATAATGCCAGTGCTTCTGCGGTGTTGTTGCGTAAAGATGAATCTACCCTGCAGAGCGCCATTAATGACGCTCTGGCGACCATTAAGAAAGACGGTACTTATGAAAAAATCTCCGAAAAATATTTCGGTGAAGATGTGTCGCATTAATCGTCCGACAGACTTTTAAAGGTGATGGCAGGCCTCTGAGCCTGCCATTTTTTATCCGGCATTATCCTCTGCAGGCAGTGTTACCCTTACGGCCAGCGCATTTCTCCGGTATTCACTTTAGCACTCAGTTCCAGTGAGCTTTTATCGGCCAGATGTGGCCACAGCGATTCCATCGTACTGATAACGGTGGCGGAGTCATGATGCTGCTTCAGTGCGTTATCAAAATCCTGCAGATATTTCAGGGTAAAACGGATCGCCTGATCACCGACAGGAGCCTGGCCGATAAAATGGCCCGGTATCACCCGCTGTGGTCTCAGTGCCAGCATTTGCTGCAATGTCTGCTGCCACTGCAGACGACTTGCCGCCGTTTGAGTATCAGCTGTCCAGACATGAATTCCGGCGTCCACTGCCGTGCCACCAAGAATGGTTTTCTCCCGTGGAAACCAGACATAGGCCTGTTGTGAGTCGGGATTACGAATCTCTACCGGTTCCCCTTCCAGGCTGAAACGGGTCTGTGGAATCACCTGTGGGGTCACCAGCTTCTGTGGAGCGCCACTGCCCATTTTGGGTCCCCAGTAACTGAGTTTTGCCTGTTGAGTCTGCTGAATATGGCTGACAACCTGACGGGTTGCGACAATTTCTACCTTAGGCCAGGCGTTAACCAACGGCTGCAGCCCAAAATAATAATCCGGGTCCCCGGCAGTAATCACAATCTTTGTCAGCGTTTTGCCGCTTTTGCGGATAAGACTGACCAGTTGCTCACCGTCTTTCACGCTGAATTGTGCATCAAATAAGATGGCCTGTTTTTCGCCGGTCACCAGAGTGGATGAAACCGGAAAGATCCCCTGTTCCTGTGGGTTGTAAACAGTAAACTGCAACGGAGCAGCTACCACAGCTCCACTAAATAAAGCGCTTAACAGCATTAGGTTAGAAAGTTTCATGTTATTCCCTGGATTCTGTGCCGTGCTGGCGAAAACTAATTGTGCAATAAAGAGTCCGGGCCGCTGAGAAACAGCAACTCCGGTTCATCCAATGCATTCTATAGATTTCGTAATCTGTTAAAATCCCCTTATTGAGAGATGCTTAATTTCATAAATCGATCAGGTGGAAATCATGGACAGAGTGAAGGCGGCACAGGTTTTCAACCGCATTTGTGAAACCGGAAGTCTGAGTGCTGCTGCACGGGCACTGGGAATTTCACGCCCGATGGTCAGCCGTTATCTGGAAGAGATGGAAAAATGGGCCGGAGCAAGGCTGATTCACCGTTCATCACGCCATATGACCCTGACCCCCGCCGGGGAAGAGATTTTGCAGAAAACCCGCCAGTTAAACCGGCTTTCAGAGGATATCAGCGGACAGGCAGACCGCGAGACGCCTTCAGGAATTTTACGTGTCGCCTGTGCGCACTTCACAGCAACTCATATTATCAGCCCTGTTTTGCCTGAGTTCCTGCTGCGATATCCGGATCTGCGCATCGAACTGGATATTAATAACCGGCCTGTCAGTATGATTGGTGAGCGTATTGATGTCGCCATACGGATCACCGAAAATCCGGAACCCGGAGCGATTGCCCGACGACTGGGCGAGTGTGCCTCAGTGATTTGTGCCTCACCGGAATATCTGGCCATCCACGGCGCTCCGGCGTCTGTCTCCGCGCTGTCAGACCATAACTGCTTAAGTTACAGTAATTTCAGTCAGCCGCAGTGGCAACTGCTGACGGAGCAAGGTGACACATTGTCGGTGGCAGTCAATGGTAATCTGAGCGCCGGGATCTCTGCGGTATTGATGGATGCTGCACTGGCGGGATGCGGTATCACCATGATTCCGCTGGCGGAGGCCAGTCCGTGGCTGGCTAAAGGGCGGCTGGTCACTGTTTTGCCGCAGTATACACCGCTCACGCTGGGTATTTACGGCATGTATCTGTCACGTAAATTACAGCCACCGGCGCTGCGCTTGTTCCTTGATGACATTCAGCGCCGGTTGCAGGCGCTGTAAAAAAAACGGCCGCTCAGGGTTCAGGAGCGGCTGTTGCTATTCATTATTTGTTTGCTGTCAGATGGAGTCTGTTTTCAGCTGTTTTTCAGGGCTGTATGCCATGTAATAAATCAGTGCCACAAAAATTGCGCCACCCACTGCATTGCCTAAGAATACGGCCACAAAATTCATCAGATATTCAGACCAGTTACCCTGACCGGCGAAAATAGCCGCAGGGATGATGAACATATTCGCCACCACGTGTTGGAAGCCAATCGCGACGAATGCCATCACCGGGAACCAGATGCCGATGATTTTGCCCACTACATCTTTACTCGCCATGCCCAGCCACACAGCCAGACAAACCAGCCAGTTACAGCCAATACCGGAAATAAATGCCTGCCCGAACGGAGCACTGGTTTTAGCCGCAGCCACGGCCAGGGTTTTCTTCAGAAATGCCCCTTCCGTCATACCAAGCATATGTCCAAAGAACCAGGCAATCGCCAGACTGCCAATGAAATTGGCAATCGTGACCCAGAACCAGTTACGGGCCAGTGCCCCCCAACTGATCTGTTTTGATAATGCAGCAATTGTCAGCACCATCATATTGCCGGTCAGTAGTTCTGCCCCTGCCAGGATAGTCAGAATAAGACCTAACGGGAACACCATCGCACCCAACAGGCCGCCAAAAGAGCCCCAATCCGCAGGTAACTGTGCGATCACATGAAGATCGAGCAGAAAACCAATAGCGATAAAGGCACCGCCTAAAAAGCCGAGAATAAGCAAATTTTGCAACGAGGAGTGGCTTTTATTGACTCCGGACTGGACAGCCAGCGCTGCTATTTCTTTGGGTGTGCTGAAAGACATAGTGACCTGATGATAAATAAACCTGAAAACGGCTTAGGTTAAAAGAAAGTCATCATTATGATGGCTACGACATTGCCTGTATCCGGCTCTTTCGATCATAGCGGCTGGAGTTTAAACTGCCAACGTACGAATTACACTATTCTAACATTGGCAGCACGAAATCATTAGTCAGTTTGTAGGATGTTGAATTTAAATATAAAAATACGTTAGCCTTTTAACGCTTTTTTTACTTTAATTAAACCATAATTTTCCTTGCCTGGCACCTTATCTCCGCACACGCAGGCAAAGGTTGCCTGAAAGCGCAATGCTATGCTGATATATACTGTACAAACTGCAGTGAATTTTAACATTCAGCCAAAGGAACCGAGACCCTATGAGTACCTCCTATACCCCACCAGAAGTATGGACCGCCCCTGAGTCTGTCGGCGGCAGGTTTGGCAGCATCAACCGGCCTGATTCCGGAGCGCGACATCAGCAGGATCTGCCGGTCGGCGAGCACCCTTTCCAGTTGTACTCGCTGGGCACGCCGAACGGTGTGAAAGTAAGTATTATGCTTGAAGAGCTGCTGGAGAAAGGTCTGGAAGGCGCCCGGTATGACGCTCATCTGATCAAAATTATGGAAGGCGATCAGTTTGGTTCCGGGTTTGTTTCAGTCAATCCAAACTCAAAAATTCCTGCGCTGGTAGACCACAGTGGTGTAGAACCGGTGAATGTGTTTGAATCCGGTGCCATTTTGCTCTATCTGGCTGAAAAATTTGATAGTTTTATCCCTAACACCAACGCAGAGCGTGCAGCCTGCTTCTCCTGGCTGTTCTGGCAAATGGGCAGTGCCCCATTCCTCGGCGGCGGTTTTGGCCATTTCTATGCTTATGCGCCAGAGAAACTGGAATATCCGATTAACCGCTTTGCGATGGAAGCAAAACGCCAGCTGGATGTTCTGGATAAACAACTGGCGAAAAATACCTATATTGCCGGGGAAGAATACACCATCGCCGACATGGCTATCTGGCCATGGTATGGCGTTCTGGTACAGGGTGGCTTATATGGTGATGCCGCTAAATTCCTTGATACGGCTTCCTATACTCATCTGAACCGCTGGGCCGACCTGATTAGCCAGCGCGAGGCGGTTAAAAGAGGCCGTCTGGTACTGAAAAAATAACCCGTAACGCAGAACAGTCCGGAGTGGCTGTTCTGCTTGTTGTTTCAGTGAAATGCTATCGTAGTTTGTTGCCCGCCCGTCTGTTCGATACCCTTGCTTTAAGACTATACTGACGAAGCCCCTTCCCTAAGAAACGGACTTATGAAAGATTACTCTGCATTGTTGGTCAGACTGGAGCAACAACTGGCCGTCAACGATAAAACGCCGCTCTATCAACGGTTTGCCCGGATAATTAAACAGGCTTTGCGTCAGGGCGATTTGCAGCAGGATGACTTCTTACCGAGTGAACGTGAATTCAGCCAGCGATTAAATATTTCGAGGATCACCGTCAGGAAAGCACTGACCTTACTGGAACAGGAAGGTATTATCTGGCGTTCGCGCGGCTACGGTACTCAGATTCGCAGTCAGCTGGAATATTCTTTACAGGAACCACAGGGGTTATCACAGCAGGCGGTTCTTCTTGGAAAACAACCCGACACTGAGTGGATTAATAAGAGCGCAATTGCCTGCCCTGCTGATATTGCCCGTCAGTTGCAGGTTCCGGTAAATAGCCAGGTGTTTTTATTCAAACGTATCCGTTATGTCGATAAACAAGCCGTCTCACTTGATGAATCCTACATTCCAGCTGAGCTCATCGATAATCCTGACGATATCGGCATTTCACTGTACGACTATTTGCGGTCACACGGTATTTTCCCTGCAAAAACGCAGAGCAGGGTGACAACCCGGATGCCTGATGCCGCACTCCAACAACAAATTACACTGTCCGCGGCCATTCCAGTGTTAGTGATAAAACAATTAGCGCTTAACGCCGACGGTCAGCCTGTCGAGTACAGCATCAGTTATTGCCGTGGCGATATGTATGCATTTATCACCGGTTAATTGCGGGTGATAAATTCATTCAGTTGTCTGAGCGTAGGCGCACAATCACCACCGCGCTGTGACACGACATAGGCGGCAACCCGGTTCGCCAGACTGACAGCATCACATAATGCCCAACCGCAACAGAGCCCGGCCAGCATAGCTCCCGCATGGCTGTCTCCTGCTCCGATAGTATCTACGACATCAACCTGTGCCGCCGGTATCCAGCCCCGCTGATCATCAGAACAATACCCTGCCCCTTCCTGATCCAGCCTGAGAATAAGCGTACCGGCAACCTCTTGCTGCCAGTAGTCCATCAGGGCTGCGGGGGTATATTTTTTGTCATTCAGATGCAGCTGTTGCCATAATAGTATGGCCTCCTGACGATTCACTGTAATCACCGGATGTAACGCCATAATACGCCGGAAGTGATCATGGCTGATATCTGCAAGCCCCGGACCAAAATCGACGAAGATCCGTTGCTTAATTTGCCTTTGCTCCAGCCAGCGAATAAGAGTTTCCCCCGCAGCATGGATGAGCTGGTACCCGGATAAATAGATCCAGCAGTCCTCTGCCACAGTAAGTGCATTCAGTATTTCAGGTGTCCAGCGATTTTCGACACCCGCCACTGACATAAAAGTACGTTCACCATCTGGTTCAACCATCGCCAGACTCCAGCCATTATCCGCAGCGGGAATCTCAATTGCAGTTTTAATACCATACTGCTGAAGCCTCTGGCGGATGACAGAGGCCCAGACGCCCTCTCCAACCGGCAACGCATTAACAGCTAAGATGCCCAGGCGGTGTAAAGCCAGTGCCACATTCAGGGCACAACCTCCGGCAGTGACAGATTGTTGAGTCAACGCCAAATCGCCGCCTCGTTGTGGCAATGCCGGCACACTGGCAATAACATCAACCACAGCGGCTCCGATAATGCACACCGGATGTTGCTGAACTAACGGCGGGGTCACTATTCCGTCAGCCATTGTTCACCTCAAAAGCGCATCTCAGCCGGTAAAATTCACGACTGTAATGCGCAAAATCCAGCTGATTTACCTGATCAAGCTCAGATTTCAGCTGAGGGTCAACACTGTCTATTCCCTGTAATGCACCGCATATTGCCACAGCCATTGCACCGATAGTGTCGGTGTCACCGCCGAGATTAGCACAAAGGACCGCGCATCGGTTTGGACAGGTATTGGCAAGAGTAACCATTGCAATCGCTGCCGGGACTGACTCAATGGTGCTGGTTCCGGCGCCTACCAACTGGTAAATCTGTTCCATCGCACTTTCAACCCCGATGGATTGTTGCACTGTCTTCAAAGCCAGCTCGATTCTTGCAGCCATTGACGGACTAAATGTGGTAACACGGTCAAGCTGAGCCAGGTTTGCCACTGCGGGTAACTGATCACAAATAGCTTCCCAGCTAACCCCCTCAATCGCCAGTGACACCGCATAGGCAATTACCGTTGCTCCGGCAACAGCCACATCCGATTTATGCGTCGGGCTGGAAGCCAGTTTCACCTGCTCAATAAAATGGTACACATTGCCTGGCGGCAGCAGACAGCCCAACGGTGATATCCGCATCGCCGCGCCATTAGTCAACCCGTTATTCTCCAGTTCACTCACTGGTTTACCCTGCTTTAACGCATTCAGGGCAATTTTTGAGGTCGGACCCAGCACGTTTTTATTGAAAGCATCAAAATCTTCGGCCCAACGCAGAATATTCCGGCCAATCACTTCAGGGACAATAGCGCCCTGACACTCGATAATCGCGTCGGCAAGTGCCAGAGCCATCGAAGTATCGTCGGTGAATTCACCACGCCCAAAATAACAGGCTGCATTATTCTCTGCGGGGCCCGGCAGGAATTTATCTATCCAGCCAAAGTACTCTTTTACCCTGCTGCGAGGCCATAATTCTGAAGGCATGCCCATCGCATCCCCCAAGGCCTGTCCGTAAAATGCTCCCAGAATTCGTTGCTCACGACTTGCAGACATGTTTTATCCTTACCCTGTGATTATTCAAAAACCGGCAGTAAAAATTTCTTTTACTGCCATCACCTATACTGCCATCACGCTAGCTGTTCTCACCGGCAGGCAATGTACTGCCAGCGGCAGACGTTGCTGATTGTTTTCCGTCACGGAAAAACAACATAAATACGGCAGTAATGACAACTATCATCAGACAGCCAAACAACCACATCCCTGACCAGTTAAATGTCATGCCATGTTGTGGCGTCTTATAGGCAAACAGCTCCTGCATCAGATAGCCGCCTAAACGATATCCCAGTAAGCTACCAATACCCTGGCAGGCCAGCGTTATCAGGCCCTGCGCTGCATTACGCATTGCCACCGGGGCTTTGTTATCGACATAGATATAGGCGGTGACAAAGTAAAAATCATAACTGACACCGTGCAGTAAAATACCCATAAACAACAAAGCAATAGCAAAACTATTCTGATCACCGCCAAAGACGAAGAACAGGTATCGTATCGCGGCTGTCACCAGCCCCAGCAACAGCACCTTACCGATGCCAAAGCGTCTGATAAAAAATGGCATCGCCAGTAATCCAAAGATCTCAGAGAGCTGTCCCAGTGTCATCCAGCCAGTTGCGTGGGCCAGCCCGGCTTCAGTCAGAAATCCTTCGGCAAAGATGTAATAAAACGCCAGTGGCATGCTGAAAAGGAAGGAGCAGATGAAAAACACCAAAAAGCTACGATCTTTCAGTAATCTGAGGGCATCAATGCCCATAGCCTCACGCAAACTAAATTTGCCACTGCTTTTCGGTTCGGTCGCAGGTAATACCAGTGCAAACAGGCCTAACAACAGAGAACTGATGCCAGTAATTAACAGCGGAATGTTTGTCGATGAAATATCACCATAACCCAACATCGAGGGCAGAAAACCACAGACGATGCCTGAGGCTATCCAGCCAAGTGTTCCCATAACCCGAATGCGTGGGAAGTCTGTGTCAACGCGATTAACGTGGCTAAACGCGATGCTGTTTGTCAGCGCAATGGTCGGCATATAGGTTAATGCGTAGAGCAGCAACAATGGAAAAAATGAAGAAAAATGAGTCTGTTGCGCTGCCAGATACATCAGTATCGCACCGGCAATGCATAGAAATGACAATACTTTCTGCGCCTGAAAAAAGCGATCACACAATGCACCAGCTATCACTGGTGAAATAATCGCTGCTATCGAGGTGCAGGCATAACACCAGGCAATTTGCACAGGAGTGAACCCGTGACTGCTCAGAAAAGCCCATAACGGAACGAACCAGGCTCCCCAGATAAACCATTCCAGAAACATCATGACTGATAACTTAGGAATTTTACTTTGCATCACATTACTCCCCTGCTGTTGGTGAATGTCCAACCGGTTACCGGATGCAATCTTTATAAAACCAATGTAATACCTTAGCAATACCATTAGAACATAAAACAAATTTAATCGGGATAAAAAATACACTGACAGTCATATGAAACAATAAACCTCCAGTTAGCAGCAATAAAAACCAATAATTGAAATATTTATAGTGATATGTAGATTTAATCTAACAATGACAGGATTTTACTCTGAGCAAAGGTTGCGAATCTGCGGGCAGCAGTAAACCCACAGTTGTAAACCGTGTGACAAAAGGATGAGCATTGTTGATGGCATCCTTTATTCAGGAATCTGCAGCACCCGCTATTCATCAACTGAAAAGCGGACGCTGCTTAGCGAATCAATGACTGCCTGGATTGGCACGCACTTTGGCGACACGGGCGGGTAAATCTTCCCAGGCTGGCTCATTACTGGCATATCGCTGGCGAAGGAATGCGGCAATATCAGCAATTTGTTTATCGCTCATATTGCCGGCAAAACCCGGCATATAGCCCAGTCCGTCGGTAGCGGGTTTATCAATACCCTGCAATATAACCTGTAAAAGATTATCAGGCTGACTACTGAAAACACTGCTGCTTTTCGACAAATCCGGACTGACACCAAACAACTTTGGCCCTCCCTGTGCAGCACTGTGACAAGCCACACAGGCACCGTTAAACAGGCGCTCTCCGGCAATCGCATTACCGGTAGAAAATGCGACAGCAGAGGTAGCACTGGCTGGCTGCGGGCGTGGTGAAGTCTGGCCATTGATATTGCTGAGATAATGGGCCATCGCACGGAGATCACTCTCAGGTAAGGTCGCCAGATGGCTGACTACCGGTCCCATAGGTCCTGCAGCAATACCATGACCGGCGTCATGCCCGGTACTCAGATACCGGTAGAGGCTTTCTTCAGTCCAGGGTACCGCCGCCTGACTCAGTTGGTTCAGTGCCGGGGCTTCCCAGCCATCGACCCAGCCACCCGATAAGGCACTGGCACCCGATTTTTCGGCCCCTAACAGATTCCTTGGTGAATGGCAGGCACCACAGTGACCAGCCCCTTCGACCAGATAAGCTCCGCGGTTCCACCCGGCACTTTGCGTTGTATCCTGCTGATATTCCCCACGACCCAGGAACATCGCATTCCAGCCAGCCATCAGTGGCCGGAAGCTAAACGGAAAACGCATTTCATTAGGCGGCGGTGTTTGTTTAACCGCCGGCCGGGACATTAACCAGGCATAGAGCGCCTGCATATCCCCATCACTGATTTTACGAAATGATGTATAAGGAAAGGCCGGATACAAATGATGCCCGTCGCGGCTAATTCCCTCCCGCATCGCTCTTTCAAAGGCAGTATATGACCAGTTACCAATCCCGGTATCGGGATCTGGGGTGATATTCGTAGAATAGAGCGCACCGAACGGCGTATCCATCCTTAATCCACCAGCATTAACCGCACCTTCTGAAGCCGTATGGCAAACAGCACAATCTCCGGCAGCGGCGACCTGACGCCCACGCTCAAGCGTCGCCTCTGACCAGGTGCCCGCAGACGGCGTTTCAACCGGGGCAATAGCCATTCGCCACGGCATTGCGTTAATCGCCAGGCCAACCGCTGCCCCGGCCAGTCCGGTAACTCCTCCAAACAGCCATTTCCGGCGGGTATTTTTTAACGGCGCTTTCGCCGGAGGGGCAATTTGCGGCTGAGGATCGGGGCCGTTTAGAGCTTCACGCAGCCGATCCGATGTGATCGGTAATTCCCGAAAACGGATGCCGGTGGCATCAAACACCGCATTGGCGATAGCTGCTGCACTGGGTACAGAAGCTGACTCACCGGCACCCAGCGGAGGATCGTAAGGCCTGGGCATCATCAGTACATCTACGTCCGGCACTTCCGGAAAAGTAAGTACCGGATAGGCTCCCCACTCTTTTGCCGCAATCGTGGAATTTTCAAACGTCAGAGTTTCTTTTAAGGCCCGGCTTGTCGACTGGATAACATTACCGTGGATCTGGTGCTGAACCCCGGCCGGGTTAACCATCATTCCGGCATCATGACCTACCGTAATCCGGGTAACCGCAATCTCACCGGATTTTTTATCGATAGCAACATCCGCCACCCATGCGGCCCAGGCGGCTCCAAATCCGGGGAATTTACTGTGAATATAACGCGCATAAGCAAATCCGCGTCCACGAAGAATGCCATTTTCATCCGGTACAATCGCTGTGCCGGTGGCTTTCGGCTGCCATCCGGCACGCCCGGCTGTGGCCTTCATCAGTTCGGCGGCTCGTTCATCCTTAATGTATCTCAGACGATATTCAACCGGGTCTACCCCGGCGGCTTTTGCCAGTTCGTCCATGTAGGATTCATGGGCAAAAGTATTTGGCAGTGCAGATACCCCGCGCATCCACGATGCACGAATTAGTGGCGCCATATCCTCAATAGTTATCCGCATATGCTTATAGTCATACGGGGGTATTGAGGTTCGGTCCCCCATTTCATAAGCCAGGGCCACCGGGTCGACACGTCCGGTCAGTAACAGCGCCAGCGTGGGAGAGCCGTTTGACGGGTAGGAGGTTTTGAAGTCGTAGACCAGCGGATGGCCGTTTTCATCCAGTCCGCCGTCTACCTCCATTAATTGCGCAGTACCTTTCGGTTCCCAAAGATGTTCCTGCTGCCGGGTCAGTTGCACTCTGACCGGACGCCCGACGGCCCGTGATAGTAATACCGCATCTGCCGCGACATCATCAGCACAGTTACGTCCGTAGCAGCCCGCCGCCTCCATACGATTAATTTCAATCAGCGACTCTTCACACTCCAGCAGCCAGGCAATATCTGCCTGTAACACATGAGGGTTCTGGGTCCCGGACCAGACACTGATAAGGTCCGGGGAATAATCGGCAACCGCACAGGAAGGCCCGATAGAGCCATGCAACTGATAGGGCCAAAGATAACGACGGGTCAGCCGACGGTCAGCCGAAGCAAGTGCGGCATCTACCTCACCGGTATCATGAACCACCCGCGAGGTTCGGGGATTATCACGGATAGCCTGTTCGACATCACTCATATCCGGAATAGCTTGCTGCCACTGCTTCCAGCGGATTTTCAGACTGTACATCGCTTGTTCAGCCTGATCTTCACGTTCAGCCACCACCCCGACAAAATCAGCTATCCGTACCACTGAAATCAGCCCTTCGATGTGTGCAACTGAAGATTCATCAATATCGATTAGCGACTGTCCGACAAATGCCCCACTGTCAAAACCGGCATACGGCGGCCGGATGACCCTGCCATGCAGCATGCCGGGCACACGCATATCCTGCACCCAGGTCAGCTCACCAGTGGCTTTGCCCGGAATATCGACCCTGGCGGTACTCTCACCAACAATACGATATTCGGAAGCAGGCTTCAGGGGTGCCTGGCCACTGTTGGTTATACGGATATGCTGACCGCGGACTAAGTCAGCAAACGAGAGGCTGCGTCTTTCAGCGCCCTCTTCTGCGACTGAGAAAACTCCGTCGAGCAAAATTAACTGTTGTGGTTCGACAGACAACCGGCGGGCGGCTTCGTGGCGCAGCCATAGTCTGGCCTCAGCGGCAGCCTGACGAAGCGGAACGGCAGAAATCTGAATAGAAGCACTGGCAATGGTTGCCCCCTGGTTAGGAGCACGTTGGGTATCACCCAGTACCATCGAGACCTGATCCATCCTCAGATACAGTTCTTCGGCGACAATCTGCGCCAGCGAAGTTTTGATCCCTGTCCCTAAATCGACATGACCATTAAATGCAAGCACCTGTCCGTCATCACAAACGGCAATGAACAGCCCCAGCTCTTTCGGTTTCAGAACCGGTTGCCGTCCCTTAGGCACCAGTCCGGCCGGAGGCTGAATTTGATCGACGATCAGTAACACACCTTCTTTTTCCAGCAACTGTTGCCGGGTCGGTAAATGCTGATTACTCATCGGTATTGTCCTCCGCCACTCGCTGACAAAGGATAACGGCGTGTCTGGCTGCCTGCAGAATTTCAAGATGAGTACCGCAACGGCAGAGATTACCGGACAGTGCCTGGCGGATTTGCTGTTCATCAGGGTTCGGGTTGTTATTCAACAAACCGGCACAAGTCATGATCATGCCATTCAGACAATAACCACACTGTGCAGCCTGTTTATCAATAAAAGCCTGTTGAACCGGATGAAGACACTGACGGTTACCCAAGCCTTCCAGAGTAGTGATATCCCGCTGACGAACACCCCAGGCAGGGATTACACAGGAACGGGCAGCAATGCCGCCAATCAGTACGGTGCAGGCCCCGCATTCTCCCAGCCCACAACCATATTTAGGCCCGTTAAGTGACAACTCATTACGCAGGACCAGCAGCAGCGAACTGTCTTTGTAAGCACTGACACTGCGCGTCTCACCATTTACCTGTAAATCGAAGTGTTGCAACGTTTTATGTAATGCAGGTGCCCCGGTCTCATTTATTTTACTTTCCATCGCTCCTCACCTCATTTTCCTGCCAGACCTGAGGTGAAGTGCGCGATGTCACCTCAGGTCATTTGTGATTCTTCGTCTTCCAGCATTTTCTTTAACAAAAAATCCAATGCGACACGCTCGGCAGCATTGAGCCTGCCATAGGTTAATTCCGTTACCTGACGGGCCCGCGGAATAGTGTCACCGACCTGTGCAGTGCCTTCATCAGTCAGTGATAAAATAACTTTTCGCTTATCCTGAGTGTCCTGGGTGACCGCAATCAGGCCCCGGGCTTTCAGTCGATCGACAACCCCACGAATAGTGGCCTGGTCAACCGCAGTCATTCTGACCAGATCTGTTTGTGCACAAGGGCCGGTCTCCCGAAGTGCGCACAGGGTAATAAACTGCACCGCCGTCAGTTGCGCCTCGCCGATATTTTGTTGAAATATCGCCTGGTGGCGCTGATAAACTTTGCGCAACAAGTGCCCGACCTGCGCAGTAAAAAAGTAGTCATCAACCGCAGGGTCAGTAAGGGGCTGTTTTTCCATTCATCTGTTTCCTGGTTCACGATAATCCTGGAAATGACTTTAGCTGATCGTCAGCAACCCGCAAACGTTTTCTTTATCAGTCACTGAGGTTAAACAATGACTTCCCCTGATATTCATTTTTAGTGCCTACACTATTATTGGATTACTTTGCAATTTTCAGGCCAGTTTACTTCCGGTCTGACGGACGGGATTTCACAGCGAATAACCTCTCCGCCGGGATTGCTTTCGCACAACCTGATGGCAGTAGCATCAGGTGTTCGCACAATAATGATGCAATTATGTCTGGTTATCATTACTCATCATCCTGAATATTTGCACACAGACTGACAACCCTCATCATTAGAGCGTACTCACTTTATTTTGGCCTGAATGTTGCAGGTGTCTGTTTAGTGAACGCCCCCGGACATATCGCAACCGGCCAGGCTGACCTTAATCCTTCCGGGAATCTAAAAACTTCCCGGAGCCATTACCCGAACCGGCTAAATGCCGGAACAGACTATCCGGAGACTTTGTATGAGCATTGCACCTGCAGATGTAAATACGTCAGTGTCAGCGGCAGCCAATAACAACCAGGCCTACCGTAAGATCACGTGGCGGATTATTCCGTTTCTTTGCCTCTGTTATCTGGCTGCTTACCTTGATCGCATTAATATTGGTCTTGCAAAACTGGAAATGGCCAGTCAGTTGCAACTCAGTGAGGCGGCCTTTGGATTAGGCGCCGGATTGTTTTTTGTCGGCTATATTCTGTTTGAAGTACCCAGTAATCTGGTACTTGAGCGGGTTGGCGCAAAAATCTGGATTGCGCGCATTATGATTACCTGGGGATTACTCTCTGCAGGGACATTATTTGTTCAGACAGCTACTCAGTTCTATATATTGCGATTTCTGTTAGGTGCCGCAGAAGCAGGTTTTCTGCCTGGTGTGCTGTTTTATCTTACCCGTTGGTACCCGTCCTGGCGCCGAAGCCGAATCATTTCTCTGTTTATGATTGGACTTCCTTTATCAGGGGTTGTCGGTGGCCCTTTATCCGGCTGGATCATGTCTGCATTCTCACACCATCAGGGGATGCAAGGCTGGCAGTGGATGTTTCTGCTGGAAGGTATCCCGACGGTTATTCTTGGTATTTTGACGTTCTGGGTTTTGCCGGACACCGTTGGCCAGGCAAAATGGCTGACTTCGGATGAAAAATCGCAGATTAGTGCGGAGCTGACCAAAGATGCTGCCGAGGCGACTCATGCACGTCACCGTTTTCGTGATGGTTTTTTCAACCTGAAAGTCTGGATGCTCGGCGGAATAGACTTTTCTATCCTGCTCAGTGCCTATGCGATGGGCTTCTGGATGCCGACATTTATCAAAAATACCGGTGTTCATGATATCAGTACTATCGGCATGTTAACGGCAATCCCGAGTCTGGCTGCATTGATTGGCATGTTGTACCTCGGGGCAAGTTCAGACCGTTATCGTGAACGACGCTGGCACATCATTATCCCTTTTATCATTGGCGCCATTGCGATGGGGGCAAGTACGTTCTTTACCCATAACGTGTTTGCCACAGTGTTACTGTTTTCCGTCGCACAGTTTGCCATTATCGGTGCTGTACCGGTATTTTTCAGCCTGCCGGGAACCTTTTTACAGGGTACCGCCGCCGCAACCGGATTTGCACTTGCCTGTTCTGTGGCTAATATCGCCGGGCTGGTCAGTAACTCCATTATGGGGCTGGCGATGCAATATACCGGCAGTGGTGGTGACGCCCTGTGGGTATTTGCGGTCTGCCTGCTACTGAGTTGTTTGCTGGTGATTGCTCTGCCGGCAAAACTGGTCAACCGTTGACTGATGGCCGGCTTCGGCCGGCTTTTATTTCCCCTCACCCGGTACACACTATGGCCTACTTTCCCCGCTGGTCACTGACCCGCAACAGCACCGTATACCCGGAACAACGATTACCGGCAGGCGCCAGTATCACCATGGGTATTCAACACCTATTTGCCATGTCCGGATCCACTATTCTGGGTCCTTTACTGATGGGCTTTGATCCCAATCTGGCGATACTATTTTCCGGTATTGGTACCTTACTGTTTTTTATCTGCACCGGCGGACGGCTGCCCGCCTATCTGGGATCATCATTTTCCTTTATCGCAGTGGTCCTTGCCGTGACTGGCTGGAAAGGTACTGGCGTCAATGCCGATATTCCGCTGGCACTGGGAGGCATTATTGCGGCCGGCGTCCTGTACGTCATAATTGGGGGTATTGTCAGTGCTACCGGCACCGGCTGGATTGAAAAACTGATGCCGCCAGTGGTCACCGGAGCAGTGGGTACGGCTATTGGGCTTAATCTGGCACCGGTGGCAGTGCAAGGTGCTCAGGGTAGCGGGATGCATATTCTGGTCGTGATGATAACTTTACTCTCTGTAGCCATGATCTCTGCCTATGGTCCGGCCTCGATACGGCGGATTTCTATACTGGCCGGAATAGTCATAGGTTATCTGTGTGTCATCGTGTTTGGTAACCTGTCTGGCCTGATGCCTGCAATTGATTTTTCGGCCCTGGCTCAGGCTCCCTGGTTCGGAATGCCAGTCTTTGTTCATCCACAATTCAGCACATCGGCTATGGTGTTGATAGCACCAGTGGCCTTTATTTTGATTGCCGAAAATCTGGGTCATATTAAGGCGATCAGCGCAATGACTGGCCGGGATCTGGACCCTTATATCGCCAGAGGCTTTATCGGTGATGGTATTGCGACTATTGTGTCTGCCTTCAATGGTGGCACAGGTGTCACCACCTACGTGGAAAATATGGGTGTGATGGCAGTGACCCGGGTGTTCTCGACACTGGTTTTCCTGATTGCGGCATTTTTCGCCATAGCACTAGGATTCTCGCCTAAATTTGGTGCGCTACTGCATACCATTCCGGCACCGGTTCTGGCAGGACTGGCTGTGGCCGTATTTGGATTAATTGCCGCTGCGATGATCAGATTGTTCGTAGATAATCAGGTGAACTTTGCTGAGCCGAAAAACCTGTTTACGGTTGGTGTCACACTGGTGTTTGGGGCTGGTAATTTTTCGGTCAATATTGGTAGTTTTGCGATTGGCGGAATTGGTACAGCCACCCTGGCTGCTATTATTATCTACCAGATAATGAGTATTGGTTCCGGAAAAACATCTCAGAATAATCACTGACAGGTGAAGGGTGACCGCTGTCGCGCTCACCCTCTCCTCAGGATTATGACTGCATATGATCGATAAACTGCTGCGCAGTGATCACATCGCCATATTTACTATCAATATCAAACAGGTTAGCTTCGTGTGGGTCACGGTGCCGGTCACCTACTCCGTCTCGTAACACGATAGTCCGAAAACCATGTTGCACAGCATCAACCGCTGTCGCACGGACACAACCACTGGTTGAGCAACCCACAATGACGACGGTATCCACGCCTTGCGCTGTCAACGTTGCAGCGAGACTGGTACCAAAAAATGCGCTGGCATATTGCTTGGTAATGACCAGTTCACTTGTCAGTGGTTTCACCTGTTCACAAAATTCAGCAGCAGGATTGCCAGATACCATTGCCCTCATTACCGGGGATTTTTGTACCCATATCCCGCCATCAATCTGATCCGGCAAGTGATAGAGAATATTGGTGTGAATAACCAGAGTCTCTGTCTGGCGGGCAATTGCCAGCACCTGCTCGCAGACATTTACCGCCGTGACCACATCCGGAGCATATAACGGCAGACCCGGAGTCGTGTAACCCTGCATAAAGTCCACCAGCAGCAATACCGATTTTTGACCAAAACCGATACGACCATTCCAGACCCCCTGGTAATTTTCTGCCGCAGAAATACTGTTAGTCATGTGACGCCCTCCCGGGCCAGGCGCCGGATAATAATGCTCCGGCACCGGGAACTATCGTTTCTAAACCCAGCGCATTTAACATCGACCAGGTCGTCGCAATGGCTGCTGTAATCACAGGTTTTCCGGTTAAAGCTTCAACTTTCGCGACTACCGGTAAGGAAGGCATCTGTACACAGGCAGACAACACAATTACATCGGCATCCTGGTAATTAAGCTCACTAACGATGGCCGGCAATTTCTGCGGATCATGCTGAGCCACTTCGAGGTTGTCCGCAATTTCAAGCGCAACCGAATCGACAATCTCAAAGCCCTCATGTCGGATATAATCCACCACCAGTTCAGTCAGTGGTTTCATATAGGGCGTCACAACGGTAATTTTGCGAGCGCCCATCATTTTCAGGGCATCAACTAATGCCCCTGCACTGGTCACTACCGGTGCCGGAGCCAGATTTTCTGCCGTGATATTACCCAGCCGCTGTTCAGACTCACGATGATAACCATGCCCCATGGCCATAATAGCCACCAGACACGCATAACCCAACACGTCCACCCGTGCATCAGATAATTCAAGCGCACAGCGGTCAGACTGAGCATCCATAGCCGCCAGTTCTTCTTTCTTCACATGTTTCATCCGCATACGGCTGGAATGAAAGGTAAAGCGTTCCGGGCGAATCAACTGCCGCGCCATGAGCATGGCGGGTATTTCAGTTTCCATGGTGGTATTCGAGCTGGGTACAATCTGCCCAATTTTATACACTTTGGTCATCATGCATCCTCAGGAAATGAACAGTTAAGATAACGGCCCAGTACCCGGAAAAAGTCCGCCTCGTCATCCCACGGGATCATATGCCCGGCACCCGGTATCCTGGCAACCGTCACCCCCGCGTTCAGTTGCTGAATTTCGGCTTCATCTTCAGGCAGGATAACTCCGCCTTTCCCAGCCACCATTAGCAATGCCGGCACCGATAGCTGTGGAATATACTGATGAATATCATCGTCGTGAAAATCATTAAACGCCTTCACAATGGCAGGCAGATAACAGGTGTGTAGCCATTCTGCCCGCAGCTGAAGTTGCTCTTCGGTCCAGGTAGGACAAAACGCTTTCATCTGCTCACCGCTCATCCCTGCCAGCGACTGCTCAATAGAGTCGACATACCAGTTCAGTTTGCTGGGATAAGCCCGGCGTCCTGGCCCCGATACCGGTGGATCAATTAACACCAGCTTATCCAGGCCATCACTGTCCAGAGTGGCGCTGCGAATAGCAAAGCGGGCTCCCATTGAGTGTCCGGCGAGGACATAATTTTTCAGCCCCAGTGATTTGGCAAAATCGACAATATCCTGTGAACAGGCGTCAGTGCCATAATCTAATCCTTCACCAGTAGAAGACAGGCCACGGCCGCGCACATCCAGCACATAGGTATCATAGAATTGTCCCAGTCGCTCAGCCACAAAGCCCCAGGTAATCGCAGGGCTGGTGATACCGGGCACCAGAATCAATGGCTGCCCTTTGCCACCGTAACGCAGATAGTGAAGTCGCACTGAACTCAGGGCCTGATTGGCGCCATACAGAAAGGTTGAACTCATGCGTTATCCTCCTCAGTACGACGAATAGGCGCAGCATAGACGTCATAACCGTAAACCCAGGAAGGATCTTCCTGAACTTTTAAAAATGAATTGGCATTGGAGACAGACTGTACCCGGGTGGCACGGTCCTTACGGTTTAATTCATACAATCTGAATGCTGACGAATAGTTTTCCAGACCTTCCAGCTGCAGGCAGCGCGTCAGCATGGCAGCATCTTCTATAGCCATACCCGCGCCCTGTGCCATATGAGGCTTCATTGGATGACAGGCATCGCCCAGCAGCACCAGTCGGCCATCGCTCCAGACCGGCAGTGGGTTACGGTTATTTAAAGGCCAGATAGTGATGTCTTCGCTGGCTGCAATCATCGCCTGAATTCGCGGATGGAATTCGGCAAAAGCGTCGTACATTGCCTGATGGTCACTCTCTAAGAAGGAGCGTCCACCGGTATCCATTTCTTCCTGTGGAACACCGGTGACATAATAATATTCGTCACGTTCGCGCGTGGTGTAGTACGCCATCAGATGGCGGTCTTTGTGCCACCATTTAACACAGTCATCCAGCTCATGTTCAGCCCGTAATTTTTCCAGTTTTTCTCCACGGATTAATGCGCGATGTGCCACCCAGCCGCTGTACAGCGGAGGTTCGGCCCCCAAGAGAATTTCACGAATTTTAGAGTTGATTCCATCGGCACCTACCACGATATCTGCCGTGGCGGTGGTTCCGTCGGTGAAGTAAAGGGTGACTTCTTCGGGAGTCTGTTCAACATTTAACAGTTGTTTCCCATAATGAAGCTTCTTCGGGTCCAGGCTCTGCACCTGCAACAGATGCATGTCTCCCCGGTGAACAGTAATGTAAGTTGCACCATAGTCACGAACACTGGCTTCGGCCATAACTTCTGCATTGCTGCCATCGCGGCTTATCCAGGCATCCGGATCACAACCCATGGCTTCCAGCTGTTGTTCCAGCCCCATTTCACGGAACACTTTCATGATGTTAGGCCCCACATGGATACCTGCTCCGATACGTGAGAACTCTGGTGCCTGCTCATAAACATCGACATCAAAACCGGCATTTTGTAATAAACGCGCTGCTGCTGCACCGCCTAACCCTGCGCCAATAACCGCAATTTTTCTGGATTTGCTCATGAATGTGCTCCGGATACATTTTTAATCACAATGAACGCAAGATGACCTCTTACATCGCGTATTAAAATGTATACCCGCAATTTAAATTAAAGTCTACACACTATAATTATTCGATCTGCACTACAGAGGGATATCAGATTACCAGGAGTAAATTTAAATTAAATTCATGTAAATCATATACTTAAATAACAAACCAGATAAGGAATGCTATTTATATGTTTTAAGAAACTTTATAAATGCATCAATTTAGAGCGTAATAACTGCTTACCGACCATTATATCTCAGCCTTCGCACCACACCGGGGCACCCGCAAGCCCCACAGAAATAAAATAAATACATAGCTCTGGAAAATTTGCTAAATACCAGCATATATCTCCGAATAACCAGTCTTATCCTCATATATATAAAAATAATAAATATCAGATACAGACTGATGCACTATAAAACACAGAGACACCAGCACAGATATCAGTCCCTGCATATAGTTTTTTAGTGCTCCCCGGGACTTTTCAGTGTCGAAATCAACCAATATTAAGTGTGATCACTTTATATTTATACAAGCCCTGCTCTATCAACACCCGCTTTCCTTAGCCGTAGTTTACTAACTCCACTTTTAAACACCTTCTTAAAACAGGCATAGCTGCCAATATCTCATAGCTTTTTCTTATTCCTGAGGGATTTTCTTGCGCTACCAGGCTGAACATGAATATAACTGTAAATAGAGTGTATTCACTTTATTAGCTTTACTGACACAAGTTACTGTGCCGGTTAATCCTATAACTGTAATGAGGTAGTTTATGGCAGTGAATGACAGTGAATTTGCCAGAATGTTTGAGCAGGTACTCCGGTTATCCGGCGTGGATAACACACAGAGTGTCGCTATTCTGAAAAGCCATTATTCGGATCAACGTACCGTCAGGGCAGCAACCGATGCAGCGTTAAGGCTGGGTGCGAAAGTCTATGGAATCGAACTGCCTTCCTTCAATCATCCCAAAGCCATGGGTAATGATATGACAGCATATTGCGGGGATACTGCATTGACCGGCAATCTGGCTGCTCAACGTGCCCTTGAAGCCGCCGATCTGATCATTGATACCATGATGTTGTTACACTCTCCTGAGCAGGAACAGATTCTGAAAACCGGTACCCGTATTCTGTTGGCCGTTGAGCCACCGGAAGTACTGGCGCGTATGTTGCCGACCGAACAGGATAAACAGAGAGTACTGGCGGCAGCGGCAGTGCTCGAAAAAGCTTCCGTGATGACGGTGAAATCAGCAGCTGGCAGCGATTTTCGTGCACCTTTAGGCCAGTATCCGACCGTTACAGAATACGGTTTTGCCGATAAACCTGGTCGCTGGGATCACTGGCCAAGTGGATTCTTGTTTACCTGGCCTAATGAAGAACAGGCCGAAGGAATTCTGACACTGGATATCGGTGATATACTGTTGCCGTTCAAGAGTTATGCCCGCGAAAAGATCACTCTGGAAATCGAAAAAGGTTTTGTCACCGCTATTCATGGGGGTTTCGAAGCAGAATATCTCCGTGACTATATGCGTTACTTTAATGACCCGGAAGTTTTCGGAATTTCTCATATTGGTTGGGGATTGCAACCCAGGGCGCAGTGGACTGCAATGGGGCTGCACGACAGAAATGACGGTATGTGCATGGATGCCCGCGCCTTTTACGGGAATTTCCTGTTTTCTACCGGCCCTAACACCGAAGTCGGTGGTACACGGAAAACACCTTGTCATATGGATATTGCTCTCAGGAAATGCGATATCAGTGTCGATAATCTACTGGTGGTCTCTCAGGGTGATGTCGTCGCACCTGCCACATCAGTCGCCGGTTGCTGAGTCTGTGGCCATGCCAGCCAGCAACGGGTTCCTTTCACTGGATCAACGTGTTATGCAGCAGGCAGTTAACTGGCTGCAGCAACAACAATCGATCTGGTTATGTACAGTGCTGCACAGCTGGGGTTCGGCTCCCCGCCCTCCTGGCGCGATGCTGGTAGTGAATACCGGAGGGGACTTCTGCGGTTCTCTCTCCGGCGGCTGTATTGAGGATGATTTTTTGTCAAGGTTAGAGAGCCCGGATTTCCGGGTCTGCAGCCAGATAGTCCGCTACGGAGGGCAGGGCCTGGCTCCGCCGGTTGAACTTCCATGCGGGGGCAGTCTTGATGTCCTTACCGAACACATTTTGCCGGATGAAGTAAATCACCGGCAACTTACCCGGTTATCACAGGCACTGAATGGTGGCTCACCGGTGATTAAAACAGTCAGTATTGGCCGAGGCTATACCATTACCGATGCGGCGATAACCACGGTACCGGGCCAGCTCATCTATGACTCCCGGCAGGTGATTTTACCGGTGGGAGCAGCCACCGAAATTTTTATCGCCGGATATTCACCTGTGGCGTTTGAATGCATCAGACTGGCACTGATGACCGGTTATTCCGTAAGAATCTGCGAACACAGAGATGACCTTTACCGGCAGCTGATGGCTGATTTTCCGGCCAGTTCTCAGTTACAAATTATCAATATGCACCCTGCCCGCTGGCTGGAATTGTATGGTGCAGGCCCGGGCACAGCAGTATTGTCACTGACCCATTATCCGGCCATTGACGATTTAACCGTGAGTGAAGCAGTCAATACCAATGCATTCTATATCGGCGCGATGGGCTCTGCGTCTAATAGTGAGAAACGACGTCAGCGGTTGAGAGAGATCATGGAGTGTTCTGAGGCCAGTATTGCCCGACTGCATGCCCCTATTGGCCTGAAAATAGGCAGTAAAACGCCGGCAGAAATTGCTATTTCAATCATGGCGCAAATTATCAGCATAAGGAATGCCTGTAATTAACGTCACCGGTATTCCATAAACTACCCAATTCCATTCAATACCAGACTTTTTCAGCTAAGCTGCCGTTTCCCCTGAATACAGAACAGTGAATACTTTAATCAGGACGAAAACGATGTCTGGCCGTGTCAGGTTATGCAAAAACGTTGAGTTTACACGGTGACGCAGCTTCCTGTACTCATCTGAACCGCCGGGCCGACCTGCCTGGCCAGCGCGAGGCGGTTAAAAGGCCGCCTGGTACTGAAAAAATAATCTCCTGCGGAACGGCCAGCTCTGGCCGTTCCGTATCTGATGTGCTGGTTTTCTGTCAGGCAAAAGGATCGGGTTGGGCGGTCCAGAATCGGGCCGGGTATTCCATCTCCTGCGGGGTCAGCAATGCTGCGTTGAGCTGCTCACGAATCCGTGGTTCATCCATACCCATTCCGATAAACACCAGTTCCTGGCGGGAATCGCCAATATCATCCAGCCAGTAGCGCATAATGTATTGCAGTGATTCAGGATCATCTGGCCACTGGTCTTCAGGCACATTTACCCACCAACGACCCGCCATTTCGTAATGCGATACCCCACCAGCCTGAGACCAGATGCCGGCAGTTTCCGGCTGTGAAGCCAGCCAGAAATAGCCTTTGGAGCGTACCACTTTGTGTAACTGACCTTCCATGACCTGGAAAAAACGCTGCGGATGAAAGGGTCTGCGGGCCCGAAATACAAAACTGCTGATACCATATTCTTCGGTTTCAGGCGTATGCTCCCCACGCATTTCCTGTAACCAGCCTGGTGCATTAGCGGCAGCATCGAAATCAAACAAGCCGGTATTGAGTATTAACGATAAATCTACCTTGCCGAACGATGATTTAATGATTCTGGCTCGCGGATTCAGCCCTTTCAGTATCCCTTCCAGCTGAAACAGTTGCTGCTGGTCAATTAAATCAGTCTTGTTCAGTAACAGTACGTCGCAGAATTCGACCTGCTCAGTCAGTAAATCAACTACCGAACGGCTATCTTCTTCCCCGGCAGTCTCCCCGTGATCCCGTAAAGTCAGTGCTGTGGTGTAGTCGTGCAGAAAATTCACCCCGTCAACCACGGTGACCATGGTATCCAGCCGTGCAATATCCGACAGGCTGTTTCCTTGTTCGTCCGCGAAGGTAAAGGTCTCCGCGACCGGTAAAGGTTCAGAAATACCGGTAGATTCGATAACCAGCTGATCAAACCGCCCTTCCTCAGCCAGCCGTTTCACCTCCAGCAGTAGATCTTCTCTTAAGGTGCAGCAGATACAGCCATTGCTCATTTCTACCAGTTTTTCATCGGTACGGGAAAGCTCCGCGCCGCCTTCTCTGACCAGCGCGGCATCGATGTTCACTTCCGACATATCATTGACAATAACAGCCACACGGCGGCCCGAACGATTGTTCAGAATATGGTTCAGCAGCGTTGTTTTACCTGCGCCAAGAAATCCTGACAGCACTGTCACAGGCAGACGAGAGTCACCTGCCACAGAAGGTGTAATATCTGACATTGTTAGCTTCCTCTAAATATATGTATGTTGCATGGTTCTGGTTCGGACAAATTCAGTCTCCCCGGATAAACAGGGGTCGGCATTCCGGGGATTCTGAAATCTATAATCGCCATGCCATATTGTTATGTTATAACATAACAGTTAGGGGTTTCAATGAGAGGTTTCAATGAGAGGTTTCAATGATAGATTTCAATGATAGATTTCAATGATAACTCGTCACTGTGCAACGATGAGGGAGCCATACCAGGGTTATTAACGTACTAATCTGTGCGGTGGCTTGCGGTAATAAGGCAAGGGGATGAATCAAAATGGAAACCCGTTCAACAAGTCAGCCAGGGCCAATGTGCCGGGTGTTTATCCGGCAATTTTGATCCGAAGAGTTCCGGTGACGCCTTCTTCTGACTAACGGGTGCTGGCACCTTTCTGTCGCCCGATGTCAATATCCCGGGGGGATGTCGGTGTCATTAAAAAACGATTTTCAGCCGATGAACAGACAATCATGGGTGGCCGGAGATGGCTGTGACGAAATGAATAACAACGGATTCAAAGGCAAGTAAGGAAGTCGTATCGGCCCTGCTGTCACTGTTCACTGAGTGGGAAAGCTAACGTGCTTTCAGCCTGTAAACGAGCCCTGTTACCGGATGAAAGCACAACGACCACCGTGGAACCTGCAGTTTCGCGGTGGTCGGTGTACTGCGGCTTACAACAGTTTGTGGGTGGCCAGATTCGCCAGATATTTACTGATGGTGCTTGCAGGAACAGCGGCACTAAACAGGAACCCCTGCCCCTGCAAATAGCCTTCGTTAATCAAAAACTCACGTTGCTCAGGATTTTCTATACCCTCGGCCACAACATCCAGTTCCAGTTGTGTTGCCAACAACAGTAAGGCTTTAATTACCGCCAGTCCCTCTTTGCCTTGACTCAGACTGCTGACAAAAGTGCGATCAACTTTGATCACATCGACCGGATAATCACGGATATTTGCCAGAGCAGAATAGCCGGTACCAAAATCATCCAGCGATATTCTGACACCTTTATCTTTCAGTAGTTTGATTGCACGGAACACATAACCGGCTCCCCGGCCATCGAACATATGCTCGGTAATTTCGACTTCCAACAGTTCCGGTGGCAAAGCGTACTTTTGCATCTGTTGCAGGAATTTTTCTGCATAATTATCCCGCATAAACTCTACCGGTGATGCATTGACGGAAACCGGCACCACTTCCAGCCCCTGGTCGATCCACTGACGAATATCAGCAAATACCCGGTCACGAATAAAAAAGCCAATCCTTTCGACCAGCGCATAGTTTTCGAAGGCAGCCCAGATATCTCCGGGGAAACAGAGCTCTCCCTGAGTATTATAAAAACGCATTAACGCTTCCATACCGATAATCTGACCGTCAGTTAACCGGACTTTAGGCTGATAAAATGGCAGGATGGCTTTATTCTGAATAATATCTTTGGCCTGCTCCAGCTGATTACGGGTAGTATCCACCAGTTGGGTCATCGACGGTTCAAAACAACAGATACCACCACGTCCGTTGCGCTTTAATTCATTCAGCGCAATATCTGCTGCTTTAATCAGCGCGGTACTATCAGTCGCGTGGGCCGGGAATACCGCGCCACCGATGCTCAGACTAAAAGAGATTACATGCCCCTGGTAACTCAGCGGTTTGCAGGTATCTTCAATCAGCTTCGTGCCCGCCTGCTGTAATTGCTCGCGGTTTTCGAGACCAGGGAATATGACAGCAAATTCATCACCGCCAATCCGCGCGACAAAAGCTTTTTCCGGCAAATAGCGGCTCAGCCGTTTCGACAGCACAGACAACAGATGATCACCGGCGACATGACCGAGCGTATCGTTCACCAGTTTGAAATAATCGAGGTCGATCAGCATGACCGCCAGTGACGTATTTTGCGCACCGACAGTCCTGAGATATTTTTTCAGCGAGCTGTGGAAAACGCGGCGGTTATACAATCCGGTAAGATCATCATGTTCGCTGATATACTTAAATCGCTGTTCAGCAACATGTAGTTCGGTAATATCCCGTGATACACAGAGAATGCTGACCACTTTTCCGTCTGGCCCCAGTACCGGTGTCAGAATATTGTCCCAGTAGAAAGGATCACTGCCTGGTAGCTGACTTTTGCCGGAAAAACGTGCATTGGTTCCGGTTCTCGCTATTTTCAAGGCTTTACGACCCCGTTCGCGAATTTCACGAGGCAACAGATTCAGCCACTCCATCCCAAATCCGGAGTCCGGATTCACGCCCAGAGCTTCACAACCAGAGAAATTCATATCCACCAGGTTGCCGTCGGGATTAATGACCTTGATACAATCAATGCTGGCATCCAGCATACTCTTTGAGTGACGCAGATCATCGTTGGCACGGACCTTAGCCATCTGCATCTCATCAATATCGAAAAACTTCACCAGCCAGCAATCAAATGATTCAAGATAATAAGCATAAACAATATGCCAGCTGAAACTCCCATCAGCCAGCGCCAGCCGAACCTGATGATGAAATGGCAAGCGATGTTGTAACGCACCGGCCCAGGCCGCGCTTACCACCACCTTATCTTCAGGATGCAACCAGCTTAGCCACCCTTCTGGCGTTTTTGCGGCGAGTATCGCCATTTTTTCATGCCAGCAATGGTTGGCAACCACCTCGCGGCCATTGGCTGAAACAAACCAGGCAGGCAGAGGAATATGGTCAAACACCAGTTCTTTAAAAACCGCAAACGATGTCGGTTCGGCTGATGGTGCCTCTGACCCGGAAGCTGTCCGGAGAGTTAATTTTGTTGCTCTGCTCATCATATATCCTGCTTAACGGTGAACTGCGGTTCTGTTTAGCTGCCTCTTCTGCTGAGCGCAGAAACTGACTACACAGTGAATAGAGCAAACGATGCATTAATGCTTTAAAAGCAGCACGCTACTTTTCTGCCGCCTCCTGCGGTATTTCCCGGACTTTTGCGGCCGCCGCAGCGGCTTTGGCCTGTAACCGGCGATAGTTATTTAACCAGCTACCACTGACCAGTCGCCACCAGAAACAGGCTCCGCGTACTGCCCAGTCAAGAAACATCCCTAACCATACGCCAATGACACCCATACCCAAATAAATGCCTAGCAGGTAGCCCAGAACGACCCTGGCACCCCACATGCTAAACATCGAAACATACATTGCAAAACGCGCATCTCTGGCCCCTTTAAAGCTGGCCGGCAGAACCCAGGATGTTGCCCAGATTGGCATAAATGCCGCGTTTAACCAGATAAGATGTTCAGTCACCCGGATAACTTCCGGGTCTTTGGTATAAAAACGTGCCAGTACCCCGGCAAGTGGAGCTGACAAAAGAGCCAGGCAGCACAAACCAAAAGTCGATAACCAGAACACATGTCGTACCTGTATCGAAGCCTGATAGACCTGATTTTTACCCAGCCGCTTACCTGTAATGATCGTCGATGCCGATCCCAGAGCATTGCCGGGCAGGTTAATCAGTGAGGCAATCGAAAATGCAATAAAGTTACCGGCAATTTCACTGGTGCCCATTCCGGCCACATACACCTGGGTCAGTAATTTCCCGCCGTTAAATAACACTGACTCGATACTGGCCGGTATACCAATGCTTAAAACCTCGGTCAGAATGACAAAATTCCAGCGACGAAAATAGCTCTTCAAAGGAATCGTCAGTGCGCCGTTGTAACGCCCCATCAAAACAATAATCACCACCGCAGCGCCCAGATAGCGGGAAATTGTCAGCCCTAATCCTGCCCCGGTAAAACCCAACCCTTTCCAGGAAAAGCAGCCATAAATCAGGACGCTACTGATGACAATGTTCAGTATATTCATTCCTGCATTAATCAACATAGGAATTTTAGTATTTCCGGCACCACGTAATGCACCACTGCCGATCAAGGCAATCGCAGCCGCAGGATAACTCCAGGCCGACACCTGTAAATAATTGAGCGCAAAAGCTTTTACGTCTGGCTCAGCACTGCCGGCAATCAGGTTGATTATCGCATGTCCCCAGATTTCGATGACAATCACCAGTAAAAAACCGATGACAGTCATTAGCCCAAGTGACTGACGGGCCGCAGCTCTGGCGCGTTTACCTTCTCTTTTTGCCAGACTGAAGGCGACTACTACGGTGGTCCCTAAATCAACGGCGGCAAAAAAAGAGATAACCACCATATTAAAACTGTCAGCCAACCCTACCCCAGCCATCGCCGCCTTACCCAACCAACTCACCAGGAAAGTACTGAGTACCCCCATTAATAAAACGCAGGTATTTTCAATCAGAATGGGTACTGCCAGTGGGGTAATTTCCCGGCGCAATAACGTCGAGTACCGCTTACGTCTGGGATACCACTCCGTCTTTTGTATTGCTTCTTTTAACGCTACACCTGGATTTCGCAAGGGGATACCAAATCATATAAGCCATTGAATTAATTACAAACAAGAGGCCGCCATTGCTGACTGAGCGGTTTGTTTGTCACTGGTTAATATCATTATCAGGGGATACTGTCAGGCGGTCTGCTCTGGCAGAATAATTCTATACCCCGTATTCCAAAAACACTACTTAACAAATCTGATACATTGTTATTTATTAAAAATAATTTTTATCTTTGCAGAATCATTAGTTACTTATACCGAACCTGTGAATATAAATTATACAGCACCGTCACTGATGATCAGGGTTTTCAGAAAAACCTTAAGTTTCTCTGACGGGTTTACCAGGTAATAATTGGTCACTGCCAGCTGACTCACAAGAACCTCGATGACCGGAGCTAAAATGACTGTACTTGCTGAAGATATAGAACGCGCCCTGGATGATCTCGAGTCCCGGTACCAGAAATCCGTCACTGCTCTGCGTGATGCATTGCAAAACTACGCCCGCAACGGAATATTACCTGACCCGGTCGCCCGTGCTGCGGGACTGTTCGTCTATCCTGAGTTACATCTTGTCTGGAAGGGAGAGACTGCACCTGCCAGCCGGATACGTGCCTGGGGACGTTTCACCCGTCAGGGCAGCTATGCCACAACGGTCACTCAGCCAGCCTTGTTACGGCATTATCTGTATGAACAGCTCACTATGCTGGCGAGTGAATATGACTTTACTCTGGAAGTCCGCCCTTCCCGGACAGAAATCCCTTATCCTTATGTAATTGAAGGGACCGAACTGCCCGCCGACAGAGAGATAATGGCCAGTATTGCCCGCTATTTTCCCGTGACCGACCTGTCGCATATCGGTAATGAGATTTCTGACGGGTTGCTGAATCAGGAAGGTGATTTTCCGCTGGGACAATTTGACGCTTTGCGGACCGATTTTTCTCTCGCCCGACTGCGCCATTACACAGGAACTTCCACCGCTGATTTTCAGCCTTTTGTCCTGTTTACCAACTATAACCGCTATGTCGATGAGTTCGTCAGTTGGGCGGTAGCCCAGGTGCGGGACCCGGCGACACCTTATACCCGACTGGTCTGTGCCGGAGGGATAGAAATAACCGCTGAAAGTCAGCAACCGGAAGATATTGTCACCGATCTTGCCTGGAAAAAGCATCAGATGCCGGCATGGCACCTGATAGCTGCTAATAAGCGCGGAATCACTTTGATCAATATTGGTGTGGGTCCGTCAAATGCCAAAACCATATGTGACCATCTGGCAGTACTGCGCCCACATGCCTGGCTGATGATTGGCCATTGTGGAGGTTTACGTGAAAGCCAGAGAATTGGCGATTATGTGCTGGCACATGCCTATTTACGGGATGATCATGTACTGGACTCCGTACTACCACCCGATATTCCGGTGCCCAGTATCGCCGAGGTACAGCGGGCATTATATGATGCGACACGGCAGGTCAGCGGGATTCACGGGGAAGATATAAAACTACGGTTGAGGACCGGCACGGTGGTCACTACCGATGACCGCAACTGGGAATTACGTTATGCCGCTTCTGCCTTACGCTTTAATCAAAGCAGAGCCATTGCAGTAGATATGGAAAGTGCCACTATTGCTGCTCAGGGTTATCGTTTTCGTGTGCCCTATGGAACCTTGCTCTGCGTTTCTGATAAACCCCTGCATGGTGAAATAAAGCTGCCTGGTCAGGCTAACCGGTTTTACGAAGGTGCGATTTCAGAACATCTGCACATTGGAATTTGTGCCGTATCTTTGTTGCAGGCTGAGGCCGACCGCCTGCACTCGCGTAAGCTTCGTACTTTCGATGAGCCGCCGTTCCGCTGACAGGATAAATCGTCAGCAAGCCATAAAAAAACAGGGGGCGGAAAATCCGCCCCCTGCTATATCAGCCACGACAGACCGGCCTTTCCCCGTCTCCCTGGCTTGTATCGTTCATAACTCAGGCACTTAACCAGCCAAGTTTAATCACAAACAGAATTGATAAAATGATCAATGCCGGATTGACTTCACGTACCCGGCCGCTCAGCAACTTCACTACAGTCCAGGTAATAAACCCGAAAGCAATCCCGTTGGCAATGGAATAGGTAAATGGCATGGCCAGGGCGGTGATGGTTACCGGTGCGGCGGTGGTAATGTCCTTCCAGTCAATTTCTGCCAGCCCGGAGGTCATCAGTACGGCAACAAATAACAGCGCTGGTGCTGTTGCGTAAACAGGAACACTGCCCGCCAGTGGCGAGAAAAACAGTGATAGCAGGAACAGAATAGCCACCACCACCGATGTCAGACCGGTACGACCTCCGGCACTGACTCCGGCGGCTGATTCGACAAAACTGGTGGTGGTTGAAGTGCCAAGCAAAGAACCAAACAAGGCTGCTGCACTGTCTGCTACCAGCGCTCGTCCCATGGATGGCACATTCCCCTGCTCGTCAGTTAAGCCGGCACGACGGGTGACGCCAATCAGGGTACCAGAGTTATCAAACACATCGACAAACAGGAAAGCAAAAATAACACTGACCAGACCGATATTAAACGCCCCGGCAATATCCAGCTTCAGGAAAGTTGGCGCCAGCGATGGCGGTGCAGAGAAAATGCCTGCAAACGGTGTCAGCCCCGTCAACATTGAGATAGCAGTAACGACCAGGATACCAATCAGCACTGAACCGGTGACCTTACGTGCTTCCAGAATCACTATCAGGAAGAAACCAAACAGTGCCAACAATGCACCGGGTTTGGTGATATCACCGATACCCACCAGGGTCGCAGGGTTGCCCACCACGATACCGGCACCTTCAAGAGCTATCAGCGCAAGGAACAGACCAATACCCGCAACAATCGCAGAGCGCAGCGCCAGCGGAATGCTTTTAATAATCCATTCACGGATCTTAAACAGCGAGAGTGCAAAGAAGATCAGTGCCGAAATAAATACCGCCCCCAGAGCAACCTGCCAGTGGTAACCCATGTGCAGAACAACGGTATAGGTGAAAAAGGCATTCAGGCCCATGCCCGGAGCCAGAGCAATCGGCAGATTGGCAATCATGCCCATCAATACAGAACCGATAGCTGCAGCAAGACAGGTGGCTACGAATACGGCACCTTTATCCATCCCGGTGGCACCAAGGATGCTAGGGTTAACAAACAGGATATAGGCCATTGCCAGGAAGGTCGTACATCCGGCAATCACTTCAGTACGAACGCTGGTTTTATTTGCTTTCAACTTAAAGAGTTTTTCAAGCATGAGTCGATCCCTTTTTGATATCGCTTACCACGATTTTCATTTTTATTACGGCATTTCTGAAACAGCCCTCTGCGGATCCGTGTCCGACAGAGGGCTGTTTCACATCACCCCAAACAGAATTACACAAGCAAAACCCGTGCCATGGCATAGCACAGGTCAGGATTCCTGGAGAATAGCTGGACAGAAAAACGACCGTTCACTGCACCATGAAGGCGCAAACGTTTTCCTTCCGGCTGCCGATCCTAATCATCGGCGGCACCGGGAGCAATAAGTTTTTCTGATTACCGGCAGGAAAAGTCATAGCGATGCCGGATTACCGGCATCTGACCAGAAAACTGCTGGCTAACTGACCAGCATCAGTTCATGTTCATCCACTGCAGTTTGTTGGGTCAGAGATAACAGGCAATTTTTAACCGCCTGAGCCGAACCAGACAGTGGTAAAGCCGAGGAGATATTCAGCGATAAAGGCAGGTGTAAGGAAGGTGCAGTAATTTTTGCCATCCAGCCATTGATTGGCGCTGTCAGAGATTTGGCCGCAGATTCAGGCAGCACCGAAACACCCATGCCACTGGAAATTGCCGCTGACAAAGTTGACAGAGATTCAATTTCACCAATGATATGTGCACTTAACCGACGCAGCGAAAATGCTTCATCAACCCGCTGCCGAACCGCACTGTAGTCGCGTGGCAGGTAAAGATTCATGCCGGCAACTTCGCTCAAATCAACCGTTTGTCCTGGTGAAGTTCCGGTGCCTACCAGATACAGCTCTTCTTTCATTAATGGCTGACAGTTCAGTCCGGCCACCGGGGTCCGGTCATAAAGCAATGCCATATCCAGCTGACCATTAAGCACTTTATCGTTCAGCGCATGGCCGCTGTTCTCGTGCAGGTAGACTAAAATTTCCGGATAGGTTTCGCGCAGCTTTTGCAGTAATGGCATCACCAGGGAAGATGCTGCAGTACCGGGAGCCAGCCCAATGGAAACCTGGCCACTTAACGTATGCCCGGCATTGTTCACCGCCAGTTGCGCCTGTTCGCACTGCCGCAAAATATTGCGGGCATGGGTATAAAGGACTTTACCAGCATCCGTCGGAGTCACTCCACGCTTGGTACGGATCAGCAATTGCTGGTCCATCTCGCCTTCGAGCGTAGCAACCTGTTGGCTCAGTGCTGGTTGCGCAATATGCAGAACTTCTGCGGCCTGGGTAAGACTGCCGATATCGACAATTTTCACAAAGTATTTCAGACGTCTTAGATTCATTTTTCCCCCGTCACGAAATCCGGAAACTCAAAACAGGCTATGCCTTTGGATGGATATTCCGATAGTTGCAATAACCAGGCCAGAAATGAATAAAGCCTGTCCGGGACGACAGGTCATAACAAAAACACTATGAAAAGAGGCTGTTCTGTTGTTTTTTTGAGCATGGAGATATTTCAGTTCGATGACAAAGAGTTTAAAAAAACGCACCAGGCCAGTGCAAAATGTCAGCCATTAGTGCAGATTGATTTTCAGATAACTCATCAATCAGGCTTACATAACAGGCTTAAAAGTCGTCTTCGCAGGGTTGCCCGACTTTCTCCAGCGTGGCACGCAACCCGCTCTCCAGCGCGGCTAACGCAATAGCTTTTGCCTCAACCTGCTCCAGTTTAGCCTGCAGACGGGCGCGTTTTTCATCGACACTCAGCTGCTCATCACCCCGGGCCACAATCACTTCAGTAATCTCACCAGAAGAAAACCCGAGCGCCCTGGCATGTCTGATCATCCCGAGGCGGGTTAAATCTCTGGCGGTATAACAACGATAGTTATTGGTACCGCCGTTTGACGGCGCAGGACCAATCAGCCCGATACGCTGATAATAGCGAATGGTATCTCTTGATACCCCGGATTTCGCCGCCAGTTCTCCGATGAGCATAACCGCTCCTTGTTGGAATGAAATCACTGACTCTGTCATCGTCAGATTCATGGCAAACGCAGCCGCCACTGGCGGGCCGGTAATAATATGATAACTAGCCCAGCCCACAGCCGCCGATAGTCTATTATACCGGGTAAGAGTTTTAATTTGCTGAGTTAACAGCCTGAATCAAAACAGACTGCAGTCTGAACCGTTCAGCCCGGCAGCCGAACTGTAACTAATCTGTGAGTTACCCTGCATTATACGCCGGATAATCTCCTCACCGGCACCCGGTGCAGCATGCAGATTATGTCTGGCTTTGGCCACTATTTGTGATTCAGGTAACGGTCGCCCTGCGCTTCCTGATGGGATCAATTGCTGATGACTGTAGGTTTGTCCGTTGTGATGAATCACCTCTACCCGCGCACCAGGTTGTCTGGCCGCGCCATCCATCCTTGCCGTGAGCTCCTTATCCACGCTGGCGGTAATTTTAGCAGCCAACGCCTGATAACCACGGTTCTGCAATGTTGGCTCCGAATACCAGTCAGCCCCTGCGGGGATCCCGGCCGCCACCATTGCCAGAGTCCAGGGTAAACTAAACTGCGCATCAGTAATGGTTTGCGGCTGGCTGTCCATCAGGTCATTAACCAGTCGCGGGAATGAATAAATCCTGACAGCTGCAATATCATCAGGATTCCAGCCGGTTGCCCGGCGAATATGCTGCATGCACTCCAGTGCACAGGCCAGCCATCGACAGGCCGGAAAGATCTTGAAACTGCCGTAAGCCGCGTACCAGTGGCTCCCTAAACCCTCTGTCATCACCGATTGCTCTATCTGATCTGAACCTATCATTCTCCAGAAGCCCTGATGACCGTCCAGTACGTCCTGGCTGCCACGAATGCCTTGCTGCACCAGCAACACAGCCTGTAATGCCGCCTGTGCTGCCGGTGCAACGGCATCTTTGAGAGACATTAATGGCCGCTGTTGCCAGTTATACTGATGCATAGAAGGTAACGGTGTGAGCACGGCGGCAAGACCTATCGCATCGTTCAGCTGTTGCTGATTAAAATCCAGCAACAGCCCTGCCACTAAGGCGGAACCAATGGACTGGTGTTGTGCAACACCATAGACCTGATGAAATCTGTCAGCAGTGGGCTGAATGGCATAGATTAGCCGGTTGTTCAGTTCGTAACCGGCGGCCAGTACTGTAATTAACCGCCCTGTACTGACTGGTTTATCGCAAAGATCGAGTGCGGTTAATGCACAGGCAATCAGGCTGGCCCCCGGGTGTCCCAACCCTTTGCCCTGAATTTCAGCACCATCATCATGATCGAGCGCATTAATGACTGATGCATTGGCGAATACTGCCGATAACGGGCTGAATCCGTGATGACCAAATACGCTGCAGCGACCTTCTCCACCAGAAATTCTGGCAGCCTGTAAAAACGGAGCACTGACAGAATGCTGGCTACTGGCCCAGCCACAGCCAAGAGTATCCAGCAAATGCAGCCTTATCTTATGACGTACAGCCTCTGGAATATCGTCTTCGGTAAGCCGGCTGGCGAAGTCAATCAGTTGCCGGGTCATGGGGGTTGTCATCGAAGTCACCGGGTAAAATATCGCGTATGCACCTTGCGACCGGCATACCCGGCAAGCAAAGATAACGGTAAAATAATCACCACAAAGAAGATGGCAACGAAGGTCAGTGTCTCCAGAGGACGAAATGTTGCGGTACTGAGCCGTTGCCCCTGATAGAGAATTTCTCCGGTAGCTATGGTACTGGCCAACACTGAGTTTTTAATCGACATAACACACTGGCCAATAAATGCCGGCAGGATACGTAAAAATGCGATGGGCCCGGTCACCCTCATCAACACTTTTAAAGGCGTCATTCCTACGGATAAACCTGCTTCTGCCAGACCCGGGTCGACAGACTGTAAACCGGAACGAAATATTTCAGCAAAAAAAACACTGCCATACAGTGAGATTGCAAGAACACAGGTCAGGTAAGACGACAGGGTGATACCAAACAGGATCGGCAGACAGTAGTAAGCCCAGACAATGAGTACCAGCGGAGGAATGGATCGAACCACCTCGATAATCGTCTGAACCGGCAAGCGTACCCACACCCGGCTGGCGCCGCGCAATGGTGCCAGCAGAAGCCCCCCGGCAATGCTGAGAACAATTGACGCGGCGACAATTTCGCCGGTCATCAGCATGCCGGAAATCAGCACTCCACGATATTGCCAAAGGACAGTAAAGTCCCAGTGATAGACGGGCATTACAACAGGTCTCCTTCATTGATTCCCGACAAAGCCATAAACTGACGTGCCGCAGCAGAATCAGGGTCAGCTCGTAATTCGACCGGTCTGACCTGGCTGACAATTTTTCCCTGTTCCATCAGAATTAAACGGTCGCAGACTTGCAATGCGAAACGCATTTCGTGAGTCACCAGCACCATCGTGGTTCCGTTCTCTGCCAGCCGGGACATCACGTTCAGGACTTCACTTACTGACTGAGGGTCGAGGGCTGAAGTGGGTTCATCAAATAAAATCACTTCCGGTGCCATCGCCAGTGCCCGCGCTATCGATACCCGCTGCTGTTGTCCACCGGAAAGCTTCACCGGATATTCATTGGCTTTATCTGACAATCCCATCTGATCCAGCAGAGCCAGTGCTGTACGGGTGGCATCTTCAGATGATTGCCCTGCCACCTGGACCGGCCCCTCAGTGATATTTTGCAAAACAGTACGATGTGGCCACAGATTAAAATGCTGGAAGACCATTCCTACCGATCGTCGCTGACGGGCAAGCGTTTTGGCAGACACCGGCTTACGCTGATTGCCGTGAAAACCAATTTCTTCCTCCTTTAGCCAGATATGTCCTCCATCCGGCTTTTCCAGCATATTTATGCAACGTAATAACGTTGACTTCCCTGCCCCGCTGCGCCCAATAATACCCGTCACTTCACAGCGAGAAACCGACAGTGAAACATCATCCAGAATCCGGTGACCGGAATAGGATTTACTGAGATGTTCAATTCGGAGTAAAGGTTGAGTGTCCGTCTGCTGTTTCATACATTTTATTTTTCAGGGTGAGTGTAAGGATACCAAATTGCTTTTAGCGCACCACTGTTATCCAGTACTGCCAGTCGCTGATCCAGCCAGGCTTTGAGCTGCAGGCGATTTTTTGCCAGCCCGATATTGGTTGGCTGTTCTTTTACCGGCAACGGAATAATCATCGTTCCCTGATGCCGCTGATGAATATAACTGGCCATCTGGATATCATTGGTCACCATAGCGTCTGCACGACCACTTTCAATCTGAAGTTGCATATTGTCGCTGTCAGGCACAATCACCCATTGTGCATGGGGAAGTTCTGGCTGAAGTAAAGTCACAGCAGCAGAACCATCGATCGCGGCGAGTCTGGCGTGTGAGGAATCAATCGTCGACCAGTGCCGGAACTGTTCGGTATTTTTATCAAGCGTCAGGATCCCCATCTGATGAGAACCCATTGGGCGGGTAAAGTCAGCCGCCTTCTCACGTTCCGGAGTAGCATTAAAGCCACCCAGAATATCGAAGCGCCCGGACTGAAGACCGGCGACAGCCGTTCCCCACTGAGTATCAACGTATTCCACTTTGATATCGGTATTTTTAAAAATGGCGTTAACAATATCGGGGACCAGGCCTTTCCATTGGTTGGTGATCAGGTCCTTCTGATACCATGGAGGTGCGTTAACCGCACCCACCCGAATAATATGATCCGGCAGAATCGTATCGATACTGTCAGCGGCACTGGCCACCGCTGAGCCGAACAACAATGCGGGAAGAATGGACAGTAACAACCTGGCTGAACGGAAAATTTTCATTTAATACCCTCAGATGAATATAATCATGTACTTTATAGCCATCAGGGCATGCAAACAAAATGCCTTAATCTTCTATCGTTATCAGGAAATTAGCTATGACCCCAAGACAACTCGAAGTTTTCATCTGTGTTGTAAAAACAGGATCAGTCACCGGGGCGGCCAGCCAACTGGCCATGTCTCAGCCCTCTGTCAGTAAAAGTCTTGCGCTGACCGAGCAGCAACTGGGGTTCAGTTTGTTTCGCCGGCAACAAGGCAAAATGTTGCCCACTCCTGAAGCGAGAGAATTGTATAAAGAAGCATTACGCATCGTGCATGAACAGCAACGTTTCACCCGGCTGGCAGAACATATCCGTCATTACCGTGTCGGGCAATTGAGGGTGGCAGCGACCCCGGCACTGGCATTAAATGTATTACCGCAAGCTGTTGCCCGTTTCAGAGAAGCATATCCGGATTATGGCATCGTCGCGGATATGTGTCTTAACAGTGATATTGAATCTGCCGTCCAGGAAGGACGTTACGATTTAGGGTTTATGGTGATTCCTGATAACGGCACCCCATCCCGCTACCCGGTGACCTGCCAGGGGGAAATGGTCTGTGTGATGCAGGAAAAACATCCACTGGCAAAAAAACAGCATCTTTACTGGCAGGATATCGATACCCGGGACCTGATTTTTATTACCACCGATGCGCGGTTGGTCGCGATGATAAGTACCAACATACCGGAATTCAGCCAACGTCAGGTAGCCGTCACTGAAACTAATCGCTACAGCATGGCGGTGAATATGGTCAGATCCGGAGAAAACAATATCACGCTGGTTGACAATTTTTCGTTAAAGGGTATTGACCTTAACGGGCTGGCAGTTCGTTCTTTTCGGCCTGCACTGGCTGTTGCAGTGGTCACTGTTGCCGATGAACAGGGAAGCTGTTCAGAACCCGCAGCGCACTTTGTCAGCATAATGGACAGCATACTGAACAGTCTTTAATTTCTGCACTGGACAGAAACTCACCGCTAACGATCAAACCTGAAATGTTCGCCTGACCATGGAGCATACTTCACGGTTTACCCTGATGTCACACTATGATATTCAGAGGTAATTTGATGAAAACCTATTCTTTTTTCGGTAAAACCGCACTGATCACCGCTAAAATCATACTGCTGTTGTCACACCCGGAGTTGGGTCGTCAGAATTCATGATGTTTCGGCTGTCAGACGGTGATATAGCGGCGGCTTATTCGATACCACCGAGCTCCGGTGTATCTTTTATCAGCAATCAGTCCGCAGAAAGGAAAAACTGTTTTGACAACCCGGAGCTACCCCGTTACTATGCGCCCCGTCTTCAAGACAATTCCTCTGTAGTTCAGTCGGTAGAACGGCGGACTGTTAATCCGTATGTCACTGGTTCGAGTCCAGTCAGAGGAGCCATATTAAAGAAACCAGATGTCTGCGGACATCTGGTTTTTTGCTTTTTATCCATCCGTTACCCTCTTGCCAGTATCTGCAACCCTCAGTAAAAACACCCGAAACTGAAAATGACCAGTAACGCTGGTTCGGTTGCCCTTTTAGCTGAACGGTGGGGAAACTTTGATGCGGGTTCTCAGAACTCACAATACAAATCCATAGTGAGAACCATCCGGCAGTTCAACATCAAGGCGGAGTTTGCCGCCGGTCGCTTCAACGTAGCGTTTGAGCGTGGAAAGCTTCAGGTCGCGCCCCGGTTTCTCCATTACAGCAACAGTGGGTTGCCTGATTCCCAAAGCCTGTGCCATTTCCACCTGAGTTTTCTGTACTTTCTCACGCAATTCGGCAAGGTGGATATTGAGCAGAATATCATTTGCCATCGCCTGTGCCTGGGCCAGCACTTCAGGTTTTTCATCTGCAATAAGCTGTTCCAGCGTTCTGACCATCAAATTACTCCTCTTATTTTAATCTGTTCAGCCAGCGAGTGAATTCCCGGTCAGCCACCGGAAGCATCTCAGCATAAAAACGTTTTTCATTACCGACTTTGTTTCCGGCACAAAGCACAATACCGTTACGCGCCAGATCAAAAGCGTAAAATGCACGGATGGGATCCCCGTGATGTTGAATACGCAACTCTTTCATATTGTTGTAACGGGAACCTTTCACCGTATCCGCATAAGGTCTGGATAAGCCAGGCCCCTTTTCCCGCAAAACTAACAACATGGCAAGCACGCTGATCCTGGCGCTATCGCTGAGTGAGCATAACCAGTGATCGAACCTATCCGTGGTGATAACTGTCCACACAAGACTTCCTGAGCAATATAGACCTTAAACTATATAGATGTAAAGCTATGAGCGAAGAATAAAATAATCGAGTGAAGGACCCATGCGTCTTTATTACAAAACCGGAGATATAATCCGGTATTTCATTGCGCCCCATGCATGGCATTCAACATTATATGACCTGTCCCGAAAAACAGTCGTGATAGTGATACAACAAGACGAATGACCTGAACGACAGTACAACCTGAGTTTGCAAAACGTTCACCGGCCACCGCACTATCACACTGAAATCAGGTGATTCTTTTAGGGATGAAGAGTTAAGCCTCTCTTGCCAGAATGCTCCCTGTACTACAGCACATACCTCCTGCCTGGGCGGGTAACCTGTATGTCTGAATCTGGCTAATGAGGCAACAAAATCATGACAAAGGCGATGCCGGTCAGAGGCACCAAATCATAAAACCCGCTCAAGGGAACCTAAGCGGGCTTATGCTTTTTCTGCTCAGAATCCTGCGTCTTCTGACCTGATGATTAATTTCTTAAGACCTGTGACTGGTCTGGAGATAAACACTGTTTAGCCTGCTGCAGACAGATGAAGCTAACCGTTATCTTCTGTCAGCTATTTCCTGAAAAAACGGTAACGCTTGAAAGCAAAAGCGCTGATTTACTGCGAATTAGCCAGCCTGATTTTTAAGATAATTTTGCGGCGGCTCACCCATCATTTTTTTAAACATGGTAATAAAGGAACTGGAGCTGAGGTCACCGGAGAAGCTTAGTGCCGGACAAGGTGGGAATTCTGGCCAACAGAATCCCGCCTAATCAATCGCCAGGCCTTTGACGGGATGGTTAATTAAGCAGCTAAGCCACCGTAACTTACTCTGATAACTTTCAATTCACCGCACCTCCATGCATATTTGACACGGCAGGACATCATTACAATGACCACTCTGACTGAGTAAAAATATGAAGCCCACACTTAATCAGTTAATCAGCTTTTGTACCGTGGCTGAAACCGGGAACATTTCTAAAGCAGCTGACAGGCTGAATATTTCCCAGCCTCCGCTAAGCAGGCAAATAGCTCAACTCGAATCGACGTTAGGTGCAAAGTTATTTAGCCGAAGTGCCAATGGGGTTAGCCTGACTATCGCCGGAGAACAGTTCCTGAGTGATTCCCACGCTATCCTGGGGCTGCTGGAACAGGCATGTAACAACATACGCGCTCTCGAATCCGGTCAGAAAGGATTTATCAGATTAGGCGCGACGATGTACGCAAGCTATAGTGTCCTTCCGCATGTCACCATGCAGCACCGGCAAAGGTACCCGGATATCAGTGTGCAGTTTCAGGAGATGATCCCGGTGGATTTAAAGACGGCTTTGCTGGATGGCAGGCTGGATGCAGCCATTAGTTTTTCCGAACCTTCCAGCCCGGGAATCGATTCAATGGTGCTGTTAAGTGAACCATTAATCGCGGCATTGCCGGCTGGCCATCCGCTGGCGAAAAGCAGCCATTTTAGTCTCGAATGGTTAAGTGATGAGCCCTTTATTACCGTTCCACGCCACAGTGCACCTGTTCTCTATGACTCCATTCTGGAACAATGCCTGAAGGCGGGATTTAGCCCGCACATAGGACTGGAAGTGACGGTACAGCAGACTGTGATGAATTTTGTCGCACATGGTGCAGGAGTGGCACTTATCCCCGCAAGCATGGAAAACGGTCAGCTCAGAGGAGTGGTGTACAAAGCCCTGGAAAACGCTAATCAGATTGAAAATGTACTGATGTGGTCAGCGAAGAATAAAAACCCGGCATTACATCATTTTCTTGGCCTGTGCCGCGACCTTAAAGACACTGCAAACGCAGCACAGACTTCACAGAAGATGAATTAATTTTTGCTGATAATGATTTCAATAAGATTTGGCCTGCCGCTTGCCAGGGCAGCCTCAACGGCCGGTGCAATATCTGCGGCACGAATCACTTTACGGGTTTCTAATCCCATCGAAGTACCCAGTGCCTGATAATCTATCGCAGGGTTAACCAAATCCATGGCAATAAATCTGTCAGTTTGTGCCGAGGTATAATCCTCCTGAGAACGCATAAAGTTTTTTAATACGTTGTATTCGGTATTATTCATCACGATAAAAGTCACTGGTAGTTTTTCGTAAGCCGCGGTCCAGAGTGCTTGCGGTGAGTACATCGCCGCGCCATCACCGACAAAACACACCACCGGTGCTTTACCCAGACCGAGTGAGTAACCCACTGCAGCAGGCATCCCCCACCCCAGGCCTCCGCCACGCAAAAATGCGTACTGATCCGCACGGTGACTATTCAGTGATCTGCGCAGCGAATCACTGGTAGCAATAGCTTCATCGACAATCTGGATATCAGGTCCAATGGCCCGGGACGCTTCAAATGCAGCCACCAGTGGCGTTATCACGGACGCAGATTGTTGTTCGGCAACCTGCTCTGATAACATTTCTTTGCTTAGCCTGAATTCACTGACAGCATCCGCAAAGCGCTTCTGGTAACCCGCCCGATGATCGCGCGTGGTTTTTTCCAGTTCAGGCAGCAATACTTTTAATGATGATTTAATGTTACCCACCAGGGAAAGTTCACTGCTGTAGGTACGCCCTAAGTCGCCGGCATCTGCTGACAACTGGAACACTTTACAATCTTCAGGTACCGCTTGCCCTTCGGTATACAGAATGGTGATTAATGACTTACCACCCAGTGCAAATATGGCATCATATCTGCTGAGTGCTTTGCTGATTTCTGTGGCTTTAGTGGAAAGATTCCCCCGCCATAGCGGATGTGCCGTAGGGTATGGGATACGATTCGGCCAGGTTGAACCGTAAACATCCGCAGCAAGCAATTCTGCCAGCGCCACAACCTCATCGGCGGCATCACTCTGATAAATTTCATCACCGGCAATCAGTGCGACCTTTCCTGGTGTGAACGCGGCTAATTTACTGGCCAGCAATGGCAGTGAACCCGCGACCGGGTTCCGGTCAATGGTACTCTGTGCATCAATGCTTATGGAGCTGAGCGCTTCCATCACATCCATCGGCAACGACAGGAACACGGAACCTTTGGGCGCTGCATCGGCATCGTGAAACGCACGACGCACCAGCACTGGCAGTTGGTCAACATGGGTCACCTCTTGTGACCACTTGGCAAAGGTTTTTCCCATACCTACCAGATCACCGAGCAATAACGGATCAGACGTCATATGACGTAAATCCTGCTGACCCGCAGTGACGACTAAAGGTGTCTGAGAACATTTAGCATTGAGCAAATTTCCCATGCCATGACCTAACCCACCGGCAGTATGCAGATTAAGAAATCCGGGCTTCCTCGCGGCCTGTGCATAACCATCTGCCATCGCCACGGCACTGGCTTCCTGTAGTGCTAACACATAGCTGATGGCGGGTTTTCTTAACAGCGCATCCATAAACGGAAGCTCAGTGGTGCCTGGATTGCCAAAAACATATTCGACACCTTCGCTTTCCAAAACTTCCAACAACACATCACCACCACGACGTGCGTTTGTATCCTGAACCCTGGTGAATGCCTTACTCATTGCCTGAACGCCCTTATTCGTCAAAAAATTGCCACTACCGGCCGTCTCAGGATGTTAATTAAAGTGGTGGAGTTCATTCCAATACTATAAATAAAATCATTCATACCTTTAAAGGTATGTCGTAAACACCCATAAAAGTCGGTTCTGTTGGTATAGTTTTAGCTATTATCAGAGGGTCACAGAGGCGATATCCTGCTCCTCAATTCTGTAAATCATTAACCCTGAGAGGAATAACCCGAAACCATGAAGAGCGAATTTGCATTGAAGAATTTTCCTGCAGGTAAAGTTATCACGGTGGATGTGTTTGCTGCAGGAAACAACGGGGGCAACCCTGCCCCGGTGGTGCTGAATGCAGATGCGATGAGTGACAGCGATATGCAGGAAGTTGCCCGGCGAACCGGCCATGAAAGTGGTTTTGTAAAATCAGCCCCGCCAGGCAGTGATTATGACTTTTCGCTACACTTCTGGGTCCCAAACCATCCGATGGAGATGTGCGGTCATGTCACGGTGGGTACGGTCTGGCTGATGAAAAAACTGGGAATGTTATCCCGCAATGAGCTGACGATCGCCACTCTCAGCGGAAAAGTTTACGCACGTATACTGCAGCATCCTGACAACAATGATTTCAGCGTTGAAATAACTCAGCCGGCAGGCCTGGTGACCGAAATTCCCGGAGGATTAGCGACTCAGCAGGAAATCATGGCCGTGCTGGGTATTTCCCATGAGCAACTGGCTGACTTTCCAATAGTCAACGCCCGCACCAGTCGGATAAAAACGCTGGTTCCACTTAAAAACAGTCAGATCCTGCATAATTTACAGCCGAATTTCACTCAGATTTCTGACCTTTGTGAGCGTATCGATTCCACCGGCCTGTACCCGTATGCCGCAGATGAAAATCATCCGGATACCTTTTTCGCCCGCCAGTTTCCGAAATCTTCTGGTTATCCCGAAGATGCTGCCACCGGGATTGCGGCTGCAGCTCTGGCGTTTGGTCTGCGGGATAGTGGGCAGGTGAAAACGACCACCGAACGGGTGTTTATCAGTCAGGGACAATCAATGGGGCGTCCGTCGCAGATTGAAGTCACCTACCGGCTCACTCCGCAGGGTGAAGCAGAGGGTTGCTGGCTGGGCGGTAACGTGCAATTCAGTGAAGGACATAGCGGATGAATATTTACACAAAACTCAGGGAGTCAGGTCTGGAGTTACCGCCTCCTCCGGCCCCACAGGGGCATTATTCGCCGGTAACCATTTATCAGCAGACTGCCATGGTCAGCGGACAGGTTTCACGCACGGCTGACGGAGTGATTACTGGCCCGGTTAGCGAAACCACACCTGTGCAACAGGTCAGGCTGGCCGCAGAGGTTTGTGTATTAAGGGCATTGAGTGTCTTAGAGCAGCGGTTAGGCAGTCTGGAGGATATTGACAGAATTTTATTTGTGCGCGGTTTTATTTTGGGCGCCCCCGGGTTCAGTCAGTACTCTCAGGTATTGGATCATGCATCCCGGTTGCTGACCACATTATTCGGTGAACGCGGAGAACATGCACGCAGTGCCGTGGGTGTTGCCGGACTGCCCGGTAACGGAATGCTTGAAATCGAATTAGTTGTCAGCCTTACCACTGCCGGTTAGTCGCTTTTTCTGTGCGCGGCTCCGGGAAAGCGTTAACAGGCAAACCTGGAGCACAAGCGTAGGTGAACAGGCTCTGCTGACCACCTACGCTGCTATACACTGATGCGTCAATATTTCGCTGAACCCTGCATTCCCGGCTTTCGGTATCTGAACAGCCTGAGCCTTAATTCAGAGCCAAAATTTGATGATGACTTCAGACCGTTGACACGAGTTACAGAATATCCCCCACATGGCCACCATAAATATATGGCATGCTTTGCTCATCTGCCGGTAACAACATATGGTCCATCACATTCCTGATCACTTTTGCCCCCATAATGCCGTTAACCCCACCATTTTCGAGGATCAGCACGATGGCCACTGTCGGTGATTTATAAGGCGCATAGGCGGTGTAGAAAATGTGGTCATGCAGCCTGAGCGGAATATTCTTTGCGTTATAAATCTGATGTTCTTTCAGGCTAAAGACCTGTGAAGTCCCTGTCTTAGAGGCGATGCCATACGGTGCCGTATGGAAAAAACGATAACCCGTACCATTTTTTGAATTCGCCATACCAAACATGGCATCCTGCACCAGCCCCCAGTAAGGTGAATTTTTATCGGCAATATACCCGACATTATTATTGCCGGCATAAGGAACAACCACATTACCAAACTGCTCATTCATCATCAGATGCGGATTCAGGGCTTTACCATTATTAATCAGGGTCACCATGGCTTTTTCCATTTGTACCGGCGAAGCCAGCCAGTAACCCTGTCCAATCCCTACCGGAACGGTATCCCCCTGATACCAGGGTTGTTTATGGACTTTCATTTTCCATTCACGACTGGGCAGCAAACCTGCATATTGCTCATTCAGGTCAATGCCGGACATTTTCCCGTAGCCGAATTTGCTCAACATCTCGTGAAGAGTGTCAATGCCCATCATATAGGCGACCTGGTAAAAGAAAGTATCCGCCGATTCCTCAATCGCCTGCTTAAAGTTAATCGTCCCGTGTCCGGTTTTCACCCAGTCACGATAGCTTCTCTGAGTTCCTGGCAGTGTCCACGATGGTCCACTGTACAGCGTTGTGGTCGGTTTAATGATATTTTTATACATTGCTGAAAAAGCAATATAGGGTTTTACCGTTGAAGCTGGCGGGTACAATCCCTGAGTGACACGATTGATCAGCGGGCGATTCGGATCATTCAGCAATGCTTTATAGTCTTTATAACTGATCCCTTTTACAAACGGATTAGGATCGTAGCTGGGATTGGAGACCATCGCCAGGACTGAGCCATCGCGGGGATCTTCCACTATCATGGCCGCGTTCTGTCCGACCAGTAACTTCTCGATATATTGCTGGAGCTTAAGGTCGATAGTTAAGTGGATATTTTCGCCGGCAATGGCCGGAGTTTCTTTAATAACACGAACGACACGGCCATGGTTATCAACCTCAACTTCTTTGAACCCGGTTTGTCCATGTAAAGCACTTTCATAATAAGCTTCAATTCCCTGCTTACCAATATCCTTATCGGCCAAATAGTTTTCCGACTGCCCTTCTTTATCGATTCTTTTTAAATCACTGGCATTTATTTTTGATACAAAGCCAATAACATGAGCTAAATCGGCCCCGTAAATATAGTGACGATAACGACTGGTTGATATTGACACGCCCGGATATTTATATTCATCAATAGAAAACTTAGCGATTTCTACGTCACTTAATCCTTCTTTCAGGGTGAAGTACTTAAATTTACTGACACCGGAGATTTCTTTTAATTTTTCGTTAATATCATCCTGAGAGTCACCGATATCACTTAAAACGCCTGATATTGTCGCCTTCAGATGATCGACTTTATAAGGCATGATATCTAAATCATAAGACTTAACATTTTCGACCAACGGAATACCATTGCGGTCATAGATAATTCCGCGTACCGGTGCGATCGGAATTAATCTTATATAGTTATCGGCAGACCGCAGTTTATACTCGTCATAATCATCAATTTGTAGCCGGTACAAATTAACCACTAATGCAGTAAATCCGGCGGCAACAATAAGAAAAGATATGATTGCCCGTTTGAAAAACAACACCTCTTCTTTCTTATAATCACGAAATAACATAGTATCTCTTTTACTTTCTGTTCAAAAACACATCAAAAATATTTAACAGAGCAATGTCTACTACGTTATCACAGGGATATATCGTGGCAGAACAGATGTGTCTACACATAAGAAAACACATCCATTTGCCGGACCTGTATGCATCCGTAAACCCTGATTAAAATCAGCACAACGCTAAGTCTACGGCATGCTACCAGAAATACTATGACAGAAACGTAACAATTAAATACAATACGTTATTAAGCCTGTTAAACAAGCAGTTTACGTAGCCAATGAAAAACAGAATAGTTTTAGTGCTACCAGAAACAGCAGGACATTAAAATATCATTAACCAGCATAAAATTAAAATTAATTTTAGTGCGCTGCTGAAAAACATAAACACATACGGGTAAGCGCATAACCGTACGACCCACTTTAATCATTACCTGATAAAAACAGCTCATCCGGATTAAAAATAGTTTATCACTGCCTGGTATTTATCAAAAAAAAACAATTAATGAATTTTAATTCAATAAGGTAAAAAAATACCCGGCAAGATAACACCAGGCTCAATGCTAACAGCACGTTTGTTAATAATCTTACCCGGGAAACTCACAGCATTCCCCTGATGCCAGAACCGGGAATCTATTCAGGCCCGTAATAACAACCCTGGTCTGGCTGTACCTCGAAGTTAACGGCGGCATAAGTCTGTTCGGTTTTTATTTTTCTGGCTTAATCCTTTCACATCATCCAGGCATTGCACCGGCAAACAACCCTGTACTGAATATCCGTGTCCGGGTCATACACATAACCTGTGACTGACATTGAAATATCACTGGCAGGCCGTTGTTGAGGTACCAGCACAGGTTCTGCCAGTGCATCGCCAATTCTCCGGCGTGATTCTGAGTCAGCCGTGTGGCCTGAGAAATTCACTGAACTTTACGCATCCCCTCTTCCGGTAGTAGGTAAACTGAGTGAACCGGTAATTTACTGAGGGTGCCTGATATTCTTCAGCCGGTTTCGCGTTTAGTGAGAAATAACACCATGGTGCCATTGGTGACACTGCGGTTTCGCCACTGACACTCTTTGCTTCTGCATTCAAACCTGGATCAAATTTCAACCCTCGCTATAACCCTGAATACAGATGCTGTGGAAAAAATTGCAGTCCCGGTTCAGTCTGCAGGTGAACTCTGCAAACTGCGATTATCCAAAATTGAGAAATGTTAATTAATTTTGTTTATTTGTTAGTAATAATCACTTCTCGTAATATGCAGTTAAATTTTAAGTCTTCAAGAATTCCTCTGTGTTCTCTGTCTGAATACCCACGGACTTAATCCAAATTAATTACCGCACCCAGTTGAAATACTCAATATTACTGCCAGGAGAGCATTATGTTGCCTAAGTGCAAAGCTAAAATTAAAGCCGCGATCGTCGCCAGCCTGTTTTTTGTTGTTCCGCTGCATGCCGAAGCGTTAAAGCAAATCAGCCTGGACTATGCATATTATTCCCCGGAAAGTCTGGTGGTAAAAAAGAATCACTGGCTCGAAGATGAATTTAACAAAAGTCATACCCGCGTAAAGTGGGTGCTGTCACGCGGTTCTAACAACTCTCTTGAGTTTCTGAATAGTGGCGCAACTGATTTTGCCCTGACCTCAAGCATTTCAGCCTTTGTCAGCCGGGCCAACGGCCAGCCCGTGAAAGCCATTTACAGCTATCTGTGGTATGTTCCGAGTCTTATTCTGGTGCAGAAAAATTCCCCTTATAAATCATTACAGGAATTAAAAGGGAAAAAAATCGCAGCCACAAAAGGGACAGATCCTTACTTCTTTTTGTTACGAGCTCTCAGTAGCAGCCACATTGATGTTAACGATGTCAATATCGTTCATCTTCAGCATCCTGAAGGTCGGGCAGCTCTGGAGCAGGGTCGGGTGGATGCCTGGGCAGGACTGGATCCATTTATGGCGGCGGGACAGTTAGCTGGCGACAAAATCCTTTATGAAAATAACAGCTTTGGTGTTGCTGCTTTTTTAAATACCCGCGAAAATTTTCTACATGATCATCCTGAAGCCGTCTCTGAGGTCATTAAGGCTTATGATCGGGCACGTCGCTGGATAATTGCGAATCCACAGCAAGCGATTAAACTGATTGCCGCCGAAACACAATTGCCGGAGCCCGTGATTAGCCTGCAGCTCAGTCGCTACGATTTAACCAAGCCCATCCCGGGTCAGGCCGCTTTGGATGCGATTAAACCCGTCATCCCGCTGCTGCTTTCAGACAACATCTTACGTCACGGTGCCAATACAGATAATACGCTGAAAACGCTGATAGATAGTTCTCTGGCCACACCAGTCGTTGAGGCCAGATAATATGACTGACCACTCCGGAAACACTATTGTTGGACAGGCAACCAGTAACCCGACTTCACGAACTGACCGCAAACCTGGACCACTGCACTCTGCCCTGAGAAAAGGCCGTGGTTTCATACTACCGGTACTGGGTATTTTGTTGCTGGAAGGAGTGGTACGTGTGGGTTTAATTCCTGACTACGTGATGCCCCCGCCCAGTGAATTAGTCTTCAGTTTTATCGATCTTGCCCACGGACCTTTATGGAACGATATTGCCGCCAGCCTGCTTCGGGTCCTGGCCGGATTTATCATTGGAACAGCGCTGGCAGTGATCGTGGGGTCAGTCGTCGGATTAAGCCGCAATGCGGAAGCCTGGCTTGATCCAACCTTTCAGGCACTGCGTTCGGTACCCAGTCTGGCATGGGTACCCTTACTGTTAATCTGGATTGGTATTGATGAAAGCTCAAAAGTGACTTTAATCTCAATAGGCGCTTTTTTCCCGATGTATCTCAATCTGGTTGCCGGTATCAGGAACGTTGATCGTAAGCTGGTTGAAGTGGGTACGCTGTATCAATACTCCAGGGTACGTATGGTGGCAAAAATTATTCTTCCCGCGGCTTTACCTTCATTGCTAACCGGTCTGCGGAGCGGGCTTTCAATGGCGTGGCTGTGTGTTGTTGCCGCCGAACTGCTGGCGGCGACCAATGGTATTGGTTACATGCTGACAGATGGCAGAGAAACTTCACGCCCTGACCTGGTGCTGGTTGCCATTATTACCCTGGCTGTGATGGGAAAGATTAGCGACAGTTTGCTAAAGCATCTGGAACAGAAAGCCCTTTACTGGCGCGACAGTTTTAACGGAGATGTGCAATAAAATGCCTCAACTGATTTCACTGAACAATATTGTTAAACGCTACGATCAACGAGTCATTCTCAACGATATCACTATCTCACTTCAGGAAGGGGAAGTCCTGAGTCTGATAGGCGCCAGTGGTTGCGGGAAAAGTACTTTGCTACGTATTGCCGCCGGACTGGATAAATCCTTTCGCGGCTCCGTACATTTTACTCCCGTGCATCATGGTTCTCGTGGGCCGGGAACTGTTGGCGTTGTCTTTCAGGAACCGCGTCTGATGCCGTGGTTAAGTGTAGAAGCCAATATTGGCTTTCGCGATGGAAGTCATGATAAGGCCTGGATAGCTCAGCTTATTCGTGACGTAGGGCTGGAGGGTCTGGAAAAATCCTTACCTAAACAACTGTCAGGCGGTCAGGCTCAGCGGGTCGCGATTGCCCGTGGCCTTTATAGCAAACCTTCCGTTCTGTTGATGGACGAGCCATTTAGTGCGGTGGATGCTTTTACCCGAATGCACCTGCAGGATTTAATAGCCACACTCTCTTTGCGCTACAATATCGCGGTTATGCTGGTTACTCATGATCTGGATGAAGCCTTCTACCTGAGTGACCGGGTGATTATCCTCGGTGGTGCTCCGGCTGAAATTGTTCGGGAGTACAAGGTCACCCTGCCCGACCCGCGAGACAGAGGAAGCGATGATTTAGCTCACTTACGCGCTGACGCTCTTAAACAGCTGATAAATTTGCACGTCTGAAAAACTCATTTCGCTGCGGGAAAACATTTTAACCCTGTGTCATCTGATTTCAGGCAACCGTCAGCCTGCGGGATGGCGACTCCCGTGATCACTGGAAAGTATGTCAAAACATTACAAAGTTCAGCTAACCGATCGCTTTTTGCTGGTTTGGGATCTGCTGCACAATGACAGTGTGTTCACTTTTGCAGCATTTTTTCCCTGATCAGTACGGTGCTGCACCTGTGGCGGGCATCGGATAGCAGATAACCTTCCCCCCACTTCAATCAATAAATAATTATTATCGCTATAGCGCCATATCCGCAGCAGATTACTGTTTTTATTCACTGTTGCTTATACCAGAGTGTACTGAAACAGTGCATCCACAATACAAATATTGTCTACACAACATTTTTCAACGCTCTGAGCCCACACTGCGTGCCCGGATATTCAGCAGATTATTCTGGAATGATAAACCATTGCAGACAATACCATTCTTGCTGTTTTTAACTCTTCTGCGGCTTTCCCTTTCAGGAAAGTAAGCTTTCCATATTAGGGATTTGATCTCCGCCCCCACTCCGTAAATTAAATTTTGTTAGCTGTTCCGGTTATCTGACGAAAATTAATCAGGAGAAAGCACATGTTGTTTGATGAGAAGTCTCTGGCCAATATTCCACTGCGTCCGGCCAATCTGGCAGCCCCGTCCCCGTTGACACACTGGCCGGAGAGTAATAAAGCAGCAATGTTTCTGTCGTTTGATGTTGATGCAGAAACCGCATGGACCAGTAAAGATCCTTCCCATGCTGATCGTTTAGTCACCATGTCCTACGGTGGATATGAAGACCGCGTCGGGGTGCCAAAATTACTCAGTCTGCTACGTGATCTTAAACTCACTGCAACTTTCTTTATTCCTGGCTGGGTGGCTGATGTCTATCCCGGGATGGTGGAAAATATTGCTGCCGACGGCCACGAAATTGGTCACCACGGTTATCACCACTTGTTACCAGACCCTGGTGCTGACTATTTTGATGCCGAAATCACCAAAGGCTTTGAGAGCCTTGCAAGGCTGGGAATTACTCCTATTGGTTATCGCGCACCTTTTGGAGAAAACTGCTTTGAGCTTTTGCAAGTGTTACAGAAAGCCGGGATTAAATATTCAAGTTCATGGCGAGATGATGTTTTACCGTACCGCCATGTATTCCCTGATCAGACCCCCGGTATTGTTGAGCTTCCTGTGACCGCCAGCTATGACGACTGGATGCACGGTCTGTGTGCCCGTTTCAGCCCGCGAACCATTTTGCCGCGTGAGCAGGTGCTTTCATTGTGGCAGGACGAGCTGGATGAAGTTCGTGACTGGGGGGCGATGGTCACCACCGTTATCCATCCTCAGGTCAGTGGCCGGCCAATGCGTTTACGTCTGTTACGTGAGTTTATCCAGTACGCTATCGGCAAACAGGATGTCTGGATCACCAGTGGTGAGAATATTTACCAGCATTACCTGCAGAGTGAAGCCGCTAAATAATTTTCCTTTTTCTGTTTTACAGGACTCAGAATTATGCCAAAAACTGTTAATAAGATAGCGATGATAGTGGGTTCTGCCCTGATTTCTTGCTCTGCATTTGCACAGACTAAATCACTGGTGGTGGGTGGATATCCCAGTTATCCGCCGGTTGATATGCGGGACCCTGTCAGCGGAAAAGCCATGGGCTTTGATATCGACTTTATCCAGGCACTGGAAAAGCAAACCGGCGAGAAGATAACTCTGTCCGAAACTGCCTTTGAACAGTTGATACCATCGCTGAAAACCGGCCGACTGGACTTTTTCCTGAGTGCCATGAGTGACACGCCGGAGCGTCAGAAAACCATTACCTTCGTGGACTATCTCCAGTCTGGTACCCAACTGATGACACTGGCAGACGGTTCACACAGCAGTACGTCGATGTCTGATTATTGCGGCAAACGAATTGCCGCCAGCCGTTCGACAAATATTCTTGCTCAGTTAAGAAGCTGGAGTGAAAGTCACTGCCAGGCTGCAGGGAAACCGGCAATGATTCTGACTGGCGCCGAAAATAATATCGATGCGAGGATGCAGTTGAAGCAGAAACGAGTCGATGCAATGGCGCAGGATAGTCTGACCATTCCGTATATTCAGCAGTCGGAAAAAGGGACCTATGTTACCGTCGGAGAACCTATCGATTTCAGCTACATGGGTATCGGTGTCGGTAAACAGAATCTGGTGTTGCAGAAAAAACTTCAGCATGCACTGCAGGCAATGATTGATGACGGCAGCTATGCTGCGATGATTAAAAAATGGCATCTGCCTGCCAACAGCGCAGTACCTCAGGCGATGATTAACAGTCAGCCGGGGTCTTAATGACATAGCCTCCGGACCTCCGGGGGCTGTGTGTTTCAGCCTGACAGAATGTCAGTACCACAGAGAAAATTTTATGACAGAAATGAATCTTGTTTTTCCCGCCAGGGTATTGCGTGGACCCGGAGTGCTAAGCCAGTTGGGCGAAATCTGCGCTGGTCTGGGTAAACGTGCCATTATTATCGGTGGGCATCATGCATTACAGGTTGTCAGTCGCCGGGTAAAACAGCAGTTGCAGGCTGCCGGAGTCACATTACTGGCAGAAGAGTGGTTCGGCGGCGAGACTTCCGTCAGTCAGATAGATCGTCTGGCGGCTCTGGCATCAGACTTACAGGTTGATCTGATTATCGGGACTGGTGGCGGAAAATCGCTGGATACCTGTAAGGCCGTTGCCACGCAAATCAGCCTGCCGCTGGTGACCATTCCAACTATTGCTGCCACCTGTTCTGCCGTCACCCCGCTGACGATTCGCTATGATGATCTGGGTAATTTTTTTGATATTTTTCCGTTACCTCACGCACCTGATGCAGTGATTATCGACAGTGACATCCTGGCCAGTGCCCCTCCACGCTGGCTGGCCGCCGGCCTTGGCGATACTCTGGCTAAATGGTATGAGTTTCGGGCTGTCAGCCAGAGGCACCCGGCGCGGGAAGGTAATGCCCTGTCCTCTCTGGCCCACAGCAAAATTTGTTATGACCTGATCAAACAACATGGCCCTGAGGCCTATCGCAAAGTGCTGGCTGGCGAAAGCAGTCACGCACTCAATCAGGTACTGGATGCTATTTTTACCTGGGCGGGTCTGACTTCGTTGATGAGTAATGGCGCACATGCTGCCGCTTCACATGCAATTTATGAAGGCTTCACGTTTTGCGATAAAACCCGCGAATACGGACATGGTTTACTGGTCGGGTTTGGAAATCTCTGCCTGTTAGCGCTGGAAGACCGGAGTGATGAAGAGATTTTGTCAGAAATGCGTCTGGCCCGTGAGTGCGGTATACCGCTTACCCTGTCAGCAATTGCCAGTCTGGAAGCTGAAGAGCTTGAGCTGATTGTTCGTGAATCTGTGCATGCTCCGGATATGGAAAATATGTCTGAGCCGGTCACTGTTGCCCGCCTGAGCGACGCTATCCGGCGGATTGAGCTGCTGTCAGAACAAGTGTAACGTTGCTCATCCCGTCAGGTTGATATCCGGTAACAGTCTGAGTAGCTGACAATTTACCGGTATCAATCCTGAGTTTTCACTCCTCTTAAACCACGGCCGTACTATGTTTTCCTGCTTATCTACACAGGACTCTTTTCTACAAATATCTGTTGAGATAACACCGGAATTAACGACAGGGAACAGAGTTTCCCCCGGCAGTCACTCACTGCCGGGAGAGATTCATCTTCGGATTAACAGGCCAGTAACCGGGTGATTTCCTGGCAATCAGTAACATCCTCTAACCCATCACACAATACTTCCAGCGCAGCAACCTGATTTTCAGGAAGTACCCTGCTCGCCAGACTGCGGTATTTCCCGATCAGAGCTTGCTGGCTCAGTGGATTAGCCGGGGCGCCGGAAGCGATCGCAACATGATGCTGCCAGCGCTCTCCTTGCCGCGTGTCCACCCGCACCCAGGGCTCCTCATCTCGTCCCTGCTGCGGATCAATTTCAAGAACTACCCGGGCCATAAAATCTGCGGCCTCAGGTGCAAGGCGTTTCTGATCATCGTAGCCGGACAAACCTGCCGTACCGTAAAGCGCCCGCGCCGTCAGAGCATATGGCAGACTCATTTGCGCTGCCGCCAGACTTTGCAGATCGCGGGTCCCTGTCATATCCTGCAGGAACGGATTCAGACCCACGGTGATGCGTTCAATATCGCCGGGCTGCAAATCATGCTGCTGTAAAATTTCATCCAGTGCATCAATCGCAGAATGCGTACCGCGACAGGAGGCATAAGGCTTGATTGAGCAACGCGCCAACTTCCACACCTGTCCAAGGTCGGCCACCAGCGCTTCCGGCTGCTGCGTTTCCGCCGCCATAGTTTGCAGAAAGCCCCCCCAGAGAGGTTCAAAAATTGCCGCCGGCCCGCTCACTCCACGCTGTGCGAGCAATGCTGCCTGTACACCGCCTTCAGCCGCCCGTGCCGCATGTAATTTTTTGGTCTGAGAACCGTCATGAATAAAACTCCATAACCCGCCACTGAAACTGGCGGCAATTCCCAGCGCTGAAGCACATTGTTGCGGACTCAGTTTCAGCAACGCACATGCCGCCGCCGCTGCACCAAATACCCCACAGGTGGCGGTCGAGTGCCAGCCGGCGCCATTATGGGGCGAATAACCCCCGCAGGCTTCCAGTACACGGCGACCAATGTCATAACCAATCACCATAGCCGTAATCAGTTCTTTTCCGCTCACCGGTCGGGAAACCAGCGGCAGTACCGCCAGCATCGCCGGAATCACTACCGCTCCGGAATGGTCACATCCGCCGGTATCATCCAGTTCATACATATGGGCAGCAACGCCGTTCAGCCATGCTGCCTGGCGGGGAGTAGCCTGGTACTGACTGCCCCACACCACCGCCGTTGCATGTCCCCCCTCTTCCCGGACAAGACTCAGGCATTCCCGCCACACTGGGCTATCACTGCCTGCCAGCGATGCACCCAGCGTATCCAGAAAATGGCGTTTTGCCTGCACGGTAAGAGCCCGGGGCAACTGCCCGTAATCTGTTTCTGCAATAAAACTGGCCAGTTGGTTAAGCATGAATATCCCCCGAAACACAATGGAAGACTTCGACAGGATGGTATGGGTCATTATCCGGCTGAGTTTGCCAGTGGTTTGCAATTTGCCCGGCGGTCGCAATCCACACTGAATTTTTCTTCAGTAACTGCAACAGCGAACGAACAATTCCGATACGTCCCGCAGTCCCTGTGATTTCCGGATGCAGCCGTAGCAAATAGCAAAGCCCGAAACGGTGGAAAGCCTCAAAATCCTGACTCAGGTTAGCCAGGGTTTCACCATAGGGAGCAATTCGTGATTGTCCCGGCGGAATCGCCGGACTCAGATTGAACGCAAAATAGGGTTCATCTTCCAGGGTGTAATGCATCGGTAATTCCACCAACCGGGTCCCGGGATGGAAATATGGCAGATCATCTCCACGCCAGCTTGAAGACCAGCAGATACCCAGTTCGGTCAGTGCTGATGCCAGACCAGGTTTCCACTGTCCGGCGGGAGTCCGAAACCCTTTTACTGCCTGACCGGTTATTGCAGAGAGTTTTTCACAACCGCGTTTCACGCTATCGATCTGCTGCTGCAGAGACAGCAGCGAAAAATCTTCATGCCGGTCACCACTACAGGCGATTTCATGCCCGTTGGCTACAATCTGTCTCGCCAGTTCGGGCTGTTCTTCTGCAACGATAGCCGGGAGGCACCAACTGGCCTGCACTTCGCTTTCGGCTAATAAGGCCAGTAACCGCTCAACACCACGCAGTGTGCCGTAACGCCAGACGGAAAGTGTTTTATCCCGACCCGCGACTGCCGGTGCCTGAGTAAGAATACCGTGGATATCATTAAAATCTATGCTGATAAGCGCCGCCGACTGATAACCCGACGGCCAGCGGGAAGACTCAGTCATTTTGCTGCTCCTGTAAGTACCACTGCGCCACGCTGTCACAACGCGCAAACCAGACCTCTTTGCGGGCTGTCATATGTTCAAAAAGTTGTTCCAGTAACAACAACCGCCCCGGCTGGCCGGAGATTTTCGGATGAAACAATGTAGTCAGGCATAAGCCTTCGTCCATCGCCCCGTCAAACTCCCGCTGCCAGTTGTCGCGGGTATGTGCATAGCTGGCAATTCGGTCGCCGCCTTTGGGAAAATCCGGCTGACGGGTATAGGCGAGTGAAGCGTAATCATCCATCTCCCATTTCCCGGGTATCTCTACCAGCGGTGTATGGCCGGCAACAGGAATACTGTAGGGGCGGTCATCACCCCGCATACTACTGGAATAGATAACCCCGGCTTCCCTAAGTATCGCCGGCGTTTCCGCGTGCCAGTCACCGGAAGGAGTACGAAAACCAGTCGCGGTGATCCCCAGATATTTGCTGAATACCTCCGCTGATTTCTTCATCACTTCCCGTTGCTTTTCCGGCGGTATTGACCAGAAAGATTCATGACGGTAACCGTGATAAGCAACCTCATGCCCTTGTTCAACAATGGCCTGACACTGCCGCGGCCACTGTTCTACGACCCAGCCCGGCACAAAGAAAGTGGCTGGCAACTGAAATTCCCGCAACAGATCCAGTATCCGCCCCAGCGCGCGAAACGGCCCGTAGGCACCGAAACTAAAATATTCCGGCGTTGACCACAGGCTGCCGTTCAGCATTGCGTCACCGGTTGGGCCGTCGAGATCAAAGGCTAAGGCCATACATCCGGTTTTGCCCCCCGGCCAGCGCAATGCAGCTGCATTTTGCATAACCTCTCCTTAGCCCTGATTCAGGGTCGCTTTTGCGACTCCATTGTCAGACAGTCCCCATTTGGTCAGGATTTTCTGATAAGAACCGTCGGCAATCATGGCATCAAGGGCTTGTTGTACCGCGCTGGTCAGCACCGTGGCATCTTTACCAATCGCCATACCGGTAAACTGAGTAGAGAATGCTTTACCTACCGGTTTAAACGTCCCTTTCTCGAGGTTCATGATGTATGGCAGAGTCTCGCTGCCCTGTAATGCTGCGTCCAGCCGGTGCTGGCGTAACTGGGTACGGGCATCTGCAGTTCCCTCAGCCCCGACCACCACAATATCGGGCTTACCGGCAGGTTCACAATTCGCCTTACTCCAGCCGGCAATTTCCTGAGGGAAGGTAGTCCGACGGCTGGTTCCCACCCGTTTACCACACAGATCCAGCATATTCTTAATGTCACTGCGGGAAGACAAGGTGTAGAACTGCGGACCGCTGGAGAAGTAATCGATAAAGTTGACCACCTTCTGGCGCTCTTTGGTATCGGTCATCCCCGACATCACCATATCCACCCGTTTAGTCACTACAGCATTGACCATCTCTTCAAAACCAACTTCCTGCCAGTTGATTTTCACCCCCAGCTTCTTGCCGATCGCCATCCCCAGATCGTAATCCACCCCGGTCAGCTGATTGGTCGCCGGATCTTTAAAATCCATCGGTGGATAGTTCGGCATAATCGCTACAGTCAGGCCTTTATCTTTAATGGCTTGTGGCAACGATATATCGGCCCATGCGCTGGTTTGCAGCAATGCGGATACACATACTGCGCTCAGTAATAATTTTTTCATCTCATCACCTCAAATCAGTCAAAGCAGGATCGCGTTAAGAAAGTTTTTCATTCGGTCATTTTGTGGATTGAGCAGGATGTCTTCCGGCATTCCCTGTTCGATAATCCGGCCCTCATCCATAAACACCACGTTACTGGCTACCTCACGGGCAAAACCCATTTCATGAGTGACCACCAGCATGGTGGTTCCTTCTTTGGCTAACTGGCGCATCACCGCCAGCACTTCGCCGACCATTTCCGGGTCAAGCGCGGATGTAGGTTCATCAAACAGCATCAGCTTAGGTTTCATCGCCAGTGCGCGGGCGATGGCTACACGCTGTTGCTGTCCGCCGGATAATGACTGTGGGTAGGCATCAGCTTTATGTGCCAGGCCCACCCGATCCAGTAATGCCATCGCCTCTTCTGTCGCTTCGCGTTTTGGACGCTGCAGTACCTGGCACGGACCTTCGATGATATTTTCGATCGCGGTTTTATGCGGAAACAGATTAAAACGCTGGAAAACCATGCCGGTTTGCAGCCGTTGCCGCGCAATCTGGTTATCACTCAGGGGATGAAGTTTATTTCCGGAAATACGGTAACCAGCCAGTTCGTTATCTACCCAGATTCCGCCCTGATCGACTTTCTCCAGCTGATTGATACAACGAAGGAAAGTACTTTTTCCTGAACCTGAAGGGCCAAGGATGCACATCACTTCACCGTAATTAACTTCCAGGCTGACATCTTTAAGCGCATGAAACTGACCAAAATATTTATTCACCCTGACGGCACGGACAATGTTTCTCATCATTGGCTCCTTAGTTACGACGACGATGGCCGCGAGAGAAGTAACGCTCCAGCCAGCTCTGACCAAACGACAACACTGTCACCATGATCAGGTACCAGATACCGGCCACAAACAGCAGCTCCATGACTCTGGCATTGGCAAAGTAGATGTTTTGCGTGTTGTACAGCAGCTCTGAATACTGAATCATGCTGGCAAGACTGGTGGTCTTGATCATGTTGATAAATTCATTACCCACCGGTGGTAAAATGACCCGCATCGCCTGAGGCAGAATAATTCTGCGCAATGCCTGGATACGTGGCATGCCGATAGCTTTAGCCGCTTCATATTGCCCGGTATCTACAGACAACAGGCCGCCACGTACCACTTCGGAGGTATAAGCCCCCTGGTTAATACTCAGGCCTAACAGGGCTGCCAGAAACGGAGTCATAACGCTGACGGTCTGAACACTAAATACCCCCGGAATGCTCAGCGTGGGAAATACCAGTGCCAGGTTAAACCACAGCAACAATTGCAGAATCAGTGGGGTTCCACGGAAGATCCAGGCATACCCCACCGCCAGGTAGTGCAGCACCGGGTTGGGTGACATATACATCACGGCGGTAACCACGCCGAACAAAACGCCCAGAGCCATGGCCAACACCGACATCGTCAGCGTGTTCACGACACCACTCAGAATGGCTTTGGCAGTAAAAAACTGCCCGACAAAAGACCATTCGATATTGCCGTGAGCAAAAGCGTTGACCAGCATTGCCAGCAACAGCAGAATCACCACTGACGCGGTAATGCGGCCAAAATAACGCTGAGGGACGACCTGGTAGCGCTCCAGATCGTAATGCTGCTGGCTTCTGTTGATATCCTGCATGGTCGGTGTTGTTTGTGACATATCGCGCTCCTTAAATTCGCGGACCGGTATACTCATCAGCCCATTGCTGTTGCGCCTGCATTACGGTTTGCAGTTTTGCCAGTTGCTCACGCACACGCTCAGGAGCCGTTCCGCCATAGCCGTTACGTGCAGCCAGTGCCGATTCAAGAGTCAGGGCTGAGCGAACCTCAGAAGTCAGACGCGGATCAACAGACTGCAACTGCGCATCGCTAAGATCAGAAAGGCCACACCCTGCCTGTTCGCAAAGCTGGACTAACTGTCCGGTAATTTCATGAGCTTCACGGAAAGGAACCCCTCGCATCGCCAGCCAGTCAGCCACTTCTGTCGCCAGGGTAAAGCCATCCGGGGCCTGATCACGCATCACTTCGGTATTGATTTTCAGTGTCGCAACCATTCCCGCCATAGCCGGTAACACCATTTGCAGCGTATCTACCGCATCAATAACGTTACGTTTGTCATCGCTAAGGTCGCGATTGTAGGAAAGCGGCATGGCTTTCATGGTGGTCAGCAGTGCCGTCAGATTGCCCACCAGACGGCCGGAACGCCCGCGGGTAAGTTCTGCAATGTCCGGATTTTTTTTCTGCGGCATAATTGAGCTGCCGGTCGCATAGCTATCATGCAGATCAACCCAGCGAAACTGACGGGAAGCCCACAGACAGACCTCTTCGCATAACCGCGATAAATTAATGCCAATCATGCTGGTAACGAACAGGAATTCAGCGGCAAAATCGCGGCTGGAAACAGCATCGATCGAGTTTTCACAGGCACTGAGATAGCCAAGTTCTGCGGCAGCCAGTTCAGGGGTACGTGCAATGGCAGATCCGGCTAATGCCGCTGCGCCAAGTGGGCTGCGTGCCGACCGGCGATCCCAGTCCTGCATACGTTCAATATCACGGGAAAAAGACTGTGCATGTGCCAGTAACTGATGACCAAACACAATGGGCTGAGCCTGTTGCAGATGAGTAAAGCCAGGAGCAATGGTTTCACTGTGTTGTGCGGCCAGTTCTGTCAGTGAACGTTGTAATTCAAGCAATGAACTGACAACTTTACGGCCGTTATCCCGCAGATACAGGCGTAAATCATTTACCGTCTGGTCGTTACGGGAACGTCCGGCCCGCAATTTTCCACCTAACGGCCCCAGGCGTTCAGTCAGTGCACGCTCCACGAAGGTATGTACATCCTCATCGGCGGCTATCGGATGCAACTGACCAGCGCGAAATTCGTTATCCAGCGCATCAAGGGTTTCAAGCATCTGGCTGAGTTCCTGCTCACTGAGCAGCTTTCCACGAAACAATTCTCCGGCGTGTGCACGACATCCTGCGAAGTCATAGGGAGCCAGCGCAAAGTAATACTCAGGGCTACGGGATAAGGCGGTTAAGCTGGCTGCCGGGGCAGCTTTAAAACGGGCTCCCCATAACAATTCGGATTTATCAGACATGTAACTCCCTTCATTTTAAAATGCGTAGAAATAAGAAAAACATTTAGATGATTCCGTAGAAATCATGAAAACTTATTACCTGTAAAACTGGATAAATTATTTAATTTCAGGTTCACTATACTTCTACCTAATTAACCGGGGAGTTAAATAACAAATATGGAAAGTAAGGTTTCTCATTCCGGAAACAACAATAAAAACCCAATTGAAAATGCTGGTTTTGTCCTCAGCAATGTTGACCTTAAATTATTACGGGTATTTAAATACGTGGTAGAGTTTGGGGGATTCACTGCCGCCAGCAGAGAGCTAAACACTGGTCTGGCGGCCATCAGCAAACAGGTATCTGACCTGGAAATTCGCTTAGGTATGACTCTCTGCACCCGCGGGCGGGAAGGGTTTGAGCTGACTCAGCACGGGGTAAATGTTTATCAGGCAACTCTGGAGTTATTCACCTCTCTGAGCTTATTCCGTGAGCGTGTACATAATACCCGTAAGGAATTGCTGGGAGATATTACCATTTGTATCGTTGATAATACTATTTCTGATCCACACTCTCCTGTCACCACCGCAGTGCAATACCTGCACCATAATGCACCAAAAGTTAAAATCCGCCTGCAGACTGCCTCGATTGATAATATTGAACGGGGAATTATTGAAGGGCGATTAAATTGTGGTATTGGTCCGGTATATGAAATAAAAGACGAGTTTGATTATTATCCCCTTTATACAGAAACATCAAAAATATATTGTTCTTCCAGCCACCCTGTTTATTCAGAAAGTAATGACGGAATTATATCTGATAAAAAGTTACGCGAACAAAAATTAATAAATCATCTGTATATTAAAACCCAGGATATGCGCCGTCTGGTACCTTCCCAGGAAAGCGGCATACAGGCGGTTCAGGTAGAATCCGTGGCTATCCTGATCCTGACTGGCTGCTTTATCGGATATTTACCAGATCATTACGCCACCCCTTATGTAGAGCGTGGGCAGCTTTGTGAACTGGGAGATGAGTCTTTTCATACAGAAGATATATTTTATCTGATCATTAAAAAAGGCAGACAAATAAATCCTATCATCCGGTTATTTATGACCGCGCTGGGAATTGAGGAAACTTCCGCCGCCTGAAGCCTTTAGGCACTTTCTCTGCCGGTTTGCACCATTGCAGAGCCTTCGACAAAATAGCGAACTGTAACAACCGGTGGTCAGCACAGATCCGGGTAAACGGTGAGCTCAACAATCTCTGGTCGTAACCACTTAAGCCGGCACTGTCAGAAAAAGAACCACACGGCTTACAAACCGGTACCTGACCAACCTTAACAGTCGGTTATCTGGCCGGAATGGACGTTTCTGCCCTGCCGTCAGGAGAACCAGAAAAGCTATCGGCTGCTTCAGCAGAAATCTGGTGCTAGCCTGCATGTGCATCCAACGGATTTTCCAGGAATGCAATAACAACTTCTGCTTTACCGGTAAGGTGATCTTTGAGTATTTTTGCCAGCCGTTCCCCGTCACGTTGGCGCAGAGCAGACATCATCTGTTCATGTTCAACCACCGCCCTCTCCCAGTCTGCGGGTTTCTTCCTGGCCACATAACGCACTGCATGGGTACGGGCACTCAGATGCTGATATAACAGGGTGAGTTGTGCGTTCCCTGCAATACCGAACAAGGTGTTGTGAATCCTCTGATTGCGCTCTGCATAACCTGCTGCGTCCCGTGCCTGGTAACATTGAATCATCTCATCGTGCAACAACTGCATGGAATCAATTTGCAGGTCAGTTATCTGCTTGCAGGCCAGCTCAGCTGCCAGGGCTTCCAGCGCACCGATTACCGGAAACAGTTCTCTGACATCCTCAACAGACGTTACTGCGACTCTGGCACCACGATGCGGAGCCAGAGTGATCAATCCTTCTCTGCTCAGTACTTTCAGTGCTTCACGCAGCGGTGTGCGGGATACCGAAAAACGCTCACATAACGCGTGCTCATCAATTTTCGCACCAGGCTCCAGCTCCAGATTCAGGATCATATGTCTCAGTTGCTGAGCAACCTCTGCATGCAGGCTGGTTCCCGGTGTCAAAAACGGTTTTTTGTCTGTCATCTGCGCATCCTTCTTCGGCAAAATCGCTCCCCTGAATGACTCTGCGCCAGGCCCCGGGGCATTGCAAGTCAAAAGCAGCAACACAGCAAGCCGCCCGGCGTCTTTTTAAGCAATTTGTTGCATTTTCACCAGCTATGTTTGATCTATGTTAAAAAACCACAGTAAGCCGCTGGCTATTTATCCCCTCTTCGACCAGGCTAATTATAATTCAAAATGTAAAAATGAATTCATAATTAACTTTGGAGCGGCAATGTCAGATAAACCTTCCCATTCCAGGCGTGATTTCCTGCTGAAATCACTCACTCTGATCCCTGCGGTTTCCGTAGGAGGTGCTATTACCAGCGGTATCGCAGGACCGGGCAATGCTCAGGCGGCCGAAACCTCTGCTACAGCCGCGACAGCGCAGACTCCCTATTCCCCCGTATTTTTCAAACCTGACGAGTGGGCATTTGTGAAAGCAGCCTGCGCCCGGCTGATACCTGCCGATGATATGGGGCCTGGCGCGTTGGAGGCCGGGGTGCCTGAATTTCTCGATCGTCACCTGCAGACCCCTTATGCCAACGGTTCTGTCTGGTATACCCAGGGGCCATTTGTTGAGGCAGGACCGGAATTTGGCTATCAGGGTCGTAAAACGCTGAGTGAGATCATTCGTTCAGGGATCCGTGGTGTTATCGGCTGGACGCAGAGCAATAAACAGCAGACGTTCGATGCCCTGACCCATGCAGAACAGGAAGAAATATTGGTGGCATTGGAAAAAGGCAAGATCCATCTGGAAGAGATGGATGCCAAAACCTTCTTCGACTACTTCCTGGGTGAAGTGCGCAATGGCTTCTTTGCTGATCCTTCCTACGGAGGCAACAAAGGGATGGTCGGCTGGAAGCTGATCGGCTTCCCGGGCATGCGTGCCGATTACATAGATTTCATTACCGTCCGCGATAAACCTTATCCGCTCGGACCGGTAGATTTGGCAGGGAACAGGGGTTAACAATGGCTATTGTAAAAAATAAGACCGATGTAGTGATCGTGGGGATGGGTTGGACCGGTGCCATTATGGCGAAAGAGATGACAGATGCCGGGCTTTCGGTAGTCGCTCTCGAACGCGGAGCTGATCGGGATACGGAACCAGATTTTGCTTATCCTGGAGTCGTAGACGAATTACAGGGTTCGGTGCACCGCCGCTATCTGCAAAGCCTGCACCAGGAAACGGTTACTGTGCGTCATAACACGGGTTCTGTGGCGGTTCCTTACCGTCAGATGGGCTCATTTAAGCCTGGCACCGGAGTGGGAGGCGCCGGCAGCCACTGGTCAGGATGCCATTTTCGTCCGCTGCCTGAAGATTTACGCCTGCGTAGTAACCTGGAGGAACGTTACGGCAAATCTTTTATTCCGTCAGATATGACTATCGACGATTTTCCGGTCAGCTACGATGAACTGGAACCGCATCTCGATATGTTTGAAAAGGTTTGTGGTACCTCAGGCAAGGCCGGAGTGATCCGTGGAGTTGTTCAGGCGGGAGGAAATCCGTTCGAAGGCTCGCGTAGCGGAGAGTATCCACTGGGCCCTAACCCCAACTATCTGGGTGCCGAGTGGTTTTATAAAGCCGCCAGGGAAAAGGGCTATCACCCCTATCCTATCCCGGCCTCCAATGCCGCCGGCCCTTACATTAACCCTTATGGCTGTCAGATGGGCCCCTGTAATGCCTGTGGTTTTTGCAGTGATTACGGTTGTCTTAATTATTCAAAAGCGAGTCCGAACATCTGTATTATGCCGGTTTTGCGTCAGCGTAAAAATTTTGAATTACGCACCCATGCTCAGGTTCTGAAAGTAAATCTGAGCAGCGACGGCAAAAAAGCTACCGGAGTAACCTATCTGGACAGTAATGGTCAGGAAACCGAACAACCGGCTGACCTGGTGCTGTTATGCGCCTTCTCACTCTATAACGTCCATCTGATGCTGCTGTCACAAATTGGCAAGCCTTACGACCCTGTCAGTAATGAAGGAACCGTAGGCCGCAACTACTCCTACCAGAACCTTAACCGCGTGATGATGTTCTATGATCAAAGCGTACAGGCCAACGGCTTTATTGGAATCGGTGGTTCCGGAACCACAATGGATGATCTGAACGGCAATCAGCTGGACAATGCGCAGGCCGGGTTTGTCGGCGGCGGAATCATCTGGGCAAGGCAGCCAGGCAATGGTCCGGTGCGCGGCGTTGCTGTGCCAAAAGGTACCCCGGGTTGGGGATCGGCCTGGAAAAAAGCAGTTTCAGAAAGCTTCCGTCATTCGTTCTATTACGAAGTCCAGGGAGCCTGCATGTCTTATCAGCAAAACTATCTGAGCCTGGACCCTACCTGGAAAGATGCTTTTGGCCGTCCTCTGTTACGGATGACTTTTGACTGGCAGCCTAACGAAGTTAAGGCTTCACAGTTTCTGGTCGGGAAAGCGGTGGATATGTGTCAGGTACTCAATCCGAAATCTATCTCCAGCGATGCCAAAAAAGACGGCGCTCATTACGATATCACCAAATATCAGAGTACCCACACCTGTGGCGGTGCGGTAATGGGCAGCGACCCGAAAAAATCGGCACTGAACCGTTATCTGCAATCCTGGGATGTGCCAAACGTGTTTGCTATCGGGGCGAATGCCTTTCCACAGAATAATGGATACAACCCTACCGGTCTGGTGGGCGGGCTGGCCTACTGGGCTGCCACCGCTATTCGTGAACAATACCTGAAAAACCCGGGCCCGTTGGTCCAGGCATAGGAGCCAGTACAGATGAAAGCTATTAAAGGAATCATCGTTGTGATACTGGTGTTGGTCATTATCCTTCTGGCCTACGCTCTGTGGCCGACCAAAACAGCATCGCTTTCGCCGTTACCTGCGGATAACTCCCCTCAGTTGGCCTCACTGGTCAGCCAGGGTCAGTATCTTGCGACTGCCGGTGACTGTGCGGCCTGCCATACTCAGCCGGGCGGTAAACCGTTGGCCGGGGGACTGCCGATTCGCAGCCCGATTGGGGTTATTTACACCACTAATATCACTCCGGATAAACAGACGGGGATAGGTAATTACTCTCTGGATGATTTTGAACGCGCAGTACGCCACGGCATTTTGCCAAATGGCGACACCTTGTATCCGGCCATGCCTTATCCGTCCTATGCAAAAATCAGCGATGATGATGTACGGGCCTTGTATGCCTGGTTTATGCATGGGGTCCAACCGGTCAGCCAGCAGAACCGTGCCAGCGACATCCCGTGGCCACTCTCGATGCGCCTGCCACTGGCGGTGTGGCGCAAGATGTTTGCGCCGGATCCGGCTAACACCGGTTTTACAGCAGATAAATACCAGAGCGCCAGCCTGGCTCGCGGCGCTTATCTGGTTCAGGGCCTTGGCCATTGCGGTACCTGCCATACTCCTCGCGCCGGCACCTTGCAGGAAAAAGCGCTGGATGATTCCGGACAGCAGTATCTTGCGGGTGGTCAGGTGATTGACGGCTGGCTGGCGGTAAATCTGCGCGGTGATAAAGCCGACGGTCTGGGTAACTGGACAGAACAGGATATTATCGACACCCTGCGCACCGGGCATAACGTCAGCCATACTGTGGTGGGGCAGCCAATGGCAGAGGTTGTGGCTAAAAGCACCAGTCATATGAGTGATGCCGATTTGGCGGCCATTGCCGCATATATCAAATCACTGCCTGCAGGCCAGGGTTCAAAAGCATCGTACACGGAATCATCACAAACAGCAGACATGCTGGCCCGTGGTGAAAACCCTACCCCGGGTGCGCAGTTGTATGTAGATAACTGTTCTGCCTGTCATCAGACCAGCGGTAAAGGTGTTCAGCATATCTTCCCTGCGATGGCCGATAACCCGACAATACTGGCCGACAATCCGGTGTCGGTGATTCATCTGATTCTTGACGGTAGCCGCCTGCCAGCCACACCTCAGTCCCCGTCAGCACTGGCAATGCCTGGCTTCGGCTGGCGTTTGTCAGATAAACAGGTCGCCGATTTAAGTAACTTTATTCGCAACAGTTGGGGTAATAAAGCGACAGAAGTGACCGAACAGCAGGTGAAACAGGTCCGGGCAGATTATCCGCCGAAAGGCGAGAATAAGGATCCGTAAAGGTAATACCGGTGCACAGTCGGTCAGACAATGGCAACTGTGCACCTTTTTTATCTTCAGGTTCACGCCCGCAACTTTTACTGGCGGAAAGTCTGCAACAAATGGTCTCTCACACGGGCTACCGCCGGATCCCTCACTCCCCGTTTATCCCACACCACACAAAGATTATTGGCCGGAGCTTTATCCGGCGACGTCAGTGCGACCAACCTGCCCTCCTGTAACTCCTGCTGGCAGTGGTAATCAGGTAGAACACTCCAGCCATGGCCGGAAATTATCATCTGTTTAATGGTGCGCATATCGGGCACGGTGAAGGTGGCTTTGAGCTCCGGTGATTGCTGAAATAAAGCAACCCAGGCCTGGCGAATCAACGGCAAATCCTCATCGTAGGCAATCAACGGCACTCTCATAAGTGACTGACTATTAAGGCTGTCCAGTCTGTCAGCAACTGCCGGGGAACATACCAGTAACATACGTTCAGTCAGCAGATGGGCATAACTAAACTGATGCTCATCAGGAACCGAGGCAGTGACAGCCAGATCGATGCTGCAGGACTCCAGCAGTTGGTAAATAACTGTTTTATTGCCGGTCTGCAGACGAAAAAAGTTATCGCCATTCATCAGACGGGTAAGAGAGTCAGCCAGCCGGTAATAAATAAAATCGGCCGGTCCGGCAATATGCACCGTGCTGCTACTGCTTTGTCCGGGCCGGTAACTGGCCAGTTTACTTTCCAGACTGTCCAGCTGTGGCGCAACTGAACGGGCCAGTTCATCTGCAGCTGCTGTGGCAGCCACACCTCTTGCTTGTCGTTCAAACAACGGCTTACCGACAAACATCTCCAGTGCCTGAAGATGCAGCGATGCTGTTGGCTGAGTGATCCCCAGGCTGGCAGCAGCCTGGGATATTGAACCACGGCGATAAACTTCAAGAAAGGTGCGTAAATGGGTTAAATGACTCATGCCACAGACATCTCGTTCAACTGACGGGAGGGTTAATATAATGGTTTGCCACGGGTAACTGTAGTTCCGGATGTCCGGACCTGCCAACGAAGTAGCAGTAACCCGGCCAGAGCAAGCGCAGCACCCGCCAGGCCAATGCGGGAAAAGCTGTAATGGCTGATGACCCGGCCGCCGGTTACCGACCCGAGCGCAATACCCAGATTAAATCCGGCAATATTGAGCCCGGAAGCAACGCCACTCGCATGAGGAATCTTTTGCATAGCAACGCCAATCAGTCTGGCCTGTAAGGCCGGGACCGAAGCAAAGGTAAAAAAGCCCAGTAATCCGGCGCAAAGAATCATCAATATCACAGAACCGGAGAACCACCACATACCTAAACACACCAGTATGATCCCTCCGATAATCACACTGTTAGCCCGTGAGCTTCCCAGAGCATCGGTCATTTTCCCCCCAGCTAAATTGCCCAGGGCGGCGGCAATACCTGAAACCAGCATCACTATTGTCACTGTGTTGCTGTTAACTTTCGGTAGCTGCAGCAACATCGGTGCAAGGTAGGTGTAAACGGTAAATGCCCCGGCATAAGCAAGTACCGTGACCAGAGAAGCACTCAGCAAGCCGGGGTGGAATAGTGCGCGGCCGGTTAGGGTAACGGAAGTCAGTCCACGCTCAGGTATCAGAGGATCACGCATTCCTCTCCATATTCCGACCATTCCAACCACCCCTGCAACCCCAATGGCTGCCATTACCGGTCGCCAGGCTACCGCCGATCCGGCCCAGGTACTGAGCGGTACTCCTACTGCCATCGCCAGCGTAAATCCACCAAAAACGACCGCAACCGCCCGTCCGGCCTGTTGTGCCCCGGTCAGTCTGGCTGCCGTACCCGCAGCAACGGCCATGAAGAGGCCATGTCCGGCTCCGGCGATAAAACGCGTTGTAACCATAAACGGCAACGCAGGAGAGATTGCAGCCAGCAGAGAACCGGCTGAAAACACCAGCATGGCAGTCAGTAAAATTCGCCTGGCCGGCCATCCTGCCGTCAGTGCACTGAGCAACGGGGCCGAAAAGGATGCCCCCAGCGCATAAGCTGTCACCATACTGCCTGTCTGCGCCGCGCTGATTCCAAGCCCGGAGGCAACAGAACCACTTAACCCGACAGGAACAAACTCAGCCAGGCCGAGAGCAAACGCGCTGAGCGTAAAAATATAAATCACCAGAGGCATCATCATTTCCCAAATCATCAAATAAGGGAAAGGAGTTTAAAAAGAGCCAGCCCCCAAAAATAATTATCTTTATTATTACAGGGGGTGGATTTTTTTATACCTGCCATCCCCTCTTTCGGTCAGCCACCTGAATATCTGCAGGCAGGACTGGTGCCATCCGGTGTTTGCATCACGCCTGAAGCTGACGTCGCAGATACTTGCCGGAGAAGGTTTTTGGCAGTGACTGGCGGAAATAAATTTTTCTCGGCAAGGCGTGTCGCCCGCAGCGGGTGGTTATTCGCTCTCTGATGATTTTTTTCAGCTGTTGTTGCTCTCGGGTACTCAGACCGCAGGTGACGACGTACAGAACAATCATCTCTCCCAGCAGATGATGGGGCGTCTTTGTTGCAACAATTTCGGAGATTCCGGTAATACCAGCAACAGCACTCTCGACTTCAGATGCTGACAGCCGTTTACCGCCGATATTAACAACATCATCCAGTCGCCCCTGAATAATTACCTGCCGGCCGTCCCAGAGCGCACAATCGTGGGTCGCATAATTCCAGCCATTATCGCGTTGCAGCCAGTAATACTGGTCATGTTGTCTGTCATCCTGCCACAGGGTCAGCATTCCGCCGGGTCCCAGTGTATGGTTCACCACCAACATTCCGGTTTCGCCTGCAGCGCAGCGGGCGCCGTTTTGCGGATTAATCACCGTGACCGACCGCGAAAATACCGGACTCAGAGCCCTTCCCTGTCCTGCCATTAACGGCCAGCCAGATTCTGTTTGCCAGTAATGATTTTCACACAGCACCTGTAGCTGGTCAGTCACCCAGTCGCAGGTGGCCTGGTCCAGTGGTTCCCCCGCCAGGTACAGGCTGCGTAACGATTTCAGGCTGGCGCGTGGCTCACCTTGCTGACGGGCCATCCGGATAGCCCCTGCAATTGTCAGCATCCGGGTAATACCCAGCTCCTCTACCATTCGCCACCAGCTCTGTCCTGGCATATTAAGTTCACTGCTTTCGCACAGTACCGTGGTGGCGCCTGCCAGCAACGGGGCATAAACGCCATAACTGTGCCCGGTCACCCAACCGATATCTGCACTGGTAAACATAATTTCGTCTTTTTCCAGCCTGAACAGATGTTGCAGGCTGGCCAGCAATGCAACTGCATAACCCCCGGTATCACGGGCAACTCCTTTCGGCTCGCCGGTAGTACCGGAGGTAAATAACAGATGCGAGGGGGTCTGAGATTCCACCCACTGGCAGGGGATCGTCTGTCCGTCATATGCCGCCAGCTGTTGCCTGAATTCTGATGACGCGGTATCAATGATACGCAATTCAGTTCCCGCAGGAGGGATCTCCGGGAGTTGCCCCCGCCCCCGGTCAGCACTGTGAAATAACAATAACGACGGCTGACAAGCCCGGATGCGCTGTGACAGCGCTTCACTACTGACTGAGGAGTAGACCACCACATGCACTGCCGCCAGTCGGCTGCATGCCAGCATCGCCGCGACAGCCAGAGGCATGACGGGCAACACGATCAGCACCCGATCCCCCGGTCGGATACCCCATTCGGCCATCAGACAACAGAGAGCATTTACCTGCTCCCATAACTCACGATAACTTAGCCGCAGCACCAACCCCTGATAATCACGATGAATAAGCGCGGTCTTATCTCCACGCTCCGCCAGATGACGATCAAGGGCATTATGGCAAAGACTGGTTTTACCGCCACTGAACCAGCGGTAACGCGGCCCGCCGTCAACGCTTTCCACCACGCGGTGAAAAGGCTGATGCCAGTCCAGATTCTGAGCCTGCTGAGCCCAGAAGCGCTGACCAAAATCATCTTCAGGCGCGTTGTCTGGCATAATCTGCCCCCGATGATTGTAACGGCTGCGAATAGTTTTCTATGGCCTGCATCAGCCAGCCAGCATCTTCCCCGACACCTTCAAATCGTCCTGATCCCCAGGTCCAGAGCCAGGGAAGGCCCAGAAAATAGAGACCGGGCTCTGCAGACACGCCGCGGGAGTGTTGCGGATAGCCTTTATTGTCGAAGGCGGGCAGGTCAATCCAGCTGAAATCGGTATGGAAGCCGACAGCCCAGACAATGGCACTGAGGTTCTCAGTATCAATAGCATCCGGGGTGTTTTCTGGCTGCCAGACCGGCTGGTAGGCCGCTTCCTGCGGGGCGGTTATCTGCTGGCGGGTAATCCACTCATCAATACTATGTTTAATTTTCTCTGAGGTGGCATCAGCATTATCCAGACTGGCGCGAAGATCATCTGCCGTACTGAGCCTGCCATCCTGATAGCCCAGCAACCGGCCATACAACTGCATCCCCTGCAGAGCAAACGCCCGCAGATCGATATCACGCCCGCCATCGCGTCCGGTGACATAATGGTTAGTTTTCCTGCGGGCATCTTCACCCAACGGATGATCATCCACCGTAAGCCGGTAGTGCCCCATATCGTCGAGCCAGTCCACCACATCCCGTCCGCGATAAAACCGGGCAACCCGTGGCGCACTGCCAACGCACAAATGGACTTTTCGGCCTTCCAGATGCAGGTCCTCTGCGATTTGTGCGCCAGATTGTGCCGAGCCGACGACCAGCACCTCTCCTTCCGGCAACTGGCGGGACGATTTATATTCAGCCGAATGCACCTGCACAATATGCTGCGGCAGGCTGGCCGAAATCTCCGGGAAACGTGGCCGGTGGTAATTTCCCACAGCTACCACCACCTGACCCGCGGTAAACTCACCGGCAGAAGTCTGTAATTTAAATTCCTCGCCACAACGGGTTACCCGCTCTACATTGACCCCCTCTCTGAGCGGAGCGCCAAAGCTCTGTGCATAGCGGGCAATATAATCAACGATTTCATCACGCAGCATAAATCCGTGCGGCTGTGTTCCGTCATACGGAAATCCCGGTAGTTTGCATTGCCAGTTAGGGGTCACCAGGCAAAAATTTTCCCAGCGCTGATGACGCCACGCCCATGCCAGTTGATAGCGTTCCAGCACGATATGATGAATCTTTTTCTGAGTCAGATGCCAGCTCATGGCAAGACCGGCCTGACCGCCGCCAATAATGACGACAGGATAATAGTTTTTATTCATGATGTGGTTACCTGGTTTCAGGCCTCTGCGGCGTGAATGCTCTCAACGGTGACGGTTTGTTGTGCCGAAAACTGTCGCGCTTTTTGTGTGATGGCTGCGGACTGGTCCATTGCCGACGAACAGTAATAACCAAATTTTGCTTTTACCCGCTCACTGGCTTCATCCAGCGCCCGGGTAGCCAGCAGAACAAACTCTTCTACGCGATAGTCGTGTCCGGTCTGTAGGTGATTGCTGATTGCAGTGGACGGTGAATAGCAGGTGTCTTTGCTGCCGTCAGGCCAGCAAACAATAAAATTCATTGCAGGCATAATTCGCTCCTGTTAGTGATTCGACATGCCGGTTAATGGCTGTTTACTGATATCCCAGTAGCAGGCACTCTGCTGCTGATAATGCATAATGAGCTGCGGTTCAGCAGTAAAATGCCCTGCCACAGCACAGCTGATTCCGTTGTCAGTAAAATTCTGCTGAACCTCTGCGCAGTCTGACGAGTCAACTGCCATTAAAAAACCAAAGCTGGGAAACGCACACAGCCATTGCTCCGTGGTTACCTGTTCTGGTCGTGGAATATCGTCCAGATTCAACTCTGCACCCACTCCGCCGCTTTCCAGCATCATCACCAGCGTGCCCGCCAGCCCCGCCTGGCTGATATCTTTTGCCGCCTGAATCAGCCCTCGTTCTGCCAGCGAAGGGAGTAAAGCAAGAGCCTTACGTAATGCGGCCGGGTCAGCCTCTGATGCAGCGTCCCAGTTCAGCCCGGGGGGATGCCAGCGCCCCTGCAGATTGACAGCCACCAGTAATGACTGCCCGGGGCGGACACTAAAACTGCTGAGCGGATGTTGGGTTTCCCCCAGAATCGCTACTGCCAGTTGCGGCTGTTCACTGCGCAGGTTGGTATGCCCCCCCACCACCGGCACCTGATACGCGCGGGAAGCGGCGGCCATTCCCTGCAGAATCTGTTCAGCATGCGGTAAACTGTCGTCCCATAATGCATTAACCACGGCCAGCGGCCTTCCGCCCATGGCAGCGATATCACTCAGATTCACCATAATTCCGCACCAGCCGGCAAACCACGGATCCTCAGCGACAAAGCGGTTAATAAAACCTTCCATCGCCAGCAATTTAAAACCCTGACCGTCCGGAATCAGTGCACAGTCATCTCCGTTGGGATAGGCGTTGGGCCAGGCCGCACGCAGTTGCTGCGCAACCTGCTGGATATCACGTTTATGGGCAATGCCGCTGAACGAATGCAGTCGGCTGATCAGTGTGGTTAACTCATCGCTCATAGACGCTCTCCTGCAATAAAATCGTTCTGCGGTACCTGACGTCGGGTGCCACGGCTGCTGATCACCATGCCACTGAACGGATCATCGCAGGGCGGATAGAACTCCAGATCAGCCTGCATACTGGCATGCCGCACACCACGCAGATCCAGCCAGTCCAGCGTTTGCCAGTGCATCCGCCGAAACAACGGCTCATTCTGATGTTGGACCCTGGCATAAAACGCCTGGCAACCCAGCGCATGGGCGCTACACACTGCCAGCCGAATCAATGTCGGCCCCAGTTGTCCCTGGCGACGGTAGCGATGATCTACCGCCAGCCGGGAGCCCATCCAGACACCAGGAGAAAGCTGATGAATCCGGACAGTACCGACCACCTCCTCATGCCATCCACCGGTACTGCCAAGCGCAACCAGTAAATGTGCGTGCTCATCGATATCGTCGAGATCATTACCGCTGAACAACCCTTGTTCCTGGCAAAAAACCCGCTGGCGAAGCTCATACGCCTGGCGGCGTTCCCAGGGCAATGTGACCCATTTAATCGTGTACCCGGAGTAAGCGTTCATGTCAGCTCCTCAGACCATTGTCTGTTCAAAGGAGGAGAGCGAGGAGCAGGCGCCGCAACGACCACATCCGGCCTTAATATCGGCTGACCGTAAACCAGCCGAACTCAGCATCCGTCCCAATGGTTGCAGCACTGATGTCATAAACGCGCTGTCCGGGGCAGGATGATGCTCCAGTGGGGTACCACTGATCGGTACGAACGGCACCACAAACGGATAAACTCCCAGCTCAATCAGTTGTTCAGAAATCGAGATAATCGAGTCGGCGCTATCTCCCAGACCCGCCAGAATATAAGTACTCACCTGACCACGGCCAAACACCTCAACAGCGCCGGCGAAGGCATCCATATACTGCCCGATACTGACCTGTGCTTTACCCGGCATAATTCTGGCTCTGACTTCGGGAGTCACCGCCTCCAGATGCATTCCTAAGGCATCGATACCGGCATCCTTTAGCCGCTGAAACCAGCGGTGATCTCCCGGGGGTTCGCACTGCCCCTGCAAAGGCAGATCGACCGCCGCTTTGATGGCAATAGCACTTTCTTCCAGAATGCGCGCACCACGGTCGCTGCCCGACGGTGTGCCGGTGGTCATCACCATATGTTTTACCCCGTCGAGCTCTACCGCCGCTTTTGCCACCTCAGCCAGTTGCTGTGGCGTTTTTCTGGCAATGGTAGTTCCGGCTGCCAGCGACTGCCCGATGGCACAGAACTGACAGGCTTTCGCGCGATTCTCATAACGAATACAGGTTTGCAAAACCGTCGTCGCCAGCACATCGGTACCGTGCAGAGTGGCTATCTGCGAATACGGGATACCCTCTGCGGTCTGTCGCTCGTAGAAGCGTGGCTTGGATGCGATGTTAATCTCTCTGACCGGAATACTCAGGTTGTAGAGCCGGGTAGCACCGGAATCTTCATGCCTGACCTGCCACGGAGAACGATGAGCCGAATGGGTATAAACCGGTACCATAACGGTCACACCATCAATATCCATCGCCTGGTGATCTGACGGGCCCGCCCCTCCGTGCCGGCTGACATGTTCCTCGCGCGGATTGATGACCTGAACTCCCCGGGTGAGCAGTTCAGTAATCAGTTGCTGACGATTGAGCGGAAGATTCTGCATCTCTCTCTCCTTCAGTATGAGTGTCGGGATAACGGGTAACCATGTAACGGGCCGGTGTATCATCCAGTTGCAGGCTGAGCAGCTCGGGGCGAGCGTAGTGACCGACAGAATCCATCATTCGTTTGCGTTTGGTAATCAACGCCATGTCCATATCAGCAATCAGAATGCCTTCGCCTTCGGTCAGCGGCGGAACCAGATGTCGCCCTTCCGGAGAAATGATTGCAGTATGACAACCGCCGCGCAGGCCCTTCTGCAATACGGGATCAGAAGTCAGCTCATTAATATGCTGCTCGGTCAGCCAGCCGGTGGCATTAATGACAAAACAGCCTGACTCCAGTGCGTGATGCCTGATGGTCACTTCCATTTGTTCCGCAAAAATGGGCCCCACCAGCGATCCCGGAAACTGACTGCAATGGATTTCCTCGTGTTGGGCCATCAGGCTGTAACGTGCCAGCGGGTTGTAATGCTCCCAACAGGCCAGTGCGCCTACCTGTCCGACACGGGTAGCGACAGTTTTCAGGCCAGCGCCATCACCCTGTCCCCAGATCATTCGTTCGTGATAAGTCGGTGTGATTTTGCGGCGCTTCAGTACCAGCTCACCACTGGCATCAAACACCAGTTGTGTGTTGTAGAGTGTGCCGTGATCCCGTTCATTAACCCCGAGCACTACCACCATATTGCGTAACCGTGCCCGTTCACTGACGGCATGGGTCACCACTCCCGGAACCACCACCGCCTGATCATAGAGTTTCAGGTGCGCTGCCCCTGCGGTCATTGCCGGGGTAATAAAAGAGAAATAGGGGTAATAAGGCACAAAGGTTTCGGGAAAGACGATTATTTCCGCGCCTTTGTCTGCGGCCTCATCGATTGCGTCCAGCACTTTGGCCAGCGTTTTGCTGGCCTCGTGAAGGTCAGGCGCAATCTGGGCTGCGGCAGCACGAATAATGCGGGATTCAGCCATGATGCGCCTCCGCTTACATTGTCCAGGTATCGATAATGACCGCATTGTCGCGGATGTGCAGAAGCTTAAGATCCATCACATCCAGTGGATTGATTGGTCTTACGCCTTCCAGTAATGAAGGTTCGCCGTGGCCGTACAGTGCCTGCAGAGCAAAACGGCAGGCATACACTTTGCCTCCTTCCGACATAAATTTTGTCAACTGATTGGCATAGTTCTGATTTCCGGGAAAAGCCTCAGCTCCCAGAGTAGGGAAACCACGTTGTACGCCCAGCAGCACCCCCGGCCCGTACAGCAGAATTGAGGTTTCAAACCCTTTTCGTTGCAGCCGGGTCGCCTGCAACATATTGACCAGCCCGATAGAGCCTTCAAAAGCGACGGTATGGAAAGTCACCAGGGCTTTCTGGCCAGGTTCCGCTTTTACGTCTTCAAACACCTTTTCTTCGTAATCAACAAAAAAATCGCCAGTCTGATGAGCAGGTAAAGTTATTTTCGGCATAGCACATTTCTCCGGTTATCGAACGTTAAAGACTGATTCCCTGCAATGGGTCAGTCCGCGTTAACACCCAATGAAATGAGCAAGCACCGTGCCATCAGTGAATCACCCCCATGCAATCAAACGCCAATCAACCGCTCACTTTCTGCTCAATATTTTTTTTAATCGCAGGAATTTACTGCCCTCAACCCCTGTTCTGCCGTGACAGATCAATGGCCAATGCACTTTATTGATGCTGTTTTGCACCAAAAATACACACAATAAAAATCAATATGCAATCAAATATGCAATCATTGATAAGATGATTGCATTCCGGAAAAATTGGAGGAATAGTGTCCGGTAACGAAGCCACGACGGAACACGGTTATGCTGACAAAACTCTGCGGACGCTGGCAGTCTCACTCCCAGATGAATACGCCACGTCCGGCCTATTTACTGATTGCCGACATTATTTCGGATGGCATCAATAGTGGAGAATTCCAGCCACGGGACCGGTTACCACCGCTGCGTGAACTGGCCACCGCGTTATCCATTAACTACACCACTGCAACACGCGGTTATGCAGAAGCTAAACGGCGTGGGTTGATCGATTCGCGGCCCGGTATGGGTAGTTACATCCGCGGAAAAGTCCCTGCTTATCCACTGAGCAGTGGCAGCAGTTACGAAATGACCATGAACTCCCCCATCGAACCCGGGGCAGAACTGGCCCGCGCTATCAGTGATGGAGCCATCAACCTGTTTAATCAGCGTAATATCGTTGAGTTGTTGCGTTATCAGGACTTTGGCGGGCAGGCCGATGAAAAAACCATGGCCGGCGTCTGGCTGGAAAAGCAACTGCCGAAGGTGAATATTGATGAAGTGCTGGTCACTCCGGGGATTCACAGTGCATTAGTCGGACTGCTGACGCTGTTATGCCGTAAAGGTGGCAGCGTATGTGTCAGTAACCTTATCTATCCCGGGATGAAGGCAATTGCCAGTCAGTTAAATATCACGCTGCAATCGGTCCCCTGCGACGATGATGGACCGCTGCCACGGGCGTTCGAACATCAGTGTCAGGCAGGAAATATCAGCGCATTGTATATCAATCCGACCATTCAAAACCCGACCACCCTGACCTTACCGCTGCGGCGCAGAGAGGCGCTGGCTGATGTAGCCGCCCGTTACAGCATTCCGGTGATCGAAGATGAGGCTTATGCAGCACTCTCCACCGTGCGAATTGCATCATTCAGCGAACTGTTACCGGAGCTGACCTGGTATATCACCGGCATGTCGAAATGTTTTGGTCCCGGCTTACGTACCGGATTCGTCAAATGCCCCGGCCGGAGAAATGCACAACTGCTGGCCGGAGCTTTACGCGCACTGAATGTGATGTCCAGCCCAATCACCTCGGCGCTGGCAGCACACTGGATTAAAGACGGAACTGCTGACAGAGTGCTGGAATCCGTTCGGGCAGAATCCGCAATTCGCCAGAAAATGGCCGCCGAAATACTCACCGATTTTTCATTTTCGGCCTCAGTACAGGGATTTCACTTGTGGTTACAGCTTCCCCGTCACTTCCAGTGGAATCCGGGAGAGATTGCGGTGAAATTGCGTGAGCAGGGGGTAAGTGCTGTCTCCAGTGCTGCATTCTGCACCGATAATAATCCACCGGATGCATTAAGGATCTGCCTGGGGGGATCATGGTCAAGGGAGATGTGCGCCGAGAACCTGCAGACCATTGCTCATGTGCTGGACAACCCGCTGCATTATGGCAATACCGTTCTGTAACACCTGGCGACTCTGTTCAGGTTGACCCGGAAGCGGATTAACAGGTCGTCAATCCGCTCCGTCGGGCATCAGGTCACCACCATTCTTTTTACCGGAGATTATCTCCGCCCTGCAAAACGGGCGATTTGGTCTGCCAGAAAATCCACTTCCTGCGGGGTGTTATAGAAGGCCAGAGAAGGCCGTACCGTACCTTCGTAACCGAAATGACGCAGGATTGGCTGTGCACAGTGGTGACCAGCGCGCACGGCTATCCCTGACTGGCTGAGGAAGCGCCCAACAGCCTCATTTTCATGCCCTTCGAGAACAAATGAGAGTACGCTGGTTTTCTGAGCCGCCGTCCCGACCAGGGTCAGACCCGGAATCCGCGACAGCTTTTCGATACCATATTCCAGCAGTGCATGCTCATATTGGGCAATATTTTCGATACCCAGTGAAGTGACATAATCAATCGCAGCCCCTAACCCGACGGCATCGGCAATATTGCCGGTACCCGCTTCGAACTTGTTCGGGGCTGGCTGATAGCGCGTCAGTTCAAAAGTCACATCGGCAATCATATTGCCGCCGCCCTGATAAGGCCGCGCTTCTTCCAGCACCTCCTGCTTACCATAAACTACCCCGATGCCAGTGGGGCCAAAGATTTTGTGCCCCGAGAACACAAAGAAATCGGCATCCAGCGTACTGACATTCAGTGGGATATGAGAGATTGACTGAGCACCATCAATTGCAATGCGCACCCCAAAACGATGGGCGATCGCGACCAGTTCCTGCACCGGAGTGACCGTTCCCAGCGCATTTGACACATGGGTTGCCGACACAAACCGCGTCTTCTCATTAAACAGCGCAATATACTGTTCAATAATGATTTGCCCGTGCTCATCGACCGGGGCCACCCGCAGCACCGCACCAGTCTCCTGGGCAATAAGTTGCCAGGGAACAATATTGGCATGATGTTCCAGCAGGGTCAGGATGATTTCATCCCCCGGACGCAGCAACGGCTTGACGTAGCTGTGGGCGATCAGGTTAAAACCTTCGGTGGTTCCGCGCACAAAAATGATATTTTCCGGGCCGGGAGCCCCAATAAAGCGGGCGATTTTATCCCGGGCCGCTTCATAGGCATCGGTTGAACGGGCCGCCAGGGCATGCGCTGCACGGTGAATATTCGAATTCTCATGCAGATAAAAATGGCTGATCCGGTCAATGACCTGGCGTGGTCGTTGGGTAGTCGCCGCATTATCCAGCCAGACCAGCGGCTTTCCGTCTACCTGTTCAGAGAGAATCGGAAAATCTGCACGAATCCTTTCGACCGGCACCTGTCCGACCCGGGCCGATAATCCCGGAGTATGCGACGACGCTGTATATCCGACGGAAGGCTGCCCGATACCCGCAGAACGCTCCTGCCCCAGCGCTACCACTTGTGGTGAAAAGGAGGAATCTGCTGCCGGACGGCTCACTGACCGTGATCCGGAAAAGCCTCGTAAATCCTCAGCATCCGGCAAACCGTAATCCCGCGCCGAGGGTGCCAGTGCCGGAGAATCCGGCCAGCCCGCGCCGATGCCGGGAGCAGCACGCGGTGAAGAAAAAGGATTATTGGTAGTCATAATATTCACCTACTTCCACATCTTCCAGCACAGCAATCGCGTCATCCGCCAGGATCGCTGCTGAGCAATAGAGTGAGAGCAGATAAGAAGCCACGCCGTTATCATCAATTCCGCGAAAACGAACCGACAATCCACGGGATTGCTCGTTAGGCAGCCCGGTCTGATACAGGCTGACGACTCCGCGTTTATGCTCGCCGGAACGAACCAGCAGAATATTGGTTTTCCCGCCCTGACCTTTTGGATTTTTCAGTCCGTCAACAAACAGCTTATCGGAAGGGATCAACGGGATACCACGCCACAGAATAAAGGTACCACCGTTAAGATTGACGGTGACTGGCGGCACACCACGTCGGGTCGCTTCACGCTGGAACGCGGCAATCGCACGTGGATGAGCAAGGAAAAAGGAGGGTTCTTTCCACACTTTGGATAACAGCTCATCCAGATCATCCGGGGTCGGGCGTCCGTTGCGGGTCTGAATACGCTGTGAGTCAGCAATATTTTTTAACAGACCATACTCGTCATTATTAATCAGCTGGCTTTCCTGGCGTTCACGCAGGCTTTCAATCGCCAGATTAATTTGCTCTGAGGCCTGATCATAAGGCGAGCTGTAAAGATCGGAGACTTTGGTATCCACATTGATAATTGTGGCAATAGAGTCCAGCTGGTATTCACGCGGCTCTGTCTGATAGTCCAGATAACCCTGCGGGATTGTCACTTTAGACGGGTCCTGGCTGCATAACACATCCAGCGGAGTCTCCCCTTCCACCACTTTATTCACCCGGTAAATGCCGGTTTCCAGTCCTTTAAAATCCAGGAAATGAGTGATCCAGCGCGGAGTAATCGAAGCAAACTGCGGTGCAGTTTTGGTGACATTGGCCAACTGATACGCTGCGTCACGTCCAAGTGCGTTGATACCTTTTTTTTCTGCCATGTTATACCTTCTTGTTTATCAGTAGTGGGGTTTTGTCAGTACCGTGGCAGGCGGGAATCGATGTCCCTTGCCCAGGCATTAATTCCGTCTTTTAAATTCAGCATCCGGCCCTGATAACCGGCATTTTCCAGCGCACGAATGGCGAAAATGCTGCGCTGACCTATCTTGCACAGGAAAACCGTATCAACATCAGGGTCAAATTCATTGATTCTGCGGACAATCTGCCCCAGCGGTATCACTCTGGCTCCGGGGAATTTAGCGATAGCCCGTTCATGTGGTTCACGAATATCAATCAGCTGTAGCGGTTTATCCTCATCCAGCCATTGCTTAAGTTCGCTGGCGGTGACAGTTTCCACCGGCTTTTCCTGCTCCGTCGGTTTCAGCCCACAAAACTCTTCATAATCAATCAGTTCGTGGATTGACGGATGTTCGCCACATACCGGACAGTTGGGATCTTTTTCCAGGCGCAACTGACGTTGTTTCATGGTCCAGACATCCAGCAGTAATAAGCGTCCTGTCAGGGTATCCTCACTGCCTACAATCAGCTTGATGGTCTCCGCGGCCTGAATGGTGCCGATTATTCCGGGCAGCACTCCGAGCACCCCGCCTTCCGCACAGGAAGGTACCAGCCCCGGCGGAGGCGGCTCAGGATAGAGGCAGCGATAGCAAGGACCAACCGGTGCATGAAACACACTCGCCTGTCCCTCAAACTGGAAAATAGAGCCGTAGACCACCGGTTTACCGGCCAGTACACAGGCATCATTAATCAGATACCGGGTCGGGTAGTTATCGGTGCCGTCCACCACAATGTCGTAGTTAGCAATAATGTCAGCGGCATTCTGACTGCTGAGTTGCAGGTTGTAGGTCTCGACCTGAACATCCGGATTAATCGCTTTAATCTTGTCTTTGGCCGAGGCCACTTTAGGGCGGTCAATATCTTTAGTGGTATGGATAATCTGACGTTGCAGATTGGAGACCTCGACAAAATCAAAATCGACAATCCCCAGAGTTCCCACCCCGGCGGCAGCAAGATACAACGCGACCGGAGCGCCCAGCCCGCCGGTGCCCACCAGCAATACCCGCGCAGCTTTTAGCCGTTGTTGCCCAATGAGTCCAATCTCAGGCAGTAGCAGATGGCGGCTGTAGCGGGCTATTTCTGCATGAGAAAGCTCTGTCAGACGCGAGTCGGGAATCAGTGCGGAGCGGCTCATGAGTTGACCCCGCTTCCTCCGGCGATAGCAGGCACCAGTAATACTTCAGCGCCGTCACCAACCGGAGTGCTCAGGCCACCGGAACTACGAATATTGGTTTCACCGACATACAGATTGATAAATGAGCGTAATTCACCGGTATCGTCATACAGATGCTGTGAAATATCCGGATAACGCCCGGCCAGCGCGGCAATCAACTCACCCACGGTATTGCCTTGCAGGCTGATTTTGCCCTGACCATCGGTAAAGACACGTAATGCGGTAGGAATAAACAGGGTTGCAGCCATAGTGTTAGTCTCTCGTTAATTCGTTGTCAGATGCGGTCAGTTACACGACCCGCACCTCTTCCTGAGTAAATTGCAGGCGGTCATTACTGAGTCGCCAGCTGGTCAGTTCTCTGGCCTGGCCATTGGCTACTGCCACAATGATGTAGGCATAAAATGGCAGCGCGTGTTGCCGGTCATATTCCGACGGAATAGCCGGATGGTCCGGGTGCGAGTGATAAAAGCCCAGCACGTCAACACCCAGCTTCTGCGCCGCGCGCTCAGCACGCAGCGAATCATCGGCGGTGATAACAAAGCGGTTATATTGCGCTTCGGCTTCGCGGGCATTTTCAATCGGCAGAATGGCGGTCACTTTGGCATCGCCACTGGCAGTGAAGTGACCAAATAACACACCACAGCATTCATTCGGATAAGTTGCTTCCCCTTCCTCCCGAATCTGCAGTTCTGTTTCGTGGCTGAGTTCAATCATGATTGCTGGCTCCAGAAAGCATCGGACAAATAACGTGAACCGGTGTCGCACAGCAACGTCACCACCACTGAACCACGGGGTAAGGTGGCTGCCAGCCTGGCTGCAGCCGCCACATTGGCTCCCGAGGAAATACCTGTCAGAATGCCGTTGCGTTTGACCAGTTGCCTGGCGGTGGCATAGGCTTCCTCGGTGGTAACGGTCACTACGTCGTCGATCAGTCCGTCATCAAGAATTCCCGGGCGGAGGCTGGTCGCCATATGTTTGGTGCCCTCGATACCATGAAACGGGGACGCCGGCTGAACCGCCAGGGTACGAATTTGTGGGTTTTCATATTTGAGTCGCCGGGCCGTGCCGACAAAACTGCCGGAAGTCCCCATACTGGTGATGAAGTGAGTCACACGCTGGCGTGTCTGCTGCCAGATTTCCAGCCCGGTGCTGGCATAGTGCGCCGCCGGATTCACGGGGTTGTTATACTGATCCGGATAAAAATAGCGCTGCGGGTCGGCCGCCACTCTGGCCTGAACTTCCAGGTAAGCTCCGTCAGAACCCTCTAACGGATCGGTTTCAATAATAGTGGCGCCGTAGAGTTTAATCAGTTGCTTACGCTCAATACTGGTGTTCTGAGGCATATACAACTCCACCGGATATCCCAGAGCCGCGCCGATCATTGCATAGGCGATGCCGGTATTACCGCTGGTTGCATCAATAATAGTTTTACCGGGAGTTAAGGTGCCGCGGGAAATACCGTCCAGTAACATGGCTTTAGCTGCCCTGTCTTTAACCGAACCTCCCGGATTCAAAAATTCAGCCTTGCCGTATAACGTAATATCGTCCAGCCCTTCGGTAAAATCAGGCAATGAAATTAACGGGGTATTTCCCACCAGCGCCAGCAGATCCATACTGATTTCCTTATTCGCCCTGTGTTTATCCGGCTACTGTTTAAATACCGTCACCATCATTAAATTTATTTTGTCTGGCTTGCGCCTGACGAACATTACTGTCAGGGGGAACATCATGAGTTAACCAGATATTTCCGCCAATACTGGACCGGGCACCAATAGTAATTCGTCCCAGCAGAGTGGCTCCGGCATAAATCACCACATCATCTTCAATTATTGGGTGCCGCGGATAATTCTTTTTCAGTTGCCCGTCATCCTCAGTTAAAAAGCGTTTAGCTCCCAGAGTCACCGCCTGATATAAACGAACCCGTTTACCAATAATCGCGGTTTCGCCAATCACGACTCCGGTCCCGTGGTCGATAAAGAATCCGCTGTCAATCTGTGCGCCAGGATGAATATCAATACCGGTTTCACTGTGTGCTTTTTCCGTGATAATCCGCGCCAGCAATGTCAGACCCAGATCATAGAGTTCATGGGCTAACCGGTAATGAATCACTGCATGAATCCCCGGATAGCAGAGCAGTATTTCGTCCAGGCTGCGGGCGGAAGGGTCACCCTGCCAGGCCGCAAAAATATCTTTATCAATACGCTGACGGATAGCCGGTAAGCGGCTGGCGAATTGCCGGATACGTTGTTGCGCAACCTCTGCAATATCAGCAACACCAATATCTTTTCCGGCGGACTGATAATGCAATTCCAGTTGTGCTTCTTCGGTCAGTTTATCGAGAGACACTGCCAGTAAATGACCGACATAAAAACCCTCACCCTCTTTTTTTATTTCAGAGGTCCCGAGTCGCATCGGATATAATACTTTAAACAGGGTTTCGGTAATTTCACTGATATTAGTGCGGGAAGGTAATAAGCGTTTATCCAGATAACGTCCCTGAAAATATTCCTCACGCCATGTTTCGCGAACCTGGCGTAATTCACTGACAACATCAGACAGTTGCCAGTCATTAATTCCCTGTTCACTAAAATACTGTTCCTTTGGTTCCGGCATAATAACTTCTCCCACGTTCCTGCACTAAATACGGCTTCTGAATTATTTGTATTCACTCCTCCTCGCTAAAACAAATACTCTTTTTGGATTTACTAAAGTTAAAAAAATGAAATATCCGTGGCGCACAGATAGTGGAAACATGAGTTATCCCAACCCCATGATTCATGGCTATTATTTATCTGTTTTTTTTGGACGGACCTTATGTCAGTTGTTTTTTAATATCTTTTAAGTCTAGACAAGCTTTTTTAATTCTATGCGGCACACAGCAGATAGTTGAGCCAGTCAGAACCGCCCTGAGGTAGGACGTTATAATAATTCATGGAGCTGGCGACGTTGCCTTTGTAATTCGCGGTCGGTGCGTCTGCGAGGCTGTGGCAAGGTCACCGGGAAAGTGGCGCGGATGCGGCCAGGCCCCGGGGCCATCACAACCACCCGGTCAGCCAGATAGAGTGCCTCTTCGACATCATGAGTAACCATCAAAATACTCAGGACACTCTGCTGGCGTACTTCAACCAGCACATCCTGAAGCTGTTCCCGTTTCAAAGCATCCAGTGCTGCAAAAGGTTCATCGAGCAGTAATATTTCCGGTCGGGCCACTAGTCCCCGGGCAATTGCTACCCGCTGAGCCATCCCACCAGATAGCTGATGCGGATAGGCCTCAGAAAATTTCTCCAGTCCCATTGTTGCCAGAACTTCGGCAATCTGCTCGCGCTTTTGAGGTTCCGCGAGCTGCATCTGTTCCATCCCCAGCCGGATATTTTGTGATGTTGTCAGCCACGGAAATAAGCGAGCTTCCTGAAACACCATACTGACCCGGGGCGGAATCCCTCTGATTGGCTGACCATTAAGGGTAATCCGGCCCTGTTCTGCCGCTTCAAGTCCGGCTGCCAGCCGAAGTAATGTTGATTTACCGCACCCACTGGCACCAATCAATGCCACCAGTTCTCCGGGATCCAGCGTCAGGTTAATATTATCCAGAACTTTTAACGGTTGCTGATTTACGCTGAATATTTTACTGACGTTCTGAAACTGCAAAGTCATAGCGATCCTTTGATTAAATTACTGATAGCGCCAACGCATCAGCTTCTGTTCCAGCCGGCGAATAATAATAGAAATAACCGCAGCCACTCCGGCAATCAGTACAATTCCGGCCATCACCCGGTCTGCCGCCATCAGCTGTTGTGCACGCATCATCATGCTACCAATACCTTCCCCGGAGGATATAAAGTACTCCGCTCCGGTAGTTCCGACCCAGGCGTGCATCATCCCCAGCCGCAGGCCGGTAAACAGATCAGGGAGCATTCCTGGCAGAATCAGATAACGAAATTTTGACAGTGGCGGTAATTTCAATGCTTTGGTGGTTTCCAGAAGCACCGAAGGAAGCTGAATCACTCCCTGCCGGGTAGCCAGCAGAACCGGAAAAAAACTCGCGATGGCAATAAATGCCAGGCGAGCCGTTTCGCCCAGACCAAACCAGGCCGTAATTAATGGCAGCCAGGCAAAGATAGCCACGCTACGTAATCCGGAAAACAGTGGGGTCACCAGACGGTCAGCCCAACGAAAACTTCCGCTCGCCAGTCCGAACAGTACTCCTGTGACTGCACCAATTGCAAAGCCTTGCAGCATTCGCAAAATACTGGCGGTCAGATCCAGACTGAATTGCCCATGGGTAAAACCAGCTACCAGGGTTTCTGCTACCTGAACCGGAGCCGGGAAAAATGCACTGTTTAGCCAACCTTCCCCTGATGCGATCTGCCAGACCGACAATAGACCACACGGTAGTAACCAGCCATGCAGATCAAACAACTTCGTTGGTGGTAAAGTTACCGCACCTGCCACCGGTGATGGCCAGTGTATCCAACGGTCACTTATCCATTGCAGGCCTTTTTCTGCCGCAAAGCCCAGCAGCCCAATCACAATGACGCAAATATACACCTGGTCCAGCATAAACAGTTGCCGGCTTTCCACCAGCAGATAACCCAGGCCTTCGCTGGAGGCTAACAGCTCCACGGCAATCAATGAAACCCAGCCTTGGGAAAACGCCAGCCGGATTCCGGTCATCAGATACGGCAATAATGCCGGCAGCACAACCCGGCAGAGATACACGCGGACAGGCAATCGGAGCACACTCGCCATTTCCCTGAGTTTTGGCGGTAACTCGCCAATACCGGTACCGATATACAATGTAACTGGCACGGTTACCGCTTTTATCAGAATAGTCAGTTTAAGAGCTTCCCCAATTCCCAGCCATAGCATTAATAGAGGAATCCAGGCCAGTGTCGGGATTTGCACTAATACCGTAAATAATGGCATCAGCAGGCGGTTTGCCCGTTGGCTCAAACCAAAAAGGCTACCGAGCAAAATACCGATAGCAATACCGCCGCTCAGACCTATCGCCAGCCGCCATAAACTGATCGGCAGTTGATCCAGTAAATCCTGCGGAACAAAGGCCTGCGCCGTGTCCAGCACGACGGTTGGCGAGGGTAATATTTGCTCCGACATCCAGCCATGCATACTGCCCTGCCACCAGAAAAGTAACAAACTTAGCGGCAGCAACCACTGGCATCCCTGTCTGAATAAAAATTGTTTCAGTCCCGGCATCATTATTTATTTCTGTGTCAGTAGTGCCAGATGATGAATACCTGACTTTTCAATATCCGCCAGTAACCCTGCAACCACACCATAATTAGCGTCGGTATCTGCCTGAATTTGAACTACCTGCGCTGCATTAGCGGTTTGAGCCTCCGTCAGACGGGTGAGTAACTCACTGCGTTCAATCGGCTGTTTGTTAAGAAACAGTTGATTGCTGCCATCCAGACTGACAATTAGCGGATCTGGCTGGTTGGCCGGGGCCACCGCATTGGTTTTGGGCAAATTCACAGGAATTGCTTTGGTCAGCATTGGTGCTGTGACAATAAAGACCACCAGTAATACCAGCATTACATCGACCAGCGGAGTGATATTCATTTCACTCATGATGTCATCAGAATTTCCGGAGGAAAAAGCCATTATGCCGCTCCCCGTAATTCACTGGCAGAGAACTCCGCACCACGGAAACCCTGAGCCTGCATAAGACTGTAAACATCGTGGGCAAAATCATCCATATCTGCGACGGCCAGTTTTAACCGACGCTGAAAATAGTTGTAAATCAATACCGCGGGTACTGCTACAGCAATGCCGATACCGGTGGCTACCAATGCACTGCCGATCGGTCCGGCGACGGTATCCAGACTGGCCGAACCGGATAAACCAATATCATGCAGTGCCGCCATAATTCCCCAAACTGTGCCAAATAAACCAATAAAAGGTGAAGTGGTTCCGATACTGGCTAGTAGTGCCAGCCCGGACTCAAGGGTACGGCGTTCACGCAGGATCTGCTGAGAAAGCGCCCGTTCTACCCGATCCGGCAACTGAGCCTCCAGAGTATGGCTGCCTTTCAGACGTTCCGGGGCCGTAATTGCCGCCTGGGCAAGATTCGCCAGCGCTCCCGGTGCCCGGGTTTGTGCCAGTGACTGGTGTAAATTTTCCTGTTGCCAGAACAGCTGACGAAACTGCCGGTTACGGCGTTGCAGACGAAGATACTGCAACAACTTGAGTATTCCGATAGTCCAGGTGAACAATGAAAATAGCACCAGAATAATTATCACTCCTCCTTCCGGGGAAGTGGCATTGAAATGTTGTGGAATCATTTAAAAAATACCTCATGAATTAAGCGAAAAATCGACAGGAACAATGACCTCACCACTCACGGCCTCATTGCCCCGCTTAGCAGGAACAAATGACCAGTGCCGCACCGTGCGTAACGCGGCATCGTCAAGGGCAGATGTCCCGCTGGATTGATAGATTTGTACCCCGGTGGCTTTCCCGGCAGAATTGACCGAAACCCTGAGCAATACAGTGCCTTCCAGTCCGCGTTCAATCGCACTTTCCGGATAGTCCGGGGCCGGGTTGTGCAGATAGCCGGCGTTGGCTATCGGCGGTGTAACTGCTGTGGCGGCAGCAGAAGATTGCGCCGTACTGGCATGGGTCTCCGGTTGGGTCATATGTTGCGCAGCGGCGGCTGGTTTGATGTTCGGCTTTTGTACCGGCCGGACATTGTGTTGCGGTTTAGCGTGTGGCCGGACCGGCGGTTTTGCTTTCGGCGGCTGCGTCAGCTTTTTCTCTAACGGTTTGGGTTCCGGGGCCGGAGTGCTGGCACTTTCGTCCACCGGCGGGGGCGGTGTCGCAGGGGTATCAGGCTGTGGCTCGCTGACCGGTGTCGGAATTTCAGGCGTCGGGGTAGCTACTGTAAATTCTATTTGCATCGGCAGTGGCTGTGGGGCAGACACCGGAGGCACTTCCGCTGATTTGGTTAACAGCCATGGCAAAATAGCCGCATGAAGCCCTACGGCCACTGCCAGTGCCAGTCCCCGCTCAGAAAAGACGCTGAGTTTTGTCGGTTTTTGGGCTACAGAAGACACATCCTCTCTCAGCTCATGGTCTCCGGCATTAATTATCTGCGCCATTCCCAGATACTCCGCTAATTATGAATTTAATTTCCCTGTTATTAATAAGAATAAATTCCCTGATGGCTAATGCGTATTTGACATAGTTCATTTCCATTCGGCGCATGGGCTTATATTCTCTTACGGAGACTGACTTAGATAATATTAAGATATATAAATTCATTTTTTATATTAGCCAACACCAATGCCATCCTTTAGAAATCATCGCCTGGAAAACTTATAAATAACGGATGGTCGTATGAAATATATTCGATCGGTAAAATCAATGATTAATTCCCTGGCGATTTCCACTCTGTTTTATACGGCAATTGCCAGCGCTGCTGCCACAGATATACGTATTGCAGTTTCAGATATTGGTGCGGGAGATAAACCTGCCGGAGGAGGACTGGTAGATGTTATTTATCAGAAAAAATTGCTGGAGCAAGCGTTAGGCCACCAGGGAGTCTCGGTACACTGGCTGTTTATTAAAGGGGCCGGCCCGGCGATTAATGAAGGTTTCGCCAGTCACCAGATAGATATGGCCTATCTTGGTGATTTCGCGGCAATTATTGGTCGTTCTCACGGACTGGATACCCGGGTTATCGGGGTTGCATCACGTGGAATTGACCATTATCTGGCGGTAGCGAAAGGTGAAAATATTCATAGTCTGGCCGATTTAAAAGGCAAACGGGTCGGATTATTTCGTGGTACTGCTGCCGAATTATCTTTTGTCACCGCGCTTCATTCTCAGGGGTTGACGCCCCGCGATGTTAAAATCATTAATCTCGATTTTGCAGCTGCCAGTGCTGCGCTGGCGGCAAAACAGATTGATGCCACCTGGGGAGGAGACAACACCCTGCAGCTACAGGCGAAAGGTATTGCTGATATTGCGCTTTCTACCCGTGATCTACACGGCGCTGGCCAGCTCAGCGGGCTGATTGTGGTTGATAACCATTTTGCGGAACAAAATAAAGCCATTCTGCAACAAGTCGTCGATGTACAACAGCAAGTGGCTGGCTGGGCCAGCCAGCCAAAAAATAATGACGCCTTTATACAGATATTGGCCCAACAGTCTGGTTATCCGGAATCTATATTACGTCATGACTGGGGAAATAGTCAGGAATTAACCGCCAGATTATCCCCTCAACCCGATCCACAATTTATTTCCCAAATAACTAATTCAGTTAACGTTGCCAGAGAAGCGAAATTAATTCGCCAGCCATTTGATGTTAACCAATGGTTCGATACTTCGTACTTAAAAACAAAATAATTTAGGGGAAAATAATGATGACAAGCAAATGGCGTTATTCGTTAATCGCCGCAGGAATTCTCACCAGCCTGACATCAGTCCGGGCAGAGGAAACCAACAATACCGCAGATAAAGCAGCGACCCAGAGCACCCCGGTCAGGCTAAAGAAAATCCGCGTGAAAGCCTCACGGCCACAGTTACGCCAGCAGACAACCCTCTCTACACGGATCAGTGGTAAAACCCTGGAACAGGACCATATTTACCGGTTTGAGGACATTGCCCAGGAAGTCAGTGGTGTGGATATTGCAGCCACCGATGCGCTCGATACCCGTGTGACCATTCGTGGTGTCGGAGATGGAGGCGGCAGTGAAATCAATATAGGTATGGCCAGTAGCGTGGGTCAATTCCTGGATGGTGTTCGCCTGTCCAGACCCGGTATGTTATCCAATGACCTTCTGGATATTGATAGTGTGAATGTGCTGAAAGGCCCGCAGGGGACCTTATATGGTTTTAATACCAGTGCCGGTGCCATAGATATTCGCAGTCGTAAACCGACATTTACTCCGGAAGCATCTGCGGAACAATCAGTCGGGCAACGGGGTTATGTTCAGACAAAACTGATGGCCTCAGGGGCCCTCACCGACACTCTCGCCGGACGAATCAATGTCACTCATACTGAGCGGGGCGGCTACATTGATAATGTAATCACCGGGAATAAGTTGGGCGGCAGCCGCGGTGATGGCCTGCGTGGTCAGTTATTGTGGCAACCTTCTGATAATTTCGATATTCGGTTTATTGGTGATTACAGCGAGAGCACCAACTTTCCGGTGATGTCACTGGTGGGTACCCACGCGGTCAACGGTACAGATACCTTCCTGCAACGCGCCAGTGAACTGGGAGCGACCATAGTCAATGGCCGTAAAGTAGCACTGGATGATGAATCTAAAACCCGCGTACGCCAGGGAGGTGCCTCCGTCACGGCTGACTTGCGGCTGGACAATGGTTTTGCCCTACATTCGCTCTCTGCCTGGCGCTATTTTTTATTTTTACCCAACACTGCTGACGGCATGAGCATCCCTTTGTATGCCAACAGCGGCGGTGATGCCCATGACCGGACCTGGGAACAGCGTTTTTGGGTTGACTCTCCGAAAGGTGGTATCGCGGATTATACCGTCGGTATTGATTACTGGGGCGAGAATCTGGATACCTTCGCCCATGACCATTACTACGACAACAGTGATGTCACCACCTGGTATGGAAGCACCAGCAATACCGGTAAATATGTACAACGTTTTGGCAAGCTTAACGACAATGTAGTGTCACTTTATGCCAACAGTACCTGGCACTTGAATGATCAGTTAGATCTGATCACCGGACTTCGTGGCAGTTACGAGAAAAAAACCGGTTCCTTCAAGCGAATCAATAAGAACGATTTTGATTCCGGCATTCTGTCTCAGACTGAGTTCCTGCCTGCGGCCACCGCCAGCCTGAACTGGTACGCGACACCAAATATCACTCCGTATCTGACACTGGCTTATGCTGAAAAATCCGGCGGCCTGAATGTATCATCCGGTGCCGCCACTAAAGCAGGCACTGATTCGCTATATATCGATCCGGAAAAAACCAGCTCTGCAGAACTGGGAATTAAAACACACTGGTTACAGCATAAAGTTGAATGGAATACCGCGCTGTTCTGGAGTGAAGTTCGTGATTTCCAGACCACCGCCTATGATGAGGAATCTCAGTCCAGTTATCTGATCAATGCCGGAAAATATCGCAGTCGTGGCGTAGAAACACAACTTTCAGTCTATCCGACCGAAGGCCTGAGTCTGGCGCTTAATGGCACCCTGCTGGATACCCGATATCTCGACTTCACTAATGCTAAATGCCCGGCAGAAGTTTCACTGCAATCCAATGCCCCGGCGACCTGTGATCTCACCGGCAAACGTGTATTCAGTTCACCACGCTTAAGCTGGAATGCCCGGGCCCGTTATGAATGGAATGCCTTCGGTAACGTGCAGGCGTTTGTTTCCGGCCAGTACTCCTGGCGTAGCTGGTCATACGGTACCGTGGATGATTCCGCCTTTACCCATATTCCGTCTTACGGCGTGCTGAATGTCTCTACCGGGCTGAACGGTAAGCAAGGCAGTAATGGCTGGCATGTTTCACTGTGGATGCAAAATGCGCTGAATAAATCGTATTACCGCGTGATTAAAGCCGGTGATTACGGTTCCGCGTTTGGTCAGTTAGCCGACGGGCGGCTGATTGGCCTGACTGTTGGTTGGGACTTCAAAGGATGATGATATGAGTGATACTCCTTATTCAAGACGTCGTTTTCTGCGTGACAGTGCGTTGGTTAGTCTGGCGATGCCACTGCTGCCAGGGACCAGCCGTGCCGCGACCGACAATCATAACCAAGGCCAGGCCGGAGCGACCACAGAGGCAGCAGTACACTGGCTTGAATCGCCAACACCTGCCTCGTTCGCCGGTGTCACCTGGGGAACAGCCTGGCCGCGGGGAGCGGTCAGTGCTGACAAAGCTTTTGAACTCCGGGAAGCTGGTGGCAGCCGGCCGTTGCAAAGCTGGCCGCTGGCCTGGTGGCCAGATGGATCGGTGAAATGGTCAGCTCATGCCCTCGGCGGAGATGCACCATATGGTGACTCACTGAGTGTTATTCCAGTGGCGGCTGCTCTGCCGTCACCGGGGATCGCCAGTGAAACGCCGGATGGCTGGAGGATTAACACCGGGTCGATCCAGGCCCTGATCTCGCGTAACGGCGAGCAGTTGATTAAAGAAATTCGTCGTGGTGATCAGACCTTGCTGACCAATGGCCGGCTGGTATTACGCACCCGCAGCGGTGATGAAGAGCAGTTAACTGCCAATACCGCACAGCTTGCCGGTAAAGCCGACTCGGTAGTACTTGAGCAGAATGGCCCGCAACGGGCGGTGATCACCCTACGTGGAACCCACCGCAACGCTGAAGATGCAGTGATCCGGTTTGTGGTCAGGTTGTACTGGTATGCCGGAACTGCCAGCGTCCGGGTCATGCATACCCTGATCTATGATAATGAACAGCCACAGCGGGCGGTCAGCGGTATCGGCTTAGCCTTTGATGCCCCCCAGACTGCAGAACTGTATGACCGCCATGTTCGTTTTGTCTCCGATCAGGGAGGGATTTTTCATGAATCAGTACGCGGGCTCAGCGGATTACGCCGCTCCCCGGGAGAAGCGGTGATTGATGCCCAACTCAGGGGAACTGCCGCACCTCCGTTAAGTGAATTTACCCCGATAGTGGCTGAACGGCTGGCGCTGATTCCTGCCTTTGGCAGCTACCGTCTGATGCAGCATCATCCGGATGGCTATCTGATTCGCAAACGTACCGCACCTCATCAGAGCTGGCTCTCGTCTGCCACCGGCAGTCGTGCTGCCGGGGTCGGGTATCTGGGGTCACCGCAAGGTGGAATTGCTTTCGGTATCCGTAATTTCTGGCAAAGCTATCCGGCCTGTCTGGATATTGCCGGAGCGGACAGTGATCTGGCCACAGTAACACTTTGGCTGTGGTCGCCGTGGGCAGAAGCCATGGATATGGGCAGCTGGCATGACGAGATGGGCATGACCACCTATCAGGCGCAACGTGATGCGTTAGACATTACTTACGAAGATTATGAACCGGGTTATGACACCCCGGTTGGCGTCGCCCGGACCAGCGAACTGTTTATCGACCTGTTGGTACATACCCCGGACGATCAGCAGTTACTGGCAATTACCCGGCGTATGCAACATCCGCCTCAACTAGTAACACGCAGTGAAACACTGTCCCATGCCGGGGTGTTTGGCCCGGTCTGGGCGCCTGCCAGCCGGTTTGGAAAACGGCACCAACCACTGCGTGAACAACTGGCGTGGTATTTTGATTTCTACCGGCGTGAGGTTGAACAACGCAAGTGGTATGGTTTTTGGGACTACGGCGATGTGATGCATACCTACGACAGTGATCGTCATGTCTGGCGTTACGATATCGGTGGCTTCGCATGGGATAACTCCGAGCTAAGTACCGATTTATGGCTGTGGTATTACTATCTGCACAGCGGTCGGGCGGATGTATTTCGTATGGCCGAAGCCATGACCCGTCATACCGGTGAAGTCGATGTTTACCACCTGGGACGCTTTGCCCCGCTGGGATCACGCCATAATGTGCTGCACTGGGGAGACAGCGCCAAGCAGCTACGTATTTCGACGGTAGCAAATAGGCGATTCCTCTATTATCTGACTGCCGATGAACGGATTGGCGATCTGATGGACGAACAGGTGGAAGGCGTCCGGACGCTGCAAAAAGTGCCACCGGGACGAAAGATTGGTCAGAAACCCGCCAGTGATCCGCATTATGTCAGTCTCTATTTTGGTACTGACTGGAGTGCTGTCGCGGCCGCCTGGCTGACCGCCTGGGAGCGACGCAACGATAATGCTATGCGCCAGCGACTACTGAACAGCATGCAGTCTATTGCGGCTCAGCCCCATGGCTTTTTTACCGGTTTATCTGAAATGAATGCCGACACGGGGAAATTCCGTCAGGCCCCGGCGGATCAGTTGTTTATTTCCCATCTTAGTGCGGTTTTCGGGCTGGCTGAAATTTGCAGTGAATTACTGCAGTTACTGCCGGATGAAAGCTTTAGCCAGGCCTGGCTCGAATACTGCCGCTTATACAACGATCTGCCGGCGCTGAGTAAATTCGTAGGCAAACCGGTGAAAAAACTCAATCTGGTTCAGGGGCATGCCCGTCTGACCGCCTTTGCCGCCTGGCATCAGCATGATAAAAGGCTCGCCAAACGGGCATGGCAGGAATTCAACAGTGGCCAGGGTGGAATTGTTCATCCGAATCAGCAGCAACGGCTGATTCGACCGCCAGAGGTATTGTATCCGGTTCGCGAGGCGGAAATTAACTCCAATATCGATAAACGTTCCGGCAGTACCGGAACTACCGATCTGGCGACCAATGCAGTTTCCCAATGGGGGCTAACCGCCCTCTCGCTCCTGGCACTGCTGGACAGTGCTTCTGATAAATAACGCAGGATGACTAATGACTGATGTAAGCCAAACCGAAGGCGTCGGACACGCCTCTTTATCACGGCACCAGTATCTGCTGAACTGGGGTAAAGACTCTCAGGGCAATGGATTGCGATGGCGGGTGGAACAGGAAAAACCGGAGCAAACCCGGCTGGTGACCGATGATCACTCATTACAGATTGACAGTGCGGCCGGGCTGACACTATGGCTGGATAAGCCATTATCTGGCAGCTACCGGATAAGCTTTAGTCGCGAAGTGCTGACGGAAGGAAGCCCTAATGATCGCCTGTCTGACGTCAATATGTTCTGGGCAGCGCGTGATCCGTTGAATCCTGACCTTTTTACCCGCCAGGGTGAACTCAGTAGTTACGATTCACTGGAACTATTTTATGCCGGGATTGGCGGGAACTGGAACACCACCAGCCGCTTCCGTTATTATGATGGCCTGGGAGAACGACACCTGCTGACGGAATATACCTCTGCCGACCGGTTATTACGTGCCGGGCATCCTTATCAGATGGTGATTGAAGTCGCCGACCGGCAAACGCGCCTGCTGGTCGATAATGAAGAGTGGTTCACGGCGGCTTATGAAACTCCGCCGGACAGCGGCTATTTTGGCTTCCGTACCGTCTGGTCACGACAGATGATTCGCGATTTCACACTGTCTCCGCTGTAAGTTCATCCAGCGGAGCAGCGCCGTATAACTGTTTATCGGTTTGCATAAAAGTCTCCATCAGGGTGCGCGTCAGCCGCGGCAGACGTGCACCCGCCAGCGAAATAATGCCGTAGTGAGTGTAAAACTCATCAGTATTATCATCCAGTCCGGCAATCTTTAACATCTTCAGCCCCTGGCGCGCCAGATCGGTAGAATAATTTGTAGTGCCAATAGCATCAGAATGACGCACCACCTCCAGCAGGCTATATCCGTTTTCACATTCAATACTGGTTCGGATATCCTGCCTGCCACTTAGTTGTACCAGTGCCCGATGCAGATTAGGCGGCCTGAGCGTAGCCGCAACCGGAAAACTGAATAACTGGCTGACCGTAATTTCTTCCTGACTGGCTAACGGATGCTGAGCACGGCAGCAGAATCCCCAACGATGACGAATCAACGGTAGCACCTGAAACCGGGTATCGAATTCAAAATTACGCGAATCGGCAACAATAAAGCTGAACTCCCCGGACTGCAATTTCTCACCTAAAGCCTGCCAGTTATCCACGCGGAACAACTGACGCACCCTCGGATACGTTTGGGTAAACTCCCCCATGACCTGCGGAAGCAACCAGGCTGCGGGAGCCGGTCCCAGTCCAAACCGAATTTCACCAATCTCCTTTTCATCAAAGGCGGCAATATCATTTAGCAAATCCTGGCTTTGATTAATCAGTTGTCTGGCATGCTCTAAAACCAGTAGTCCTCTCTTAGTGGGTTCCAGTGGATTCTGACGATTGATCAATCTCGCACCCACCGTTTGTTCCAACGACTGAATGCTTCGGCTGAAGGCAGGCTGAGATATTTTCATCGCCAGCGCAGCCGCCGTAAAATTTCTAAATTCAATGAGTGCCACAAAATGGCGCAGCTGACGTAATTCAATATTCATCGCGACAAAAAGTTATAAATTGAGGTTATTTTCCCACTTTAAGTTATCTTTCATCACGACGGAAAGCATATAAAAATATAAATATATGTTTAATTCTTCGCAGTGAAATCAGTGTATCCCGACAATTGTTCCCCAGAATTTTCCGGCATCAGAGTTTTGCCCTTCAGTTGATCCGGACTATATTGCCATCCCCGTTATAACCCGGTAATTTGGTGCACTTGCATCCTGCCCTGTGGGCGATACCGACCAACGAGGATATATGTCACCATTATTTGTTTACGGCACCTTACGTCCTGGCCAGAGCAATGCTCATCTGCTGGAAAATATTGGCGGAGAGTGGCTGGCCGGTTATGTCACCGGTAAGTTCTTTGAGAGTGGTTGGGGAGCGGCGACCGGGTTTCCCGGGGTCATTCTTGATGCTGCCGGCGCCCGGATCGATGGCTGGTTGTTTATCTCTGACCGCCTGACAGATCACTGGCCAATGCTGGATGAATTTGAAGACGGTTATGACCGGATTCTGACAGAAGTGACTACTGCAGATAACCGCAAACTGGATGCCTGGATTTATCAGTTGCAACCCCCTCAGAAATAACAGTGCCCGAACGATGCATCGCACGCCCCCCGGCGACCTGTCCCCGGCATTGATAATTTGTTACAGAGTGGCAGGACAAAGCGGCAGGGAAACAGGTTGCCGGTCACAGTCTGTCACTGATATTTGCAGATAAAGTGACTGTCGTGCCCCTGGAGAACTGAGTTGTTTTGCAAACCGGAAAACTACTCCCGACCACCGGCAAACTGTAAATTCACAGGCTGAGTCAGGGCAGTAATGTCCTGTTCGCGATAGCGGGTCAAAGGAGCAACGATGCCAATTCCTCTGCTGGTAACTATTGAACTTGCAAAGCCACAGCGAGCGTTATTCGAACAACAGAGTTTTGAACTGTTCATTATTTCTAACGCCCAAAAACGCCAACAGTTTATCCGCGAAACAGGCCATATAATACGCGCAGTGCTGACTAACGGATCTACTGGCCTTAACGGCACCGATATCTCTGCCATGCCTGCACTGGAAATCATCTGTGCGATGGGGGCTGGCTACGAAAATATAGATATCCCCCTGGCACGGGCGCGAGGAATTATTGTCACCCACGGTCCGGGCACTAACGATACTTCGGTCGCCGACCATGCGATGGCCCTGTTGATGGCGATTGCCCGTGGCATTGTCGTCGCTGATAATGCTGTCAGGCAGGGAGAATGGGCCAATATCCGTCAGCCACGTCCTGCGATTTCTGAAAAAAAACTTGGGATATTAGGACTGGGGAATATTGGCGAGAAGATTGCCCGGCGTGGTGCCGGCGGATTTGGGATGTCGGTCGCTTATCATAATCGCCAGCCCCGGGCAGCGGTCCCCTGGCACTATCTGCCATCCCCGGAGGCTCTTGCGGAATGGTCGGACTTTCTGGTGATTGCCACCCCCGGCGGGCCTGAGACCCGGCATCTGGTTAACCAATCCGTACTTAATGCGCTTGGACCACAAGGATTTATAATTAATATTTCGCGGGGCAGTGTGGTGGATACGGCCGCTTTAATCCGGGCGCTGCAACAGGGGGGTGATTGCGGGTGCAGCCCTGGATGTTGTGGAAGGTGAACCGGATATCCCTCCGGCATTAAAACAACTGAGTAATGTTATTCTCACTCCACATATCGCCAGCCGTTCGCCCGAAGCTATCGCAGCTACAGCACAACTGGTATTAGCCAATTTACAGGCCTGTTTCAGTGGTCAGCCGGTTATCACTCCGGTTCCCTGAAAAAGGGAAAGCAACGCGCAAAAATATCAGGTTATCACCCCGCAATTCCTGTCTGCTGATCCGCTTCACTTCAGTCTGTTTCAGGAGTCAGCAATCAACAGAGAAAATCCTGACACTGGTCTCATATCGGCAGGATGCTGTTGCAGCAGACAAAGGTTTTCTGAAACAATCCTGACCGGGTAAACCATCAGTCTTACCTTCACTCCGGTGACCCGGGCGAGATTCACTGCCCGGACTGACCATCGCGCGGCCTTGTTTTTGGCGAAAGCCTGTACTCCGTTCACAAGGAGAGACCAGCCGGTGCCACAAACACCGTTTAGCAACAAGCCACAGCATCAGGTTACCAGCGCAATCAGCCAGCAATCTGGTAAACCACATACTGCGGTTAACCATTAACACATTCAGGCCCTGTCTGGCAGAACCTGCCCGGCAGAGCAACAATTGTTCAGCGTAAGGGTTATCAACACAAGGAATCCGCATGTATCTTGGTATTGATCTAGGCACTTCCGGTATCAAAATTCTGTTGCTTGACGAACAAGGACAGGTGGTTGCCAGCCACAGTGAATCGTTAACCCTTTCGCGCCCTCACCCACTGTGGTCAGAACAGAACCCGGCAGACTGGTGGCAGGCCGCAGACAATGCGGTAACAGTCTTAGCCCAACAACACTCACTGAAAGTGGTAAAAGCCATCGGGCTTTCAGGTCAGATGCATGGAGCAACGCTGCTGGATGCACAGCAACAGGTACTGCGCCCTGCCATTTTGTGGAATGATGGCCGCAGTTATGCCGAATGTGGATTGCTTGAACAGCGGGTTGCTGAGTCACGGCATATTACCGGTAATCTGATGATGCCGGGCTTCACAGCCCCCAAACTGTTGTGGTTACAGCAACATGAGCCCGATATTTTTGCCCGTATCGATAAAGTACTGTTACCCAAAGATTACCTGCGTTTGCTGATGACCGGGCAGTTTGCTACAGACATGTCTGATGCCTCCGGCACCTCATGGCTGGATGTAGCAAAACGTGACTGGAATGATCAACTGCTGGCAGCCACCGGACTGACACGTCAGCATATGCCGACATTATATGAAGGTAACCAGATTACCGGTCATCTGTTGGCGGAACATGCCGAACGTTGGGGTATGGATTGCGTTCCGGTGGTCGCCGGTGGGGGTGATAATGCTGCAGGTGCCGTGGGTGTCGGCTTGTATAACCCCGGTCAAGCCATGTTGTCCCTGGGAACATCAGGAGTCTACTTTGTGGTCAGTGACGGGTTTATGGCTAACCCTGAAAGTGCAGTTCATAGTTTCTGTCACAGCCTGCCACAGCGCTGGCACCTGATGTCTGTGATGCTCTCTGCCGCTTCCTGTCTGGACTGGGCGGCCAGGTTACTGGGTATTGCCAGCGTACCTGAACTGATCCAGCTTGCCGAAACTGCGACGCCAGGCGAGCAACCGGTGACTTTCCTGCCTTATCTTTCCGGTGAACGGACACCTCATAATAATCCTAATGCTAAAGGAGTTTTCTTTGGAATGACTCACCAGCATGGTCCGGAATCTCTGGCTTATTCGGTGATGGAAGGAGTGGGGTTTGCTCTGGCAGAAGGTATTGATGCAGTGCATGCCTGTGGCGTGATCCCTGAAAGTATCACGCTGATTGGTGGGGGTGCCCGTAGTGCCTGGTGGCGACAGATGCTGGCAGATATCAGCGGTCAGGTGATGGAGTATCGCAGTGGCGGAGAGGTCGGCCCGGCTTTAGGCGCTGCCCGGCTGGCACAGATTGCCGGTCTGGAAATTACTCAGGTTGAAAACTACCTGTCTGCGCCGGCACTGCAACAGCGCTATACCCCTGATGCTGAAAAACATCAGGCCTGGCAGCCACGACGTGAACTGTTCCGTCAGTTATATACAGCACTGGCGCCGTTAATGTCACCGGAAACGCCAGTGGTAAAATAGCATTCTGATAACCCAGCTTCCCGGCTATTCATCAGGCAACCGGGAGGAGAATTGATCATCAATAAACTGTCTGGCAGCCCGCGACAGACTATGAGTGTCGCGATAAGCCAGACCGATATCCCGGCTAACTGACGGCGTAGTTTCCCGGGTGATCAGACGGTAAGGAATATTCTGCAGAATCAGTCGCGGCAACAGGCTAATGCCCAGATTTTTTCCTACCATCGCCATAACCGCATAATCGTCCCATAAGGTGTATCGCACCTGTGGCCTCAGATGGTGCTGGCGAAAGATTTCCGAAATTTCGTTATTACTGCCTTTTTCCAGCAATAAAAACGGATAGTCACATAGCGCCTGCAATGGCACCCGGTCCTGTTCAGCCAGTGGATGATCTTCCGGCATCACCACCAGATAATCGTCACGCTTCAAAAACAGAGTTTTCAGGGACTGTCGTGCTGGCAGGCGGGTAAATCCGCAATCCACGCTACCTTCAGCAATCCACTGCTCAATTTCGTGATAATCGCCAGGCACCAGTTCAAAATGAATATCCGGATAACGGGTCCGGAAACGACTCAGCATATCCGGCAACCAGTGAACCGCAACACTGGAGAAAGTACCGATCCTCACGGTCCCCGAATGCAGACCATTTACTGCATCAACCTCTGCCAGTAACTTCTGATATTCCTCATAAACGCTTCTGGCAAACGGTAACAGATGACTGCCCTCTGCCGTCAACCGGACACCGCTACGGCTTCGTTCAAACAGTGAAATCCCCCACTCACTTTCCAGATCATTAATCATCCGGCTGATACCTGACTGGGAATAGAAAATTTTCTCTGCCGCACGGGTAAAACTGCCATGCTCCACCACACTGAGAAAGGCTTTGTACTTTTGAATATTGGTATCCATCATCCCTTTCCATCCGGTTTACTCATGTTAACCATGCTAAACTCTCGCTTTTGTAATCACAAGCCAGGTGACAGAATGCCTGTTATCAGCCCGGCAGTGATTCTGTTTTCCCCTGCGATGATTGATGCATGTGAAGCCTTTCGCTCCCCGCCAGCTGTGCCTGTACAAATATCCGATCAACTTTATCACCGGCCTGAAAGACGCTGATGCGTCGCAACGGGAGAACAACCATGCCAGAGAAACAACATCCCCTGACAGCCCAGGCGGGCACAGCACTGTTTGTGTTGCTGTGGGGGAGTGCCGCTATTTTTACCCGACTGGGTCTGAACTACGCCAGTCCGCTGGCGCTGCTGAGTTGCCGCTTTAGTGTTGCGTTAATGGTGCTGCTATTGATAGGCTCTCTGCGCCGCCGCTGGCTGCCGGTCAAAGGAAGCCGGCTCCGTGTTGCTCTGACAGGGCTGATTTTTATTGGGGGCTACTCGGTCTGTTATTTCCGCGCAATGGCTCTGGGTATTACCCCCGGGCTGATGGCCACTTTACTGGGCATTCAGCCAATCCTGACACTTTGCATCACCGAACGCGGTTTTACCGGAACCCGGCTCACTGGCCTGGTGATCGCTCTGGGTGGGCTGGTTCTTCTGGTCTGGCGCAGTCTCTCTTCATCGCACTTTGCCGCTGCCGGAATGGGTTATGCGCTGGCAGCACTGTTGTTTATCACGGCCGGAACACTGATGCAGAAGAAAATTGCCCAGCCGCCGGCAGATGTTATGCCGTTACAGTACGCTGTCAGCCTGTTGTTATGTCTTTTACTGACGCCACTCTCCGGATTTCAGCTACATCTGAGTCTTTCGCTGATGATTTCAGTGTTATTCCTGGGTGTGTTGATATCGGTAGTTGCACAGTTGCTATTTTACCGGATGCTGAATACCGGCAGTCTGGTCAATGTGACCAGTCTGTTTTACCTGGTCCCGGTGATTACCGCACTGCTTGACTATCTGATGTTGGGTAACCGCCTGTCTGCGGCGGCCTGTGGTGGAATGGTAGCAATTTTTGCCGGAATCTGGCTGGTTTACCGCAGCGCAAACACAACCATCAAAGAGAACAGTAAAACGACTGCCCGGATACGCTCTGCGGATTAACCGGTTTCTGAATTTTACTGATAAATGATTCCCGGGATAACCCGAAGGTCTTAAGCAGTTGGCTGTAGCTGTGAGGTTTAAATAGCCACAGAATAAGCAGGCTGGTTGCACAACAAAACGGTGTGCAACCATGAAGATTCACTGCCGACGATATCGGCAGTGAATTTTATCAGAACTGATAAGACAGGCTGACGGAGAAGTTACGCGGTGCCCCATACACATAGTTATTCAGGTAGGTATAGTAGCTACGGTCAAACAGGTTATTCACGTTAGCCTGTACCGATACCTGGCGGGTAACCTGATAACGGGCAAACAGGCTGGCCAGCGGGTAACTACTCTGGTATACACGAGTCGTATTGCCATCAGCCCCGGTCACATCATCAAAGATCCGGTTCTGCCAGTTAATACCGCCGCCGACTGTCAGGTCTGGCAACTGCGGTACATTGTAACGGGCAAACAGTTTGAACGAAGTTTGTGGCTCTTCCGGGTTAAAGCGACCGGTAGAATCAGTAGCGACATAGCGCGTTGCACCAAAAGTCATCTCCAGATTATCGGTAACCGCACCATTCAGCTCAAATTCGACACCCTTACTGACCGCACCTTTGGTCGCGACATAAGCTTGTTCACTGCTGTTGTTAACATAAACCCCGTTAACTTCCTGACCGGCATTTTCCTGCTCGATGCGGAACACCGCCATGGTGGCAGTCAGACGACCGTTCAGCCAGTCCGATTTCAGCCCGGTCTCGTAGCTTCTGCCAGTGACCGGTTTTAACAACTGACCAGTACTGGTCCGGTAATCCTGAGGCAGGAAGATCGAGGTATAGCTGGCATAAGCAGACAGCGTATCGTTAATGTCGTACACCAGGCCGGCGTACGGAGTGATATTATTCTTACTCATATCACCACTAGTCCCAACGGTACTCCACTGGGTATAGCGGGCACCGACGATCAGGCTTAATGGATCTGCCAGCGAGAAACGGGCAGCAGTATAGGCTGATTTCTGACGCACTACGTCATCAGCATTCACATACCACCCTTGCCACTCTGGTTCAGGGATATTGCCGTTCCAGTTATTATTAAAAGCACCAATAACATCAGAGGTGATATCGTAATCATCCAGATCGGTCACCCCGTCCTGGCTGTAGGTGGCATTATGCTGGCGGCTGTAACTGACACCGGCCATTAACTGATGTTCGCGGCCAAACAGACTGAAAGGCCCACTGGCATAAGTATCTATTGAATTCAGCTCGCGGCGACCACGGTCCATACTGCCGAATCCTGTCACACCTTCGCCGGTATCTTCATCGGCAAAGTCTTCCAGATAGAGCAGTTTATCGTTAAAAGTACTAATGGCATGGGTTCCATTAATTTTAAATACCCAGCCATTATCAAAATTATGATCCAGGGTGGCCAGGATCTTATGTGAATTGGTGTTGTAACGGGTCCAGTCAGCACCGGAGTTCAGACTGCGTTTGTAGTGGGTCAGATCGCCGTTACTATAAAACTGTGGTAATCCACCCCAGGTTGGATTGCCGGTTTGGCTGTCATGATAGTCATAAGCCAGTGATGCTGTAGTGTTATCCCCCAGATCGGCATCCAGTACCCCGTAGAAGAATTTACTGGTTTTATGGTAACGATCCAGCCAGCTGTCCTGATCCTGGTAACCGGTTACAATCCGGCCACGGATAGTTCCTGATTCATTGAGCGGGCTCTGGACATCTGCAACATAGCGCTGATTATTCCAGCTGCCATAGCTGGCGGTAATTGAGCCTTGCGGAGTTTTACTGTCGGCTTGTTTTCTGACCATGTTCACCGAGGCAGCCGGGTTACCAGCGCCGGTCATCAATCCGGTTGCACCACGCACCACTTCAATACGGTCGTAGATCGCAGTGTCTGATGCTGCATCCCCGAAGTTCCAGGAATCGTTAACGGAAGTTGGGATACCGTCGAAAGTAAAACTGCTGATTTTAAATCCACGCGAGTAATACTCTGAGCGCTCACTGTCGTCCATATTCTGGGTAATACCGGTAGTATTGGCCAGAACATCCCCAACGGATTGTAAATCCTGATCTTTCATCCTCGCCTGCGTGATCACGCTAAAAGATTGCGGAATATCACGTGGAGCCATCAACAGTTTAGTGCCGGCACGAGTGGTCTGAACCGTATAGTCAGTCTTTTTCTCTGTATCGGGAGAATTATCCGGTGCCGCAGTAACCACTAATTCGGACGGAGAATTACCGCTGTTATCGGTTGCTTTGCTGGCAGAAACTGGTTTGAGTTTCGCTTTAGTAGCATTACTGGCAGATGCGTTGCTGCTGGTGGTCGGTGTATTTGCCGTATTATCAGCAGCATAACCGGCTAATGGCATAATAGCGGCCTGAACGACCAGAGCCAGCAATGATATACGGAAGTTTTTGCTGCGCGCAGAAATAGCGGAAGCTCTCACAGCTCCGCGTTCACTGAAAGACATTGATAATCCCCTGAAAATGTTGATTTAGCGGCTTATTGTTTTATTTCGCAGAAACAGAGTTATCCGGCTCTGATGAATATTCTGCCCGCAGACAAAATAACCCTACACGATGTAACGATAAGCTTAATGATAATTATTGGCTTTTAGATTTACCAAAAAGTTTCATTTCAAAATATAACTATTTGTATATTTTTGCGGAAAAAATCAGAACCTGAGGTTATCTTAATGATTTTTGGTGATTTAATTTTCGGGAGTTGCTTTTACCGCTGCACACTAAGATTTACAATCAGATAGTTAATGCGTATGCTTCTCATTCTTTTTACAAATACCATCCGCAATGGCCTGCCCTGCCATGCCTTTTATTCCCATGGAGCTAAGAATGAGATCGTTTTTCAGCCCGCGTAAAGCTGCACTTGGTGTTGCTATTGTCGCTGCCTTTAGCCTGACTGCCTGCCAGGCCCCGGCCAAAAAAGCCACTACTCCGGTAGTGACTGCACCAGTCAAAGCACCAGTGGATACAGCACTGACTCAACAGGTATTAGGCGATGGTTTATATGAAATGGCCTGGTCAACCTCTGCCGGTGTGGTTTATGTGGCGAGCGCCCAGAGCTTTAAGAACGTCAATGGCGGTATGCTGTATCGTCTTGACCCGCGTACCCTGAAAACGGTGGGCGAAACTCATACTGACCTGAAAAACTTTGGTATGACCACAGATGACAGTGGCGATATTATTTATGCCACTAACAGTCTGGATGGCGGCGTGTCTAAAATTGACGCAAAAACCGGTAAGGTAGTGCAACGCCTGATGTTCCCGGGCAAAAAAGATAAAGATGGCGATGCGGTTGGCGCACGTGAGATTTTTGAACACGGCAATGAACTGTATGTTGGCCGTGTAGCTGACCCTGGCTTTATTTCTGTGGTTGATACTAAAACCTTCCGTCTGAAAGACACCATCAAAAATGCCGGAAAATGGGTCACCGGAATTATTTATTCCCCGGCCATTGATCGTATTTACGCGTCTAACGGTGGCGGTGAAATCCTGGTCATTAATCCACACACCCATAAAATTGAAAAACGCTGGACTCCGGCAGACGGGAAACAATATCTGTTCCTGAATATGGCTGAAGATCCGTCAACCGGCCGCCTGTTTGTGACCGATGATTCAAAAGCCAAAACTACCCTGGTATTTGATGAACACACCGGCAAAGTGATTAAACGTATCGAAGGCGATGCGCTGGGTATTAAATTTAATCCGAAACGCAACGAGATCTATATCAGCCAGCGAGAGTCGCAGAAAGTGCTGGTACTGGACGCTACTACGTACGCAGTGAAACACAGCTGGTCGTTTGCAACTCATCCGAACAGCCTGTTAGTTTCTCCGGATGGTCAGACGTTGTACGTCACACTGAAGCAGGACTTTAATAAAGATATGTCCACCAAAGGACCTGACAGTGTGGTACGTATCAGTCTGAAATAAACAATAACCAGACAGGAGACTCTCTCCGGAATTTAGGTTAACGTTTTTCATGATTTATCACGGGACTGAGATAACTCAGTCCTTTTTTTATCTTTTGTATCCTGCCGGGTTCCCGGTAAAAAATACCCACACTCTTTATGGTTTAAGCATATTTACAAAACAGACAGTAAATTTAATATCAGACTGCAAAAATGTGACATGCCGCACTGCCTTCCATCCACGGTCAGAATGATAATATTTTTTTATATTTACACCTGCACCCGGTCAGTATTTTCATCTCCTGCGGATACTGACAATTGTTGTTTTCGAGTGGATAAAAGGAAGGACTTTAATTATGGCATTTTCAACTATTAATCCCTACACCGGTGAAACCGTAAAACAATTTAAAGATGCAACTGACAGTGAAATTGCAGCAGCTATCAGTCGTGCAGACCAGGCTTTTTCCTCCTGGCGACAGCTCCCCATCGCACAACGCACTGCCGTTTTGTCAAAGGCCGCCACTATATTGCGGGACAAAACCCAACATTTTGCAGAAATCATCACCCTGGAAATGGGGAAAATTATCGGAGAGGCCCGTGCAGAAGTAGAGCTATCTGCCAGCATTCTCGAATACTACGTTAACAATGCCGAAAAGTTACTGGCAGATGAACCCCTGCCTGTGAACGATCCGCAGGAAGGTAAAGCGGTACTGGTTCATGAACCGCTGGGTGTCATTCTGGCGATTGAACCATGGAATTTCCCGTTCTATCAGATTGCCCGTATTCTGGCTCCGCAACTGGCCGCCGGAAATACCCTGTTATTAAAACATGCCTCGAATGTTCCTCAATGCGCTGAGGCTTTTGAACAACTGATGCTGGAAGCGGGACTCCCTGAAGGTGGCTTTACCAACCTGTTCCTGCCGCATGACAAAATAGAGTTAGTGCTTAAAGATCCGCGGGTTCATGGTGTGGCACTGACCGGCTCAGAGGCCGCCGGGGCCAGTGTGGCAGCCACTGCCGGTAAATACCTGAAAAAATCGACTCTTGAACTGGGTGGTGCCGATGCATTTGTCGTGCTGGCAGATGCTGAATTAGACAAAACCGTTAGCTGGGCAGTTTTTGGGCGCCACTGGAACGCAGGCCAGGTGTGTGTTTCTTCAAAACGCATGATCATTCATGAAAAAATCTATGATGCGTTTCTGGAAAAATACACTGCGGCCGTAGCTAAACTCAAAGCCGGTGACCCAATGGACAGCCAGACCCAACTGGCTCCTCTCTCTTCTCAGCGTGCTGCCGATAACCTGAAAACCCAGCTTGCCAAAGCGATTGAACATGGCGCTACCGCCGTTGAAGTGGGGGAAAAAGTTCCGACACGGGGAGCGTTTGTACAGCCAACTATCCTGACCAATGTCACCCCGGATAATCCGGCCTGGTACGAAGAGTTTTTCGGCCCGGTATCGATGATTATCAAAGCCAAAGATGATGAAGATGCCATTCGTATTGCCAACGACAGCCACTTTGGACTGGGAGGCTCCGTATTTACCTCTAATCCTGACTACGGTTATCAGTTAGCGAAGAAAATCACCACCGGAATGGTGTTTGTTAATCACCCGACCATGGTAAAAGCTGATCTGCCGTTTGGCGGGGTAAAACGCTCGGGTTATGGCCGGGAATTGCTGGGCCTGGGGCTGAAAGAGTTTGTTAACCATAAACTGATTGATATCGTCGATATCGATGCCCCGTTCTGACAAAATTTGCTGTCCGCCCTCCCCTGGCAAAAGCCAGGGGACTGGCATCAGTGATCACCAACATCGTGAATTAGTGGCAGTTATCTGCTTTTATCACAGCAACTGTATCTTTTATCAGCAGTCAGTTCGTCTGACGGCAAAACTGTTTTGACAAGCCTGCGTCAGCCCGTTACTATGCGCCCCGTCTTCAAGACAATTCCTCTGTAGTTCAGTCGGTAGAACGGCGGACTGTTAATCCGTATGTCACTGGTTCGAGTCCAGTCAGAGGAGCCATATTAAAGAAGCCCGCTTAAGGAAACTTAAGCGGGCTTTTTGTTTATCGCAACAGGTTGAATTCCTAACCGGATAGTATTGCATCAGTTTAACCCTATAAATGATAAGAAAGGGGATGGGACGTCAATATACCCAGTTATTCCTGCATCCTATGGTAGTAAAAAGAGAGAACGATAGTCTCTCTTTAGTTTTCCCTGTATCGGGGTTGTTGTCCGATGTCATTAACAGCAAAAAGGGGAACGTTGCTGCGCCTCAGCAAGCCAATAGCTGGCATCTTCTCCCGCTGCGGTGTAGAACGGAGCGTGTTGATTGTCAGCAACTGCTAAAATGGCATTTGCTACATCATCAGCGTAAGTCACCGGCGAATCGGTATCCTGAATCATTTGGATAAAATCCCTCACCATTTTCCCGTAATCAGGATCGTCCATCCCCAGGAAATGGGCACGTGCATTCTCTCCAAACTTCGTTTCAGGTGAGCGCCCCGGTAATATGACATGGACGCGAATACCAAAAGTCCTGGCTTCGATGGATAATGATTCGCTCCATGCATTCAGCGCAGCTTTACTTGCACGATAAAGCCCAATAAGTGGCAGCGCTTTGGTTGTCACTGATGAAGAGACATTGATGATTACCCCTGATTTTTTCTCTCTCATCGATGGCATAAATGACTGAGTTAATGACAAAGTACCTAAGACATTCGTATTCATTAATTGCTGTGCAGTTGCTAAAGGCGTGAGCTCGACCGGTACAGGGGCACCAAAACCAGCATTGTTCACCAGTACATCAATGGCCCCCGCTTGCTTCACAACATTCCCGATACTCTCAGCAGAAGTAATATCCAGCGACAGGATGGTCAATTTACTGCTTTCAGGCAAAAGTGTCGGATCGGGTGTTCTCATTGTGGCAATCACATCCCATCCCTTTTGCAAAAAAAGTTTTGCTGCTGCAAGCCCAAAACCTGAAGAGCATCCGGTAATAAGTACAGTTGACATGTTTCATCCTCTTTTTGGTGAAGAGCCGTGATGATAGTCGCCACTACCAGGACAATATATAATAAGAAATCCAGATAAATTTAGAGATAGTCCAATGTCAGACCCGTTGACCGATATTGTTGCCTTACTCAACCCCAAACCCTCACATTCAAAACTGGTGGAAGGTGCCGGGCAGTGGCGTATTGTCAGGAAATCCGGAGGAGAGGCTTTTTACTGCGCGGTTTTAGACGGTGAATGCCTGATTAATATTAACGGACAAGGTCCGCAACTACTCGTTGCTGGTGACTTTCTGTTGATACCTGCCGCACATTCTTTCGAAAATACCAATACGGGTGCGTCTCACCCCACCGAAATCACTGTGCCGACAGTGATCAGTGAAGGCCACGTGAGAATTGGCTCACCCATTGGGCCGGCTGACTTGCTTATGAATATTGGTCACTGTGAATTCGATACGCCGGAAAAACAACTGATTGTCTCTTTACTGCCAAACGAGATACTGATTAAAGGGCAGCGTCGTTTCGTCATGCTGCTTGAACTCCTGTTAGATGAAAATCGAAGCAAGCGACCAGGGCGGGAAGTGGTATTGATGCACCTTCTGCAACTACTGTTGGTCGAATCGTTACGGAGTAAGGATGACTTGTCAAAAAAGGCTGGTATTTTGCAGGGGCTACAGCACGAAAAGATCGGATTAGCGCTGCATCTTATACATGAAAAACCAGATTCTGACTGGAAAATCGCACAGCTCGCCAGCCACTGTGCAATGTCTCGCTCATCTTTTTTTGCCGTATTCAATGAGACTGTCGGTATGCCGCCATTGAAATACCTGCTCTTCTGGCGAATGTCGTTAGCGAAAAAAGCACTGATGAGTAGCAATGATAGAATCGAACAGATTGCATTCCGGATAGGTTACCAATCAGCAAGTGCATTCAACGTGGCATTCAATAAGTACGTGGGACTTCCACCGGGAGTGTTCAGACGGCAGAATACAACGTTTCAAAGCTACCCTTCTTCGACTGCTACCAGTACGCCAGATCCTTAAGCTTAAATATTAAGAGAATATCTCCCACACGACCAGCAGATATTTTTAACGGCTCTACAGACACGATTTCCTCTAACAGCTCTAATTCAACAGGAATACAGGTTAACCTAAGGGGATTACAGGGTAATGGCCGTGTTAATACCATGATCGATGGTTCCCGGCAGAGCTCTAATACCTATAGGGGTTATGCAGGCACGCGAGATAACACCTACTTAGACCCTGATTTAATTGGTGGTATCGACATTAAAAAAGGCGTAGATGCCGGTCCTTATTCAGGGAATTGACCCGTCCTGAATAGCGTTGACACGTTTCTGATCTAATTCCGGAGAACGTGATGATGACAGAGTTCAAACGCACACAACGAGATTATCCTCTATCCTCTAAAAAAACAGTGACACGTGCGTGTCAGTTTCTGAGACACAGCAGACAGTCATGGTACCAGGACAATGCCAGGAGCAATAAGAAGCAGAGCAGGAATCTTCACATTCTTGATTCTATCGCCAGAGTCCGATGTCGCGAGCCCCGAATCGGTACGCGTAAACTGCACTTTCTGCTGAACAGTCTGACGGATAAAACACTGAGCATCGGGCGGGATCGCCTGTTTGCCCTGCTGGATGAGCACAGGCTTCTGGTCCCTGTGAACGGTACGGCACTCGGAGGTGTTCTGGCTGAAGCCGCGTGGCGTAGTCGGCCCGTGTTCTATCTGATTGGCGAAAACGATCTGGCCATCCTGCCTGTGGAACAGGAACGGATGGCAACACGAATGAATGCGACGATACAACGGGTGGCCTCCAGCCATGTGCCGATGTTGTCACACCCTCAAGTGGTCGCCGATTTTATCCTACGGGCGGCTTCCTGGTTCTGATACGATGATCACCGATGCCGCAGCCCTGTTTCTGGCTGGTCGCAGGGACGCGGTTCCGGTGTGCCCGCCAAAGCAGATCACAGGAGTAACAGATTGACTTTTTTTAGGAAAACTTCACTCAAAGCGAATTTTTTAATGGATAAACCCGTATAAATCTGATGAGCTGCACTTCCACCCAATGGCTTGACATCTTTCTCCAGAGATCTAAGGTAACAAGGTAGCTGTACCTTAATACCCCGTCTCCCGCCAGTCACATAGCTGTTTCACGACTGGCAGCTCAGAGGAAACCCCATGCAATACAAGAAGCTAGGCTCTACCGGGCTGGATATTTCTGCGTTATGTCTCGGTTGTATGACATATGGTGAGCCGGATGCCGGCGCGCATAGCTGGACACTGAATGAAGAGAAGTCTCGCCCGATCATTGCTCATGCCATCGATAACGGAATAAATTTCTTCGATACGGCCAACAGTTATTCTGCCGGAACGTCCGAAGTTATCGTGGGAAAAGTGTTAAAACAACTGACCAGACGGGAAGAGATTGTTATTGCGACCAAGGTTTTTTTCCCGCCGGGTGCCAGTGATGGCGAAAAAAGACCGAACGGTCAGGGGCTGTCACGTAAAGCCATCATGTCCGAAATCGATAAGAGCCTGCAGCGACTGCAAACGGACTATGTCGATCTGTATCAAATCCATCGTTGGGATTATTCCACCCCCATAGAAGAAACGATGGAAGCGCTGCATGACGTAGTCAAAGCAGGTAAAGCCCGCTACATTGGCGCTTCATCCATGTATGCCTGGCAGTTTGCCAAAGCGCAGGAAATTGCCCGCCGTGAGGGTTGGACGCCGTTTGTATCAATGCAGAACTACGTTAACCTGCTATATCGTGAAGAAGAACGGGAGATGATTCCGTTATGTGCTGACCAGTCCGTGGGATTAATGCCCTGGAGCCCGATGGCACGAGGACGACTGACCCGTCCGGTCGGTGTGACCTCGGCCCGTTCTGAAAGTGATAAGTTCGGTAAAACGTTGTACAGCAAGACGGAAGAAGCAGATAACAAAGTGATTGCTGCGGTCGAAAAAATCGCACAGGAACGTGGCTTACCTATGGCGCAGATTGCACTGGCCTGGGTGCTGGCAAAACCGGAAGTTTCGGCTCCGATTGTCGGCGCGTCCAAAACCGGGCAGATCGATGATGCGATTGCGGCTCTTAGCGTGAAGCTGACGGATGAAGAAATCGGCTTGCTTGAGGAGCATTATATCGCTCATCCGGTAACTGGTTTCAGTTAAGCATTCACCTGCTGCGGTTAACCGGTCTGAGTGCCGGTTACCGCACAGACTTCCGCCCCTGTCCCTGAGTTCCTGCAAACCGGATTAAGCGACTCTTTAATGACCTCACTCACGGCCTGAGCTGAGTGGCTATCAGGGGGTTAGTTTTGCGGTTTTTCCGGGGCAAGCTCCGATGGTGTTGTCAGCTGTTCCCTGTATTCGCGGGTGGCCTTAAGACCGGCGACTGAGAAACGGCTAAAATTTGAAAAACGGGCCTGTGAAATTGCAGATAATAACCATTACCGCGGGCTGGCAATAGCCCGTATAATTGTCGCCAGCGCTTTTGCGCACTATCTGTCCGCACATTCAGGGAAACGGTTATGAAACAAATACACTTTAAATATTATGACATGGTGGAAGAGTATGCGGAGGAGTGCCAGAAACCGGTTGAAGAATCTGAAGCCGATGCTCTGGCTCACTACTTTCAGTTGCTGCTGACTCGCTTGTCAGAAAACCCTGAAATCAGTGAGGAGGACCAGCAGCAGATGGCCACTGAAGCTGGTATCGAACCGCACCGGATTGATGATATTGCTGAATTTCTGAATCAGTGGGGCAATGAGTAACCTGATGCCGGCAGCCACTGTCGACACAGGCGATGGTGGCTAAAATATCCGGTGTTCAGACTTCTCCCTTATTGATAACACCGGGATGCAAATCAGCGCAGGCCAGTGACATAGCAGTCACCAGCCAGCTTCAGAAGATTACAGATCTTTGATCATCCAGATGCCGCAACTGTTATGGCCGGTGTTGCCCATCGGCCCGGACAGATGGGTAAAGCCAAAGGCCTTATATAATCCTACTGCATCTTTCAGCTCATCCAGAGTTTCCAGGTAGCATGCCTGGTATCCCTGTTGCCTGGCGTGCTCAAGCACGAAAGCAATCATGCGCCTGCCCAGCCCCATTCCTTTCACATCCCGGACAAAATAAAGTTTTTGTAATTCGCAGACCCCGTGTTCACCTGGTAAAGGCGCCAGCCCGCCGCCGCCAACAATTTTGCCATTGGCCTCTGCCACCCAGTAACCGCTGCCAGGGCGCTCATAGACGTCGCTTAAACAGTCGAGTTCAGGATCGTGCATACTGACCCCTTCCAGATGATCAATTTTGTTCTCGCGGAAACTGTTACGCACCAGTTCAGCAATGGTGGCGTTATCCCTGGCCTCTATCGGCCGGAAAATCACTCCTGCTTCCCGTTGCCGACGGGCATTACGCAGGCAGCCCGAGAAGCGGCTGATAGTTGAAAAAAAATCTTCAATTTCCTGTGAAGATGAAGAAGCCAGCGCTTCCTCTGTAAAACGATCCGCATTCGCTTCCAGCGTCATTAACCGCTCTCGCCCTGCTTCTGTCAGGCTGAAAGTCGAAGCTCTGCCATCCTGATCGCTGGACTCTTTCAGCAGATATCCCGATTCGCTCAGCGTGCGCAGCGTCCGGCTCATGCTCGCCTTATCAACACATAACCGTGCCGCCAGCTCAGTCCCGCCAGCGGGATGTCGGTTCAGTTCAATCAGGATATGACTTTGCAACGGGGATAATTCTGTTCCGCTGGTTTTACGGCTCAGCATGCCTAATTCTCTGACCATGTCGCGCAATAGGGCGCGGTACTGACGAACCTGTTGATTGTCCATAGAAATGATCCGCGTGGAATAATTGCGACACAGCATAGCCAATTTAGTTAACAGTGTTAACTAAATTTAAAGGCTGATATGTAACTATTTATCTGCCTCTGCGGATGATGTCTGAAATTCCGGCGTACTGAGATCAGAGCCCCTTCTCCGGTAACAGATGCTGTGCCATATAATCGATGAAAACCCGTAATTTGGTCGCAGGATAACGGTGAGAAGGCCAGAGAATACGAAAAACGCCCTGATGACGGGTAGCCTCTGGTAAAACCTGTAGCAACTCTCCCTGAGCAATGTCCTGTTTCACCATAAAGTCCGGCAGACACGCAATCCCGATCCCCTCGCGGACCACACTCAGTAAAACTTCCGTAGTATTACAAATCATCGTGGCCGGAAGAGTCGGCAATGGGTTACCTTCCGGCACTATCAGCGGCCAGGATTCAAACTTTCCGGTTTCCGGAAACTTATGCTGCAAACAGGCGTGAGCTGTCAGCTGTTCGGGGCGTTCCGGTAATCCATTCCGCTCTGCATAGCCCGGTGAAGCCACCAGTTGCAGGGAAAAATGTCCGAGAGTCCGTGATCTCAGACGCGAATCGGCATTCTCACCACTGCGAATTACCGCATCAAAACCCTCTTCAATCACATCCACCAGCCGGTCAGTAAAATCGAGATCCAGTTCAATCTGCGGATACTGGTGCATAAAACCATTGATCACTGGCATCACCAGTCCACTGACCAGTGGCAGACTGACGCGAAGCTTCCCCTTTGCCTCACTGCGGGCCTCAGTCAGTTCTGTCTCTGCTGCTTCCAGTTCACTTAAAATCCTCCGACATCGCTCAAGAAAAAGTGCGCCTTCAGAAGTCAGAGTGATACTACGGGTACTACGGTTAAATAAGCTGACACCCAGTTTTTCTTCAAGTCTGGCAATACTTTTGCCCACTGCTGAAGCAGAGACACCCAGTACCCGCCCCGCTTCAGAGAAGCTGCGCCATTCTGCCGCCTGAACAAAAAAAGTGATGCCGGTAAAGGCTTCCATCGCGTTCACCTGTGAATTTTAGTCCGGTATGTCTGGAACAATAGACTATTTTTCTCTGGTCTGTCGCCTTGTATTGTGCCCTGGTCTGCCCGCCGGGCAGATTGTCAGTTTTCAGGACATCTGTAGATTTCAGTGAGAAAAGACGCCATGACCACCCTGTCTGTAAATACCCCGGCCTCTGCAAGACAGCTGCTGCAACTGATTGCGGCCTGTCTGACAGGGATATTGATCCCTCTTAGTTTTACCGGTCCGGCAATGGTATTACCCGCCATCAGCCATACCATTGGCGGCAGCACAGTTCAGCTTAACTGGGTCGTCAATGGCTATATTCTGACCTATGGCAGTAGCATGATGGCTGCTGGTAGCCTGGCTGATATTTACGGGCGGAAGAGGTTATGGCTCTGCGGGCTGATACTGTTTACTTTGTTTACCAGCCTGATCGCGATAGCTCCTTCCGTTGGCTGGATAGATGTTCTGCGACTGTTACAGGGAACCGGGGGTGCTGCTGCATTTGCCGGGGCAATGTCTTCACTGACACAAACCTTCAGTGGCGCACAGCGCACCCGTGTATTCAGTTTACTCGGAACCACTTTCGGGATAGGACTGGCCTTCGGCCCGTTGGTGGCCGGCTGGTTAACCGCTCTCACCGGCTGGCGGCCGGTGTTTATTGCCACCGCGGGAATCAGCCTGGCAGGTCTGTTGTTAGTGATAATGTTTGCCGAAGAATCACGCCAACCGACAACAGTAAAACCGGACTGGCCTGGCGCGGCCAGTTTTACCGGGGCACTGGCGCTACTGACTATCGCCATTCTGCAGGCCCCTGTTTCAGCACCACATAGCCCGGTGGTAATAATCACCTCTGTGGCCGCGTTACTGTTGTTTATCCTGTTTGTGTTCAGAGAACGACGGGCTCGCCACCCGATGCTTGATTTGTCATTGTTCCGACAGGCACGGTTTTGCGGAGTCCAGTTACTGGCAGCTTCGCCGGCATTTTTCTTTGTCACTTTGATTGTATTACTACCAGGATATCTGATTGGGGTGATTCATCTGGCTCCGGATGTCGCCGGGCGCCAGATGATCGCACTGGCGGCGCCCTTGCTGGTGGTACCTTTTATTGCAGCATCACTGACCCGCTGGCTGTCACCTGCGGTTCTGTCTGCCGCAGGATTGCTAATCACTGCCGGTGGCCTGAGTTATGCCGGCAGCATCCTGGCATCGGGTACTGACAGTGGTCTGGCGTTAGCAATGCTGACCATCGGGACAGGAATTGGCCTGCCCTGGGGACTGATGGACGCTCTGGCAGTCAGTGTCGTTTCTCCGGAGAGAGCAGGTATGGCCACCGGTATTTTTAACTGCGTCAGAGTCTCCGCAGATGGTATAGCGATCGCCATCGTCGGCGTTCTTTTGGCCTCATTACTAAACCATTCACTGGATGCTTCCCTGCCCACTGTCGACCCACAAATCGTACAAACAGCAGCTAACCATCTGGCTCTGGGAGAACTGACATCTGCCACCAGTCTGTTGCCTGCTAACAGCACTCTGCTGGCTTCCCTGTACCTGACCAGACTCAGCACGGTGATGTACGTTTTATCTGCCGGATCAGTGCTGACAGCGGTCATCATTTTCCTGCTGCTTGGTCAGCGCAATAACCGGCCTCCTGCTTCACCAGGCCACTAATCCGCGTCATTCCCTGACTCTCTTTTCTTAGCGGCGCAGAGCATTCTGTGCCGCAGCATCATTCCGGCACAGGAGCCAGAGCATGCAATCTTCTTCTAAAACGGCGGCCACCGGGGCTTCATGGCTGATCACTGCGGTATTTATGCTGTCGAACTCCCCCACACCTTTATACAGCTACTGGCAACATCAGTTCGGATATACCTCCGGAACGCTGACGGTGATTTTCGCACTGTATATCGCGGGTCTGCTGGGTACATTGCTGTTCGCCGGACAGCTATCCGATCACTACGGCCGTAAACCGTTATTATTGCCTGGTCTGGCTGCTGCGATGATTGCCAGTCTGCTATTTGCAACTGCTGAATCTGTGACAGCACTGGCCGTAGCCCGGTTGCTGACCGGCATTGCTGTCGGGGTTATGGTGTCCGCCGGAATGGCGGGAGTGGCTGATCTTTCCGGTCCGCAATCCCGACGGCAGGCGGCATTACTGGCTTCAGCGGCAATGGTTACTGGTGCAGGACTGGGGCCTTTAATTTCCGGTACCCTGATACAAACGCTGAACCATCCGGTAGCTCCGTTGTTTTTACTGCTGTTCAGCGCCCTGCTTGTCGCTACAGTCATAGCGTCCCGCCTGCCTTTTCCACCACCTGTAGCCTCCGCTCAGAACAGCTTTCGTCTGACGTTGCCTTCACTTCCGGCTAAAAATCTCAGTGCACTGTTTTGCGGAATAGGTGCTTTTGCGCCAGGGATTACCGCAACGTCATTTGTACTGGCTCTCGGTCCGTCGCTGCTGACCTTACTCACCCACAACTACAATCCGCTATTGGCGGGGATGATGACCTGTGGCATGTTTATCAGCGCAACTATGTCTCAGGTCCTGGCACGCCGCTGGCAATTACCCAGGGTATTCTCAGTGAGTACCCTGGCTACGGTTCTGTCAATGGTGATGGTGATCGTCGCCATCACCTGCCATGAATATCAGTGGCTGGTTTTTGCCGTGCTTCTGGCAGGAGCCGGCCAGGGGTTAGGCCAGTTTGGCGGGCTGACATTGTTGGCTTTACAGGTGGAAGATCAACGGCGGGCACAGGCTAATGCCTTGCTGAATATCGGGGGTTATCTGCCTGCGGGTATTCTGCCGGTGGTTGCTGGTTACCTGACCGATAAACAGGGCTTGCCTGTCAGTGCAGTGCTGTTTGCCCTGCTACTGACATTATTTGCACTGAGCGGTGGCGTTTATGCACAACGCTTTCTGCGGTCAGCACCAAAAAGCCAGGCGTTGGCCTGAAGTCAAATTTTGCGCAAACGATCCGAAAACTCAGGCAGATATCCGGTTCTGTCTTGGGTTTTCTGTTCAACAGAGTACACTCTGATAACCCGTTCGGACTGGCCAATCTCTGGCCAGCCTTTGTGACAGACCACCTACAGGTGAAAATAATGCGTAAACTGACCGCTGCTTTAGTATGTGCCGCTGTGTTACTGCCGGTATCGATGGCAAATGCACAGATTATTACCCGTGCTCAACAACAAAAAATGGAAAAACAGGGTTTAGGCGGCGGTAAAGGCACCGTCGATGCAGCTTTCGCTTTTACCCGGGATAAAGCCAGTGCAGGTCAGGCAATTAAAGAGATCAGCTGGCTGACACTGAAACCAGGCACTTCTATCGGTTACCACAAACATATTGATAACGAAGACGCTTACATTATTGTATCCGGCAGCGGGTTATTTAAAGACGCCGATGGCAAGGATTATCCGGTCAGTGCCGGAGATATCACTATCGTGCGTAAAGGCGAATCTCACGGACTGACAAATAACGGTAAACAACCGTTAGTGCTGGTGGATGTTATTGCAGCACAGCAGTAATCTTCTGCTCGATCGACGGCTGGCGGCGAAGAATATTTCGCTGCCACAATAGTGGCAGGACTGCCTGCTGTAAAAGTCATCTGTTAACACCGATTTTTAAAGGTAATCGTTATATGCGTGCAGCACTATTTTGCGGTTCCGCCTGCGGAAATGATCCCGTTTTTGTCAGTGAAACCCGGCGTCTGATACGGCAAATGGCCGAACAACAATTCAGCCTGGTCTACGGCGGCGGAAAAGTTGGTTTAATGGGCTGTGTGGCTGACACGGCGATTGAATGCGGGATGGATATCCTCGGGGTGATGCCTGAGGCATTGGTCAGCCATGAACTGGCCCATCCTGGCCTGAGTGAACTCAAAGTTGTTCGCGATATGCACGAGAGAAAATCTCAGATGGCTGCCAGTGCCGATTGTTTTATTGCGCTGCCTGGCGGGGCCGGTACTCTTGAAGAGATTATTGAGGCCTGGACCTGGGCCCAGTTAGGACTGCACCATAAGCCTTGTGCTTTTTTCAATATCAATGGTTTTTTTGACCCGCTACTGACCTTTTTTGAGCGGACGATTACTGACGGTTTTATGAAACAAACCTATGCCGATATGCTGATTGTTTCAGACGATCCTTTAGTACTGGTCGAAAAAATTGGCAGCTACACCCCGCCTCCGGCCAAATGGTCACGTTAACCCAATGATTCCGGCCCCCCCGGGTGGCCGGTTGGGCGTAATTTCCTCGCAAGTGGTTTTGATCACTTAGCAAACCCTCAGAGATCTCCTGACGTCGGTTTATTGCGTAAACATTCACTGTGATTTAAACCCTGAGTAAGCTCACAAATAAGTTAGCTATAACCAGCTGAGCTGGTGAAGTTTATCCTTGCCTGCCAACATCCTCACGAACCGGTACTCAGAAAATCTGACAGTGAAAAAGTAGCGGGTAAATGACGCGGTGTTTTCAACTGGTCGTCACCGGCAGATCTTTCAGCGTCAGGCAGCATTCGCGTTACCAACAGAAAACCGGATTTCGTCAAAAATGTAGTAGTAAATTTAAATACAATTATTTTTACTACATCCCTCAAATCAGTACCCGTTATTGATAATCCAGAAAAAAATCCCATTATTACGGTCTGGCACTGGCTAATTTTGCTGAAAAATGCACAGAGCGTTGGCAACATTGACGATAAAAACCACAGTGAAAGTTGCCAATTTCAGCTTGACTACTACATACCTCGCCCGCAAAATCACGTCAGAGAATGATACTTATTATTGTTTAGCCACATTTATTATGCGCCAGACAACAGTGCACGGTGCGGGAAACTAAATGTCACAACAGACTGATACTGAAAAGAATCATCCGGATTTAATCATCAGAAACCTGCGCGCCGGTTATCAAAAAAACATCATTATTGATGATATCAATCTGCAACTGCCAGCAGGTAAAATGACCATTCTGGCAGGCCCGAACGGTTCAGGAAAATCTACATTACTGAATACCATTGCCCGCATGATAAACCCTATGCACGGGCAGATTATTATTAACGGTAAGGATGTCCACCAACAGCCCACCCGACAACTTGCCCGCCAGCTCGGTATCCTGCCACAAACCCCGTTGCTTCCCGAAGGCCTGACCGTTGCTGAACTGGTGTCACGCGGACGTTTCCCCTGGCAGGGATTCTTACGCCAATGGTCTGAATCTGATGAACTGGCGGTTCAGGAGGCACTCAGGCTGACCGGTACTGAAGCACTGGCCGGTTTGCCGGTAGACAGCCTTTCCGGTGGGCAACGACAACGCTGCTGGATTGCGATGACACTGGCACAACAGACGCCGGTGATTTTGCTCGATGAGCCAACAACCTTTCTCGATTTACGTTATCAGGTCGATATCCTTGAACTGTTGCGGAATCTGACACTGCATCACCAACGCACCGTGATTATGGTGTTACACGATCTGAATTTTGCGGTGAACTATGCAGATTGTCTGGTATTTCTGAAGCAAGGCCGCTTGTGTTCAGTCACTGACAACCCACAGCAATGTACCCCGGAATTAATCCGATCCGTCTTCGATCTGGATGTCCATATGTCTGTGAATCCGCTGACCGGAAAACCCTTTTTTATGCCCTTCCCGGCTGATACGGGTACAACTCTGTGACAACCCTGCTCGCCCACACCGCACAGCGTCGCTCGCGCTATCTGTTATGGCTGCTGCTGTTGTTGCTATTCGTCCTCTGCGGTTCAGTTTTTGAACTGGCTATCGGAGCGCGATTTATCGCTCCTTCGACGGTAATTCAGGCGCTGGTGCATTATGACCCGACCAATTTCGACCACCATGTGGTGGTCGAACTACGGCTACTGCGGCTGGTTGCGGCGCTTATGGTCGGTGCCGCATTGGGTGTTGCAGGGTTACTGCTGCAGGCGGTGATCCGTAACCCTCTCGGAGAACCGCATATTTTGGGACTGAATGCCGGGGCGGCATTTGCGGTTGTTGCCTGTACAGCCTTCGGTGTCAACTGGGTCACAACACCGTTACTGCGCCCGCTGGCAGCGGCCGGGGGAGCTGCTTTAGTATTTAGCCTGGTGATTGCCTTTTCCTCAGCAGGTCGTAGTGGGCTGACGGTGATTAAAGTGACACTGTGCGGCGTCGCTCTCTCTGCATTTACTGCATCTCTGACCGCCACAATACTGATTCTCGATGAGCAGACATTACTGGATATGCGCACCTGGCTGGCCGGTGATCTGGCTGGTCTTCGCTGGCCTGTGGTCAGTGCAGCGGCCCTTCCGCTGCTGCTGGCGGGAATACTGGCCCTCTGGCTGGCACCCGCGCTTAACGCCATGGCCTTAGGCGACCATCAGGCCCGTGGGCTGGGAGTTAATATTTCCCGCACCCGGGGACTGGCGGTGCTGACGATTGCCCTGCTGAGCGGAGTGGCTGTATCACTGGCCGGTCCGATTGGTTTTGTCGGCCTGATTGTGCCAAATATTATCCGACGGCTGGTGACAAACGATTTACAGAAGTCGATCCCGTGCTGTGCAATGGCAGGGGCACTGATTGTACTGGTCGCAGATATCGCTGCCCGTACCCTGGTAGCTCCGCAGGAACTGGCGACCGGGGTAATGACTGCACTGGCCGGTGCCCCGGTATTTATCTTTATTGCATCGAGGCTGTTTAAATGAGTCGTCAGTTACCACCTACTCCGGGAGTTGTCTGGCGTGCTGGTCGTTTTTCACTGCTGTTACGCCCGGAAATTCTGTGCCGTCTTGCACTGTTCCTGTTGCTGCTGCTGATATTGCTTATTTTTGGCATCAGCCATGGCAGTTTGCCGATACCGGTCTCATCGGTAGGAAAAGCACTGTTCTATCCGGACCATTCTGCAGGCGGCAATACCACCTATATCATCCGTGATGTCCGGTTACCCAGATTGCTGATGGCAGCAGCCGTTGGCGGTATGTTGGGGATGGCTGGAGCCGCTATGCAGTCGGTTACCCGCAATGGTCTGGCTGATCCCGGTCTGTTGGGGGTAAAAGAAGGCGCCAGTATCGTGGTTCTGGCACAGATTCTGTTTTTCCCTGCGGTCAGTATTCTCTGGCAACCGGTCACCGGAATGGCTGGCGGAATGCTGGTGGCAGCGCTGGTGGTGCTATTGGCCCGTGATTTTTCCCGACCAGGATTTATTCTGGCAGGTATTGGTGTTTCCTGGATTTTTGCCGCCGCCATCGGTTTCTTTATGACCACTGCAGATGTACGTCAGGTACAGACCGTGATGTTGTGGATGGCCGGCAGCCTGAATACCGTCAGTTGGCCGTTAATGTTGCTGGCTGTCTGCTGGGCAGTTCCGGCCGTGGTATTGCTGTATATCACTGCCAGGGCTGCCGATATTGCAATGCTGGGTAATACCAGCGCAACCGGATTAGGAGTGAAGTTGTCACAACTCACTCTGCTGCGGTTTATTGCCCCGGTCATCCTGACCGCGACCTGTATATCCTGTGTCGGCAGCATTGGCTTTGTCGGGCTCATGGCACCTCATCTGTCACGCATGTTGTTTCGTGGTGGACAGACGGCACTCCTGAGTGGCAGTGCCGTCTGCGGTGCTGTGTTGGTGCTGTTGGCCGATAATATTGGTCGCCTGGCTTTTGCCCCGTTGCAGTTACCTGCCGGGATTATCATCTCGCTGTTTGGTGGTCCGTTTTTCCTGTTGTTGCTCTGGCAACGCAGGGACAAATTCTGAGTGTTAAGGAGTGTTATGCGTATTTTTTCTGTACTGCTGTTACTGTGCAGTTTCTGTAGTTTTGCCGCTCCGGAAACTCAGCAATTTACCGATGACCTGGGCCGGACGGTGACAGTTCCTTTACATCCAAAGCGGATTGTTTCACTGCATGACCTGGACATCACCATTCCGCTGATTGAACTGGGCGTTTTCCCGGTTGGCAGTCACGGTCGGACCAATCCTGATGGTAGTCATAATCTGCGCTCGGCAAAGCTGCTCACCGGTATTGACTTCGATAACTCAGATATCAAATTTATTGGCAGTGCTGATATTGATATCGAAGCTATTGCTGCACTGAAACCCGACCTGATCATCACCGAACCTAACCGCAGTGCCCCGGTGGACCAGTTGCAGAAAATTGCCCCGACCGTCAGTATTGATCATCTGAAGGGCGGAGCACCGCGGATATACAGCAAACTGGCCCAACTGACAGGAACTCAGGTTCAGTTCTCCCGGCTGGAAGCCCGTTATCAGGAGCAGATAGGGCAACTGAAACAAACCATCGGTCAACGTAAAATCACCGTATCGGTGATTCAGGCGAATAACGGAAAAATTACTGTCATGCACAGTTACCACTCACTGGGTAAAGTGCTGCGCGATGCAGGGCTGACTTTTCCTCCGTTGATTAACAATATTCCGGAAGACGGGCGGGTTACCGTCAGCGCAGAACAGCTTCCGGATCTGGATGCTGATCTGGTGTTTGATACCTGGCGTGGTGATAATGGTGGCACACCACAGGACGAACTTACCGCAATGAACGGGGTGATGCCTGGGTGGTGCAATTTCCTGTCGGCCTGTCGCAAAGGACATTATGTGATGGTCTCTCGTGAAGAGTCTATTTCGAATTCATTTGCGGCGATGGGTCTGATGACGGCGATGGTGCAGTCACAGGTTGCTGGGCTGCTGGTGCCGGTAGCCAGATAAGCGAAAAGAAAAAATGACTGAAACAAAAAAAAGTAAAACCCGGGTCGATGTGTTTGGTGAACGTCTGCGTAACCGTGCCCCGCAGCTGTCTGCCGGGTTGCAGTCGGTGTTGTATTACATTAATGAGAACCGGGCGACGGTACTGGAATCCACCGCCCTGGAAATTGCTGCTGCTAATGACACCTCAGATGCTACGGTCGTCCGCGCGGTACAGGCTCTTGGATTTGCCGGACTTCGTGATCTGAAAAAGACCCTGCAACTGTGGTTTGAGCCGGTCCTTAACTCTTCCGATAAAATGAGCAGTACGGTGAATGAATTCACCAGCGATATTAATTCGAGTATCGATTTTGTGCTTGAAGGTCACCGCCGCACCTGTGATGTATTGTCAGGTCAGGAAAATCGTGCCGCATTGTCTCAGGCCGTCACCCTGCTGCTCAACGCCCGACAACTGGCTATTTTCGGTATCAATGCCTCCGGTATTCTTGCGGAGTATGCGGCACGACTGTTTAACCGGATTGGTCTGCCCTGCTCTCCACTGAACCGGGCCGGTATCGGGCTGGCAGAACAGCTGCTGACACTGCAGCGTGGTGATGTGCTGTTGATGATGGCTCAGAAATCAGCGCACCGCGAAGGGATGACCACGCTTCGCGAAGCCCGCCGACTGGGTATTCCTGTGATTCTGCTGACTAATGCGATGGATTCACGCTTTGCGGAACAAGCGGATGTGGTCATCCAGGTGCCCCGGGGCGGGGAAAACGGCAAAGTCCCTCTGCACGGTACGGTGCTGGTCTGTCTTGAGATGCTGGTACTTGCGGTAGCTTCCTCAGCATCTCAACGGACGATTAAATCAATGAAGCGGATGGATGAGCTACACCGGGGAATAAAACCAGGCAGCCACAAGCGTTGAGCCAACGCATTACGCCAGCGTTTTTCTCATCAGTATCAGCACGACCATCACCAGAATACTGAAACCACTGGTCACCGCGAAGGTAATGCTGCTGTCTCCCGGCAGCATAGCCATAAATGAAGCCAGAAACTGGCCGCTGAAGAGTGCCATTGACAGGCTGGCCAGTCTCCGGCCACGGTTGCTCTGGTTACTGCGGCTGACGGTCATGTGATTAACCAGCGGTACCGAGAGACCAAATCCGCCACCCAGCAGCACCCCGGCCAAAATTACCCCGCTCAGACTCACTGTCAGCGCAAACAGTGCAAATGCGGCTGCATAACAGAGAAATGCCAGCCAGAGTGTCGCTGGCTCAGTTATTTTTTTAACCACAGCGGGCATCAGGGCCGCCGCCCCGACTGCCACCAGAGAGACCATCGACAGAAAATATCCGGTGTCGCTGGCACTAATTCCTGCCTGATAAAACTGCTTTGGAATCATAATTACTGCTGTAAAAAAGCAAATCATCGACATCAGCGCAGCAAACAGAACCCCACGAAGCGACGGCGCTCTGGTTCCGTGGGTAGTCTCTTCCGGGGACTCAGCGGAAACCTGCTCCACAGGGACCGGGACCAGATATCTGACCATCACCAACATGATCCAACTCAGCAGATATAAAATAAACGGCCAACGCCAGTCCTGAACAGCCAGCAATCCGCTGATAAACAGGAAAATGACCCCGCCAAATTCAATTGCCATTCCCTGACGGGCAATCATGGTTAGCCGGGTCTGGCCGTGATAGAACGCCGCCAACAATGCAGTACCGGATGACATCACAACCGCCGTGGCTCCCCCCAGGATCAGTCTGTCGATAACCACTAATGGCAGACCGTGGCAGAACATTCCGGCAATCCCGAACAATCCGTAAATAAACAATCCAGACTGCAACGCAGTACGTGCACCACAGCGGTCGATAATTTTCCCGGCCAGCGGCCCGGCCAGCACTACCCCCAGTGAAGGCAGGGTTATCAGCCAGCCAGCCGCATGGGATACACCCATTGCGGCAGCAATTTCAGGCAGCCCCGGCACCAGAATACAACCAACCATAATGGTTAGCCCGGCAACCGCCATCAGGGTAAACCCGCCAGCTGCAGAGATCGTAGAAGTTTTCATAATTGTCCACATAGTGAAATTAAATGACCAATATATGGACATCATCATGTTCTGCAGGCGTGAAGTCAAGAGATACCGTCGACCCGGAGGGCGGGCAAACTATGCTATAGTCAGAAAAATTTCAGCGAGGAATTCCCGTCTATGCCAGACATCCCTGACAATAACGGTTCACAGGTCATCGCCCGGGCGGCCACTATTTTTAATGTGCTGGAAACAGAACCGGGTGGTATGACGATTGCGCTGCTGGCAAAACAGACCGGACTTCCGCGTACTACCGTGCACAGGCTGGTCAGTTCTCTGGAATCACAGCAATTACTGACTTTTCGCCAGGGAGAGGTCCGACTGGGCCCGGCGCTGGCCCGGCTGGCTGCTGCCGCTCATACCGATATTGTTCCTCTGGCCCGTCCTGCGATGGAGACACTTAACCGGCGGACCAGGGAAACCGTCGACCTGAGCATTTTTCGCGGGACCCATGCAATATCGGTAAGCCAGATAGTCTCAGATCGCGAGTTGCGGGTAGTTTCTCCTGTCGGCACCGCTTTCCCGTCTCACTGTACAGCCCACGGCAAAGCCCTGTTATCTTCGCTGTCTGATGAAAGGATACTGATGCTGACCGGCAATCCGCCGGAACGGAGAACCGGGCAGACCCTGAAAACGTCAGAAGCCGTACTGCAGGACATTCGCCTGTGTCGCGACAGACAATATGCGCTGGATAATGAAGAACATGCAGAAGGAGTATGTGGTCTGGGCATGGTGCTGAACACTGGGCTGAACGAACAATATGCGCTTTCCCTGGCTGTGCCGGTCGGCCGGTTTATGCCGAATCTTCCGGAACTGTTGTCGGCCATGAAGCAATGTAAAGCAGAAATAGAATCAGTGCTGATATCCTGAGCCATAAACCATTCGCGGCAATAGCTCAGGACTTAGGTATTCAGGTGGCTGAAAAACCTGCCTGCTCTGCTTCGCTGATAAGCGTAGTCACCAGCTCTGCGGCAGGCATTTCTCTGGCCTGCCATGCTCCTTCCCCTGCCCATTGAGCTGCAAATCCGGATTTACCCTGACTGGCAGCTGCCGCAGCCAGCGCTTTGTTCAGCGAATAGGTCAGCGGATAGTCCGGGATTTGATGCGGTTCAATATCCGCTGTAAACAGGCAAAACAACGTATTGACCGAGCGAGCCGGCCGGCCGGATACCGTTCGTGTCAGCACCGTGTTGCCTGCAGTTTCCTGTTTCAGAGCCTGACGATAGGCGATATCTGCGGATGATTCCGGACAAAGTACAAACGCAGTTCCCATCTGCACCGCATCGGCACCCGAACTCAGCATCTCCTGAATTTCGGCACCGTGCATAATTCCGCCGGCAGCAATCACCGGCAGCCGGACAGCCTGTAGCAGTTGCTGCGTTAACTGGCGGGTAGTAAGCATCTGGTCGCTGGCATTCATATCAAATATTCCCCGGTGACCGCCCGCCTCAATTCCCTGAGCAATCAGGAACTCAATACCTGCATTCTGAGCGGCCAGAGCCTCTTCAACACTGGTCACCGTTGCCAGCGTTGCAATACCTTGCTGTTTAAACTGTGCAATCACAGCGCCTTCCGGCAACCCGAAGTGGAAACTTACGGCCGCCGGGTTCTGAGCCAGCAAAATATCCACCATCTGTTCCTGTTGCAGAAAACTGGTATAAATTTCGGTTAATTCCGCAGGCAGTGAAACACCATACTCACTGAACAACGGCTGAAAACGCTGCAGCCACTCTGCTTCAAGGGACTGATTACGAACTGCTGGTGCATGGCAAAACAAATTGACGTTTATGGCATGGCGGGTTTGCGCCAGAGTTGCGCTGATCATCTTCTCCGCCTGCTCAGGTCCGGCAGCCCCGATACTGATCGAGCCCAGAGCTCCGGCATTACTGACTGCCGCGGCCAGGTTTGGTGTGGAAACGCCTGCCATCGGCGCCTGAATCAAAGGGAAGCGCAGTCCCAGTCTGTCAGCTAATAAACTTTTCATCATCACCCGCTTGTCTTTCGATTACACCTGACCATAAAATCTCTTTATGAGCTGTAAAAAGCAATTCTGTTTCTGTTTCGGGAATCAAAAATGAATCATACGTCACTAAAAATCTTTATGGTGGTGGCCGAAGAGTTAAGCATCATTAAAGCCGCGAAACGTCTCGGCAGGGTTCAGTCCAATATCACCACCCGTATCCAGCAACTTGAGCAGGAGCTGGATGTACAGTTGTTTCTTCGTGATAACAAAAAGCTGCAACTTTCCCCCGCAGGTGAGACATTTCTCAGTTACTGCCGACAGTTGCTTACCCTGGCAGATGAAGCCCGACAAGCTCTGCACCCGCAGCAACCGTCAGGAATTTTACGCCTTGGCAGCATGGAATCGACAGTGGCCAGCCGTCTTAATCAGCCATTATCAGACTTTAGCCACGCCTTTCCCGATGTGCATCTGCAACTGGTGACACAACCCAGCCGCCAGCTTACCGAGGCAGTGTTAACCAGAGAACTGGACTGTGCCCTGGTGTCATTGCCGGTAAACGCTCAGCAGCACACTGAATGCCCCGCTGGTCTGAGTTTCCGTTCACTGTACAGTGAGGAGTTGTTACTGATTAACCCGGCAGGCTATCAGCCGGATTCTCAGGGCCCGCTGCCACTGGCGGCATTTGCCGACGGTTGTAGTTATCGCCGGATTGCGGTTCAGACTTTGCAGTCTTCGGTTACCGGTGAGCAGCTGTCAGATATCAGTGAAGTCAGCTCTTATCACAGTATGCTTTCCAGTGTAGCCGGTGGTGGCTATTGCTGCCTGCTGCCGAAAAGCGTCTTCGGATTACTGCAGTCACCCCACCAACTCACCATTGTTCCTGCCGGTACTGCAGTCACTCAGTTTATCTGGCGGGAGGAATCCGCCTCTCTGGCTGTACAGAATCTTGGAGATCTGCTGGCCGCAGAGGCGCAAGGACATAACATCGTTTAACTTCCCTACCCCGGGAACTATCTGATGACCGCCAGCAGCGCAGCAACCAGCAACGCGGCGGCCGCACTAAACAGCGACGGGCTAAATGATCCGGTTATCTGGTACAGGTGACCGGCCACCAGCGGGCCGGCAATCTGTCCCACTCCATAAAGGGCAGTCATTGCCGCAATCATATTAAAACTCACCAGGTGTGCCAGCCGCCTTGCCTCAGGCAGAGCAATAGTCACCGTTCCCATAAAGGTAAATCCGGTCAGTAATGCACTGATCAGGCACACCAGCAGCGAGTGACTAAACGCCGGCAACACCACACCTGCCGCCTGCACCAGCAGATTAGCAATCAGTGCATGGCGACTCCCTTTTACTGCCAGCCATTTATGCCAGATAAAGCAGGAAGGTATCGCCGCCAGTCCAAATAATGCCCAGACCTGTATCGGGTCGACCGTCGAACCGGAAAGAAACAACGGCAGGTAGGTGGCAGTGATGATGTAACCAAACCCGGACAAACCATAAATCAGTAATAACCGGTATGCTGCACTCCGGGTTTGCGGGCGTGAATCTGCTTGGCTGGTCGAAGGTCCCGCGGCAAACCGCAGGGTATCTGCCGGAAGATTCAGCCAGCGTAATACCAGTAAAAACAGAATAGCCGCGCTGAAACCACAGATTATCCAGATAGTAGGTGATGCCAGTTGCAGATATTTAGCCACCGCAATCACTTCCGCCGACAGAAAAATCCCGACACCGACGCCGGCATACAACAATGGTGCCCCGCCGCTGTGTTTATGATGCTGCAACAGCCATAATGAGGCCGCAATCAGGCTGACTGCGCTGACCAGTCCGGCGATTCCCCTCACTATAATCACCTGCATTCCACTGTGGCTGATCGCAAGGGCAAACACACATAACAATGTAGTGATCACCGCGAAATAACACAGCAGTCGTGCATCTCCAGGCCGGGCTTTCGCCAGTAACAATGCCCCGGCCAGATACCCGGCATAATTCGCTGCTGCCGCCAGATTTCCCTGACTCAGCGTCAGCAAATGCTCCTGAATCATTAGTGGCAATATTCCCGTAAAGGCGAAACGCCCGTACCCCATACCAATGACCAGTACCACCGCGCCTGCCAGCGACATCATTCTGGCTTTTGCATCTGAGTGATAAGCGTTTACCGGACCCACACGGCCTCCACAGATTGTATAAATGATTTAAATTTTGTTCTCACAAAGAGAACGTAAAATAAATATATATCTCAATATGAGATATAACAAGCGAAATAACGACACTACCAGGTCAGGCCAGGATGTTATTCAGGAGCAGCAGGGCTGAAAATGCGGGATAAAACCGGAAGGTATCAGAGAAGTATGGCCTGCAGGAGGATCTCCTGCAGGTGGCAGATTAGCGGGAGCCGCCCAGTTGCCGGGTCAGCTCAGCAGCAACCCTCTGTAACACTGGCCCGACGACATCATGTACCTGTTGTTCAGTTAACCGTGAAGCAGGCCCGGTGACGGTCAGTGCTGCCAGAAACTGATGATCTGCACCAAAAATCGGCACACAGCAGGCGGCAGTATGAGGATCGCGCATCCCGGAGCTAAACAGCGGCAGTTCGGGTGGCTGCTCGAACAGGGGTTCATTCAGACCCCAGTAACGTAGCGTTTTACCGATAGAAGTATCATCCAGTGGCAGGTAACTGCCTGGCAAACGCGTTTCTCTCAGACCCACGGTCGGTTCTGCACGGAACAGACAAAGCCTTTGCTGGTTATCCAGAACATACCAGGAAGCACTTTCGCCGGCCTCTGTAGCCAGTTGCTGCAATGCCGGCTGAACCAGCGCCCGTAACTGGAAGGAGTTTTCGTATAAACGGCCAAGATAAAGCAATCTTGGACCCAGTGAATAAAGCCCGTCATCCCTGCGGATAACGTAGTTCATTCTCTCCAGAGAATTCATTAAACGGTAGACCGTGGTTTTATGGTAACCGCTCAGTCTGGCTAATACGCTCAGTGACAGCAGTTCTTCGCCCGGTCTGAAGCAATCCAGTAATGCCAGCGCTTTTTCTACCGCGATAACACCTTCGTTTCCCATATGTTACGATCTCAAATTATTTAACTGCACAAGTTTACCGTGTAAAACAATGAGCAGCATCTAATTTAAGTAACACTTTCTGAATCAGCAAGACTGGACAGTGATGTGTTGTGGCTTGCCGGGCGGAGGCTGAAATCGTGTTGCAAAACAGGAAAAAAGGGCTGCAGACCGCAGCCCGGGAAGGTCTATTTCTTAGCGGGATCCGGCTTTTCGGCCTTTACCTGCGGATTATCTGCCTGATTCGGTACCGGCATTAGCTTGCGAATGTCTGCTACCTGCTTAGCCTCTACTTTACCGGCATTATTACCCCAACTGCTGCGGATAAAGCTGACCACATCAGCGACCTGCTGGTCACTGAGCCGCCAGCCGAAATCAGGCATGGTCAGTCCGGTCACCGATTGCTGAGTCACCGGCATCTTTCCGCCTGTCAGGACAATGCTAATCAGTGAGGAAGGATCATCACTCAGTAATACCGGGTTACCGGCCAGTGTCGGGAAGGTTTTGGCATACCCTTTGCCATCCAGACGGTGGCAGGCTGCACAGTTATCCATATATTCTTCCGCACCGGTCTGGCTCAGATCTCCTCTGATTAACGCCGCCGTAGTGCTGTCGGTGGTCGCCGGAGGCTGTGCCTCTGGATCAGAAGATTTTAGCGATTTAATATAGACCGCCATAGCATGTAAATCCGCATCGGTCAGGTGCTGGGTACTGTGCCCGATGGCTTCACTCATCGAACCAAATGCCGCGCTCTGGTCATTGCGCCCGGTTTTCAGGAACGTCTGCAAATCCCCGGTGCTCCAGCGCCCTAATCCGGATTTTACATTTCCGGTCAGATCCGGCGCATGCCAGCCTTCCAGTGTTCCACCGGTTAAGAAGTCAGCTCCCTTCTCATCTGAAGCCTTTTCCTGAAATGCAATACCACGCGGTGTATGACAGGCACCACAGTGCTCAAGCCCCTGGACCAGGTAAGCCCCACGGTTCCACTCAGCACTTTGTGCCGGGTCGTTTTTGAACGGAGTATTGTCGAGGAACAACTTATTCCAGACCGCCAGTGGCCAGCGCATATTTAACGGCCAGGGAATATCTGACGGTTTATTTGGCTGATGTACCGCGGTAACACCATGCATAAAGTATGCATACAGGGCATGCATATCGTCATCATTGACCTTCGCATATTCCGTATAAGGCATTGCCGGATACAGATGACGGCCATCGCGGGCAATACCCTGGCGTAATGCGCGGGCAAAGTCATCATAGGTGTAATCACCAATTCCGGTCTGTTTATCCGGGGTAATATTGGTCGAATAGATAGCGCCGACCGGAGTGGTCATTTTCAACCCTCCGGTAAAAGCCGGACCGCTGGCGGTATGGCAGGCCACACAATCTCCCGCAGTCGCCAGATATTCTCCCCGGGCGACCAGTTGTCCGCCACTGTCATCAGCCTGTGCCACGGTACAGCCCAGCAGACCCGCCAGCACGGCTGAGTACAATAATGTTATTTTTTTCATATTGTCAGTTCCTTCAGGCCTGTACCAGTGGTCCCGGGTTACGGAGATACTGAGTTTTAATCGCATGCGCGGCAAACAGTGTGGTTGCCCCTACGATGCCGGTGGGGTTGTAGGCAATATTCTGCGGGAAGCAGCAGGCACCAAGGACAAACACATTTGGCACATCCCAGCTTTGCAGATATTTATTCACTACACTGGTACGAGGGTTATCCCCCATCACCGCACCGCCGGTGGTATGCGTGGACTGATAAGGACGGACATCATAGTGAGTATTGAGCTTCTTGAATCCCATATCATAACTGCGAGGTTTTAGCGCTTTGACCAGTTCCTCGGTTTTACCGGCAACAAACTGTGTCACACGCAGATCATTCTCCTGCCAGTCAAACGTCATTCTCAGCAAAGGCAAACCGTAGCCGTCGGTATAGGTAGGATCCAGATCCAGATAACACTGCTTATAAGGCATCACTGAGGAAGCTGAACCAACACTCATACTGTGCAGATAATTATCTTTCATCGCTTTTTTCCAGCCGGTACCCCATTTAGGGCTGCCGGAAGGCAGTTCTGTCTGCTGAATAGGACGGCCGCCGGTGGCATGTGCGGAAATAGTGCCTCCACCAATAAACCCGAGTGAGGAGTGGTCGAAATTCTCACCGTTAAAGTTATCGATATAGGTTCCTGAGCACCCGGTCGCGGCAAAATTATTAAAATACTGGTCTTTGTCATAAAACAATTTCACACCACCATTGACCTGGTAGGCATAATTTCGGCCGACCACACCTTCGCCGGTACGAGGGTCATACGGCTGACCTATCCCTGACAGCAACAGCAGACGAACATTGTGCAGCTGGAACGCTCCGAGGACCACCAGGGCCGCCGGTTGCTCCACTTCCTGGCCATTGGCATCAATATAGGTAACTCCGGTCGCTTTTTTCCCTGTGCTGTCTTTGTTAACACGAATTACATGAGAATGAGTGCGCAATTCAAAATTAGTATGCTGGCGCAACGCAGGGATAACACAGGTTTGCGGAGAAGCTTTCGAGTAGTTGAAACAACCAAAACGCTCACAGAAACCGCAGTAGTTACACACCCCTAACTGGACCCCGTACGGATTCTGATACGATTCGGTACAGATTGCCGCAGGCCCCGGGAACGGACTATAACCATGCTCTTTGGCGACTTTGCCAAACAGTTCTCCGGAATACTGGCTTTTCAGGGCGCTGGTCGGATAGGCACCACTGCGCGGGGCTTCAAACGGGTTACCCCCCTGCTGAATTTCACCGTTAATATTGCCGGCCTGGCCGGAAGCACCACAGATTTTTTCAAAACGGGTAAAGAACGGCTCCATTTCAGCATAGGTAAACGGATAATCCTGTAACGTCATGTCCTGTGGAATAAACGCGGCTCCGTACTTTTCGGTGATCGTTGATTTCAGTCGCAGATCGGTTTCCAGAGGGCGCCACAGCAGGCCATTCCAGTGAACACCTGCGCCGCCTACCCCGTCACCTGGCAGGAAAGACCCCATTTTCCGATAAGGCAGAGCCAGATCGCCCGGTGCATGACGCACCGTCACCGTTTCGTTAGACAGGTTCTGGAATAGTTTTAACCGGACACCGTAAGTCAGCTCATCCACAATTCGTGGATAGGCAAAATCAGGATAGGTATCCCGCTGTTCACCACGTTCCAGTGCAACAATTTTCAGGCCGGTTTCGGCCAGTTCCATTGCCATCACAGAGCCTGTCCAGCCAAAACCAACAATAACTACATCTACCGGATCTTTTTTAATTGTCATTATTAAGCACCATATTTACCGGAAATACTGACCGGGCCCGGAAGATAAGGTTTTCCGGGATTATCCATGACCTGAACGTAATCGGCGCGGGCGCCAGGGAAACCAATCATTTTCCAGGAGGCCATTGTCTGATTGCCCCCGTGAATCGGATCGGCAAGGTATCCTTCTTTGGTATTTTCCAGTAACTGTGCAAAAAACAGTTTGCCGTCAACGTCTTCGGTCACCAGCTTTCCGGATTCCAAATCTTCCATTACCTGAACTTTATCTGCTGTCGCCAGTGAGGCGAACGGATGCTGATAAGTGGTCTGGCAGGCTTTATTCAGGGCGGCGATCCCCCGTCGATAGATATCCCGTGGAGTCAGGTTTTTCTGGTAACCCAGCAGTGGAGATCCTTCCTGAAAAGGCGGTTTCATGTACCACAACTGACCGTAGCCATAAGGCATTTCCATCTGCCGGTCGATAAACACCGGAACTCCTTCACTCACGGCGCCAGGGCCATATTCATCCCCCGGGATCAGCACATCGGTGGCCGCGATAATAAACCGCCACTCATCGTCTTTAAAAAAGACCGGCACATAATCACGGGTGGGATTTTTGGTCTGTTCGGCCGCCAGAGCAGCAGGCACGACACTGGTGGCCAGAGCGGTAGAAGGAATAATGGCCAGGGCTGTCTGTAAAAATTTTCGCCGCGATGCTGCCGGCGGTTGAGAATTTTCTTTCATTATCAGTTCCTTAAAACCGGCTCACAGTAGCGATCTGCTGCCGGATAGCGTCGGGGAATATCTGAGCAACCAATACCGGAGGTTATTTGCAGAAAGGCAGGCTTTCAGGATTTGCTCTGCAGCAAGGCATTCACTTGCTGCAGAACAAAAGTCGCGGTTCACGGTCATAGCTCAGTGCAGGAGTGTACCAAGTACAACATAGGTTCACATAGTGCAACAACATACTTTGTTACCATTCCTTTAACACTTTAAAAACATATGTCTTACCTGGAAGCGTAATTTGTAGTTAATAGAGGATATATTCTGGGTTATTACATTGATTTAATGGATGATCCTGAGAATCTGTTACGATCATGATGCAAAATAGCCGGAGCAATAGTTTCGTTACCTGACGAGCATCCGGCGGTGTTTACATCAACAGGAAGGACAGGCTATGCAACCGTATAAATGTTTTATCCTTGATGATTATCAGTCTGTTGCTGAAAAAATGGCCGACTGGTCAAAACTGCCGCAAAGTATCAGCATCCATACTCTTCACTCACCACTCAGCAGCCTTGATCAACAAATCGAAGTGCTGAAAGATGCGACCATCCTGGTAGTGATGCGCGAACGCACCGCTATCGCCCGGCAACTGCTCAGCCAGCTCCCGTCACTAAAACTGATAGTGACCAGTGGGATGCGAAATGCGGCAATCGATATCGCCGCGGCTACAGAGTTGGGAATAACCGTGTGTGGTACCGAAAGCAGCAGCGTGCCGCCTGCCGAACTGGCATGGGGATTATTACTGGCGCTGTCACGGCAGATTTGCAGTGAATCATCGGCATTAGCGGCGAATGGTCCCTGGCAAAGCACTGTGGGGATGACTCTGCAGGGCAAAAAGTTAGGGATTATTGGTCTGGGGAAAACCGGTAAGCTTATTGCCCGCTATGCGCAGGCTTTCGGCATGGAAGTGTACGCCTGGAGCAGTAATCTGACCGAAGCTCAGGCCCAACAGCAGGGTGTTACATTTGTGGCATCTAAAAGGGAAATTTTGCAACTGGCCGATGTTATCACTCTGCATCTGGTCAGCTCACCACGTAGCCACGGCATTATTAGTTATTCTGATTTGCAGCAGATGAAAAAAACCGCGCTGTTGATTAATACCTCGCGCGCTGAATTAATCGCTGAAGGTGCACTGGTGAGGGCACTGGAAAACGGCGATATCGCCGCTGCGGCTATTGATGTTTTTGAGCAGGAACCTCTGGCTGCCGGATCGGTTTACCGTACTACCCGGAATCTGCTGGCCACCCCGCATCTTGGCTATGTCAGCGATACTAATTATCACACCTTTTTTGGGCAGGCGATTGAAGATATCCAGGCCTGGCTTAACGGAGAACCTCTCAGAGTTCTCGGTTAAATTTTGTCTGGCGGGAGTGATTTTTCGACGGATTCGTAACCACGACTGGCAATTGTCCGGCCCGGGGACTTTATTCATATGTGACATGCGCAGTCCGGTGCTGCGCTTACCTGACACGTCTTGCCTGGCAGCAGCGAAAAGCCACACCGGAGTGCACTGACCACCCTGCATTGCTGAGATTTTTTCCATATTACTGCGTTTCAAAATCTGCCTCTGTTACCCCGCCCGGAAGGTCAGTCCCGTGAATGGCGGCTGCCTGGAAAGTTGATCCTCTTCACATCCCTGACTGCCGTAGCTGTTTTATCCATAGACTAAGCGATAACTTCCAGATTAGCTGCCTGCGGCTGAGGGTATGGTTAATCATCGGTTCGATGGTCACGCCAGGCCGTAGTGCCGGTGACCGGTAGACCTGATGCTTAGCTGCCGTTTTCCCTGACAGGCAGACAGCCTGCAGTCACGAACTTTTGTCGGGGATGGTCAGGAAAAGGATAAACCCCATGTCAACCTCAGCACTCTCTCTGCGGGAAAAAATAGGTTATGCCTCCGGCGACGCGGGATGTAACATTATTTTTGGCACCATCATGCTGTTTGTCAGTTTCTTCTACACCGACGTGTTCGGGTTATCCCCTGCGATGGTCGGGATATTACTGTTGTCAGTGCGGATCCTCGATGCAGTGGCAGATCCTATCATGGGAGTCATTGCTGACCGGACAGTAACCCGTTGGGGCCGTTTCAGACCGTGGTTGCTGTGGGGCGCGGTTCCTTTTGCCATCGCCAGTATTCTGATGTTCACCACTCCGGACTGGAGTTATCAGGCTAAAGTTATTTATGCCTTCGCCACCTATGCCCTGATGTCGATGACCTACACCATGGTGAATATTCCTTACTGTTCACTGGGAGGAGTTATCACCAATGATCCGGTTGAACGGGTGGCTTGTCAGTCCTGGCGGTTTGTGATGGTCGGCGTAGCCACCCTGTTACTAACCTTGTCACTGCTACCCATGACAGAGTGGTTTGGTGGTGGAAATAAAGCCAGAGGCTACCAGTCAGCCATGGTGGTGTTATCGGTAATCGGCATGTGCCTGTTTTTCTTTTGCTTTTTTAACGTTAAAGAACGTATCCATGCAGCGGTACCTTCACACGATGCCTGGCGTAAAGATCTGCGTAATGTCTGGAAGAACGACCAGTGGATCAGAATGTTGCTGCTGACGCTATGTAATGTCTGTCCGGGCTTTATCCGTATGGCCGCGGTGATGTATTACGTGACAAGGGTTATGCAACAAAGTGCCGGATTCGCCACCTTCTTTATCAGCCTCGGGGTGGTCGGAATGATGATTGGCAGTATGCTGGCAGGACCACTGACCGATCGCTGGTGCAAACTGAAAGTATTTTTCTGGACCAATATCGTACTTGCCTTGTTTTCAGCCGGATTCTGGTTTGTTAACCCGCAGGCGGTAGTCCTGGTGACCTGCCTCTATTTTTTACTGAATATTCTGCACCAGATCCCTTCTCCGCTGCACTGGTCGCTGATGGCCGATGTGGATGATTACGGCGAATGGAAGACCGGTAAGCGTCTGACTGGAATCAGTTTTTCCGGCAATATTTTCTTCCTGAAATGCGGTCTGGCTATTGCCGGAGCACTGGTCGCCTTCCTGCTGTCACATTACGGCTATAACGCCAGTGCCACAACTCAGTCACCTCAGGCGTTAGCCGGTATTGTGCTGCTATTTACACTGATCCCCGCATTCGGTTACCTGCTGACCGCCGGTGTCGTCAGACTGTTGAAAGTTGACCGCAGCCTGATGAAGCAGATCCAGTCGGATCTGGAAAAACGCAGAAGGAATTATTCCGGTATTGCTGATCTTTATCGTCAGGTAAAAGCGGAACATCGTGAGCGTCAGACGATAACTAACGTACGTCCGCAAATACTGCCAGGAAATTAAAGGAGCTGTCATGCAGAACTGGCCAAATCCGTTTATAGAACAACGCGCAGATCCGTTTATTATCCGCCACCAGCAGCACTACTACTTTGTAGCCTCGGTACCGGAATATGACCGGCTGGAAATACGCAAAGCTGACCGGCTGGAAGATTTACCTTCTGCTCCAGCAGTGGTGGTTTGGCGCAAACCTGATAACGGGCCAATGAGTGAACTCATCTGGGCACCTGAGCTGCACCTGGTCAACGGCAAATGGTATCTCTATTTTGCTGCTGCGCCGACCCGTCAGTTACGGGATAATATGTTCCAGCACCGTATGTTTGTCCTGGAATGTCAGGGCGACGATCCACTGACCGGTCAGTGGATCGAAAAAGGCCAGGTATCTACTCCGTATGACACCTTCGCACTCGATGCCACGACCTTTCATCATCAGGGTAAACAATGGTATTTGTGGGCGCAAAAAGCTCCGGAGATCGCCGGAAATTCGAACCTTTATTTGTCGGAAATGGAAAACCCCTGGACGCTGCGCGGCATCCCTTTAATGCTGTCACGCCCAGAATATGACTGGGAATGCAGGGGTTTCCTGGTTAACGAAGGGCCGGCGGTGATTAAACAGGGCGGACGACTGTTTGTCAGTTATTCCGCCAGCGCCACAGACCAGAATTACTGTCTGGGTCTGCTGTGGATTGCTATTGATGCGGATCCGTTACAGATCAGTAACTGGCATAAATTGCCGCAGCCGGTGTTCACCACCAGCCTGCAAAATAAACAGTTTGGCCCGGGACATAACAGTTTTACCGAAACCGAATCCGGAGAAACGGTACTGGTTTATCACGCCAGAAATTATACGGAAATTGAGGGTGACCCGTTATATGACCCTAACCGCCACACCAGGCTGAAAACACTGGAGTGGGATAACCAGGGAATGCCGGTGTTCGGCACTCCTCCGCCAGATAATCACTAACAACGTCTGACTGCCGGGAAGATTTTTCCCGGCAAAATATTTCCCTGCTCCGCGGGCAATATTATCCCTGTAGCCCGGACGCACCCTGAAGGGGCAGAGTTAAGCCGTCTGGTGCCTGAAAAACCATCCTTATGATTTTAAGAGAAAAATATCATCAATGGTTGGTAAATTATTGCTCCGGTCTGAGCATCAGCCCGCCAAATCTTCAACACAAGTGCTGGTATGATACTGCGAAGTTATTGTGAAGAGGGATTCGCAGCTATTTTCACCCCCCTATGCAAACCGCCATTTGTGACGCTGTCACATCATTAAAAATGGTGAAATATCATAGTTATATCTATCCGTCCTCGCTTTCTTCCGATCTTTCTGACGAATAGTTTAGTGAGTAATTATTACCCTCATAATTATGAGTGGCACCAAATTTGCTTGATCCAACTGGTGATAAAGCTACGGAGCCAACTTATGAAAGCGACATCTGTGCGTTACTACGTTTTTTCTCTGCTGTTCCTGATAGCGCTGATCAATTACATCGACCGTGGCGCACTCTCCTTCTCGGCCAATGCCATCGCACAGGAATATCATCTGGACAAAGTACAATTGGGTGCGGTTCTGGGATATTTCGGTTTTGGGTATTTGTTTGGTTCATTGTGTGGCGGTTATTTTGCCGACCGTTTCGGCACCCGAAAAATTTGGTTATGGGCAGGAATTGCCTGGTCGATACTGGAAATTGGCACCGCCTGGGCCGGAGAGCTGGGGGTCGCCCTGTTTGGCGGGTCAGCCATTCTTGGCTTCGCGGCATTACGTATTCTGTTTGGTTTCTCTGAAGGCCCGGCTTATGCACTGATGAATAAAACTATTGCCGGTTGGGCACCCGATAACGAGCGGGGATTTGCCTTAAGCATCGGGCTGGTCAGTACTCAGGTTGGGGCATTGCTCACCGCTCCGGTCGCGGTGGGTTTGCTGCTTCTGACCCATGACTGGCGAATTATGTTTATCGTACTGGGAATTTTTTCATTGCTGGCGATGCTGCTGTTTGCCCGCACCTTTACCGATACTCCTCAGTTGCACCCCCGGGTAAATCCACAGGAACTGGCGCTAATCACCAACGGGCAAAAGGCTGAGGCCAGCGGAGAAAAACCGCTGCCATGGTGGAAGTTTTTCACCCACCGAACTCTGGTCTGTAACGCGCTGGGATACTTCAGCTTCCTGTATATCACCTTTACGCTGGCCAGCTGGTTGCCGAAGTATTTACAGGACAACTTCCATTACGACCTGCACTCTCTTTGGTACGTTGCGATGATTCCGTGGAGTGGCGCCTGCTTTACCGTGCTGTTAGGAGGACGTATCTCTGATACCCTGTTACGCCGTTTTGGCAACCTCCGCCTGGCGCGCAACCTGTTTGCTGCCATCGCTCTGTTACTTACCGCAGGCTGTTTTATGGCCATTCCCTGGGTAGACTCTCCCGCCAGTGTGATTGCCCTGATGACCGCCGGTAACGCACTTAATGCCATGGTGAATAATGTCTACTGGTCAGTGGTGATTGATGTCACACCGAAAGCGACAGTAGGTACCTACAGCGGAATGACGCTGGCTATAGCAAATATTGCGTCAATTATTTCACCGATCTTATCCGGATGGATGGCACAAAATTATGGATACAACTCGATGTTCAGCGTGACCGCAGGAGTGGCGCTGTTCAGTATGGTAGCCATGCTGATGCTGCAACCGGAAAAGCGTCTGACATCTTCTGCTACGTTAACGCGTTCTCCGCGTAATGGAGAAACTTTGCCAGTCACAGACTAATCCACCTGTCGGGCGGCAGTCTGCCGCCCGCAATTACTAGCGGCGCAGTTGTTCCGCATTTTGCAATGCTTCGGTCAGTTGCCCGGCCAGTGCGTCAATTACCTTCATACAGACTGAATTGCCAAATTGCTTGTAGATCTGTCCGTGTGATACCGCATCAACGATAAAATTATCAGGAAAACCCTGTAACCGTGCACATTCTACCGGAGTGAGCTTGCGAGGATTTTTCCCTGCATCACTCTGGTCAATCAGAATTTCCGAACCATCTTTATAGTAACGGGCACTGAGGGTATTGGTGTACTCACTGTCGGCATTAAATAACGAATAACCGAAGCCATTGCCTCGTTGTTTATGAGAAGCCAGCCGTTTCTGATGACCGACCCACAATTTGTCTGACAGTGTGTATGCATCTTTTCCCCTGGCCGCAATTTGCTGTGACAGTTCTTCTGGCGTCAACAAGATATCCCCGACCCGGGTCGGCGTACAGGGAGCTTCCGGCCAGCTGAAAACCTGATCGAAATTCACTCCGGAGAAATAATCTTTATCAAAACCAACGATGTAAACCCGTTCCCTGTTTTGAGGTGCCCCAAAATCTCCTGCCCTTAACACTTTAAAATCGACCCAGTAGTTAAGCTTACCGGACAGCGCTCTGCGCGCTTCATCGCTCATCGGGACATCGTCGGGGATAGCCCCGCCATGCGTACCTTGCAAAATTCCGATAATGGTTTTCAGAGTGCGGCCTTTATCGTGCCCCTGCAGCTGTTTTACATTTTCCAGCAAAAAGGCTTTGGGACGTTTTTCGGCCAGAATACGCTGTATTTCAAAAAACATGGTTCCACGGGTATCACTGAACCCTTGCCTGAGCCCTGCCAGTGAAAATGCCTGGCAGGGAAATCCTCCCAGCAATACATCATGATCAGCAATATCCTGTGCATTGACCCGGGTGATATCACCCACCGGCATTTCACCATAATTTGCCAGGTAGGTTTTCTGAGCAAATTTATCCCATTCAGAGGTGAATACGCAGTGTCCACCCAATCGCTGGAATGGCAGACGAATACCGCCTACTCCGGCAAACAAATCAATAAATGTGAACCGGCTCTGTTGTTTGGGTCCCTGACGAAAGGGTGCTTCCAGGTGATGCTTTTTCAGCCTGGCTTCAAGGCTTTGTATCGCCTTCCATTTTCCGGCCGACGGGATGTGTTCACCCGATTCCCAGCCACGGACCGTGCGTTCGCCGCTGGCAGACATACCGAGTACATTGGCAAATTCACTACGTCCCAGACCAAGACTTTCTCTGATCCTTTTGATCTCTTGCGGCGACGGGTTTGATATAAGGGGCATAGTAGGGTGACTTATCCGGTTTTAGTCCTGGAAGACTACCACCGGCCTGGTGACCAGGCAATGAGATATTCTGCGGTTGTTTAACAACACCGGGTAATACATCTGTTGCCGCTACAGGCTATGTTTCTGGTTGTTCCCGGACATGATTTCGCAATGTTCTGTGTGTATCTGAATACTGGTTTAAAAAAGCATCTGTGGAAAATTGCGCGCCCGGGAAATAAGTAAAATGAATCAAAGACCTGACAGGGTACTGCGGCTGTGAGTTACCCGTTTCCGCCGTTGCCGGCCCTTCCATCTTTTACAGGAATTAAGCTATGTCACAATACCGCGTGGTTTTCATTCATTCCCCCTCGCCACTCCCCGGCCGCTCCCCCCTGCAACGTGGCTATTTCCCATTTTCCCTGACAGAAAAGTTTATGTCTGCATTGAGCCTTGCACTACAACCACACAGCCCCGATGTGCAGCTGACTGTAGATAATTCAGAGTCAGATATTGAACTTCTGCTGGCACAGAATGTGGATTTTCTGATTTGCGCTCCCGGACTACGCTGGCAGTTTTATCACCAGGGATTCAATCCTCAGCAGATTATCTGGCTTAATGTGACAGAATTTATGAGCAGTGATGCCAGGCCTTCAGCGTTTAGAATTCGCTCAATGATCAGAGATATTGAGAAAGGTTCCATTCCTCCGCTGCCTGATTTGTAAACAATCGTAATCAAAAAGAGTAATAACGGACGGCTATTGAGCTTACGTTTAATAAAAATGACAATAATTATCATTACCGTTATCCGTTAAAGGCTTCACCTGCTAAACCAGCACGGATTTAAACCGTTCTGCACCAGATATGCCTCAACGCTGTCTGTTAGCAGGTTTTATTGTTATGACTAAACCAAAACTCTCTCCGTTCCTGACATTTATCCTCAGCACATTACCGTTATCAGCAATGGCCGACTTATTAAGCGACAGTCATCTGACGCTCGATAGCCGAACAATGTATTACAATAATGACAGTGGTACTTCACACACCAGCCAGCCGGTGGGCAAACAACTGGGCGAAGGGCTAATCCTGACCGGGAAGTCCGGTTATACCCCCGGAACGCTGGGATTCGGTGTTGATGCCGTTGGTATGCTGGGGACTAAACTGTATGGCCCGACCGGTAACAACATCAATACCGGTCTGTTTCCACAACACAGTGATAACAGTGCTCCTGCAACTTTTGGCAGCGCTCGTTTTGCAGCCAAAGCCAAAATTCACCGCACCGTGGCGAGAGCAGGATATCAGCAACTCAATCTGCCGGTGATTCACACCAATGCAGGACGTTTGTTTCCGGCATTTTATCGCGGCTACACGCTGCATTCAGAAGATATCAGTCACCTGACACTCGATGCCGGTTTTATCGACAGGGTTCAGGGCAGAAACCAGACCCACTATCAGCCACTCAAATCCACAGGCAAAGCGACCGGCAGTTCCTCCGGTTTTTCTTATGCCGGAGGCCGGTACACGCCGATAAATGCGCTGGCACTGAGTTATTACTATGCGCGGCTGAACAATTTTTATCAGCAGCACTTCTTTGGCGCAGTGGCCTCTTCCCCGTTAGGTCGCGGGGTGTTAACTGCAGATACCCGCTATTTTCTCAGCCGTAATGATGGTGAACGCTACGGTGGAAATGCCGATAACAATGCACTGGGTGGCATGCTGACCTACCGGATTGCCGGTAACAGTCTGGGTGCCGGCTACCAGCAACTCACCGGAACCGGAGGTTTTCCTTACCTCGATCCTGGTCAGAGCATTGATGGTGTATCCACAGATACCACGGGGGGCAGCACAGGGCTTCTTAGCGAATCCCCTCTGTCAAAATTTAAAACAGCACATGAACGTGCATGGATAGTGCGTTATAACCTGGATTTGAGCCGGCTTGGAGCCCGGGGATTAAGTTTTAACAGCAGCTATGTTTATGGCTATCACGCCATGGTCAGCAGCAAAACCGGCTATCAGAATGAGTGGGTACGAACGTTGGGCTTAAGTTACCGGTTACCGGAATCTGTCAGTAAGGATATGACGGTCAGCTGGAAGAATGTGACGTATCGCAGCAATATCAGTGGCACCCATAGTCAGGACCAGAATATTTTACTGCTCACCTGGCATTATTCGATTCTCTAACCCGGGCTGATTATTCCGCTGCCGGCAGAGCTCAGTGTTCTGCCGGCAGAAGGGTTATTTTGCGTTCTTAATCACCAGTTGATGCCGGTCGTTATAAAAACGGCGACAGGCCAGATACCCGGCAATAATTGTCGAAATACTGGCGGTGGAGAGTGTCATAAAGGTGACCATAATCTGATATTTTATCGCTTTGACCGGATCGATCCCCGCGAAAATCAATCCTGACATCATTCCCGGTAAGCTAACCAGACCAACAGTTTTTGCTGAATCTACGGTTGGAATCAACGATGAACGAATGCTTTCCCGCAGCAATTGCGCCGAGGCCTGTTTAGGTGTCGCTCCCAGACTCAGCATCTCCTGGATCTGTTGCTGATGAGAACTGAAACGCTGACCGAGGTTGTTATAACAAAGTCCCACCGCAATCATACCGTTGCCGGCGATCATGCCGGAAATTGGGATCACCTGCATCGGTAAAAACTCAATAGATCCGGTACCCACCAGCACGATCAGTGTCAGTACTGCCCCGCTGGTGATAGCGATAAATGACATTACAAATGCCCTGTCGATATATTTACTACGCTTTTTGGCATTCAGCGCCGCGTTTACACAGATAAACAACACCATCAGTATCGTCAGTAAAGCATTATTCACATCGAAGATATATTTGAGAACATAACCGACAATCACTAACTGCACGACAGCCCGACCGATGCTCCAGATGATATCTTTTTCCAGTGAAAGCTTTTCCCGGTGACTGATGATAATGGCCAGCAATACCAGACCAAGGGACATTAACAGCGAGCTGTTGGTAATATTATGCTGGTTCATTAGTGGTTTCCCGGGGCTGGTTGGCGGTCAGAGTAATCACATTATCCGCATGATTGATTTCGTTGCGATCGTGGGTTACCCAGAGCACGCCAAGATTTTTCTCTCTGACATACTGATGAATCAAATCGTTCACCCGGCGTTTATTACTGTCATCCAGTGCGCTGGTAATTTCATCCAGCAGCAGAACCCTGGGTAAAAACTGCAGGTTACGCAGCAGTGAAACCCGTTGTTTTTCACCGCCAGAAAGTTCGGTCACCGGTTTAGAAAGCAAGTTTTCCGGCAGTGCCAGCCGTTGCAGATCCTGCTTAAGTTGCTGTGCATCGGCTTTCTTTTGTCGCAACTGCCACGGAAAACTCAGATTATCCTCCACCGTCTCACCAAACAACGCAGGTGTCTGAGCACAATAGGAAACCTGGCGCCGGTACTCCTCCGGGGAATAACTGTCGATAGATTTACCGTCAAAACGAATATTTCCGCTGTCGGCAGAGATCAGCGAGGAGGCAATTTTCAATAAGGTACTTTTGCCGCATCCGGAGGGACCGGTAATCAGAGTAAACTCCCCGGGCCGGAGAGAGAGTGAAATGTCATTAAGTATCGGTGTATTACCCGCCCGAAAGCAGATATTGCTTAATTCGAGCAGTGGTGGCGACTTCTCCATGATCTTTATTCCTGTATTCTCTACTATTCCCCCTATATTAACGGGGTTTCCTGTCAGGGATAAATGGCTTTTTTAGGCCTGCAGCAGCAACATTCTGCTGGCGGGTGGCTTTTTTGTCACTCATTCATGCCACCCCGGGCCAACAGGCTGAATTTGACATAATTTTTTAACTATAGTGACTGGTGTTTCCGGCTGCAGCCTTTTAAGGTAGAAGTCTTAATTCTGAATGGATGGGAGACGAGTAATGCGGATTCTGGTTGTTGGCGCTGGCTCTACCGGCGGGTTTTATGGCGCAAGTCTGGCGCGTCATGGCCGTGATGTCACATTTCTGGTACGTGAGAAGCGAGCAGAAAAACTCAGAGAAAACGGGCTGGTCGTTCATGCACACTCCGGCACCTTCTCTCTCCGGCCACAGATTGTAGTCGCAGATGAAATTACCGCCCCTTATGACCTGATTATTCTGACCGTAAAAAGTTTTGGTCTGGCTGGCGCTATCCGGGATATTACTCCGGCTGTGGGCAAAGACACTGTCATACTGCCGATTCTCAACGGTATGAAGCACATCACCACGCTGCGTGAGACATTTGGTGAAGACAAGGTGATTGGTGGCCTGTGTAAGATTCACTCTACGCTAAATGATGAGGGCGAAGTTCTCCAGATGTCTGCACTCAGCCAGTTAATCTTTGGTGAGTTAGATGGCGGTGATTCAGTCAGGATTCAGAAGATTAATCAGGTATTTACCGATTGCGGATTTGATAACAAATTATCACTGTCAGTACAAAGTGATCTGTGGGAAAAATGGCTGTTGCTGAGCACCCTGGGCGCAGTTACCTGTCTGTCGCGTGGTAATACCCAGCAGGTGTTGCAGTCTGCCGGAGGTGACACACTGCTGAACACTATTTTCAGTGAAGTTCTGGCGGTAGTCACTGCCTGCGGCTATCAGCAGCGCCCTGCGGTCATCGCCACCACTCTGCAAACCCTCAGTAATCCGGCCACTCCGATGACATCCTCAATGTATCGCGATTTGCATCAGGGTTTCCAGATTGAAGCAGACCAAATCATTGGCGATCTGGTAGAAAGAGCACGTGCACATTCAGTACCTGTACCACTGCTGAATGCAGTATGGGTGAATTTGCAGGTTTATCAGATTCAGCGCCAGTCGTCTGTCTGATGATATAAAAAGCCCGGTCATTGTGCCGGGCTGATTCTGAACTGTCGGTTTATTTCTTTTCGTCGACTGACGGTGCTTTCTGTTCACCCAGCAGTTTCAGTTTTTTCGAGATTTCACGACGTTCTTTAGACAGATCGGCGTTTTTGATGATGTATTCGTCGACACGATCTTCATAGTCGCTGCGCATGCTGGCAATAATTTCCTGAATTGCCTCAATGCTCATGCCAGGCTTGATATATTCACTCAGGTTATCCAGCAACAGAACACGCTTCTGGTTGTCACGGACTTTCTTCTCATTATCCGTGATCTCACGTTGTAACTTATTTTTACGGCGAAACATGCGTACAAATTCGAGTACGTCCTGGAATGACTGTTTGGCATTTTCCATGATAACACCTTAGTTTGACGCCTGTTCTGGCAGGCGTGTGAGTTTCAGAATCTATCGAATCAGATGAAGTCTCTGCTGCTTTATTGTGACTTCTAAAACTTTTCAGTACCTTATCTTAGCGCAAAGCAAATGCAATTCACATTCAGACCACCGATTACTTTCTCAGCACCATCCGGATCAGATCATTCATTCTGACCAACTGGCCGTGCAGTTCAAGGCTTAACCATACATAACCGTACACCTGAGCGGCTTCAGCATTCGCATGTTCCGCTTTGGAAAGCAGCGATTTTAGCTCACGGTTAACCTCTTCCAGTTCAGCCGCAGTGGCAGCAACATTATCCGGAATGCCGCTGACCAGCATCTCAGCCAGTGTGCGAAACAGGTTTTCGGTCAGCGCCTGAGTCCGTCGTATCGTCGGGGCATTCAGCAGTAACAGATGACTTTCGCGAGAGGCCCACCACGCATTGATCTGCATCTCCAGGGTGTAGACCATATTACGTTGAATGGTCTGAATGGCTTCATACACTGATTTAGGGATACGGGTCTCTTTATTTGCCGGTTCCAGCAGCGAGCGCATTTTGACCACCTCAGTCAGTAATTTCTGAATCGGTTTATTCAGCCGTGGCTTTTCCAGCAAATTAGGTGACAATCCGGTGTGGTAAATCTTTAGTGAGGCTATCAGAGCATCTGACATTCTGATTCGCCAGAATGTATAAGCACGTTGGGCCCAGATTCCGGTAAAGATCACAGCCAGGATAGAGCCAAAAATCACATCGCCGCCGCGCCATAATGCCGTCAGGAAATCGCCCGCAGGGGCCCCCACGACCACCCCCAGAGTAATGCCAATCAACAATGCCATATACGGCCGTTTACCCAGGGTCAGATAGCCACAGACAAACATGACAATGGCACACCACACCAGCATCGCCGGCAGAGAAATCAGCTCTATTTTCAGGGCAATTAATCCCGAAACAGAACCCGCGATCGTGCCGATGATACGCTGCACCGCACGTGGAAATACCGTCCCCCAGGAAGAAACCGGTCCCATCACCACCACCAGGGTGATTAATGGCCAGCTCCCTTCCGGAATCTGAAATAACCTGACCAGCAGAAAAGTTAAAACAAAGGAGATGGCAATACGCAGACCATGAACGGTCTTGTAATGGCGGTATAACCAAAATTCGGGTTTGGATATCGGCTTGTCGGGACGCACTCTGAGTTTCCGGTCATTATCTGAAGGTGTATTTTTACATATTCGTGGCAAAAAATCTGTGGCAATTCGTCACAGTCATCGGGGATTTTGACAGGGATTTTCTTTGTTGATGGCTATGCAGAACCACAATGACAATCAGTAATGAAGTGAAATAGCTGACAGTTACCGGACGGACTGAAAGATTCTCTGCACCAAGCTTAATAGCAGACATTGGAGGTTTCACACTGTTTTGGTGTTGAATTACACCGGCCAGTTTGACCGGTGTAATAGATAACGGTTACAGTTTTTTCTTAACGTAGTCGGTGATCCGGGTGATGATGCCACCCTGTTTCACTTCCTGCAGCGCAACCAGAGGATAGCTGGCAATCTGCTTATCTTTGTCCATTACCTGAATTTCCCCGACTTGTTCATCGGCAGCTAACGGTGCATCCAGCTCTTTTTTATCGATAACATATTTCGCTTTCACCTGGTTAATCTCACCACGTGGCAGCGACAGATAGACATCTTTGGCTGAACCGACATTCACCGAATGCGGATTGCCGTACCAGACATTCTCAGTACCGATCGCTTTACCGGCATGGAACAGCTGGACGGTATCAAAATTATTCTGGCCCCAGATCAGCAGTTTTCGGGCACAGTCTTCACGGTCTTTCGGGCTTTTTGCCCCCATAACCACCGCGATCAGGCGATGCTGACCAATAACATTGGTGGCAATAATATTAAACCCGGCGGTTTCGGTGTGGCCGGTTTTCATACCATCCACATGCAGGCTGTTATCCCACAGCAGGCCAACACGGTTATTCTGAGTGATGCCGTTCCATGTCATCGTCTTCTGACTGTACATGTGATAGAACTCTGGCTCCCCGTGGATAATTGCCATCGCAACAATCCCCAGGTCTCTTGCTGTACTGTACTGGCCCGGTGCGTCTAACCCGTGAACTGTCTCAAAATGGGTATTTTGCAGATGCAGATCAGCGACCACCTGATTCATCAGTTTAACAAAGTTCTGTTGTCCACCGGCGACGTAATCGGCCAAAGCCACACAGGCATCATTACCTGAATCAACAATAACCCCACGGCTTAAATCGCGTACTGAGATTTTATCTCCGGGCTTGAGGAACATCAGAGATGACCCTTTAAATACCGGATTACCTGCACCCCACGCATCTTCCCCGACAGTGACGATATCGTCCGGGGTAATGCGTTTCTGGTTAATTGCACGATCCACCACATAGCCGGTGACCAGTTTGGTCAGACTGGCAGGGTTACGGCGTTCATCAGGGTTGTTTGATGTTAAAACCTGTCCGGTAGTCGCGTCCATTAACACCCAGGATGCGGCATCAAGTGTTGGTGGCGTCGTGGAAAAAGGCAGGGTGTCATCGGCAAAAGCCGTTGATGTCAGTAAAATCATACCCGGTAAAGTAATAAGCAGACGCCTTTTCAAACTAAATTCCTCAGTAAATAGGGTGGATCGTCAGGTTTTAGCCGCTTTTTTACGGCATTTTCACCCAGCTGGCATCTCTCAATTGTGAGTAAATGTAACAGGTCAAATGGCGGGATCTGCTGTAAAACTTCCGGTTATAAAACAATATACTGTTGTCGGGGTATTGTAGCCGATGGCTGGGAGGGGGTTTTCTGCGAAAAGCTCAGCGCAGGGATGATTTTATGGCCCGGAGATTTGTCATGTTATTCGTTGAAATGAATCATTTTCTCACAGTCGTCCGTACGCAGGACAACCGTACAGATACCGCTGCCCTGCCCGACAATTACTGATAGTCACTAGACATCTTCAAAAATGTCACCTGCATATCCCCGTCCAGCCACTCAAACCGCGAGGCTAAAAAAGCCTGAATATAGGGTTGCTGCAAATGTTGTTGCAGCGCCTCTGCCGATTCCCAGACTTCATAAAACACAAATTTCTCACGCTGGCTGCGGGAGCGGTGAACATGATAAGCCAGTACTCCGGGTTCAGCGCGGGTGGGTGCCACCAGTGACAGCAACTGTTGCTCCAGTGCATCTTCAAGCCCTGGTCTGGCAATGGCACTTCCCGTCACAGCATAAGGGCCGGTTTCCCCGGCATCCACTGCCGGCAGGATCAATTGGTTATCAGACATTGTGCTTATTCTCCCCGGAGATTGTCGGTGTTGTGGCTTAAAGGTATGATATTTGCTGTACCTTACAATATAGGTACGATGATATCCATACCTTTATCCCGGAAAACACCATGAAAGATCAGCACGGCCATCCAGAAGCGGAAGATATTGAGTTAGGTGAGTTACTTCAGGCGCTGGCGGACCCGTTACGCAGACAAGTGATCAGAGAATTAGTCCTCCTGCCGGAAGGGAGTGAGCGTACCTGCGCCTCTTTTAATCTGCCGGTAAGTAAAGCGACTCTCACCCACCATTTTAAAATTCTGCGACACAGTGGCCTGATACGTCAGGTGGATCGGGGAAACAGTCGCGCGGCGCAATTAAGACGTTCTGACATTGAACAACGCTTCCCGGGATTACTTGCTCTGCTGGCGAGTGAAGCCTCAGCCTTATTCACTGAGACTGCCCCTGATATCTGCAACGAAACCAAAAACCCATAACCCTTTTAGATGATATCCTTGCACTAAACCCATTTGAATCTGTAACCTCGCACGGGCTGGTGTCTGACTGGCCTCAGATTGTCCGGAGTTAAGTACTTAAGAAATCATCCCGGGGTTGGTACATCCGGGGGCCTGCTTTTGGTACAGAGTATTGTGTGTTGCAACAGGTATCATTAAGAAAAACCAGGGACAAAAAAGGTTATTCATTGAGCATAAAATACCTTAACAAACTGATTTTAAATAACAGAACAGAAAAGCACAGGAAGGTTTAGGATGAAAAATAATGATGCAGTCACCCCAACCTTCCTGTTCCATGATTATGAGAAGTCAATCATAAATGCATGATTTAAAAAACAATAATAACCAACCAAAATCAGGTTGGTACAAAATTTGGTACAACCTCAGATTTTAGGCCCTGTCAAAACTCTTCACCATAAACGTCACCACGCCAATCACCCGCGCATCGTCCAGCGCTTCACCTTCGATAATTCCGCCGTCAGTGATAAACCGGCCAGCGCCGACTGTCGCAAACAGTTTTTGCTGACCGGCCAGATCGAGCAGAACCACCCTCCCCGCTTTTGCCGGTATGCCAGGCTCGACTACAGCGTAGCCCTCATCTGTCGGAACGATGATTGAGGATTCGGTGATACCCATGACCAGATTCGGTGTCAGGCGTGTTTCTGTGTAGTCTGCAGCGGGGGATGGGAAGGCCATGGTGTAATCCTTCGTCTAAGTTAAATTGAATACCCACATTCTATTTGCAACATTATATTAACAATCAAATCTGTACAATTACCATTCAAACTATAGATATTTTCATTTCAAAATATTTACTAAACCTTTACATTACTGTATGTTGGTTTTTTTATCCATAATATAAAACACTAAAAATGTCATCTGAAATAAAAAAAAGAGTTGAATGGATTGATATATCCAAAGGGATAGCTATTATATTAGTTGTTGCGGGTCATATATTAACTGGAAATTTAAAGTATTTAATATTCACATTCCACATGCCTTTCTTTTTTATATTATCAGGCTACCTACAGAATCCAAACGGGCGGCTGAAACTAAAGAAACACACAAAGTTAATTTCTCAATATATTTTATACTGGATAGCTTTTACATGCTTTGATGCGCTGGTCAGTTATGCAAGAGGTGGCCTGACATTATCCCAAATTGAAACATATGCATTCAACTTCTCAATGGGGGGAGCATGGCTAACCGGATCACTTGGTGTTTTTTGGTTTATACCTGTTTTCATTTTATCAAGCATTGTGCTAAACCTCGCTTCTAAAATGAGTACGGTAAACATAATAACAACAATTGTAATAATGCTCTCACTATCATATGTTGAGTCATATTATGTAAAAACAGATATAATCTATGACTTAGACGTATGCCTGTATTCAATACCATTAATGCTGACAGGTCACCTGGTGAAAAGAAATGAATCATTATTTACATGGCGGTTAGTGTTCCCCTGCTTCATAATTTCATGTATCGCAATGGTGTTATTACCAGGATTTTTAAAAATAGATTTAAAGGCCACCGAGTATGGTTTTCCTGTAATTTCTTTATTTGTAGCCCTAAGTGTCACTTTATTTATAATGAAAACATCAAAGTCAATAAGCAACAAGATAGTGCTGTTATTTGGTGAAAGCTCACTAACAGTAATGTTTATCCATCAGTTTATTCACTTTAATATCGCACAGAGAATAAATAGAAACACCTATAGTGAGCTTGCAATAACTTTATCACTTTGCTTCATATATATAACTTTAAAGCCAATGATATTAAAAAAACGAACTACTGCTATCGCACCACCCTACAATTAGAATATCTTATGCCACTTTCATTTTATAATGAAGTGGCATAGTGAATGTTATATTTCTATTTTTGATCTCTTTCATAATCTTCTGCTTCGGTTTCCAGTTCAGCTGCCTGCTTTGCAGTTGCAGCTAAAGCATCCTCAATTGCTTTACGCCCGCTGAACAGCTCATCATATAAATCATCACTCATCACGAAGCTCTCCACTTAACAGTATTATCATCGTCAGTATCTACCCACAGTCCGCCTACCGGGACTGCAGTCGGTATTGCAGTCGCGTGAGCAATGTTTGGGTATGATGGGTATGTCGCATAATCTTTCTTGCTGTTATATGCAAGCATAGACTCCGGGCTATTGGATGTCACAGAAGGAGAACCTTCAACAATGGCTTGCTCATAACGTAACACATATCTTGTCGCCGTAGATGCTCCCTCAGAAGTCATTGATGTTATATCAAAATTATTATACCAGCCAGGCGACTGATAAACCGTTCCCACCCCGTAAGTTGGCTTCAGAATGAAATCATTAAAATTTCCTGATGATAATGTAAGGCACCTAGCGCCGCCAATAGCGCGTATAGAAATTTCATTGTAATACGCAGAAGTAAGAGCAACATGCGACCCTGTTGTTGCCGTTCTTTCTGATATGACATTGAATTTATTATTGTAGATATATTTCCCGATTGTAGTTGCGTAAGTTGTAAGGGCCGTTCCTTGCCCATAACTCACTATATCAAGGGAAACATCAGTGACGGGCATAGTGGTATCAGTGCACTGAATGAATACAGCTGGAGCGGAAGTATTAATACTTCTGAAAGAAACCTTGCCAGTTATAACACGGGAAAGGTTACCAATAAATATCCCTGATACAACACAATCCTCAGCCGATACATCCACAGTAAAATTCGCATTCCTTGTAAATAAATGAGCAGCCGCATGATAGTTATTTTTAGACCTTACTTTTATGGTCCCGTTATAATTGTAACCTTCAAGCTCAACACCTGAATATGCACAGTTATCTGCTGTTATGTCTGTGTTAATCTCCGTCGAGTTATTAAATTTAAAAGCAGAGCCTAATGACAAATCAGAACCTGTCAGCGGATACACCTGGCCAGAGTAACGATATGATCCTTTAATGCTTACTCTTGTACACCCATTTATATAGCCTATATATGTCGCTCTTTCCCCGGTTACTCCATCCCCTATTACAACATCTGAGCTGTTTTCAATACGAATACAGAAGGTTTGCACAGGTGAATTGGAATAACTGACCCCGCTATTTAATGACACTCCGGAAGTATTGTATATTTCGGAGAGTGGGTCATTTCCTGCCAGATGTAATCTCCCGCCAAGATAAAACTTTGTAACTGACTGAACATCTAGGATAATCCCAAAGCCATCAGATGAAAGCATAGTCCTTCTGGATAAAGTCGATCCCTGACCAACAATGCTGATGTTGTTTTTTGTTATAGCCCATCTGGTGTTATATGGGTCATCGTTGTAATACTCTCTCCCCATACCAAGTAGGACGGTGTCATTATCTTCAAGGCCAGATATCATTTTCATGAAACTAGCTGTATCAGGATATGCACTCCCCAAGCCACGGCATCCATACCATTCAGGCTGAATTGGCTGACCTGCTAAATATTCAATCCGAACCCATACGTAAGCAGAATTTGCTGATGCAAAAACCTTTCCCGAATCAGCAGTAAATTGAGTTGATAGTTTTGAAATAAACTCTCCACCACCAGTATAACTCCCTTTCTCAAACTCGATAACTGTGACTTTCTTACCCTCAGCTTTCGGGTCAGTTGCAACAAGACCAGAGCAATAACCAATTCTCCCGATAACAATCTCACCATCATCCGCTGCCAGCTCCTGCCGCAGCGCCGCATCACCCACCACGACAAAGTTATCTTTGTCTGTTGACCATGTGGCCACAGTATTACCGGTGGTGGTGTATGGGAGGGATACAGAAGCTTTCGGGCGATAATACTCACCGTTGTATGCGGTTATCTGGTTGCGGCTGGTGAAAGTGATGGGGCCATCGGCATAATCAGCGAGAAACTCATAACCAGAGTTGAGCAGGAATTGCTGGAACTGATTATTGATACCCTCTGCTGTCAAATGCTGTTTACCAAACCGGTCTGTATATGTGTATCCGGGAGAGGTAACCCACTCATCAACTTTCGCACCGGCAAACACCACATCGCGAATATCAGCACTCGGAACAGGTTTATGTGTCGGGGTTGGGATTTTGTAATCTGCCATTTTGTCGCCTTTTAAACACGGCAAATCCTCAGAAGTTAATCTGATCGGTGGCCGCAGAAATAATTAATTAATTCGGATAGATATCGGGGGAGTATTCGGTAAGGGTCAGCGTCTGAGTATCATCACCATTAGGCTTAGCGCTATCTACACGCCACAGCGTTGCGTTCAGATCGGAATCAGAAGCAATAAAATATCTGGATGGTGACTGGATATATCTGCCATCGTAAATATTGAGTACGAACTGATCTGCGCTTGCACTGAATGCCTTTGGGTTTTCTTCAACTGGCAGGCACTGCCACCTGCCACGAAATGCCCCGTCACTGTCGGTCATAACAACAAACAACTGATCAGCAGAGAAATCTATCCTCTCAGAGGTATAGAAAGTGTCACCATTCCTGCCCTTCAGGTAGCCGGTCTGCTGTGCGTTATCATACATATCAGGACACTGAACCACTTTTCCCCTGACAACTTGAGTCTGTTCCAGCACCTTAACTGTCATCGTGAGCCTGGAATATAGTATCTTCCTGGCTTCGAGATACGCCCTGTCATATGCCTGAGTTTTGTTCCGACTGCCCGCCAGACTGATTTGGTTGGCATTATTCGTTGCATCACCCACCTCAGTGATTCCACTGTCATCAATCTGAAGGTAGATGTATGTCTTTTTATTGCTGGTCGGGTCCGTGTAGTCCAGCGTCACCCCATCAAATCCGCCAGGCAGAGACATTGTGTAAGCCACTTTGTAATCATCCCAGAACATATTTGAACGCGAGAATACAGTTTCAGGATAAGCAACAGCCTCATCCCGCCAGAACGTCAGCGTATCGCCGATCCAGTTCATCGATACCCTGGCTACATCACAGATTGTCTGAAGTCTTTCACCCAGCGGCTGAGCTGCATCTGAGAATGTGTAATCGAAATAGCCAAGTTGAGGGTCTGACAGGCTGTTAAATATTTCGTACAGTGTCGCAATATCAAGCCTGCTCGCATCCTGATTACCCGTCACAACCCATTCATGCAGAACAGCATCTGCGAATGACCGGGATGGCCTGAGCGTGTAGTCAATTCCTCCGGATGTCGTCCAGCTGATAACCATGCGCTCTGCCAGGCAGTTATATTTCCTGTCCTGTGTCGTGGTCGGTGTCTCAGTCTGCTGTACGGTGACTTTCACCAGCGTATCATCAGGATAGACAACATTAGTGCGCATAGTGACGGCATGAGCCGCAGAGATATACAGCACAGAATCTGACTGCGAGTTATTGGTACGGTAGAGGCTGAATGCATAGCGTCCCACACCTGCGGTAGGCGTTATCTTCTCAGTGACATAGATATAGTCCTGATCACTTCCTGAGTTGTGTACAGGAACATCCATACTTTCCTGCGTTCCGGCAATCTGGTTATTGTCATCATCCACCTGCCACCAGGTAATTTTAGCCGGTGCATCGTAACCGCCGCCCAGGTTGGCATAGAGGTGAATCCATAACTGCTGGGACTCAAGAGCCGCGAAGAACGGCCCTATCGTCGTGCCGACATACTCGGTAACTACCAGCTTTGTCAGATTCACTGTTGTATCGGACGGCAAAGAGAGGTAGTCAGAGCCGGATAGATTACTGAACCAGAAGTTGTAATACTGGTCAGGATTAATCAGCGCCCCGTCATCTGTAATGGTGGACTGGAATAATGTTCCCTGTACGCTCACATCTTTCGTTACCGAGCCGCTCGCCGTGTTATAGGTGACATTAACAATGACAGTGACATATACCGGCTTGGCCGAGTCATACAACGAATCGAATCCGGTTTCTTTGTTGATTCTGGCGTAGAACTGACCACCGCTGAATGTACCCTCAAGCAGAGTATCAGTAGTGCCCTGCTGCTTAATCTCCGAATCATCTTCATTCAGACCTGGCAACTCCTGCCCGTCCACATCATCGAATGAATAACCCTGAGCCATGTCACCGATTACGTCACCAGGGTTATAAATCTGGTAGCTGGCACCGGCCAGAGCTGTCAGAGATGATTCAGAATATCGCACAGAAGATATATCGTAATACCCGTAACCCACCTCCATCCACTCAGTGACGTACTTTTTGTTGTCGATATATTCAAATATCGACTCCTGAATCAGGTCAGGATATGCCCTCACCTGCCCGTAAATGTTGGGCCTTCCTTTGTATAACCTCGCCCGGTTGGTCTGTTGCGTCAGGTCATTGTTGGATGATTCACCTGTTGATACCGAAGGAATACCAGTTTTAGCCGAAAGGCCAAACAGTTTCATTACACCGGACAGGACTTTAGTTACAGGCCGGAGCACGCTGGTGATTACTTTGCCAACGCCACCTTCAGGCTGGTCAAATACGCTGATTACATCCCCGCTTACAGGCACATAATTAAGGTCGAAATCATCTTCAAGCGTCCGGCCATTCATCCTTATGACAACATTGCTGTGCAGGTTCTGCTGGTTAAGCCAGTCAACCAGGCGGGCGTTATTACTTATTTCTCCGCGCTCAAATGGCGACCCCGGTAGCCGCTGCAGTTCATATCTCGCCATATTTCAGATACTCCACCCTTTGATACACCTTCGTTAATGTTAGCGGACTGTCTATCCTGACAAAGCCCTGCTCACCCCGGGAGTGAAGGCACTTACCCGGTGAAATCATCACTCCGACATGGGACGGGTATTCGCCGCGATAGAACACAGCCAGACAGCCTTTAACTAGGTAAATCACCTTCTGCCAGTGCGCCCGCTCCTGCATATAGCAGGTAACGAAATCAGACTCAGACTCGTAGCCCGGAATGTGATGCAATTCTTTATTCAGCACATGCCGGTAATAGAGAACAACAAGGCCCCAGCAATCCATCTGACTGAAACTACAGGCGCGGTTAGCCCACGGCCTGCCAATGACACGCCGTATAAATTCATCATTTGTCATAGGTTCAGAAGTCCGGGGTAGTCTTTGGTGGTGTAGATGATTGGATTAGCAAGTGAAAGAGGATTAGTCAGGCTTGCAGTAATGGTCACGTTATTGGCATCGAGTGACACATCTTTCACGTAAAGCGAATAGCTGTTTAGCGCCACTGAATCACCAATGTTATCCCACAGGCTGTAGTTGCAGGAAATCGCCGTCATTCGCTGTGCGCCCCGCCATGATTTAAGTGTGTTCCTGACATTTTCGGCGCCGGCAACAAAGGTGATAGTCATGGATATTGTCGCTGTACCATCCTGTGCAGGCTCGGTAACGCTGAACCTTGCCGGTTCGTAACTATCGCCAGCAAACTCTGCAGGTGAAAACAGGTTATTCACTGTCCGGTAGTAACCAAATGACGGGTGATAAAAAGTGACAGTCTCTTTTAAATCCGATGCTGGCCGCCGCTCCTTCCATTCTTTCAGTGTCGTCATTATGCCTCCGGTAAAATCACTGTCACCAGCGGATCAAGCCAGTTCTCATAACCAGGCGGTGCCTCAACAATCCAGTCGTCATAAGCACTGGTATCGTCATTCAGGCCATTACAGATAACCCTGGCAGTCCAGGTGACAGTGATACCGTCCTTGCTGGTCTGAACCGGCATTCCGGTAAAGTGCAGGGTCTGAACCTGAGGCCCCTGGTTATCTCCAAGGTCTATTGCCATTTCAAACCAGTTTCGGCCACTGTCACAGTATGTTGGTGAACGCAGCCACGACTTAAATACCTGTGCCTGCTGCAGGGTAAATATCCATGTCAGTGACCAGGTGGCTTTCAGGTCTGTAGTTATCGGGGTGAAAATTGCAGGACCAATTGCAGGCTGGGTTGTTCTGAATCCAGTATCCTGCGTCATGTTCTGGCTGGCACGTTGGGGTAACGGCAGCCTGTCGGGGTATTGAACGGTTGCCATTAATAATCTCCAGGCAAAAAGCCTCATGAATCAGAATTATGAGGCTTTTTTGATGCGTTAATTTATTAAGTCTAATGGCTGAATGGCAATAACTTCTCTTTGAGCAAAGTTTAATGCTGAAATTAACACTGAGATAAAAAGAGTGAACTTCAGGCGAGTAGGAATAGCCCCCCCTTCTTTGTCATGCGGCCAATAGCCATCTAATAGCAATGAAATATCCGCACTGTGTTTATAAATTGCATCCAGCTTTATAATTATTTTGGGATCTGAGAAATTACACGTTTCGATGTTATGAGCGAATTCATTCCTCATATCGCGAAAAGCATGAAGCCCGTCTGAAACCGATTTTCTGATCAAACCTAGTCGGTAAGCGGCCTGTATTCTACTGTTTAGATTCTGGAGCGGGCCCCTTTCTAAAAGTTCATCGCCTTTATTCAGTGGCGGAAGTAGATAGCTTGCAATTAAATTTTTCAAGGCCTCTTCAATCATACTTGATGCTACCAGCACGACCCCTCTGTCACTTTCTGTATCGAAAACACTGATACATCTTTTCACTTCTTCTGCAAATTCCTTTCCTGAAAAAATATTATCTACCATCAGTAGTCTCCCGTTGCCTTTCTTGATAAACCAAACACTGTCTGAACTGTATTGATGTATGACCCACCCCTTTCAGCATCTGATATAAGGAATTCCAGTATATAACTACCATTATCCTGAGTCGCCCCAACATACTGAGGTGAAGCATTCGATGCCTGATTGTTGATGACCACCTGAACATTTAGACCGCTATTGCTTCCGGTGATATCCTTGTTACTCAGGACACTACCGTTATCTCCGGGTATCATGTACTGGCTGCCATTGCTTGCCTTATAAATTTCAGGCAGGCCGGACTCACCAACCTGATACATCCCTCCGGCAGAAACCGGACCGCCATTCTTACGCTTTCCAGTCAATGCCAGAATTCCCGCCATGGCACCCAGCCCTATAGCTACTGCACCGCCCCATGATGCAATTGATGACATAATGGCGGCAGGTTCCCATGCTGTAGTTGTGGCGACTGCTGCGGCGGTGCTTGCTGTGGTCTGAGTTGCAATCCCAGCGACTTGAGCTGTCGTAGTGGCCGCTATCGCTGACTGCTGAGCTGTTGCGCCCATAATCGCCGACTTAACCCATTGCATACCCATATCAACAAACGTCTGGATTACATCGTTAATTACCGTATTGCCGATATTCTGAAGTGCCGATGAGAGGCTTTCAGAGCCGGTAACCACACCTGTTATCGCGCTACTTGCTGATTGACCGAAACCATCCACAGCCGCACCAAGCGCTGCATAACCCTGTGATTGCTGTGTGAACAATTGCCACTGCGCGGCTGTGCGTTGCTGCTCATACTGGGTATTTGCAGCATTCATCAGCGCAAGGCCCTGCTGCTCAGTTAACACCTTCTGCTGCGTGAATTGCTGTATCAGGGCAAGCTTCTGTGCGTTTTCATTGGCAAGTTGCTGAACAGGGTCAACCTGAGCGGCCATGGTCTGTTGAGGGGTTACAACGTTCTGGCTGTTAATTTTATCCAGGTTAGCCATATGCTCTGCGGCCAGCTTTTCAGATGCCTGCTGATACTGCTGCTGACTGATAATCAGATTTCCCTGGGAGTCTTTCTGCCCTTTAAGCAGTTCAAGCTGGGCTGACTTGTTCTGATAATCATCATTCTCAGCAACTTCAGGTATCAGGTTTCTGGCCTTGAGTGCTGCCGCCTGCTGCCAGATGGCTTCAGCGTATTTAGCAGCCTCCTCCCTTTGTGCTGCTGTGGCATTCTTCCCGAGAGACATTTCAGCGCGGAGCTTGGCTTGCTCAAGGGTCAGGTTTTGGGATGACACAGCGTTCAGATCAGACTGCTGACGGAGTTGCTCAAGTTTCTGAGTTACTGACTCTTCCGCTTTCGCCTGTTGATTGGCTGTTGTCGCCCCTTTTTTTCGCTCTGCTGAAAGTGATTTCTGTGCCTGCTGAACGTTATAAGTGGCTACAGCATTTGATTCAATTTCTTTGGCCTTGTCGCTATTAGGGTTTAATTGCAAGTCCTGAACTTTATACGAAGCCTGTAACTTAGCTCTTTCAGCTCCGGTAGCCTTAGCCAGGGCCAACTCTCTTTCTGAAGCCACTACCGCCCGCTCTTGGGACTTAGTTAGTGCATCGTTAGCGGCCTTGGCTTTTTCCAAATTTATTTCTGCCTGCGCGGCTGCCACACCAAGCTTCGATACATTTACCGTCAAATCACCGAAAGCACTGGTAACTCCAGGTGTTGAGCTATTCATCTGCTGCAACCATAGCGCCAGGCTTTGTAATTGTTCTGGGGATTTACTTTCTGCCACATCGTTAAGACGCTTAGTCAGTTCAAACGCCTGCTGGGTTGACAGTCCAAACTTGCTTGCCACGGTATCCACTGTATTCGCCAATAAACTCAGCGCAGGGCTAACGCCCCCTAGCGTTTGAGGTATCTGCTTAACAGCATCATTGTAATTAGATGTGGTTATATTTAGGTCTGACAGAACCTTACCTAATCCGCTTACGGATGGGATTGCCCCTGTAAATACACCACTCAGTTGATCGCCGATTGACAGAGCATCACTCGATATACTCTGAATAGAGTCAGGGATTTTACTCAGCGCCTGGTTGTATTCAATGATCGCCTGAGTTTTTAGAATCTGACCAAACTTAGCGTTTGAACTGGCAAGTAAGGCATATTTATCTGAAAGTGCAGCCACCCCACTCTGAGAAACAGTGATAATACCGTCCAGAGCACTTGCAGCATCACCCAAGGTCTTTATGGTATCTGTAGCATTCCCCATGCTTTTGACAAGCGTACCAACAATGACAGAACCCAGCGCAATCAACGCCCCCACAACGGCACCTTGCGGACCGAATGCGCCAGCTAACTGTGATCCTTGCTGACTGAATGCCACGATAGCCGACTGGCCGCCCTGCACCTGTACAATGAAGTCCTGCACCTGATAACCGGCCTGCTGCATGCTGTTTTTCCAGTTAACATGGCTTTTGACTCCGGCATCTGTGCCGTTTTTCATGTCATACAGTTGGCCGGTAAGTTCGCCAATTTTTTCTTTTTCAGTATCAGTCGCCCCGGCACCGGCCCGGAGTTGTGCAGCCAGAATAGCTGCGCTCCTCGCACCGTTCTCCTGAGCCTCATCGAGAATGGCAAGCTGATTACCCAAGCCTTCGATGATTGACTCTGCCCGGCTGAATTCGTTACTGGCTGTGCTGGTGCTGGTTCCAGCCCCGCGCATTGCTTCAGCTATCGAGTTGGCCGCACCAATCAGGGAATTCATGGCACCCTGCATCTGGGCCAGAGTCATGCTTGCAGCAGCCGATGATTGATTGGCCTGCTGGATTGCAATAGCCATCGCGCTGACGGTCGTATTCAGCGTCTGCATTGAGCCATCAACTGATTTTGTGGATGCGGCAATCTGGTTTAGTGATGAGGAAGCAGACTTGGTATTTTTCCCCATACTATCCATGCTTTTACCGGTTGATTGTGCCGATGACGCCATGTTATCCAGCGTCGAATCGACCTGCCTGGCGCTGGTCAGAAGTTTTGCTGTGTCGATATCAACATCAAAATAGATTGAACCTGCGTTCTGACTGTCTGCCATTTACGTTTCCTCGGGCATAAAAAAACCCGCCGGAGCGGGTTAGAATTATTTGAAATAACCTTTCAGCGAATAGCGCGTTCTATACTCGCCAGCTTATGCCTCACCATTTCAAGATGGTGCTGCAACGAAAGCATTTGAAACTGAGCTGCATCAATTTCGTAGCCCAATTCCTTGAGTTGGATTAGCAGTCGACCAAGAGGGTTGGGATTATCACCATTTGGGATCAAGTGCCCTGCAGGATAATGCCAGGGACTCCGTAACTCATCTGGTTTAACCACATGCCGGTAGTTCTCAAAATATGCCATCGGATAAGACAGCGGGAGAGCCATTTGCTTATCGTGCCGTGAAAGCAACTCGCCTTCCAAAATGATAGAGTGAACATATTCGATAGCCGGTTCAATCTGCTCCGGGGTCAACTGCTCAAAGCTTGTGATCTGGAAACGTTGATGAATTAGCGCGTATGCCTCCGGGTACATCATATGCCTTTTGCTTACCAGCATATTCACAGCGTCACGAAGTGGAGTTCTTTCTTCTGTAGTGCTTTTCCGCGTCAGTGGTTTTTCATAACTGCCATTTTTGCGAATTGATGGCAGAACTTCGGCCGTAACCCATTTGCGGAACTTATGGGGAACAGAGCCTTTGTTAACAGCATCACGGCAACGGAGTACCAGAGTGTACATACCTGATTCGCTGACGATATTGGCCTCACCTTGACGACCTATGTTAAACATAGACCGTTCATCATCGTCCAGCCTCTCTAAGGCTTGGGTGACGTTTTGGATCTTCAGAGTAGCGCAAACGTCCTGAGCAACAAACCACGGCTCACCATGCTTATTAAGCACTCGAATTTCGCTATCACCAAAGCGGAAGATGGTGAACTCTGGATTCTCTTTTGCTACAATTTTCATGTCGATTATTCCTGCGTGAATTAGTCGATAAAGCCTCGGTTGTGTCCTACCACTTCCGGGGCATTTTTATTGGCAAGATACGCCATCTTTCTTTAGTGAATCCTTCAGCCTGCGTAAAACCTCATAACTAAACGTCCTGTCATCCTTTTTAGCCAATTCTTCAAGTGCCAGCTCCATCCAATCAGGCATTCGTATTGTTTTAACCTTTTTCATCTGCGCCTCCGTAATACATATGCATACATAGTATGTAGGTACGTATTGATAGTCAATAGATACCTACTTATTCTTAAAAAAAATAAGAGGTAGATATGTCTGAACGTGCCTATAAACACCCTCAGGTAAACCTGAGACTGCCAATTGAAATAAAAGAGCAACTTGCAGAGCTAGCAGATACAAATGGGCGCTCACTTAATGCTGAAATGGTAGCTGCCTTAGAGGCATGGACGATGAAGAATCAGCACATTAGGGCACTAGACTTAGCCTCAGTCGCTGAGAGGCTTATCGCTCTTGAATCAGAGGTCGAAACTCTCAAAGCAATGTACGGGAAGATTGTCAAATGACGACTTTCAGTCATCGACTAGCCCATATCAAAACATTGGACTGCTTCGATATTGTCGATCTGCATTTCGAGATTCAAGAAGCGATAAAAACCGCCTACCGACTCAGGAAAGACCCTAAACAACTTTCTTTAGCTATTGAGCTATGTGAAGAATCAATTTCTATATCAGATATCGTCATTGAGGCCATGAAGGAAAAACATCGCGCAAGGCTCAAAGAATACGAAGATGTCGTAGGGATGAAGCCTTCAAACACTAAATTTTTTTATCCCAGCCATCATGGGTATAGCCAGTTATCCATCATTTTGCGCAGGTCAGGTGACGCGGATAGGGGCGCGGTTATAACCAAGAAAATAGAATCAGAGGGCTGGGGAAGCTGTCGGTACGAAGATATATGACAGACCAGCAAAACCCCGCCGGAGCGAGGTTCGTTCGATAAATTATGTTTAATTTAACAGTCCAGACTTCGTTTCTGTTTTGGAGTTAACTAGGGTGTAATTGCTAACCACATCACCCTTGAAGAGAATTATTAGCTGTTTCATATCCGTAGTGGCACCATTATCAAACAACCCATAGAACGGAATAAACGCCTTGCCGGAAATTTTCATGTCCGCAAGCATATACTGCCATTGCTCTGACCCATCGCTAGTAAAGGTAACTCCGGTAGGATCACCAAAGTAAGACCTAACTTCGCCTTTTGTCGTAACGCCTTTTACTAACTTCTGCTGAATACTTACTTGTGTTTCATTTTGTATTGATTTATTACCACTAGTCGCGCAGCCAGATAACGTCAATGCAACAATAAAAGCAGTTATAATCTTCTTCACATCCCTATCCCCATTGGTAAAGTTAAGACCAATCCTAAAGCCAAACTTATGCAATGGGAAGCAAGAGAGCGAGTGAATACTGATCAAATGTCAGGATTACCCTTCGTCATCTTTGCTGTTAGGTTGTTTGCTCATTCTTTTAAGAGCCTCCTCAGCGTCAACATCGTAAAAGCAGATAGTCGTGCTTTTACAGGTCAGCGCTGCGATTGCTGCGGAAAGGAATATCCAGAAGCTTTTTAACCTCGCCAACCAGTCATAATAGGATATGGTAATGAACAATCCTCCTTTGAAGGTATTTTTACCATCTGATATTGCAGCAGCTTTTTGTGCAACACTTCGTGAGAATGACATAACGTTTAGACCCTCTTTCACTGGCGCTAATGCTCATGAAGTAAGAAGCGGTCCAGGTTTCATTGTTAATAGTGCTGATTTGAAAGAAATTATAATTTCATTAGCAGAATCAAAGCCATTTTGGACATTTGTAGGGTCAGCTGTATGGGCTTTTACCAAACGCCACAGCCACAAATCGGTATACATCGAAACAGATAAAATAAAATTCAAAGCCTCAGGAATGAGTAGCGATGAAATATCAAGGTTTATGCAGGACGCAAAATCGCTGACGGTCACAGAGACGGATAATCCAGAGAAATAACAACCTAAATAGAGCGGCCTACCCCTTCAGCCGCCTCTCTTTCATAGCAAAGTAATCATCAACCACCTTGTCATATTCTTCGCGGGTAAAGCCTTTCTGTTCCGGATATTTGGTGTTCAGTAGCAGGATAAAATCAGTCATGGTCAGGTTTTCGGCTTCGCTACGGGATATGCCAAAATGATTCCTGGCAGCATTGATGTAGTCAATCGCCCGGAACTCTTTAACCGTTGATTTCGACTCATGCCGCTGTAACTGCCTGACCTTCGCCCTGCCGATAATGCCGTGAACAATCAGTTCAGATGCAATCACTATCAGGTCATTGGCATCGAGCCGCCCTTTTCGCCAGACGAATGAACGCTTACCTGTTCGTGACGGGACAATTTCGCCGGTCAGTACCGTGACATCCACATCACAACATGCATCCATGACAGCCACAGCGGCCACAAATGCCGCTTTTCCTTCTGCTGAGTTATTCAGGTAACGAATAAACCATTCCGGCAGCCTGCCGAACACTGACAATGCTCTGACAATCAGGTTACTCAGGTTGTCATTGTGTAGCGCGTAGAACGTCGAAACTATTTCCTCCGGGGTGCCAATTTTGGTCATGTTAGCGAATGACGGTCGGAAAAAATAATCCGTATCACCCACAGATATAACGCACTCCCCGATTTCCTTAATTGGTGTCATTGGTCAGCCTCATAATCAATATCAATGGCAGTCGAAACTGCCATTTGGATTGGTTACGCTGCAGTAACCGTTGCGGTATGAGTGGTTGTAAAGCTGCCATCATCAGTGGTGACCGTGATTGTTGCCGTACCAGCGGTCGCCCCGGATGGAGCCGAAACAGTTACCGTATTTCCGCTAATAGTTGCTGTCGCTCTTGCCGGAAGAGATGATGTGACAGTGAACGCCTGATTAGTTGCATTCTGCGGAGCAATAGTTACTGAGAATGTAGTGCTTGAACCAGCCGCAATGGTGCTCGATGTTGGCGCCACAGTGACACCAGTAACAGCTACAGTGTCGTCAATATCATCAATTGACACCGTAGAGCCATCAGCAACTTTAAATTCCGTCGAGAACGTCACAATGTCATCGGTACCGCCATCATTACTCAGTGCAGTAATGACCATGTAGGCCTGAATCATGATCTGACCGAAGTACATCCGGACCCACAGTGTCGGCTGGCGGGCGGCATTCACTTCATTGACGTAATACTTAATGAATTTGTACACGCCGTACTGATCGGATTTATCGTTAACCCGCACTTCACCTTCAAATGACAGAGTCAGATCATTAGAGGTGACCACGTTCTCTACCCAGCCTTTGGTGTCATCCGCAGATGAGTTGGTGGTATTCGGGTTCATGTCGAAAGTTTTTGATGTGCCGGCCGCCAGGAGCATAAACTCCGATTCAGCAGGGATTGTGTCAGCGCAGCCATCAGCCACTTCAAGAATGACGGCACGGCCAAACAGCTTAGTATTATCAGTGGTACATTGAGCCATTTCTTAGCCTCTTTTGAGCATAAAAAAAGGCCGCCAAATGGCGACCTGTTCGGTTTTGTTCGGGTTATTCCCCGTAGGTGCAGACAAACTGCAATCGCCACACAAGGCGACCCTCTGTTGTCTGTACCGGTGAAGGAATGCCACCCATGTTTGTTATCTGGCCCACACAGGGATCAGATAGCGGGTTTTGCTGGATGTAGTCGATGATGGCCTGAACATCGGTTTCTGATTTGGCATAATCGCCGGTGTTCTTACCGGTAATTACATCAACCATGACGTAATATTCAGCACCAAAATCGCGGTCGATATTGCTGCCACCGTTTGGCCGGACCACAATGAACCGGTCGGTGAGTTTTCCGGAATCAGCCCATACCAGCGACTGGATGGTGTATCCGGTAGTGAGTCCGGCATCGACCAACAGGTTGCGGACACGTTTATGCATCGGGGGATTCATCGGGACATTTCCTTATGCACAACGGCAATCACGGCATCTTTGGCATTTGCTGCACCCTTGGTAAGGAAGTGCGGCTCAGCGTGCGGGTCCCAGAAGTTTCCTTTGTCAGAAGCAAATGCCACCTTGCCGGAGCTGGTATTAAACGATTGAACACCGGATCTCGGCTTGCCCTTCAGCTTGCCCGGAGCGTTATGGACATACACGGCATAATCGGCAGAGTAGCCAACACGACCGGTCACCATTGTTCCGTTAACCATCAACTCCCGGAACTGAGAGTTAATGAGCGTTGAGGTATCAATCGGCGTCAGTACTGCTGCCTCTGATCCGATAATAATGGATGCGGACTGTACAGCCCTTGGTGCCCTTCTGCCCTGAATATCATTCACCAGCGCATCAAGGCCCTGTTTTGATGCCTGTATGCCTCTTACCTTAATCCCCATATCAGACTCCCGTCAGAATGGCATAATCATCAGCAAGCCGGTCGAAAGTATCCGCGTACCGGATGACCTGCATCACCTCATCAGCACCTGCGGCCACCGGATCGGAATCAGCAGACTGGCCTATCAGGATGTAATCGCCTTTTGATGCAGTGGCATATTCAGTCCAGAACGTGTTTTTAACAACCTGCTCTGTACCAATGTCGCCAATCTTCGCGGACAACCCGCCCTGATAGTCGGCCATGATGATTTCAGGGGCGGAGAACCCCAGAGAATCACCATATTCATCAAGCCCGAGATTACGCCAGATGGTACACGGGGCCGTGTATGACCAGTTTGACGCCTCGCTCATTCCCGCCACCTCACCACCTTTGCACCGGTTTCGGCAATTTTCCGGCAGAACAGGAACCATTCGCCGTCTGATTTCAGATAGGCCGTGGTTTTCCTGCCGGTGTCGGTTTCCACCCATACACGCTCAAGCGGTTTTGGTAACCGGTCAGCGATATCATTCCAAATCATCAGCATCCCCCGACAACATCAAAGAATCCCACCTGGTTGCTGCTGAGTGGCAGGCCAGATAAACAGCCATTGGTATCCCACGCCCTGATTTGTTTCAACAGGTAATCAGTGCCGGCAGCATCATAAGTGAAAGACCGTGAAGCACCGGAAGGTGCAGATTGTGATGATATTTTACGGGCACCAGACAGGGCCGCGAGACGCAACACGGCGTAGATACGCAGCAGTTTTTGCAGACTGTCTGAATATCCGGCCCCGTCCATACAGGCAGATGATGCGCTGACCTGTTCAAGTAACAGAGTCAGAACTGCATCCGGCACCGTGAAGCCCAATTCAGCCATCATCGGTTTTACGTCATCAAGCGTGATTTGGGCTGCCATAATTATTTACCTTTGGTTGCTTCGGCCAGCGCTGCTTCTGCGGTGTCAGCGCGGGTCTTTTCGGCTTCAAGTGCAGCGGCATGCTCAGTCTCTTTTGCTGCAGCGGTATCGGTCAGTTCACTAACCTGAGCCAGCGCAGCATCGAGTTTGGCCTGAATGGCTGAAGAGTCTGTTACGGTTGAGTTCGCCGGTGAAACAGTGGTCACCAGCTTGTCGCCTTTCTTCTCCGTCGATTTCTCAGCCTTGCCTGCCGCAATCCACTTATCGGCCAGTGAGTCATCAACATCATAGGTTTTGCCAGCTTCCAGTTTACGGAGGCTGGCACCGGCAAAGAGATTTGAAGCCAGAATCTTTACGAGTGCCATGATTTATCCTTAGCTGTGAGCGTAGACGACAGAGAAGTGACCCTGGATATCGGTTTTCACCATCAGGCCAGCAGCACCCCAGGTGCGCCATACATAGTCACTGTTATAGAACGGACGCGGGTCGGCAACGGTACCGAATGCCTGGCCGACAATCGGCGCGATAACACCGGACTGTAACGGGACAATCAGCAACTGGTTGCCGGTAAGTTGTGCGTCAACCTTAATCGCAGCAATACCGGACAGCTTCAGCAGCTCTTCATACAGCGTTGGCGCTGCATAATTGTCACTGAAATACTGCTCCAGGTTGGACATGATGTCCTGAGACACATAAAAGGTCTGCACGCCATACTGCAGGTTGGTGACGCGCACCACATCGCGCAGCGCGATAAACTGGGCGCGAATGGCTTTCGGGTCGTTCGAGATTGCCAGGTCGGTGGTCAGAGTGACCTGGGCAACACGTTCATCGGCTTTCAGCCCCTTCCACGTTTTACCGTCGAACTGAACAAAGTTGCCTTCACTGTCACGGAAGCCATTGAAGATGTAGTCCACAAAAGTCCGGCGAATCTGTTTCGTGGACTCTGCCTGAGCATCTGAAATCACGTCGAACGCATCAGGATTATTCAGGTGGCCATCACGCCAGTCGAACTTAAAGCCGGTATCATGCACCGGTACCATGGTGCCATCGTATGTGTAGGCAGTGGCATCCAGCGCAGCACCAATCTGACCGGACATTGAGGTGTGACCCCACATTTTACCGCCAGACTTCGCATATTCGTACACGGTGGCATTGATACGAACGGAACGGGATAGCGGCGTCAGGTCATTCAGGAGTGTGAACTCGTCCTGATTGGTGAACTGTGCCAGCACGGTCTGATCGAACGTTTTATACAGGTCAGCAGGAGAGCGTACGGCATTGATACCATTCAGCTCAGAGGCGATATTCACGCGATTGGCAATTTCTTCCATCACATTAACGCCCTGATGGTTCATGGCTGCCTGGCGCTCCTGGTTCAGTTGCGCGAACTGATAGCTGTTAACAGCCAGGTTATTGGTCTTTTCGCCAATAGACTTCGAGAATACAAACATTCAGTTATCCTTATTTGAATACTACGCGAACCAGATCACCCGCTACTGCAGTCAGCGCGGTATCTTCTTCGACATAAGCGAATACGGTGGAAGGGGTTTCTCCGGTCGTTGCGGCGGCGATTTGACCATTTACCACCGATACAGCCTGACCTTTGGTGTACGTGCCGGCCGCTGCAGGGATATTCAGGAACATGCCCGATTGCGGCTGAATAGCGACAACCAGGTCACCTGCAGCAATGGTGTCATCGACCGTTTTGCAGCGCAGGTAATCGAAGTCGGCAACGTACAGGATTGCCGATTCTTCACCCGCCACTGACGCAGTGAATTTACCTGCATCGAAATAACCAACAGTGCCGGGTTGTGTTGCGGCGGCTGCCGCACCTTCACGGTGAAGCAGCGGATTAGCGAAAATGCCGCCAGCGTGAATTACGTGTTTACCGTCTTTAGCCATTTGTCATTACTCCGGCATTTCTGAGATTGATTTGGTATCGGTTGAGTGGTTGAAAGCACCACTCAGGCCGTGTGAAGTGGCGCATTGTGCGTACAGCTCTTTCAGCGGCTCGCCATCCAGTGCATTGACTGCAATGTCAGTCATGCCGAATTTGGCCTTAACCGCTGTGCGCATGGTGGTTTTTTCTGATTCCTGGCCGGCATTAACCTGAAGGGTCAGAGATTCCACTTTTTCGGTCAGCGACTTAGCCCAGGCGGGAACTTCTTCGGTATTGGTCGCAGTACCCGTGGCTTTATCAGCAGCCGCTTTGTCGTCAGCTTCTTTCTTCAGACGGGCCGCCTTTTCTTCCGGCGTTTCATCCTTTTTGGCAGCGTCATCGGCCATGGCTTTGTTGTACGCGTCCATCAGTTCAGCATCCGATTTACCTTCGGTTTCGATGCCTTTTGCTTTCAGCGCGTTGGTGATGAGTTCTTTCATCGGGTCGTTTCCTTCATCGGATTGTTTGCTGTTGGCGCTGAAAAACGCCTTTAGCTGGTTGATAAATGATTTAAAGGGGTCATTCGGATCGGGGATGTCGGCATCTGACAGGTTCACAACTTCGATTTCCTGCTCAGTGCCGTCTGAGTTAACGAAAATTCCGACACCTTCGGCAGGAGTGCCGGCGCCTGGTTCATCGAGAAGCACGGCCACATGGTCAAAGTCCATGTTTGTCGCAATCTCGTTGTACTTTTTGCCCTTGGATTCGCCGTTGGCAGCGATTCCTGAGTACATCAGCCCGGTTGAGATATGGACCGGCTCGGTGTTCTTACCGGCAGCCATATCGTCCAGGCGTTCAAGCAGACGCCTGCCGTGTTCAGAACCTTCGGCATAGCGGCGGTCAACGTACATATCACCGGTAACCTTGCCGCCTGAGTGGTTCACGTTCTGCAGCCAGGCACCAACATGAAACTGGTTAACCGCCTGAACATCCCTAGCTGAGATATGCTTTCCGTCGATTTTGGGATGACCGAGCGGCATCGGGTTCCGTTCGAGCGTTTTATAGCCCTTGCTGATTTCTGCTGCCGGGTACAACTTCCGGTTCATCACAATGTCATCAACAACAGGCGTGATGCCGCGCACGATGATGTGATCGCGTCCGTTGATGGTTTCAGTGGAGATATTTGAAGCGGAGTTAATGACCGACAGCACGTTTACGCAGTTGCGTGACATGCTGAGTCCTCACGGATGGTTACTTCTTAGGTTTATGGGAAACTGACTGCCACTGCTCCCGCTCTTTCGCCAGACGCTCGACCATGCCGGGGTTAACTATCTCCCCGTCATCATCCAGGATTACCGGTATCTGGCTGCAGTAGCAGTTGTAGCGGTTACCGTTCTGCGAATACCACTCTTCGATTTCCTCCGGCGTGTACGTGTGACCGTGGCGGGCAACATGCCATGCGCGGGACGTTGGCTTGAGTGCTGACAGGTGCAGCATTTTGGTATTCAGGCCGAGTGTGTCGCGGGACCAGACTGTTTCTGTTCGCTGAGCATTACGCAATGCCCCAACCTGCTCCGTCTGAGCGATGTTCTTTGCACTGCTCATTGAAACGTCGAGCCGCTTGCTGACTATCTGAGCGGTTTCACGCGGATTGATACCACGCGCCACAGCATCAGTTATGACGCCGGACAAATCAGCGCGGGCTTTATCGCTGATTCCTTTCCAGTCGCTGTATGTTGCGACCTGCGCACTGGCTATCTGGTTCAGCACACCTGGTGACGACAACCGGTCGGCAAGCGTTACCTGCTGCTCGTAAATTGCTGACTGCACCGAAAGATTACTGACAGCCATTTGCGTGCCGCGCTGATATTCTTCCTGCACGTAACCCATCGCCCATACGTTCTGCTCACCACCCTGCAGCAGCCACTTATCCAGAATCGCCTGAGCACTCTGTAGCAGGCTTGCCAGCTTTGCGGCTGTCATGTCGTAGAGGTACTTTCCGATATTCACCTGGAACAGCGTGGCGGGTCCGTCTTCATTGTTGCAGGCCAGATAACTCTGCCGGGCGTTGGTCTGCACTTCTGTGCCGGTAAGTTGCAGGTCAAACAGCGATTTGAGGTCAGTCTTGATGCCGAGGTAGCGCGTTTCGATGTCGTTAAACATCCGGCTGACCTGGCGTGATGATTGTGTAGGGTCAGCTTTGTTGCGTGGTATTACCGGCGTCCTGAGTATTGCTCTGGTCATCATTCAGCGGGTCCTTACCGGTTTGTTTAACGTTCGGGTCCGGCAGTGGCACTTCCGGTACCGGCTCAAGTCCTCCGGCAGCACGTATTTCATTCTCAGTGATGGATGATCGACCGAGCGCTGCCTGTGATTTCTGAGCGACATCCGCGATGGTAGACATATTCGCCAGCTTCTCGGTATCGCCTGGCGCCAGTAAATCAGACCAGGTAATTGTCACTTCACCGTTGGCCGGTGCATCGATAGCCCCGAGAGTCCAAAGCCTGGTGATCACTATTGTCACAACGTCAGACTGGAAGCCATGACGCCGGGAATTACAGCGGACAGCCCACGCTGATTTGTCTTCAGTGGATGCCAGATTGCCGGTCTGCTTGCCGAACAAAATGTTGAACGGACACTGAATCGTTGATGCATAGCTGTTTGCTGATACAGTCCATGACGGCGTAGGGTCGGAGGCAGCCACTGACAGGACTGATGTGGTACCGGACTGAGTAACCAGCGCCGAATCAGTACCCCGATTCAGCTTCATCATTTTGTCGTTCATGGCCTCGCCGAGGTCTTTATAGCCCGCCTCTTTTGCCATCTGAGCGATAGCCTGCATATCAGTGTTGGAGTCAAAGCTTATACCCAACTGCCGACTGGCGTTCTTCAGAAAACCTTCAGCGCTGCCGCCTTTGGTTTTTTCAATATCCAGCAGGTCGTTATAACCGGCTTCATTCAGCGGGATACCGGACAGGATATTTTCGTCTTCCGCACCTTCGGCGAGGATGATTACCCGATCCGGATGCACCGTGACGCTGCGTGTCGGACCGTATGAGCCATTATCATCAATTGGCTGTTCGTTAAACTGGTACTCAGTCGGCTGGCCGTAAGTGTCAGACAGTGTGTCGATGTCATAACTGACCGGCTTAATCTGCGACTCCCATGCGGGAATCATCCGGACAATCGCTTTATCACCCAGGCGACGGACAGCGTTCACATCAACGGGCTTATCCCATGTATTGCCGTCTTTAATCTGCAGTAGTAACGCAGAATACCGGCCAACGAGGTTACGCCGGTCAGCATCTTTGATTTTCGCCCAGAAGCGCTTCATTACCCGTGTAATCATGACTTCCCACGGCGTGTTTTGTGCCGCTTCGCCTGACTCCGGACCCTCGATTATGGTTGGTAAATCTATCCAGCACGAATCCAGCGTTTTATGAACGCCGGAGTATGCCGCAGAGTTTCGCCGGTATGCGCGGTAAAGCAGGTCGAACGGGACACTATCGGGATAACCGAATTCATCCCATAACTTCGTGCGCTTCGTGTTGCCGTGGAACTGGCTGGCGTACAGCATTCGTTGCCGCCCGATTGACTCAGCAAGGGCGTTGACGAGGAATGCCACCTCGCCTTTGTTTGGTTCGTTCACTGAGTTAATCCTTAGAAGAAGATGGCACCTTTGGTTTTCCGCTTGATATATCCGTCCAGGCCGTACCTGATGCCATCCCAGCAGTGGTTATTCTTGTCTTCGATCACTGGCAGAACCTCACCGGTGATCCGGTCAGTTTTGTACGAATAAAGCCGGGCCTCTTTCGCTGTTTCTTTGCAACGAGGGTGAATGATGATTTTCTTGAATCCACGCAGACAGGTAATGCCGTCTTCAACACTGCCCTGCCATTTCTGCGCTGCAGATATATTGAAACCTTCAGTTTTAATATGACTTATTGTTTCTGGGCGTGAATTGTCAGCCTTGATCGGCCACCTTCTGGCTTCCGGAATCCCCGGGAATTTAGCATCATCGGTGACCATCCAGTCTGTAAGCTGGCGCTCTGTTGCACCCTCTTTGCCAGCGTAGAATTTCCACATATCATTGAGCTCTACACCATTGCCATAGGCCTCGTGTTCGATGTAGAGGTTGCTATCCAGAATAAACATACGGATGAGAGTGCTGGGGTCTTTCGCGAATCCGAAGTCAGCACCGAACAGAAGCCTCTCCGCTTTTTGCCACAGGTCGTCTGCAAATGTCTGAACAACGTACTTATTCGCCAGCACCTGTTTATCGGAGTTTTCGAGATAGGCACCCTCCCAAATCCACGCATAATCGGCGTAATCCAGGTTGGCTAAATCATCCTGCCGCTCATCTTCAAGCACCGCAGGGAACCATGGGTTATCCGCATAATTCATCTCGACGACAAGTGAGCTTTTCGGAGGGTTCTTTCTGAATAGTTTATCTGTAGCACTACCGTCTTTCTCTGGGTTCCAGGTTACCCAAATTTCTGAACCTGACTCACGAACGGTAGGGCGAAGCTTTTTCCATGCTGTCGATGATACTGATTCAGCCTCATCAACCCAGGCAACGAGAATGCGCGCTTTGGATTTGATACTGTCGAGATTATGCCTCAGACCGCAAAATACATAACTGACGTTTCGATTCTTTGTCCTGATGTACTTCTCGCCAATATCGAAATAGTCATCCAGCCATGGTACAGCGCGAATAGCCTGTTTCACTTCCTCCATGGATGATTCTTCCAGTGAGTTCATATACTCACGTGCGCAGAGTATTACGCCACTTATGCCGGCTTCGGCTGCCTGATATGCCTTAACGGCAGTCATCAGGGCAAAGGTTCTTGTTTTGGCAGAGCCGCGGCCACCATGTGCTCCACGGTAACGGACATCAGGCGTTGCGAATACGGGAACTAACTTTTCAGGGATGCGGAGATCAATCTGGTTTTCCATTGGCTGGGGATACTCCTACCAGGCGAATGGTTGTCGGCTTAGGCGTCATGCTGCCGTCAGAGGAAATGTTATCGACTACCACTTTATCCAGGCCAAGCAACTTCGCTTTCCCCATCGTGGCACCGACTGCTGCTGAAGACTGTGGCGTTTCTGCTTTGAGGGCCGACTGCCTTGCTTCTTCTAACTCATCAAGAAGATCATCGACGGTAATATTGTGTCTCTTTCGATGCTCTCCCTTCAGTTCTGAAATCCTTAGGGTAACCTTAGGGTTATCAAGTAATTTACTCGCTTGAACGTGGATAGCTTCCGACTTCATCTTGTCAGCAGCATACGCCGTCCGATAAGCCTCAGAAGCATTACCTTTCTCGATGTATGCCTGACAGAAAGCCTCTTGCTTAATTGTCAGACCTGCCATTTTTATCCCTTATTTATTGTATTAAACATCACCATAGTGAAGCTCTCTGTGGTGCTTACGTAAAAAAAATCGCACCAAAAGTTGATCTTTATCAAAAGCGTGCTACCTAAATAATCAGTGCTATTGAACTATACTTTAGCCCGCTGTATACACTGTGCACCAAATTATAATTTCAAGAATAAAATGAATAACTTAATGCTATTTATATCAGCTGTAATTTTGACCATCATTGCAGTTTACTTCGGGATTTCTGCCTTCCGGGATAAAAAGAGATATCGCAACACCTTCAGGAGATGACATTTAGCATTCATAGGGTGAGGCCAATCAAACTGGTTACACGATAGTGCGAAAGTTATACTCCCTATAAACTGAGGAGGTAGATTTGATTAAATTCACTATTTTACTTTTAGTATCCGCGTCTCTTACTGCATGTGCTCATGAGAAAAATCACGAGGAAGCAACTCCGGAGTGTATGGCATACCAGCATATGATGACCGCCCCCATGTCACCTGATGCAATGAAGAGCCTTCAAGACAAGTGTGTTGCGTCTCAGAAACGCACATAGCTTCTTCAAATGCTATCGCCTTGAGAAAGGCGATTATCTATCAGCTTTACCATTTCTGTTCCTTGTTGCTTGCATTAAACAGCACCCGGATGGGATGTTCTGTGATGCAGACATAAAAAAACCGCCCGGAGGCGGTTTGATAAATTAGATGGCATTAGAACTTGAGATTACTGAAGACTTCATTGGCCTTGGCCTGCCGTTCAGCAGCTTTCTTTAATTCATATTCCTGCATTCTAGAATTTTCATGTTCCCATGCTAACAAGTCTTTATCTGCAGTAGCGCAGTATGAATTAATATGCGTTATCTGGGTTTGTAATTCGTCAAGAGGGCAATTTACGATGATGTGAGTACCGTCTGTTGAGATGTTACGCTTCATCATCCAAAAATGAGCGTTTTCTGCCCTCTGGAAGAATTGCCACCAAGATTCTGACCACTCACCATCAAGAGTGAGATAACGATCTGCCATAAATTCGCTGTGAGACGTCAAAGTTTGATTTACAGAGTTAACCTTCATATTCTTACCCCGCTATAGTTAAAAAAACATTATCAATTTTTTTTTACAGCTATAGCAAACTTCTTTTTCGGAATCTTCCTATCAGGCACCCTACCACTTGAATAATAACCACAATCGAGGCCACCGCAATGGCCTCTGTTCTGATCACTTCTTCACGCTGACAGCTTTAGCGAAGTCGATAGCCAGCTCTTTGTATTCAGCGCCGAATCGTTCGGTTAGTTCTTTAACCACGTCATAGAACTGGCTGAGGTCACGCTCTACAGTTGCCACAATTCCGGTGTCGGTAGTAGCTGTTTCAACAGTGGTGGTATCGGCTGTCGAAGTGGTTGCAGTAGTGTCGGTTGCTGCGACAGTGGTTGCGTCTGCTACTGCGGTATCGGTTACGGATTGATCTGACATCTCTTCGCTCTCTTTTTTCGTGAAAAGGCTTTTCAGCCACTGGATGAATTTCATTTGGTGATTTCCCTGATGTAAGCCTGCAGGCCGTTAATCTGTGCAGTGGCCTGGTTCAGTTGGCTGCGGAGGGTGTAATAATTTTGTCGAGCGTCTGTATCGAGTTCGGCGCTGGTTGCATTAGTGCCGCTGGCGGCGGTGCCGGCTTTGGGCACTCCTGCGGGACATACTGCTTTGATGCGCAGCCGGACAGCACCAGAATCAACGCTGTTGCGCAGAGAACTGATTTCATCGTCTTTCGCCTTAATTGTTGTCTGGTACTGGGTGTCGATGTCAGAGACTGCTTTCTGCTGTGCCTGCATGTCAGTAATGGTTTTCAGCCTGGACTCGGCCAGAGCGGTTTGCTGCTGTGATTTCTCTTTCCATTCATCAGCAGCATGCCGGTAGTGATTCATCAGGCTTGCAACGCTGAGCAGGATTCCGGCCAGCAGGGTGATCACCACATAACGCCAGTTTGCGAGTAACCAAATCATTGAGCACCCCACAGACAGACTTCACGCTCAACCTGCCGGCGATTCATCAGGCCAGTGGATTTAGTCCGACCGATGTACACCCAGCGGGTGAGCGAGTTGCAGGCCTCGGTGTAATGACCGGCGTTGAGTTCACGCAGTAAAGATGACCGGGAGAAGTTACCGGCACCCACGTTAAACACGAAACTGGTCAGGGCCGCTTCCTGCATTTCGTTCATCGGGACTTTTGCCAGGCGGGTAACCGACCGGTTGGCGGTAGCAATGTCCGCAGACAGGAAAGCATTGCACTGAGCATCCGTGTACGTGCGTCCGGGAATGACGTCGGGGCCGGTGTGTCCTTTGCAGACAGTCCATACTCCACCGCCATCGCGGTACGGGGTGTGCTCCATTCCCTCCTGACTGCTAACCAGAACTGAGGCAATGGCGATAACACCTCCACCAACGGCTGCAATCAGCTTCTTTCTGAGTGAAGGTGATATGGCCATGGTCAGTCACCTTCAGGTGGTGCGCTGGGGATTCCCCGGGCAATCGAGTCTTTATAGGCTTTCAGCGTCTGGCTTTTGTACCAGGCATTCACCAGTAGTGTTGCGACACCTACGATGATCCCGCTGATAACGGCTATCTTGTTCCAGTCGAGGTCATTGATCCATTGGGCCACGCTACCTCCGCAGACAAGTGTGCCGGACACGCAATAGCTTGCTGCCGATGCAATTTTGTCGGGCATGATATTTATCTTCATGGGTTCCACCTTTGCTTGAGAAAAGCTCGGTGCTGTGTGTAGGGATTCACCCTGTGCCGTTAACGCTACAGTCAGAGAGGATGTTTAACGGGTCGTCGATTGGCAGAGGGTGAAATTTGGGCATAAAAAAAACCCCGCCGAAGCGAGGTCAAAATCAAACAAACAATAGGGATATTCGAATGAAGGGTTGTAGATGATGTTTACAATGTTAAGAGTAGCTTATATTTCTCAGAGTAAAAGAAACTCCATAAGAAAGTCCTGATGTAGCAGAGCCTGGATGAAATTTTGATACCGCAGAAATGAAAAAAGGCCCGCAATCTGCGAGCCCTTTGAATTTGACTGGATGGAAAGCATAAAATCCCACCATTGGTGTCAAATTTACCCAATTCCCGCCATTTAGTCAACAGCAATCGTTTGGGATTTATCAACTTCGTCAAAAGAGGTTGTAACCAGCCGCAGCATGCTGTTGGCGTGACTCTCTGATTTATCCAGCTCCGATATAAGTGACTCATAAAAACGCTTCACCTCATAGCGCCATTGTTTATCAGTGATATTGGACTTTACCGCCTTGAAAGCTGATGCGGCCGGCAGGCGGGTATAGCCATCTCCCGAACACCGGTTACACTCCTTCTCCGTGAACTTCCCACTCGCCTCCGTTTTCTCCCGATCGCATGCCCGACCAGTACCGTGGCAGTCTTTACACCTGGCCCCGGGCGTTGCCGCCGAACGGGACCATGACGCAAAGGCGAAAGTTGCGAGTGTTTGCACCACCCTTCCCTTATCCTTGGTTTCAAGCTTGCGTAAGGCTGCCACCTTGTCGCAATGCTTCATTCCATGCTGTGTCAGTAACTGAATCGCCTTTCTCTTGTCGCTCTCACTCAGATCCATTTTGCCGCTGAAAGCTGTGAATCCGAGTTGAGAGCGACTCTGCACCATCCCAAATGCACCCATAACATCAGTACCGGTCAAAGCCTCTGATGCGGTTGCCCGTGGGGAGTCGGTGAATTGAGGGGATTTCGGGCTGTGAAACTTAACGGCGTTTTCGAGATTCATTCTTCCTCCGGGGGATGGCATCCCATGATTGCCAGTGAGCGGGTTTTACATCGGGAACTATCGGGGTGAAGTGGTTGAGTAATCGGGTTAGCCAGGTCATGAATCACTCCTGGTTAGTCTTCTGATTCCCAAGTATTTCTTACTGAATCGATAACCTTTGTTTATTGCCCTGAGTGAGCGCATCTGCTTTCGATGCCGGGCGAACATGACGGGAAGCCAGATAAAAATAAATATTGCCCATACAGTTATTGCGAACGCTATATTCAGCATCATAATCCCTCCCGCTGTTTGATCAGCTCTCTGGTTTTCTTCCTGTAACGCGCCCTGATGGCTTCCAGTTCTTCTCTGGTGTATCGGTGTGGCTCGTTGTTGTTTTCGAGTGCCTCGACCCGCTCAGTTCCGATTTTGGCTATCAGGTTGAGGCGGTACGGACCAATGTTTCCGGAGTGGTGGGTATTACAGGAACTGCATTGTGATGAAACGTTGTCCTCGTTGAACCGAAGCTGACTTGCCTTGGCCGTGGTCCGGTAGTGCCCGGCGTGATAACTGACTGCCGACCGGCTGCCGCAACTGATGCATACTTCCCCGTCCCGCGCTCTGATGAAGTCGTTAAACGCCCGCTGGGTCATGTTTATCCAGTGGCTTAATGGCTTCAGGTCTGCTTTGCGTTCCCGGTGTGCTTTCCGATCGGCAATAGCCTGCCGCTCAGCCTGTTTCGCTGACTGGTGCTTGCTGTATTGGATTGCGCAGGATGGTGAACAGACTGTTTGGGTGGTGGACCGAGGAGAGTATTTCGATTTACAGTGGCGGCATGTTTTAGGTTTCGGCTTTTTCTGCCTGACCATCATCACCTCCCAGGTCGTAAAAGTTCGGACTCTTTGCGCTGTACAGTTCCTCACAGGTATCACAGAGCTGGTTATCACTAGCAGGAAAGCCGCAGGCTGTGCAGTCAGTTACCATGCACCCTCCGCATTCTGGTTCTGTCCCACTTAGCTCGGAGCAGTACAGAGGCATGGTCGTAAGACTTAACCTCACTGGCGGCTGGGATTCGCTTTCGCTTGTTCTGGGTAAGTTTGGTTGGCCGGAATATCAGGTTGTCTAATGCGCGTTGGGTTGGGCTAAACATCATCACCTCGCAAGTATTCAGGCCAGTGCTTGAGCAATACGCTTTTCGGCACTGTGAGGCTTAATTTCATTTGCTGGGCTTTATGCACAACAGAGTTTTCGGTGCGCTTGAGTGACTTACTGATAACCGGTATCGGCACCTTGCCTGCCACGCGACGAAGGTATTCGAGTTCACTCTCAACGTAGTGCTTTCCTGTCCGCATTAAGCCGCCCTCTCTATCAGCCGTTTTCCAAAGCTGATCAACTGATCGCGGTCCACTGTTTTGAACTGGCATGCGCCTGTTGGCCACGGGTGCCAGATGATTAGCAATGACCCTTTGTTATTACCGCCGACCGGCTTACCAGTCTGCGAGGAGATAAACGCCAAGCGGCCGCCGGTGATCAGCCGGATTTCACTCGCAGTTCTGACTGCCTCTTTGAACCATCCCACCGATGTATCGGCTGGCAACAGCATCACGCAGCCGACATGATTCAGTTCTTTTTCCTCTGCGGCCTTTTCGACAAACGGTAGCGGCGCACTGTACGGCGGGTTTAGCCAGGCATAGCCGTTGTCGACATAGTCACTCCAATCAGTCCGGAGCGTATCCTGTTCAGAAGTGATGTACTTCCGGCAAAGCGCGTTATGCGGGCTGGCGGCGGCATCGAGCTGGAACTGAAATTCAGCATTGAGAGCGCGGAAGATCTCCGGCGGCGTCTGCCAAGTATCTTTGTGCTCTGCCGGTGTGTTGGATTTGTCTGTCATAAGACTTCCTCAGAAAAAGGCATACAGCCTGTTTAAGATGTTCGGGTCTTTGGTTCCCGAAAATACGTGTTTGATGGCGGCGTTAATCAGTGCGCTGTACACCCTCTCGAACTTCTCCTGGTCCATGCTGGCGAACGCCAGACTTTCCGCCTCTGTCCGTATTTCACCGTTCAGCCTGACTGTCTGGACATAGAAACCGGCCAGTATCGTCAGGTCTTTCCGGAACCGCTCAAACTGACTGTGCTCGTCCATATGCTCCAGACCGGCACGATTAGCGCACCAGTGATCGAAGCAAAAGCCAAAGAAGGCCATTACCTTGCGGTGGAAGGACGGATTACGGGTTAGTTTGATTTCGGCTGTGTAGGTTTCGCCGGTTTTGAAGCGCTGGAGTCGTTCGAGGTCAGTGTCATTTGCTGGAGAGAATACGCCGCCTGGGTGTTTCACCAGGTCGAATTGCAAATAACCTCCTATCCATTTTAGATTTGTGGTTTATTCTGAAACTAAACTTGATACTGTAAGCACATTGGCATCAATAAAGAACCACTGTAGAAGTTGTGGTCAATCGCCAAGGATACTTTTAGAAACATTGGGTTATGGAAAATATGTCTACGATTAGCCATATAAAAAATCCTCTAACAATCATCGCAGTATTTGCTGGATCAGTTGAGGTCAGTGCCACCACTGTTTTACCGTTCATACATATCGAACACCTTCAATCAAGATTTCTATGGTTCTTGATTTCATTCCCATCACTCCTTGTGATGCTTTTTTTTATTACATTAAATTTCAACAATAAGGTCCTCTATTCACCATCCGATTACCAATCGGATAAGGGTTTTATGGACGCAAATATCAAAGGTAATTCGGTGATGCTGCCAACTTACTGGTTTAGTGTGTGATGGTGTTTTTGATGTGATCCAGTGGCTTCTATTTCCATCAGCTACCCCTCCTGTTCAGCTACTGATGGGGTGGTGCGTAACGGTAAAAGTACTGCCGGACATCATCGCTATCTCTGCGATCACTGCCGTAAAACATAGCAGCTACGGTTCACTTACAACGAATCTCAGCCCGGTACGCACCAGAAAATCATTGATATGGCCATGAATGGTATTGTGGGCTGTGCCAGTACCCGTATCACGGGCGCTGGCCTCAATAGTAAGACTTCTATTTATTAATGGCTCGGTTCATTACGTTCATCCAGACTTCGCATTCGCCAGCGACACTTTTCCAAAACTTGTCAGATTTAAGGTCTATTGCGACATCTTTTGGTATTATCTTTATATGCCAGACAGGATTTGCCAATGCATCTGTGTGAATAAAGAATCCATTATTATCCCACGCGCTGTACCCTGCTTGGTGGTTGATGGCGTTGGCTTGAGATAAAGCGGTGAAATTACCAATTACGCTGTTAGTGGAACCAACAACATTAACCTTGCTAATTCCAGAAACGTTATATTTCCATGATTTTATGTTATCAAAGTTTAGTGTAGAGGAGTTTCTTCCTGACTTTAGTTCAATTGTTTTGTTTTTTGTGTTTATTTTTATTTCGTGCTCTTCCCCACCAAATTTAGCATAGTAAATATAAAGCCCGTCGTTCTTTTCGTTTAGGTACTTGATGTATTTAGATTTATCGAATTCAAGCTTTGATATGAAATATCCAATTAAAATAAGAAAAGCCCCAAGCACCCAGTATTGAAGTGCGGGTGTTTTGCTGAAAATCATTGGAAGCGAGCCGCAACCAATAGATAAAGCACCTGCAATATACGCTATTCTTTTTAATGCGTAATATATTTTCACTTTTCAATCTCCGTTTTAGAAATCATAGTTCCGGACTAAAAATACACTATTAATTATTATTGTGCAATTGAATTATACACTAAGTAATTTAAGGTTGCATTTAAATATGGTGTGATATTTTTGCTCGGAATTTAGTAATAAACATCAGTTTAATGAAAGTTGTTTATATTCAAATCGAACCTAATAGCTTTGAGGTGATGCTGCCAACTTACTGGTTTAGTGTATGATGGTGTTTTTGAGGTGCTCCCGTGGCTCCCCTTTCCATCAGCTGTCCCTCCTGTTCAGCTACTGAAAACGTCGTACGTAACGGTAAAAGTACTGCCGGACATCAGCGCTATCTTTGCTCTCACTGTCGTAAAACATGGCAAATCAGCTTCACTTACACTGCATCACAACCCGGAACACACCAGAATATCATTGATATGGCCATGAATGGCGTCGGATGCAGGGCTACCGCCCGCATTATGGGCGTTGGCCTCAACACGATTTTACGACACTTAAAAAACTCAGGCCGCAGTCGGTAACCTCACGTATACAACCGGGCAGTGACGTCATTGTCTGCGCGGAAATGGACGAACAATCGGGCTACGTAGGGGCTAAATCACGCCAGCGCTAGTTGTTTTACGCGTATGCCAGGATAGGAGGACGGTCGTGGCGCACGTCTTTGGTGAGCGTACTATGGCCACGCTGGAGCGTCTTCTGTGCCTGCTGCCGGCCTTTGATGTGGTGATATGGATGACGGATGGCTGGCAGCTGTATGAATCTCGGCTGAAGGGAAAGTTGCACGTTATCAGCAAGCGATATACGCAGCGAATTGAGCAGCATAACCTGAATCTGAGGCAGTATCTGGCAAGGATAGGACGGAAGTCGCTGTCGTTCTCAAAATCGGTGGAGCTACATGACAAAGTCATCGGGCATTATCTGAACATAAAGCACCATCAATAAGTTGGAGGCATTACCAGGTAATTCTAGTCAGGACAGTAAAGTTGAAGTTGATAACAATTGGGATGTGTAAGAAATGAACAAGGTCAGAAATAGTACCTTCACAAATAGCAGAGTCGATTTGGATAACGTCGCCTATGACAGCTGCAAATTCTCAGATTGCCTAGTTGTCTACTCGGGCAGAAGTCCTATTTCGCTTAGTGGGTGTGACTTCAAAAATTGCACATGGAAACTGGAAGGCCCAGCCCAAAATACAATAATGTTTCTCAGGTTAATGAACACGAGCTTTGGTGATTTCGGCCAAGAGATGGTACAAAAAATAATAGAATCCTTGAACACATCCCCCTGTAGTACTCACGTTGACAATCCCCGTGGGAAATAATTTATCCGGTGGAGATTAAGGTACTAAAATCGCCTTCAACGACAGTAAGGTCAGGATTTGCGCAGCCCGAACCGAGCCCGAATATCCGCGATATGTGATTTCGCCACATCGGGTTTTGACGGTATATGCAGCTGCGGGATCTGCTTCCGGGGCTCTGGGATATCCTCTCCGGAAGTGATCCGGTCAGCCATTGATTTGAGCTGCTTACTGCACCGTTGACGGAGTTCTGATTCAGTCAGGTTACCGGCCTGCATCTGGCTGTAGAGAGCGGTGATCATCCAGTAATCCGCTTTGTTCTCCCAGGGATAGTTCTCAGGGCACTCGTAGAATCCCCGTTCTCCGCAGTATTTCATCACCCGGCGGTACAGTTCGTCGGCATCCGGCAACCCTGCGGCATGGCAGGCTCCGGCTTTGCACTGCTCGATGAACTGACCCGGTGACGGCATGAACGGAGTATCTTTCGCCCTCGCCCACCGCATGCCGGCAGTCAGTTGTTCGCGGGTGGTGATCCCGTTTTCGGCAAAAGCAGCAATCCACTGTTTTTTTGCGGCTGATTCGTCTGCCGGAGTGCGCAAATTCGTTGCGGCCGCCGCCGGGAATACCTGCCTGAACTGCCGGAACAATGCATCAACCAGGTGCTCTGCCTCGCTGTTGACCACGCTTTGTGATGGCTTCTCAGGATAGCTACCGGCGATCTGCGATAACGCGCTGGCATCACGGTTGGCGACTGCCTGGAGTAATCGGCTCATATAAAATCCTCCCACGATTCAGCGCTGTTCCAGTGTGGTTCAGGCTGTTGGTTGGCTGGCGGTGTAGGTCTGCCCTTTGGCTTGAACAGGCCTTGGTAACCGTTAGCGATGCTGGAATCAATCACTGCCGCCGGGTCGTGCCCTTCGTCGTAGCATTCGCGCAGTAGCTTGAACGCCTTGGTCACGGTGAACTCGGTTTTGATTGGCTTACCAGACTGGCGACGGTACTCAACCCACTCTCTCCAAGACTGGCTGTTCAGGAAGTCCGGAACGGGAATGCTCAGGGGGTCAAATTTCGACGATTCCCCCTTGGGGGATTTAGGGGGTTTATTACTTTCTTTCTTTTCTTTTGGATAATGTCTTTTGTGTGTCTCTGGATTAGAGACAGGTAAAGTCTCCAACTTAGAGACACTTTTTGTCTCTGACTTAGAGACAAAGTTACTAACTTGGAGACACTTGCTGAATTGCCACGCCGCAACCTCTTTGTTAACTCCGATCTGATTCCCTTCCATCAACAGGCAATTCATTGAAAGCAGTTCTTTTTTTGCCTTGTTGACGTTCTGTCTCGATATCCCAGTGACCTGAGATATCTGCTCGTCAGCAATGCGATCTGTTTTCTTGTTGAAGCCGTATGTTTTACGAATATAAGCCATCATGACCTTCAACTGACGCGCTGTTAAATCGGCGCTTGCAATAGCCTCCAGTAGCTCGTTAGCGATTTTGGTATAACCATTATCGGTATCGACCACACGGCGCTCCACGGCCCGGAGATCGGGCCTGATTGGTGAAACGTTTTCATATGCGAGGTTCATTAAACCTCCCCTTGCCGGATACCGGCTCTGTAATCTTCCAGGATGCGAAAGATCTCGTCTTTAACACCCAGCGGGACATGAATAAATTCAGGCCCTGCAGTTCCCTCTGATGCATCGACCAAAAGCTCCAACACTCGCCTGGCTTTCGATGCACTGAACAGCGGCATAGCGTCAGCACGGGTTATTTTCTTCTTACCCGCGGCCTTAGCCTTATCCAGTTGTCCGACTGCAACAGATGTCGCATGCGGACCGTGCTCACGGGATAAAGCGACAGCAGTTGTTGCCGCGACCTCGCCAGAACGAACCATGTCGAGCAGCTCAGTGCCACAACGGACCAGATCCAGATGCAGGTTAACGTCCGATACTGACCGTTTAACCTTTCTGGCAATTTCTGCCGGTTCCCAGCCCTGGTTAATCATCCGCAGATACGCAGAACCACGCTCAATCGGTGTCAGCGGCTTACCCTGGGATGAAGTGACCATAAACGCGATACGGTCAGCATCAGAACCGACGAAGTCCTTACACTCAATGCGGAGGATCGGGTGCCCTGCTTCCTTAGCGGCCAGCGCCCCGTAGTAGCGGTGGTGACCATCCAGAATCTTGATGCCCTTCTCTGTGACCTGAACGGCCAGCGGTGGCAGGTATTCACCGGCAATGAACGCATCCCGGAATTCGGCAACATGCTCCTGATCGATTTCACGGACGTTAAAGCCCGGCTCGACGTAAAGTTCAGACAGCGGAACCACGTAAGTCTTGTTTACTGACGTGCCGGTACCGTTTTTCTCTTTGTGCTTGTAAAGCTGATAAAGTGACGACATAATTACTCCTGTGAATTGATCCAGTAATTCGCTATCAGGCCTCAAAGAATTCGCCGTTCTTTGGGGTCTTTTCATTTGTGAGCAATACCCGTAACCTCTGGGCCAACTCGTTAATCTGTTCGTCATCCACTCCCCACTCCAGAACTGCGAGAAGCAGTGACATCTTCGGAATGAAGCTGGCCTTCCAGCGCGATACCTGAGACTTATCAACGCCAACTGCTTTAGCAACATTGGTCAGGCCGACTAATGCGATTTTATTCAGCAATTTGCTTTCAATTGCGCGGGCCTTGTTGCGTGTGGTTGTTAGTTCCATTTGATTTAATCCTTGTGTGTTTAGTTGAGTGATCAGCAAAGGCTGTCACTTGGGTTGGTCCCTGGTATTCCGAGGGTGGCTGACTGTTAAAGAGCGGGTGGCGCTAAGCGGCGCGTGGGCCGGTATTTCCATAAATCAGCCAGGCCGCATCACATTTTAGTGCAGTGGCTAACTCAATCAGTTTTCGAGGTCTTTGGGTCTCACCGGCTTCGATCAGCTGAATTGATTGCTGGGACATTCCAGCAAGTTCACCTAACTTAGCCTGAGTGAATTTCATTTCTTCTCGGCGCTGTTTGAGTCGGTGTGATAATCCTTCCATATCATCCTCCGTTAACAAACTTTCTTGTATTGTCTAACAAGTTACTTTGTTTGTCAATTACAGGCTTTCTTGTGAACATGGAAGTAGAGGTAACAAAAATGAACATTGGCGATAGAGTTAAAATCAAAAGGGATTCTCTTGGATTAACTCAGACACAATTAGCTGAAAAGGTTGGCACATCGCAGCAGTCGATTGAGCAACTTGAAGGCGGAAAAACTAAAAGACCCAGATACTTACCTGAACTGTCATCTGTTTTGGGTGTCAGTGCAAAATGGTTATTGGAAGGCAGTGATGATGAAGTAAAAGGCGATAACTTTCAGTTCGCTGGAACCTACACGCCTGGCAAACGCTACCCCGTCCTCAGTTCCGTTCAGGCAGGTTGTTGGGCCGAGGCCATAGAAGCTTACTCCATCAGTGAGATCAGCGAGTGGCTCGAATCAGATGCCCATATTCAGGGTGATGCGTTCTGGCTGAAGGTCGAAGGTGACTCTATGACTGCGCCAACCGGCCTGAGCGTCCCTGAGGGTATGTATGTGCTGTTTGATACCGGAAAAGATGCAATCAACGGTAGCTTAGTGATCGCAAAGCTGGTCGACTCCAATGAAGCCACGTTTAAGAAGCTGATTATTGATGGCGGTAAGTTCCTGAAAGGTCTGAATCCGGCATGGCCGATGATCCCTATCAACGGAAATTGCAAGATAATCGGTGTAGCAGTAGAAGCGAAGATGCGGTTTGGGTGATGGGATCAAAGTTTTAAGACTTGTTTTTATGATTTACAGTCTCCACGTTGACAGTTGCGGGGTTTACTTACCATAATGGTAAAAATTGTTAGTAAGCATAAGTCGGGTTTCCCTGGTGAAATCGCAGACCTAAAGATAAAAAGAAACACCCCGCTATATACTTTTAGTGACATTGAAGCTAATTGCTCATCAGCTACAGCATGGACGAGAAAAGCTAGGCATGATAGAGATAATCTATCTTATGATAATGATGACCTTTTCAACCTGGTTTTAGCTGCTGCTCGTGATGGGAGATATAGAAATTCAGAGTGGTGTCAGTCAAAGCCAGGTGGCCCATGGGCTGCCTGCGATGCTTATAGCTTGGTCAGGATTGAGCATGACCATGAGAACGAAAGAGACTATAGGTGTGAATACTATGTTAAGTTCGGTATTTCTGATACTGGAACGGTTCTGTTGATAGTCTCATGTCATTTATGACAGAGGTAAGTATTATGAAAAATTGTGCATGTTTGGCTTGCGGGTCATCTAATGTTGAAATTCAGAGTGAATCAACTCCATTTGAATACAAAGGGGAAACCACTCTCATCCCTCATAGCTTTATCTGCTGCAATGATTGCGGAAGTGAAACAGAAACCGATGATCACTCGAAAGAATCGAAAAGGTTAACTATTGCATTCAGGAAAAAGGTTGACGGATTGCTTTCAGGGGCTGAAATCAAAGCCATAAGAAACCAATTTAAAATCAATCAGTTTGAAGCTGCAAAGATTTTCGGCGGTGGAGAAGTAGCATTTAGCAAATATGAAAATGATGACGTCTCACAATCTGAATCTATGGACAATTTACTTATTGTCGCAAGGGAAATCCCTGGGGCTTTCATTCTGTTGGCTAAAAAAGCAGGTGTTTCTGTAAGCCCGGCAAACTTCCGCACAGTGGCATTTTACAGAGCATACCGCCCAAGGCGTAAATCTACCATCGCTCAAATTGGAAACGAAATTCCCGTATCCAATCCTCGCCACATCATTGACAGTTGGAACACTAAAAATGACATAACTCCTCGCCGCGAATCTGATTCATCCTTAGTGAATGTCATGGGTGAAAAAGTCATTGAGTTGAGTTATTGCGAGGTCCGTCATGCCTTTTGAAGTTATAAAGTTTTTGGTGATCGATTTCAGTCTATCGCCTACTAAAGACACAACAAAATCAGGTAAAGATTTTGATATGGATGTTAGTTCTTCCATGGATTTTAATGCTGATAACGGTACGGATTTTAGAATAAAAATGACCTTAAAATTGCACAAAGGCGGTGAGTTTTTATTTAAAGCAACCCAAATGGCAATTGTGAGGGGGGATAAAGTTTCTGTTGAGGATGTCGATGCAGCAGCCAAGGATATTCCTGTCAGGAGCATACTTTATCCATACCTTAGAGCATTTACACTTTCGACGCTTAAAACAGCAGGCTACAACGATGTAATCGTCCCTGTGGCCCTACTAGATGCTGCAAAATAATACACCCCGGCCACCGCGCCGGGTTTTTTGTGCCCGCAATCCGCAGCACCCTCCCCAACTATCATTCCCGCACGCCACTACTCTTACACAGTACAACCCCGAAACAAGAAGCTTAGGACGCTAATAAGTTCATAGCTATCATAGGGTTATGGTTTTTTTCGTTGACAATAACTGACAATTTATAGATTATCTAAATTAGGCGAGGCTATAGCCCGTCAGATAATAAAATCGTTGTGTGCCATTGATGCCCAAGTCTCTTGGGTTTTTTTTATTCCTCTCACCAGGTGAGACTTTAGCCTGACAACAACTGGTAAGGCATCACCAGCAGGGCAACGACAATAACAACAACATCACCTGTTTCGATTCATCCACCCACTTCACGTGGGCTTTTTTTTAACCAAATCCTGAACAATCAAGTAAGCTGCTGATTCCTTGGAGTTTGACAAGCTGAAGAAAGGCGTTAATACTACATATGGCGATTGAAGTTTAACTCTCTCAATAGTTCCCATTAGTATTGTCCTGAATACACCCCACTTAACCGTGGGTTTTTTTTCGTCCGGATTTTGATATACGTCATAAAATGACGAGCCTGTTTGCGATAACTTACCCGAGCTTATAAATAACATCACTGCCCGGCTTAGCCCTCAGCCTCACGGCTGTGGGCTTTTTTATTCCTACCTCCTCCCTGCCTGATGACTGCACCATCCGAAATCATAAAAAAAACCGAATCTCCGACATCATCCCGCCACTCACAGGGCGGGATTTTTTCGCCCACAAAAATAAATAACCTTAAAAAACAAGCAAATGAGTATTTTACAAGAATTGATACAAGATTTATTGTTTACAGATAACAAACTTTCTTGTAATTTTACCCATCGAAACGAAACATCGATGCGGTAAACGGACTACTTACCGCGCCGGACATGAAGTCAGGCTGCTATTTAAAAACAAGGTTCCTGTGAATACACAGGCCGAAGTGAGTTCTTCGGGGGTGAGTCACCGAGCACAAAATTAATCAGCAATGGCAGATCTCAGTCTGTCGCTGTATCGGGACGGCAGTCGGCACAAGCTGAGACTGGGCCACAATGTCGCGATGACTCCCCCACCAAAGAACTTACAGAGGACACTTCAATGAACAGAAACAGACGCCGTATGGCAGAGTTTAACGCCCGTAAATCAGCAGAGGCTATGCAGTTGAAGCCGGTAGATCGAGTTGAGCAGGCACTGAGAGCACCCAACTGGCGTAACCGTCCGGAGCAGGTATCCCAGTGTATGCCGGATGTCGCAATTTACTCAGCCGGACACCGCACCAAAGGTGACCGGATTACATGCACCGGCCGCCAGAAGTCGCGCGGTCGGTCTATTCCTTTAGTGTGAGGTGAAGTATGGAATTTTATCAAAGGTGGATGAATACATTCCGCGAAGCCAAAAACGAATACCGAGAGAAAGCGGTGACTCATCGTGATTTAGGTAGCCTGCGTGAATGCTATGTTGGCCTTGCATGGAAAAATCGAGCCAGTCAGCGAGAGGGCAGAATCAAGTTACAACAGGTCGCATAAGCGGCCTTTTTTACGGGTGAAATATGACATACAGCACAAAGGTGTGGCTGATTACTTATGTCCTGCTGCTGGCGTTCTGGCTGGCAGTGTCAGTGGTTCTCTGGATGATGGGGAGGTGATTATGAGTGAGTGGATTAAGTGTAGTGATCGGATGCCTGAAGATGGAACATATTTGTGTTTCAAGTCAGGAAATATTGACGTGTGCACCATCATTTGCGGCAACTGGATTATAAATTCATTTGGCGACACAAAGGTAACCCACTGGATGCCATTACCTCCCCCACCTATCCAGTAACCCCCTATAGCTCATTTCAGAGTGGGCTATGTGGGTAATACTGCCCTGAACAGGAGTGGAAGACTTGTTCTGATTAAATTTCGCCTCTGCTTATGCAGGGGCTTTTTTATGGGAGATAGGAAAGTGAGAGTTGATAACGAAGTGCTAAATGTGCTGAGCGCATGTCAGTGCAGCGGGAATAATTTAGTTCTTACAGGGCAACTGGACCGGAATTTGTACACTCGCACTAACAAGGTTATTGAAGCCGCAGGCGGCAAATGGAACCGTAAGGCCAAGGCGCACGTTTTCGATATCGAAGCAGCGGAGCGCATTGAACAGATAATCCTGACTGGAGATGTTGCTGTACCGAAAGATGATTTTGAATACTTTCCCACCCCTCCTGGTGTTGTCATGCACGTAATTCACCTGGCAGACATTCGGGATGGAATGATGGTTCTTGAGCCTAGCGCTGGTAAAGGTGCAATTGCTAAGGCGGCTCACGATGCGGCAGCAGATGTGATGGTTGATATGTACGAGCTGATGCCAGCCAATAACGATGCGCTACACGCTATGAACTTGCGATTATCAGGAATTGGTGAACCAGTCGATTTCCTAACTGTTGCTCCAACTCCTATTTATGACCGGGTTGTTATGAATCCTCCATTTGGCCGACAGGCTGATATTAAGCATGTCACCCACGCTTTAAAGTTTTTAAAACCTGGAGGATTGCTCGTATCGGTCATGTCTTCGTCCGTAACGTTCCGCAGCAACAAACTAACTTCAGATTTTCGAGAGCTAATTGATAACCGCGGCGGACACATTGAAGAACTGCCTGATGGTTCATTTAAATCATCAGGAACAATGGTTAATACGGTAATTGTCGTTATACCCAACTAAGCAGCCACTGAGCTGCTTTTTTTACGCCCTCATATCAGCGTCCATTCACTGAGTGGGCGGTTATATGACCCATAAACCAAACGAGGTAACGCTAATGACCCACGTCATCGGCGGCGTCATTGGCGCTGCTAAATCACTTCTCGACTTAATTGTCGATAACGCACGTAAACGTATGCGCCGGCGCGGGCGCTGGTCAATTAATCCGGTTAGGCCGGGTCGGGAGGCTTTCGCATGAAATACATCATTCAGGGTGCTGAGTTGGTAATTGCATTCAGCGGTTCGGTTCACTTCTATCCAAATACATCAGCTGGTTTCGTTGAAATGGTCAGAGACTTCTGGGGGTCGAAATGAAACTGAATCTGAAAATCGAATGCTCGGATGTACAGACTCGCAGAGCCATTCGGCCAGGGAAGGTAAGCGTATCAATGGAAGATTGCGCTATTGACAGCCTGACCACTGAGCAGCAAACGGAACTGTGTGGCCAAATGGATTTTGCAGTACTGGCTGAATACGTGGACTCAATGCGGAGGCTGGACAATGTGGCGTGACAATGACACGGACTTTATTGCAGAGCTCCGGGAAGCACTCAAAGAGGATATGGCCGCCATTCAGCGGGAAAACATCGATCTGGCAACGGAACGCCAGAATCCGGAAATCAGTTGGGAAGAATTTGTGGGGGATTATTCATGATGGATTTGGGATTACTTGATGAGCCATTCGCAGCGGAAGATATCGAGTGGCGCGTACAGCAGTGTGGCATGGCAAGCAATGGGCCGTGGGCAATGGTGCTTTGCTATGTCACAAACAGGGCGATTATGAAGCGTCTTGATGATGTCTGTGGTAAAGGCGGATGGCGTAATGAGTTCCGGGATATACCGAATAATGGCGGTGTTGAGTGCGGGATTTCAATTAATGTGCACGGTGAATGGATAACCAAATGGGACGCTGCTGAAAATACTCAGGTCGAAGCAGTGAAAGGCGGTCGATCAGGTGCAATGAAGCGGGCTGCTGTCCAGTGGGGGATCGGACGATACCTTTACCAGTTAGAGGAGCGGTTCGCTATCTGCACTGTAGAGCGCAATAACAAGTGGAACAAAGCTTCTTACAAGGATAAGCAGACAAACAAATTCCACTCTCTGTGGTGGGAAACACCTACTCTGCCAGGCTGGGCATTGCCAGCAAATATACAGACAAAAGAAGAATCGCCGAGCAACGATCAGGTGCCAGTTCATGAGCAGGAGCAAATACTCAGAAAGTTTACCGAAGAAATTATGAATGAGCCTATGCCTGACAAAGTGAAAAAGCTTTATGAGGAAACATGGAGGAAACTGGACGGTTTCCCTGATTATCAAGCCAAGTGCAAAAAGGATACCGGCATCAGGCTTCACGAATTAGAAAGGGCAGCATAAATGGCAAGCAGAGGCGTAAACAAGGTAATCATCGCTGGCCGGTTAGGTCAGGACCCGGAGGTGCGCTACTCCCCGTCAGGTTCCTGCTTCGCTAACCTGTCAGTAGCAACATCTGAGCAATGGCGTGATAAACAGACAGGTGAACAGAAGGAGCTGACGGAATGGCACCGTGTGGTCATCAGCGGGAAGCTGGCAGAGATAGCTGGCGAGTACCTGCGCAAAGGTTCGGAAGTTTATCTGGAAGGTAAGCTACAAACTCGAAAATGGCAGGACCAGTCAGGGAGTGACCGGTATACCACTGAGATTCGTGTCGGCATAAACGGAACTATGCAAATGCTGGGCGGTAAACAGGAAGGTGGTCAGGGAAACAAACCACCTCAGCAGCAACGACAGCAACCGCAGCGCCAGGCTGGTCCATCTACTCCACCGCCAATGAGTGAACCGCCAATGGACTTTGATGACGATATTCCTTTTGCTCCTATTGGCCTGCAGCACCCTGCCCATTTCATCTATTCCATCTAAATAAGGCCACATCATGAAACTGTCACCGGAAGAGTCGGCGGCTTTGTCACATCTGAAGGGATGGGAGCGTAATTATGAAGCTAACCGAATCATCCGGATGACAGGGCGTGAGCGCGGAGAATGGTTGCGTAACCAAAGGATTGTTATGGAATGCATGGAAGCACTCACCGCGGCTAAAAACGGAGAGTCACACCCACGACTGAATCAGATGATGAAACGGACGGAGCAGCGCATTAAGCATATGGAAATGTCTGTCAGGCCGCCGGAGCCGGAATGGATAACCGAAAGGAAGCAGCAGCAGAACGCCGAGGACTGGCGGCGCTACTGGCATGAGCAAGGGCAGCAGCAGGCAACATTCCCGACAGCAAACACATCAGGACGCGGTGGCTTCGGCGACTAATTAACCCCCTATTCACCCTCTCCTCTGCCACCTGGCCGCCGGGAGGGTTATCTGTTGGAGAGGAACAAAGTGGAAACACTATCAACAGGCATTGCTGTCGAAAAAATAGATTTACTCGCATTCACTATTTCCGGCGCGGAGCGATTGGACCCTATCCGAGTGATGATTGAAAACTATGAGCCAGGGAAAGGCCGCATCACTATTACATGCTATGGGAAGGCGTGGACTGGGGCCTGGTTCGCAATGGGCGGTGATTCAGTACAGGAGTTCATCAAGCGAGTAAGCAATGAATACTTAATCGGATATTTCGACCCTGACCTGAGAAGAACAGTCGATGACGACAATGATGCCAATCTGATGTTTGTTAAGTCAGAAATAATTAAATTACGCAAAGGTAAAGATATTGAAGCCAGTGAAGCCCGAGAAATGTGGTTCGAGGCAGAAAATGCTGAGGACGTTAAGGTTAGCTGTTGTGACTGTCGAATAGGTGACAAGCTTCCTGACCTGCTGGGTGATGACCCATGGTACGCAAAGTGGCCCTCTGTACCGAATCATAAATATCAGTACCTTGACCGCATCGTGAATGCTGTCCGTGTCGGCCTGTCTGAAATGGAGCGCGCATCATGACTGATATCACAGAACTGGTGCAGAGCGACATCAACAGCGCGATGCTCTCATCAATCGAAGGATTTGCATTTCTTGTCGTTGATTCTCTCGAATTCGAAATGGGTCGTGAACTAACCGGCGAAGAATCTCAGCGCGTCTTTCAGCAGGTAGAAACGGCTATTAACAACGTGACAAGCGAAGGCGGTGCAGCATGACTGATATCCCAGAAGACAGGAAATACTGCTATCGATACGTTGACGGTAACGATAGCGAAGGAAGGCCAGTCGTTATGCTATGGAAGCGTGTAATTATCAGGGAGACAGAAAAGACATTCTGGCACGTCAGCGATATGCCAATGATGAGTTTTGAACAGCTTGTCAAATATTGGACTGGTGGGAATAAGGAACGCCAGAAAAAACACATTAAACGGTGCTCCAAAGGCGGTGCCAGATCTCGTTATCACTATACAAAAACAGAAGCTCTTTCAGCGTTTATTTATCGGAAAACTTTTCAGCTAAGCCGAATCAGGCTAACTGCGGAGACAGTAGAGCTTTGCCTTAAAGGCCTTAGAGAGGCTGGCTATATCACGTATCCAAAAGATGAAAACGGATACACAAAAAGGGTTATCGCCGGAGCGCCAGACAGTGAAACATTCCTTGCCGCTGACGAACCTGGGCCAATTGCTGATACATATAGCTGGGGAGATTACTAATGACTGATATCACAGAACTGGTAGCAAGCGAAATAGTCGACTTCTGCGCCGGTCTTAGCTCTCCAGGATGGCCGGAAGCGCCGGAAGAAATTCAATGTCAGTTGATGGGGCGGATTTTACCAATCATTGGCGAGGGACTTAAATTGGCCAATCAGCGCATAGCAGATCTGGAAGCCCGTACTGTAAAGCTGCCTAAACCTCTTAGCGTTTTGCATCGCAGGGATTTCATTGATGCTCACCGAGCGATATACGCATATTCAGAAGCAGAAGTTAACGCAGCGCTGGATAACGCTGACATCAAGTGGGAGGCGAAGTGATGGCTAAATTAAACAAAAAAGAACAGGCGTGGATAAGCGAATTGCAGTGCGTTATTGACCGATGCCCATCCCCGAAAAAAATCGGGTTTTACACAATTGGTGACCCAGTTATTTGCTTGTATGACTTACGCCGAGCTGATGAAGTAATGAGCGCACTTAATAGCAGAAATTCCAGTGATTGGTGCACTGCTGTCCAGAATATCGGCGCGGGATTTAATGAAAAAATAGACTTTCCGTCTTCAGTTGAAAGTACAGCGGGGTGATTATTGATGACACTGACAAATGAACGGCAGCAGGAGCTGATTGCTGATTGCCAAGAAGAAATACGCCATCTTAAAGAGCATATTTTACGACTGTCTAAACATCATGTTGACTTTGACTTGTCGCAATATGAAAGCCAATTACAGCGACAGGAAATCGCCCTCGCATCCCTGACGGCTGACACATCAAAACTTGCAGAACTTGCGGCTAAAGTGAGAAATGTTCGCGAAGATGCTTCTGAATTTGATGGCGATCGCCGTGGTATGTGGGAACACCAGGAGGAACAGGAGCGGCTATTGCTTGAGGAAGCAGTTAAATACACCGCACCGCCAGTGCCGGTGATTAAGTTACCTGGAGACTTGCAGGATGCTTTTGAGGAAGGAAACCGAATCCCGACACAGACATCAAGATGCGGCAATAGCTACTGTAGCCATTCATTTAGTAATTGGGATGGTCAGAAGTTCATGAATGAATTTGACGGGTTCGTGAAAGGGATTAACTTCATTAAACGCCTCAACGGGCTGGGGGAGTGATGGCCTGGGTTATATCTCACATAGCTTCCTGGGGTTTCTCTCGTAATAGTCAATATTGTCGTCAGATAATGCATTCTTTAAAAGCTTATCCCACCTTCCCACAACCTGAGAATAGTGTTTCTTTTTCAGGGGGATGCCCAAGAGAATCCGCTGACTGAATTCTGGTTGAAACTCTTCTATACCTTTTAAATCAAGTTCAGCTTTATTTAACTTTTGCACTGCTTTGGACATTCTTCTGGTTATTACTGTTCGTGCACATATGACCGCGCCGATTCCTCTCAAACCAGAAATTGACAGATAATCATGCACGTTGCTCTCTAAATTACGAAAATCATCCTCTGGATTTAGCTGTAGGCAGTAAAGAGTAATGAAAACGTACTCCTCCATGCGAATGCTTATAGGTATGGCGCGCAAAAAATCGATTAAAGCTATTCGTGGATCTTGCTTGATGGTCATGTATCAGCCTTGGAAGGTAAACCACTAATATACGCTGTTTCGAAAAAGAAAACCGAATATTCGAACAACCGCCCACCGAGGCGGTTTTTTATTGCCTAAAGGAAACCACTATGACCCACGCCGACCCACTCGACCAGGCATCGGAGCTTGAGCATCAGCAGTTACAGATAGCGATGGCTAACCGGCCATTGCCGAAACCATTCATCGGCAAGTGCTATAACTGTGATGCCAAGATCAATAAAGGACACTATTGCGATATTTACTGTCGCGAAGATTCAGAAAAGCACGAACGTGCAAATGCTTTTAATTTAAAAAACAAATAAATTAAATTATTAATTTTAATAAAATTCACTCGGAGGTAACTTTATATTCCTTATTATTAAGCTTCTCTTCCAATTCCATCATAATAGAATTTATATCTCTTTTAACTATTATAGGTGAAGCTGAACCATCAACGTAAACCTTTGAATGACAACCAAACTTCTCCACCTGCTTGATGGATGAGGATTTAACAAGCACTGTATTTCCGCGTGCATCTTCAAAAAAGATCATTGCATTAGTCCAGGGTAGGATTATTCCTAGATATGTAATCACAACGGAATTTATATGTAAATGACCTAAAGTTAAAAGATTCAAATAAATTTATGTTTGATTGAATGTTGAGCGCAATACACACTAAAAACTAACCTTTCCCTTACAAATTAACATATGAAAACAATCTCTCAACCGGTCACTGGCGGATTCGTCGCGCCTGCAGGTTGGGTAAAGGAGAATGCTATGCAAATTGAACAGCTCGTTACCGAAAAAGAAGTTATGGCCTGCCTGAATATCCGGTCACCAAACACGATGTGGCGCTACAGAAAAGAATGTTGCTTTCCGGAGCCGGTACGATCACATCCGAATCAATACCGGCCATCCGAGGTGCAGAACTGGATTAACAATGGCGGCTCTAAGCAGAGGATAGCTTCTTAACGTGCCAGAATATTTTCTCCGCGTGAAGCTCATAACCCTGCTTCTGATCTTCAATCCAGTCATGCTTGTTGTATACGGCCATAATCCCACCCAAATCATGCCCCAGCATCTTCTCGGTGACATGGGGCGCTACTCCCTGCTCAGACAATCGGGTAACCAGCGTCCGGCGAAAATCGTGCGCTCTCCAGTACCCGATATCCATGTCATCACGAACCCTACCGATATATCTGTTGGCCGCAGATATCGTTATTGGCTTGTCCAGCTCAGCTCCCGGAAACAAAACACCCTTATAAGTGGTCAGTGCCTTTTCAAGAAGTGGCTCAATCGCCGGGAAGATTGGCCGGCGAATTATGTTACCCATCTTGCTTAACTCCGCGGGCGTGGTCCAGATCATGCTATCCAGGTCAAAGTGCTGCGTTGTGGCCTGCCTCAACTCTGAGTTTCTTGCGCCCCACAGCATCAGCATCTGGTGAAGAAGCTTGTTGGCTGTGGATGCCCGGGTGCGATCTATTTTCAGCCATATTTTCGCCAGTTCCTGATAGGTCAGGACCCTGTCACCTACCTGCGATGACGCACCAAAGTCCCGGGGTAGAATGTTCATCAGAGAAGACGACTCAATATACTGCCGGCGGATGCACCAGTGCGTTGCCGTTCTCAGTTGGCTAAGAACCTGTCGAGCCCGGCGCGGATTCTCCCGCTCCTGCACAGTAAAGAAATCGACCCACTGCTTAGCAGTAATGTCCTCAATGGGTACATACCGAAATGCACCGTCCATGACCTTCATCACTGTTGAACAATAGAGGTCCCGGGTCTTAGGCCTGAGTTGCATAATTACATAGTTTTGGTACCAGTAATCCAGACAGTCGGCCAAGGTAGCTTTTGAGCTCTGGCCTCTATCGAACTTAGAGCGCGGGTCGGTGCCGGAAGCAACCAGTAGCCTGAGTTCATCAGTAATGTTCCTGGCATCCTTTAGCGACACTGACGGATACCGGCCAATACTCATGCGCTGAAATTTTCCCTGCCATTTAAAGCGGAACTGGAAGTTGATAACCCCTTTAGGTGATATCCTTGCGCTCAGGCCGTTAGAGTCTGTAACCTCCGTGGGTCCAGTATAGGCTTTGCCTGAAATTGTTCTTAGCTTCGTGTCTGAAAGAGCCATTCTAAATTTGGTACACCAGAAAAATGGAAGTTGGTACAAGAATGGTACAAAATGTTGCGTGGAGTAAAGAGGATAACAAAGGAAAGTTTAGGATAGAAAAGGTCGATAATTGCTCAATAAAACCGGTAAGAAATTGATATTTAATAAATTAACAGGAAAGAAAAGGAAGGTATTGGATGAAAAATAATGAATCAGTAACGCCTACCTTCCTCTTCCATGACTACGAGACTTTTGGAAAACATCCGGCACTGGACCGTCCGGCTCAGTTTGCCGGTATTCGTACTGACGCCGAATTTAATATTATTGGTGAACCGGAAGTTTTTTACTGCCAGCCGGCCGACGATTATCTTCCTCAGCCGGAAGCGGTAATGATTACCGGAATTACCCCTCAGCATGCGTTGGCACAGGGGGTCAGTGAAGCCGAATTTGCACGACGTATTCATACTTTGTTCTCTGAACCTGCGACCTGTGTGGTGGGTTACAATAACGTTCGCTTCGATGATGAAGTCAGCCGCAATATTTTTTACCGTAACTTTTATGATCCTTATGGCTGGAGCTGGCAGGCTGGTAACTCCCGGTGGGATTTGCTGGACGTGATGCGGGCCTGTTATGCCCTGCGCCCTGAAGGGATTAACTGGCCGGAAAATGAAGAAGGTTTTCCCTCCTTCCGGCTGGAACACCTGACGGCCGCCAACAATGTCAGCCATGAGCAAGCCCATGATGCGATGTCAGATGTGTATGCCACCATTGCAATGGCCAGGCTGGTCAGGGAAAAACAGCCGAAACTGTTCGATTTCCTGTTCCGGCATCGTAATAAAAATAAACTCCAGACACTGATTGATATTCCACAGATGAAACCGCTGGTTCATGTGTCCGGAATGTTTGGGGCCGCCAGAGGAAATACCAGCTGGATAGTACCGCTCGCCTGGCATCCGGATAACAAAAATGCGCTGATTACCATAGATTTGGCTGGTGATATCCGGCCATTGCTGGAGGAAACCGCCGATACACTGCGCGAGCGTCTGTACAGTAGTCGTGAACAGCGTGGTTCATTGCCGGCAGTGCCGTTAAAACTGGTACATATCAACAAGTGCCCGGTACTGGCGCCCGCCAGCACATTGCGCCCGGAAGATGCAGAGCGGCTGGCCATTGATCGTCAGCATTGCCTGGAAAACCTCGCATTACTGCGCCGTCACAGCGAAATCCGGGAAAAAGTGGTTTCCGTTTTTGCGACCAGCCGTGAATTTCCCGCCAATAGTGATGTGGATGCACAACTGTATAACGGTTTCTTCGGTGAAGCGGATAAGCATGCCATGAATATTATCCGGACAACCGAGCCACGCAATCTGCCGGCTCTTGATCTGACCTATCACGATCCACGAATTAATATCCTGTTGTTTCGTTACCGCGCCCGTAACTTCCCGGGCACCCTTGATGACAGTGAACAGCAACGCTGGCTGGAACATCGCCGTGAAATGCTCTCTGCACCTCGTGTTGAGCAATATATTGAGGAGCTGCAACAGCTGGCAGCACTTTATCCGGAAGACGAACGCAGGCAATCACTGCTGAAATCACTGTATCGCTATGCAGAAACGTTACTGAGCTGATACGCAGTCGAAAAAAAACCCCACCGGTGGTCACCGGCAGGGTTTTTATCTCAAAGCAGTGAGTGGATTATAATCCGTCTTCACTGTACTGCGGTACCGGCAGGCGGAAGCTGCGCGTTACCACGGCCAGGTAAACAATCCCAATCGCCGCCCAGATCAGTCCCAGAACCATTGAACTCTCTTCCAGGTTAACCCATAAAGCACCGACAGTAATCGCCCCCAGCAAAGGCAGAATCAGGAAGCTGAAGTGATCTTTCAGTGTTTTATTACGTTTTTCACGAATCCAGAACTGCGAAATCACGGACAGGTTAACAAAGGTAAACGCTACCAGCGCACCAAAGTTAATCAGAGCTGTCGCGGTGACCAGGTCAAAGTTAATTGCCAGCAGCGCAATTGCCCCTACCAGCAACACGTTCAGTGTCGGGGTAGACCATTTTGGCGAAATATAACCGAAGAAACGCTGCGGGAATACACCGTCACGTCCCATCACGTACATCAGACGTGATACGCCTGCATGCGCAGCCATACCTGAAGCCAGTACGGTGACACAGGAGAAGATCAGGATACCAAACTGGAACGTTTTCCCGGCAACATACAGCATAATTTCTGGCTGCGATGAGTCAGGATCTTTGAAGCGTGAAATGTCCGGGAAGTACAGTTGCAGGAAATAAGACACTGCAATAAACAGTAACCCACCAATCAGCGCTGTCAGGAAGATCGCTTTCGGAATAGTACGTTCAGCATCTTTGGTTTCTTCAGACAGAGAACTGATGCCATCGAAACCAAGGAATGAGAAGCACAATATCGTCGCCCCGGTAATCATCGGCACAACCTGCGCATCTGAAGACCAGAACGGTTTGCTGCTTACCAGAGTTCCGGCACCCACCCCATGGCTGACACCATAGATAACCAGGCCAACAATAAATACCATCACCGCAATCTGCAAGACCACAATGATGCTGTTAAAGTTAGCGACGGTTTTAATCCCTTTCAGGTTAGTTACCGTCATAAATACCACCAGTAATACCACGAAGATCCATGACGGAATCCCTGGCACCAGTGATTCAAAATAGCTTTTTGCCAGCAGGATGTTAATCATTGGCATGAACAGGTAGTCCAGCAATGATGACCAGCCGACCATAAACCCGACGTGAGGGCTAATAGATTTCTGTGCGTAAGTATATGCCGAACCGGCTGACGGGAAGCGGCGAACCAGCTTGCCATAGCTCAGAGCGGTAAAAAGAATCGCGATTAATGCAAAGACATAAGCCGTCGCAACATGACCACCGGTCAGTCCCGAGACAATCCCGAATGTATCAAACAGGGTCATTGGCTGCATATAAGCCAGACCAATCATAACCACCGGAAGCAGCGTTAGAGTTTTTTTAAGATTGGCACGCTGTGGTGCTGGAGAAGTATTATTTTGCATGATGGTGCCCCCCTACAGTAACAATCTGTGCGGATTGCTCCACAGGGAATTTCCGCGCAGGGCGAAAAGTGAAGTGAATAGCAGATTTGCCAAAGCATGTCGCGCCGTAGTCGTCACGAAAGCGGTTACCAGAGACAACTGGTAAAGTGGATAACAACCCCATCAATATTTCCTCAGACTCACCTTCAGTGAGTGTTTTTTTGTGTATATCTCTCCGGAATAAATCCGGCCCCATCAGGAGAAAGTCATAAAACATTCATGCAAAAAAAATAACCGATGCCAGGAAAGGCGTCGGTTATTTTTCAAATTTGCAGATGCACATTTTGCCCAAAACCGACCATCAATACAAGAGATTATCGTAATTTCGGGGGTGTTTTGCGGGTAAAGCCTATTCCAGGGGCATCTGGAAAGGATCTGACCAGCGGTAAGCAAAGCCCCGTTGCCGGCAAATATTCTCTGCCAGTACCACTTTGCCCCCGTTCGAAGAGAACTGCTGATCAAACTCCGGGGCATCCCACCCTGCCTGCCGGGCCAGTTGTGGATAAAACTGGTCGCGCGGCGGATGTCCGGCCGCACACAGATTGTAAATACCGCTCCGACCTGGTTGTTCCAGCAATAATACTATCGCCGCAATCACATCATCCAGATGCACCAGGTTAACTCCGTGCTGTCCGTTAGTCAGGCCACGTTTACCCGCCAGGAAACGTCCGGGATGGCGATCAGGGCCCACCAGCCCTGCCAGTCGTAAAATATCCACCTGAGTTCCCGGTAAATCGTGCAGCCACTGCTCCAGTCGCACCAGAGAATGAGCGGCAGCAGTTACCGGATGCAGCGGGCTGTTTTCATCAACCTCGCCACTGACATCGCCATAAACGGATGTCGAACTGGTAAAGATGATATGTTTCACTTTGTGTGCCAGCGCACTGTCGACAATATTCTGCACTGCATAGACGTACTGCTCGCTGCTTTCAGCACTCCGGCTGGCCGGCAACGTAACCACCAGTGCATCGGCGTCCAGCAAATCGGCTAAATCATCAGCATCACACTCCGGTTCAGGAGTCAGTTTCAGCAGGCAGGCATTAATACCGACCGCCCGGGCCGCCTGCACACCATCTGCAGTGGTTTTACTGCCAGTAACCTGCCAGCCTCTGCCTGCCAGCTGTCGTGCCAGCGGCATTCCCAGCCAGCCCAGCCCCACGATTGCTACTTTTTTCATACAGATTTCGCCTTAATAGTATCCTGTCCAACGCCAAAGTCTCTGCTTAACGATGGTATTCCTCCGGCGGTTTTCAGGCCAGTACAAATTTTTGCCATCATTTCTGCTTATCATTATAAAAAAGTGTTGCCAGTATGCGTTATTTTGGTTAGCTTAAATGCCAGACAAATGACCCTTTAAATCGTCGGAAAAATTTATGATTCGCGTTCAATCTAACCACCATCATCACCATCATCCTGACTAGTCTTTCAGGCGATGTGTGCTGGGAGACGAAAAGATCTTCCAGTGGTTTGAGCGCAATATTAAACCCCCGGAAGAGATCTTCCGGGGGTTTTTTTATGGGCAGAAATTTAACAATTATAAATTCCGCACAGGAACAGTAAACAGAGGACTGGACAGATGTTAGATAACAAACGTATCCGCATTGCCATGCAAAAATCAGGTCGCCTGAGTGATGACTCCCGCGAACTGCTGACCCGTTGTGGTATTAAAATTAATCTGCAACAGCAGCGCCTGATTGCATTCGCCGAGAATATGCCGATTGATATCCTGCGGGTACGTGATGACGATATCCCTGGCCTGGTCATGGATGGTGTGGTTGACCTGGGCATTATTGGTGAAAATGTGCTGGAAGAAGAGTTACTGTCTCGTCGTGCCCAGGGCGAAGACCCGCGTTATACCACCCTGCGTCGCCTCGATTTCGGTGGTTGTCGGTTATCACTGGCCATGCCGGTGGATGCTGAGTACACCGGCCCTGAATGTCTGAATAACAAACGTGTTGCCACTTCCTATCCTCACCTTCTGAAACGCTACTTCGACAGTAAAAATATCGCTTTTAAATCCTGCCTGCTGAATGGTTCAGTCGAAGTAGCCCCGCGTGCCGGGCTGGCTGACGGTATCTGTGACCTGGTTTCTACCGGCGCAACTCTGGAAGCCAACGGACTGCGTGAAGTTGATGTTATTTATCGTTCCAAAGCAGTACTTATTCAGCGCGACGGAGAGATGCCAGCCGAGAAGCAGTATCTGATTGATAAACTGCTGACCCGTATTCAGGGCGTAATTAAAGCGCGTGAATCAAAATACATCATGCTGCACGCGCCAACCGATCGGCTGGAAGAAGTTATCAGCCTGTTACCGGGTGCCGAACGTCCTACCCTGTTGCCTCTGGCAGGAGATCAGGCCCGGGTTGCCATGCACATGGTCAGCAGTGAAACACTGTTCTGGGAAACCATGGAAAAACTGAAATCACTGGGTGCCAGTTCAATTCTCGTTCTGCCAATCGAAAAAATGATGGAGTAAGCGATGAGCAGCTTTGACACTATTATCGACTGGCAACAGTGCAGTGCAGAACAGCAGCAGGCGTTGCTAAAACGCCCTGCTCTGGCCTCCTCAGACACCATCGCTCAGACGGTTCAGGATGTGCTGGCACAGGTGCGTGAGCAGGGAGATACAGCACTGCGTAACTTCAGTGCTAAATTCGACAAAGTCAGCCCTGAAAACTTTGCAGTCAGTGAGCAGGAAATCACGGCAGCAGTGGCACGGGTGAGTGATTCACTGAAAGCTGCCATGCAGACGGCAGCCAGTAATATAGAAGCCTTTCACCAGGCGCAGGTGTTCCCGGGGGTGGATATCGAAACCCAGCCCGGGGTACGCTGCCAGCAGGTGACTCGTCCGGTTCAGTCTGTCGGTCTTTATATTCCGGGTGGCTCTGCCCCGCTGTTCTCTACGGTACTGATGCTGGCAACCCCGGCACGCATTGCCGGCTGCGGTAAAGTAGTGCTTTGCTCACCGCCACCGATTGCTGATGAAATCCTGTTTGCTGCCAGACTGTGCGGCATCAGTAAAGTATTCCAGGTAGGTGGCGCGCAGGCCATCGCCGCCATGGCCTTCGGCACTGACTCCGTGCCAAAAGTAGATAAAATTTTTGGGCCTGGCAACGCCTGGGTCACTGAGGCTAAACGCCAGGTCAGCCAACGGCTGGATGGTGCCGCTATCGATATGCCGGCAGGCCCTTCAGAAGTTCTGGTGATTGCCGACGAAGGTGCGACTCCGTCATTCGTCGCGTCTGATTTGCTCTCTCAGGCAGAACACGGTCCGGATTCTCAGGTTATCCTGCTAACGCCTTCACGTACGATGGCGGAAAAAGTGGCGGAAGAGATCCACCGTCAACTGGCTGAACTGCCACGCGCAGAAACAGCCCGCCAGGCGCTGTCTGCCAGCCGGCTGATTGTGGCACAGGATTTAGCGGAGTGTATTGCCATTTCCAACCGCTACGGGCCTGAACACCTGATTATCCAGACCCGCGAACCGAGAAAATGGGTAGAGCAAATCACCAGCGCCGGTTCCGTATTCCTTGGTGACTGGTCACCGGAATCTGCCGGTGATTACGCGTCAGGCACTAACCATGTGTTGCCGACTTACGGATATACTTCAACTTATTCCAGTCTCGGACTGGCTGATTTTCAAAAACGCATGACAATCCAGGAGCTGTCTCCGTCAGGCTTTGCTGCACTGGCCCCGGCGATCGAAATTCTGGCTGCCGCAGAACGGCTTGATGCTCACAAAAATGCCGTCACGCTACGTGTGAAAGCTCTGGAGGATAATGTATGACCAGGTCTGTTGAACAACTGGCTCGCGAGAACGTCAGAGCCCTTACCCCTTATCAGTCTGCCAGACGATTAGGAGGTAAAGGAGATGTGTGGCTGAATGCTAACGAGTATCCGGTAGCTGTGCCATTTGAACTGACCCGTCAGACGCTGAACCGTTATCCGGAATGTCAGCCAGCTCAGGTTATCGAACGCTACGCGGCTTACTGTGGCCTGAACAGTGATCAGGTGCTGGTCAGCCGTGGTGCTGACGAAGGCATTGAGCTGTTAATTCGTGCTTTCTGTGAACCGGGTAAAGATATGATTCTGTTCTGTCCGCCAACTTACGGCATGTACAGTGTCAGTGCCGAAACTATCGGTGTCGAATATCTGACCGTACCCGCTCTGGAGAACTGGCAACCGGATGTCCCGGCCATTGCCGCACAACTGGATGGCGTGAAACTGGTTTATCTGTGCAGCCCGAATAATCCGACGGGTAATCTTATTGATCCGCAGTCGATTCGTGAGCTGTTAGACCTGACCGCTGGTAAAGCACTGGTAGTGGCAGACGAAGCCTATATCGATTTTTGCCCCGAAGCCTCACTGACCAGTTGGTTGCTTGATTATCCGCACCTGGTGATTCTGCGCACTCTGTCCAAAGCCTTTGCTCTGGCCGGTTTGCGTTGTGGCTTCACCCTGGCAAACCCTGAGGTGATCAATCTGCTGTTGAAAGTGATTGCTCCTTACCCGTTGTCTGCACCGGTGGCAGATATTGCAGCTCAGGCTCTGAGTGAACAGGGACTGGCACTGATGCGTGAAAATGTTAAAACGCTCAATCAGACCCGCAGCTGGTTACAGCAGCAACTGGAGCAGTGCTCGCTGGTTGAGCAGGTCTATCCGAGCTCAGCCAACTATCTGCTGGTTCGTTTTACCCGGACTACGGTGTTCCGTGCCTTATGGGATCAGGGCATTATTTTACGTGACCAGAGCAAAAACCCGGGCCTGAACGGCTGTTTACGAATTTCTATCGGCACGCGTCAGGAGTGTGAAACCCTGATAAGTGCCCTGCACTCTTTAAGCGATTCTGCGGAGCAAGCATGAGCCAGAAAACTCTTTTTATTGACCGTGACGGAACACTGATCTCCGAACCTCCTGTCGATTTCCAGGTTGACCGGATGGACAAACTCGCTTTTGAACCTGGCGTTATCCCGGCAATGCTGCGCCTGCAGGAAGCCGGCTATCAGTTGGTGATGATTACCAATCAGGACGGACTGGGCACTGACAGCTTTCCACAGGCGGACTTTGATGGCCCACACAACCTGATGATGCAGGTATTCAGCTCTCAGGGCGTCAACTTTAGTGAAGTTCTGATTTGCCCACACAAACCAGAAGATAACTGCGACTGCCGTAAACCTCATACAAAGATGGTAGAACCGTGGCTGGCCGAAGGTGTGCTGGATAAGCAAAACAGTTATGTGATTGGTGATCGCCAGACGGATATCACCCTGGCAGAAAATATGGGTATTCAGGGTATCCGCTATGGCGAAGGTGAAAACCTGTGGCCTCAAATTGCCGACCGCCTGACTCGCCGTGATCGCCATGCGCTGGTACAGCGTAATACCAAAGAAACTCAGGTAATGGCCGAAGTGTGGCTGGACCGTGAAGGTGGCAGCAAAATCAGTACCGGTGTGGGTTTCTTTGACCACATGCTGGATCAGATTGCTACCCATGGTGGTTTCCGGATGAACATTGATGTGAAAGGTGATCTGTATATCGATGATCACCACACCGTAGAGGATACCGGGCTGGCGCTGGGTGAAGCACTGCTTAAAGCATTGGGTGACAAACGCGGTATCGGTCGTTTCGGTTTCGTACTGCCAATGGATGAATGCCAGGCCCGTTGTGCCCTGGACATCTCCGGTCGCCCTTACCTGGTGTATAAAGCAGCGTTTACTTTCCAACGAGTCGGTGATCTGAGTACCGAAATGGTCGAGCATTTCTTCCGCTCACTCTCCTACAGCATGGCTTGTACCCTGCATCTGAAAACCAAGGGGAATAATGATCACCACCGCGTAGAAAGCCTGTTTAAAGCTTTTGGCCGTACTCTGCGCCAGGCGATTCAGGTTAACGGCAACACTTTACCGAGTTCAAAAGGGGTACTGTAATGAGTATCGTCATCCTGGACACCGGTTGTGCCAACCTGTCTTCGGTAAAGTGGGCGGTAGAACGCCTGGGTTATCAGCCGGTTGTCAGCCGTGATAAAGCCATAGTGCTAAATGCCGACAAACTGTTTTTGCCCGGAGTAGGCACAGCACGGGCCGCCATGGACCAGTTACAGGAGCGGGAACTGGTTGAGCTGATTAAAAACTGCACCCAGCCCGTGCTGGGGATCTGTCTGGGTATGCAATTACTGGCACGTCACAGCCAGGAAAATAACGGAATTGATACTCTCGGACTGATGGATGAAGAAGTTTCCCTGATGGAAACAGGCGATCTGCCATTACCGCATATGGGCTGGAACCAACTGACCGCCCATGCCGGGCATCCGTTATTTCGCAACATCTCAGCGGACAGCTATTTTTACTTTGTTCACAGCTACGCGATGCCGGTATTTAGCGGCACTATCGCCCAGTGTGATTACGGACAACCGTTCTCTGCCGCAGTCCAGCAGGACAACTTTTACGGTGTCCAGTTTCACCCGGAACGCTCCGGCAAAGCCGGTGCTCAGCTGATTAAAAACTTCCTGGAGATGTAATGATTATCCCCGCACTTGATTTAATTGAAGGTAAGGTAGTCCGTCTTCACCAGGGCGATTATGCGCAACAGCGCGATTATGGTAGCGACCCTTTGCCACGTTTACAGGCTTATCAGCAGGAAGGAGCCGGGGTATTGCATCTGGTTGATTTAACCGGGGCTAAAGATCCTGCAGCCCGGCAGATTCCACTGCTGAAAAAGTTACTGGCAGGTGTCAGTGTGCCGGTCCAGGTAGGTGGTGGCATTCGCAGCCGTGCAGATGTCGCCTCATTGCTGGAAGCCGGAGCCACACGAGTGGTGGTGGGTTCTACCGCTATTCGCGAGCCGGAAGAAGTAAAACAGTGGTTTCGTGACTTTGGCGCTGATGCTATTGTCCTGGCGCTGGATGTTCGTATTGACGAAAATCAGCGTAAAGAAGTCGCCATCAGTGGCTGGCAGGAAGCCGGTGGAGTGACCCTGGAACAGGTCATTGAAGATTATCAGTCTGTCGGACTGAAACATGTGCTTTGTACCGACATCTCACGTGACGGCACCCTGGCCGGGTCTAATGTGGCTCTGTATCAGGAAATTACTGCCCGTTACCCACAGATTGCCTTCCAGTCTTCCGGAGGCATTGGTTCGCTGGCCGATATCGCCGCACTGCGCAACACCGGTGTTCAGGGCGTTATTGTCGGGCGAGCTTTACTGGAAGGTAAATTTACAGTGACGGAGGCTATTTCATGCTGGCAAAACGGATAATACCCTGCCTGGATGTTCGTGACGGACAGGTAGTTAAAGGCGTGCAATTCCGCAACCACGAAATTATCGGTGATATCGTCCCGCTGGCAAAACGCTATGCCGAGGAAGGTGCCGATGAGCTGGTTTTCTACGATATCACCGCCTCCTCTGACGGTCGTGTGGTTGATAAGAGCTGGGTGTCACGGGTTGCCGAAGTCATTGATATTCCGTTCTGTGTAGCCGGTGGCATTAAAACACCGGAAGACGCGGCACGCATTCTGACGTTCGGGGCGGATAAAATCTCCATTAACTCACCGGCGTTAGCCGACCCGGATCTGATCACCCGCCTGGCCGACCGTTTTGGTGTACAGTGTATTGTGGTAGGGATTGATACCTGGTTCGACGAACAGACCGGTCTGTACCACGTTAACCAATACACTGGCGACGAATCACGGACCCGCGTTACTCAATGGCAAACCGCCGACTGGGTAACCGAAGTTCAGAAACGTGGAGCCGGTGAAATCGTCCTGAATATGATGAACCAGGATGGCGTTCGTAACGGCTATGATTTACAGCAACTGAAGCTGATCCGTGAACGTTGCCATGTGCCACTGATTGCATCAGGCGGTGCCGGAACCATGCAGCACTTCCTGGATGCCTTCCGTGAAACCAATATTGATGGTGCACTGGCGGCCTCGGTATTCCATAAACAACTGATTAATATCGCAGAGCTGAAAGAGTTTTTGCGTACCAATAATGTGGAGATCCGTTCGTGTTAAGCGCTGAACAACTTGCCCGGCTGGACTGGGAAAAAACCGACGGCATGATCCCGGCGATCATCCAGCATAAAATCTCCGGTGAAGTACTGATGCTGGGATATATGAATGCTGAAGCTCTGGAAGTCACCCAACAGACCGGTCATGTGACCTTCTGGTCACGCACCAAAAACCGCCTGTGGACCAAAGGAGAAACCTCCGGCCATTTTCTGCAGGTAGAAAGTATTACGGCTGACTGTGACAATGACAGTCTGCTGGTACTGGCCATTCCTGAGGGCCCAACCTGCCATACCGGCACTTCCAGCTGTTTTTCTCCGGCTGCCAGTGACTGGACTTTCCTGTATCAGCTGGAGCAACTGCTGGCTTCGCGTAAATCTGCCGATCCTGACAGCTCTTATACCGCCAGCCTGTATGCCCGGGGTACTAAGCGTATTGCGCAAAAAGTGGGTGAGGAAGGCGTCGAAACGGCACTGGCTGCCACCGTCAATGACCGTTTTGAACTGAAAAATGAAGCCTCAGATCTGGTCTATCACCTGCTGGTATTGCTGCAGGACCAGGAACTTGATTTCAGTACCGTCATCAATAACCTGCGTGAGCGGCATCAGAAGAAAGCCTGACTCTGATTCCTGAACACTGCACCCGTTCACCGGGTGCAGTTCTGACAGTACCAACTGTCAGAGGGTCCCAGCCAGTTGCTCCCTCAGCCAATGATGTCCGGGATCACGATGCAGCCGTTCCGGCCAGACCATCAGCATCTCAAAACCTGCTATCGCCAGTGGCGGTTCGGTAAACTGCAATGCCGGGTTTCCCTGCACCATTCGCAACGGCACAATAGCGACCAGATCGGTCGTTGCCAGCACAGCATTCAGTGCCAGAAAATGTGGCACCGATAAAACGACCTGCCGCGCTAATCCCTGCTCTGCCAGGCTTATATCGGTCATCCCCCGAAAACCACCCCCTTCCGGGGACACGATGGCATACTCAAAAGCAGTAAACCTGAACAAATCCGGCGCTACCTGTAATCCCGGATGGCCTGCGCGCCCTGCCAGTACATAACGCTCACTGAATATCCTGCGACTGTGCATTTCCGGTGGGGCTTCGCTGGCAGTGACCAGAGCCAGATCAATATCTCCACGTTGTGCTTTGGTGGAAATTCCGGAAGGTACGCACTGTTCAATCGCCAGCCTCACCCCCGGAGCGGCTTTGCGCAGCGCTGACAGCGCCGGCAGCAGAATGGTGTATTCACCATAGTCGAAGGCGGCAATTTTCCAGGTCTGGCTGGCCGTGGCAGGATCAAACGGCTGTGCCGGTGCGACAGCCAGTTCCAGCCCACGCAACGCAAGGTGCAGAGGTTCGCGCAGCTGACTGGCCCGTGCTGTCGGGAGCATGCCTCGCGGTCCTGGCAGCAATAGCGGATCACCAAAAAACTCCCTTAAGCGGGCCAGTTGAATGCTCACTGTTGGCTGAGACAAATGCAGGCGGTTTGCCGCCCGGGTAACGTTTAACTCACTCAGCAATATATCGAGAGTTAACAATAAATTAAGGTCTAACTGCTTAAAGGTATTGTTCATAATAATACCTGATATTTTATTAATTAATTTTCACTATATCTCTGTTCGTTTTACCGTGCTTGTCTTTATCTGACAAGTGAGACAGTTATGTAAATTCTTGTGGTTTCTGCCCATCCTGAAGCGACCTCGGTTACCCGGCAACTGGCCGATATCTCTGTCAGCACCCTGGTAAAACAGGGCCACCAGGTGATGGAATCTGACCTGTACGCAATGAACTGGAAGGCGATATATGATGCCAGCGATTTTCCGGATCGGGTGAGTAATGAACGTTTATCGTTTATTCAGGAATCCGCACACGCCTATAGCAATGGATATCAGACTGCCGACGTTACAGAAGAACAACGTAAGCTGGCGGAAGCCGATGCGGTTATCCTGCATTTCCCACTGTGGTGGTTCAGCATGCCGGCAATTATGAAGGGATGGATAGACAGAGTCTGGGCTTATGGGCTGGCCTATGGTTACAAAGATGCAGGTAACCGTTACCGTTATGGTGAAGGCGGTCTCGCCGGCAAACGCGCATTGCTGGCAGTGAGTGTCGGTGGACCTGCTGTCGATTATGGTCCGCGCGGTATTAATGGCCCGCTCGACCAGTTGTTATTCCCGATAACCCACGGGACTTTGTTCTTTGCCGGTATGGACGTATTACCGGAGTTTGCACTTTACTCGACCGGAGCTTATGACAGTGAAGCTATGGCGGCCGGAGCAGGTGCATGGCGCGAACGACTGGCAGGCTTGTTTACCGATGCTCCTGTCCCGTTCCGACGACAAAATGACGGGGATTATCCGGACAGGCACGTTCTTTCCGAAAATATATTGACGAATCAACGTGGCCTGACGGTACATACCATTCCGGGCAGCCGTGAGCACTGAGCGGTTCAACAGAGACAGCGCCAGGTTACCCGCAGGGAAAATCCAGACTGTCTGAGGTTGTCTCTGTTTATCAACACCAGAAACGACGGACAGAATTGTCTTCCATTTCTTCCGTCGCAGATCCCGTTTTTCGCCACCTGCCACCGCTTATTCCTCTGAAAGGATTACCATGAGTCATTGGTTCTTCTGCCTGGAGCGAACGATGAACTATTATCACAGCCCTTTGTACATCAAATTATCTGAATATCTGTTCTGTTGCCGAAAAGCCTCGGTATACGTCAACATTGCGCTGGTGATGTTGAAAAAAATTCGCGAATTCCCGACCATCTATATTGAGGAAATCGCCTTACTGGCGAATACCACCCCTGCCAGCGTCACCAGATTCTGTAAAGTGCTGGGATACCCGACATTTCAGACACTCAAACAAGACCTGAAACCCTTTTTCACTCCGCCCATGACCCGGCAGACTGAAGATCCGCGGTGGTCAGAAGCCGCGATGTTAAAGAAAATCCACCAGCATTTACCTTTGGCATTATGCCGACAGATAGCTTGCGCGCTGGAAAAAAGCCGAAACCTACTGATTTTATCCAATGATTACAGTTTTATGCCTTCAAATTTGCTGCGGGAGGCTCTGGCCAATGAGCAACGACTGGTTTTCCAGTTGCACCGTCAAAGTGACAATCACCTGTTAGCCAAATTTATTAGGCTCAGTGATACCGTGGTACTGATAGATTTAACCGGCGACTGGCTCAGAAAGCACCCTGAGCTCCTGCCTGCGTTGTCAGTAAAAACCGCTGTCTGTTTCTCTGCCGGACAACCGCAGTCCGGAACGGAAAATTTGTTTGACTTTGTTATCGATTTAACCAAACCCCCTGATTTTTTCAGCTCGAACTATTTTTCCTGCCTGGCGATCACCAGCACCGTGTTCCATATCCTTCGTTTCACCCGCCCCCCGGGGTTCTGAAGTTCGCGTTTTTTGCCAGCAAAGAATTCATTTTCCAAAATCTGAAAATGAATTCTTTTGCCAGTGTGTTGACGATGTTTTAGCGTGACGCTACCCGCTACGCTTAACAAAGGAATGTCAGATGTCTGCTAATTCACTGGCAAAGCATATACTCACCGGCGTGGGAGGTGCTGGTAATATTCTCAACCTTACCCACTGTGCCACAAGGCTGAGGCTACGTCTGGCTTGTCAGGATAAATGTAATGATCATGCGTTAAAAAATACGCAAGGTGTTCTGGGGACTGTGACTATCAGTGGCCAGTATCAGATTATTATCGGCCATCAGGTCGCAGCGGTTTACCGGGCATTGCAGCAACAATGTCAGGCGGTATCCCCGACAAACCAGCAACCGGAAACTCCGTCACCGGACAGGACGTCTGTGTTTGATATTATTTCCGGCAGCTTTCTGCCACTTCTTGGGCTGATGGCTGCCGGAGGAATGCTGAAGGTTATCCTGACGGTGACAGAACGAATAAGCCCCACTCTGGCTGCCGGTCACAGCTGTCAGGTACTTGCCGCCATTGCCAACTGTCCGTTTTACTTTCTGCCAGCGCTGCTGGGATGTTCAGTAGCCAAAAGACTGGGAGCCAATCCGTTCAGCGGTCTGATTATTGGCGCGGCCTTACTGGACCCGTCACTTTGCAGCATTGTTGCTCTGCCGGGCAGTTCATTTGCCACCCTCCCGCTGGTATCCGCAAATTATGCTGGTAGCGTATTTCCGGTATTTATTGCCGTTACCGCGTGTTACTGGCTGGAAAAGCTGCTGTTACGGATAATTCCCCTGTATCTGCAACTGGTGCTGGTACCCATGTTTTCACTGGTGGTGATTATTCCGGCTACCTTACTGCTGTTCGGGCCATTCGGTATCGCTCTGGGTGAGTGGCTGGCAATGGCTGTCAGCTTGCTACAAAACAGCAGCGGTCTGCTGTGCGGATTGATTTTAGGGGCTGGCTATACATTTATTGTTTTGATGGGGCTGCACTGGGGACTGGTGCCCGTGATACTCGCCAATCTTGCCCGGGGAGGAGACCCTGTGTATGCCATTGGCGGCATGGCTGCATTTGCCCAAATGGGGGTGGCTTTAGGCGTTTTACTCACCCGACCTCCGAAAGAATTACGGGTATTAATCAGCAGTGCGCTACTGCCTGCCATGATCAGTGGTGTCACCGAACCCATACTCTATGGTGTGATGCTGCCTTTTCGTCGCCTGTTTCTTTATGTTGCCATCGCTGCGGCGGTGGGCGGCGCCATTAATGGTTACTTCCGCGTACAAATGGTGGCTTATACCTTTGCCAGCCTGCCTGGCATTCCGGCCTTTACACCAATGGGACTCTATCTGGTTTCAGTACTGGCGACACTGGCCACTGCAGCCATATTAGTGATGATCTTCGGCTACCGGCAACCGGCCAAAAATACCGTTCAGGGAGAACAATTTCATGACTAATCTACCGCTATTTCCGGACAACTTTTTATGGGGAGGCGCTATTGCAGCCAACCAGGCTGAAGGAGCATGGCAGGAAGGCAAAAAAGGCTGGAGCGTGGCGGATATTAACCGTTTCTCTCCTGAAGGAGACATCCGTGCTCTGTCAAACAAGGAAATGGACAGCACCACTATCCTTCAACTGATGGCAGATTCCGACAGTCTGTTTCCTAAAAGGAATGCTATTGATTTTTATCATCACTATCAGCAGGATCTGAAGTTGATGGCAAAACTGGGTATGAAAACGTTCAGAACCTCGATCAGCTGGTCCAGAGTCTTCCCACGTGGCGATGAAGAAGAACCCAATGCAGAAGCTCTGGCATGGTATGACCGGCTGATCAACGCCATCTGTGATTGCGGAATGCAGCCAATGATCACCCTGTCTCATTACGAAATGCCACTCACGCTGGCGCTTGAATATAACGGCTGGTCTGACCGGCGGTTAGTCGATCTTTTTTGCCGTTTTGCCAGAGTCTGCCTGGAAAGGTATAACCATCAGGTTCGATATTGGATTCCGGTCAATCAAATAAATCTGATCCGCTATGAATCATTTAACCATTTAGGCATTCCCGCAGACCGTGTTGCCAATCTTCGACAGGCAAAATATCAGGCAGTACACCATGAAATGGTAGCTTCGGCGAAGATTAAGCAGTTTGCCCTGCATCTGAATCCGGATTTACAGATTGGTATGATGCTGTATTGTGATTATGCCTATCCGGCGACCACCGACCCACGGGATGTGCTGGCAGCACAACAACGTAATCAGATGGAATATTACTTTGCCGATGTCTTGCTAAGGGGCTGCTATCCTGGCTATGCCATGCGTTATTTTTCTGACCACGATATCAGACTGACCATTACCGGACAGGACCGTGAAGATTTGCAACATACTGCAGACTTTATGTCGTTTTCATATTACTACACCACCATCACCGATCGGCATCTTGCTGGTTCAGAAGGTAAAAATAGTCGAGCCAACCCGTTGCTAAATGAAAACCCCTGGGGCTGGGCGATTGACCCCGTCGGCTTACGGACGGTGTTAAATGAATACTGGGGCCGCTGGCAAAAACCCATCATGATTACCGAAAATGGGATTGGTTGTTTTGACAGGCTGATTGATGGCAGCATCAGGGATGATTACCGGATAGACTATCTGAGAGCTCATTTACAGGCATTACAGCAGGCCATCGCAGACGGTGTCCCTGTGCTGGGTTATTATTTATGGTCACCGATTGATATTGTCAGCTGTTCATCTTCGCAGATGGAAAAACGTTACGGGCTGATTTATGTCGATCTTGACGACTATGGTAACGGCAGCGGGCAACGTATTTGTAAGCAGAGCTATGACTGGTACCGGCAAGTGATTATCAGTAATGGCGCCACACTGTCACAGCTACCGGACATGACTGGATAAACAATGTCGCCGTGCTGTCCTGTCAGTACCGCGGAAATATGATAGATTAATGACTGGCAAGCTAAAAGCTGCCGGGGAGCATAAGTTAGCAGGCTCTTCGCGCAATGTCTGACAAGCTCCCGGCAACAGGGAGTGATTAGCAATTACATCATCAAAACTATCAGGATTTCACTTATTATGACGTTTACCAGAAAGCTTCGTTTGACTGTTTTAACCGCACTGCTGGCCGGTGCGCCGTTGCTCAGCCAGGCTGCTTTGACCCAGGTTCGCTTTGCTGTTGACCCGACGTATCCGCCGTTTGAGTCCAAGACTGACGACGGTAAGCTGGTTGGCTTCGATATCGACCTGGGCAATGCATTATGCCAGGCAATGAACGTCAAATGCGTCTGGGTGACAAACGAATTTGACGGCATGATCCCTGCCCTCAAAGCTCGTAAATTTGATGCGATTCTGTCAGATATGGGCGTAACCGCAGAACGTCTGAAACAAATCGACTTTACCGTTCCTGTTTACAACACGCCGGTGATGTTGGTCGCGCGTAAAGGCTCAGGTCTGCTACCTACCGCTGAGTCTCTGAAAGGAAAATCAGTCGGTGTTGAGCAGGGAACCATTCAGGAACGTTATGCCCGCGCTAAATGGCAGCCGTATGGCGTAAATATTGTCGCTTATAGCGATCAATCTCAGGTAGAAAATGACCTGGTTGCCGGCCGACTGGATGCAGAATTCACCGACGGCGCTCAGGCCGGGATCGGCTTCCTGAAACAGCCTGCCGGTAAAGACTTTGCTCTGACCGGACCTGCTGTACAGGACCCTATCATAGGCCCGGGAACCGCCATCGGCCTGCGTAAAGGGGATACCGAGCTGCTTAACGCTCTGAACAGTGCTTACGCTAAAATTAAAGCAGACGGTACTTTCGATAAACTGCAGAAAAAATATTTCACTACCGATATTTCAGTGAAGTAATCAGCTCCCTGCCGGAAAGAGTCTCTCTTTCCGGCATATCCTCCGGACTTACTAATCCACAACTTAGCTGTTTACTGGCAGGTTGTGCCTGCAGGACCACACCCCATGCAACACAAAAGTTACCCGATCCTGGGATCTGCCTTTGGTACTCAGCGACAGATTGACAGTTACGAATATGGCGATGATCACGCTCAGCAAATCTACATTCAGGCCGCATTGCATAGCGATGAGTTGCCGGGCGTTGCTGTTGCCTGGTATCTGAAACACATGCTTAGTGCACTGGAGAGCAGTGGACGGTTGCGCGCAAAGATAACTCTGGTCCCCATCGCGAATCCGATCGGTTTTTCCCAGCAGTTACAAGGCCAGCCACTGGGTCGGTTTGAGAGTAACAGCGGCCAGGATTTCAACCGCCAGTTTCCGGCGATTGGCCAGCAGTTAGCTGATCTGGCAGGCCCAAATCTTGGAACCGATGTAGCAGAAAACAAACGGGTCATTCGCCGTGCTATCGACAGTTATTTTGACCAGTATATTCCTGAAGGTGAGTTACAGTCACAGCGCGCTATCCTAATGCGTATGGCCTGTAAAGCCGACGTCATGATCGATATGCATTGCGACTGGGAAGCGGTATCACATCTGTATACCACTCCACAGGCATGGCCACAGATTTCCATACTGGGGCACTATCTCGGTTGTCGGACGGCGCTGATTGCCGATATTTCCGGCGGAGAACCGTTTGATGAAGCCTGTGCCGAACCCTGGTACACCCTCCATCGCCAGTTTGCTGAGCGCTTTCCACTGCCGGAACCGCTCAGGCCGGTGACTCTGGAGTTACGTGGTGCACGGGATGTCAGCCATGCTCAGGCTCGTGATGATGCGCAGGCCATTATCAACAGCCTGATCGCCTGGGAGTATATTGCAGGTGATGTTCCTGCCCTTCCGCCAGTGCCGGAACCGCAGGCAGCACCGCTGGCAGGTTGTGAGTATCTGACTGCTCCGCATGCCGGAGTTATTATCTATACCCGTGAACCAGGGGAGTGGATCCGTGCCGGTGAAGTGGTTGCCGAAATCCTCGACCCGGTCAGTGATCAACTGACGCCTCTGCTCGCTCAGCAGGACGGGTTACTGTATGCGCGCCACTGGGTTCGATTTGCCACTCCCGGGCTACTGGTGGTGAGACTGGCCGGAGGAGAAGCACTGCGCGAAGGCCCGTTACTGGTGCCCTGAGCAATGTGGGCAGCAAAAAAAAAGCCTGAAGGAATCTTCAGGCTTTTTTGATGGCAACCCTGAGAGTTGCCGGTATGGTTTAAAAAATTAATCTAACCACTCAGTGTGGAACACACCGTCTTTATCGATACGCTTATAAGTATGCGCACCAAAGTAGTCACGCTGAGCCTGGATCAGGTTGGCAGGCAGCACGGCTGAACGGTAGCTGTCATAGTAAGCAATCGCAGCTGAGAATGTCGGAGTAGGAATACCATTCTGTACAGCATAGGCAACCACGTCACGCAGTGCCTGCTGGTATTCATCAGCGATATTCTTGAAGTACGGTGCTAACAGCAGGTTAGCGATGTTTGCATCTTCTGCATAAGCATCGGTAATTTTCTGCAGGAACTGAGCACGGATAATACAACCCGCACGGAAGATTTTCGCAATCTCACCATAATGCAGATCCCACTCATACTGTTCTGAAGCAGCACGCAACTGAGAGAAGCCCTGCGCGTAAGAAACGATTTTACCCAGGTACAGTGCACGACGTACTTTTTCAACGAAATCAGCTTTGTCACCAGCAACAGTTTTCGCAGCCGGACCAGACAGCACTTTAGAGGCTGCAACACGCTGAGTTTTCAGTGAGGACAGGTAACGGGCAAATACAGACTCGGTGATCAGTGATAATGGTTCACCCAGGTCCAGAGAACTCTGGCTGGTCCATTTACCGGTACCTTTGTTTGCTGCTTCATCAAGAATCACATCAACCAGGTAGTTACCCTCTTCGTCTTTCTTAGTGAAGATATCTTTGGTGATGTCGATCAGATAGCTGTTCAGCTCGCCAGTGTTCCACTCACTGAAAGTTTCAGCCAACTGTTCGTTGCTCAGGTTTAAAGCGCCTTTCAGCAGAGAATAAGCTTCAGCAATCAGCTGCATATCGCCATATTCGATACCGTTGTGCACCATTTTAACATAGTGACCGGCACCGTTTGGACCGATATAAGCCACACAAGGCTCACCTTCGGCACGTGCAGCAATTTTATCAAGAATTGGTGCTACCAGCTCATAAGCTTCTTTCTGGCCACCTGGCATGATTGAAGGACCTTTCAGAGCACCTTCTTCACCGCCGGAAACACCGGTACCAATGAAGTTAAAGCCCTGATCAGAAAGTTCTTTATTACGACGAATGGTATCTTTATAGAAGGTGTTACCGCCATCAATAAGAATATCGCCTTTATCCAGATGAGGAGTCAGAGAAGCGATAGTCTTATCAGTTGCTTCACCGGCCTGTACCATTAACAGGATACGGCGTGGCTTTTCCAGGGACTCAACAAACTCTTCGACACTGTAGTAAGGTGCGAGTTTTTTGCCCGGATTTTCAGCAATCACTTCATCAGTTTTTTCACGTGAACGGTTAAAAATAGACACAGTATAACCGCGGCTTTCGATATTCAGAGCCAGGTTACGACCCATAACTGCCATACCTACTACGCCGATCTGTTGCTTGGACATTATCTACTCCTGTCAGGGACCTACACTACGCAAGTTAATCATAATTATAATCATTAACAATGAATCTATAGTAACTCTTACTATGAGTAAAGAGGAGGCATAAATGCAACGCTTTTACTGCGGCAGGAAAATTAGCCGGTCTGAATCCGGCCTGACTGCCCGATAAATTACCATGGAGAGAACCGGCATAGCTGATTCTCTCTGGTTTCAGCCATGCAAAGCTCTCTGATACCCCTACCCGCTCCAGTATAGCGAAAGACGCTAAGCAGGGTGTAATGCATAGTTATGGAAGCGCACACAACGACAATTCACACTTACGCAACATTTACGAAACATCGCAAAAAATGATGATATCCCACCTAAACAACATTGTCTGATGGATTGCCGAGTAACCGCTGATAGTGGTCGATATAATGATCAATCATCTTTGTCGAAGTAAAATTCTCTGCAAACCGTTTGCCGGCATTTTCGCCATATTGCCTGGCCAGTTCAGGATTATCCCATAAGGTCTGCATCGCTTCTGCCAGCACTTTACTGTCTTCCGGTGCAATAACCAGTCCGGTTTCCTGATGGATGTTAATAAAGGACGTTCCTGTTCCTATTTCACAGGAAATCAACGGACGACCGAACTGAGCGCCTTCCAGCAGGCTGACACCAAAGGCTTCAGATCGCAGATGTGACGGGAATACAACGCCGTAACACAACTCATAAAGAATGTTTTTATCTTCATCGTTAACCATCCCGGCAAAGAAAATACTGCTGGCATTTAACGCGCTGGCCTGTTGTTCCAGGCCCTCTTTCATGGGACCACCTCCTGCAATTACCACTGGCAACCCCCTTCTGGCGGCGGCTTCCAGTAGAATATTCAGGCCTTTATAGTAGCGGAATGCCCCGACAAACAGAAAAAACGGGCCGCCAATTTTCTGACGCCAGTATTCCCGACGCTCCCTGTTTGCAGAAATTCGCGCCGGTTTTAAGCCAAAGGGAATAACGCTGGTTTTATCTTTGAACCGCTGCAATATTGCACTGGTTGCCAGATAATTGGGAGATGAAGCAATAATACTATCCACGCTTTTCAAAAACTGGTTCTGAACCGGCAGATAAAGCCGCAGTAAATTCTTTTGTTTAATGATATCAGAGTGATAGGTAACAACCGTTTTTGCATCGGGCCGGCCAGTCAGATGCATGACATCCATAAACGGAAAAGGAAAATGATAATTTATAATATCGTAATCATTTTTGATTTTGTTAAATTCAGCAAGCGCCTGCAAAGAAAACGGCGTCGAAGCAATTTCTAATCCGGTTTTATTATAAATAACCGGATGATCATCCCACATTCTCCGACCAGCAGAAGTCAGTTGGCTAAAGGTGAACACCTCTGATTCAATACCTCTTTGCACGCATCCGTGACAAAGCTGATAAATCACCTGTTCAATGCCACCATATGAGTCCGGGTAGTAGGTTTTATAAACATGTAAAATTCTCAACTTCCCCCCTCAGAGCAACTGATAAGCATCGATAGTCTGTTCAGTACAGCGTTGCCAGGAAAAAGTCCTGGCGCGGGCCAAACCGGCACTGATAGCCTCTTCCCGCCATTCTGTATCCATAAAACTACGTTGGATAAGCTGACTTAACATCACCACATCCTGTGGGTCGGCCATCAGCGCAGCGTTACCGACCACTTCTGGTAGTGAAGTCGTCGAGGAAGTTACGACCGGAGTACCACAAGACATCGCCTCCAACACCGGCAAGCCAAAACCTTCATAGAAAGAGGGATAAATAAACGTTGCTGCGGCTGAATAAAGAAACGGTAAATCCTGTTCCGGAACATAGCCTAAATAATGAATCCATCCTTCGCGGGTTCCTTTATCTACCAGTTGCCAGACATCAGTATCTTCCCAGCCCCGGTAACCACTGAAAATCATCGGATACTGTTTACGGAGTTCTGCCGGTAAACGCTCGTAGGCCTGTAAAATCCCTTTGATATTCTTTCGTGGTTCCATCGTCCCGATATACAAACCATAGCGCCGCCAGCGTAACTGATATTTAGTTAATACCGGCTGACACTCCGCTTCGGAACGGGGGTAATAGTCCTGATTGCAGGCCAGAGGTGTCACAATGATTCTGTCACCCGGATAGCCACAGGTTTTGATAATTTCATCACGAGAGAAATCCGAGACTGTCAGTAATAAGCTGGCAGACTTCAGGCTGTCATTCAGAGACTTCTCCATAAATCTCACCCGGTCTTTAGGATGAAACTCCGGACAGGTGAAAATAGAAATGTCATGGAAAGTCGCAACGCTTCGCCCGATGTTATGCGGCAGATAAAAGTTGGGGCCATGATAGACGTCATCTTCAGTATTGCGCAGCGCCCTCGCCTGTCTCCTTGGATGCAGGTACCGGTAGGCTTCAATGGCCAGCGGATTACTACGTGCCCATGCCACCAGCGGCCGGTGACGAGACGATTTATTGTCCTGCCTTGGGGAGATTTCAGGCAAATCACTGATAAAACGAGTGCCATGAAAATAGCGTATGCTCTCAATCCTGGGCGAGCGTCGCAAACGTGTTGCCAGCTCCCAGGCATAACGACCGATGCCTGTCAGCGGGTATTTTATCGATTCTGTAGAGAATATTATTTTCATAAATATGATAAGCCTTATTGCCCACCGGGCAATAAGGCGGTCCCTCTGGCGTTATCAGGAGCTTTCCTGGCGGACAAGCGGCAGATTTTCGAGCAAAAATTCGGCACTTTGCTTCCATGTCAGCCAGTGCATATTCTCTGATTTGGGGTGTTCCCCTTTCTCAAACGCAATCAGCCACATTTCCAGTGCCTGCTTTAACTCAGCAGCCGACTCTCCTGAAAAATAACAGGCATGTTCCCCGGCTATCTCGCGGAAAACCGGAATGTCGCGGATAATGACAGGGAGTTTCTGTTGTGCCGCTTCAATCAATGGCAAACCAAAACCTTCCCCCAGTGATGCGAAGATCAATGCACTGGAGTGATGATAGAGTTCTGAGAGAAACTCATCACTGATATCATGCAACCAGAAAAGTTGTTTACCCAGACGGGGGTGACGACGCATCCGTTCACTCAACTCCTCAACATTCCAGCCCTGCTTACCTACGATAAACAAATTATAATTTTTTCCCTCAGACCACAGAGATTCAAAGGCGGCCAGTACCTGGGCATGACCTTTACGTGGTTCAAGAGTTCCGACCATCATAAATGAGGGCTGCTCCGCCATTTTGCCAAGCAACTCCCCGGAATCTGCGGGCATTCCAAGGCTGGGTACGCTGGATTCAATATCTGCGCCAAGGTGGAAATTGCTGATTCTGAGTAACAGATTCGGCTTCAGCCATTCCGCATTCTCGGTGACCCACAACCGGACATCATCTGCCACACTGGCCGATACGCAAATCAACCGGTCAGCATGGGCAACCAGCGAAGATAACCAGACCGGAAACTCCCGTTGAACGCCTTCAATACTCCATTCAGGTCGTCTGAGTGGCAGAATGTCATGCACCACAAAACAGGCCGAGGCTCCGGCTTTACGTATTTTGTCAATCTGTGCGTTAATTTCAGGGAACAGATGTGCGGTTAAATCGGTCGCCAGCAGGATATCGCCTTTGGTGAAAAGTACCGGGGTATCCTCGCCGCGGCTGCCGCCAAAATGTGTGTCCAGGTAATGGTTGGCGTAGCGATAGCATTCTCCGGGCGTGTAATAGACCGCGCTTACGTTATAACCTTCCACTCCGGCCCTGAGTAACTCATTCAGAATGCTACGGGACACCCGCTGGATTCCTGTTTTAGCATCGTGTTTCGCCAGTACAGAGATATCAACCAGCAGTTTACGTTGATGGTTTTTGAAATTATTGCCTGCCACTGCCCAGGCCAGAACCAGATAATCTGCTTCTGAAAGCCCTGCGGTTTGTTGCAAGGTGTGAAAGCGGTTATCAGCAACAGCTTCGTAAGTCAGAGGCTGTGGATGTGAAACATCCGTCAGTCGTGAAAAACCTTCCAGCGCTCGTCTGGCAGTATTGTCCCAGGAAAATTTTGCTGCCTGAGTCACTGCATGTTGTTTCAGCTCAGCGAAAAATGTTTTATCGGTCAGAGCCCGTTGCATTACACGACAAATTTCTTCCGTATTACGTGGATCGAACATGGCTTCATTCCAGCCGACCACTTCAGGCAGACTGGTAGCGTTCGAGCACAGAGTTGCGGCACCGCAACGCATCGCTTCCAGTGGCGGGAGGCCAAAACCTTCATGTAATGAGGGAAAAACAAACAGGGTGCACAGGTTATAAAGAGCAATCAGGTCTTTATCGCTAAGGAAGCCGGTAAAGATCATCTGTGATCGCGATAAACCATAACTCTCTGCCAACACCAGAATTCGTTCAAGATCTTCAGGGCTGACTTTATACGCCAGAACCAGAGGATACTGTTGCTGCAGATCTTTAGGCAACTGACTGTAGGCGTGGATCAAAGCTTCAACATTCTTACGCGGCTCAATCATAGCCAGGGTAAGAATGTATTTGTCCGGCAGGCCGAATTTATTTTTCAGTTCGGCAATATCGGCCTCTGAATAATGATTGACGGAGAATTCTTCCCCAACTGCTGAAGATATATTGACGATTTTTTCCCGCGGAATCGCAGTATATTCAACAATTTCGTTAGCTGCAGATTCTGAAATGGCAAAAATAGCATCAGAGCGCTGATAGGCCTCCAGCTTGCCCATATAGAATTCCCGGAAATTGGGATCGCCAAGATAACGCTCTTTATTCAGCAGCGGGATCAGATCATGGCAGACGCAGACTGTTTTCCAGGGTACCGCATCGTCAGGAACCGACACGGTATAGTTATCACCGTGCCCTTCAAAGAAACTGATCACATAGACAATGTCAGGCGAGATATTGGCTATCGCGATATCTCTTGCTGCTTCAGCAGCCTTCCCACGGGGATGATTATCAATATTACAGTAGGCCGTAGGTGTTGCTGCAGAAAAAACAAACATCTCTTCTTCTGGCAGGATATCCAGATACGCCTGTCTGACGCTATTAATACTGTCCACCGGATACATACCATTGATCAGAATGCTGACGCGGTGATCACCGGCATTTTTAATAATGGCACGACTCATTGCCAGGGTACTGCGGCCAATTCCGCGGAATTTACTTTCCGACTGATATCCCTGTACGTCGATCAAAATATGCAAGGCCATCCCCTTATTTTCTTTTTGTTAACCTGAGAAAAAGATCATTAACTTCCGATGGCAACAAATCGGGGTTTGCAATCTGCTTTTCTGTTTCTGACAGGCTTTGCGATTCAGACTGGATATTGGCCTGATGCAACGGATTCATGCGCTGATAAAGCTTAAAGGCTTTGTGATACAAGCCGGTTTTATACAGCAGTTTGACTACCTGTTGTTTGAGAGCCGGATGGCGCCTGAAAAAACGAATCGCCAGCCTGAGCACTCTTTTTGCCAGATGTCTGCAACGCTGTTTCACACCGTATTGTTTTAACAAAATCACCTGCAGTCCTGCATAACGATAAGGACGCGTCAGTTTCCAGGAGCGACTGCGATGAATTTTCTCAATCTCCTGCTGCAACTGCTGATTTTCCTGCTGGTAACGGCTCAGTTCTCGTCGGGTTTGCTCAAGTTGCTGTAATAAATCCGCGACATCTTCGGGGACCTCAACAACTACCGGTTCAACGGTCGCTTCTGCAGCGTGCTGCATTGCCAGGGTTTGCTCCGCCAGCTGATTATGCTGCAAAGTTAAATCATCAAATGCCGCTTCGAGCCGGGTTAAACGCAGTTGCTGCTGTTCTGTATTCTGTTCCGTCAAATGCCTGATTTTGGTCTGCATTTCCAGCAGTACTGTTTCCTGAGCAGTGACCCATAAATCCGTGGCTGTCAGGCTGTTGTCAGGAGCAGGCAGAGTGTGTTTGCGGTCAAACAGCTGCTTCAGCAGTTGATAAGACCATTGATCCACCGGATGTTGCCAGAAGGCGTACAACCAGCCAGACCAGGGGGAACTTAACCGGAATGGATGTGCCGGCGCTGAACGCCAGAAGCCCTGAAAATTACCGTCCAGACCGAAAATTTCATTCACAAATATAAAAAATGACTGGAACAAATTGTCCGGCCAACTGCAATCCTTACGGACAGAACTTATTGAGCCAAAATCAATTAATCTGGCCTGACCGTGCTCGTCCATCAGAATATTCCAGGTCCTGATATCATCATGATACAGGTGCTCTTTTTCCAGATTAGCCAACTGTTCTAATACATCTGAAAGTAGTTTTTCAGCATCCACCGGCTGTCCGTCAGCCAGCAGGTCACTGAGCAGGCGGCCTGGTAATTTCTCCATCACCAACCAGCTGGTGTCGTCATCATGGCCATGAGCCAGCAACTCAGGAACCGGGAATCCTGCAGGAGGCTGTGAAAGGAAAGCCGCTTCATCGGCAATCTCTTTACTGTTGCGCTCACGCTCATCAATAGTTAATTCATTTTCTGCCGAACCATGAGCAAACAGCTTGCAAATAAAATCGTCACCGGAATAATAACGACGGCTCTTTTTATGAGCCAGGCCCGCCCCACGATAGGGTTGATCAGACCAGTCACTGAATTGCCGGCAGAAATCAGGCAACATGATCCAGTGATTGCTGACCAGGTACATTGGACGGTAAATATCAGATAAGTGAGTGTTAAAACTGCCTGTCCGATAAAAGAAAGCACAGCTATCGATGAGTTCCCGGGGATCGGCTGGCTGGGAAACACCCCAGTAAAGCGGTTCCTCTTGCAGTGCCAGTTCGAGAATCACAATCTGCGTGCAGTCTGCCAGATGAGATAACCATGCTTTGACCTGCTGAATGCCGTGAAGATGAACAATGTGGTGGAACACACTTAAACCAATCACCAGATCGAACTGATCTTTTTCCAGGCCACTGACAATATCTTCAACCCTGCCGGTCTCGAAACTGATATCAAATTCCGGATTTTCCGCGGCCAGCGCCTGACATAAATCGATATTTTGCTGTTGAAAATCAATCCCTTTTACCGTTGCACCGAACCCTGCCAGACTTAAGCTGAAAAAGCCCTGGGCACATCCTAAGTCCAGTACCCGCAATGGTCTGCCTAATGCTGCGGATAATTGATCGTAGTGCTGCTTAATAAGCCCCAGACGTTCATTGCAGTCACGGGCGGCATCAGAATTCCATTGCGAATGCCCAAAAATTGTCTGATAAATTTCGGGAAGCTCAGATACCAATTGTTCAATATTTTTATTCATAGCGCTGGGTCATCTCAGGTTCATTGGTAACTTTTAAAGCCGGATTTAAGATCGACCACACCCCAAAAATCCATGTTTTTTGCAACATGTAAAATCACGGAGTCATAGCGACGATCAAGAGGCGTGAGTTCAGTCTCGGGCCTGCCAGCAGAAATGCCAAACGACAGCAGATAGTCACCACTGTTTAAATTCATCGGGAAGCTAAACTGAAAAACTCTGATATCCCCACGGGATACCACAATATTTTCCCGGCCTTCTGACGCCAGAAAGGAGTTGGTTCCATAAAGGAACAAGCCTTCCAGAGTCTTCAGCAGAATGCCGGGAACCACAGAATCGAAGTCATATTCAAACAAGACTTTTATCTGAAAATCGACCTTCTCATTACCTGTCAGGGAGGAGGGGTAATTTTGCTGCTGACTGACAATATTATAGTCAATAATTTTGGCGCCACCCTGCCCCCAGCGATACTCTTCCGGCCGGTAGCCAGGCCGGGTATGGTAGATATCCCGGGCATCGGACAACGACAGAACACTGTCTGTCTTTCCGGATGGCTGCTCAACCGGCAACTGTGATGTCTCATTTTTACCAAATAATTCATCCAGATAATGGTTGGTGACATCCCGGGCTGTTCCGTCCAGATGAATATTGCCATTTTTCAGAAAAATAGCGCGATCGCAGTGCTTTACAATATCGCCGGCACTGTGTGAGACCAGTAACAGCGTGGTGCCCTGCTGTTTAAACTGCGCAATTCTGGCATAGCATTTTGCCTGAAAACGGGAATCACCAACCGACAAAGCCTCATCAACAATCAGAATGTCAGGGCGCGAAGCGGTAGCCACAGCAAAGGCCAGCCGCATTTGCATCCCGCTTGAATAGATGCGTACCGGTTGTTCAATGTAATCACCAATATCCGCAAAAGCTTCGATCTCTGGCATCAGCCGATCGATCTCTTCACGGCTCAGGCCCATCATCAAACCGGACATATGAACGTTCTGCCGTCCGGTGAAATCCGGATGGAACCCCATCCCAAGTTCGAGAAGTGCTGCCACACGGCCATCGGTTTCTATCGAACCACGGGTCGGTTGGGTAGTACCCGTGAGCAATTTCAGTAAGGTGCTTTTACCGGCTCCGTTAACCCCAACCACACCTACCGCTTCCCCCGGCTGAATGGTAAAACTGATGTCATTCAACACCCATTTTTTTTCATGCCGGGCTTTGCTACCAGGTAATAACTTTTCCAGTACACGGTTCCATTTTGACGAATAGTATTTGTATGCCTTGCCGACATTCTGAACTCTGATAGTCATAATCAAATCTCGTCTACAATATCGGCAGAATGCTTTTTAAACAGGCGCCATGCAAAGAAAAACAGTACCAGTGCAATCAGTGTAACGGGCAGTAAGGAAACCCAGTCAGGTGACTGGTGATAAAGCATGATTTTCTGATATGCACCGATGATGGTTGCCATCGGATTCCACACCAGTAAATGGGTAACCCATTCAGGGAGAGTTTTAGCAATATAGACGATAGGGGTAAACCAGAACCAGAATTGCAGCAGGATGTTCACGAATTGCCCGACATCACGGACAAATACGTTCAGCACCCCGAGAATAATCCCTAGCCCCACCGTAAAAATCGTCTGAATTAACAGCACAGGGATAATGGCGAAGAACACCCATCCCGGAAAGTTTTTGGTCACAATCAGGAATAAAGTAAACAACCCGAAAATAATCAAAAAATTGATAAATGCTGAAATGGTAATAATAATTGGCAGACAGATTCTCGGAAAGCTGAGTTTTTTCAGGATATTGGCATTTGTCAGGAACAGATTGACCAGGTTATTCAGTGTTTCTGTAAACAGCCCCCAGGTCAGTACTCCCGAACAGAGATAGATACTGTAAGCAAACGGAGTATCCATTCCTGATAACCGGGCCCGCATCAACTCTGAAAAAATCAGAGTATAAACCGCTATCATGGCGACCGGCTGAAGAATCAGCCAGGCTGCGCCGAGGAAGCTGGTCTGATAACGGGACTGGAAATCCCGTTTCACGCTGTCAGTAATAAAGCCGCGATAGCGATATATGGCAGCCAGCATTGTATTCAAGGGTGCTCCTCTCTCAACAACTTCAGTAACTCCGCTGTTTTTGTTTTCATTAACTCCGGATCCGATTTGGATTCGACATTTAATCTGACCACCGGTTCGGTATTCGAACTACGTAAATTAAACCGCCACTGTGGATATTCAACACTAATCCCATCGGTATAGTCTACCAGGGTGGCATCGGGAGCATACCGCTCCAGCACCCGGCTGATTGCCGCCTGTGCATCGGCCAGCGTACTGTTTATCTCACCTGAAGAAGGAAAAGCCTGCTGACGCGCACCGACTAAGTCATGAATCGATTTATTCTCAATATTCAGTAACTCAGCCACCAACAACCACGGAATCATGCCACTGTCGCAATAGGCAAAATCGCGGAAATAGTGATGAGCGCTCATTTCACCACCATAAATGGCATCTTCATTTCGCATAGCTTGTTTAATAAAAGCATGTCCGGTCTTAGACATTACCGGTGTACCACCACCCTCACGAACAATATCCAGCGTATTCCATGTCAGACGCGGGTCATGAATGATTTTTGCTCCGGGTGACTTTTTGAGGAATGAAGCTGCCAGCAATCCAACGATGTAGTAGCCTTCAATGAACTCACCCTGTTCATCAAAAATAAAGCAGCGATCGAAGTCTCCGTCAAAAGCAATCCCCAAATCTGCCTGGTGATGTCTCACGGCATCTGCGGTATCCTTCCGGCAATCGGGTAGCAGCGGATTAGGGATACCATGTGGAAAGGTTCCGTCAGGCTCATGGTGTACCTTAATAATACTAACCGGTAGCCGGGCTTCGAGAAATCGTTTTTCGATATCATCAATAACGTGCCCTGCAGAACCATTGCCCGAATTAATGACCAGCTTCAGTGGCCGGGTAAAGTTTTTAAGATCAACATAACCCAGCAAATGATCGGTATAGGCATCCGAAACTGATATTTTCTGGTAACTCCCGCGCCGCTGTTCATCGGCCGGTAAAAACTGGTTAAGCTCTGCCAGTCTACGGATTTCATTGAGTCCGTTCTCACCGCTTATAGGACGAGAGCCTTTACTCACCAGCTTCATTCCGTTGTAATTTATCGGATTATGGCTGGCAGTGATTTGAATTCCACCGTCTACCCCGAGATGGAAAGTGGCAAAATAGACTTCTTCTGTTCCACTTAAACCAATATCGAAGACATCGGTTCCGCCATCCCTCAAACCGCGCACCAGGGCTTGTTTAAGCCCTTCGCTACTCAGCCGGTTATCCCCTCCAACGACCACTGACTCAGGATGCAGAAACTCTGCGTAAGCCCTACCGATTCTGTACGCAACATCATCATTGAGCTGCTCACCCAGAACACCACGAATATCGTAGCTCTTGAAACACGATAATGGATTAGTCATCAGGGACGTCCTTTTTCCGAAGCAAATTGCTGTTTTATCTTAATAAAATCATCATCACCGAGGTAAGATCCTGACTGAATCTCCAGCAATTCGACAGGAATTTTGCCCGGATTTTCTAAGGTATGTTCGTGCCCAATGGGAATAAAAGTAGACTGGTTTTCAGTCAGAAGCAGAGTACGGTCTTGTATCGTGACTTTCGCCGTGCCTGATAAAATGACCCAGTGCTCCGTGCGATGAAAATGCATTTGTAAGTCGAAGCGTTCGCCCGGTTTAATAGTGATCCGGTTAACATTAAACCGCGGAGTATTGACCACCAGATCACAACGTCCCCAGGGCCAGTAAGTTTCGCGATGCCGGCGATACTCACTACGGCATTCTTGTTTAAGGTACTCAACCACCCGTTTAACGTCCTGAACCTGATCTTTATGCGCGACCAGCACCGCATCTTTGGTATTTACAATCACCAGGTTATCGACACCAATGGCAGCCACTAATTGATCTTCACTGTTGATATAACAATTGTGGGTGTTATACAGAAAAGTGTCCCCTTTCAGGGCATTTCCGGAGGCATCTTTAGCATTAACTTCCCATAACGCTGACCATGATCCGACATCACTCCAGCCAGCATCCAAAGGAACAACCACTGCCGAATCTGTTTTTTCCATTACGGCATAATCAACTGATTCATCGGGACATGCAGTAAACTCATGCTCATCAATGCTGATAAAATTATCACTGACTGAACTACCCACCATCGCTTTGCGGCAGGCTTCCAGGATATCGGGTCTGAACTTTTCCAGCTCCTGGAGATAACGGCTGGCCCTGAACATAAACATGCCACTGTTCCAGTAATAATCGCCGGAACTTAGGTATTGCTGCGCCGTGGCGAGATCAGGTTTTTCTACAAATCGTTGTACCGTGAAGGGGGCATCATGATTATCAGAAATCTTCAGGCCACGGTGGATATAACCATAGCCGGTTTCAGGACCCGTAGGTACGATACCGAAAGTGACCAGTTGCCCCTTTTCCGCATAGGAGGTAGCTGAGGCTATCGCCCGATGAAACACTTCGGTATTTTCGATGACGTGATCAGCGGCAAGCACCAGTAAAACGGGATCGTCATTGCGGCTCGTGGCATTAAGGGCAGCCAGAGCAATTGCCGGTGCAGTATTTCGGCCTGCAGGCTCCAGGATAATGTTATGCGATAGTTTTTTAATCTGACGTAGCTGCTCTGCTACCAGAAAACGATGTTCTTCGTTACAGATGACCAGAGGGTCAAGAGTGTCGGTACCTGACAGTCGTTGCAGGGTTTCCTGCAACATCGAAGAGTCACCATGCAAACTTAAAAATTGTTTGGGATATAACTCACGCGAAAGGGGCCATAAGCGGCTTCCGGTACCCCCGGCCATTATAACGGGAAGCAACATTTGTAAAACCTCTTTATTATTTTAGGCAATAAGCCACATTAAACAACAATGATTCAGGCACGCTACCGCCTTGAATGTACTCAATCTGATTCTGTATCTTTGGTTTTCAATACCATTAAGGTTTATTTAAGATATCAGACTGATAAATTTGTAAGTAAATTATAAATTTGATCTCTGAGTTCTGACATAGAAAGATTCTTAATTTTTAGTTCAGCAGTTGATAGATGTCAAAATTATTGCAAAGAAAACTCTGAATTTTGAAAACAAGCTAAAAACTCAATATTCCTTAAACAACAATGATTAATCATTTAGTTAAGCAGCATCACATAATCTGTAGCATGAGGAGACGAGTAATGTTTGTGTTTTTTTGACAGGTGGCAGTTAAAAAACAGATGAGATATGTATTTTTGTCAAAGTTCTGTAATTCTGAAACTGACTAAAACCCTCACTCTCCTTCAGAATAAAGGCTGATCCGGAGCGGGAGAGTATCACATAAAGAATAATAAACACTTTAATTTCATGTAGATAGAATATTTTATTGGATTAAGGTTTATTTAATCTTTCCCAAAACGGTCTAAATGAAGACAAACCTGATGAAAATACCATTACAAAACAACTAACTTGTTATTTTTTATTAAAATATTTAAACAACATTTTCTTACGTTCCTGACCCGATATCGGGTAAGAAAGATCATGATTTTCAATACAAAACCAGGCAGATAAAGAGGATTAATCAGATAAGATAATTAATAACGGGTGAAATTTTCACCTTTATCAGCAGGAAAAATAATCGGCCGGTGAAAAGAAACATAAATTCGGTTTATCTGTTTTCCTCCGGGGGAGCATCAATTGTTCAATTGATGCACAAATATTCTCAACAGATAAGATGGAGATGATTTTCATTCTTATTTATCTGTCTGTACCAGGGGAAAAAAAATTACCCTGCTTATTATTTGCAAAGCATCTATGGAAAAGCCTCTTGCATTAATCCGGACTCTTAAGCTGCTTTTCTGACATGAACTGATGATATTTTTGGTAATATCTTCCGGCAGACCTATATCCTGCAAATGGTGATTTTCAATCCAGATGACTTTATCGCACACAGCACACACATCATGCATATTGTGGCTCACGAACAGAATAGTCACTCCCTTATGTTTAAAGTCATTAATAGTGTCCAGACACTTTCGCTGAAATGCAGCATCCCCTACTGCTAATACTTCATCAATGATAAGAATATCGGGATCAGCCTGGCTGATTACCGAAAATCCGAGTCTGGCCAACATTCCACTGGAGTATACTCTGACTGGTTCATCAATAAAATCTCCCAACTCTGAGAACGCAATAATAGCCGGCATTTTTTCTATGATTTCTTTTCGACGAATCCCTGTCAGCGTAGCATTCAATATAATATTTTCCCGGCCGGTCAGTTCAGGATGAAATCCTCCGCCTAATTCCAGCATTGAAGCAATACGCCCACGGACCGGGATAGTACCCTCTGTGGGTTTAATAACCCCGGCCAGCAGGCTAAGAGAAGTACTTTTACCGGCACCATTACAGCCAGTTAAAGCGACAGCCTCACCTCTGTAAATCCGGAAAGAAATATTTTCAATCGCCAAATATTGCCTGCCTCGCAATAATGATAACGCACGACGCGGATGCAACAACAGATCTTTGATTCCCGACCCGATATGATGATAAAGAGGATAGGATTTAGTGACCCGGGCAAACTCAATCACAACTTCCATTACAGAATCTCTGCAAAACGGTATTTAAGTTTATTAAACACCGTCATACCTTCCACTAATACCCCTGCAGAAATGAGATAAACATTAGCCAACAGAATATAACTTATCTGATTATTCATTAATAAGTCACGCCAGCAAATAATCATATCGGCCAGAGGATTAAAGGTTATTAACCATCGATATCGGGATGGGATCATGTCAGCTGTGTAAAGCACCGGTGTACAATAGAACATCAGCATGATTCCGGGTACGACAAATCGTTCGGCATCCCGAAAAAACAGATTTACCGAAGAAAAAACCAGTGCACAACCAAAAGAAAACAGAATTTGTGCCAGCATCAAAGCGGGTACGCCATACCACCATATCGCTGAAGGGTGCCTGTGATATAGCCACATAAAAATCACAATAACTGGTAAGGTACATACAAAGTGAATGCCCTCCATTATCACATTACTCAACAGTATGACAGAACGAGGGAAAACTGTTTTTTTTATGATCTGTGAATTAGCGAGAAACGCAAACAAAGAATGATTAATGCAGGATGAAAACCACTGCCAGGGGAAAAGCCCGGTGATAATAAATAAGGTATAATCAGCTATCGGGACCCGCATAATGAGCTTAAAAATAAAGAAATAAATCATAGAAAATAGTAACGGATTTGCTATTGACCAGAGATATCCTAAGATACTGCTTTTATAACGAACTTTCAGATCCTTGCCCGTCATAACAAACAACAACTCAAATAAATAACCCACTTAATATCTCATCTTTTTAATTCCGACCGAATTCCATTTCTCATAGATTACCTGTTATTTAATTTCCTCAACCTGATAATAACTAAACAACTCCCTGTTATGTCATATGACTGTTTACTCCAGACACAGTAAAAATGACGCTACTGAAAATTAACCACGAAGGCTATTATTAGTCTTACAACACCCGGAAATGAAAACATGATTACAAACAAACATCCATCGAATATTACTAATGAGTGCCAGGTCAATCGACAATTTTATTAAAAAAAGAATCCATTAACTATTTAGTTCAGAAATATATTACACCTTCTGACTGATTTAATATTATCACTCAGAAACCATCCTGCCCTGATTGTTTTTCCGCAAACCCGCCGGGCAGATTATAACGTGCTGCCCGACGCTCAGTTAAACTCTCAGGTAAGGCTCAGCAAATTAACTGTGGCAGGTCTCAGATCTTTCTCTGGCACCGACAGATTTTGTTCAGAAATAGTGAATCCAGATTATTAGTATCGGGGAAAATGATAAGTATCGTCCGTAATGACAGGCTACCGGGATTAAAATTACTCAGGCAGGAGGACTAAAGAGAGAAGAACACTCAGAATGAATCACTGCCGGCAGTGAATAGTTGCCGGCAGTGAAGCTAACTTTAGCAGTTAACGGTACCCTTCCGGGTTCTGGCTTTGCCAGTTCCAGGTATCGCGCATCATTTCATCAAGCCCGCGTGACACCTTCCAGCCCAGCTCACGTTCTGCCAGAGAAGGATCGGCCCAGAAAGCAGGTAAATCGCCACTACGACGTGGTTTAATAACATACGGTACCGGCTTACCACAGGCCTTTTCAAATGCCTTAATCATTTCCAGCACCGAATAACCCTTGCCCGCTCCCAGGTTATAAGCACGATATCCCTTCGCGTTTTTCAGATGATCCAGCGCTTTTAGGTGGCCTTCTGCGAGGTCAACCACATGAATGTAATCACGCTGGCAGGTTCCATCCGGCGTATCATAATCGTCGCCAAAAACCCCTAACTGCTCCAGCTTGCCAATAGCAACCTGAGCAATATAAGGCAGCAGATTATTAGGAATTCCTGCCGGATCTTCGCCAATTTGTCCTGACGGATGAGCTCCAACAGGGTTGAAATACCGCAACGCGATAGTATTAAAATGAGGGTCTGCCTTAGAGAAATCCTGCAGGACCTGCTCTATCATCACTTTAGAGGTACCGTAAGGGCTGGTAGTACCACCAATCGGAGTAGTTTCAACATAAGGAACCGGCGCATTTTCACCATAAACCGTGGCCGACGAGCTGAAAATAAAGTTCATGATGCCGGCATTACGCATCTCTTCCAGCAATACCACTGTCCCTGAGACATTATTATCATAATATTCCAGTGGCATACGGGTGGATTCGCCGACCGCTTTCAGAGCAGCAAAATGAATGACTTCAGTGACCGAATGCTCCGCGAACAATTTCTGCAGGCATTGGCGATCACGGACATCACCCTTAACAAAACTGGCTGATTTACCGGCCAGTTGAGCGACACGGCGCAGAGATTCTTCAGAAGCATTACAGAGATTATCCAGTACAACGACGTCGTCACCACGCTCCAGCAGGGCCAGCACCGTATGAGAACCGATATAACCCGCGCCACCTGTGACTAAAACTGACATATCTGACTCCGTGTTTGTTATGATTTAAAATAACTGACAGTCAGTTATTTAGAAATAATTTTCCGGATACTTTCGCGGAATTCCTGCCCCTGAGAAGGATTACGCAGGCCATAGCTGACGAATGCCTGCATATACCCGAGCTTGCGCCCGCAGTTATAATCAACACCACTGAGCAGAGTCGCTTCGACAGTCTCTTTCTGATTCAGGCTGGCAATAGCATCCGTTAGCTGAATTCGTCCCCATGCACCTGGCTGAGTTTTCTCCAGCTCCTGCCAGATTCCCGCAGACAATACATAGCGCCCAGCTGCGGCCAGATCAGATTCGACCTGTGGCACTTCTTCCGGTTTTTCGACAAACAATTCAATTTCGCTGACGTCACCAGGGTTATTCAGCGGTTCACGGGTCGTGATAATCGAGTATTCGGACAGATCTTCATCCGGCATATGCTGGCATAATACCTGGCTGTTACCGGTCGATTCGAAACGGGAAATCATAGCTGCCAGGTTATAACGCAAATGGTCCGCTGTATTGCCATCCAGAATAATGTCCGGCAGCACTACCACAAACGGGTTGTCACCAATCATTGGGCGGGCACAAAGTATGGCATGGCCCAGTCCCAGAGGCTGGGGCTGACGTACGTTCATGATAGTCACGCCAGGCGGGCAAATAGACTGCACCTCTTTGAGCAACTGACGCTTAACACGCTGTTCAAGTAACGCTTCCAGCTCATAGGTGGTATCGAAATGGTTCTCTACTGCATTTTTCGAGGCATGGGTGACCAGTACAATTTCTTTAATTCCGGCGGTAGCACATTCGTCAACGATATACTGAATCATTGGCTTATCAACAATCGGCAACATCTCTTTCGGAATCGCTTTAGTCGCCGGTAACATTTGCATACCTAATCCGGCAACCGGTATGACAGCTTTTAATTTGGTCATAAACATTCCATTTTTGAGTGAAAAATAATGCCCCGATTATGTGCGATAAAACACGTTAATCTGCATCAGTATCTTCTGAAATCCCGTCGTAACTACATTCAGGCCAACAGAAATGTCACTGCGCTGGCGGTCTGCGAGACCGCTAACGTTTCGCATTGTCTGCTGTCAGTAATGATTATTCTCTTAATAACCGGGCAATGCCAGCCTTCAACCTCAGCAATTCCCGGTTTTACGGGAATTATCACGACTCGCTCGCCTGAGGGTTGACGCTATCCCCCCCGTAAACGTTCTGCGGGGCAGAAAAGACAGGTTCCTGAGCACACTGACGACAAACAGGTTATCAGGCTATTTTTTTCCGTTGGATTTATTGTTGCGGTCAACCCACTGATTAATCCGGTTTTTCATCTCGTTACGCAGGTCTCCATTCATTAACTGACTGACGGGTAACGAGTATTGCAGCTTGTCCCAGGGGCCATAAAAACGTACCGGCACGGCCTGCTCAGACAGTAATTTCACCAGCTTACTGTCACCTTTCCAGTCTTTCATCATCAACCCGAATGCCACATCCATTGTCCGGTGAGCGAAATCAATATTGCCCTGGCCAGTCAGATTCATATCACTGTTTTCGCCCTGTAACTGAGAAATCGTCAGATTTCCCGGAGTCAGGCTGATATTGCCGTTCAGTGGCGGGACCTGAGCGCGTGTCACACTGTCGGAATGAACACGATCACTGGTTCTTGCCACAGCATCACTCACCATCTGTCGCAAATTAAACGGAGCTGTATCCAGTTGAGATACTGTCAGATCTGCCTGCCCCTGCCACTGGTTGAGGATGTCCGAATTACTTAATCCCTGACCACTAAACTGCCCTTTCATCGTCAGCTCGCCCCGTAATGCCTGTGGTAGTTGCAGGAAGGCCAGTGCAGGCTGAATCTGAATATTCTGTAAATCCGGTTCGAAAGTCACCTGCGCCACGTCAGAACGCAGATCAATCTGACCTGGTAAAGAGAAATGACCATCACCCAACTGGCCGGACAGTGTATCGATGGTCATTAATCCGCGATTATTGGTTGCGGCCAGTTGCAACGCTTTAAGTTGTAAGCCCCGCCAGACTGCACTGTCAGCATGAATACTGATATCCATCATCGCAGTACGAAGCCAGGCTTCCTGTAACGGCTGACTATCGGTGTCTGAAATAACCGGTGCTCTCACTGCCTGTCTGGCAGCCTGACTTCCTGACTCTCTGGCGGAGGTCAGTAACTGGTCGAAATCGGCGGTTTTCGAGGTCAGATTCAGCTGTAACGCTGGTGCAGGGAGTAAATGGCCATGAATATCGCCGGAAAAATCACTGTTATTGGCCTGTAATGACAACCCTGTCACATCAAACTGACTGCCGGCGGGACGCCAGACAGCATTAAACGATGCATGGCCATTGATTCCTTCGGCAGGCAGATCGACACCGGAAATCTGATAACTGGCCTGGGATATCTGCAATCCCAGTTGCTGAGGATACTGAGTCGCGTCCAGGTGCCCGGTCACATCCAGCACCAGGTTTTGCTGATTACGTGATGCCCGGCTGCTGAACTCAAACTTTCCTTGTTTATCCTGTTGCTGATGGATAGTCAGATTAACATCACGAAAGTTGATCTGATTACCATGGGCGTCCTGCCAGATAAACAGGCTATCAGCAATGTTTAGCCGGGCAATATTAAAACTCCAGCCGCGCCCAAAGGACCCGAAAGCCGGGCTTTCTGATGGAGCTACAGGCTCACCATGCTGATGTTCACGGGTGGTAGAAGGAAGATCACGAATGACGGCATTTTTCAGTAATACCTGACTGACTTTAAGCTGATGGGAAAGTAGCGGCAATAATTCAACATCCAGCCGCATGTTTTCAGCGGTGACCGCGGGTTCAGTTGCCCCCGGGGCGGTCAGGGAGATCTGATCACTAAGGATGCTCAACCGTGGCCAGACATGCCAGCGTAATTCACCGGAGAGTTTTAACTGATAACCACTGCGTTTGGCGACTTCCTGAGCCATATATCCGCGAAATTCATTCGGATTCACCAGCATGACCAGTGCCGTCATTCCCGCGACAACGACCACCAGTAATATCGCCAATGTGGTTATCAATCTTCTCATACCATCCCCGGTGTGATTCTTTAGTCTTTGTCGATCCTGCTGGCTACTGCACCCTGTTGATCACGATATTTTGCATCTTCTCTGCGGTTATAGGGACGCAGAGCCGGGCCTGACAAAGGTTCGAAACTTAATGCTCCTATCAACATACCCGGTCGGAGCGCTAATGGCAATTTACCTGAATTATAAAACTCCAGCACAATCCGGCCTTTCCAGCCAGGATCGATGCGATGCGCGGTAACGTGTACCATCAGCCCAAGCCGCGCCAGCGATGAACGGCCATCCAGCCAGCCCACCAAATCATCCGGCAAAGTCACTGACTCCAGAGTTACTGCCAGCGCCAGCTCTCCCGGGTGAAGGAAAAAGGCATCCCCTTCCGGCAGAACAATCTCGTCACTCATTACACGATCAAGCGCAGCACTCACTTCATCTTTCGGGCCGCTGAGGTCAATGAATGCAGCAGTATGACCACGGAAGGTCCGAAATTTATTACCCAGTCGCACGTCAACTGTAGCACCACTGATACGTTCAACAGGCGGACGAGGTGAAATTTCAAGCCGGCCAGTGTCCAGCCAGATTTCTATATCGCGGTCGCACAATCTCATGCAGATCTCTCCCTAACACTAGTCAGAGGGAAGAGTTGCTTCCTCCCCCTGCCATCATTATTCAAAAAACTGATTTATTTTTGCTTTAAGTATATCGATAGCAATACGATTTTTCCCGCCACGCGGAACAATGATATCGGCATACTGTTTTGAGGGTTCAATAAACTGCAGAAACATTGGCCGGACGGTTTTCTGGTACTGAGTCATTACTGAATCCATTGACCTGCCGCGTTCATTGACATCACGCTTCATCCTGCGCATCAGACAAATATCCAGAGGCGTATCCACAAAAATGGAAAAATTCATTTCATTACGCAACCTGGCATCTGTCAGTAACAGGATCCCTTCGAGGATAATGACTTTTTTCGGCAGCAGCTTAATCGTTTCTTTCATCCGTGTATGTTCAGAATAGCTGTAAACCGGAAGGTCTATCGCATTCCCGGCTTTAATTGCCTGCAAATGCGTCAGTAACAAATCATGGTCCATCGCATTTGGATGGTCATAATTAGTTTTAATCCTCTCTTCCATAGTGAGGTGGCTTTGATCCCGGTAATAACAATCTTCGGGAATCACACCGATATGCTCGTCACCCACCTGGTCACGAATTTCACGGTAGAGAGTGCTGGCAATCAAACTTTTACCGGAGGCCGAAGCTCCGGCAATGCCCACGATTACGCACTGATGGAACGTGTCAGTCATACTTTTTTGAGACCTGAAACTGAAGCCGGTAGTTTCTGAAAATTAACAGAGAGTACAGGCAAATTGAGAGGGTTTACGCCGGCGATTATAGGGACTTCACGGCACTGATGCCAGAAAAATGCATCACTAATCTTCAGACTCACCCCATAGCCGGTTTTAATATTACGCTATATACTCTGCGCCCATTCTTAAACCTGATTACTGATTAATCATTTGACCTGTCCTGCCATCCGGACAGATCACACCAGGAAAAACATGTACTGGAAAAACCTGACCTATCTGGGCGACAGCATGTTGCTGCTGCCTACAGCTGTGTTGATTGCTGTGTTTGTTTTCTGGAAAAGCGGGCGCTGGCAAACCGCTTTGGGCTGGTTAGTCACTTTTGGGGCAGCCGGCATGATTGTCAGTATTTCAAAAATTATGTTTCTCGGATTTTTTATTGGCAGCAGAACCTACAATTTCACTGGTTTCAGCGGCCATACGACGATGTCCTCCACATTCTGGCCGGTATTGATGTGGATGATTTCAGCACAATGGCCGACTCTCTGGCGGCGGATTATGATTCTCGCCGGTTATCTGTTACCGCTGGCCATCGGTTTTTCGCGCCTCGAACTGCACGCTCATTCACCGAGTGAAGTCGTCAGCGGTGCCATCCTTGGTTTAAGCCTGAGTTCAATCTACCTGTTTATTCAGCGTGATACAGTGCTGAAAGCAATTTCCGTGATGCAACTGGCACTGTTCGTGATTATTCCGGCCTGGATTATGCTTCACGGGCAACCGGCGACCACTCAGCAATTTCTGGCTAAGCTCTCTGCCAAACTGGCAGGAATTGAAAAACCCTTTACCCGCACCGAGTTGCTGAAACTGCATTCAGCAAATTAACCGCTGACCATTTACGCCTGGCGTTTAACAAGGTAAAGTCGCCCCCTTTTTTCTGTGTTCAGGGGGCGACAGCCATGTTTATTGGTTTTGATTACGGTACCGCGAACTGTTCTGTGGCGACAGAACAGGATGGCATTTTCCGCCAGTTATTGCTGGAAAAGGACTCGCCGCTGCTCCCCTCAATGATCTCAGCCCCGCTGCGTACTGTACCCAGCGAATGGCTATATCGCTGTCATGAGGTTGGGTTTCCAACCCCGGAAAATACAGCATTGTTACAGTATGCTTTACGCCTGAATCGTGAAGAGGATATCCGGGTCACTGCTGATAGCGTCAGTTTTGGTCTTCAGGCTCTGGAGAACTATATTGCTGATCCGGAAGATACCTGGTTTGTAAAATCCCCTAAATCTTTTCTTGGTGCCTCTGGCCTGAAATCACAGCAAATTGCGTTTTTTGAGGATCTGGTGTGCGCAATGATGCTGCGTATCCGTCAGCAGGCTGAGCAGCAGACAAATGCGCCGGTCACCCACACCGTCATTGGTCGCCCGGTCAACTTTCAGGGTACCGGCGGTGAAGAAGCAAACCGCCAGGCTCAAAATATCCTGCTACGCGCGGCACAGCGTGCCGGATTTCGTGAAGTTGAATTTCAGTACGAACCCGTTGCCGCAGGGCTGGAATTCGAAGCAACGCTCAGCGAGGAAACCCGGGTACTGGTGGTGGATATCGGCGGGGGAACCACGGACTGTTCACTGCTGTTGATGGGACCTCAGTGGCGCGATAAAGCAGACAGAGTAGCCAGTCTGCTGGGCCACAGTGGTTGCCGGGTCGGCGGAAATGATCTGGATATTATGCTGGCATTTAAAACGCTAATGCCATTGCTGGGCCAGGGTGGCAGCACACACAAAGGTACCGGTTTACCTACCCTGCCCTGGTGGAATGCCGTGGCGATTAATGACGTCAATGCTCAAAGCCAGTTTTACTCTGCGGAATGCGGCAAATTGTTACAACAGATGGTTAAGGACGCACAGCAGAGTGATTTGGTGCGTCGGTTGTTTAACGTATGGCGGCACAAACAAAGCTATCAACTGGTTCGCAGTGCTGAAGAAAGTAAAATTCGCCTGTCAGACAGCGAACTGACAACCATTCCACTGCATTATCTCGACCAGGGGTTGGAAACAAAACTGGATGTCAGGCAACTGAATGAGGCCATCAGTCAGCCACTGGATAAAATGATCCAGCAAATTACTGAGGTGATGGCTTCCTCTGAGTGCGAGCCGGATGTGATTTATCTGACCGGGGGCAGTGCCCGTTCACCGTTACTTCGTGATGCTATTGCCAAAGTATTGCCCGGGACTCCGGTGGCCAGCGGTGATGACTTTGGCTCCGTTACCCTCGGTCTGGCCCGTTGGGCAGCCACATTGTTCCGCTAAACTTTACGCCCCGCAACGGGGCGTAATTTCTGCCTGCTACTGGCAGCCTGAACAGCCCCTGGCGATCCCCTCTTCTGCTGATATCCATATTTCCTCCAATTTTCTACCGGAACTTAGGGTTATACTGTTGGGTCAGAGTGTGGAGATACGTCAGTTCGGATGCAGGAGAGCATAGTAAAGCATGAGAGCAAAATTTCGGGTGACCACGGTGGTGCTTTTTTTACTGATACTCATTGTGCTGTCGTTAGCCGGCATCTATTTCTGGCATGCCAAAAATGCGCCTTCCACCTCTGCCAGCACTGCCTCCGGACAAAGTTCTCCCGGGCACAACCTGGCGGTGCCGGTGCAAATTGCCACGGTTCATCGTGAAACAGTACCGCAATTTATCTCTGCACTGGGCACAGTAACGGCCTCAGCCATTGTCACCGTTCGTAGCCGTGTTGACGGACAACTTATGGCGTTGCATTTTCACGAAGGCGATACCGTGACTGCCGGTCAGTTACTGGCAGAAATTGACCCGCGTCCCTACAATGTTGCTCTGTTGCAGGCCCAGGGGCAGTTGGCCAAGGATCAGGCAACTCTGAACAATGCTCTCAATGATCTGCGTCGCTATCAAAAACTTGCCCCTTCCAAACTGGTTTCACAGCAGGATCTGGACAGCCAGCAGGCACTGGTTCGTGAAAGTGAAGGTACGATAAAGAGTGATCAGGCCTCAGTGGATAATGCACAGCTTAATCTGACTTACAGCCGGATTACTGCGCCAATCAGTGGCCGCGTCGGCCTGAAACAGGTAGATGCAGGCAACTACATCACCGCCAGCGATACAACCGGAATCGTGGTTATCACCCAAACTCATCCGATTGATGTAGTTTTTACCGTCCCTGAAGCCGCCATCGGGCAGGTTGTCAGCGCGATGAAACAGGGACAACCGGTTCTGGCTGAAGCCTGGGATCGCAGTGACAGCCATAAACTGGCCGAGGGTAGCCTGCTGAGTCTGGATAACCAGATAGACAGCACTACCGGCACGCTTAAAATTAAAGCCCGGTTTGCCAATCAGGATGACCAGTTGTTCCCTAATCAGTTCGTCAACATCCATCTGCGGGTCAGCACCCTGGCCGATGCCCTGTTGATGCCGGTTTCCGCATTGCAGATGAATACTGAAGGCCACTTTGTCTGGATTGTCAGTCAACAAAACACCGTCAGCAGAAAACAGGTAACTGTTGGTCTGCAACAGGATCAGCAAGTAGTGATTACCGCCGGGCTGAGCGCCGGAGACAGTGTAATCACCGATGGTATTGACCGTTTAACTGAAGGTTCTGCGGTAAATATTGTTCAGGGCTCATCGGCAGAGGCCGACAGCGATGCCGGAGGTACCGGCCAATGAACCTGCTGCCGGACAGCTCTTCCGGCGGACCCTCCCGCCAGTTTATTCTGAGGCCGGTAGCCACCACTTTACTGATGGTTGCTATCGTGCTGGCCGGTATTCTCGGCTACCATTTTCTGCCGGTATCGGCATTACCCGAAGTGGATTACCCGACTATTCAGGTAGTGACTCAGTATCCCGGGGCCAGTCCGGAAGTGATGACCTCGGCGGTAACCGCGCCACTGGAACGTCAGTTTGGGCAGATGTCAGGTCTGAAACAGATGTCCTCCGGCAGTTCCGGCGGCGCGTCTGTCGTCACGCTACAGTTTCAGCTATCTCTGCCGCTGGATATTGCAGAACAGGAAGTTCAGGCTGCTATCAATGCCGCTATGAGCTACCTGCCGGATGATTTACCCAATCCTCCCGTCTACAACAAAGTCAATCCGGCCGACCCGCCAATTATGACACTGGCTGTGACCACCTCCAGCCTGCCACTGACCCGGGTGCAGGATTTGGTGGAAACTCGTATTGCTCAGAAAATTTCCCAGGTCAGCGGTGTCGGGCTGGTAACTCTCGCCGGGGGCCAGCGCCCGTCAGTCCGGGTTGCCCTTAATGCACAGGCGCTGGCCGCATTAGGGCTGACCAGTGAGGATGTGCGTACCGCTATCGATAACGGCAACGTTAACACAGCTAAAGGAAGCCTGGACGGTCCCGAACGGGCAATAACTTTATCGGCAAACGACCAGTTACAAAGTGCCGAAGACTACCGGCAGTTAATTATCAGCTATCGGAATAATGGCCCCGTCAGGCTGGGGGATGTGGCCACCGTCACTCAGGGGGCCGAGAACCAGTGGCTGGGAGCCTGGAGTAACGGGCATGCTGCCATTATCCTGAATGTTCTGCGTCAGCCAGGGGCAAATATTATTGATACCGCAGATAATATTCGCGCCCTGCTGCCCACCCTGAAGAGTAATCTGCCGGCGTCTGTGAAGCTGGAACTGATCAGCGACCGGACCATGAATATCCGTGCATCCGTCAGTGACACCCGGTTTGAATTACTGCTGGCGATTGCGCTGGTGGTGATGATTATTTATCTGTTTCTACGCAATATTCCGGCCACTATTATTCCGGCAGTCGCAGTGCCATTGTCACTGATTGGTACCTTTGCTGCGATGTATCTGCTGGGATTCTCTGTGAATAATCTGACGTTAATGGCTCTGACTATCGCTACCGGATTTGTGGTAGATGATGCCATTGTCGTCATTGAAAACATCTCACGGCACATCGAAAAAGGCGTCCCACCATTGCAGGCGGCACTGCGGGGTGCCGGTGAAATTGGCTTTACTATTATTTCTCTGACTATCTCCCTGATTGCCGTGCTCATCCCGCTACTGTTTATGGGCGATGTTGTTGGCCGCTTATTCCGGGAGTTCGCCGTCACTCTGGCGGTTTCTATTCTGATCTCAGCAGTCGTGTCGCTAACTCTGACTCCGATGATGTGCGCACGAATGCTAAAAAATGGCACTTTGCATCAGCAGAACCGGTTCTCTCTGGCCTGCGAACGAATGTTTGAGCGGATGATTGCTGGCTATGGTCGCCTGCTCAGCCGGGTACTTAATCACCCCTGGCTGACATTAGGAGTTGCTATCGGCACTCTGGTGCTGACGATAGTTCTCTGGGTTTTAATTCCAAAAGGTTTCTTTCCGCAACAGGATAACGGGCTGATCCTGGCCAGTGTCCAGGGCCCGCAAAATGTCTCGTGGACCAGCATGACACAGCGCACCCGTGAGGTTACGGACATTTTGGAGAAAGATCCGGATGTAGCCAACGTCAGTGCCTTTGTCGGTATCGACGGAACTAACCCGTCGCTGAATAATGCGCGGTTGCAGATTACCCTGAAACCGCTCTCTGACCGACATGACCGCATTCCACAAATTGAACAACGATTACAACAATCAGTTAGCCGCCTGCCTGGTATCAGTTTATGGATGCAGGCAGTACAGGATCTGACGATTGATACTGAAGCCAGCCGTACTCCTTACCAGTTTACCCTGCAATCCCCTTCGCAGGAGTCTCTTGCCGAATGGATACCTAAACTTCTTAGCGAACTGCAAAAAGCACCGCAATTACGCGAGGTTAGCAGCAACTGGCAGGATCAGGGCAATGAAGCCTTTATCCGTGTAGACCGCGATACCGCCAGCAGGCTGGGCATTACTATGGCTGATATTGATAATGCCCTCTACGATGCTTTCGGCCAGAGACTGATTTCCACCATCTATACCCAGTCCAGTCAGTACCGGGTGGTATTGTCTCAACAGACAGGAATGGCTCCGGGATTACAGGCACTACAGAATATCCGCCTGACTAACAGTGATGGCGGTACGATCCCACTGACGTCTATTGCCCGGGTAGAACAGCGCCATGCTCTGCTGGCAATTAACCATCTGGATCAGTTTCCTGCGGCGACAGTATCTTTTGATGTTGCCAGTGGCTATTCACTTGGCGAAGCGGTTAATGCCATTACTGATATCGAAAATCAGCTGAATCTACCCTCAGACATGCTGACCCATTTCCAGGGAAGTACCCTCGCCTTTAAAGCAGCTCTTTCCGGTACAGTCTGGTTAGTTATTGCCTCAATCGTTGCGATGTATATCGTACTGGGTATTCTTTATGAAAGTTTTATTCATCCGGTCACGATTCTCTCTACCCTGCCCACCGCAGGGGTTGGTGCATTACTGGCACTGCTGATCTCCGGTCATGAACTGGATATCATCGCAATTATCGGCATTATTCTGCTGATTGGTATCGTCAAGAAAAACGCCATCATGATGATCGATTTTGCGCTCTCTGCAGAACGCAATCAGGGCATTGCCCCGCAGGAAGCGATTTATCAGGCCTGCCTGCTACGTTTCAGACCAATACTGATGACTACTATGGCTGCGCTGCTGGGCGCTCTGCCTCTGATGCTGAGCTTTGGAGTTGGTGCTGAGTTACGCCGACCGTTGGGTATCGCCATGGCCGGTGGTCTGATTGTCAGCCAGGTGCTGACCCTGTTTACCACCCCGGTTATCTATCTGCTGTTTGACCGGCTAAGTCATCGCCTGAAAAAGAGCAACGATTCTCAGTCGGCGCCGGAGTCGTTACCGTGAGATTTCTGGCGTTATTCATCTATCGCCCTGTTGCTACCTTGCTGGTTGCAGCGGCCATATTACTGGCGGGAATTTTGGGTTTTCGCCTGTTACCGGTCGCCGCTTTGCCGCAGGTCGATTTTCCGGCGATAGTGATTTCCGCCAGCATGCCCGGGGCTTCTGCTGAAACGATGGCTGCATCAATCGCCACCCCACTCGAACGCTCACTTGGCAGGATTGCCGGTATCAGTGAAATGACCTCGATCAGTTCGCTGAGTAATACCCGGGTTATTTTGATATTTGATTTAGACCGCGACATTAATGGTGCGGCCCGTGATGTTCAGGCAGCACTCAATGCTGCCCAAAGCCTGCTTCCTACCGGCATGCCTTCGCGACCTACTTACCGGAAAGCCAACCCTTCAGATGCACCGGTCATGATTCTGACCCTGACCTCCGATACCTACTCAAGAGGACAGTTGTATGACTACGCCACAACCCGACTGGCTCAGTCGATATCTCAGATCGAGGGGGTCGGTGACGTCACTATCGGCGGAGGATCTCTGCCTGCGGTCCGGGTGGATGTGGATCCACAGCAGCTGTTTAACCAGGGTGTTTCCCTTGAACAGGTTCGCACCGCCATCAGTAATGCCAATCAGAGGAGGCCGCAGGGTGCCATTGATGACGGAGATCAACGCTGGCAGTTGGCCACCAATGATGCCCTGGATGATGCAGCCCACTACCGGCCACTGATTATTCATTATAAGCAAGGGGGAGCGGTCAGGCTGAGCGATGTTGCCACCATTACCGATGATGTTCAGGACAGCAGGAATGCCGGGCTGAGTAATGGCAAACCCGCCATACTTATGATGGTGCGAAAAACCGCTGATGCTAATGTGATTTCGACCGTCGACCGGATACGTGAGCGACTGCCTGAACTCCGGCAGGAGATTCCGGCAGCCATTCAGCTAAGTATTGCCCAGGATCGCTCTCCGACAATTCGTGCCTCGCTCAGCGAAGTCGAACACTCACTGATGATTGCCGTGGCACTGGTGATTCTGGTGGTCTTCTTTTTCCTGGGTTCAGCCAGAGCCACCCTGATTCCGGCAGTCGTGGTGCCAGTATCACTGGTAGGTAGCTTTGCGGCGATGTACCTGTGTGGCTTCAGTCTGAATAATCTGTCGCTGATGGCACTGACCATTGCCACCGGATTTGTCGTCGATGATGCCATTGTGGTACTTGAGAATATTGCCCGGCATGTTGAAGCGGGAATGAAACCGTTTAAAGCAGCAGTGACCGGTATGCGGGAAGTCGGATTTACCGTGATAGCCATGAGCTTGTCACTGGTGGCGGTATTTTTACCCCTGATGATGCTTGGGGGTCTGATTGGCCGTTTCTTTTCCGAATTCGCTATGACCCTGTCGGTCGCTATCCTTATTTCACTGTTTATTTCTCTGACACTGACACCCATGATGTGTGCCCGCCTCCTGCGGGTCACAGGTCAGCTGGCACCCGAACGGCGTAGTTTATTTCGCAGGATGACTGACCGTTTGCAGGCCGGTTATGCCCGTTCACTGAATCGCGTTTTGCACTACCCGAAACTGACCCTGTGCGTGCTGCTTGCCACTGTTGCACTTAACGTCCTGCTGTTTATTACTATTCCTAAAACCTTTTTACCGGAACAGGATACCGGAAGGATCTCCGGGAGTATTGCGGCGGATCAGAGCATCTCGTTCCAGGCGATGCGCGGTAAACTGGCAGATTTTATGCGAATTGTCAGTGCCGATCCGGCTGTCGATAATGTGACTGGTTTTACCGGAGGCATGCGAACTAATAGTGGCTCGATGTATATCTCACTTAAGCCACTGGCTGAGCGGGATGTCAGCGCCAGGCAGGTGATCGACCGGCTGCGTACGGCACTGGCAAAAGAACCGGGAGCGCGGCTTTATTTAAGCCCGGTGCAGGATATCCGTACCGGCGGACGCGAATCGAATGCCAGCTATCAGTACAGCCTGCTTTCCGATGATCTGCCGGCATTGCGTCAATGGTCGCCAGTGATCCTTAAAGCATTTCGCCAGTTACCTGAACTTACTGATGTCAGTTCAGACCAGGAGGACAATGGGGGTGAGCTGCAACTGGTTTACGACCGTGCCACCATGGCAAAACTGGGAATTAATGTGGCTCAGGCCAATGCTCTGCTGAATGATGCGTTCGGACAGCGGCAGATTTCTACTATCTACCGGCCACTGAATCAGTATCGGGTCGTGATGGAAGTCGATCCCCGCTATACACGGGATGCCACTGCATTGTCGCAGATGTATCTGATTAATAATGAAGGAAAATCGATCCCACTGTCGCAGATAGCCCACTGGGAATCCGCCAATACCCCGATATCAGTCAATCACCAGGGACTGTCGGCAGCGGCCACACTCTCCTTCAATCTGGCGGATGGCGTAGCCCTGTCACAGGCTTCTTCCGCCATCGAAACGACGATGGTTCGTCTGGGTGTACCGTCGGATATTCGCGGAGAATTTGCCGGCGATGCCAAACTGTTCCGTCAGTCCCAGTCAAGCCAGCTGTGGCTGATTGTCGGGGCCATTGCAGCGGTCTATATTGTATTAGGAATGCTGTATGAGAGTTATATCCATCCGGTGACTATCCTCTCGACCTTGCCACCGGCCGGTGTCGGTGCTCTGGTGGCGTTACGGATTTTTGATACTCCTTTCAGCCTGATAGCCATGCTGGGGATTCTGCTGTTAATTGGTATCGTGAAAAAAAACGCCATCATGCTGGTAGATTTCGCCCTGGTGGCGGAGCGGGAAGCCAGGCTGACACCGCGTGAAGCCATCTATCAGGCCTGTCTGCTCAGGTTCCGTCCGATACTGATGACCACTCTGGCTGCACTGTTCGGAGCGCTGCCGTTGGTAGTGAGTTACGGGGATGGTGCCGAACTGCGACAACCGCTGGGAATTTCGATAGCCGGAGGGCTGATCATCAGCCAGTTACTCACCCTGTACACCACCCCGGTCGTTTTTCTGATGATGGATAAGCTCAGAAAACGCAAGTCAGGGCCACAGGACCTTGTTTTATGAGCAATGAAAACAGCGCAGACAGCGCACCACCAGCGACTTCGGTTCGCTGGCAATTATGGATAGTCGCTTTCGGCTTTTTTATGCAGTCGCTGGATACCACGATTGTAAATACTGCACTGCCCTCTATGGCCAAAGCCCTGAATAACAGCCCGCTAAATATGCATATGGTTGTTGTCTCGTATGTGCTGACTGTGGCCATGATGTTGCCGCTAAGTGGCTGGCTGGCAGACCGCTTCGGAGTGAGAAACGTTTTTTGTAGCGCCATTGTGCTGTTTACTCTCGGTTCTCTGTGCTGTGCCATTTCCGGTAATCTCGACCAGTTAATTTTATCGCGGGTGTTACAGGGGATTGGCGGTGCGATGATGGTGCCGGTTGGCCGTCTGACAGTTATGAAAATTGTGCCACGCTCCGAATATATGGCAGCCATGGCTTTTGTGACTCTGCCCGGCCAGCTCGGTCCAATGGCAGGCCCGACCGTAGGCGGGTTGCTGGTCGAATATGCCAGCTGGCACTGGATCTTTCTGATAAACCTGCCGGTGGGCATTGTCGGTACCATTGCTACCCTGAAACTATTGCCAAATTACAGTCTGCCCGGCCGTCGGTTTGATTTTCCGGGCTTTCTGATGCTGGCAATCGCCATGGCTGCACTGACCCTGGCACTGGAAAGCCACCAGTGGACTGCCAGCCATAATTTACTACTGGCGGTACTGCTGACCAGTGGTATTGGTTGCCTGATACTGTATCCCTGTTACGCCCGGCGCCGTGAAAATGCCCTGTTCAGTCTGGATTTATTTAAGAACCACGTTTTTCGCATCGGGCTGATTGGCAGTATGGTGGCCAGGACCGGTAGTGGGATGTTGCCATTTACCATGCCACTGTTTCTGCAACTGGCTCTCGGATTTAGTCCGTTTCATGCCGGCCTGATGATGCTGCCGATGGTTGCCGGTAGTATGTTAATCAAACGGGTTGTGGTCAGGCTGGTGAACCAGGTAGGCTACCGGATGGCACTGATCAGCTCGACGTTATTGCTTGGTCTGATTGTTCTGATGCTACCGGTGCTGATGAAATTTAACCTTATTTATATCCTGCCGTTGGTTCTGTTTATCCTGGGTGGTGTCAATTCTGTCCGGTTTACCACCATGAACACCCTGACGCTGAAAGAATTGCCGGATACTCTGGCCTCTTCGGGGAACAGCCTGTTGTCCATGGTGATGCAGCTCTCGATGAGTACCGGAGTGACCCTGGCCGGGCTGGCGATGGGAGCTTTTAGCCACCAGCAGTTAATGGATACCACGACACTTAGCCATACTTTTAGTTATCTCTGGGTAGCTATCGGTATTTTCCTCTGGCTGCCAATTGGGGTGTTCTGGCATATTCCACAGGATCTGAGCCGCAACAGTCTGTTAAAAAAAACAGGTAAACGCCGATGAAAAGCCGCTGGACGTTTAATATCGGTAGCAAGCTGTTTGTCACTATTTTTGGCACCTGCCTGCTGGTACTGGTAACCATGCACTGGGCCGTCAGACTCAGTTTTGAACACGGGTTTGTTGACTATATTCGTGAAAGCAATGAGCAGCGATTAAACCTGCTGAGTGAAGCGCTGGCCGAACAGTACCAACAGCACGGCAACTGGACATTTCTTAGAAATAACAACCGGATCATCTACTCCCTGTTACGTTCACTGGAACAAAATCAGCAGCAGGGTAACTATCCGCGTCCCGGCTGGCGAACACCATTCTGGATAGTTGATCTTCAACACCGGGTACTGATAGGGCCGCGGGAGAGTATGCCCTATGAACGGGTCGAGCATCCGATTATCACTACCGATGGCAAAACAGTGGGCTGGGTATTAGGTTCTCCGCCGGAACAACTTACCCGCAGTACAGATATCAATTTTGATCGTCAGCAAAAAAGAGCCAGCTGGATCATCGTCGGGCTGACTACCCTGCTGGCTGCCATTGTCACCTGGCTGCTGGCGCGTGGCTTACTGGCACCGGTGAAACGACTGGTAAATGGCACACATCAGCTGGCAGCCGGACAACTGACCACCAGGGTTGAAGTAACCAGTCAGGATGAACTTGGTCAGCTGGCACGAGATTTTAATCAGCTGGCAGAGTCTTTAGAAAAAACTGAAACCAACCGGCGGGCATTTATGGCGGATATTTCCCATGAACTGCGCACTCCGCTGGCCATACTGCAGGGGGAACTGGAGGCGATACAGGACGGAGTCAGGCGCATGACGCCCGAAGCTCTGCAGTCACTGCAAAGTGAAGTGATGATTCTGAAAAAAATGGTCGATGATCTGCACCAGCTGGCACTGTCAGATGCAGGCGCATTGCGTTATCAGATGATGAACTGCGATTTAACTGAACTGCTAAACCATGTAACTACCGCTTTTCAGCAACGTTTTGAGGCTGCAGGGCTCACGCTGACCTGCGACTGCCCGCATCAGGCACCGTTTTATGGTGATATTAACCGACTGAGTCAGCTATGCCATAACCTGCTGGAAAACAGCCTGCGCTATACCCATGCTCCGGGGGAACTGAGCGTGACGCTATCCGCACAATCGAACGGCTGGTATTTAGAATTCTCTGACAGCGCCCCCGGTCTGACCGACGAACAGCAGCAACATATCTTTGACAGATTTTATCGCGCGGAAAACTCCCGCAACCGTGCCAGTGGCGGCTCCGGATTAGGTCTGGCCATTTGCCGTGCCATCACCGATGCCCATAAGGGCGAAATTAGCTGTCAGCACTCAGCCGTTGGAGGTGTTACTATCAGACTGAAGCTCCCTTTCACTACTGACAGGCCGGACTCATGACCGAAGAGAAACTTTCAGCAAGGATTATGGTAGTAGAAGATGAACCGAAACTGGCGCAGTTGCTGGTAGATTACCTGGAAGCCGCGGGCTATCAGGTAACTGTCGTTTCACGGGGTGATGTGGTTATCCCTCAGGTCCGGGAATTCCCGCCGGATCTGATGATTCTCGATTTAATGTTACCGGGCAAAGACGGATTAAGTATTTGCCGTGAGTTGCGCCAGTTTTCCGACCTGCCAGTGATTATGCTGACTGCCCGCAGTGAAGAAATCGATCGCCTGCTTGGGCTAGAAATCGGTGCCGATGATTACGTCTGCAAACCTTTCAGTCCGCGCGAAGTCGTCGCCCGGGTCAAAATCATTCTTCGTCGCTGCCTGGCTCGTCGTGATGAGTTGCCTTCTGAAAATATTCCGGGGCTGGAAATTGATACCGGTCGTTTTCAGGTCAGCTGGGATAACCAGCCAATAGAACTGACTCCGGCAGAATTCAGGTTGCTGAAAACATTGTCACAGGAACCCGGCAAAGTCTTTACCCGTGAGCAATTGTTAAACCTGTTATATGACGATTACCGCGTAGTGACCGACAGGACTATCGACAGTCATATTAAGAACCTGCGCCGCAAACTGGAAAATATGGACAGCGAGCAAACCTTTATCCGTGCGGTTTATGGCATCGGATATCGCTGGGATACCCATAAAAGCAGACTGCACTGATAAGCGTTTTAGCAGCAGAAGTGATTTACATCCCTGCACTGCCCCTCTACAATTCCCCTTCATTTTGTAGGGTCGAATTTTTTCGGCTCTGACAACACCCTGTGCGGGTGTCCTGACCTGATATCAGAAACGAGAATGACCATGTTTAAGCCTGAACTTCTTTCCCCTGCCGGTACCCTGAAAAACATGCGCTATGCTTTTGCTTATGGGGCCGACGCCGTCTATGCCGGGCAGCCACGTTATAGTCTGCGGGTTCGCAATAACGAATTCAGCCATGAGAATCTGCGCCAGGGAATTCAGGAGGCTCACGCACTGGGCAAACGCTTCTATGTGGTGGTGAATATTGCTCCGCATAATGCCAAACTAAAAACCTTTATCCGTGACCTGCAACCAGTGGTAGATATGCAGCCTGACGCATTGATCATGTCTGATCCCGGGCTGATTATGCTGGTTCGCGAGGCTTTTCCTGAAATGGACATCCACCTGTCGGTTCAGGCAAATGCCGTCAACTGGGCGACCGTGAGATTCTGGAAGCAGTTGGGACTGAGCCGTGTCATTTTGTCCCGAGAACTTTCTCTGGAAGAAATCGAAGAAATCCGCAACCAGGTGCCAGAGATGGAACTGGAAGTTTTCGTTCATGGCGCATTATGCATGGCCTATTCCGGACGTTGCCTGCTTTCGGGGTATCTGAATAAACGCGATCCGAATCAGGGCACCTGCACCAATGCCTGCCGCTGGGATTATCAGGTTCAGGAAGGAAAAGAAGATAACGTCGGCAATATTGTGGAAAAATACCAGCCCATTCCGGTACAGCAGGTTGAGCCCACTCTTGGCAGCGGTCCGGTCACCGACAAAGTGTTTCTGATCACCGAGAAAATGCGGCCTGAAGAGCCGATGAGTGCTTTCGAAGACGAACATGGCACTTATATTATGAACTCTAAAGATCTGCGCGCCGTTGCCCATGTGGAGCGGCTGAGCCAGATGGGAGTTCATTCGCTCAAAATTGAAGGACGCACTAAATCATTCTATTACTGTGCCCGCACAGCCCAGGTTTATCGTAAAGCGATTGATGACGCTGCGGCCGGTAAACCTTTCGATCCATCGTTGCTGGATACCCTGGAGGGGCTGGCTCATCGTGGTTATACCGAGGGATTTCTTCGCCGCCATACCCATGACAGCTACCAGAATTATCAGCAAGGATACTCGGTCTCAGACCGCCAACAGTTTGTCGGAGAATTTACCGGACAACGCCGTGAAGACTATGTAGAAGTCGCGGTAAAAAATAAATTTTTGCTGAATGATAGTCTGGAAATCATGACCCCTGCAGGCAATCTGACATTCACGCTGGATGAAATGCTGAACAGCAAAAATCAGCCAACAGACGTTGCCCCGGGCGATGGACATAAAGTCTGGATGCGGGTACCTCAGGATATCAACCTTGAATATGCCCTGTTATTACGTAACCTGCCGGTTGGAGCGACTACCCAGGCTCCACACGCGTCAGCCGTGCAGGCATAAGTTTCGCTATTTAGAATCTGATCACAGTTATCCGTCATTACAGTGGTTACAATTATCACACTATAACGAAGGATAAAGATTCTCTGATTACCTCAGAATCCACCTCATTCGCCCGCCTGGCCCCCCTGGCGGGTTTTCTTTTATCTGAGTTTCCCCGCTGCGGCAACCCACGGTTTTATGGTATAAATTCCGTTAATTCGCATGTCTTTTCAGGAACAGACGCATGAAATCCAGCAGTAAAGCCATGCTCATAGTCAACGGCAAAAGTGCTGCCGATGAATTCCTGCGCCAGGCTGTTTATCAGCTGCGGGATGAAGGGCATCAGATTGATGTCCGTGTTACCTGGGAACAGGGTGATATTAGTCGTTTTCTGGAAGAAGCCTGTTCAATTCAGGCCGATACTGTGATTGCTGCCGGTGGTGATGGAACGGTGAATGAGCTGGTTACTGCACTGGCAAAACTTGCCGTGGAGGCTCGTCCGCTGCTCGGAATATTGCCTCTTGGCACCGCCAACGATTTTGCCCGCTCCGCGGCAATTCCGGAATCCACACAAGCCGCTTTGCGGCTGGCTTTACAGGGCGACGTGTCGGCTGTCGACCTGGTGAAAGTGAATGAGCAACGTTATTTTATCAATATGGCAACCGGTGGATTTGGCCCCCGTATAACCACCGAAACACCGGACAAGTTAAAAGCAGCCCTCGGAGGTCTGTCTTACGTCGTCCATGGTCTGTTACGGATGGATACGCTGCAACCTGATCAGTGCGAACTGATCAGTGATGAGTTTCACTGGCAAGGCGATGCTCTGGTGATTGGTATTGGCAACGCACGTCAGGCAGGTGGCGGGCAGCAATTGTGTCCGACTGCTTTGATTGATGACGGGCTCCTTGATATTAGTATTGTCACTGCCGAACAGTGGCTACCGTCCCTGTTACATAATCTGGCAGGCACTCCGGGTAATCCGGGAGTGATCACCAGCCGTTGCCACCAGCTGGAAATCAAAGCCCGACACAGCATGACTTTTAACCTGGACGGAGAACCGCTACATGGTCACCATTTTCGGTTCGAACTGTTACCAAAGGCAATTAGCTGTCGGTTGCCTGAACACTGCCCGCTACTCGGCGGTCACACCGGGCAGATTTGACTAATTACCACCAACGATAAAAATGGTGCACCGGGCCGTTGCCCTGCCCGACCTGCAAACTGTCCGCTGCCGCAATTGCCCCGGAGAGCCACTGTTTAGCTGCTGACACAGTCGCTGGCCAGTCAGGATAGCGTGGCCGTAAAGCTGCCAATGCCGCCGAAAGAGAACATCCGGTGCCATGAGTATTTCGGGTATCAATACGCGGGGTGGTAAAACGCTGCTCAATCCCCTGACTCACCAGCCAGTCCGGACTTTCCTCCCCCCTCAGATGGCCGCCTTTAATCAATACGGCCTGACATCCGGTACTCAGTAACTGGTTTGCCTGGTTTAGCATTTCCTTTTCGCTGGTAGCTTCGCGGCATCCCAGTAGTGCCGCGGCCTCCGGCAGATTTGGCGTAATCAGCGAGACTTCCGGCAACAGTGAATCCCTTAACAGGGCTACTGCCTGTGGATCCAACAATGGATCGCCGCTTTTAGCCAGCATCACGGTGTCCAGCACCCGCCATGGCACTGCCGAATTCGACAGTTCGGCCACCAGCATACGAATGATTTCTGCGTTATGCAGCATCCCCAGCTTCAGGGTATCAATCCTGACATCGTCCAGCACCGCCAACAACTGTTCGCGGACGAACTCAGTCGGCACACGGGAAACCGATCTAACACCACAGGTATTTTGCGCCACCAGCGCGGTAACTACGCTGGTTCCGTAAGCTTCCAGCGCAGAAAACGTTTTCAGGTCTGCCTGAATTCCGGCACCACCGCTGGGATCTGTTCCGGCAATCGTCAGTGCATTAATGCGCAGCATCAGTCACCTCCTGGTGCTGGCCGTGGCGTAATTGCCAGATAGCATCAATCAGCTCAACGGCAAAACTGCCGGGCCCGGCAGACTGGCGGGCAGCCTGTTCTCCGGCCAGCGACATCAGTTGACAGGCCGCAGCTACATGATTAATCCTTTCCCCCGGCAATGCACTGTAGGCAGCAACCAGCGCCGATAGGCCACATCCTGTACCGGTAACCGCTGTCATTATCGGCGATCCGCCCTGCACTCTGATAATCTGACGACCATCAGTGACATAATCGGTCTCTCCGGAGACCACGACAATGGTCCGGTAGTCAGTCGCCAGCCTGACTGCGGCATCCACGGCCCGGGATGAATCCTCCAGGCTGTCGACCCCTCGTCCTCCGGAACCTGCCCCGGCCAGTGCCAGTATTTCTGAACCGTTGCCGCGGATCACCGCCGGTGAAGCATCAAGCAAACGACGACAAAAACTGGTACGCAATGGCAGTACGCCTACAGCAACGGGATCCAGAGTCCAGGGAACTCCCGCCTCTCTGGCAGCGTCCACCGCCAGCTGCATCGCTTCGGTAAGTTCCTGCGTTAATGTACCTACGTTGATCAGTAATGCGCCTGCATGGCGGGCCATTACCTGCACTTCCTGCGGATCGATCACCATTGCCGGTGACGCACCGGCTGCCAGTAAAATATTAGCGGTCTGGGCCTGTACCACCAGGTTTGTCATGCAATGTACTAACGGCGGCGCCAGAGAAAATTGCTGCCAGGATGCAGCAGACTGACGGGCAGAATAAACAGAGGTGATTTCAGACATTTCAACGCTCCTGACGGGCGTCAGGAAACAGATACCGGTGTTCCGGCATCAGACTTCCCTCCGCCGGCATTATCCGGTTCAGGTTCAACGGGTATTTCTCAGCCATAAATGGCACCCCGAGTCATTTGATTAAAATTTTGCGGTTATCACAGCGGACTAACCTTAATTGCGGATAGTAATGCCAACCGAAAGTCTTGTAAATCATAAAAGGCCCGCGTCTCCGCCCTCCCGATAAACTCAGACTTAGTCGCTGTAAAGGAATCCGCTTATCCCACTGGTTCACCGGGCTTTCGGGGAATCGGGTGGATAAATGGCAAACTGCGGGAAGATATTCACTGATCACGCCAGATTAACCATCATGGCACTGAAGGTTGATTAAGAACGCTGTTAAGGCAAGGGAAAAACTGAACAGGGCACGATTCATCAGAAATAATCACAACGGATTTTTCGCTGAACCGTGCCCCGGATTAACGGTGTTAAACCTGAGTTTTAGAACTCAACACTTGCACTCAGAACAAAATTAAGTGGCTCGCCTTCCGGCACACGTAAATTACCGCCGCTGGAAGTGTAATAATGTTTATTGAAAATGTTATTCACGTTCAACTGCAAGTGGGTCTTTTTACCAATCAGCTGATTATCCCAACCGATAAACGCATCAGCCACTATATAGTCCGGCAGAGTAAAGCTGTTGTCCGGGTCGCCCGCCCGGGTACCCATATACTGAGCGCCACCACCAATTCTGAAGCTGCCCGGCAACGGATTAACCTGTACAGTATGGCTCAGATAGACACCACCGGAATTCCGCGGCGCGTTCTGCAGGCGATTGCCATCGTTATCTGAATTAGTTGTGTCATTAACAATTTTGGCCTGGTCGTAGCTGTAATTAGCACTTAAATCCCAGCCCGGATAAATTTCACCGTTTAACTCAAACTCAACCCCACTGGAGCGGGCTTTATTCACCGAGTAGGTATTACCGTTCAGTGACAGCGGAATATTACGCTCATCAATGCGATACAGAGCAACGGTGGCTAACAACGACGGATTGATCTGCCACTTGCTACCCACTTCATACGTGGTGCCGTGTTCCGGTGCGGCAACATTTCCGTAGTCATCCGGGTCGGTTGACGGCGTAAAGGACTTACTCATACTGCCATAGAAAGAAACACTCGGTGTCAGCTTATAGATCAGTCCGGTTTGCGGCAGGAAGCGGTTACCAATATCGTTGTAAGATAAAGTCGATGCACTGCCCGTCGATTCACGCTGCTCATAATGTTGATAACGGGCGCCGGCAACCACTGTCCAGTGGGAAGTCAGATCGACATTATCTTTAAGATAAACTGAGCGGCTGTGGAGACGGTTGAGTAAATTCCTGCCAGCGGTCTTTTCTGTTGTGCTGTCGGTAATGGTCTCTAATCCATACACCGGATTGCTTAAGGTAAAATCTTTATTTACTTTACCGTTGAAAGCACGAGCGCGATAGGTCTGGTCCATTTCATAATCGGTACCAAACACCATATTATGCGTCATGCCCAGAATTTCCGGGGTACCAATGATATCCCAGGAAACATATTTCGTTTTGTGGTTAAAGCCACGGAAGGCATCCGGACGACGGCTCACCACCCCGGTGGTAGTATTAATGGCAGTAGCCGTCACGGTATTACTGCTGTACTGACGCTGGTTCATTCCCAGGGTGACGCGGGTAGACCAGATATCGTTAAACTGATAATCCCAGTGGGTATTAAATGTCTGATTACGACCCCATGCGTGGTTGGAATAATCATCAATACGGGTTTTATAACCAATATTAATCGGTTTGCCATTAACAAACGCAGTTCCACGATCGTAAGGAATATCATATTCAAAGCTTTCATAACTGACAAAAAAGCTGGCTTTATCGCCATACCACTGTAATGACGGCGCGATTAAGTTATGTTTATCAGTACCGAAATTACGCCAGTAACTTTGATCTTGTTTTTCAGCAATCAGACGGAATGCAAAACCTGCGCCCAGAGGCCCGGTAACATCAATACTGCCTGCCCCGCCACCGGTGCTGTTATAATGCCCGCCAACAATGGTATGCCAGTCGTACTGTGGCTTTTTACTGACTACATTGATCAATCCCCCCGGATTTAAAATTCCGTATAACAGGGACGAGGAACCTTTCAGTACCTCAACATGATCAGTAGTAGCATCCAGATTCAGCCCCTGGCTGCTGCGGATGCCATCACGGAAAATAGAACCGTCTGAGTTGGAGCCAAAACCACGACGGGTAATCCCGTCCTCGGTTCCCCCCAGGGTATTTGACTGAGCGGTGCCACTGACAAAGCGCATAGCGTCAGCCACGCTGCTGGCCTGGTAATCTTCAAGCTGCTTATTGGTCACCACACTGATTGACTGCGCTTCGTCAAGTTTTGAGGTGGGTGTTTTGCTGGCAATCGAAGATTCCGGGCTGGAATATCCGGTATCAGCTTGTTGCTTTGCGGTATGTGCCGTTACCGTCAGGGTATTACTGTCGTCAGCAGCATAGCTATTGACTGAAGAAATTAATATTCCGCCAGAAACGACAAGCCACATTTTACTTAACGGGAACTTGTGGTGTCTGAAGTTTTTATTTTGATTCATTACTGCCTTTCCCAGATTCTTAACACGGGTTGTGTTGCTTGGTTAATTGCGATGAATTCCCGTACCCGGTTCAAATGGAACAGTAATGCCCGAAGACAGGAATGATAATTAATTTGTAACAAGACACAGTTGCAAATGAGATTAATAATCATTTCAACATGAAAAAATGTAGTAGTAAATAAAAAATAAATCTTATTCATTACATTTAAGCCGCTGAAACACCACAATATCTATAGACAGCTAATTAAATTTTAAATCAAAAATATCAACAACCTGAAAAACACACCTTGCAAAAACAAGCTCAAAAAAAGATCATAAAGGCAAAAATACCTACTTTTAATGGTGTTTATTCACTACCGAAAAATGTAATGAATCCTGTGAAGAAAGTGGCCAAAAGCATCCTGCCTCGCCCGCTAAACGGCCGACATAACCCCGGGGATGCCCCCACCAAAATCAATGTGTTATCTCCTGCCATCCGTGGTTTGAAATTACAAAAATAATAATCAACATGTTATTAATTAATAAGTAACCGCTCTTACTACAGGTTGTTAACTCAGTAGTAAAGTAACGGTAAATGTAAAAGCCTCCATTTACCTATAAAAGGGAGTCAGTAAAATAATTATTCTTTGCCCGGCTAAACCCTGATCACTTTTAAAGCCGGGGAAAATACAATTAGTAAATAAACCAACAGGTTGATATCTGTTACACCGGCACCGTGACTGTCAGGTAATCCAGACCTGGTCTGTTATTTTCTGTTCTTCAGACCGTGTTTGTTTAAAAACTAAGATTAAAAACAGACGGGTTTATATCACTGCGGGTTTAACTTCACAGTACCGATTGATTCCACCTGAACTCAAACCTCTGGTAACCAGGCTGATTTTAGCTCTGCCGCCCTCGTGTTATCTCTGTTATTATATCGCTATCTGTATACAGGCTTACGGCAACACCAGTGTTGCTGCACTGCCATACTGGCTGGCCTGCCCCTGTTAATCGTCTGAGAGTAAACCCTGTGACCCAACCTTTTGCTTCCCTGTCGCTGCCTGCCGCGCAGCTAGAAAACCTTGCTGAACTTGGTTATACCACCATGACGCCAGTACAGGCCGCAGCCCTGCCGGAAATTTTGCAAGGCCGTGATGTTCGTGCACAGGCCAAAACCGGCAGCGGTAAAACTGCAGCGTTTGGTATCGGGCTGTTACTAAAGATTGATGTCTCACAGTTCATTCCCCAGGCAATGGTATTGTGCCCGACCCGTGAGCTGGCAGATCAGGTGACCAAAGAGCTACGGCGACTGGCACGCTATATTCCAAACCTGAAAATTCTCACCCTGTGCGGCGGTCAGCCTATGGGGCAGCAACTGGCATCACTGGCTCATGCACCTCATATTGTCGTAGGCACACCAGGCCGTATTCAGGAACATCTGGGCAGAAAAACTCTGGATGCCGGACAACTGAAAGTACTGGTTCTGGATGAAGCTGACCGGATGCTGGATATGGGATTCAGTGAAGCTATCGACGATGTCATCAGCTATCTGCCGGTACAACGCCAGACATTACTGTTTTCTGCCACTTACCCTCAGGGAATCGAGAGCATTAGTGCGCGGGTACAACAGCAACCGGTGAGTATCACCACCGGTGAAGTCTCCGCATTACCGGATATTGAACAGCAGTTTTATGAAGCTACCCGCGGTGAAAAACTACCACTGCTACAGACGCTGCTAAGCCACCACCAGCCAGCCTCTTGTGTCGTGTTCTGTAATACCAAACGCGACTGTCAGGAAGTATATGATGCACTTACCGACTCCGGCATCAGCGTACTGGCTTTGCATGGTGATCTGGAGCAACGTGACCGGGATCAGGTGCTGGTTCGTTTTGCTAACCAGAGCTGCCGCGTACTGGTTGCTACTGATGTGGCAGCTCGTGGACTGGATATTAAAGAACTGGCTATGGTGGTTAACTACGAACTCTCTTTTGACCCGGAAGTCCATGTTCACCGTATTGGCCGTACCGCTCGTGCCGGTCACAAGGGCCTGGCGGTCAGCCTGGTTGCCCCGTCTGAAATTCAGCGGGCGAACGCGCTTGAAGATTATATTAGCCTGAAGCCTCAATGGTTGCAGGCCAGCAGTTTATCCGCCACCTCCACCGCCCCGATGGAAGCGATAATGGTAACTTTGTGTATTGATGGCGGGCGGAAAGCGAAAATCCGGCCAGGCGATGTAGTCGGTGCTCTGACCGGGGAAGCGGGTCTGGCTGCCGATATTATTGGTAAAATAGATATGTTTCCGATGCATGCCTATGTCGCTATTCGTAAGTCTGCGGTCACCAAAACCTTTCGCCAGCTACAGCAGGTGAAGGTCAAAGGGAAAAACTGCAAAATCAGAGTACTTAAGTAGCCGTTACCGGGATGACTCGTTTAACGGGCCATCCCGGCAATACTGTGGTTACCCTCATCTGCTATGCCAGCAGCCTGCCACCATCATGCTTAAATGCAGCATCGCATGATACAGTGCCCTGTGGCTTATCACCCGTAGCCCGGGCTTTTCATGCTTCCGCTTTCAATGCGCTTCGGCCTTCAGTTGCAGTAGCTTCAGTTGGTCACTGCGCTGCGCCTCATTAGCCAGATTCTGAAAGTCAGGCCAGTGATAGTAACTTTGTGTTGCCGGCAACTGCTGCCTGGATTGACCGGTAAACAGACGTAATTCTCCCAGCGCAGCTATCGATTCTCCCGCACAAACCACTGGCAGAGTAAGAGGCAAACTGGCCTCAGGCTCACCCGGAACCGGGGTCGGGACACGATCTTCACCAGTCAGATAATTACGCTTAAGCACTAAAAATTTTTCAGGCACTGCTCTGTGGCTGTTCCACCATACACCGTCGAGCATATCGAAATGAAAACGAGTTCCTTCAGGAGATTCGGCGCCAAGCTGCAACAGTGCTTCCGGTAACACGGTAGTCATTGCCGTGTTAAAACCACGTTTACTGTAACCATGCCCGGTCAACAAAAGAGTTGCGGCCAGGCGAACCCCGACCATATTCGAATAGAGATCTTCAGGGGAAAATGCAGAAATTCCCTCAGAAAATCCGGGAACCGATTCAAATCCATACCACTGCGCGATTTCGTGCCAGGCTGCTATCTGAAATGCCACTCTTGCTGCTATCCAGACAGCCAGCGTATAAGCAGTAGCGGGATCGTCTGGCGGCCGAAAAGCGTTGAATACCACGACACGTTTTGCCAGTTCATCTTCACCGGGCAAAATGCTGAAGGCTTTTCCCAGCTTTGGGTAAAGCTGGCTGAATATCCAGAACGTCATATCTGCACTGTCCCGGATATGGGCAGTATCGATAAACCCGCCACGCCTGGTATAAATTATGCCATTGTGCTCCTGGTTAAGTCCGGTCAGTGCCAGCAGTGCATTCCAGTGACTATCATTAAAACTGTGCTGACCGGTACTTCCGGCATCAATCACATTATTAATCCGGTAAAAAGGTACAGGTATTCCCGACAAACGGGTTTTCAGTTGATAGCCAAATGCACAACAAGGGCGCAGCCCTTCCGGAGCTGATAACTGCTTAACTACAGGCCAGGCTTCACCGGCCTGCTGCTGTGGGATGTGAGCAAAATCGATGCTGATTGGTAGTCTTGCTTCCGTTGGTGGAATGCAGAATAACAGCGTCACTAATATGACACTCATCCTTGTCTTCAAAATGCTTCTCCTGCCTGAAAATAAAATGCACTACTTCCCTTGCCGACACCGTAGTCCAGCCGGATATTCATCCCGGGTTTAAATTCAAACCGGTACCCTGCCCCAACCGTGGGTAACCAGCGTTCAGCCAGCAATGTTGAAAAACCCGGAGCCATGGTGCCGCTGCCTATCCAGCCAACAATTCCGTGTCTCCAGCTCAATGCCTGACGGTATTCCAGTTGCGTGGTTAACACATCCCGGTCCCGGTAACGGCCCGGGTAATATCCCCGAAAATGGTTACTGTCTCCCAGCAGCGGCAGCATATTCCAGGGGACCTGCCCCCCGGTAAATGCGCCGTTAATTTCAAAGGCAACCACTCGTTTATCATCCAGCGAACGGTATGCACTGAAATGAGTAGTCCAGGCATCAAACCGCGTATCACTGCCGGTCTGTCGCCGGTAACTGATATATTGCAGGCTGGCGTCAATCCCTCGATGTGGATTAGGCACAAAATCACGACTGTCATAACTCAGGCTGAGCAACGGTCCGCTACTCATTACGCCCCGCCCGTCAGCCTGCTGTTCCGGCCCGGGTTTAAAGGTATTGTGAATGCCACCAGCCTGCATATTATTCAGCGACCAGCCAGCGCCCAGATAAGTGTCAGGAGCAATCCGGCGCAAAAGCTGAGGTATTAAACTGATTTCCTGAGAAATGTACTTCACCCGGTTACCATTATGGCTACCGGCAGCAAAGCCCTTTCCCCAGTACCACGTTGGGGTATAGTTCAGCGTCGCTTCTGTGAATAACCGCCATCGATCGTTGTCGTAGAAACTGTAATTGTTCAGATGCAGACCGGCAGCTCCGGTACTACTGGCATAGCCACTAAGCGTGACCGATGAGTTCTGGCTGATATGATCATCCGCATCCGGACGATAAAGGCCGGCGACCACCATACCCAACCCGACACCCAGTTCAGGGGTATAAAATGGGCCGGGCATGATTCCCCAGTCAATACCGTGCCCGGGATCAAACGTCTGGCTGGCTCCTAACGGTGCCAGCCAGTGGTCAATCTGCTCACGGGACGGCAGATACTGCGCAGTGGCAAACGAAGACCACAATGCTCCGCCCAACACCCATCCTTTCAGTGCCCGGCAATGCATCAGAAACGATATTCTCCGGAAACAAAGATACTGTTACGTTGCGCGAAACCCACTTCGGTTGAGATGTTAAAATGGCGGGTGATATTGTACTGAGCACCAATCAGGATATTCCACGGCGATTGCAGATGCTGTTTTACGTCGAAACGTCCGCCGCCATTTTGATTAGCCATCGCCATCAGCTGCTTTAACGACGCCGGCATCGTCAGATCATTCAGGCTTCCCTTAAATTCCTGCTGAACATTCTGATACATGGTTCCTGCCCAGACATTCAGTTTTCCCGGTGACAGACCAATCGCCCGAATTCCCGGGGTATCAAACCGGTAACCGATTCGTGGTGAGACTGTAACTGCATTAATGCTGCCATCGAGAATATCGAAATGGGTCTGGGTATAGTTAAAATCTACCAGTCCGTACCAGTTTCCTACGCCACCTGCCAGCACTGTCCCCACACCGTAAGTTGTGCCCTTAAATTTCAGCTCAAAATTGAGGTTATCGAACTGACCGGCGTTGTGCATGCTGTGGACGATATTGGAAATCAGCTTTTCCAGAATATTGTCTTTAAAATCAGCCGGATCAGAATCGACCCCTATCGCTGAAACCGAATGACCGCGGGTCTTGCCCACAATTCCATAGATATTCCAGAACGGCAGCACCCAGGCATCCAGCCTCAGGGTACGGGTTTTACTGTACTGCCGCGTTTTGCTGGCATCAATTTTGAACATCGTAGAAGGTAGCGCGACATTTCCCAAACCGAGCCCGGTGAAATTGATCGAACTGACATCAATATTCTGCCTGATATTCATGTAGTTAATTCCAATACCGAAAGGTTCTGGCAAGTCATAACCTTTCTGAATGGCTTTATCGCCAAGCAGCGGGAACCAACGATCATAATGCTTTACCGGTATTGCGCTCTTCGCTGTCGAATAACCGGTGACAGCAGCCTGAGAGTCAGTCGTCTTCGGTAGCTGGTACAGAGATGAAATATCCTGAGGTGTGGTGCCGTAAGCGTTACAAAACATGCTCTGAAGAACTAACAGACTGAGTGCCTGATATCTGAATTTCATTGTTTTACGTTCTGCCATTGCCGGAAATAAGGGAAATTTACCCTTACAAAAGGAGTGGGATTATGCAGGACGATATAGTGGAATTATCAGCATAACGTGCTAACAAAAAATAAATATAAGATCATTAATCTGAACAAAAATATTATTTAATAATTATATTCTGCTATGTGAATAATCATTTATCACTTTATATCAACCAGGAAGCTCGCTTATTCCGTAACACGGCTGACAGAGGCCTGGCAGGAGTTTATTCAACAGTGACTAAAAACGGGGAAGAATCAGCAGGAATGAAGTTTTGCGGTAACGGGAGGCAAACGAATCTGATAAATAAAAGCCACAGGTGATGTTATGCGAAATCACCTGTGGCTGGGCGTGGATTATTCTTCAGCAGGCGTGGTTCTGATCAGGTAATCAAAAGCACTCAGTGAAGCTTTAGCTCCTTCACCGCTGGCAACAATAATTTGCTTATATGGCACGGTGGTACAGTCACCGGCAGCAAAAATCCCCTTCTGATTGGTTTCACACTTACTGTCAACTTCGATTTCACCGAAGCGATTCAGAGTGATGCTCTCACTCAGCCATTGAGTGTTAGGCAATAAGCCAATCTGTACGAAGATCCCTGAAACGGCAAGATCATGCTGTTCACTGGTCTGACGGTCCTGATAACGCAGCCCTGTCACTTGTTTACCATCACCGGTCACTTCCTGCGTCAGAGCATTGACGATGACATCAACATTTTTCAGGCTGTGCAGTTTATCCTGCAGTACCTTATCGGCTTTCAGTTCACCGGCGAATTCGAGCAATGTGACATGTTCGGTAATACCGGCCAAATCAATCGCAGCTTCGGCTCCGGAATTTCCTCCGCCAATCACTGCCACACGTTTTCCTTTGAACAACGGACCGTCACAGTGTGGGCAGTAAGTCACACCACGGGTACGGTATTGTTCTTCTCCCGGCACATTCATATTGCGCCAGCGGGCACCGGTCGCCAGGATGACCGAGCGTGCTTTGAGGGTCGCGCCGGATTCAGTGGCCACTGAATGCAATCCACCAGGGACCAGAGCAGGTAATAACTGGCTGGCAGTCTGGGCCTCGATAACATCAATCTGATAGTCAGAAACGTGCTGGCGTAATGCGCCGGCCAGTTTGATGCCTTCGGTCTTTGGTACCGAAATATAGTTTTCGATATCAACAGTATCCAGAACCTGTCCACCAAAACGTTCACCCATTAATCCGGTGCGAATGCCTTTGCGGGCTGCATAAATAGCCGCCGCAACACCGGCAGGGCCACTGCCGACAATCAACACATCATAAGGCTCACGCTGGTTAAGTGCTTCAGCCGCTTTTTTACCGGCACCGGTATCCACTTTAGTGACGATTTCACTCAGTGTCAGACGCCCCTGAGCAAAACTTTCACCGTTCAGGAACACCGCAGGAACGCCCATGATTTCGCGTTGTTCGATTTCATTCTGAAATACGCCACCATCAATGGCAGTATGGGTTACCTGAGGGTTAAGAATCGCCATCAGGTTCAGTGCCTGCACTACATCCGGGCAGTTGTGGCAGGACAGAGAATAATAAGTTTCAAAGTTCAGTTCACCGTCCAGTCCGGCAACCTGAGATAACAATTCCTGACTCTCTTTTGACGGATGACCGCCAGTCTGCAGCAATGCCAGCACCAGAGAAGTAAACTCATGTCCCAGGGGTGATCCGGCAAAACGCGGACCATGGTTCTGGCCTGGCTGAGTAATCATAAATGAAGGTTTACGAACTGCCAGGCTGTCATCCAGCGTCAGAGTTAACTTGTCGGACAGTCCGGTAATTTCATTCAGTAATTCCCGCACTTCACCGGAAGCTTTACTGTCATCCAGAGTCGCGATTAACTCTACCGGACGGGTCAGTTTTTCAAGATAAATACTGAGTTGGTTTTTTAATGTGGTATCGAGCATAGTGATCTCCTGGCAGAAAAACGGGTGCCGTAGCACCCGTATAAAACAGAACAGTGGCTGGCAGGAAGGTTAGATTTTACCCACCAGGTCCAGTGAAGGAGACAGAGTCGCTTCACCTTCTTTCCATTTTGCAGGGCAAACTTCACCAGGGTGAGTCGCCACATACTGAGCCGCTTTCACTTTACGCAGCAGGTCAGATGCATCACGGCCGATACCTTCAGCGGTAATTTCGATAGCCTGGATAACGCCTTCCGGGTCAACGATAAAGGTACCACGGTCAGCCAGACCCTGATCTTCACGCATGATTTCGAAATTACGGGTCAGTGCACCAGTCGGGTCGCCGATCATTGCATAACGGATTTTAGCGATGGTTTCTGAACTGCCATGCCATGCTTTGTGTGTGAAATGGGTATCTGTAGAAACAGAGTAAATATCAACACCCAGTTTCTGGAATTCATCGTAGTGGTCAGCAACATCACCTAATTCAGTCGGGCAGACAAAAGTAAAATCAGCCGGGTAGAAGAAGAAAACGCTCCATTTACCTTCGGTGTCTTTCTCTGTCAGTTCGACGAACTGACCATCTTTAAACGCATTGTTTTTAAACGGTTTGATTTTAGTATTGATAATAGACATTCGTTGCCCTCCGTAAAAAGTAGAGTTCTAAAGTAACCCGTCCAATCCGCGACAACCAATACTCTGTCGTTATCAATTTAATAACTAAAATCTATTAAACGATGCTGTAGTAATGTGCTGAACTGTTTCGCTTAACCTGTTCTCCGGTATAGAGTTTGCCCATGAAAAAGTCTGCGAGTCTTATCATACGGCCGTACTGTGAAGCCGATCGGCCGTTTCTCAGAACATTGTATCTGTCCAGTCGCCGTAATAACTGGCACTGGCTGGCTGGTGATGGCTGGAAGCTGGAAGATTTTGACCCGCTAATTCTTGGTGAGCAGGTATGGGTAGCCATGGCAGAACAGCAACGCGCTGGTTTTGCTGCCTGGTCGCCGGTGAATAATTTCCTGCACAGCCTGTTTGTCAGTCCACAACATCAGGGAACTGGCGTTGGATCCGCTTTGTTACAACAGATTCAACAGCAATTTACTGCTACCGGCAGTCTGAAATGTATGCTGGAAAATCGTACCGCCCACCATTTTTATCTGCAGCATGGCTGGCAGGATATTGCCCGCGGAGAGGGCGAAGAGGGTCCCTATATTCTGATGCATTATCTGCGTCATCACCATTCAGACAGCAATGACGCAGCTGGCGTAATTACAAAGCGCGGAAGCTGATATCGGGGGGAATAATCTCACCCTGCCAGTAGAGTTTTGCCGCCACAGCAGAGGCCATCTGACGATAGAGTTGAGTGAATTCACTCTCCGGTTGGCGGATAACGGTGGGTTCTCCGGCATCCAGATCTTCACGGAGCGAAATATGCAACGGAATCTGCCCCAGTAATTCGATACCATAATCTTCGGTGAGTTTTTCTGCCCCCCCGGTACCGAAAATCGCCTCGTGAAAACCGCACTGGCTACAGATATGCACACTCATATTTTCCACCACCCCCAGCACCGGTACATCGACTTTATTAAACATGACGATACCTTTGCGGGCATCCAGCAGTGCAACATCCTGAGGAGTGGTCACCACCATTGCCGCGGTTACCGGAATATTTTGTGCCAGCGTCAGCTGGATATCACCTGTGCCTGGTGGCATATCAATAATCAGATAATCAAGTTCCGGCCACAGGGTTTCGTTAAGAAGTTGCAGTAATGCTTTGCTGGCCATCGGGCCGCGCCACACCATCGCATTATCTTCGGTCACCAGATAACCTATGGAGTTAGTTGCCAGCCCGTGAGCCATGACAGGAGCCATATGTTTGCCATCCGGAGAGGAAGGGCGCTCATTTTCCGTACCAATCATGAGCGGGATTGATGGCCCATAAATATCGGCATCCAGTAATCCAACCCGCGCACCTTCGGCTATCAATGCCAGTGCCAGATTGATGGCGGTTGAAGACTTACCTACCCCGCCTTTACCCGAGCTGACCGCAATAATATTTTTAACGCCGTGACCTGACGGCAGATTCTTCACCCGTTTCAGAGTTGCTATATCATGAGTCAGACGCCACCCGACGTGCGAGGCTCCGGACAGTTGTTGCAATTCGCTGTTGGTGGCCTGTTGCAGAGCCTCAAAACCGGACTGCCAGGCAAACGGCATTACCAGTTCGACATGCAATACGTTGTCCAGCAGCGCCACATGATGTAATGCGTTCAGCCGGATCAGATCCTGTTGCAGGGTCGGATGTGCAAAGCGTTGTAAGACGGCGCTCACCTGCTGAAACAGAGCTTCCGGTGAATATTGCTGACGGGAATCTGACATCATCCCTTCTCCTTCTGACAGATTACGTTGAAACCACAACGCACAAAAAACCGCTGTTCAGCGGCTATTGTAACAGATTGCCCCGCTGACCTGCGATCCTGCCATTATCCGCCAGCGCTTGTTTACGTTAAGGGTGCCTTCGGTTACCATTCAGAACTCATTTCCAAACCAACAGAAAGCTACGCAAACTATGAATCAGGTCGCTAAAAAAATAATGGTAACGTGCGCTCTGCCGTACGCCAATGGGTCAATCCATCTCGGACATATGCTGGAACACATCCAGGCAGATATCTGGGTACGTTACCAGCGAATGCGTGGCAATACCGTGTGGTTTATTTGTGCTGATGACGCTCACGGTACACCTATCATGCTGAAAGCACAGCAACTCGGAGTGACTCCGGAGCAAATGATTGGTGAGATGAGCCAGGAACATCAGACCGATTTTGCAGGGTTTAATATCAGTTATGATAATTATCACTCTACTCACAGTGACGAAAACCGCGTTCTGTCTGAACAAATTTATGGCCGTCTGAAACAAAACGGTTTTATTAAGAACCGTACCATTTCTCAGCTCTATGACCCGGAAAAAGGCATGTTTTTGCCGGACCGTTTTGTCAAAGGGACCTGTCCGAAGTGTAAATCACCTGACCAGTACGGCGATAACTGCGAAGTCTGCGGAGCAACTTACAGCCCGACGGAGCTGATTGAGCCTAAGTCAGTCGTTTCCGGTGCAACTCCGGTGATGCGCGATTCAGAGCACTTCTTCTTTGATCTGCCATCATTCTCCGCCATGCTGCAGACATGGACCCGTTCAGGGGCTCTGCAGGAGCAGGTGGCTAATAAGATGCAGGAATGGTTCGATTCCGGTCTGCAACAGTGGGATATTTCCCGCGATGCACCCTATTTTGGCTTCGAAATTCCTGATGCTCCGGGCAAATACTTTTATGTCTGGCTGGATGCGCCTATCGGGTATATGGGCTCGTTTAAGAACCTGTGCGATAAACGTGGCGATATCGATTTTGATGAATACTGGAAAAAAGACTCTACTACTGAGCTGTATCATTTTATCGGTAAAGACATTGTCTATTTCCATAGCCTGTTCTGGCCGGCAATGCTGGAAGGCAGCCAGTACCGTAAACCAGACAATCTGTTTGTCCATGGCTACGTGACGGTAAACGGCGCGAAAATGTCGAAATCCCGGGGCACGTTTATTAAAGCCAGTACCTGGTTACAGCACCTGGATGCAGACAGCCTGCGTTACTACTACGCTGCTAAACTCTCTTCACGTATTGATGATATTGATCTCAATCTGGAAGATTTTGTCCAACGGGTTAACGCAGATATCGTCAATAAAGTCGTTAATCTGGCATCACGTAATGCCGGTTTTATTACCAAACGCTTTGACGGAAAACTGTCCGATCATCTGGCTGACCCTGCGCTGTATCAGACCTTTGTCGATGCCAGTGAAAAAATTGGCGATGCCTGGGCAAGCCGTGAATTCAGCCGTGCTATCCGTGAAATTATGGCACTGGCAGACCTGGCAAACCGTTATGTCGATGAGCAGGCTCCGTGGGTCGTTGCTAAACAGGAAGGTCGTGATGCTGACCTGCAGGCCATCTGCTCAATGGGTATTCACCTGTTCCGGATTCTGATGACCTGGCTGAAACCGGTATTACCGGAGCTGGCTCAGCGTACCGAAGCCTTCCTGAACAGTGAACTGACCTGGGACAGCGTGGCACAGCCACTGCTCGGTCATACTGTTGCGCCGTTTAAAGCACTCTACCAGCGCATCGAGATGACGAAAGTCGCGGCACTGGTGGATGCTTCTAAAGAAGACGCCGCACAGACTCCTGCCCCTGCTAAAGCAGAGAAAAAAGCATCTGCCGCGGCCGAAAAGCCAGCTAAAAAGGCCGAAGTTCAGGAAGAAGGCGTTATCAGCATTGATGATTTTGCCAAAGTCGATATGCGCGTCGCGCTGATTGAGCAGGCTGAACTGGTTGACGGCTCCGATAAACTGTTGCGTCTGATGCTGGACGTAGGTGGTGAGAAACGGCAGATTTTCTCAGGGATCCGTGCAGCCTATCCAGACCCGTCAGTATTGGTGGGTCGCCTGACCATTATCGTGGCAAATCTGGCACCGCGTAAAATGCGCTTTGGTGTTTCCGAAGGGATGGTGCTGTCAGCCGGTAATGGCGGCAAAGACCTGTTTATCCTCTCTGCAGACAGCGGCGCTCAGCCCGGAATGCCGGTACGCTAACCGAAGTCTCCTGGTCTGTTAATTAAAAGCCGGTCTCTGCCGGCTTTTTTTTCCTCCGTGTTTTTTCTGTCACCACACGCCAGGCTGTCCTGCGGACAACTTTGCGACAGGTCCCGCATAGTTGCAATCAAAACTGGCGGTTACATTGTACATTTGACAGAGATCACATATAAAAAACTACCGACCTTTGGTTCCCTCAATGAGGCATGGTATGCACCCACGTTACAGCTCCGCTTTTGCGAATCTTGATGCCACCATCCGGCAGGAATTATTGCCGCTGATCGACAGTCCACAATTTAAGGCCATCCTTGATCCGCAAACTATCTCCCGGCTGGTGACCCGAACGGGTTTAGATGAAAACGCACTGGCCCTGGCACTGCTGCCTCTGGCCGCCAGCTGTGCTCTGACGCCGTTATCCAACTTTAATGTCGGAGCCATCGCCCGTGGAACAAGTGGCCACTGGTACTTCGGTGCCAATATGGAGTTTACCGGTGCCCCTTTACAACAAACCGTTCATGCAGAACAAAGTGCGGTAACTCATGCATGGCTGTCCGGCGAGAAAAAACTGGCGGCAATTACCGTCAATTACACTCCGTGCGGACATTGCCGGCAATTTATGAATGAACTGAACAGTGGCGGGTTACTGCAGGTCTGCCTGCCCGGCCAGCCACCACGAACTCTGGCCGAATATCTGCCGGAAGCTTTCGGCCCGGCCGATTTGCAAATTAGTCAGGTGCTGATGGATGAACACACTCAATCTTTTGTCAGCCATGATGAGCCACTGACCAATGCTGCAATTCAGGCAGCGGCCGCCAGCTACGCACCCTATTCCGGCGCTTACAGTGGCGTTGCTCTGTTAAGTGATGATGGTACGGTGTACGCGGGACGTTATGCCGAAAATGCCGCCTATAACCCGTCGTTACCACCGCTGCAATCTGCATTGATTTTAATGAATCTGCGAGGAGGCGACTGCCAGTCAATTCGTCAGGCCGTACTGGCCGAAACATCCGCAGCAAAACTTAGCCAGCACAGTGCGACCCGTGCCACGCTGGAGGCATTGGGTTGTCATCAGCTACAGGTTGTCACCCTGGAGCCAGAGTTCTGAGCATTGCTGTACAATTTTGCGGCATCATTAACAATTTATTGATCTTTTCTACTTATCATTCGGCGCTTAACGCTATATTTTTGTCTGACACTGACATCTTCGGTGTACCTGTGCGGTCACCGGGGTCTATTCTGAGGAGCATGCACGACATGGAACTCGATTACGAGAGCAAACGCCCGTTATACATCCCATATGCGGGTCCTATTCTTCTGGAATTTCCGTTACTTAACAAAGGCAGTGCCTTTACACGGGAAGAACGCAACGAATTTAATCTTAATGGTCTGCTGCCGGAAACCGTGGAAACCATTGAGGAACAGGCAGAACGAGCCTGGCACCAGTTTCAGGAATTCAAGAACAACAACGATAAGCACGTTTATCTGCGAAATATTCAGGACACTAACGAAACCCTGTTTTACCGTCTGCTGGATGACCACCTCGAAGAAGTGATGCCCATCATTTACACCCCAACGGTAGGCACCGCTTGTGAACATTTCTCTGAGATCTACCGTCGTGCCCGTGGGGTATTTATTTCTTATCCCAACCGTGAGCATATCGAAGATATGCTGCAAAATGCGACCAAACAGAACGTCAAAGTCATTGTTGTCACCGACGGTGAAAGGATCCTCGGACTGGGTGATCTGGGAATCGGCGGAATGGGCATCCCTATCGGTAAATTATCACTGTACACCGCCTGTGGTGGTATCAGCCCGGCATACACACTGCCTGTCGCTCTGGATGTAGGAACCAATAACCAACAGTTGCTTAACGACCCGTTATATATGGGTTGGCGCAATCCGCGAATTGGTGGCGAAGAATATGCTGAGTTTATTAATGAATTTATCTCGGCAGTAAAACGTCGCTGGCCAAATGTTCTGCTGCAGTTTGAAGATTTTGCTCAGAAAAACGCAATGCCATTACTGGAACAATACCGTGATGAACTGTGCTGTTTTAATGATGATATTCAGGGCACCGCGGCGGTAGCTGTAGGTACACTTATCGCAGCCAGCCGTGCTGCCGGCGGTAAAATTTCTGATCAGACCGTAGTTTTCCTGGGTGCCGGTTCTGCCGGATGCGGGATTGCTGAACAGATTATTATTGAAATGAAAGCCGAAGGGCTGAGTGATGCAGAGGCCCGTCGCCGGGTGATGATGGTCGATCGCTATGGTTTACTGACCGATAAATTGCCTAATCTGCTGCCTTTCCAGACCCGCCTTATTCAGTCTTCTGAAGATGTTGCTGACTGGCAGGTGGAAAATGACGCGATTTCACTGCTGGATGTCGTTCGCAATGCTAAACCGACGGTATTAATCGGAGTTTCTGGTCAGCCGGGACTCTTTACCGAAGAAATTATCCGCGAAATGCATAGCCACTGCCCTCGCCCAATCATTATGCCGCTGTCTAACCCGACTTCCCGTGTTGAAGCGGTACCGGCAGATTTGATTGCATGGACCGAAGGTGCAGCGCTGGTTGCTACCGGCAGCCCGTTCGCTCCGGTGAGCTGGAAAGACAAAACCTATCCGATCGCCCAGTGTAATAATGCCTATATTTTCCCGGGCATCGGGCTCGGAGTTATTGCCTCTAAAGCCAGCCGGATCACCGATTCCATGCTGATGAGTGCCAGCCGCGCCCTGGCTGATTGCTCACCACTGGCCAGCAAAGGAGAAGGTCCGGTATTACCAGAGCTTAAAGATATTCAGAAGGTATCCCGTTACATTGCTATCGAAGTGGCTAAAGCCGCTCAGGCAGCAGGTGTTGCACTGGAAACCTCTGAGGAAATTCTGGCCCAGGCAGTAGAAGATAACTTCTGGAAACCGCAGTACCGCCATTATCGCCGTACTTCTATCTGATGCCGATGCCCCGGCGATAACGGTTGCGTTTCGCCAGGGCACACATCATTCTTGCCTGCCGCAAGTGGCTCAAGTACCCTTGGGTCACTTTCAACTATCAACCATGAGTCATAAGGTCGCATGCTGAAACGCATCTTTACCATTATCTGTTGCCTGATCCTGTTGGCAGGGATCACCGCATTAGGTCTTGATCGATGGATCAGCTGGAAAACTGCACCTTATATTTATGAAAATATTAGTGATTTGCCTCACCGTGAAGTGGGCGTGGTACTCGGAACATCCAAGTATTACCGTGGCGGGGAGCTGAATCAGTATTATCTGTATCGCATTCAGGGGGCGCTGAATGCCTATAATAGCGGTAAAGTGAATTACCTGCTGTTAAGCGGTGATAATGCGCTGCAAAGTTACAATGAACCCCGCACCATGCGAAAAGACCTGATTAAAGAAGGTGTCGACCCGGCCGATATCGTACTGGACTATGCCGGTTTCCGGACACTGGACTCGATCATTCGTACCCGTAAAGTCTTCGACACTAACGATTTTATTATTATTACTCAGCGTTTTCACTGCGAGCGGGCACTGTTTATTGCTATGCACCAGGGAATTCAGGCGCAATGCTATGCAGTTCCGTCCCCAAAAAATATGCTGGGTATCCGTATTCGTGAAGTCGGGGCACGACTGGCAGCGCTGGCTGACTTGTATATTTTCCGCAGTGAGCCACGTTTCCTGGGCCCACTGGTCCCTATCCCTGCAGTGCCTGAGATTCCTGAAAATGGTCCCGGTTATCCGGCAATCACACCTCAGCAGTTGGAAGAGTTAAGCCGCAAACCGGTATCTGCGACAGCCGGTGATAAAGACCGCCAGCCTGTGGAGGCTGAAAAGACAACGGCGGACGATACCCGTCAGGTACCATCCGCCGAAAACCAGCAGAATCCGGCTGATACACCGGCCGATGCGGTTATTTCTTCCGGGAATACTTCAGAGAATCCAGCGCCACCGCAAAAATAATGATCGCGCCTTTAATAATATACTGCCAGTAAGGGTTAACCCCGATGTATGTCAGCCCGTAGTTGATCACGGTGAAGATAATTACCCCGGTAACAACCCCCGCAACTGTACCAACTCCGCCGGCAAAGGAGACTCCGCCCACCACACAGGCGGCAATCGCATCCAGTTCATACATAAAGCCCAGGTTGTTGGTTGCACTACCAATCCTCCCTGCTTCCAGCATCCCGCCAAAGGCATAAAATACCCCGGATAAAGCATAAATCAGTATCAGGTTTAACGGCACATTGACCCCGGAGACTCTCGCCGCTTCCGGGTTACCGCCAATGGCAAAAATGTTCTTTCCGAAGCGGGTTTTATTCCACAGAATCCATACCAGAATAATTGCCACAACTGCGTAGAAGGTGATGTAAGAGAGCTTAAAATCACCAAACCGCATAAAGCCCTGGGCAAACTGCGAAAAGTTATGCTCAAACCCGGCAACCGGCGATGCCCCGACGTAATCGTAATAGAGAGAGTTTATCCCGTAGACGATAATCATGGTTCCCAGCGTAGTAATAAACGGGGTGACCTTGAGGTAAGCGATGATAATCCCGTTGACTAATCCTATCACTGCACCAATAGCACAGACGATCAGGATAACCAGAGGGATAGGTAATGCCGACATATGCGGAAAAACTTTATTAGCATTATCCATTGCCTGAAGCAGTGTCGCAGCCACAACAGCAGCCAACCCTACCTGGCGTCCGGCAGACAAATCCGTTCCCTGAGTGACAATCAACCCGGCGACACCCAGCGCAATGATGATCCTGACCGAGGACTGAGTAAGGATATTACTGAGATTCATCAGGCTCAAAAACGTCGGGTCCTGGAAAATTATAATGGCCAGCAACAGCAGCAGGACAATATAGATCCCCCCTTCTTTTACCCATGTCAGCAGATTTTTTTTAGTGGTTGCTTTCATTATCACAGCCCTTACTTCATTAAAGATGCAACGATGCCAGTCGGATGATTTCGTTCTGCGTTGCGGTTTTTGTATCGACATTGCCTGCAACCCTGCCATTGCTCATGACCAGGATACGGTCAGTGACCCCCAAAAGCTCCGGCATCTCCGAAGAGATGATAATGATGCCCTTGCCTTTTTTTGCCAGCTCAGAAATTAGCTGGTAAATCTCAAATTTTGCGCCTACATCAATGCCCCGGGTCGGTTCATCCAGCATCAGAATTTCTGGTTGTGTCAGCAGCCAGCGACCGATAATCACTTTTTGCTGGTTTCCGCCGGAGAGGGAACCAATCGAGGTATGTTGTCCGGGGGTTTTGACACGCATCGCATCAATTACCCACTGTGTATCGCTCTTCATCCGGCTGTTATCCAGAAATCCGAAGCTGTTTTTGTACTTTTTAATATTGGAAATCAGCGAATTGAAACCGATATCCAGATAAGCGTAGATGCCGGTAGTCCGCCGCTCTTCAGTCACCAAAGCAAAACCATGATTAATGGCTTCATTGGCACTGTTATTCTTAATCGGCCGCCCGTGTAAACGGATAGTGCCGCCGGATTTTTCTCTCAGACCGAACAGGGTCTCGACGATATCTGTGCGCTTAGCGCCTACCAGACCGGCAATACCGAGGATTTCACCCTCGTGCAGATCAAAAGAGATATCACGGATAGAGGGCTGACGTAGCGAAGTCAGATTTCTTACTTCCAGAATTACGTTGCCAGGCTGATTTTGTTTGTCGGGAAAACGTTGAGTCAGGGAACGGCCAACCATCATGGCGATAATCTGTTCCATATTCATTCCTGACAGTGGTTGAGTAGCAATCCACTGTCCATCACGTAACACCGTAATGTCATCGCACAACTGGAATATTTCTTCCATTTTGTGAGAGATATAGACAATTCCACAGCCACGATCTTTAAGTTTACGGATAATAGTAAACAGGTGATTGACTTCTTTTTCTGTCAGTGATGAGGTCGGCTCATCCATAATAACAATCCGGGCATCATAAGAGACTGCTTTAGCAATCTCCACCATCTGCATTTGAGAAACAGATAATGTTGCAACCTTATCCCGTGGATCGATATTAATATCCAGCTCATCAAATATATTTTTAGTGTCCTGGTACATCTTATGTTGATCGACAAATATCCCTTTTAACGGATACCGGCCGAGCCACATGTTGTCCATAACACTGCGCTGAGTCACCAGGTTTAACTCCTGGTGTACCATCGAAACACCATTTTCCAGGGCTTCTTTAGCGCTTTTAAAATTAACTTCTTTTCCCTGGAATAATATTTTTCCACTGTCTTTGCTATAAATACCAAACAGGCACTTTAGCAACGTCGATTTTCCGGCACCGTTTTCGCCCATTAATGCATGGATGGAATAAGGCCGGACATTTAAATTCACATGGTCAAGCGCTTTAACGCCAGGGAAGCTTTTGCTGATATCCTGCATTTGCAGCAAAAATTCACTTTCGTTGTTATCGGGTTCACTCACCAGTACATCTCCGGCTATCAGACAACAGACAAAATAAGGGCGCAGTCATTGACTGCGCCCTGCTGATGATTATTTAACAAATTTAGATAAGTTATCGCGGTCAACTGCTATGTAAGGGACACGGACGATTTTATCTTTCAGAGTAAATGCTGTCCCTTCCGTGGCTGGCTTACCTTCGGCCAGGTTTTTCGACATATCGACGACCGCTTTAGCCTGGTTTTCTGCATCGTTCAGCACTGTTCCGGCCATCTGTCCTGATTTAACCAGCGCCAGGGCTTCAGGCAATGCATCAACACCAAACACCGGAATCGAGGTTTTATTATGCGCCTTCAGAGCTTCGACAGCGCCCATCGCCATTGCATCATTGTTGGCGATAACCACTTCAATCTTGTCAGCATTAGGTCCTGACAACCAGGCATCCATCTTATCTTTCGCCTGAGCGGTATCCCACATTGCAGTGTCCAGGGCCAGTTGCTGAGTTTTCACGCCATCTTTATTCAGTGTTTCGATAACATAACGGGTACGGGCTTCAGCATCCGGATGACCCGGTTCACCTTTCAGTAATACATACTGTAAAACACCGTCTTTATTTAAATCCCAGCCAGGATTAGCTTTCCAGTGTTTTTCAATCAGCTGCCCCTGAATAACCCCGGACTCTTTTGAATCCGTGCCAACATAATAAGCTTTATCATAACTGGCCAGTGCTTTAGCACTTGGTTCTTTATTAAAGAACACTACCGGAACATCATTACTGCGGGCCTTATCAATAACCGTAGGTGCAGCTGCCGGGTCAACAAGGTTAACTGCCAGCACTTTTACACCTTTCGCCATTAATACATCGATCTGATCGTTCTGTTTAGATTGATCATTCTGCGAGTCATTCATTAATAACTGCACACCACCGACTGCTTTGGCTTCTTTCTCAATATCCTTGCGGACCATTGACATAAAGTTATCGTCATATTTATAAATCGTCACACCAATGCGCGCGTCGGCAGCATGGCTGGCAAATGATGCCATCATTCCTGCCATTAATACTGTCAGAGCAAGTACCTTTGTTTTCATAACGACTCCGGTTAACGACAGGCCAGCATCATTAATATTAGGATGCTTAAAGGCTCAAAAAATATTGCGGTTTCTCCGCACGAGGGGTCAGGCTATTACCTGTTAACCGACATCACTATCGGTACCGTTTTCCTAAGGTAATATCTGACAGCCCTGCACCGGCACAACTGATGCAGGTAATGACGGTATACTATGTGGAGAGATGTTGCCTTAATGTGAAATTAGTCACAAATTGAAACCGTTTACATCAGGCAGAATCATGAAGGGTGATCCACTACACATTTTATGGGGATTACAGCAGGATACACGGCCGTACAGCTTGCCACGGGCGGGCAATTTCTCATCATTCAGAGCTGAACTTAGCGTGAAACAAGCGACATAAGGCAGAATCCGGCCGTGAAGAATGGAAGCGATTACACAGAAGTTTGCCCGAAAGGATCAGGAGGTTTTTTGGGTCAGCCAGCGCCAGAGTTTTTCCATGGGTCCCTGACGGAAATAGTGCAACCAGCAAACTGAAAATATCCCGTTAATCAGCCATACCAGTGGCACAATCAGCAAGAGCTGCCAGCGGCTAAAATGCATAAATAAACCGCCGACGGAAAAAATCAGTGTACATACCACTGTCTGAAGCAGGTAGTTACTCAGAGCCATCCGGCCGATAGCAGAAAACAGCGTATTGATTCTGCTGGCCGATATTGTTTTCCAGCCACCTAACACCAGCGCAGCATAACCAAGGCTGACCAATGGACTGGCAATTTCTCCCGGCAGTTGCAGATAAAAACCGCTCCAGCGGAATGACCAGCCGGTCAGCCATTGCGCCAGAGCTCCGGCACATTCCAGTAACAGTCCAGGAATCAGCAGCCGCCGGGCATCCCGGAAATATTCAGCCTGGCTGCGTTTGCCAATCAACCAGCCATTATGTACCAGTGCTGCACCCACCAGCATCAGCCCTGAAAGCTCCCAGCCATACTGACAGAAAAATGACACCAGCATTGACCCTAAATGATCGAGCCGGTAATCGAAAGCCAGCATACCGCCATGTAGTTTAATCTGCTGTTCGTAGGCCATTTCTGCCGGGCCTGGCAGCCAGTCACTGCCCCCTTTCCCGCCGGACATCAGACCGAACACCAGTAGCATCAGACAGCCAAATGCATATAACAACACGCCCGTGCGTAACAACAACTCAGAGGATCGCGCATCACGAATCAACCGCCAGCTCAACATCCCGGCCAGCCCCCAGGCCACCAGAATATCCCCTTCCCACAGGAACAAGGCATGCAGAACCCCAAAGGCAATCAGCCACCCCAGCCGGGACTGTAACCACGCTGCTCCTTTAGGCATCTGAAATACCAGCCCGGCACCGAACAATAAGGCAAACAGGTTAAGGAACTTCAACCGGGCAAAGATTTCTGTGAATACCCAACTGACAGTGTCCGGCAGGCTGACACTGCCAGCCCATGCCGGATTCAGATACGCGGCTGACGGCAAGGCAAAACTGACAATATTAAGCAGCAGTATTCCGGCGATAGCAGCACCACGAATAAAATCCAGCTGAGGGTAACGCGGCATGAGGTATCCTGGCGGGGGTCATCAGTAAACGGGACTGCCAGGACTCTGGCAGTCTCCACAGACAGGAAAATCAGTTATGTCTGACTGAGCGTAAAAATTCCTGACGGGTATTCTGGCTCGACTTGAACAGGCCGCCCAGCGAAGTAGTGGTGGTAGCACTGGTTGCGTCCTGAACTCCACGTGCCTTAACGCAGTAATGGACCGCGTCAATACACACAGCCACATTATTGGTACCAAGCAGGGTTTGCAGTGCCACCAGAACCTGTTGGGTCAGACGTTCCTGAACCTGAGGACGACGGGCAAAGAACTGCACAATACGGTTGATTTTAGACAAGCCGATCACTTTATCTTTCGGAATATAAGCTACGGTGGCTTTTCCGTCGATAGTAACGAAATGGTGTTCGCAGGTACTGGTCAGTGAAATGTCACGTACCGTTACCATTTCATCAACGTTCATCTTATTTTCGATGACCGTGATTTTCGGGAAATTGGCATAGTCGAGACCCGAGAAAATTTCGTCAACATACATTTTAGCAATACGATGCGGGGTCTCTGTCAGACTATCATCCTGCAAATCCAGGTTGAGCAGCTGCATGATTTCGGTCATATGACCGGCGATAAGGGTTTTACGAGCCTGATCATCCAGTTCACGGGCAGGTTTGCGTAACGGGGTTTCCAGACCGCGCGCCACCAGTGCTTCATGGACCAGCGCCGCTTCCTGACTAAAAAGGGACATTCATTATTCTCCGGCAGGTGAATTCTCTGCCCTTACACGGACGGAGCATCATATACAGTGCATATTGTGAAGCAGTCGGCACGGATTATCCAGTCTCATCAGGTGATCATCGCTGCTCATTGCTAAAAATTTTTTCACAGTTCCTGCAGAAATATCACGGTTGCCTGGCTTTGTAGCAGCGCATACAATCCAAAACTCAGATAAATAAGCCGTATTATGTGAATTTCTTAAAGAGAATCATTATGGATTTGGTGCAGCTTCGGATGTTTTGTGCAGTGGCCGATACCGGTTCTGTCGCCCGTGCGGCAGAGTTACTGCACCGGGTTCCTTCCAATCTGACGACCCGGCTCAAGCAGCTGGAAGAAGAGCTGGGAACAGATTTACTGATCCGTGAAAAGCAACGGGTCCGTCTGTCGCCGATGGGCCATAATTTTCTCAGCTATGCCAGGCGAATCCTCGCATTAAGTGAAGAAGCGCTGAATATGACCCGCCAGGGAGAGCCTGCCGGCAATTTCGCCCTCGGTACTATGGAAAGCACAGCCGCTACCCGGCTGCCGGGCTTGTTATCGGCGTTCCATCAACGCTATCCGGCTGTATCTCTGTCTCTGATAACCGGCACCTCAGGGGAGATCATCGACCATGTCAGGGAAGGTACTGTCGCGGCGGCACTGGCTGACAGCCCGGAGGGCTATGATGAACTGGACAGTTGTGTCGCGTTTGACGAAGAGCTGGTGTTGATTACCAGCAGTGAACACCAGACCGTGACCTGTCCGCAGGATGTGCAGGGAAAAACTTTTTTTGCCTTCCGGAACAGCTGCTCTTACCGGATGAAACTGGAAGACTGGTTTCGGGATGGCGGTGCGCAGCCTGGCAATATTATGGAAATTCACTCTTACCATGCAATGATTGCCTGTGTTGCTGGCGGCGCAGGGCTGGCCATTACCCCGGCTTCGGTACTGGCACAAATCAGCGACCGTACCCGTATCCGGACCCATGCTCTTCCCCCGCAATATGGTAAGGTGTCAACCTGTCTGATTTGGCGTCGGGATGCATTTACACCGAATGTCGATGCGATGAAACAACTGATGCTGACATTTTTTGCTCAGCCAGCAGCAAGCGATAGCTCTGCCACCTGACTTCACAACGCTCTCTGGCAGCAGACTTACAATTACGCAGCACTGTCGGCCAGTGAATGGCAGATCTGCATTCAACAATTATGACAGGAGCTACCATGTCTGAACTGACACTCTGTGAAGAACATCTGATGTTTGGCGGCCGCCAGCAACGCTGGCAACACACCTCTGCGGTACTGGGCTGCCCAATGAAATTCAGCGTGTTTCTGCCGCCTCAGTCCGGTGAACAGCCGGTTCCCCTGATTTGGTGCCTTGCAGGGCTGACCTGTACTGATGAGAACTTTTCGGTCAAATCCGGCGCCCAGCGCCTGGCGGCCGAAGCAGGAATTGCCCTGATTATGCCTGATACCAGCCCACGGGGTGAGGATGTGGCTAATGATCCGGCATATGATCTGGGCCAGGGCGCAGGATTTTATCTGAATGCTACCCGTGCTCCGTGGAATAAGCATTACCGGATGTATGACTATCTGAATAGCGAATTACCCGCTCTGTTGAACGAACATTTCTCATTCAGTGACCGTCAGGCCATCATGGGACATTCAATGGGCGGCCATGGTGCGCTGGTTCTGGCACTACGCGAGGCAGGACGATTTACTTCTGTTTCGGCATTCGCACCTATTGTAAACCCTGGCTCTGTGCCCTGGGGTCAGAAGGCCTTCGCAGCCTACCTTGGGGATGATAAGACTGACTGGCAGCAATATGATGCCAGTGTGCTAATGCAGCAGGCAACACATCGTTTACCGGTACTGATTGACCAGGGAAGTGCGGATACTTTTCTGCCTGAGCAGCTTCAACCTCAGGTTCTGGAAGATATTGCGCGCCAGCAACAGTTTGATTTTACACTTCGCTGGCAACAGGGGTATGACCACAGTTATTTCTTTATCGCCAGCGTGATTGAAGACCATATACGTTTCCATGCCCGTCATCTGCTGGTCAGCCTGCCGGAAGAATAAGCGACTCACGAAACAGTGACCCCGTCTTATCTCTGAGTGACCCGATAAAAAAACCCATGCCAAAGCATGGGTTTTTATTATCAGGCGTGCAGTATCAGCAATCAGTGATAATTCCTTTCGACTGCCGGAAACTCCATATCCTGATACCTGACAAACCGGGTTCCCCGGCTCCACTTATATCCCAGCCAGATGATCAGGAACAGTGGAATACCAATATAGGTGGCTGCCACGCCATACCAGTCGATTTTGTCAGCCATAAAGGCCTGGTAATTCTGCCCAAGGGTAATTAACAGACACAGTACAAAAGCAAATACCGGACCTAACGGGAATAAACCTGAGCGATAAGGTAATGCAGACAGGTCCAGCCCTTTGGCGACATAGCCACGACGGAACCGATAGTGACTAACCGCAATTCCGAGCCAGGCAATGAATCCGGTCATTCCTGAAGTATTCAGCAACCACAAGTAAACAGTCTGATTTCCAAACTTCGATGAAAGGAAACACAACGCAGCTACAACAGTAGTCGCAATCAGTGCATTACGCGGGACACCATTGGCCGTCAGTCGGGCAAAAATCTTCGGTGCTTTACCTTCCTGAGCCAGGGTGAACAGCATTCGGGTAGAAGCGTACATCCCTGAGTTACCGGCAGACAGTACCGCAGTCAGGATCACCGCATTCATTACCGCCGCCGCAGACAGTAGTCCTGCATTCTGGAACACCAGAGTAAACGGACTCACGCTGATATCCTGGACATCATTGTGCAGTAACCGGGGATCGGTATACGGCAGTAACAGGCTGATAATTAAAATGGCCAGCACGTAAAACAGCAGGATACGCCAGAAAACCTGTCGCACCGCCCGTGGGACGTTTTTACCCGGATTTTCAGATTCACCCGCCGCAATACCGATAAGTTCAGTGCCCTGGAAAGAGAAACCGACTATCATTGCTACGCCTATCATTGCCGAAAAACCACCGGCAAACGGTGCTCCACCAATCGTCCAGTTATGCCATCCCCCACTTGCTGTACCGCGCATAATCCCGGTCACCATCAGCAGGCCGACAATAATAAAGATCACTACGGTAACGACTTTAATCAGGGAAAACCAATACTCAGCTTCACCAAAGCCTTTTACCGAAATGACATTCAGCAGAAAAATCACTGCCAGGAACAGGCAACTCCATATCCAGCCGGGCACTTCCGGCAACCAGTAACCCATTACCAGTTGAGCAGCCACCAGATCGACGGCAATCGTCACCGCCCAGTTGTACCAGTAGTTCCAGCCGAGTGCGAAGCCGAAACCCTCTTCAACATATTTGGAACCATAAGTAGCGAAAGAACCGGAGACTGGCATATAAGCCGCCAGTTCACCCAGACTGGTCATCAGAAAATAGACCATCAGACCGATAATCGCGTAGGAGAGAAGCGCACCACCAGGGCCGGCCTGAGAAATACTGGCACCCGAGGCAACAAACAGACCGGTACCGATTGAACCGCCAATGGCAATCATCGTCAGATGGCGGGCTTTCAGTACACGCTTCAGGGCAGGCTTATCTGTGGTATTTGTATTATTATTCATCAGTAAACACTATGCTGGATAAAAATGAGGCGCGATTGTACCAGCAAAGCAGTCACTGTATAGCATTACCACTTCTGTTATTAGTTACCTTCATGATTCAGCGGGAATTATTAGCAAACCTGCCGAAGCCGGTGATTTCAATGGCCGGGAGTCTTTGTTCTCCGCAGATATTTATTCACGACAATAACTCAGAAACCGCAGCAGTGACCGGGATAAATGCTTCTGTTGGTGATGGATACGGTACAGAGTCCGTGTCAGTGGCGGTAAGGGTATCGCGATCTGGCGTAGGGCGCCATTTTCCAGCTGATCGGCAATTACCCGCCGTGACAGACAACTGATGCCCATTCCGTGGCGAACTGCATGTTTTATCGCTTCGGAATTTCCCAGCTCCATCGCCACACTGAAATTTGGCAGATGGGACAATAGCAGGTAGTCCACAATCTCGCGGGTACCCGAACCTATTTCGCGTAAAATCCACGGTGACATAGCCAGACTTTGCAGAGTCACCGGATGATTAAAAATTTCTGATTGTGGTGCGGCAAACACCACCAACTCATCCTCCAGCCAGTTCTCACTGACTATCCCGGCAACATGACAAGGCCCTTCAATCAGACCGACATCTACCCGGAAATCGGCAACGGCCTGAATCACGTCCAGACTGTTACCTACAGTGAGCTCGAGCGGAGCCTGTGGGAAATCATGACGATAATTAGCCATCATTTGCGGCAGCATATAATTACCGATAGTACTGCTGGCACCAATACGAATAGCCCCGTCATCATCGCGGAATAACTGTTCCGCTTCTTTTGCCTGTTCAAGCAACGACACTGCCTTCGGGTATAACAGCCTGCCATGCTCATTAACAATCAACCGTTTTCCCGCCCGATCAAAGAGCTGAACATCCAGTTGGTTTTCCAGATCCGCCAGTGCAGCACTGACTGCTGACTGTGACAGAGCAAGCTGCCTGGCCGCCTGGGTAGTAGAACCACATCTGACTATCCCGCAGAACACATCCAGCTGCCGCAATGTAATATGCATCTAACCGCTCTCCCCTGTCCGTACCTGAACTTATTTACCACTTATACTGGTTGGTTATAAGATTATAATCGATTTCTCTTTTAAAGAAAATCGCTGCACCATAGACGTCAGTATCCCCACGGAGAGCGCGGCTATGAGCACACAACACCCTGTATTATTCACCGGAGCCAGTGTCCGGCAACTAAACGGCATCCTGCTGACCACAGCTATCGCTGTCGGCACTATCCTTGTATCACAATTTCATCAGGTGTCTGATTTAGGGTTGGGCGCTCTGACGCTGGCTATTCTGGCAGGGATTATTATCGGCAATCTGATGCCCGAAATGTTTAGTGAACACTGCTCCAGTGGAATCACGTTTAGTAAACACTATCTGTTACGTGGCGGGATTATTCTGTACGGGTTTAACCTGACCTTTCAGCAAATCAGTAATATCGGTTATCAGGGTTTGCTCACCGACATAATTATGCTGAGCAGTACATTTCTACTGACCTGTCTTGCGGGAATTTACTGGCTAAAACTGGACAGGCAAACTGTCTGGCTGATTGGTGCCGGTAGCAGCATCTGTGGTGCCGCCGCTGTGCTGGCCACCGGTCCTGTAGTAAAAGCACATCCGGGCAATGTGGCGGTGGCCGTTGCAACAGTAGTCATTTTCGGCACTGCAGCCATCTTTATTTACCCGGTAATCTGGGAAGTGATTCATCCTCTGTTGCCGGGACTGAGTGCCGCTCAGTTTGGTATCTACACTGGTTCTACCATTCATGAAGTTGCGCAGGTGGTTGCCGCCGGGCACTCTATTAGCGCAGACGCAGAAAACAATGCAGTTATTGCCAAAATGCTACGGGTTATGATGCTGGCACCGTTCCTGTTGCTGCTTGGCCAGTGGATGAGAAGAAGTTCACCTCACCAGGCTGGTCAGAAAAGCAATATAACGTTCCCATGGTTTGCGCTGATCTTCATTCTGGTAGCCTGTTTTAACTCTTTTCATCTGTTACCTGACCATTTGCTGTCAGTGATTCATCAGGCAGATAATCTGATGCTGGCGATGGCAATGGCGGCTCTTGGATTAACCACCAAAGCCGGGCAACTGAAACAAGCCGGTCTGAAACCACTGTTACTGGGTTTTATGGTGTTTATCTGGTTGATTGTCGGAGGCGGTCTGGTCAATCTGAGTTTATGGCGGTTGATGAACTAACGATTTGCTCTCACTATTGCGCCCTGTAACAGTTCACTGTTACGGGGCGTTACAGTCTTATTTTCCGGAAATAGCACCGGCTGCACTCACTTCCCCACCCTACGGATAGAGGATTCTGCCGGGATGGCATGTTATGAATGAATTCCTCAGGTATTATAGTGTTAAATCGACAGGAAGCCTGATACTGAGGAGAAACGGCTATGAAGTTTATTGGTGCGCATGTCAGCGCTGCTGGCGGGGTCGAGAATGCGGTCCTCCGTGCACATGAATTGGAAGCAACCGCTTTTGCTCTGTTTACCAAGAATCAACGGCAATGGCGTGCCGCAGCGCTGACCCGGGAAACTATCAGTGCTTTTCGCCAGGCCTGCGAGAAATACAATTTCAGCTCCGCACAAATTTTACCCCATGACAGCTACCTGATTAACCTTGGGCATCCGGTCAATGAAGCGCTGGAAAAATCCAGGCTGGCATTTATTGATGAAATGCAACGGGCTGAACTGCTCGGTCTGTCATTGCTCAACTTCCACCCCGGCAGTCATCTGCAACAGATATCAGAATCCGACTGTCTGAAACTGATTGCAGAGTCGATAAATATTGCCCTCGACCAGACACAAGGTGTGACAGCCGTTATTGAAAATACTGCCGGTCAGGGTAGCAATCTCGGATTTCGTTTCGAGCATCTGGCCGAAATTATTCACCATGTCGAAGATAAAAGCCGGGTGGGTGTTTGTATTGATACCTGTCATGCCTTTGCTGCAGGGTATGATCTACGTAGTGTCGAAAATTGCGAAGCCACATTCCGGGATTTCGAGCGAATTGTCGGATTTAACTATTTACGTGGCATGCACCTGAATGATGCGAAAAGTGAATTTGGCAGCCGGGTTGACCGTCACCACAGTCTGGGTCAGGGAAATATTGGCGAAACGGTCTTTAGCTGGTTAATGAAAGATCCACGTTTTGATGGCATCCCGTTAATCCTGGAAACCGTTGATCCGGAAATCTGGAAAGACGAAATTGCCTGGCTGAAAGCACAGCAGACAGCGTAAGTAATCACAAAAAAAGGGCGCCAGGCGCCCTTTTTAATCTCAGTGGTACAGCTGCTGTCAGGCAGTAGCTGTTTCCGGCCGTTTTAGCATGGCATAGGCAATACCTGCCAGTGCTGTCCCGACGATAATCGCTAACAGGTAACCCAGTACCGGCGTAATCGCTCCGGGGATCAGTAATACAAACAATCCACCGTGCGGAGCCATCAGTTGTGCACCGACAGCCATCGAGATTGCTCCGGTCACCGCTCCGCCTACCATACAGCAGGGGATGACACGCATCGGGTCACGGGCAGCAAAAGGTATTGCACCTTCGGAAATAAAGCACAAGCCCAGTACCAGTGCCGCTTTACCCCCTTCCTGTTGACCTTTGGTAAACTTATTGCGAGCCAGTAAAGTCGCCACTCCCATCGCCAATGGCGGTACCATACCGGCAGCCATAATCGCTGCCATCGGCCCGTAGGTTTTGGTGCTTAACAAACCGACCCCGAAAGCATAGGCTACTTTATTAACCGGTCCACCCATATCGGTGCACATCATGCCACCTAATACTGCACCCAGCAGGACAGCATTCACGGTACCCATGTTACCCAACCAGTGAGTCAGCCATTCCATGATAGCCGCAACCGGTTTGCCCACCACGTAGATCATCAGCAAACCGGTGACCAGGCTGGCCAACAACGGAATGATCAGAATCGGCTTCAGGGCTTCCATACTTTGTGGCAATTTCAGCCGGGTACTGATAAATCTGGCGACATAACCGGCAATAAAACCAGCGATAATCCCCCCAAGAAAACCGGCGTTAGTACTGCTCGCCAGCATCCCGCCAATCAGTCCTGGTGTTAATCCCGGCCGGTCAGCAATTGAGAATGCAATATAACCTGCCAGTACCGGTACCATCAGGGCAAAGGCCGTAGTGCTCCCGATTTGCATCAGCGCAGCCGCCAGGGTTCCCTGCTCTTTAAAAGCGGTAATACCAAAGGCAAACGATAAGGCAATACAAAGCCCGCCCGCGACCACCATCGGTAACATATAAGAAACCCCGGTCAGCAGATGCCGGTAAGCTCCGGATTTCTCTTTATTGCTTTCACTGTTCGATGCCGCAGAGGCATTGCCCGCTGGCGTGAAGGTTTTGGCTTCGCCCAGCGCTTTATCAAATTCCTGGGCAGTTTTTTTCAGAGCCAGGCTGGTCGAGGTACGATACATCGGTTTTCCGGCAAATTTCGCCAGATCGACTTCAATATCAGCAGCAACAATCACCAGATCTGCCGCAGCAACTTCTTCCGGGGTAATCGCATTGCCGGCACCCACAGATCCACGGGTCTCAACTTTGTACCACCAGCCACGTTTTTTCGCTTCAGCCTCAATCGCCTCAGCCGCCATAAAGGTATGGGCAACCCCGGTCGGACAGGCAGTCACGGCTACAATTCGTTTTGTGGTAGCCGTAGTGCCAGCAGCTGAATCGTTGGTTGTCGCAGTTATCCCCTGCGGGGCCTGCCACAGTTCAGCCTGCTCTTTTGCCCGGGTCAGGAAGGCTTCAGCATCGTTCAGCAGTGACTGCAATTCGCCCTGCCACAGTTTTTTTCCGGACAGTGCAGGGTCTGCGGGCACAGTTTTGCCAGCCACGATCACCAGTTCAGCGTCCTGAAGGGAAGCTGTCAGTACCAGTCCGCATTTTTCGGCAGCGCTCTGTGCCGCTTTGCCGGCGATGAATGCACTGGCTCTGCCCAGTGATGCATCAGTTATCAGCAGCATTCTCATCATTTATTCCTCTTCTGCTGTTATTGCACGGGTTGTAAATCGACACGTGCCATCATGGCTGCCAGTTGTGTTCTGTCAGCAACACCTACATTGCTCTGACTTACGGCCAGCGCTGCCACCGCAGTTGCCAGTCGCAGGGTATGTTCACTTGATTCACGCATCAGCAATCCGTAAATCAGCCCTCCGACCATTGAATCACCCGCGCCGACAGTACTGACCACTTCACAGGCTGGAGGTTTTGCCAGCCATTCTCCGGAAGCATTGACCCATAAAGCCCCTTCAGCACCAAGGGAAATCACAACATGAGCGATGCCTTCCTCACGTAACTGATGGGCACTGGCGATAACGTCCTGCAGTGTTGGCAAAGATTTCCCTGCCCAGATTTCCAGTTCACGGCGGTTCGGTTTAACCAGCCAGGGTGCAGCCTTCAGCCCTGCTTCAAGAGCCGCACGACTGCTGTCAAAAATGATGCACGGGCATAACAGGCGCAGTGCTTTCATCCATTCAGTGAATGCCGCAGGGTCTACCCCTTCCGGCAGGCTGCCGCTGACACAGACCATATCAAACTGGCCCAGCCAGCTCAGGGAATCAGTGGTAAAACGTTCCCAGTCCTGGGCGGTAACATTGAAACCGGAAAAGTTAAGATCAGTGACTTCCCCGTCCTGCTCAGTCAGCTTGACGTTAATACGGGTACGGCCCTGTACCACCTGAAAGCGGTTCGCAATACCCAGCTCGCTGAATAACTGCTGAAAACCATCCTGGTTTTCTTTGCCGAGAAACCCGCCCACCGTGACATCGATCCCCAGATCCTTCAGGACCCGTGCGACATTAATACCTTTACCCGCCGCATGCAGGCCGGCGGTTTTCACCAGATTCACTTCCCCGCGTTCAATAGCGGGTGTAAACCCGACTAAATCATAAGCAGGATTCAGAGTAATTGTTGCGACCCGGCGGCTCATGCTGCACCCTCCCCAAGCCCGCTGTCGATAGCCTGCCTGATGGCTTCAATAGCCGCAGCAGCATCTTCACCACTGGCCGTGAAACGTAATCTGTGGCCTTTTTTGACTCCCAGAGCCACGACCTTCATCAGGCTTCGGCCATTAGCGGGTTTGCCACTGCCATCCAGATTAGTGACTGTAACATCGCAGTTGAAGCCTTTGATGACGGTAACCAGAGCGGTACTTGGTCGGGCATGCAGACCGTGTTCATTGCGAATCACAAACTCAGCGGTTACTGCCTCGCTAACCTCGGAATACTCACTGGTGAGCAGGGTCAGAATACCGGCAGCATCTTCAGTCAACAGCCGTTCGGCCTTATTTTTCACCAGTATCTGATGCAAATATCCCAGCGCAGTCAGAGGCTGATCATCAACAGCTGCCACGGTGATCAGCATCGCTACCGGCTCATTATCTGATGTTGTAAATGCAGTTGTCGGTCGGCTGACGGCAATCGCACTGAACAGATTTCCGCTGGCGCTGTCATTCAGCCAGATTCCCTGCCCCAGATTCAGCGGGCGTTCAGCAATAACCTGGCTGACAAACGAATTATCAACAGCCCCTGCTGATTTCAGTCTGCCGGCATTTAACGCCTGCAACGTCATGATCTCGTCTGCTTTAACGTCTGTGACAATCATCGAAGCATCAAAACGAAATTCAGCGGCCTGTTTCTCACCCATCAGGATGGCCCGCAGCTCTTCAGCAGACGCGGTTTTCAGTGTTTCAGCCACACTGTCATCACTGAGCACATGAGTCAGCTGGCGCAACAATGTCAGATGTTCATCAGACTTTGCCGCAATACCAATCACCACATAGGCCAGCTGTTCGTCCCCCCAGCTGATACCTTGTGGAAACTGAAATACCTGCACACCAGTATTCAGTACCAGATCACGCGTGTCTGTTGTTCCGTGGGGAATCGCAATTCCGTTGCCCAGGAAAGTAGAAGTTTGTTGCTCACGCGCCAGCATGCCGCTGACATACGCTTCAGAAACGTTACCAGCAGCGGCCAGAGCAGCAGCTACCTGACGAATAGCATCGGTTTTATCACTGGCGCTGGCGCCTGTGTGTATCGCCTTAACATCGAGCTGGAACATAGGACTCCTCGCTATCTCTTGTTGAATCGTTTCAGCTATCTGTGCTAAAAAAAATCCCGTGGCACGGTAGCAGGGATCGGTATCAGGCTGAAACGTATCAGTCATACTGCTCCGCAAAAATAGAAGCCGCAACTACTAAGCGGAATTCTCCTGCAAAATTTTGATCCTACGCACAATTTATAACTTTTTTTGACCGGTCATTCCGGTTGGAGCTGAAACATGACAAACAGCGGTGAATCAGACAAGGCGTGTCAGCATCACTTCAGCAAACGGACTCAGGGGGCAGTTGCTTGTTCTAAATCCAGCAACCAGACCATCGCCTGTTGCCTTGAACCACCACACATTTCTGCCGAAGGTTGCAGGCTGGCACAGACTTTCGGGCGCGATGGCGAGCCAAAGATTCGACAGCGTAAAGATTCATCCAGCTGGATGCAGGGAGTATTTGCCGGTTTGCCGAAAGGCATCCCCGGAATAGGTGAAGAGATAGACGGAGCTGTACAACAGGCACCGCAATGAGAACGACATTCCAATCAGGGCTCCGGGTTATACAAGGCAGGATAATAAGCGCCATAATAACATTAATTCTTTGTGCCGATAGCCGCTGAAAAATAAATTCTCTGTTAACCTATTGCCTGTCGCCTGTTGCACGGGTAACGTTGCGCGCATAAACCTGTATTGCTTACATAGAGAGAGATCCAATGCCAAAGGCGAATGAGATTAAACGTGGCATGGCAGTCACCTGGAACGGAAAATTACTGCTGGTAAAAGATATTGATGTCCAGAGTCCAAGTGCACGCGGCGCAGCAACGCTGTACAAAATGCGTTTTACTGATATCCGTACCGGTCTGAAAGTAGAAGAGCGCTTCAAAGGTGATGACATCCTTGATGCCATTTCCCTTAGCCGCCGTGCTGTCACCTTCTCTTATATAGATGGTGAAGAGTATGTGTTTATGGATGATGAAGACTATACCCCTTACCATTTCAATAAAGAGCAGATCGAAGAAGAACTGCTGTTTATCCCGGAAAGCGGCATCCCCGGCATTCATGTACTGACAATGGATGGACAAATACTGGCGCTGGAACTGCCACAGACAGTAGATATGGAAATCACGGATACTTCTCCGGGTATTAAAGGGGCTTCGGCAAGCGCACGCACTAAACCGGCGGGAATGATCACCGGACTGGTGATTCAGGTTCCTGAATATCTCAGCAATGGCGATAAAATCAGAATTCATATTCCTGAACGTCGCTATATGGGAAGAGCAGATTAATTTGCTATGTTATCCGGTGTGGGCAGGACAACCCTGTCCGCACCAAAGAGCCCTGTTTAAGACGTTTTTTTGAAATCCAATCTTTCTCCCGGAAAACACCCGTTCTCTGTCCTTCGCGATCCTGCTGTGCGCGCTGTAATGTTTAAGTTTTTTTAAGTTCCTTTTCGAAAAGCGCTTCACGGTCAGAAAACCTCTGCATCCGCTGTCGAGTGTTAAATAGTTACAGTTTTGACATACCGATCACCTGATTCGATCAGTCTCCCTCTTGATTAATCGTTATAATATCCGCGCTTCAAAATTTGTCTTTCCGCAATGAAATGCCGATACAGGCTGAGTTTGCCGGTCAGAACCTAAGAATATTGAAGATTCGTTTATTCTTATTGTAATAATCTATTCAGTTATTTTTCACTTTGAGTTAAAAAAATGCGCCCTTCTCGTCTGATTACTATCCTGTTGCTGAATGCTTTAGGTATTGTTTTGTTCTTTTCGTGGTATTTGCCACCTCACCATGGATTCTGGTTTGACATTGATAAGTCAGTCTTTTTTGACTTCAACAACCGCATGGTGACACATCCGCTGTTCGCGAAATTTGTGGCAATTACCAATTTCCGTGGATTTGATTTGGTCTCGCTGATCGCCATGGGGCTGTTGTATTACTCATACTGGCAGAAGAACACCATTGCCGGCCGCCATCGTATGCTGGCTATTGGTGTCACTATGCTATTAAGCGCGGTAGTTCTGAACCAACTGGGGCATCAGATCCCTGTGGTACATTCCAGCCCGACTTTATTCTTTAAAAATGTTCATCGTGTGGGTGAGCTGACGGGGATCCCGACCAAAGATGCCTCAGCGGACAGCTTTCCCGGCGATCACGGCATGATGCTGATGATTTTTGCCTGCTTTATGTGGCGGTATTTTGGTGGTCGCGCGTTTATTAAAGCTGCCATTATTTTCTTCGTATTTGCCATGCCACGGGTTATGGCCGGTGCACACTGGTTTACCGATATAGCAGTAGGATCACTCTCTGTAGTGTTGGTAGGTATGAGCTGGTGGTTGCTAACTTCAGGCAGTGATCGGCTGGTGAATTTTCTCGACAGAAAATTACCCGGACGTCGCCAGTAAATCTGCAAATAAAAAAAGCGCCCTGACGGGCTAATGCCGGTCACTTAAGGTGACCGGCATTGTTTTTAAAGGGATATTTCGACCTTTTCTCCCTCACTTCTCTCACATATTCCCGTTCTCGTCGTGGTGGCAGTTTCAGCATCCCGGCATTACTGTAAAAGTGTTTAAGGTGACCCGGGATGGCTCCCGGTGAAGCCCACGGCAGACCGATCAGTAGCCGTAATATCTCTGATACTGCACCGCTGAAGCTCAACTGGTAAGGCAGGTAATTTCCTTTCAGGCTGAACGCCATTTTAATCATCTGGTAACGCACCAGGTTATACGTCAGCAGTATTCCCCATAGCTCCTGCTTCACCAGATCGGGCAACCGGCTTCTCAGCGTCCAGCGGTTTCCCAGTAAAAACTGCTTTGCCTCACGATATCCCAGCTCGATTTCCCAGCGATGCTTATAAAGTTCTGCCACGTCAGTCGCCGGATAACGCATCGCATCTGTCATGGAAGTGACTACCTGCCGTTCCGTCCCGTTCACTTTCCGCCTGATTAGCCTCACTATGAGTTCTTCCGGCAGGCCTTTCCATTGCTTTCTGGCCTGAGGCGTGGTTTTCAGTCGTATCAGTTCGTCCTGCCTGCCGAGCTTTCGTACCACTTCATACTGAGTGTTCTTTTTCAGCGGCGTTAGCCAGTGGCGATTTTCACCTGCATTATGCCAGTCATGTAACAACCCTAAAGAGTAAAAGCCCTTATCAAACAGCGTAATACTGTTATCCGGTGCATTTTCTGCCAGCTGAGCGGCCAGCCGCATTTCGTTGATATCGTAGCGACCTGACACACTTGCACGCAGCAGATGGCTGCTGAGTTCCATCAGACACACCATACGAACCTGAGGATAACCGCGTTCACCATGCTGATTAGATGCTTTGCCGAAGGCCTCTGCATTTTCAGGAGTGTCCTGGGTATGCCAGACAACGCCATCAACAGCATTAAGCGTCAACCCGTGCCAGAGGGGATGTCTGGCTTCTTCGTGCCAGTGTTGTTGAGTGAGATCAAACAGGACCCGGATGGCATCTTCGCCCAGTGTTTTTCGGCGGGCAATCACAGAGCTGGGTGCGGTAAATGACCGTCCGGTCCGGTCAACAATATCCATCAAATTCACGATATGGCTCATGGGCTTATTGTTGAATATGGCCATACCGATAACCAGCCAGACCATCGACTCAAGGGGAAGTTTGCGCTTACGCAGCGTGACGGTATCAGTGAGGGAAAACGCCTGTCGGATGAGGTCAGGAGAGAGCAGGTCAGAGAGGCTTTGTACTTCTTCGGGAGCAGTGAGATTAATAATGCCGAGAGCTTGCGAAAGTTCCATTTAAAAAGGGTCCATGTCTGCACATGAACCCTTTTTACACCAACCACCGGATCGGTCAAATGATCCTTAAACGATCGGCATTACCCTGACGGGCGCTTTATTCAGACAGATACCGAAACAGACTCAGTTATAAAATATCAGTCCGCCAGTTCTTCATGGTCAACAATTTCCGGAACCGGAAGGCTGGCAACCACACCCCAGTAGTAACAAGCCAGGGCAATTACTGCTACCAGAATCATATCCATCGGCGCGCTGATCGCATTGGTACCGCCAAAAGTTCCCAGATAAGACACCAGCAACACCAGTACATAATAAACCAGCAACCACCAGGAACATTTCAGGTCACGTGCTGAGGTCACTGTTTTCTTACCAAAGATGGCATAACCCAGCCAGGCAAGGATCAGGATAGGAATCAGTAATTCATTCACCGACCAGCCACTCCAGTAAATCAGCAGTGTACTGGCGACAAATGCCAGTGGGCTCAGGATTGCTGCAATCGGTAAACGAAACGGACGTGCCATATCTGGCAGATGACGACGGAACGCACCGAGCGTGACAGGGCCTGGCATATAAGTAAAGACCGTGGCCGAAGTCACTGCACCAATCAGACCGCCCCATACCTGAAATTCAGAAGGTAATGTCCAGGCAATTGACAGAATCAGCGACAACCATAAAGCGCCACGCGGAACCCCGGATTTTGCATCGACCTGGCCAAAGACTTTAAATAAGTGTCCGTTACGTGCCCAGGCAAATAACACACGGCTTGCACCTGCCAGATAAATATTTCCTGTTCCGGCCGGAGAAATAACAGCGTCGACAAGGATAAGGTTAATAAGCCATGTAATTCCCAGACTGCGGGCCAGATCAGCATACGGAGACTGGAATATTTGCTTCAATCCATCCCAACCATGGGCGGTTAATGCTTCAGAAGGTACTGCGCCCATAAAGGCGTATTGTAAAGCGATATAGATAACGAAGCTGACACCAATAGCGATCATAATTGACAGCGGAACGTTACGCTGCGGATTCTTAGCTTCACTGGCGAAGTCCACTGCCTGACGGAAGCCCAGGTAAGCAAAGACAATACCGGCACCGGTCAGCGAGGTGAAGATTCCGTGAGCTCCGCCTGGTGGTGGCGGTGGTACATCAAGGTTTGCACCGTGGTAATACATAAATAACGTACCAATTGTCAGTAACGGTACGATAAATTTAAATGTAGTAACAATGGTGTTTACCCGGCCAAATACGCTCACGCTCCAGTAGTTCAGCAGGAAGAAGCCTACCAGCAGCAGAATTTGTACCAGAAAACCCAGTCCGGTCGGACTGCCATCGGCATTACTGATTGCCGGCCACCAGTATTGTGCATACTGGCGAACAGCTTCTACTTCCACACCCGCGGTACTGGTGTAAGCCAGCAGTGAGCTGACCCCGATAACGAAACCAACGACATTACCGTGTGAGAAATTTGGATAGCGGACAAATCCACCCGCTCTGGGAATAGCCGCAGAAAGCTCTGCAAACACCAGACCGATCATTAATACAATAATCGCCCCGAGGATCCAGGCCCATCCGGTTTGTGCGCCAGCATAACCGGAGCTGGTCAAAGCGGCATACAGCCATCCGGACCCTATCATTGAACCTATCCCTAGCAGGCTAAGGTCCACCAGCCCTAATTTTTGTTTAAATGCACCCTTTGCCATACACACCTCTTAATGTTGTATCCTGACATATCGTCTGGTTAGCATTGCTGTTGTTATTTTCCTTCAGCTTAACCAAAGCATTTTATATGCCAGATATATTATTAAATCGGCGAAGCGGTTAATTTCCGAACAATACACTGCCAGTAAGGGGCTGCAGACAGCAATTTTAACTGTCCGGAACAACTGCAGCAGAGATCTTTGATAAATGATGGCTGTGAGCAGTAACAGTGCTGACTGCACCAGAATGCGGCTCACGACAGAAAATATTATTGAATTTTACATTCTGAGACATTCGCCAGTTTCGTGATAAACAATCAGCCAGAAGACTCCCGCGGCCACCAGTCATAACTATGATTATGATTAATATGAATTTTAATTGCATCTGGTTGTAACAAATTGATTTTTTTTGGCGAAAAATAGCCCATAAATAGCTTAATGGGAGGACTGGTTTAGCCCTTAAATTACCGCAAATGACGTTTAGCGAATTTTTCGAATTAATCTATATCAAAAAATTGCTTAAAAGCTCTCGCTAGTTGTCATTTTATGCGGTAATCTGCTTTTTATATCAGGGGTTGCTTTTACATAAACACTTAATCATCCCGTGGGTTGCTGTGTATCTGGCCTGCAGTTGAATTAAACAGTTTATTATCCTCACTGATTATTCTCTTTCTGTTCTGTTATCTGGCTAGCGGCATTTTGTCGTAAGGACTTTGAAGGAAACTACCTATAATGGTCAAATCTCAACCGACTCTGAGATATATCTGGCGGGTTGTGCCCGCAATTGCATTAGCAACGTTACTTTCAGCCTGTAGTACTCCCGGCAATAATACAGCCAGAGTAGAGAAGCATGAAGTTAACAACCATAGCGGTTTTTTACTTCAGGCGTCTCAGGATGAATTTGAGCAGATGGTCCGTAATGTGGATGTTAAAACCAAAATTATGGATCAGTACGCTGACTGGAAAGGTGTACGTTACCGGATGGGTGGTGATACTAAACGTGGTATAGATTGCTCTGCGTTTGTACAGCGTACCTTCCGTGAACAGTTTGGTCTGGACTTACCGCGCTCGACATCAGGTCAGCAGGATACCGGTTCTAAGATTGCACGTAACAAATTGCGTCCCGGTGATCTGGTCTTGTTCCGCGCAGGTTCTACCGGCCGCCATGTGGGGATTTATCTGGGCAACAATAACTTTGTCCATGCCTCCACCAGCAGTGGGGTAATGATTTCAAGTCTTAATGACAGTTACTGGAAAACTCGCTATCGCGAAGCAAGACGTGTTCTAAGCAACAACGTTCACAGTTAATGTCATCAAGCCTTTAAAGTCTTTAGCCAGACGAAAACGCTGCCCCGGGCAGCGTTTTTTTATTTCCGTAATTGCTGTCGTCAACGTTGAGCAAAATTCTCGGTAATTGCGACCCCGTTATTTTTCAGGCAACAATTAACGGTAGCCTCATCAGCGCTCGACACCAGCAGACAACTCCCCCCCTGCCATTCCACTACCTTACTGTCAGTATCAATATCTGCCAGCATCTCCTGTAATGACAACATCATCTGTTGCGACTGTAGTCCCTGTCTGTCCAGCAATTCGAAAATAATCATATCCGAAGCCGATGCAACATCAGTTGCGTCACAAATACGGAGCGTCCCGGAAGACCAGCGATAAACATGGGGTAAACGACGGATAATTGGCAATGGCTGCTTGTCCAAAAGTATCCCCCCAAAATTAGCTGTTGAAAGACCGGATATTGCCGGAAGTGGCCTGATATAACAACGGTTCACAGCCTTACCCACCGGCAGAGCCAACGGAACAGGCATCGACCATATATTTATCATTTTAATTACAAATTAGAAACATAAATGACAGTAAAGCCCTGTCCTTTGAAAAGAACAGGGCTTTATTCTGCAGAGATTCTCAGGCTGTTTTGCTGCGGGAGGCATACCAGAACAACAGCACGGACAATGATGCACAACCGGCAATCATTCCGGCCATTGGCCAGGCTGAAGTGAAGCTAAATAGTGACAATACGGCCCCGGTGATAGCCCCGATACCAAACCGTAAGGTTCCGGCCAGCGAAGATACCGTACCGGCAATATGTGGGAACTCATCAAGAATCACCGCCATTGCATTCGATGCCACCATCGATACGCAACCGATAAATGCGGCAACCCCCAGCACCAGAGGGATAAAACCGAGGTGTAAACCGCAAACCAGCAGCAGCCACAGCCCCATAATAAACTGGATGATGAGTGCCATTCTGAACAGAAACAACGGTCCGGTTTTACGCACAATCCGGCTATTTATTAACGTCATTACAAATAAAAATACGATATTCAGGGCGAAATAATAGCCGAAATGCTGTGGAGAAACGTGATACAGATTGATATATACAAACGGGCCGGAATTCAGAAATGAAAACAAACCGGCAAAAGAAAAACCACTGGCCATCATCAGACTAAAAACTTTTTTATTCCGAAATAAAATAATGAAATTGCTGATAATAGTCCGAAGGTGCAGAGGCTGTCGTTTCTCTGCCGGTAACGACTCTTTGATAGCAAATGCCACCAGCAATAGCCCGATAACTGCAGCCGCTGCCAGTACCCAGAAAATAGCCTGCCAGTTTCCAGCCAGCAACAACCAGCCGCCAAGAATAGGAGCAACCAATGGTGCCAGCGTGGTAATCAGCATCATCACAGACATCATTCGGGAAAATTCTGCACTGGAATAACTGTCACGAATCACCGCGTTAATAACCACCCCGGCTGAAGCTGCAGCCAGTCCATGGACTAGTCGCATCCAGATAAGATGGTCGATAGTACCGGCCAGCGCACATCCTGCGGCAGCCAGAATAAAGATCAGTATCCCTGGCAACAGCACGGCTTTGCGACCCAGGCTGTCAGATAACGGGCCATAAAATAGCTGTCCGACGGCAAAGCCCAGAATATAGGCATTCAGCGTCATCTGCACCTTGCCATCAGGTGCCATCAGCTCTCTGGCAATCTGAGGCATCGCTGGCAGATACATGTCGATTGACAGTGGCATCAGCATTGCCAGCAACCCCAGAATAACAATCAGCCTCAAGATATATCTCCGCAAAAATGACTAACGGGCAGCCGCTTTTTTCTGCAATTCAACCGGTAATCCGACGCTGTCGATCTCTTCACGGGTCAGCTCGCGGTATTCACCCGGCTCAAGCGCGTCATCCAGCACAATTTCGCCAATTTGCTGGCGATGCAATGCCACAACATGATTACCTACAGCAGCGAACATACGCTTAACCTGGTGATAACGGCCTTCACTGATGGTCAGCAAGACCTCTGTCGGACTGAGCACTTCCAGAGAAGCAGGCTTAGTCGCGTCTTTATCTCCACGTAGCTCAATGCCTTTAGCAAACTGCTCTGCCACCTGCTCATCCAGTGGGTTTTCCAGCGTAACATGATAGATTTTCTGACAATGGTGGCGCGGAGAAGTAATGCGATGCGACCACTGGCCATCATCAGTCAGCAATACCAGCCCGGTGGTATCAATATCCAGCCGCCCGGCGGCATGCAGTTTCCACGCCATCGGCTCTTCAAGAAAATAGATGATTGTCGGATGTTCTTCATCTTCCGTCGCACAGACATAACCTTCCGGTTTGTTCAGCATGAAATAGCGTGGACCCGTCTGCTGCTGAAGGCTGTTGCCGTCATACTCAACCTGATGTTCCGGTTCTAACTTAAAGGCACTATCCTTCACAATTTCGCCATCCACTGTGACTTTTTGTGCACGAATTTCTCGTGAGGCGATAGCCCGGCTGATTTCCAGTTGTTGAGAGATGAATTTATCGAGTCGCATGAATTTCTTTTTGCCTGTTGCAGCGAAGGGAAAATACAATGACGCTTATCGCCATTTTCGTTCTGCCATTATAACGTGAACCTGTGCAGGCTGTCAGTGGTGATATGTCATCCGGTGCAATACTCCTTAGAAAAGTGATGTTTATGTCGTTTACTTTACGCCCTTATCAGCAGGAAGCGGTGGATGCCGCTATTCGCTACTTCCGTCATCATCCACAACCGGCAGTGATTGTATTGCCGACCGGAGCGGGTAAAAGCCTGGTCATTGCTGAACTGGCACGGAAAGCTCGTGGCAGGGTTCTGGTACTGGCACATGTAAAAGAACTGGTTTCCCAGAACCATGCCAAGTACCGGGCGTTGGGTCTGCCGGCCGATATTTTTTCTGCCGGATTACAGCAAAAACAAAGCCACGAGAAAGTAGTTTTCGGCAGCGTGCAGTCAGTTGCCCGAAATCTGGACGCGTTTGATGCCGAATTTTCGCTGGTTATCGTTGATGAATGCCACCGTATTGCAGACGATACCGATAGTCAGTATCAGACCATTTTCGGCTTTCTGCGCCAGCGACGTCCTGACCTGAAGTTACTGGGTCTGACAGCAACCCCTTTTCGTCTGGGAAAAGGCTGGATCTATCACTTCCACTATCACGGCATGGTGCGTGGTGATGAGCAATCAATATTCCATGAATGTATTTATGAACTGCCACTGCGCTATATGATTAAACACGGTTTCCTGGTGGAACCTCAACGCCTGGATATGCCAGTGGTCCATTACGACTTTTCGGCACTCTACGATGGCCAGCAGGGGCTGTTTTCGGAACGGGAACTGGATAAGCAACTTCGCCAACAACGCAGAGTGACCCCGGCGATTATCCGGCAGATTATTGAACTGTCTGAACAACGGCTGGGGGTAATGATTTTCGCAGCCACTGTTATGCATGCCCGGGAAATTCTGGGATTATTACCGTCGGAAAGCGCACTGATCAGCGGGGAGACCCCGACAAAAGAACGTGATGAAACCCTGCATGCATTCAAACAACAACAGATTAAATATCTGGTGAATGTGTCCGTTCTGACGACCGGTTTTGATGCGCCACATGTGGATGTCATCGCTATTTTACGCCCGACCGAATCGGTGAGTTTATATCAGCAGATTGTCGGACGCGGGTTACGTCTGTCTGAGGGAAAAAAAGATTGCCTGATTCTAGACTACGCCGGGAACCCCCACGATCTGTACAGCCCGGAAATTGGCAGCCCTAAAGGAGCCAGCGATAATCAGCCAGTACAGGTTTTTTGTCCTGCCTGCGGATTTGCTAACACCTTCTGGGGAAAGATGACTGCCGACGGGACTATCAGCGAGCATTTCGGCCGCCGTTGCCAGGGGATAATTGAGGCCCCCGACGAGCCCCGGCAACAATGCGATTTCAGATTTCGTTTTAAATCCTGCCCACAGTGTAATGCGGAAAACGATATTGCTGCCAGAGTCTGCCACCAGTGTCAGTGTGTACTGGCTGATCCGGATGATATGCTTAGAGCCGCGCTGAAACTGAAGGATGCACTGGTGTTACGCTGCGCCGGAATGACATTATCGCCGGGTCAGGATAACCGGGGTGAATGGCTAAAAGTAACCTATTACGATGAAGATGGCAGCGACGTCAGCGAAATGTTTCGTCTGCAAACCGCGGCTCAGCGGCATATTTTTGAACTGCTGTTTATCCGCCATCATCACAAAGCACCGGGTACCCCGTTACGCTGGCAGACTGCGATGGATTTGGCCGGTTGTGGCGAGCTGTTCCGGCACCCGGACTTTATTGTGGCGCGTAAAAGAGGCAATTTCTGGCGAATCCGACATAAAGTGTTTGATTACCAGGGGCGTTATCGTAAAGCCAATCAGTTACGCTAAGTCACCGTGCCGGGAATTTATTTGCCCGCAACCAGGGAAGCGGCTATAATGCCGCGCACTTTTACATTCGGTAAAAGTACATTTGGATAACCTTCTGTTGCTGGGTCGCCTGTAGCAGAATTAAAAAGAGAAATTAAGATGTTTACTATTAACGCAGTAGCACGTAAAGAGCAGGGTAAGGGTGCGAGCCGCCGCCTGCGTACAGCTAACAAATTTCCAGCCATTATTTACGGCGGAAACGAAGCAGCTGTAGCTATCGAACTGGATCACGACGTAATCATCAACATGCAGACTAATCCTGAGTTTTACTCTGAAGTTCTGACTGTTGTTGTTGACGGTAAAGAAGCTAAAGTCAAAGTTCAGGCTGTTCAGCGTCACCCGTTCAAGCCAAAAGTAACACACATCGACTTCGTTCGCGCTTAATTGCACAACAAGTCAGAAAAACGCCGCATAATGCGGCGTTTTTTTTATCTCAGAATCCTGCAATCACTATTTGCCTGAGGTCCGGCGTTGCAGTTGATCGCGCAGATTAGGCGGAGTGCCTTTTATCGTCAGCGTATCCGTTGTCGGGTCCCAAAAAATCCGCTCACCGAGCAGCATTGCATCGAAATTCAGCGTTAGTCCCCCACCGCTACCGGCAAATTTAGTCAACTGGCGCAGCGTACCGCGATCTGCCGGGAAACTCTCTTCCAGCGAATAGTCCTGCTCACGGGTAAAATCTTCAAAACTTTTTTCGCCGAGCGACGGCAGTTCTCCCGAGAGTTCCTGTACCGTAATCTCCTCGCCAGCCTGTAATTGCTGATTACAGTAGGTATAAACCTGCTGACGGTAGTCCTGACGTTCCTTCTTATCCAGACTGGCTTCATCACAGTAGTCATCAACAGCCTGCAACAAACTGCGGTTCTGAGCCTTGGTATCCAGCCCTACTCCTGCCCCCAGAAAATCCATAAAGAAATCAGCCACTTTACGTCCAACCCGGCCACGCAGGAAGGTCAGGTATCGTGAAGATTCCGGTCGGGTATCCCACTCGGTAAGATCAATGCGGGCTACGATATCCGCATGATTAATATCAAGATAATGGGTCGTACTGATATCCAGGCTCTCATTCACCCGCATACTACTCTGGCTGTTCAGCACAGAGATCAGCAGATATTCAGTGGCCAGGTAGCGGTAACGGGCAAATAACACCACACCGCCATCAGCAAACGGATACTTCGCCAGCTCATCACGCAGGCGACCAGTGGCCGCGCGACTGAATGCCAAAAAGTCCTGGTTTCCGTTACGGCACTCACGCAGAGATTCCGCAAGCTCACTGTCTTCATTAAACAGACCGTAAGCCTTATTTTTAGCACTGTAGACACGGTGTAATTCTTCCAGCATCTCAGCAACAGCTTCCGTAGCACTCAACAGCGAATCACGCAGTACCAGCTCAAGCTGATCTTCGCCGCGTTTAATCAACTGGTGTACGACAATCTGGTCAATATCCAGACTCATGGTAGACTCTCCTTCTCAATCAGATGCGTATTCAACCATTGCCCTGTCCGTCTTTCAATGCAAATCGCCGCTAAAGCACAACAGGCACTCTCTGGCAAAGATAACGTTGGCTGTAAAGCAGTAAAGGTGTGAAAAAAAGTGAAAAAACGGCGGCAATACGTTACAACAGTAGTTAACAAAAATGCCTGCGTGCTTAAGATAAACAAACAATAAAATTGCAGAAAAAAAACGGCGTTTGCAGTAGAATGTCCGCCTTTTACGACTTAGTTAACTGATAATATGCCTCAATCATCCCGATATAGTGACGAACGCGTGGAACAGATCCTCGCAGAACTGGCAGAAGTGCTGGAAAAAAATCAGGCCCCGACCGACCTTTCACTGATGGTGTTAGGAAACATGGTCACTAACCTGATCAACTCCAGTGTTTCTCCCGCACAACGCCATACACTGGCGCGTTCCTTCGCGGAAGCCCTGCAGGCTTCTGTCCGCGAAGATCATGCACATTAATAATGATATGATCTGATCAATATGGTAAACAACCAGCAGCGCTACAGGGAAAAAGTCTCCCAGATGATAAGCTGGGGCCACTGGTTCGCCCTGTTTAATATCTTTTTTGCGCTTATTCTTGGCAGCCGCTATCTGCTGGTCACTGACTGGCCAGCTTCGCTGGCGGGCAGAATTTATGCTTACTGTAGCTGGATCGGTCATTTCAGTTTTATTGTTTTTGCCGTCTATTTGCTGATTATCTTCCCGCTAACCTTTGTTGTGATGTCACAGCGTTTGTTGCGGGCATTGTCAGCGATTCTGGCAACTACCGGGCTAACACTATTGCTGGTTGACAGCGAAGTGTTTGACCGCTTTCATCTCCACCTCAATCCGGTGGTCTGGGATCTGGTCGTCAATCCACAACAAAGTGAGATGACCCGCGACTGGCAATTGATGTTTATTGCCGTCCCGCTGATGTTTTTGGTGGAGATATTGCTGGCAACCTGGAGCTGGCAAAAACTACGCAGTCTGAACCGCCGTAGTTTTGGCAAACCACTGGCCGTGTTATTTATTGTGGCTTTTTGTTCCAGCCATCTGATGTATATCTGGGCGGATGCCAATTTCTATCGCCCTATTACCATGCAGAAGGCGAATCTGCCGCTGTCATATCCAATGACAGCCCGACGGTTCCTGGAAAAACATGGCTTACTGGACCCTCAGGAGTATCAGCGCCGGTTGATCCAGCAAGGTGATCCGGATGCGGTGTCGGTAGCTTACCCGCTGAGTGATATTAGCTTTGATAAAAACACCAGCCACCACAATCTGTTGCTGATTACGGTCAACGGCATTAATGAATCTACCGTAGCTGAAAACTTCCCGCAGTTAAGTCAGTTTGCCAGCCAGAATGTGCGCTTTATGCATCATTACAGCTCCGGGCAGAACAACGAGAATGGCTTGTTTGGCCTGTTTTATGGAATTTCATCCAGCTATATGAATGGGATTCTGGCCAGCCGGACGCCGTCAGCACTGCTGAGCGCTCTTAATACTCAGGGATATCAGTTCGGTTTGTTCTCTTCGGAAGGCTTTAATCAGCCGCTATACCGTCAGGCATTACTGGCCGATTATTCTCTGCCGCCAGCCAGAACACAGAATGATCAGCAGACCGTAACGCAGTGGCAGGACTGGTTGCAACAACAGCAGGGATCAACTGCCCCCTGGTTCTCCTGGGTTTCTCTGGATGGTGTGGATGCCAGCGGTAATACCCCGGCAGCCCGTCTGCAAAATTACCACCGCACCGCTGGTGATACCGATCAACAGATTGGACAGATTCTTTCTGTTCTGCAGCAGCAAGGTAAACTGGATAATACTGTCGTTATCATCACTGCGCGTCATGGTGTGGCACTGAGCGGAGACGATAATAGTGACGGAAACCGTCAACTATTGCAGGTTCCGCTGGTTGTACACTGGCCGTCGACCCCTGCACAGTCGGTGGAAAATCTGACCGACCATCAGGATATTATGACTACGCTGATGCAGCGCTTGTTGCATGTTACCACCGCACCGGAAAGTTACTCTCAGGGTGAAGATCTGTTTAGCCCGCAACAGCAGCATCACTGGGTGACTGCCAGCGATAGTAATAACCGGCTGATTATTACCACCCCACATTCAACACTGGTGCTGGATAATGACGGGAATTACACCACTTATAATCCTGAAGGTCAGCGGTTACGTAACCAAAAACCGGAGCTGGGGCTGTTGTTACAGGTTCTGACGGAAGAAAAACGCTTTATCGCAAACTGATTATTTATGAGTCAGTTAGCGGCTGCGGATATTGCAATCTGCAAAATTATACGTACTATGTGAGTCCAGCGTCGGCACGTAGCGCAGCCTGGTAGCGCACTGTCATGGGGTGTCAGGGGTCGGAGGTTCAAATCCTCTCGTGCCGACCAAAAATCCCAAAAGAAAGCAGCCTGTTACGGCTGCTTTTTTATTGCCTGGAATTTGCAAATGCTAAGACAAGAGTAAAACTCTGACGTTTTACCCCTCAAAAACGCCCCATCTCAGACGCTCACCATAAATACTCATCATAAATAATGTAGTGCCGTTCATGCAGGGACACGACTCTCAGTTTTAAGATATAACAGGCAGGAAAACTAAGGCCGGATAACCTGGCCGACCGTAACAATAAAAAAGTGTTTAATGAGTGCAAAAAAAGCTGCAGCCTGCAGAGTTACCTGCTAAATTACTGGTTATACAACCAGTAATGAGTACTGCAATTATGTTTGTAGAATTAGTGTACGATAAACGCAATGTCGCTGGTCTGGAAAATGCCAGAGAGATCATCCTGGAAGAACTGACACGTCGGGTGCACAATATTTTCCCGGAAGCCGAAGTCAGGGTTAAACCTATGCAGAATAACGGGTTGAACAGCGATGCCAGTAAAAGTGATCGTGAAAAACTCAACCGCATGCTGGAAGATATGTTCGATGAGTCGGATATGTGGCTGGTGAATGAATTTTGAGAGATTCCGCCGGCAGTCCGGCGGAAATTTTTCAGGTCGGGTTCACTGCTGCCTGCGAGCGCATATAGCGGATTTCCCATACAGTAACCACGGCAATCAACAGAATCGGTACCAGGGTACTTAAAAAGCCAGCCACTATATAAGCCACAGCCCCTGCCCCTGCCCCAATAGTAAAACCAGCTACCGACGTTGATGACTTTACCAGCTTCGCGCGATTTTCCGCGTCAGGGTTTTTAATCAGCGACATAATATCAATAGTCAGTTGAGTCACGTTTCCGGTCATCATCGTACTTGGGCTGGTTGACGCCAGTAACAGACGACTGGTGGCGTTTCGAATACCCATTGCCATCACTCCCAGCATACCGGCAATCAGCACATGGATATCACCGGCATCCGTAAACGGCTGATAAAGTAACCCTGCCAGTGCAAATAATGCCAGTAACAATATTTCGGCACCAAATAAGCTGGCCAGCAAACCGGCACTGAATGTTTTTCTGGACTGAATCACCAGGGTGGTCACTGCCACCACCAGCATAAATACCGGGATCGCAACTAATTTTGCCAGAATACCGTCACTGTTACCGGCCAGAGAAGCCCCGGCAACTACCAGGTTTCCGGTGACATGAGCGGTAAACAGACCAAACAACGCGATAAAACTGATGGTATCAATAGCCCCTCCGGAAGCGGCCAGTAATACCGGTTCACGATAATGACGCCAGCGTTTTTCCAGCTGTAACAGATTAGTCGGTTGCATCGTCTCTCCCGTTATTTTAGGTAATAAAAAGCCGGGGATAACCCGGCTTTTTTAACTCAGACCCGTCAATTATTTACGGTCAATTGAATATTTACCAGGGCCGGTCAGTGCCAGGGCGAGGAAGCCACCAGCAATACTAATATTTTTGTAGAAGTTAATCATGGCACCGTATTGTTCCATACCAGTCATATGCCAGTACTGATGTCCCATCAACCCGGTGGCAACGGTATAAATCGCCAGGATAATCGCCAGAGGGCGGGTATAGAATCCAAGAATAATCAGAATACCAAATCCAAGTTCAACGACTACAGCGATCACGGCGGCCACAGATGGTAACGGTGCACCCACAGAGGCCATATAGCCGATAGTTCCTTCAAATCCGGTCAGTTTCTGCCAGCCAAATAACACAAACAGAATCATTAACAGCACACGAGTCAGCAGCAGCAGACCATCACGATATTTATCTAAAGACAGATATTGCATTTTATTACCTCACCTTTTAAAAGTGCTTATCCCCCGACTTTCCGGACTGGAAAGTGTATTTATAAGCACAAAAATTTAACTTCAGGACACTTATCACTTTTCGCCGGACTCATATATCCGGCTGTTTAGCTACCATCAATAATTTGTTCCGAAATACTGGTCCATAAAAGTGCGGCATTGAATATTGGCTGGCACTCTGCGCTTCGCCTCATTTTGCCACCCTTCGCCGACATCATAACCTTACCCGTAACTTAACCGGAAGCAGTTGCTTTTTATCTCGCCCGACTGCTTGCGGAATGAGTACATCTTACATCAACTATGCTGAACATCAATATTCTTAAACAATACTTATTATCCCCTTCAGGTTGACAATAATCATAAAAAACCAGTGATTCCTGTACACAGACAAAGGTTTAAGGCGAAGAAAAACGATAAACAGAAATCAATAAAATATGATTATATTCATTGAGATAGACCAATACCCTTTGCAATAAAAGCAGGGTATTTCGCGCAAAAATGACAGAAACAGCCTTCGCTAAAAAGTTATTCAGTTTATTTGTACATGATATACAAAATTTTGGCTCAAATCGCAATCAGCACTACGACAGGTCGCAACCTGTCGCAATACAGTACTATTTAGCGCTTGCGTGCAGGTTCAGGTGAAATGTGTTCACTAATAAATGACAATAAAGCACGAATGACCGGGCTGTGCTGACGATGCTGAGGATACATAGCATTTAAGGTCAGTCCCGGAGGAGTGTACTCAGTCAGGACCGGTATAAGCCGCCCTGCCTGGATTGCTTCCTCAACAATAAAGCGAGGCAGCAGCGCCAGCCCCAGACCGGCTTCAGCAGATTCTCTGAGTACCTCACCATTATTACTGGATACCGGGCCTTTAACCGGAAACAACTGATTTTTCCCTTGAACCGGTAAATTCCAGCCGTGCAGGCCTTCCTTTCCATATAGCAGACAACGATGGCTGGCTAATTCGTCAGGGACAGAAGGAAGACCCGCCTGTTGCAGATAGTCAGGGCTCCCACAAATCACCATAGGCAAGACTGACAGTTTACGGGCGATCAGGCTGGAATCGGCCAGAACACCAATTCGGAGTGCTATATCAAACCCTTCTCCGATTAAATCGACAAACCGGTCATTAATTTCAATATTCAGACTGACTGCCGGGTTCTGATGCTGAAAGCGTGAAAGCAAAGGTGCAATATGTTTTAACCCGTAGGTGTGTGGCAGGCTAATTCTGAAACTGCCCACCAGCTGGCTCTGACGCAAGGAAATAGCTTCTTCTGCCTGCCTGACTTCATCAAGAATACGACTGGCGTGTTGAAAAAAAACCTGCCCGACATCGGTGACTGATAATCTTCGGGTGTTTCGCACTAACAACTGAGCTGACAGTCCGGTTTCCAGCGCCGCAACACGGCGGCTGACAAACTGTTTTGACAACATTAAACGCTCGGCTGCACTGGTAAAACTGCCGGTATTTACAATGGTGACAAATATACGCATATCATCAAGAGTCATTAACTATTCCCTGCAATCACAGATCCAGCCAGAAGTGTTCCGCCGCCATAAATCGCAGTTTACCATTCATTGAGTGCTGATGACTGATTAGCTCACCGATATTTCACGGATGAACACACCGCGGGTTGCTCACGCCACAACATCAGGCAGGGATGTGTTATGGTGATATTCCGGACCACCAGAGACAGAGCAATCCCTGATGACAGACAGAATTAATCAGTACGGACAATCCATCGGAAAAGAGATGGATGGCTGGCAGCCAAGGCCATTTCCTGCCCCGGTGACATTAGCAGGCCAGTATTGTCGGTTACAGCCGCTGGATGTGGAGCGTCACGCGGAAGAGTTGTATCAGGCATTTCAGTGTTCCGGTGACAATGACAGTCTCTGGACTTACCTGGCCGCGGGGCCATTTGAATCATTCGAACAATTCCGGCAATTTATTGCTACTGCAGCTCACAGTCAGGACCCTCTGCATTTTGCAGTCACTGATAACCAGACAGGAAAAGCTATTGGCACCCTGTCGCTGATGAGAATTGACGCGAAAAATGGTGTGGTGGAAGTTGGCCATGTCATGTTTTCACCGCTGTTACAACGGACGCCACTCTCAACTGAAGCACAGTTTTTGCTGATGAAACATGTCTTTGAAATCCTTGGCTATCGCCGCTATGAATGGAAATGCGACCATCTGAATTCGCCCTCCCGTAATGCAGCCTTACGGTTGGGGTTCAGTTTTGAAGGTATTTTCCGCCAGGCCGTGGTTTACAAAGGACGCAGCCGGGACACCGCCTGGTTTTCGATCATCGACAGTAAATGGCCAAAATTGTCTGAAGCATTCAGCCACTGGCTGGCCTCGGGGAATTTTGATTCTCAGGGTCGGCAGCGCTATCCGTTAAGTCATTTTCAGTCTGCTGTACTATAATTCTGGTGCCGGTGCAGGGAGCTCCGGCCTTTACCGCTCCCCTGAAGCTGACAGTACAACCAGGAATGACAATATCACCTGCTGAATTTCCGGCACTTATAAGCCAGCCGCTAGCTCCGCCTGCGGGACAATTTATTACCAGGGTCGCTCTGACACCCTCCGCTCCGTTGATCGCTTGCGCAGCTTTTGATTTACAGGCTTTCACCCCGGATTTATTTGCCACCCTGCGCATCCCCTGCCCGCCAGCTATTCTGCGTGCAGCCCGCAAACGTCAGGCGGAATACCTTGCCAGTCGCTGGTTGGTCAGAGAAATTGCGGCTTTATGTGATGTGCCTGAGTTTATCCTGACCAATGATGATGATCGTGCCCCATGCTGGCCTTCCGCGTTTACTGCGTCACTTTCACATACGGCAGGGCTTATTTTTGTTCTGGCGGATACCGATAAAAGAATTGCAGGTATTGATGTTGAACACTGGATGAGCCAGGAGGTTGCCGAAGAGAGCAGTAGTATTCTGATGGATGATACTGAAAGGCAACTGATTGATTCTCTTTCTATGCCCCGGGCACAGGCCACAACTTTGTTATTTTCTCTGAAAGAGAGCCTGTATAAAGCACTGTGGCCGGAGGTCCGGCAATATATTGATTTTCTGCAGGTACGTTTACTGGCTCTCGATGAACAGCAACAAACTGCCACTCTGCAACTTGAAGAAACATTGTCTGCAGGTTATTCACGGGGTGCCCGTTTTCAGGCACGTTTTACTCTGACCAGCCAATGTGTGTTTACCTGGATCAATCAATGATCAGTCATCACCCTGCATGGCGAAAAGTCATGTTATAGCGAAACTCGTCAGTCAGAGGATGCCAGCCCGGTTTCAGGGGCTGAATTCCGTGAAAACGTAGCCGCGATCGCCCGCCCCAGACAACAACATCGCCGTGTTCCAGCATCACTTTGATAGTAGGGTCGCTGCGTTCAAAGCCACCGAACAGAAACACAGCAGGCAGCCCCAGTGATACCGACACTATCGGCTGGCGCAAATCTTTCTCATCTTTATCCTGATGCAATGAGAGTTTACTACCGACAGCATAGCGATTCATCAGGCAGGAATCAGGATGAAAACCTGAGAAACCTGCACTCGCTGCCATTTGGATAGCATAATCACGCAATGCTGCCGGAAGCGGTGGCCTGGGTGCTATCCCCCTGACGGATGACGAATCTGCTGCCCATCCGTGGGTCCCGCAATGGGTCATAGCAACAGACATACGAAACCCGCCAGGAGTGATCCGGTGTTGGAATGGCTGTTGTCCGGCAACCGCCTGAATCTGGCTAAACAACCATTGATCATCATTTTTTGCGTAACGCCGCAGGATCACCGCATCTTCTGCCAGTGTTTCCTGCCACGGCGTTTCACCTTCAAACAGATCCAGCATCGCGCCCTCTACAGATTATTTATCTTCAGAGATCAAAAAGGTTTTAAATAATGGCGAAGCCCAGGTTTCAAATTTATTGCCATCGCGGCTAATCAGAAAAACAGCCAGATGCTGTTTTAAAGCCAGTGCTTTGGCTTTCTCAGTTCCCAGAACCATCAGACCGGTATCCCAGCCATCGGCTTCGCCGGCTGTGGTGGCAATCACCGTCGCTGAGGCTAGTTTGTGTTCTATCGGCCTGCCTGTCGACGGATCAATAATATGCGAAATCCTGTGCCCATCCAGTTCGTAATAATTACGATAATTTCCGGAAGTACTGATACCATGCCCTTGCAGGTTAACCACAGCCTGAGCCACATTCTCCAGGTCGGTCGGTTTCTCTATAGCAACACGCCAGGATTTTCCCTGCGCAGTGTGACCGCGAGACAACAAAGCTCCACCTACGGAAACCAGATAATTGGTAATCCCCTGTGACTCCATCAACCTTGCCAGATGATCTGTCGCATACCCCTCTCCCATTGTCGAGAGATCTACATATAGTCCGGGCAAATCTTTCTGCAATGCCTGACCTTGTACAGTCTGGATAACTTTAAGGTGTTGCAGTCCGGTCAGCGCCTTAGCCTGATCGATTTGTTCCTGTGACGGTGTATGTTGTGGTGCTTTTGTCGGGCCAAAGCCCCAGAGGTTTACTAACGGTCCGACGGTGATATCCATCGCCCTGTCAGTTTTTGCTCCAATACGCAGTGCCATTGTCACGATATCCGCCATATCTTCGCTGACCGGCCACGGTTTATCTCCCTGATACTGGTTAAAACGGGATAATGCCGAGTCCGGTTTCCAGGTGGACAGTTCCTGATCATCATTATCCAGTTGTTGCTGGATTATCTTCTGCAACTGGTCACGGCGGGATGCGGGTACATCCGCGACCGACACCCGCCAGACAGTGCCCATGGTCTTCCCGGACATAATCAGATTCTGTGCGGAGGAAGATCCTGAATTATCGCATCCGGCTAAGGCGAAGATTAAAGTGAGCAATACGCTCCTGCAGGAAAAAACGTTCATTAGTTTTGCTTCCGGAAAAATAAAAAATGCCTGCCGTAAGTTCACCGGCCATAACAGCGCAACTGCGCACCAAAAAGAGGCGCTATGTTAACAAAAGGTCGCTCACTGTACCGTGAATATCTGTGCGATCGGCTGGCATATATTTTGCACGGATTATTACGCAAGATTAACAACTGGCGAGGTACGAAGATGAAAAATATTTCCTCTGTCCGGCAACAGGTAAAACAACTGTGGACACAATGGTTATCCTTTGCAGTATTTACCCAGGCAGGATCTGCACTGGAAGGAAACCATCAGCAATTGTATGCAGATGCAGCGGAGAATTTTAATCGTTACGGAGTCGAAAAACGCAGGATGTAAATGTGGAACTTAACAGCGGAGAAAACGGGGAATGGATAATATCCATTCCCCGTTGTTATATCAGAACTGGTACACCAGGCCTGTAGCCACGATGTTGTCAGTATTTATACCAGCATCATTGGTGAACTGGTTGTCTTTAAGCAGGTTGATCTGGTAATCAACATAGGTAGACATGTTTTTGTTAAAGTAGTAAGTCGCACCCACATCAACATATTTTTTCAGGTTCTGAGAACCATATCCCTGAACACTGGTACCGCGTGATGAAACAAATGCCAGTGAAGGACGCAGACCAAAGTCAAACTGATACTGAGCTACTAATTCCCAGTTATCCGCTTTATCCGCATAACCGTAAGCAGTTGAGTCGCTGCTACCGAAACGGGTTGCATTATATGAACGTGTGTACATTGCAGCCAGGTAGACGTTATTAGCGTCATATTTCAGACCACCAGTGTACGCCTGAGCTTTATCACCCCGGCCAAGGATTCGATTACCATCAGAAACATAGTTATTCTGCTCATCCGTACGATCAGAGGAGAACATCGCACCACCCAGAGAGAAGCCCTGACCCAGATCGTAGGTCGCGCTCATTCCCCAGCCGTCGCCATTTTGTCCTAACACATCACGGCCATTCGCGCTTTCACTTGAACTGCCATTTTTACCCTGATACTGAACAGCAATATTCAGGCCATTAATCAGACCCCAGAAGTCAGTATTACGATAGGTCAGCAGGCCGCTGGAGCGTTGGAACATAAAGTTATCTGCGCCGTAAGTATCACCACCAAACTCTGGCAGAACGTCAGTCCAGCCGGCAATATCATACAGAACACCGTAGTTACGGCCGTAATCTAAAGAACCATCATTATCGAATTTCAGACCAGCAAAACCAACACGGGTATAAGTATCTGCACTGCCGTCAGATTCTGCATTGTTCAGCGCGACCTGATATTCCCATTCACCGTAGCCGGTCAGTTGATCACTGATCTGAGTTTCGCCTTTAAAGCCGAAACGTAAGTACGACTGGTCACCATCCGAACCATTATCGCTTGAAAAATAGTGCAAACCGTCAACTTTACCGAACAGATCTAATTTGTTGCCGTCTTTGTTATAAATTTCAGCAGCGCTGGCAGATCCGGCAACGAGCAGAGCCGGAACTAAAAGTGAAAGAACGCTAAGCTTCATGTAATTACCCTCGAATGAGACCCGTAACGTCAGACATCGACACAGGAAAAAAAGTATAAAAAAGTAAAGATACAGCTTTCTACGTCATGTTAATTCAGGGCGAGAAATAATCTATCCTCGAAATGATACTAAAAGAGCTAAACTGCTTCAATTCATTTCAAATTAATTTCAAAATGTAAAAATCACGGAACTTTTTTATGCCACAGGTTAACTTTTAATGAGCACTAAAGGTTAAATCAACCAAAAGTTTATTAATGAAAAGAATTACGCACTAATTGTCAAAAAGCTAAAGTGTTTGTAATAATGCCGGAATGTTAAAATTTACAGCACTGAATGATAAATGAAATCACTACGACAGGAATATAATTATTCCTGCTATCATCATTTATTTTATTATTACCTTCATTCACCCCGAATGAGTATTGCTTGAAAATTCCCTACCGGACTTCGTGTCCGGTTTTTTTTTGTCTGATTACAGACAGATGCATGCTCTCCGACAGGATTTCCGGGGTTACGTTCTGCCCCCTGCTGGCTCTGACTTCGGTATTATTCATTAATGAAAATATCACATGGCGAAATTACTCACCCTGCCGTCAGATTTTAAATATTACCTGTCAGCATCAGAATATGCTTATAGAGTATCGTCACCAGATGTCTGAATTATGAATGATTATTTTTCAGTATTTTCTGATAACAATATCCGGAACTCCGTTGTGAATAAATTTGATCACCTGAAAAAGTTCCAACCCGCAGACTGATTAGCCTTCACTTACTGATCAGGAAATATCGGTGCCTGTTTCGGCAGTTAGCTTTACTTTCGGGGTCATTGAGGATATTTTTAGCCGTTGCAAACGCTAAGCGTCACGGGCCTGCAGATACCGCCTCCGGTCTGGTATTTGCAAAGTAATGAAGTTGCTGTCTGAGAAGTCCTGCTGACCGCAGCTGTCAGGCGCCCGCCTTCTGTGTAAAATGCCACCTTACCTCAGGTCCAATATCTTTATGCCCGGAAAAAAAAATCCCCTGCTGCCGAACCAGTTACTTAAATCAATGATATTTATCAGTGTGATAGTCGTCGCTATTATGCTGGGCATTATCTACGACAGCTTTGGGGTGCAGCTAAATCATCAACAGGTTCTGGTGGAAAGTTTTGCCCGTGAAACTCAGTTGCGGATTGATAACTACCGGTTTGCTACCTGGCAAATCTATGGTGCACAGAATTCAGCCACTGACAGTCAGGATAGCGATAATTCCACACTCCAGGAAACCCGGTTACGCCCGGATGTTTATGCTCCGGATAAGGATAAGCAAAAAACAGAAGCACTGATTTTTGGTTCTCATGACAGCAATACGCTTACCGGAGCACGTAAGGCGTCTGATTTTCTGGATACCCTGTGGGCGTTAAAGAAAAGCACCTGGTCAATGTATTACCTGAACGGCCAGGACAATAGCCTGACGATGGTCTCCACCCTGCCATTGAAGGATATGATTAGCCGTTATAATGGTGAAAGTATCACCGGGCTGGTTTCGGCCCGCAGAGCCGAGATGTTGCAACAGGCAAACACACTGGATGAACGTGAAAGTTTTTCCGGGTTACGTCACATGCCTGACAGTGGTGATTACTATTTTACGCTCAGGACTACGTTCAACCAGCCGGGACATTTGGCGACCGTTGTAGCATTCGATTTACCGGTAAAAGATATGCTGAGTGGTCAGCTCGATCCTTCCCGGTTAGTATTCCACAGCACTGAAAATTCATCGGGGACTACAGATTCGGGCAGTTCAGACCGAGTCAACCTGGCCTCCGCTTCTGTCGATCTGGCCGCTCCCCTGAGTGCAGCTCCCATGGTGATTACCTATAACCTGTCACTGATGACCCTGCTCGGTGCCACACTTCACCATTTTTCGTTCACTTTATGTCTGTGCCTGTTATTGCTGATACTGTCACTCACTGCCAGCGTATTACTTCGTAACGCGCCTCAGCCGACAGAAAAATCCGCGGACCCTGAGGTTGATTTACTGCGCAGAATGAATAAAGAGATGGTGGATAGCCTGCCGTTGGGCTTCCTGATCTATGATTTTAATGCGCACCGGGAAGTGGTAAGTAATGAAACAGCATCGCAGTTGATTCCTCACCTCAATCTGCAAAAAATCGTTACCCTGTCTGATAATGTTCAGGGCATGTTGCAGGTGACCATCAATAATGAAGTCTACGAAGTCAGACACCAGCAAAGCCAATGCTCACCGCAATACTGCTTTTTTATGATTCGTAACCAGGACCGTGAGATTCTGGTCAATAAAAAGCTGCAAAACGCCCAGCGCATTCTGGATAAGAATCATGAGATGCGCCGTCAGTTACTGGAAAACATCGGTAATGCGTTCCGCGATCCGCTGCAGCACTTAACCCAACAAATTCAGCAGATTCAGACTTCTCTCGCACCGTCTGTCTTGCAGTCACTGATTGACTCCGGGGAACACCTGGCCAGGCTGACCGATCATACAATCCTGCTTAATCAGCTGGAAAATCATCAGTGGTCACCTGATTTGCAGCCCTTCCAGCTTCAACAATTGCTGGATGAAATTGTCAGCGGGATCCTGCCGGCCATGAACCAACGTGGTCTGGAAATCATTGTCAATAATCTGCGCCCTGCGGACGAAATCCGGGTCGGAGATCGGGAAATTTTACGTAAAATTCTGCTGACACTGCTCTGGTATTCCTTCGGAACCACCCGTTGGGGCAAAATTTCTGTCAGAATCAGTGCAAGCCCGGAACATACTGATCGACTATTGATAAATATTGTAGATACTGGACAGGGTCTGAATAAGACTGAACTGGCAAATGCTGATTTTCCTTTCAGTGGAGAAGTCAGCACGCTGAATGACGAAAAATCTAACAGTATGGATTTGTTTTTTTGTCGTCAGTTTTGCCAGAATCTGAACGGACGGCTGGATATTATCTCTAAACCTGACATCGGTACCCATTTTAGTGTATTGATATCTCTCCCTGTAGAGCAGCCAGCTACTCTCAGGGAAGAAAAAATACTGGACGGAATAACAGTATTGGTTGATGTGGTCGTTGATGATATCTATAAAATTGTCAGCCGGCAGCTGGAGTTCTGGGGAGCCAAGTGTCTGATTGCCGACGATCGGGTCCCCGGACAGGACTTTGATTTTCTGGTCACCGATGTTCCGGCCAGGCTGTCAGGATGGGCACTGCTGATCACCGGTTCAGAGCCGGGTTATTCAGCCATCACCCCACAGCAATACCGGGTGAATTACAATCTGAATCAGGCAATGCTGGAAGCTTTGCTGACACTGATTGAGAAACAACTGACCAAGGACGAGATGGAGGATGCTCCTGAAAACGACAGGGAACATTTGCTAAGTGAACCTGAGTATTTTCAGATATTTAAGGATACTGTGCCCGATGATGTCAATAAATTATATCTTGAGCTCGATAATAAAGATTATGCTGCGCTCGCCCTGACTGCTCACCGACTAAAAGGTGTTTTTGCCATGCTGGGTCTGGATGATGGCAAAACACAGTGTGAACAGTTGGAGCGTCTTCTTGAAGAGCGCGATGATTTAAACATTAAAAATACTACCAGTGATATTGAGCACTACGTTCAAACACTGTTGCAGTAAGGTAGCCAAAAAAATGGATAACTTAAACGTAATTATTGCCGATGATCACCCGATTGTTTTGTTCGGGATCCGTAAATCTCTGGAGCAGTTGGAGTGGGTTAATGTGGTCGGTGAATTTGAAGATTCGACTACCCTCATCAATAGCTTATCTAAACTTGAAGCCAATGTACTGATTACCGACCTGTCTATGCCTGGCGATAAATACGGCGACGGGATCACCTTAATTAAATACATTAAACGTCACTACCCGGATCTGGCGATTATCGTTCTGACCATGAACAATAATCCGGCCATTCTGAGTTCGGTACTGGACCTGGACATTGAAGGTATTGTACTGAAACAGGGAGCTCCAACTGATTTACCAAAAGCTCTGGCTGCATTGCAGAAGGGTAAAAAATACACCCCTGAATCAGTCGCACGGTTGCTGGAAAAAATCAGCGCCGGTGGCTACGGTGATAAACGTCTGTCACCTAAAGAGAGTGAAGTATTACGGTTATTTGCCGAAGGATTCCTGGTCACAGAAATTGCCCGCAAGCTTAACCGCAGTATTAAGACCATCAGTAGCCAGAAAAAATCAGCCATGATGAAACTGGGCGTCGATAACGATATCGCATTACTGAACTATCTTTCTTCTGTCAGCGCGACGCTGCCGAAAGACTGATAAAGTAACAAGCCCCCTGCCCTGGCGGCAGGCGGGCTAATTCTCATCGTTTAAACCTCTACTGAACGTTCAGTTCTGACGTGTTCAGCATACCCGGTGAGAATGGCTTTTAACTCCTGCAGCGTCACCGGTTTCGACAGACAATCATCCATACCCGCCTGTAAGCACCGCTGTTTCTCATCGGCCAATGCATTGGCGGTAACACCAATAATCGGCCTGCGGAAACCCGATTCCCGCAAAGTCTGAGTCAGGCAATATCCGTCCATATTTGGCATATTCACATCACTGAGCACAATATCGGCCTCGATACGCTTCAGCACATTCAATGCATCTACACCATCCTGAGCGGTTTTTACCTGATAGCCTAAAGTATGCAGCTGGCCTGACAGCAACATACGGTTAATCGGATGATCATCGACCACCAGAATCAGGATATCTTCATTACTGTCATCTTTAGTACTGCCCGGCAACTGTTCAGTCAGCAGTTTGACTTCGCTGGCTGGCCGGTAGATGCGTTTTAACAGTTCAGGAATTTCATGTGGCATTGAAGTAGGGATAACCCAGACACCTGGCTGTATTTCACCAGGGAAATCAGTATATTCGCTGCTAAAACAGACCCTGGCTTTGCAAACTTCACCCTCTCCGTTCCCGCAATCGGTGAGTATGATGTCATCAGCCGTCAGCTGTTGTCGATCTGTCAATATAGTCATTGACCAGGCCTGTAACTGACGCTGTAAATATTCCGCGAATGCACTATTTTTCAGCATCAGCAATACCCGTTTTCCGGCAAGTTCTTTGTCAGTTTCGTTCCATACGCCCTGATAAACAGGAATACGCACGGTGAACTGGCTACCCATTCCCGGCTCGGACTCCACTTCAATATCGCCGTCCATCATATTGATCAGTTTTTCACAGATAGCCAGCCCAAGTCCTGTTCCCTGGAAATTCCGTTGTACGCCGGTCCCGACCTGGAAAAACGGATCGAACAAACGCAAAACATCGCGGGTAGGTATCCCCACCCCCGTATCACGCACCCGGAACGCCAGATATCCCTGATGCTGATAAATCTGCAGAATAATGCCGCCGGTATGGGTAAATTTAATCGCATTGCTCAGCAGGTTAGAAACCACCTGCTGTAACCGCATGGCATCACCAAACAGTGAAGTCGGAACATCGTGTTCAATCATGCAGTAAAGCGTCAGGCGTTTTTTAACTACCAGCGATAAATAGTTGGAGATGATATGCCCGACCATTTCATGCGGAGAGAACGCCCCCGGCTCAATTTTTAACTGCTCAGATTCAATCTTAGAAAAATCGAGAATATCATTAATAATTTTCAGCAAAAGGTCGGAAGAGTTAGTCATTGCGCTGACCAGTGCTTCTGAGCTTTTTGGCATCTCACGGGTTTTCAGCAAATCCAGGTTGCCGATAATTCCGTATAACGGGGTACGCAGCTCATGGCTGACAGTGGCCAGGAACATCGATTTAGACTGGCTCGCCTGTTCTGCTGAGTCCGCCATTTCCTGCAGCGACTGTTCCATCTTAATCCTGGCACTGACATCGACCAGAACACAGATAGCCACGTTTTCGTTACGGTAACGGCTATGCACAAAGCTTATCTGCAGGTTGGTGTTTGAACCGGTCAGCACATCTACAAAATTGACCTGCTGTCCGCCAATAATTTCTGTCAGCCGCTGTTTATCCTCTGCTGTCAGCAACGTCAGATAATTGTGTGCCAGCTCATTACTCAGAATATTGCTGCCGTCGCTGGTACGCAGAATACAGATCCCTACCGGAGCTGAAGCGACAATTTTTCGGTTAAACTGTTCGTGTTCTTCCAGCCGAACCGCATTGTCTTCTGCAGGCAATAACATTCGTCGTTCAAAGATCATCGCCAGAGCAATCAGTATCAAAGCACTGAAGATATTCAGCAAAATCGCGTTGATTATCATCAGCTTCATCTGATTAAACAGCAGCCCGGTAGGCAGTGAATAGATGATGCTAAACGGGCTGGGTGACAGCGATTGTTTAAGAACCAGTTGCTGATAACCATCCAGATAACCAAACCATTGTTTGTCATCCGGCAAATTATCAAACATATGGCTGGTAACTGTTCTGTCAGTCGACAGCATCAGCTGATCGTCATCATCAACAATCGACGTGGTGACAGGTGCTCCACCGGGAGTTACCAGTTCGTCCAGCCGCAGGTTTTGTTCAAAGCTCAGCAATGCCACAGGCTGGTTACCGGTATAAACCGGCATCATCATATAAAAAGCCCCAACCCCTGGCTGATTGCCCGGTTCAATCCAGTACACCGGATTGCGCTGTTCGGTTGGACTACTGTTATGAAAGCGCAGCACATTTTCCTGAAGAGAGTTCGTGCTGGTATCCTGATTAACTTCGCTGGTACTGAATGAAAACGTCGCCAGGCAGTTACTGCCGTTATTCAACAAAAAAATCCGGCTCATTTCGTAAGACGAAACATACTGGCTTTCCCAGTAATGCAGAAAACCACCTAAAGTATTGAGCGTCGTGCGCCAGTCAGTATTAATTGTTGAGCAGTCATCATCGCTGAATAATGGTGAAAACTGAGGTGAGAAGTTTTTGTCACCACTACTCAGTGTAAACGTGGTGTCATCCGGCGTTTTATTCAGCTGCCCTTCGGTGATGTATTTCAGTTCGCGCATCGCTTCGTTGGTATGAGCGATATACCAACCTGCCTGATTGTAGTTGCCGGACAACTGCTCCCGAATATCCGACTCTTTTTCGTGCAGCACATTCAGCAGATAGAAGGCACTCAGAAGTCCTCCCAGCAACCAGAGTAACAGCGCCAGAATTCGAAAAAGATAACGGGAAACCCGTAGCGTGGTGCGAAAAGATACAAGGTATTTCAATGGAAACTCACTGCAATAGGCCGGCGCAAACGGAATGATGACGGGGACTGCCCCGACACATCATCGGTACAAAGTGACAGCAATCTCTGATAGGAAGTAAGACTAACACATACCGCCATATTTAACATGGTCCGGACCACCGAAAGCGCCGGGTTAAGGAAAGCAGATAATAAAAAAGGCATCGCCAGCGATGCCTTTTTTTACTACTTTCTGCCCTGCAGATGATTACTCGTCTTCAGGTTCAGCATCATCATCGGTCTCCGGTTCCTGACCGAGATCGTCATCCCCTTCTGCAACCGAACCATCGATAGCATCCAGCTCTTCTTCTTCGACCGGTTCAGCAACACGCTGCAGACCAACAACGTTCTCATCTTCAGCGGTACGAATCAGAATAACGCCCTGGGTATTACGGCCTACGACGCTGACCTCAGAAACACGGGTTCGGACCAGAGTTCCGGCATCGGTGATCATCATGATTTGATCACTGTCTACTACCTGAACAGCGCCAATCACCGGACCATTACGTTCTGTGACCTTAATCGAAATAACCCCCTGAGTCGCACGGGACTTAGTCGGGTATTCCTGATTTGCGGTACGTTTACCGTAGCCGTTTTGGGTCACAGTCAGAATCGCACCATCTTCGCGAGGAATAATCAGTGATACAACGCGGTCACTCTCAGCCAGTTTAATTCCGCGCACACCAGAGGCAGTACGTCCCATCGGCCTGACGGCTTGCTCAGAGAAGCGTACAACTTTACCGGCGGCCGAGAACAGCATCGCTTCATCATTACCATCAGTCAGCGCTACACCAATCAGCTCATCGTCATCACGCAGATTTACCGCAATAATTCCGGCACTGCGCGGGCGACTGAATTCGGTCAGTGAGGTTTTCTTCACTGTACCACTGGCTGTTGCCATGAAAATATTCAGACCTTCAGAATATTCACGCACCGGCAGAATCGCCGTAATACGTTCATTGGCTTCCAGTGGCAGCAGGTTAACGATTGGTCGTCCGCGCGCACCACGGCTGGCTTCAGGCAACTGATAAACCTTCATCCAGTACAGGCGACCACGGCTCGAGAAGCACAGGATCGTATCATGGGTGTTTGCCACCAGCAGACGATCAATAAAGTCTTCTTCTTTAATTCTGGCCGCTGACTTACCTTTACCACCACGACGTTGTGCTTCATAGTCGGTGAGTGGCTGGTATTTGACATAGCCCTGATGTGACAGAGTGACTACCACATCTTCCTGGTTGATCAGATCTTCAATATTGATATCCGCAGAGTTAGCCGTGATTTCAGTCCGGCGCTCGTCACCAAACTGTTCACGAATAGCCACCAACTCTTCACGAATAACTTCCATCAGACGGTTCGCGTCCTGCAGAATGAAAATCAGCTCAGCAATCTCATCCAGAAGCTGTTTGTACTCATCCAGCAGTTTTTCATGCTCCATACCGGTCAGTTTCTGCAAACGCAGATCCAGAATGGCCTGAGCCTGTTGTTCTGTCAGATAGTAAGCACCATCACGAATGCCGTATTCAGGTTCCAGCCACTCCGGACGAGCTGCATCATCACCGGCTTTTTCCAGCATCGCAGCAACGTTACCCAACTCCCAGGCTTTAGCGATCAATGCAGCTTTAGCTTCCGCCGGAGATGGTGCGCGACGAATAAGCTCAATGACCGGATCGATATTCGCCAGCGCAATCGCCAGACCTTCAAGAATATGGGCACGATCACGGGCTTTGCGCAGCTCATAGATAGTACGACGGGTAACCACTTCACGGCGATGACGAACGAAGGCTTCCAGAATATCTTTCAGCGGCATAATCTTTGGCTGGCCCTGATGCAGTGCCACCATGTTAATACCGAAAGAGGTCTGTAACTGGGTCAGAGAATAGAGATTATTAAGTACCACCTCACCCACAGCATCGCGTTTCACTTCAATGACGATGCGCATACCATCTTTATCTGATTCATCACGCAGTGCGCTGATGCCTTCGATACGCTTTTCTTTAACCAGCTCAGCAATTTTTTCAATCAGTCGCGCCTTGTTCACCTGATAAGGGATTTCATGCACGATGATCGTTTCACGGCCGGTTTTCGCATCAGTCTCAACTTCACCACGACCGCGAATATAAATCTTACCACGACCTGTACGGTAGGCTTCTTCAATGCCTCTGCGGCCATTGATAATAGCGGCGGTCGGAAAGTCCGGACCAGGAATGTGTTCCATCAGTCCTTCGACAGTAATTTCACTGTCTTCAATCAACGCCAGACAACCGTTAATCACTTCAGTAAGGTTATGTGGCGGTATGTTGGTCGCCATCCCGACCGCAATCCCGGAAGAACCATTTACCAGCAGGTTCGGGACTCTGGTCGGCATAACTTCAGGAATTTGTTCTGTACCGTCGTAGTTAGGTACGAAATCGACCGTCTCTTTGTCCAGGTCAGCCAGTAATTCATGGGCAATTTTGGACATACGAATTTCGGTATAACGCATTGCTGCCGCGGAGTCACCGTCGATCGACCCAAAGTTACCCTGGCCGTCAACCAGCATGTAACGCAGTGAAAACGGCTGTGCCATACGAACAATGGTTTCATAGACAGCAGAATCACCGTGCGGGTGATATTTACCGATGACATCCCCGACAACACGGGCAGATTTTTTGTAGGCTTTGTTCCAGTCGTTACCTAATTCGCTCATGGCAAACAGCACACGACGGTGTACTGGTTTCAGGCCATCACGCACATCAGGCAACGCACGGCCAACGATGACCGACATGGCATAATCAAGATAAGAATTTTTTAATTCTTCCTCGATATTAACCGGGGTGATTTCTCTTGCTAAGTCGCTCATGGAGCCGATATCCCTCTAGATATTGCCGACTATTCAGACCGCAAATCATATCACATTACCGCCCTGCGGTGCACGTCAGCATCAGATAAGTTACACAGATCAACAAGCGGAGGGTGCCGCAAGCCTTGTAAGCGTTTATACTCGGGAAAATTTTGTCAGGAGTAGAGATTTATGAATATGCCTTCACCAGAAAAACAGCAGAATGTTGACCACCAGGAAATTGCCAAATTTGAAGCAGTGGCTTCCCGATGGTGGGACCTGGAAGGCGAGTTCAAACCGCTACATCGTATTAATCCCCTGCGACTCGGCTATATCAGTCAGAACAGTCAGGGGCTATTCGGTAAAAAAGTTCTGGATGTTGGTTGTGGTGGCGGGATTCTGGCAGAAAGCATGGCCCGCGAAGGTGCCGACGTTACCGGACTGGATATGGGTGCAGAACCCCTGGAAGTCGCCCGTCTGCATGCACTGGAAAGCGGAGTCACCGTAAATTACGTGCAACGTACCGTTGAAGAACATGCCGGACTGTTCGCCGGACAATATGATGTCGTAACCTGCATGGAAATGCTGGAGCATGTTCCGGACCCACGTTCGGTAGTTCATGCCTGTGCCAGCCTGGTAAAACCTGGCGGGCAGGTATTTTTCTCTACAATTAACCGTAATCCAAAAGCCTGGCTGATGGCGGTATTCGGTGCTGAATATGTTTTACGTATGGTACCGCGCGGCACCCACGACATTAAAAAGTTTATCCGGCCGGCAGAGCTGCTGAACTGGGTTGACGAAACTCCGTTACGCGAAGAAGGGATGATCGGATTGCATTACAATCCTTTGACCAACAAGTTCCGGCTGGGGCATGGCGTGGATGTTAATTATATGATTCACACCAGTTTCCCTGAAAGCGCCTGATGACTGAGCAATAGCTGATTTATGCCTGAAAAACCTCCGGATGGACGATAAAATATGCCCTCCGGAGGAACATGTAGTGACTGTCACTTAAACTATCACTTCTGACAGATAAAAGACCTTCCCCAGCCAGCACTGAATGAAAAATCGGCGACCGATCGCAAAAAGAATTTTTTTCTTTCAATTGTTGACATCAGAGCGTGCCTTTAATCATGCGGGTTACGGAAAAAATCGTAAATTACAAGCCAAATCACCATCAATTTTTCCTCTTGTTAAGTCCGGGGAAGTCACTAGAATAAACCCTATCTTGTTATATATTTTCTATACAGCCCCTACATGTAGTGGTTATCCACAGTCTTATTCACAAAGAAAATGCTGTGCATAACTACGCAAAATGTATAACTCACTGATACTCATGCATAGATAGGTAAACGCGACATGAATCAAAGTCTGCTCGTTACGAAACGCGATGGAAGCCAGGAACGAATCAATCTCGATAAAATACACCGGGTACTCGATTGGGCAGCAGAAGGTCTTCACAATGTCTCTGTCTCACAGGTAGAACTGCGCTCGCATATTCAGTTTTATGACGGAATTAAAACATCTGATATTCATGAAACCATTATCAAAGCAGCGGCAGACCTGATCTCACGTGATGCACCTGATTACCAGTATCTTGCAGCACGTCTGGCGATTTTCCATCTGCGTAAAAAAGCTTACGGACAGTTTGAACCCCCGGCGCTGTATGACCATGTCAGATCCATGGTTGAGCGCGGTAAATACGATAGCCACCTGCTGGAAGATTATACTGCTGAAGAATTTGCACAGATGGACGGATTTATCGACCACTGGCGTGATATGACATTCTCTTATGCGGCAGTAAAACAGCTGGAAGGCAAATATCTGGTTCAGAACCGTGTCAGCGGTGAGATCTATGAGAGTGCGCAGTTCCTGTATATCCTGGTCGCTGCCTGTCTGTTTTCGGCATACCCGCGTGAAACCCGTCTTGACTACATCAAACGTTTTTACGATGCGGTATCCACATTTAAGATTTCACTGCCTACGCCAATTATGGCCGGCGTACGCACCCCGACCCGCCAGTTCAGTTCCTGCGTGTTAATTGAATGTGGTGACAGCCTGGATTCCATTAATGCCACTTCCAGTGCGATTGTGAAATATGTATCACAGCGCGCCGGTATTGGTATTAACGCGGGTCGCATTCGTGCGCTCGGTAGCCCGATTCGCGGCGGTGAAGCATTCCACACCGGATGTATCCCGTTCTATAAGCACTTCCAGACAGCGGTTAAATCCTGTTCTCAGGGCGGTGTCCGTGGTGGTGCAGCCACGCTGTTCTACCCTATCTGGCATCTGGAAGTAGAAAGCCTGCTGGTGTTAAAAAACAACCGTGGTGTTGAAGGAAACCGTGTTCGTCATATGGACTACGGAGTACAACTCAACAAACTGATGTACCAGCGTTTACTTAAAGGCGAAGACATTACCCTGTTCAGCCCGTCGGATGTCCCGGGCCTGTATGATGCTTTCTTTGCTGATCAGGATGAATTTGAACGCCTGTATGTTAAATATGAGCAGGACAGCAGCATCCGTAAACAACGGATTAAAGCAGTAGAACTGTTTTCTCTGATGATGCAGGAACGTGCTTCAACCGGACGTATTTATATTCAGAACGTTGACCACTGCAACACCCATAGCCCGTTTGATCCGGCAATTGCTCCTGTACGTCAGTCAAACCTGTGTCTGGAAATTGCCCTGCCTACCCGGCCACTGGAAGATGTCAACGATGAGAATGGCGAAATCGCCCTGTGTACTCTGTCGGCATTTAACCTGGGAGCTATCAGCAGCCTGGACGAACTGGAAGATTTGTCTGTACTTGCGGTGCGTGCTCTGGATGCGCTGCTGGATTATCAGGACTACCCGATTCCTGCCGCACAACGCGGTGCGATGGGCCGTCGTACTCTGGGTATTGGTGTCATTAACTATGCATACTACCTGGCGAAACACGGTAAGCGTTATTCCGATGGTAGTGCTAATAACCTGACTCACAAGACCTTTGAAGCTATTCAGTACTACCTGCTAAAAGCTTCTAACGAGCTGGCTAAAGAACAGGGTGCTTGCCCGTGGTTTAATGAAACCACTTATGCTGCCGGTGTGCTGCCGATTGATACCTATAAAGCAGACCTCGATGCAATCTGTAATGAGCCATTGCATCTGGACTGGGAATCTCTGAGAGAGTCCATCCGTACCCATGGCCTGCGTAACTCGACTCTGTCCGCGCTGATGCCTTCGGAAACATCTTCCCAGATTTCCAATGCGACCAACGGCATTGAGCCACCACGCGGTCATGTCAGTATTAAAGCCTCGAAAGACGGTATCCTGCGTCAGGTGGTACCAGATTATGAAGAGCTGAAAAATAACTATGAGCTGTTGTGGGAAATGCCATCGAACGATGGTTACCTGCAACTGGTGGGTGTGATGCAGAAATTTGTCGACCAGTCGATTTCAGCAAACACCAACTATGACCCTTCCCGGTTTGCTAACGGTAAGGTGCCAATGAAACAGCTGCTGAAAGACCTGCTGACCGCCTATAAATTTGGCGTTAAGACGCTGTATTACCAGAACACCCGTGATGGTGCTGAAGATGCTCAGGATGACCTGGCACCGGCCGATGACGGTTGTGAAGGCGGCGCCTGCAAGATTTAAACCTCTGCCAGGGGCCATCACCGGCCCCTGACTTTAGCTATTTAACCGCTAAAACGTTAGCCTGTATCTATCGGATGTTTGCTTATGGCCTATACCACATTCTCGCAAAACAAAAATGACCAGTTAAAAGAACCGATGTTTTTCGGACAGTCGGTGAACGTCGCCCGTTTCGACCAGCAAAAATATGATATTTTTGAAAAACTGATCGAGAAACAACTGTCTTTTTTCTGGCGTCCTGAAGAAGTTGATGTTGCCCGTGACCGGATTGACTACCAGTCTTTACCCGAGCATGAGAAGCATATCTTTATCAGCAATCTGAAATATCAGACCCTGCTGGATTCTATTCAGGGACGCAGTCCAAACGTTGCGTTACTGCCGCTGGTCTCTATTCCTGAGCTGGAAACCTGGATTGAAACCTGGGCGTTTTCTGAGACCATCCATTCCCGCTCCTACACTCATATTATCCGAAACATTGTGACCGACCCGGCGCTGGTGTTTGACGATATCGTGACTAATGAGCAGATTCTCAAGCGCGCTGAAGATATCACCGGCTATTATGACGACCTGATTGAAATGACCAGCTACTGGCACTTGCTGGGTGAAGGCACCCACCAGGTGGGCGGTAAAGAGATAGTGGTCAACCTGCGCGCACTGAAGAAACAGCTTTATCTGTGTCTGATGAGTGTCAATGCGCTGGAAGCTATCCGTTTCTATGTCAGTTTTGCCTGTTCTTTCGCTTTTGCTGAACGTGAACTGATGGAAGGCAATGCTAAGATTATTCGTCTGATTGCCCGTGATGAAGCTCTGCACCTGACCGGTACTCAGCATATGCTGAACCTGATGCGCAGCGGTGAAGATGATCCGGAAATGAAAGAGATTGCTGCTGAATGCCAGGAGCAATGCTATGAGCTGTTTAAGAAAGCGGCCATTCAGGAAAAAGAATGGGCTGAGTATCTGTTCCGTGACGGTTCAATGATTGGTCTGAACAAAGATATTCTCTGCCAGTACATTGAATATATTACCAACATCCGTATGCAGGCTGTCGGACTCAATCTACCGTTCCAGACCCGTTCTAACCCGATCCCGTGGATCAATTCATGGCTGGTATCGGATAATGTTCAGGTTGCTCCGCAGGAAGTAGAGGTAAGTTCTTATCTGGTCGGACAAATCGACTCGGAAGTCGGTGCTGACGATTTTAACGACTTCCAGCTGTAATAATGGATAAGTCCAGTGTCATCACACTCAGTCGCTCAGGGCGTGAGCTTGAGTGTGTTGAAAACGCCTACCCTAATCTGCTGAGCGCACTCGAAGCTCATCAGTTACCGGTCGAGTACCAGTGCCGTGAAGGCTATTGCGGATCATGTCGTCTGAAACTGCGAAAAGGCAAAGTCTGCTACCGCAGTGAGCCGCTGGCATTTGTTGGCCAGGGTGAAATTTTACCCTGCTGCTGCCGGCCGGTGGGTGATATTGAACTGGAGCTTTAGCCTGCAGTTATCGCCGGAATAAACCGGCGATAACTGATTAGTCGACAATAAATAACCTTGCACCATCGACAGTCGAGGAACGATGAGCCTCTGCCTGATCAGCCACCTGATAACTCATCCCCGCTTTTAACGTGAATGTCCTGCCATCCTCAAGTTCGGTAACCATCTCGCCTTCCAGGCAAAACAAAATATGGCCTTTCTTGCACCAGTGTTCTGCCAGATAACCTGCTGAATAGGTGACGTCTCTGACACGGATATCACCAAACTGGCGGGTTTTCCAGACAGCCATCCCTTGTTCACCAGCATGATTCTCACCGGTAACTGTCTGCCAGTCTGTTATACCGAACGGAATATCATTTATCTACATCGTCACAATCCTGTTAAAACCGACAAACGGTCGTTATGAATAAAATTATAAAATTAAGGAAGCAGCAAATGCCCGGTCACTTCCAACCAGCTATGGCTTGCCGGAGAGTTTCTTCCCTGTAGCCAGCGTAACAGCATGTTCATTGCAACCGTGCTGATCAGTTCCTGACGGGCCGACAGTGAGTGGCGTTGAGTATTAAAAGTCAGCTGATGTGCTTCAGTGCCCTGTGGAGTCGCCAGACAAATCCCCAGTGACTGTTCATTCAGTTCACCCACAGCCAGAGCCAGTGATGCCCGATGATGTTTAGCCAGCGACACCGTACGCTCAGCCAGTTCAGACAGCGTTTCAACACCAGCTGCCGGTAAATCACTGCCCTGCAACGGTACATCCGCAGAAGCCAGTGACCAGTGAAGATACCCTGCCGTAAATTTCTCACTGACCGACAGAGTTAATCCCTGCTGTCTGATTTCACGTGCCAGCACGGCCGGGAGCCCTTCCGTGCCTTCAAACAGAATCCAGTCTGCCAGTTGCTGACGAATATTTTGCCAGCAGCTATTCATCGCCACAGCCTCACTCCCGGGACCGGTCAGTTTAATTTCCACCACCGGCATCGCCGCCCGGTACCCCAGAGTGACGCCTGCGGGCAGTATTAAACTGTCCAGTTGTGCCGCCAGATCACTTTCTCCGCGACCAAAGGTCGTCAGTCTCAGGCAAAGGGGCTTCTCAGGCAGGCTGAATTGTTCAGCCAGTCGAGGCAGGATTTGCTCAGTAACCATCACCTTAAACTCCGAAGGCACTCCGGGAGTAAAAAAGATCCGACAGTCATTCAGTGTCACCGCAAAACCGCAGGCTGTTCCTACGCGGTTATCGATCATTTCAGCGCCCTGCGGAATTTCCGCCTGTTTTCGGTTAGAGGCAGCCATCGTTCGCCCACGTTCACTGAAAAAAGCTTCTATTCGCTGCAACCACTGTTCATTCAGTTCAAGTTTAACCCCACAGGCAATGGCTGCGGCCTGAGCACTGAGATCATCGCTGGTAGGCCCCAGCCCGCCATTAACAATCAGCACATCGGCCTGCAGGCTTCGTTGCTTTAACTCTTCCACCAGTGCATCTAACTGGTCTCCCACCGTTGAACGGTGAGTCATCACCAGCCCGTGAGAAAAAAAGGTATCCGCCAGCCAGCCCGCATTGGTATCGGTGATCTGTCCATACAACACTTCATCGCCGGTAGATAACATTTCAATATTCAACTTACTGCTCCTGGACAGTTAACGTGGCCTGTTTCGTATCAGCCACAGATAGCGGCTGCTTCGGAAGATGAAAATATACTGAGGGATTCATTTAAATACTGTCCGCAAGTGATTACAAGCCCGGACATCAGCTGTCATAAAAAAACGGCAAACTCAGCAGCATCACAGATAAAAGCCCTGTGTGCATCGTTATCCCGAAGAGTAAAATAACCTGAGCAGCCAGTGGAAAATGCACCTTTTCTCTGATTATTCTGATAAATTTCTTAGCAATGAATTTTAGGAGCGGTGCCCTGTCGTAATGGATGAACACCATTCACCGGCACAAGATGCAGTGACTTTGTCGCCGCAGCCAACTAACACCCGAACAATCAAGGAAAATGTTTCCGGTATGAATCGCAGAATGTTTATGAAAGGCTCGCTGGCGGTTTCCGCCCTCGGGACAATGACAGGATTATCCTCCCTGCTGGCTAACTCGGCCTGGGCGGCTGACGGTATCGCCGATGGACATGCCCGGCAATTCGATTTTGATCAGCTCAAACAACAGGCGGCCGCTCTGGCCAAACAACCCTGGGGTGGAGCACCGGGTCCGTTACCTGAAACTCTGGCTAATTTGACACCTCAGGATTACAACGCAATTCAGTATGATGCCGGTCATTCCCTGTGGAACAACATCCCGGACCGTCAGCTGGATGTTCAGTTTTTCCATGTTGGCATGGGATTTAAACGGCGAATCAGGATGTTTTCGGTAGACCCTGCCAACCGCCAGGCTCGGGAAATTCATTTCCGTCCTGAACTGTTCAGCTATAACAATGCGCATGTCGATGTAAAACAACTGGCGGGAAAAACGGATCTCGGTTTCGCCGGATTCAGAGCTTTTAAAAAGCCAGAGCTGGCACGCCGAGATATCGTTTCTTTCCTGGGTGCCAGTTATTTCCGTGCCGTCGATGATACCTATCAGTACGGTCTCTCAGCCCGCGGCGTAGCCATTGATACATTTTCTAATCACGAAGAGTTTCCGGATTTCACGGCCTTCTGGTTTGAAACACCGAAGCCGGAAGACACCACTTTCGTTGTCTACGCTTTACTGGATGGTGCCAGCATTACAGGGGCCTTTAAGTTCACCATTGATTGCGAGCAAGAACGCGTGGTGATGACTGTCGAAAATAACCTGTATGCCCGAAAAGCCATTGAACAGTTGGGTATCGCTCCAATGACCAGCATGTTCAGTTGCGGGACCAATGATAGGCGGATGTGTAATACCTATCATCCGCAGATCCACGATTCCGACCGGCTGGCGATGTGGACAGGTAAAGGAGAGTGGATTGCCCGGCCACTGAATAACCCGCAGCGTCTGACTTTCAACAGTTTCAGTGATGAAAACCCACGTGGCTTCGGGTTGCTCCAGCTGGACCACGATTTTAATGATTATCAGGATGTGATTGGCTGGTATAACAAGCGGCCAAGTCTGTGGGTTGAGCCGGTAGGTAAATGGGGGAAAGGTGCCATTAACCTGATGGAAATCCCAACCACCGGTGAAACCCTGGATAACATTGTTTGTTTCTGGAAACCGGAAGCTCCGGTAACCGCCGGCAGTGAACTGAGTTTTGGCTATAAACTCTACTGGAGCGGGCTGCCTCCGGTGCAAAGTCCACTGGCCCGGGTTGCGGCTACCCGTACCGGTATCGGCGGTTTCCCGGAAGGCTGGGCACCTGGCGAACACTTCCCTGAAGTCTGGTGTCGCCGTTTCGCGGTTGATTTTGTTGGCGGCGATCTGCAGGCTGCTGCGCCTAAAGGCATTGAACCTGTCATTACATTATCTTCGGGTACCTTTAAACAGGTTGAGATTCTGTATGTTGAACCACTCAAAGCCTACCGGATTCTGTTCGACTGGTATCCGGACAGCGACTCTACGGCTCCGGTAAACATGCGACTGTTCCTGCGTACCAAAGGCGAGACACTGAGTGAAACCTGGATGTATCAGTACGTACCGCCAGCACCCGATCAGCGCAAATATATTGATGACCGCCAGATGACCGCCGGTTAATCACCCTGTGGCGAAGCACCCCGCTTCGCCACTTTCATTGCTTAGCAACCTGCAACTCCATTCCGATATGCTCGATACCATCCTCACTGTACGGTTCGGTACACACCACAAAACCCTGAGCCGCATAAAATCCCTGCAAATGCGACTGAGCTGATAAATACAGCGATCTTTCCGGATAGTGCAAAGAGCAGACCAGTAAAGTCTGTTTCAGCAACTGGTGTCCCAGTTGCCGTCCACGGGCAAAAGGCGCCACAATAACGCGCCCGATGCTCAGCGGTTGTTGCTGGTCTTCCGGAACCAACAGGCGTGAATAAGCCGCCAGTTCTCCGTCAATAAATCCCAGCAGATGTCGGTTATTTCCCAGCAGATCGGCACCATCGATATCCTGGTAGACGCACTGCTGTTCCACGATAAACACCTGATTTCGCAATGCCAGTAACTGATAAAGATCACTGGTTGATAATTCACTATGATGCAGATCTTTCCATTTCATCTCTGTCATTAAGTTATCCTTTCTCTTTTTATTCTCAGGTAATTTAAGGGGGATTTCAGTAGCGAACCAGCCCGCCATCAACGGCAAACTGACTGCCCGTTACATAGGAAGCATCGTCAGACAGCAGAAATAAACCCACTGCAGCAGCCTCCTCCGCAGTACCGACGCGTTTCAGTGGTACCTGACTGACCACAAAATCCTCAAAACTTTGTCGTGTTTCCTGAGGCATAAATTCACGAAAATTAGTCTCAACCGGACCAGGAACCAACACATTGACCCGAATATTTCGCTCTGCCATCGCAGCAGACCAGCTGCGGACCATTGCCACCAGAGCACCTTTAGTCGCGGCATAAAGGCTGGTTGCCGCTGCCCCTTCATAGACCGATGAGGACGAAGTGATTACCACTGACGCTCCCGGATTCAGTAACGGTGAAAGACTCGCCAGTTGCAGCATTGGCCCACGAACATTCACATGCATCATACGGTCAAAATCGCTGGCAGTTACGGATTCAGGCATCCCGATGGAGGCAAATCCGGCATTCAGCCACAGACCGTCGAGCCGTTGCCAGCCTGAGATAGCGGCTGCAAGAACCTCTCCGGTCGTTTCCTGCCCGGCATCATCCTTCAGAACCAGAGAACCTTCAGGTAACTGTGCCTGACTGTCGGCCAGACGTTGTGGATTCTGCCCGGTGACAGCTACCCCCCCCCCTTCCCGACAGATTCGCAAAGCACCGGCCAGCCCCATACCGCTGGTACCTCCGGTGATCAGTACATTTTTATCAGTAAAACGGGCCATAACTACTCCTGTTAAAAAATACGGGAAGATAAAAATAACACAAAGAAAAAAGGCCATGGAATCCATGGCCTTATGATGACTACAGGTTTACGCAGAAAAATTACATAAACGGCTGGGCAAGTTTCACCAGTGTAATCAGTGGCTGCGGGAAGATACCCAGTACAAGCACCAGAATTGCAGAAATCAGAGTGACAATACCGCCGGCGGTATAGCCCCAGCTGTTGGTTGTATCCCGGTGGTGTAATCCCGGAGCACTCAGGAACAGGCTGACAGTCACACGCAGGTAGTAGTAAAGACCAATGGCACTGCCGGCAATCACCGCGGCTGCCAGCCACCATAATTTACCGTTCACTGCAGAAGCCAACACATAGAATTTACCAATAAAGCCCAGCGTCGAAGGAATCCCCGCCAGTGACATCATCATCATCGCCATAACTGCCGACAGCACCGGACGGTGCCAGAACAGGCCACGGTAAGAGTACAACGAATCCGTATCATTTTCCCGTCCGGCAGCAGACATCAGGCTGACCACACCAAAGGCTCCCAGGCTGCTGAACAGATAGCCAGCCAGATAAACTCCGGTCGTTTCCAGCGATAACTGCTGTGATTCAGAGGCAATCAATGCCACCAGCAGATACCCGAGGTGGGCAATAGAAGAGTAGCCGAGCAGACGTTTGATATTCGTCTGAGCAATCGCCATCAGGTTACCGACCAGGATAGAAGCAAATGCAATCACTCCCAGCGCGGTACGCATCCCTTCACTGTGACTGACCGGCGCATCAATAAATAACCTCATCATCACGGCAAAAATAGCAATTTTACTGCCAGTCGCAAGGAACGCAGAAACCGGCGCAGGCGCTCCCTGATACACATCCGGTGTCCACAGATGGAACGGCACCAGTGACAGTTTAAAGCCGATACCAATGATAATCATGCCAAAACCGGCCAACATCAGCGGTGAGCTTAACCCGGCACCAGACAGATTCTGACCTAACGCGGCAAAGGTTAAATCGCCACTGCCAGCGTACACCAGTGCAATACCAAACAGCAGGAATGACGAGGCCGCAGCAGACAGGATGGTATATTTAATCGCGGCTTCCAGTGAGCGTTTATGCCGGAAAGCGTACCCTACCAACCCGAACAGCGGCAGTGACAGTAGTTCGACGCCAATAAACAGCGACGCCAGATGATCAGCACTCGACAGGACAATCCCGCCAAGCACCGCAATGGCCACCAACAGATAGAACTCATCGGTATTATCATGAAACGACTTCAGCCACGGGAAAGCAAAGGTACAGGTGGCTAAGCCTGCCATTAACACCAGCGCAGAGTAGAAGACTGAGTAACCGTCCACTCTTAATAAAGAGGTGACGTCCGTTGCACCGTTATGGCCGACAAACCACAGAGATAACAACGCAAGGTTAAGACCAATGACTGTCAGTGTAGCGTTCACAAAGTGGTTGCGTCGCCACGCAATAGACAGCATCACCACCACCACTGTTAATCCGGTGATTAACAGGGGGAGAAGCGCAATCAATTGTTCAGTAGTTATTGTCATGGCTAATCAAGGCCTTGTTATTGAAGTTGAAGCGGCGAACCAGTGCTGAATATTGCTAATTGCAGCATTTGAGGTATCCAGAATCGGCTGCGGATAAACTCCCAGCAGAACCAGTAATACCACCAGTACCAGAATCATCAGAAACTCACGGGCATTCATTCCACGCAACGGTGAATCAGATTTTGGTGCGCCATAGTACGCCCGCTGCATCATGATGAGCGAGTACACCGAAGCAAACACCAGACCAAAGGTGGCGATGATAATGACTACCGGCACAACACGGAAACTACCGGTGAGGATCATAAACTCACCCACGAAGTTACCGGTACCTGGCATCCCGAGATTCGCTACTGCAAAGAATAATGACAGCCCCGGCAACCACTTAATCCGTGACCACAGCCCACCCATCAGTCGCATATCACGGGTATGCAGTCTTTCATATAACTGACCACACAGGATAAACAATGCAGCTGAAGACAGACCATGAGCAATCATCTGGATCACTGCCCCCTGGAAAGCCAGCTGACTGCCGGTGTAGATGGCAATCAATACAAAGCCCATATGGGAAATAGAGCTGTAAGCAATCAGACGTTTGATATCGGTCTGAGAGAACGCCATCCATGCACCGTAGAAAATACCCAGCAGTCCCAGGCCCATCGCAATGGGTGCAAACTCCGCTGAAGCCTGCGGGAACAGAGGCAGACTAAAACGCAGCAGACCGTAAGCGGCGGTTTTCAGCAGAATACCTGCCAAATCGACCGAACCGGCGGTAGGAGCCTGACTGTGTGCATCCGGTAACCAGCCATGCAATGGTACAACCGGCATTTTCACCGCAAACGCGATAAAGAAGCCAAGCATTAACAGGTATTGCACTGTATGTGACATCGGCGTGTTCAGCAGTCTTTCATAACTGAATGTCCATTCGCCGGTGGCGTGGAAATGCACCAGCACCAGACCAAGAATGGCAATCAGCATCACCAGACCCGAAGCCTGGGTATAAATGAAAAACTTAGTCGCCGCCGAAATACGGGTCTTCCCGTCTGAGGCTTTGTGGCCCCATAGCGCAATCAGGAAGTACATCGGCACCAGCATCAGTTCCCAGAAGAAGAAGAACAGGAACATATCCAGTGACAGGAACACCCCAATCACACCACCGAGAATCCACATCAGATTCAGATGAAAAAAGCCCTGATATTTCTCTATCTCATTCCAGGAACAGAGTACTGCCATCGTTCCGAGTAAACCGGTCAGCACCACCATCAACAATGACAAGCCGTCAATCGCCAGATGGAAGTTAATGCCAAATGCCGGGATCCACGGCACCGAGAATTCAGATTGCCACTGCGGGATTCCCGCAGCCTGAGTTAATGAATAACCTCCCTGCGACCAGAGCAGCAAGGAAAGTGCCAGCGTTAACCCCATAGTCAGCAGTGCTATCCAGCGCGGAGCTCTGACACCAAAGCGTTCAGCCAGCCAGCAAAGAAAGCCGCCAACGAAGGGGATTATAATTAGCCAAGGTAGTAACACGGCGTTTGGTTCCCTTTTAGTGATCCGCGGATGTCTGTCACCCGCGAAAATTTATTAAGCATGGCAGAGATAGCAAAGCCGTAGCCTTGTCGCTGCCTGCTCACCTCAAACCACCAGCATTAACGCCAGCACAACAACTGCACCAATGCCCATTGAAGCGACATACCAGCGCAGATAACCATTTTCGCTCACCGTCAGCCCTTTACTGGCCGCACGGGAAACCACTGCCAACAGATTAATCAGCGTATTAAACGGATCTGATTTCAGCAGCCAGGCAATGGCGCGATAAGTTTTCACGAACAGCAGATCGTAGAGCCAGTCGAAGCCCCAGGCAGCAAACCACCAACGGGACAGGAACCGGCCTGGCGCACTGGTAGCAACCGAGGACACCAGTTGCCGTTTACCCAGCCACAACAGAGCGGCAATCACAATCCCGGCAATGGCGACGATACCGGAAGTAATTTCCAGGGCGACCTTACCTTCTTCTCCCCCGATGCTCTGTGGTAATACTCCGGCCAGCGGTGGCGTAATAAACGCACCGATAAAGGTAGAGAGCACCAGTAAAATCAGCAGCGGTAAATGATGAGTGATGCCCTTACCGGCATGTGCCTTAATTTTCTCTTCACCATGAAACACAATGAAGATCATACGGAAGGTATAAATCGAGGTCAGAAACGCCCCGACCAGCCCGGCCAGCATCAGAGTGTGGTGACCACTGGTCATCGCACCGTACAGGATTTCATCTTTACTGTAGAAACCAGCAGTGATCACCGGCAATGCTGACAGCGCGGCTCCACCCACCAGGAAACAGACATAAACCAGCGGAATGCTTTTACGTAAGCCGCCCATTTTGAAAATGTTCTGCTCATGATGACAGGCCAGAATTACCGAACCTGAGGACAGGAACAACAGTGCTTTAAAGAAGGCGTGGGTCATCAGGTGGAAAATTGCGGCATCCCAAGCCTGAACCCCAAGCGCCAGGAACATGTAACCAATCTGACTCATTGTCGAGTAGGCCAGTACACGTTTGATATCTGTTTGTACCAGTGCAGCAAAACCAGCGAGTACCAGAGTGATGGCTCCCACAATCCCGACCAGATGAAGAATTTCCGGGGTGAGCAGGAACAGTCCGTGGGTACGGGCAATCAGATAAACCCCGGCCGTTACCATGGTAGCGGCGTGAATCAGTGCCGATACCGGTGTCGGACCGGCCATCGCATCAGCCAGCCAGGTTTGCAATGGTAACTGTGCAGATTTACCAACAGCGCCACCCAGCAGCATCAGCGTTGCCCATTCCAGCAGATGGTGATTGCCGGCAAACTGTGTCGGAGCAAGTTCAGCCATTTCCCGGAAGTTCAGCGTACCCAGCTGGTTGTAGAGGATAAACAGGGCAAACGCGAGGAACACATCACCAATACGGGTAATGATAAAAGCCTTCATCGCAGCTTTGCCGTTTTCCGGATTGGTGTAGTAAAAACCAATCAGCAGATAAGAGCACAGCCCCACTCCTTCCCAGCCGAGATACATCAGCATCAGGTTATCAGCCAGAACCAGCACGACCATACTGGCAATGAACAGGTTGGTATAAGCGAAAAACCGTGAATAACCTTCTTCACCGCGCATATACCAGGAGGCAAACATATGAATCAGGAAGCCGACTCCGGTCACGACAGACAGCATCGTCAGCGACAGTCCGTCCAGTGTCAGATTAACCTGAATATTAAATTGTCCGACCTGCATCCAGGTCCAGAGCGCCTGCTGGTAAACCGCACGACCGTGATTAAAAAAATCAATACCGGCATACAAGGTCACCAGAGCCGCCAGACCCACCGATCCCATTCCGACCGTAGCGGAAAGGTTTTCGGACCAACGACCACGAGAAAATGCCAGTAACAGGAAGCCAATCAATGGCAGTAATACGGTTAAGTAGAGAAGATTCATCCGCGCATCTCACTCACTGAATCAATATTCAGAGTCTGACGACGACGATGCAATTGCAGCAGCAATGCCAGCCCGATACTGGCTTCTGCCGCTGCCAGGCTGATCGCCAGAATATACATTACCTGACCATCGGCCTGGCCCCAGTAGCTTCCGGCAACGACCAGCGCCAGCGCCGCCGCATTAATCATGATTTCCAGACCAATCAGCATAAACAGCAGGTTACGACGCAGAACCAGTGAGGTCAGCCCCATAACAAATAACACAGCCGCAAGGATGAGTCCGTGTTGAAGAGGTATCATATTTTTTCCTCCTTATTTGCTTTGATGGTGTCGTCGGGGCGGTTGCTCAGCACCTCTCCCCGCCGGTCTTCACGACCAATGTGATAAGCCACCACTACGCCTGCCAGCAGCAACATGGATGCCAGTTCAACTGCCAGCACATAAGGTCCGAATAAACTGATACCGACCGCTTTAGCATCAATCACCGTACCGTCAATTCCCTGATCATTGATGCTGGAAATCGCTTTAATCAGTGCAATCAGCAGCAGTAATGCAATAATCCCGGGACCAATCCACAATGACGGTTTCAGCCACTCCTGCTCCTGTTTTTGCTGCACTTTGCCAAGATTCAGCATCATCACGACGAACACGAACAACACCATAATCGCACCGGCATAAACGATAATTTCCAGTGCACCCGCGAAATAAGCCCCGAGCGAAAAGAACACCCCGGCAACAGCCAACAGCGAGATGATTAGATACAGCAAGGCATGCACCGGGTTAGTGTGAGTAATCACCCTAAGCGTGGTTAACACCGCGATTGCCCCACAAAAATAAAATGCGAACTCCATTCCCGACTCCTTAGGGTAATAAGCCTTTAACGTCGATAGGTTTGGCTTCGTTTTCGGCGGAACCTTTCTCTTTACCGTCAATAGCCATACCTGCCATCCGGTAAAAGTTATATTCAGGATATTTCCCGGGGCCTGAAATCAGCAGATCATTTTTCTCATATACCAGGTCCTGACGTTTAAATTCGCCCAGTTCAAAATCGGGGGTCAGCTGAATCGCAGTGGTCGGACAAGCCTCTTCACATAATCCACAGAAAATACAGCGAGAGAAGTTGATTCGGAAAAACTCCGGATACCAGCGACCATCACTCATTTCCGCTTTCTGTAACGAGATACATCCCACCGGACAGGCAACCGCACACAGGTTACAGGCAACACAACGTTCCTGGCCGTCAGGATCGCGGGTCAGCACGATTCTTCCGCGATAACGTGGTGGCAGATAAACCGGCTCTTCCGGATACATCTGGGTTTCGCGCTTGGCAAAGGCATGCATTCCTATCATCCAGATACTGCGCACCTGTGTCGCAAAGCCCACCACAATCTCTTTTAATGTCATGGTGTTACTCCTTATTGCGCGTTGTACAGAATCACTGCGGCAGTCGCCAGCAGGTTCAACAGCGTCAACGGCAAACATACTTTCCAGCCGAACGACATCACCTGGTCATAGCGCGGGCGAGGTAACGCGGCGCGGATCAGAATAAACATCATCATAAAAAATGCGGTTTTAATGGCAAACCAGATGAATGGCGGGAGCCACGGGCCTAACCAGCCACCGAAAAACAGCGTAACGATTAACGCTGAAACAGTAGTGATAGCCACATATTCACCAACAAAGAACAGCCCGAATTTCATCCCGGCATATTCAATGTGGTAGCCGTCGGCCAGTTCCTGTTCTGCTTCCGGCTGATCGAACGGGTGACGGTGACACACCGCAACTCCGGCAATACAGAAGGTCACAAAACCGAAGAACTGAGGAATGATATTCCACAGGTGTGTCTGACTGGTGATGATCGCGGTCATATTAAATGACCCTGCCTGTGCTACCACGCCCATCAGGGATAAGCCGAGGAACACTTCATAGCTCAGGGTTTGTGCAGAAGCACGCATCGCACCCAGCAGAGAATATTTGTTATTACTCGACCAGCCAGCGAACAGCACCGCATACACCGCCAGTCCTGCCATCATCAGGAAAAACAACAGCCCGATGTTCAGGTCGGTGACCATCCATTCCGGAGAAACCGGAACAATGGCAAATGCCAGCAGCAATGCGACAAACGCAATCACCGGAGCCAGAGTAAAAATAGCGCGATCAGTGAAAGGAGGAACCCAGTCCTCTTTAAAGAACATTTTAATCATGTCAGCGGCCAGCTGCAGCGAACCGCCCCAGCCAACACGGTTAGGTCCGTAACGATTCTGGAACAGCCCCAGCAGGCGTCGTTCTGCAAAACTCATAAAAGCTCCGCAGGCGACCACCACCAACAGGATCACTATCGCTTTCACTACCTGAATCAGAACCGCTATTACCTCAGGAGTAAACCAACTCATTGTGCTGCCTCCTGCAGTTTTTCAATGGTTGCGCCAGACAGGAACAAAGGAACACCCGGCATTCCCAGTGGCAGACCGACCTGACCGGCAGGCAGTGCCGCAGAAAAATGCACCGGCAGATTTACGGTTTCGCCGCCACACTGTAATTGCAGCAGCGCACCTTCGTTAACTCCCAGTTTTTCCCCTTCCTGAGGGTTAATCACCATCACTGCTTCGCTCATACGCTGACCGAACACCGGCGAGCGTTGAGATAGCTCTTCACTGCCGAACAGACGATACATCGGTGCAACCTGCCACTGCCCGGCCGCCGGAGTTGGCGCAACAGGAGTAAACCAGTTAAGCCCGCTGGCCGAAGGTTCAATTAACCGGACGCCAGGATCACCGTTACGCAAATGCCCGCCCACTTCATCCTGGAATTTGTTCCATGCCTGAGGTGAGTTCCAGCCCGGAGCCCAGGCAAACGGAATCTGCGACCGCGGAGCCGATGGCTGGTTGTTACCTTCCATCGAGAACGCAAACATCGTGTCTTTATCCTGAGGCTGACGCGGCTCATGCACACTGATATTGGCACGCATGGCGGTACGCCCGCTGTAACGATGAGGTGAACGCGCCAGTTTTTGACCGCGGATGCGGAACGAAGCATCCGGTGCCGCCTCTTTAATCGCTGCCAGTTGAGGATATTCTGCGATCACCGTGTCAATTACATGATCAAGTTGTGACCAGTCAATTTTCCGGCTTTCCAGCACAGCGTGCAGTGAATGCAACCAGCGCCAGCTTTCGGTGACCTGAACACTGTTATCGTAAAATGCCGGGTCAAACACCTGGAAGAACCGTTGTGCGCGGCCTTCATGGTTTACGACGGTACCATCGCTCTCAGCAAAGGTTGATGCAGGCAGGATATAATCTGCTTTTTCCAGAGTCTGAGTCTGCTGATGATCCAGCACGATCACCTGATGGCTGTTATTCAGTGCCGCATCAACCAGCGCTGCAGGAGCGTGACGGTAAAGATCATTCTCCATAATGACGACGGTATCCGCTTCACCTTTGGTCAGCATATCCAGTGCAGACTCCAGCGGTTGTCCGCCAAGCATCGCCAGGCCAATACTGTTCGTCTGCGGAGCCAGCAACGTAATACCGACATCTGCACCTTTATTTTTCAGCGCTCTGGCGACGTTAGCTGCCGCTTCAATCATGGCCTGACTACCGGAGTGAGTTCCGGAGATAATCAGCGGTTTTTTCGCACCGCTGAGTGCCTGGACAACCACATCCAGTTTACCGTTCAGTGAACGTTCAAACTCACCGGCCGCAGGGGCATCTCCGTCAATCGCATTGGCAATTGCAAAACCAAGCCGTGCCTGCTCTTCCACACTGGCACGATAGCTCCATGCAGCAATATCATCTAAACGGGTTTCAGCCACATGGGTGACAAACAGTGGATGTTTCGCGTGCTGCCCGATGTTCAGGATGGCGGCAATCTGCCAGTCAGCAACTTTCTGAGCCGCTGCCAGTTCACGGGCTTTGCCCTTCACTGCCTGACGAACAGATAAAGCAACGCGCGCACCTACCTGGGTCAGATCTTCGCCCAGCACTAACACTGCATCGTATGACTCAATTTCACGCAGAGACGGGGTATAAATTCCGCCGTCACGCAGCACTTCCAGAATACGCATAACATTGTCATGTTCACGGCTGGCCATCCCGGTAGAGAAGTTGTCTGCACCTACCAGTTGTTTCAGCGCAAAGTTACTTTCAATACTGGCGCGTCCGGAGCCGATACCGATGACTTTTTTGCCCTGACGCATAATATCTGCCGCCGCATTAACAATCTGCTCAGCACTCAGAGATACCCAGTCAGTGCCCCGTAATTGTCGGGAGTGACGCGGGCGATCTTTGCGGTTGACGTAGCCATAACCAAATCGGCCACGGTCGCATAAGAAGTAATGGTTTACGCTACCATTGAAACGGTTTTCGATACGGCGAAGTTCACCATAACGTTCACCGGGACTGATGTTACAACCGATGCTGCACTGCTGGCAGATGCTGGGAGCAAACTGCATGTCCCATTTACGGTTATAACGTTCAGAGTGAGTTTTATCGGTGAATACCCCTGTCGGACAAACTTCGACCAGGTTGCCAGAAAATTCGCTTTCCAGCGTACCGTCTTCCGGCCGGCCAAAGTAGACGTTATCATGCGCACCGTAGACCCCAAGGTCAGTCCCTCCGGCATAGTCCTTGTAGTAACGGACACAGCGGTAACAGGCGATACAACGGTTCATTTCGTGGGAGATAAACGGACCGAGATCCTGGTTCTGGTGGGTGCGCTTGGTAAACCGATAGCGGCGGAAACTGTGGCCCGTCATCACGGTCATATCCTGAAGGTGGCAGTTACCGCCCTCTTCGCAAACCGGACAATCATGGGGGTGGTTGGTCATCAGCCATTCCACCACACTTTCACGGAATTCCTTTGCTTCGGCATCTTCAACAGAAATGAAGGTACCGTCAGAGGCCGGAGTCATACAGGACATCACCAGACGTCCGCGGGTATCTTCGGCATTCTGATATTGCTTTACCGCACACTGGCGGCAGGCACCCACGCTCCCGAGCGCCGGATGCCAACAGAAATAAGGAATATCCAGCCCGAGAGAAAGACAAGCCTGTAACAGGTTGTCCGCCCCGTTTACTTCATATTCTTTACCGTCTACATGAATAGTAGCCATAGTGAACATGCTTCCGTAAGGCTCGTGCCGGCACGAGCGTTAAACATAATACTTATAATTTTCGTGGTTTCCGGGGCTCTTTCGCACGCTGTGTTGGCGAAAGCTGACCAGGGCTACCAGCGTGATTTCAGCAGGTTAGGCTGGATGCCCGCAATCTGGTTAAGATTGCCGAATACCTGAGGTGCAATACCCGCTTCAAACTCGTCACGGAAGTATTTAATCGCACTCTGCAAAGGTTCCACGGCGCCCGGCGCATGGGCGCAAAATGTTTTGCCCGGCCCCAGCTGACGACATAATTGCTGCAAGGTTTCGATATCACCCGGTTGCCCTTTGCCCTGCTCCAGAGCACGAAGAATCTTCACACTCCACGGCAAACCATCGCGGCACGGGGTACACCAGCCGCAGGATTCACGCGCAAAGAATTCTTCAAGGTTACGCACCAGCGACACCATATTAATCTCGTGGTCGACAGCCATTGCCAGAGCTGTTCCAAGACGGCTGCCCGCTTTACCAATGCTGGCAAATTCCATTGGCAGATCGAGGTGGCTTTCGGTCAGAAAATCGGTACCTGCTCCGCCTGGTTGCCAGGCTTTAAATTTCAGGCCATCCCGCATGCCACCGGCATAATCCTCAAGAATTTCCCGGGCAGTGATCCCGAACGGCAACTCCCAGACACCCGGGTTTTTTACCCGTCCGGAAAAGCCCATCATCTTGGTACCTGCATCTTCACTGCCGGAAATCCCTTTGTACCATTCAACGCCATTGGCCATGATTGCCGGTACGTTAGACAGGGTCTCCACATTGTTTACGCAGGTAGGCTTACCCCAGGCACCGGCCGATGCCGGGAAAGGAGGCTTGGAACGCGGGTTAGCGCGACGTCCTTCCAGCGAGTTAATCAGTGCGGTTTCTTCACCACAGATGTAACGCCCTGCACCGGTATGCACCATCAACTCAAAATCGAATCCGGTTCCGAGGATGTTTTTCCCCAGCAGTCCGGCTGCTGTCGCTTCTTCAATTGCCCGCCGCAGGTTGGCTGCGGCTTCAATATATTCACCGCGCAGGAAGATATAACCGCGATAAGCCTTCAGAGCGAATGCACCAATTAACATCCCTTCCACCAACTGGTGCGGCATTTGCTCCATTAACAAACGGTCTTTGTAGGTGCCTGGCTCCATCTCATCGGCGTTACACAGCAGGTAACGGATGTTCATGGATTCATCTTTTGGCATCAGGCTCCACTTCAGCCCGGTGGAGAAACCTGCGCCACCACGCCCTTTCAGCCCGGAATCTTTGATTTGTGCCACAATTTCATCAGGGGCCATCGACTGCAGTGCTTTAATGGCGCCGGCATAGCCGTTTTTACTGCGGTATTCGTCCAGAAACACCGGCTGCTGATCGTCACGCATACGCCAGGTGAGAGGATGTGTTTCCGCAGTACGAATGATAGTCTTCACGGTCATTGATACTGCTCCAGTAAAGTGGCAATCGATTCCGGGGTCAGATGGACATGCGTCTGTTCGCCTACCATCATCGTCGGCCCTTTGTCGCAATTACCCAGACAGCAGGTTGGCAGCAATGTAAAGCGACCATCTGCGGTCGTCTGGCCTGGCTTGATATTTAGCGCCTGTTCAAGTGCCGCCTGAATCCCCTGATAACCGGTAATGTGACAAACCACACTGTCGCAGTAACGAATCACATGTCGTCCGACCGGCTTACGGTAAATCTGGCTGTAGAAGGTAGCGACACCTTCCACATCACTGGCAGGGATACCCAGCACATCAGCAATGGCATCAATCGCACCATCAGGCACCCAGCCGCGATGTTTCTGAACAATTTTCAATGCTTCTATCGACGCTGCACGGGCATCTTCGTAATGATGCTTTTCGTGTTCAATTGCCTGGTACTCTTCTGCGTTCAGCACAAAAGTTTCTGCAGGGTCAATCGTTTTAACGGCTATTTTCTGGTCATTCATCATTAGCGGTCCACGTCAGACATAACAAAATCAATACTGCCGAGATAGACAATCAGGTCTGAAACCAGGCTGCCACGGATCACCGACGGTATTTGCTGCAAATGCGGGAAGCTTGGGGTCCTGACACGGGTGCGGTAGCTCATCGTGCTGCCGTCACTGGTCAGGTAGTAGCTGTTAATCCCCTTAGTAGCTTCAATCATCTGGAACGACTCATTGGCCGGCATCACCGGTCCCCAGGAAACCTGCAGGAAGTGAGTGATCAGCGTTTCGATATGTTGCAGAGTACGTTCTTTCGGCGGCGGAGTTGTCAGCGGGTGATCGGCTTTAAATGCTCCTGCAGGCATATTATTCAGGCACTGCTCAAGGATGCGTAATGACTGCCACATCTCTTCCATTTTCAGCATCACACGGCTGTAAGCATCGCTGACGCCATCCCCGACAGGGACCTCAAAGTCGAAATTTTCATAGCCTGAGTATGGACGCCATTTACGAACGTCAAAATCCAGCCCGGTCGCACGCAACGCAGCCCCGGTAGTGCCCCACTCCAGCGCTTCTTTTTGGTTGTAAGCGGCAACACCCTTAGAACGCCCAATCAGTACCGTGTTACGTAATGCCGCTTTGTCATACTCTTTCAGACGTTTTGGCATCCAGTCGAGGAAATCGCGCAACAACCGTTCCCAACCTTTCGGTAGATCATGTGCCACACCACCAATACGGAACCAGGCCGGATGCATACGGAATCCGGTGATAGCTTCAACCACATCGTAAATTTTCTGGCGGTCAGTAAAGGCAAAGAACACCGGAGTCATTGCTCCGACGTCCTGAATAAAGGTGGAGATATATAACAGGTGGCTGTTTATACGGAATAACTCAGACAGCATGACGCGGATGACATTAACCCGGTCCGGCACAGTAATACCGGCCAGCTTTTCTACTGCCAGTACGTAAGGCATTTCATTAACACAACCACCGAGGTATTCAATACGGTCTGTGTAAGGGATATAGCTGTGCCAGGACTGACGCTCACCCATTTTCTCGGCGCCACGATGGTGGTAACCGATATCCGGAACACAGTCGACAATCTCTTCACCATCCAGCTGCAGAATGATGCGGAAGGCACCGTGCGCCGACGGGTGGTTAGGACCAAGGTTCAGGAACATAAAATCTTCGTTCGCCGTCCCCCGCTTCATGCCCCAGGCTTCCGGATTAAAGGTCAGTGCCTCCATTTCCAGATCTTCTTTGGCTTTAGTCAGCGAGAACGGATCGAATTCAGTAGCACGGGCCGGATAATCTTTACGCAGCGGATGACCGGTCCAGGTGTCAGGCATCATGATGCGGGTCAGATGCGGGTGCCCACGGAAGGTGATACCAAACATTTCCCAGGTTTCACGTTCATACCAGTTAGCATTTGGGAAAATACTGGTAATTGTAGGTAAATACAGATCGTTTTCTGACAGCGCGACTTTAATCATAATGTCGCGGTTACGTTCCACGGATAACAGATGGTAGAACACAGAAAAGTCAGCAGCCGGTAAGCCCTGACGGTGGGTACGCAGTCGTTCATCTACACCATGCAGGTCATAAAGCATGACATAGGGTTTAGGCAGCTTACGTAAAAAGGTAATTACTTCCGGTAATTGTTCACGCGGCACCCAGACCACCGGTATTCCGGTACGGGTTGGCTGAACAGTAAAGGCCTCGGGGCCAAAACGATTACGCAACTCACCGACAACAGGATCATCCAGATGATCCCTTGTTTGCCATGCCGGCAGAACGGAGTCTTGCGTGTTCAAATCAGTCATACGATATTCACCATTTCGGCCCGTATCCGGGCACTTATAAGATGACATCAGGATGAAAATCCGGCGGGGTTAATTCTGCCTACGCCAGGTAAATCGCATCCCTAAATAACCGGCTTAAATTTCATCCGGGGTGCGCAGGTTAGTCACAGCAATACGCTCGCCACGTTTACGTTCACGTTCCGATGGCATATTGGCTCTGTAAACCCCCTGATCGCCTACAACCCAGGAGAGTGGACGGCGCTCTTTGCCGATTGACTCCTGCAACAGCAATAACGCCTGCATATAAGCTTCAGGACGGGGTGGACATCCCGGGATGTAAACATCAACCGGCAGGAATTTATCCACGCCCTGCACTACCGAATAGATATCGTACATTCCGCCAGAGTTAGCACAGGCTCCCATCGAAATAACCCACTTCGGTTCCAGCATCTGGTCATATAACCGCTGAATAACGGGAGCCATTTTGGTAAACGGGGTGCCTGCAATGACCATAAAGTCAGCCTGGCGAGGAGAAGCACGCATAACTTCAGCGCCGAAACGCGCTACGTCATGCACTGCAGTAAAAGAGGTTGTCATTTCGACATAACAGCAGGAAAGACCGAAGTTATAAGGCCAGAGCGAGTTTTTTCTGCCCCAGTTAACCATGTCATGTAATGCGTGCTCGAGTTTGCCCATATACACACTGCGGTGGACATGCTGCTCCAGCGGATCGCTTACAATTTCCTGTTTCTGCAGAGGGTAACGATCGTTGTCACCATTACCTTCGGGGTCTATGCGGGTCAGCGTATAGTCCATTTTAATGCCTCGCTGTTACTGCTTTTGAGAGGGAATATCACTGCGTCCGGCGTCAGTAGTGACAGGGACCCGACGGCGGGCTGGCGCCCAGTCCAGCGCACCAATCCGCGCCAGATACACCAGACCTGCCAGTAATACCAAAATAAAAATTGTCGCTTCTGCAAAGCCGACCCAGCCACTTTCCCGCACTGAGGTAGACCAGGCGTAAAGGAACAGGGCTTCAACATCGAAAATGACGAAGAACATCGCCACCAGATAAAATTTTGCAGACAAGCGCAGCTGAGTATTACCGACCGCGTCGATACCCGACTCGAAAGGAGTATTTTTATATCGGGCTTTAGCCCTGCCGCCGAGTAACCAGCCACCGGTTAACATGAAGGCACAGAGACCAAAAGCAATTACGACAAATACAACGAAAGCCCAATGATGTGCGATTACTTCAATGGTTGTTGACATACTCATGCTTACTCATCAAACGTGGCTCAGAGACTTACCAGACAGCGATCGTCCATCACCACAACAATTCAAGGGAAGGGTATTAACGTTATAAAGAGTGCTGCAGGATTCGTATCCACAGCATTTTTATGGGTTTTTTACCCCTTTTGGTAACCTTTTGTCAACCTTGACAATTATAGTTAAAGACTAATTCACAAAACAAACATATTATTAACAAGTAGTGCGCCTACGTCCAGCTAAATCGCTTCAGTTGCGGTCGCCTAATAGCCAACTTGTTCAAATCACAGACTAAGTCCTTATAGTCTGGCAGGTCTTTGGTCATTTTCCTTCCTGAACACAGATTATTTTTTTGATCGAGAGCAGGCTTATGGCGAGACTGAATAAAAAATAACCATTTCCCGGCTTTTTATTCAGCTGAACGTTAAATTCCGAACATAAAAAAACCCGTCGGCAAACGTTTTGCCGGCGGGTTTTGCGGGTCTGTATCAACCCTGGCTGGTAGTAAAGTGCTATTAGCCAGCAATATCTCTGGCGGTCAGCTCTGCCATATCCTCTTCGTCTTCACCGCTATATTCATCATGTGCAGACAGTGGATGGGAAGGATCGGCCAGCGGTTGTAACACAGTGAAAATTGACCTCAACAATTCATTATCACTGTTTTCCAAACGACACAGCAGATACTGAGTATCGGGCAGTGCCGGTAGTCCTTCGGCGTTCCCCAGCACCCGAACTTCCGGGCCAATCATTTCTGCAGGTCGGGCAGTGGCACCCAGTCCTGATTTGACGGCTACTTTTACGGCAGATAACGACGCGGCCACATATGAGATTCGCCACGGCGTGCCGTTACGGTTCAGACTATCAATGGCCATTTCACGGTAAGGATTTGGCTCATCCTGCAGAACCAGAGGTAATGCTTCGCCGTGACGGAATGCGTAATCTGCGGCACAGAACCACAATGTGGGTGAGGTACGCAATACCTGACTGATAACACCTTCGTGCCCTGCTGTAGTAAGCACAATATCAACATCTTTATTTTCCAGCAGAGTGAAAACGGTCGCCGAAGGGTTGATGCGAATATCAATCGTTAGTTTCGGGTACAACGTGGTAATACGGTTAAGAACGTAAGGCAGCAACGTTTCAGCGGTATCTTCGGTAACGCCTATGGTCAGAACGCCCTGGACGTTGCTATACATCAGTGATGCACAAGCCTCATCATTAAATCGTAATATTTTACGGGCATAACCGAGTAACTGAATACCGTGTTCAGTCAGTAACTTATTACGGCCATGTCTGGCGAACAGTTCTTTACCAACCAGTTGCTCAAGCCTCTGCATTTGCTGACTGACTGCAGATTGTGTACGGCAAACTGCTGCTGCCGCGGCCGCAAAGGTATTCAGATCAGCTACTGCAACAAAGGTCCTTAACAGATCAAGGTCCAGATTCATAATTGGAGGATTAGTATTTGTCATATTTTATAGTCACTTATAAGTTTTTTATTACTTACTGCCCTGGTGTTACTTTAAAACCTGCCTACTGACAGGATACAAACAGAACCCAGAAATCTCCAGGTCAGGGTCCGACGGCAATCAGGCCAGTCAAAGAAAAAGTCCCTGATATTCAGAAATTTCTCATGGATACAGATAGTTAGTTTCATTATCTCATTCACCTGCTACTGCATTACCTCCCGGAATGCTTCATCAACAATTTTAGATGATTTATGCCTCATTAAAAGGCAGCGCGTAAAATTCATTGCAGATTTCAATCGCATTAAATTTATTAATAATACTTAATCATTTTTAACCGTGAATTGGAATTTTTTTTATATAAAACTACATAATTTTTGACCTGGTTCATATTCAGTGACTCACATTTTCTCTTCTTTTACACTGGGACTTTACTTATAGGGTGCTCACCCTTCGGAAATAAACTATCTTCATGTTTTTAATATGTAATTTTCTAATTCAATGATAAATAAACCATCAGTATTTATTAGAATTTAGCAGAATTATCTTAATTAACTATTGATTCGGAATGCTATTTGTTGTTTTTCTAATCTTTACAATAAAAATGAAAGCGATTACATAGATAAATAATCAATTAACACTAACTGATATTTGGCGGCTTTTATTTTTTAACGGGGAAATATATCTGGCAGATATTCTCTGAATATCAACCAGATACAAAGCAACAACACACCAGTACAAAATTCTGATTTTGAACTTTTTTGCAGCCATTCAATCCAGATATCTGATGATTGACATTATATAATAATATTAAAATAACTGATGAGCTAAACAACTGTCCAAAACAGCTCTTTACCCTTCTTTTAGCCGGATCAGAGGAGTACATTTATAGGGTTGACTCACAGGGCAGACAAATGGACTCTGCCATCCAAGGCGATTGTAATGACTCAAAAAATTGAAAAATCCGCGAAGCTCGATAACGTCTGTTACGATATCCGGGGCCCGGTTCTGAAAGAGGCGAAACGCCTTGAAGAAGAAGGAAATAAAGTTCTTAAACTCAATATCGGAAATCCGGCTCCTTTTGGTTTTGAAGCACCGGACGAAATTTTGGTCGATGTGATAAAGCATCTGCCTACGTCTCAGGGTTACTGTGATTCAAAAGGGCTCTATTCCGCCCGAAAAGCTATTATGCAGCACTACCAGGAACGTGGCATGCGGGATGTCACGGTAGAAGATATCTATATCGGTAACGGTGTCTCCGAATTAATCCTGCAGTCTATGCAGGCATTATTAAATACCGGAGATGAAATGCTGGTTCCGGCCCCCGATTATCCACTGTGGACGGCCTCAGTATCTTTATCCAGCGGTAAAGCCGTTCATTATCTGTGTGACGAATCTGCCGGATGGTTTCCTGACCTCGAGGATATTCGCGCCAAAATCACGCCACGTACCCGTGGGATTGTGATTATTAATCCGAATAATCCAACCGGAGCAGTTTACAGTAAAGAGCTGTTGCTGGAGATTGTTGCCATCGCCCGCGAACATAACCTGATTATTTTTGCCGACGAGATATACGATAAGATTCTCTATGATGAAGCTCAGCATCACTCCATTGCCGCACTTGCACCGGATTTGCTGACGGTGACATTTAACGGACTATCGAAAACCTACCGTGTTGCTGGCTTCCGCCAGGGATGGATGGTTCTCAACGGACCGAAAAAGCATGCTAAAGGCTATATCGAAGGCCTGGAAATGCTCGCTTCCATGCGCCTGTGCGCCAATGTTCCGGCACAGCACGCTATCCAGACAGCGCTCGGCGGTTATCAAAGCATCAGCGAATTTATTGTACCGGAAGGCCGTTTGTACCAACAACGGGACCGGGCATGGGAACTGATTAATGATATTCCCGGGGTCAGTTGCGTGAAACCACAGGGAGCGCTGTATATGTTCCCTCGCATTGATCCTAAAAAATTCAACCTGCATGATGATCAGAAAATGGTACTGGATTTTCTTCTGCAGGAAAAAGTTCTGCTGGTACAAGGTACTGCCTTTAACTGGCCATGGCCGGACCATGTGCGGATAGTTACCCTGCCCCGTGTGGATGATCTGGAAATGGCAATTGGTAAATTTGGCCGCTTCCTGGAACATTATCGCCAGTAATCTCTGCTTTGTCGTCCGGCCCTCCCGGGCTGGACGCCCTTATTTACCATTATCCTCTCGTGCTTTGCTCTTTAGTCTCACCGTCCGTCTGCAGCAAACTCCTGCTATTATTGACGCCACTGCATTTACCAACCGGCGCAAAAGGAACCAGATAATGAAGCTACAAAGTACTTTTATGGCATGGATCACCCGGATGCCGCTAATCAAACGCTGGGCATTAATGCATTGTTTTCAGGAAGAAAATGTCGCTGAGCATAGCCATCAGGTCGCCGTGATTGCACATTTACTCACCGTGATCGGTAACACGCGTTACGGTAACACGCTGGATCCTGACCGGGCAGCAGTGATCGCTTTGTATCATGAGGTGTCAGAAACCAAGCTGCAGGATATAAACTCAAAAACTAAGTACCACAATCCACAGTTTACTGAGGCGTTTAAGAAACTGGAAACGCTGGCTGAACAGGAATGTATCGAAACTCTGCCTGAAGACTTACGGGACAGTTTCTCAGGACTGATCATTCAGAAAAACGTCGATCCGCGCTATAAAGCCATTGTGAAGGCCGCAGATATTTTATCGGCTTACATCAAGGCATTAAATGAACTGCGCTTCCATAACGATGAATTTCAGCATGTGAAAGAAGGACTGGAAAGCAGAATTGCAGAACTTAGAAAAGAGATGCCAGAAGTAAATGATTTTATGGAAGTATTTTGTGCCAGCTGCACGACAACACTGGACAAAATATCCGAACATTATCACTGATTTCCTGAAGCGAAAGCAGCCCGCAGTACTTATTCTGCGGGCATCACCAGCGGGGCTCAGGAGACTTTACTTAATCTGAAACTGTTCTCATGTTGTAGTTCTACAACGAGTTGTTCAAGTGAGGTAAGACGCAGTAAGCAGTTTTCAATTCCTGGTGTTTCCTGTGGCGCATTCACCGCCACAACAGCGCACCCTGCTGCCAGACCAGAAATAACCCCTGCGCTCGCATCTTCAACCACCACACATTGTTGTGGGCTGAATCCCATCTGCTGTGCTCCGGTGAGATAAGGATCGGGTTCAGGTTTTCCACGGGTAATTTTTTCTGCGGTAATAAACACTTCCGGCAAAGGCAATCCAAGACACTGATAGCGAGCAAACGCAACCGGATAGCTTCCGGAGGTCACAATGGCCCACGGGATATGCTGGCGGTTGAGCGATTCAAGCAACTGCGTGGCTCCGGGCAACGGAACAATTCCGTCGGTCTGTGTCGCTTCGCGATGTTCAAGCCAGGCAAACTCCTCACGAATAAGCGAGTCCGGTTTACCTGCCAGAAAATGACGTAACGAGGTAATGGCTTGTTTGCCGTGGATAAAACTGAGAATCTGTGCGGCATCGATCTGATGCCGGTGACCCCATTCGGTCCAGGCGAGTTCAACTGCCGGTAACGAGTCCACCAAAGTACCGTCTAAATCAAACAAGAATGTTTTAAACATTGTTTTTCCCTGGCCACTCTCAGGCAGCCGCGCTTAATACTCTTCATTTGTCCGTAGATTTCGCAATATCCGTCTTTCTCCGGCCACACATCAGGTGCAACGACAGCTGTCAGAGATCATCAAGAAACGTTTTATCCAACTGACGAAATGCCCGTTTGAGGATATCTGCCAGGGACTGGTAAGTAGGAGCACCCTCTGGCATCGCCGTAGCCTGACCGGCCTCTGCCAGTTTTTCGCGTAACGAGTGATACCAGTGCAACAGAGTCGGTGGCAATGGCTTCATCGAACGTTTTCCCATCCACCATAGCCCCTGCAATGGCAGACTACAGGCGAATAAGGCGCTGGCAACCGCTGGTCCTAACTGCGCATGCAGTGCAATCTGCCAGCAGAGGGTAAAGACAGCCAGCGGCGGCATAAAGCGCACAGCAAAGCGTATCGCCTTCCCTACCCTGTGCTCCGGAAACACCGGACTCAGACGTTTATCATCCGGCCAGGTTTTCATGTAGTGTTGCCCGCGTTGCAATACGCCAAACCAGCTCACATTGCCAGAATTACTCATCACGGCACCTCAATTATATCAATAAAACATCAAAAAATTTTGAAATCCAACCATCAACCAGGGTAAATTTAGGCTCGCTGAAAATACCACTGGTAGCCGCGCAATCGCTGATTCTGCCAAACCTGTAACATCCGGGACGGCAGCTTATCGCCGCATACTCAAAAAAATCGCAAGAATTACTGATTTTTTTGAGTATGGACAATATATTGCCCTGGCCGGGTATTTATTCTAAACCTGTCTGCATTCATGGGTTACATTAACGTCTGATGGCGCTGTTAATCGCCACTTTAAACAAATAGGTGCTTCCATGTCGAGTAAGTTAGTCCTGGTTCTTAACTGCGGCAGTTCTTCCCTGAAGTTTGCCATCATAGACCCTGAAAACGGGGATGAATACCTTTCAGGGCTTGCTGAATGCTTCAATTTGCCGGAAGCCCGGATAAAGTGGAAACATGATGGCATTAAACAGGAAGCCACACTGGGTGCTGGTGCAGCCCACAGTGAAGCACTCGATTTTATTGTTCATACCATCCTGCGCGAACAGCCACAACTTTCAGATCAGATTATTGCTATCGGGCACCGGGTGGTTCATGGCGGTGAAAGCCTGACAGAATCTGTCATTATCAACGATCAGGTGATAGAAGAAATCCGAAAATCTTCTAATTTTGCCCCGTTACATAACCCGGCCCATCTGATTGGTATTGAAGAAGCGCTAAAAAATTTCCCACATCTTTCCGATAAAAATGTAGCGGTATTTGATACAGCTTTCCACCAGACAATGCCTGAAGAGTCTTATCTTTACGCTCTGCCGTACAAACTCTACAAACAGCATGGAATTCGCCGCTACGGTGCCCACGGGACCAGTCATTATTATGTATCACGTGAAGCGGCCAAAATGCTGGAAAAACCCATTGAATCCCTCAATGTCATAACCTGCCATCTTGGTAATGGTGGATCAGTGACAGCAATACGCAATGGCCAGTCAGTAGATACCTCAATGGGATTAACCCCGCTGGAAGGACTGGTCATGGGAACTCGTTGTGGAGATATTGACCCGGCTATCATCTTCTTCCTGCACGATAATCTGGGGATGAACACAGAACAGATCAATCAGATGCTGACTAAAGAGTCTGGCCTGCTGGGTCTGACTGAAGCCACCAGCGACTGCCGCTATGTTGAAGATAATTACCTGACTCTGGATAACGCCCGACGCGCTATGGATGTTTTCTGTCATCGTCTGGCTAAATATATTGGTGCCTACACATCTCTGATGGATGGCCGGCTGGATGCAGTAGTGTTCACCGGAGGCATTGGTGAAAATGCCGCCACGGTTCGTGAGCAGACACTGAAAAAACTGGCCTTGCTGAATCTGGCAGTAGATCATGACAGTAACCTGGAAGCTCGCTTTGGACAATCCGGCTTTATTAATCAGCCCGGAACCCGACCAGTACTGGTCATCCCAACCAATGAAGAATTAGTCATTGCACGGGACGCTGCAAGACTGACAGCCTGATTTACCCCCCCCCACCGTCAGCCCAGGCTGACGGTGTTGTTTTAGGACCGAATAAAAAAGAAGAGAGGTCAATTGTGTCCCGCACAATTATGCTAATTCCCACCGGCACCAGTGTCGGTCTGACCAGCGTCAGTCTCGGTGTTATCCGTGCCATGGAACGAAAAGGGATGCGCCTTAGCATCTTTAAACCCATTGCGCAGCCTCGTTCCAATAACGATGCAGAAGATCACACCACAGCTATTATCCGTCATAATTCAGTCATTCCGGCTGCAGAGCCCTTCCGCATGTCTTACGTTGAAAACCTGCTGGGATCCAACCAACAGGATGTGCTGATGGAAGAAATTATCTCCCGTTATCACGAAAATGCCCGTGATGCTGAGGTGGTATTAGTCGAAGGCCTCGTCCCGACCCGTAAGCATGAATTTGCCAATTCGCTCAACTATGAAATTGCCCGTACCCTGAATGCCGAAATCATCTTTGTGATGTCTCCGGGCAACGATACCGCCGCTCAGTTCAGAGAGCGTATCGAGATTATCCAGAGCAGTTTTGGTGGTAAGAAAAATAAAAACATTGCGGGGATCATCATCAACAAGCTGAATGCCCCTGTTGATGATCAGGGCCGGACCCGTCCCGACCTGTCTGAAATTTTTGAGGATTCTACCGAAGCCAGTATTGCCAGCCTGGATGCTGCCAAACTACGTGAAAGCAGCCCGTTACCGGTGCTGGGGTGCATCCCATGGAGTTTTGACCTGATAGCGACCCGGGCCATTGATATGTGCCGTCATCTGAATGCCAGGGTGGTTAACGAAGGTGATATTCAAACCCGACGCATTCAGTCAGTCACCTTCTGCGCCCGTAGCCTGCAACATATGCTGGAATTGTTCCGCCCTGGTTCTCTGCTGGTAACGTCAGCAGATCGCCCGGACGTATTGGTTTCTGCCTGTCTTGCGGCAATGAACGGAGTAGAAATTGGCGCGATTTTACTGACTGGTGGTTATGAAATCGATCCGCCAATCCGTGATCTCTGCTCGCGGGCCCTGCAAACCGGGTTGCCTGTCTTCACCGTAAATACCAACACCTGGCAAACGTCGCTTAATCTGCAGAGTTTTAATCTGGAAGTTCCGGTTGATGATACCCAGCGAATCGAGAAGATTCAGGAGTATGTCGCAAGTTATATCGATACTGGTTGGGTGAACTCGCTGAGCGGCGCCTCCGCCGGTAACCGGTTGCTTTCTCCGCCGGCATTCCGCTATCAGCTGACTGAACTGGCTCGTCAGGCAGCTAAACGCATTGTTCTGCCTGAGGGCGATGAACCAAGAACGGTTAAAGCTGCAGCCATCTGCGCGGCACGAGGGATTGCCACTTGTATCCTGCTCGGTTCACCGGATGAAATTCATCGTGTAGCAGCGACCCAGGGTGTAACCCTTGGCAAAGGGATTGAAGTCATTGATCCTATGAAAGTGCGTGAAGATTATGTGGCAAGGCTGGTTGAATTGCGTAAAAGCAAAGGAATGACCGAAATTGTCGCCAGAGAACAGCTGGAAGACAATGTTGTTCTCGGAACACTGATGCTGGAAAAAAATGAAGTGGATGGACTGGTGTCCGGAGCCGTTCATACTACCGCAAACACCATTCGCCCGCCTTTACAGCTGATTAAGACTGCGCCTAACAGCTCACTGGTTTCCTCCGTGTTCTTTATGCTGCTGCCTGAGCAGGTGCTGGTGTATGGCGACTGTGCCATTAACCCGGATCCTACAGCAGAGCAACTGGCTGAGATTGCTATTCAGTCTGCCGATTCAGCTACTGCTTTTGGCATTGAGCCGAGAGTTGCCATGATCTCGTATTCCACAGGGAATTCGGGTGCAGGCAGTGATGTTGAAAAAGTCAGAGAAGCTACCCGGCTGGCCAAAGAGAAACGCCCGGACTTAATCATTGACGGGCCATTACAGTACGATGCGGCAATTATGGAAGATGTGGCAAAATCTAAAGCCCCGGACTCAGTGGTCGCAGGCCGTGCCACCGTGTTTATCTTCCCTGATCTGAATACCGGCAATACCACGTATAAGGCAGTACAGCGTTCAGCAAACCTTATCTCTATTGGGCCGATGTTGCAGGGCATGCGTAAACCGGTGAATGATCTGTCACGCGGTGCTTTGGTGGATGATATTGTTTATACCATCGCACTGACTGCAATCCAGTCAAAGCAGGCAGAAACTCACGAGTAAAAATGGTTTTGGTATAAATGACACAGGCGGGCAACATTGCCCGCCTGTTAACATTTTAGTGCTGAATCAGGACTGCATTTCGTTAGAAGCACGCCGGGCTTCGCTGTTACGGCTCATCCATAAAGACAGGGCTTTCAGCGAGTCGTCAGTAAACTCATCACAACGAACGGTAATTTCTTCAGGAGTCATCCAGAAGATTTCAGCAACTTCACTTTCCTGCATTGCAAACGGTCCGTGGCACACACAACTAAATAACGAACCCCAGACACGACAATGCTGATCTTCAAAGTAGAATTTTCCGTGCTCAGCAAAAGGCACGTCAGCAATTCCCAGTTCTTCCTCAGCTTCGCGTCGCGCAGAAATCAGCAGATCTTCCCCAGACTGCACTACACCACCTGCGGTCGCATCCAGCTTCCCCGGCATGAAATCTTTAATCTCAGTACGACGCTGAACCAGAATTCGCCCCATTCCATCATGCACCACGATATAGGTTGCCCGATGACGGAGACACTCAGCACGCATTTGCGCGCGACTGGCTGTTGTGACGACTTCATCATCTTCACTTACGATATCAACCCACTCAATACCGTCTTCAGGAATTTGCTCCACCATCCGTAACCCTTTTATCTCGCAGATACTCACAGTATCTAATATTATCAGACAATTATTACAATGGACGTAAAGTTAATGTTAAATATTGCTCCGCCCATCGCAGGTTTATTTATTATTAAGCTTTTGAGCCTCATTCACCCATAGCTGTATCGCTGCCCGCTGCCACTGGAATGCCGCATACTCACGAAGCTTTTCCGGAAGAGGATCGCCATGCAACGCCAGCCGGTTCAACATTACGGCTAAATCACAGTCAGCTACTGACCATTGACCAAACAACGAAGTGCGTTGTCCTAATAGCTGTAAAGCACCACTAATCAGTTTTTTTACATCCTGTTCACCCGCAGCAGACAATGGCGGGTATTTTCGTCCGGAAAAAATAACATCTGTAGGGCGTTCCGTGCGTAATGCCAGAAAATCACTTCGCAGCCATGCCTGGACCTGTCTGGCCACGGCTTTTTGCTGACGATCTGCCGGATAAACTCGTGGATAATCCGGTGCAGGGAATGTTTCGTCCAGATACTCGCCAATTGCTGAAGATTCAGAAACTGCAAAACCGTCATGTTGCAGGCAAGGGATTCGCCCTGTTAGTAACAACGAAGACAGCTCAGGGCTGGTATGTTGGTGCTGCGCTAAATTCAGCGGATTCACGCTAAAACGCAGTCCTTTCTCCTGCAAACAAACATACACTGACATGGCATAAGGGCTATGAAACGCTGAGTCACACCACAAAATTAATTCGGGAGAAGACATAAGCAGCTCTCGCTATGATTGACGATAAATATCTGTTTACAGATTTTTTTGCAGGAAGGCAATTGCTGGCTGTTTTATCACCGCAGGGGCGAGAGTTTGTGCCGACAACTCCTGCTGAATAAAAAAATCCTGCCTGTACCAGCGGTACAGACAGGAAGGTGGTTATTTTAATGCGCCGGAAAGAAACTGCTGAAGGCGCGGGCTTTTAGGTTGACTGAAAACAATCTCCGGATCGCCCTGCTCTTCAATTTTCCCCTGATGCAGGAAAATGACATGGTTAGAGACGTGGCGGGCAAATTCCATTTCATGCGTTACCACAACCATGGTTTTCCCCTCTTCCGCCAGTTGCTGCATAATCCGCAGAACTTCACCTACCAGTTCAGGGTCAAGAGCCGATGTCGGTTCATCAAACAACAGAACTTCAGGTTCCATTGCCAGCGCCCTGGCAATCGAAACACGTTGCTGCTGACCACCGGACAAATGTACCGGATATTTCGCACGGGCACGCTCATCAATCCCAACTTTATCCAGGTACTTGATTGCCCTTTCACGGGCTTCCTGCTTGCTGACCCCCAGAACATGCACCGGAGCTTCCATCACGTTTTCCAGCACCGTCATGTGGCTCCACAGGTTAAAGTGCTGGAACACCATGGTCAGGCGGGTGCGTAATTTGCGTAATTGCTCTTTGTCGGCGACCTTAAGCTGGCCGTCTTTATCACGAACCAGATTAATATTTTCTTTGTTCAGAGAAATAGTGCCTTCACTGGGTTTCTCCAGAAAATTGATACAGCGTAAAAAAGTACTCTTTCCGGATCCGGAAGAACCGATAATACTAATCACATCACCAGCCGCAGCCTGTAATGAAACTCCCTTGAGAACCTCATGTTCTCCATAACGTTTGTGGAGTTCTGTCACACTTAATTTTATTTCAGCCATATTTTTACTCAGCGGGATCAGGATTTAACATGTGGCAGCCAGCGACGCTCGGCCATACGGAACAGCGTAATCAGACCATACGAAATGACCAGATAAATAACCGCAGCAATACCAAACGCAGTAAATGGCTGGTAAGTCGCGGCATTAATATCCCTGGCAATTTTCAGAACGTCGGGCACCGTGGCGGTAAACGCCAGTGATGTGGAGTGCAGCATCAGTATTACTTCATTACTGTATGCCGGCAGTGCAATACGCAGTGCCGCAGGAAGAATAATACAGCGATACATTTTAAAACGGGAAAAACCATAAGCACGTGCGGCTTCAATCTCTCCGTGAGGTACAGAACGGATGGCACCGGCAAAAACCTCGGTGGTATAAGCACAGGTATTCAGAGCAAATGCCAGCAAGGTACAGTTCATACCGCTGCGGAAGAAGGCATTCAGCAACTCATTGCCTTTCACCACTTCGAGGGTATACATCCCGGTGTAAAACACCAGCAACTGAACATACAACGGCGTACCACGGAAAACATAGGTAAAAATCCATACCGGAGTGCTGATAAAGCGATTAGATGATACCCGGGCAATCGCCAGGATCACGGCCATCACTCCACCAATCACAACAGATATAATTAACAGCCAGAGTGTTACGGCCACACCGGTAAAGCGGTAGCCATCCGTCCATAACAGTGACTGCCAATAATCGTGAATAATATCAATCATAATTCGGCCTTTTTCACCCCAACTGAATAGCGGCGTTCCAGCCACCACAACACACCATTGGAGACCGTGGTAAAGAACAGATAGATGACTCCGGCGACAATCGCGAAGTAGAACGGCTGCCAGGTACTTTTCCCTGCCAGTTGCGTTGCTTTAATCACATCTTCCAGGCCAAGTAATGAAACTAAGGCAGTCGCTTTAAGAATGACCTGCCAGTTATTACCAATAGCAGGCAAAGCGAAGCGCATCATTAACGGGAATAACACCCGGCGAAATACCTGAGAGTTGGTCATGCCATACGCCGTTGCAGCTTCCGTCTGTCCTTTAGGCACAGACAGGAAGGCCCCACGGAACGTCTCGGTAAAATAAGCGCCGTAGATAAAGCCAATGGTGATAATCCCGGCCGTCATGGGATCAATATCAATCTGGTCCCAGCCCATCAGGTCAGTGAACTGGTTAAGAGCAATCTGCAGGCCGTAATAAATTAGCAGCATCAATACCAAATCGGGGATGCCACGAATAATGGTGGTATATAAACCGAACACAGTTCGTAAGATTGTGCTTTTTGAAAGTTTGGCTCCGGCGCCTATCAGTCCTAAAATAACCGCCAGAACCACAGAACTGACCGCCAGTTCAATTGTTACCAGCGCGCCTTTCATAATGACGTCGGTATATCCATAGAGCATTAAGCAATTCCTGCAACAAAAGAGACAACAACTGCCCGCAACTGGCGGCGGGCAGCTCGCGGCTAATTAATCGCCGTAGACATTAAAGTCGAAATATTTCTTCGCCAGTTTGTCGTAAGTTCCATCCTTACGCATAGACTCGAAAGCTTTATCTACTGCGGCTTTCAGATCTGTGTCACTTTTGCGCATTCCCATTCCGGTACCTACACCAAAGATTTTCTCATCTTTAACCGCAGGACCTGCGAAGGCATAAGCATGACCAACAGGGCTTTTCAGGAAGCCTTCTCCGGCCTGAACTTCATCCTGGAAAGCAGCATCAATACGTCCGGCATGCAGATCCTGATACACCTGGTCCTGTCCGGAATAAGAAACGACATTTACACCCTGTGGGCGCCAGTATTCATTGGCATAGGTTTCCTGAGTCGTCCCCTGCTCAACACCAATACTTTTACCTTTCAGCGATGCCACTGTCGGTTGCAGGGGAGAACCTTTCACAGCCACCAGTCGGGAGTTCGCCGCATACAGTTTTTCAGAAAACGCGATTTGCTTCTCACGCTTCTCAGTAATAGATAACGAGGAGATGATGGCATCGATTTTATTGGCTTGCAGTGAAGGAATCAGTCCGTCAAAGTCACCTTCCACATAGGTACATTTGGTGTGGATACGCGCACAAATTTCGTTTGTCAGATCAATGTCAAAGCCCACCAGCTTGCCACTGGAATCTTTTGACTCAAAGGGCGGATACGTTGGGTCGGTTCCGATACGCAGCGTTTTAGGAATCGCAGCAAATACACTGCCAACGCTGGAAATTGCCAACATTAGAGAAAGAGCTAATACTCGCTTTTTCATAGACTGCCCTCAGGTTGATATTTTTTATAGTGTTGAGTAATGAATGTTGTGTGTTCACAATTTCTTTAGCACTTTTCGTGCCAGGCAGCATAACCTTACCTGAAATAAGCCAGAACGGACGAATACTTTATTTTGTCGCGGATTAATTATCCCCGGAATACCACCTCATCACAGGCCAAAACTGCATGCGCACCATTACAATGCAACAACGGCACCATTATGGTGCCATTGGCGAAGTAAGTTCTATTTTGGTGCATCCCCGGTTCAGCTCTTGCCCTGCCAGCGGGCAAATAAATCCTGAGGTAGTTCGATACCAAACTGATCAATAATCCGGTTAACTGTCTGATCGATAATCTCCATGACGTTCTGCGGGCGATGATAAAACGCAGGCATCGGCGGCATGATAATCGCTCCCATCTCCGCGGCAGTGGTCATCATTCTCAGGTGCCCAAGGTGCAAAGGAGTTTCACGAACACCAAGTACCAGGGTCCGCCGTTCTTTCAGCACCACATCAGCCGCGCGGGTCAGCAAATTGTCACTGTAACTGTGTACAATCCCCGACAGCGTTTTCATTGAACAGGGTAATAAAGCCATACCATCGGTTTTAAATGAACCGGAAGAGATACTGGCACCAATATCACGATTATCGTGCACCACATCAGCTAGTGCCTGAACTTCCCGCGCGCTGATATCAGTTTCCATTGCAAGTGTCTGCCGGGCAGACTGACTCATAACTAAATGGGTTTCCACCTGCGGCAGATCTTTTAGCACCTCTAAAAGGCGAATGCCGTAAATAACGCCGCTGGCCCCTGATAAACCAACAATGAGTCTTTTCATAACCTGCTCCGGGGGGAATGCACTGAAAAAAAGCATAATAACGTGTGACGGTGCGCTGAGGCGAACAGAATTCCAAAAAAAACAGGGCGGAATATCCGCCCTGTATTTACGCTGCGATTGAGTGAAGTTTAACCTTCGTTGTGCAGTTCCAGATTTTCAACTTCATTTTGTCTGGCAATTGCCTGAGCATCATCGTTGCGCAGTGACTGTAAATAATCCAGATACCCCTGATCAACATCTTTAGTGACGTAAATACCGTCAAACACCGAGCAGTCAAACTCAGTAATATCCGGATTTTCTTCACGCACTGCATCGATCAGATCACTCAGATCCTGGAAAATTAACGCATCCGCCTTGATCAGCTGGCAGATCTCGTCAACTTCACGTCCGTGAGCAATCAGCTCAGTGACGCTTGGCATATCAATGCCATAGACGTTAGGGAAACGAACTTCTGGTGCCGCTGAAGCCAGATAAACTTTCTTCGCTCCGGCCTCACGAGCCATCTCAATAATCTGCTCAGAAGTGGTACCGCGGACAATCGAGTCATCAACCAGTAGCACATTTTTATCACGGAATTCGGCGCGGTTAGCATTCAGCTTACGGCGTACCGCACTGCGACGCATTTGCTGTCCGGGCATAATAAAGGTCCGGCCAACATAGCGGTTCTTAACGAACCCCTGGCGATAAGGTTTATCCAGAATACGGGCAATTTCCAATGCGACATCAGTAGAAGTTTCCGGAATTGGAATCACCACATCGATATCCAGATCTTCCCACTCACGGGCAATCTTCTCACCCAGTTTGGTACCCATACGAACACGGGCGCTGTATACCGAGATTTTATCGATAAATGAATCAGGACGCGCAAAATAAACGTATTCAAACAGGCAAGGATGGCTTTTCGGGTTAGCCGCACACTGACGGGTCGAAAGCTCACCTTTCTCAGTGATATAAACCGCTTCGCCAGGGGCAACATCACGGATAAACTCAAAACCTAAGGTATCCAGTGCCACACTTTCTGACGCAACCATATATTCAGTGCGCTCATCCGGCAGTACACGTTTGCCCAGCACCAGCGGACGAATACCATTCGGGTCACGGAAAGCCACCATACCATGACCAATAATCATCGAAACCACTGCATAGGCCCCACGAACCAGGGTGTGCAGCGATTCTACGGCAGCAAAAATATTTTCTGCCGTCAGTGGATATACCTGAAAGCGATCGAGTTCCTGAGCAAAAACGTTCAGCAGCACTTCAGAATCTGAGGTGGTATTTACATGACGACGACCATACTCAAACAAACGTGAGCGCAGTTCATGGGCGTTAGTCAGGTTTCCGTTGTGTGCCAGCGTAATACCGTAAGGAGAGTTTACGTAAAAAGGCTGGGCTTCAGAGGCACTTGAGCTTCCTGCTGTCGGGTAACGAACATGGCCAATCCCCATATTCCCCTGTAAGCGCTGCATATGACGTGCTTCAAACACATCGCTCACCAGTCCGTTTGCTTTCCGCAGGCGGAAGCAGTTCATCGCATCAATGGTGCAGATACCCGCCGCGTCCTGGCCGCGGTGCTGTAATACCGTTAATGCATCATAAATAGACTGGTTGACCGGCAGAAATCCGGTGATACCGACAATACCGCACATGTTGTCATTTCCTCATTAAGCCGCATCTCCCCTGCCTTATGACCGGGGTAAAAAACTCGACGTGCTCTGTAAATAGTCAAAAAACCATCTGATGATGTAGCTGAATTGCGGAACCAGCTGCGATTGTGACCAGTCAGTACTCTTAGAAAATCCGGTGAATGTATCAAGGAAAAACAGGATAGCTGAAACAATCAACACTCCTCTTAATGCTCCGAAACAAACACCCAGTACCCGGTCAGTGCCCGACAGTCCGGTTTTTTCAACCAGCGATCCAATCACATAATTGACAATCGCCCCGACAATCAGCGTCGCAATAAACAGCGCGGCTATTGCTACACCATTACGTACCATGGGTTCTTCAAACCCGGTGAACCAGACTGCCAGATAAGAAAAATAATGACTGGCAACAAAAAAAGCACATCCCCAGGTGACTAAAGATAAGGCTTCCCGCACAAATCCCCTGATCAGACTAACTAAAGCCGAGAATCCGACAATCCCGATTATGACGTAATCAATCCAGTTCATGAGCTCTTCCGGTGCAACAGTGATCCCTTCTGCAATCTGTTCGGGGCGCATTTTAACAGAAAAAGAAAACGTTTGCGTACCGTTTTCCCCCGACTGCAGAGAAAAAGGGCAATGAAAATTTCGTTTCATTGCCCCTGTAAGTTCAGCTAATTAACCAGCTGATTTTTATCCATATTATTTATTGTGCTTTCAGTCAGTGTAACGAAACGCTGCCATTACCGTACAGCATATGGTCTCACGACCCCGCTCAGACCCGTTTTGCTTTTCAGCTGTTCAATCTGCGATTGCAGATGGCTTTTCGAGTTGTCCGGCCCCACCAGTATGCGGTTAATTTGTCCCTGAACCGGTGTTGCTGGTACTGAATAAGCACGGAAACCTGACGCCCGCAGTTCTGTCACAATTTCAGTCGCTTTAGCCGCATTTTTCAATGCTCCCAGCTGAATAACGTATGCCTGGCCGGTCGGTGCATCAGCTTTAGTTTCTGTCGCTGGTGCCGATGGCTGCGCTGCAGACTGATCGTTCAGTGCCTGCAGTGCCCGCTGACGTTCTTTCTCTGCCTGAGCCTGCTTCGCTTTTGCTTTAGCTGCAGCTTCACTGGCCTGACGCTCGGCACGGGCTTGCGCCTGAGCCTGACTGGCTTCACGTTCCGCCTGCTGGCGAGCCAGTTGTGCCTGTTTCTGACGAGCGGCTTCCTGTTGGCGTTCAGCGGCATCATTCTGCGCTTGCTGTTGTTGCTGCTGCTGCGTCTGTTGTGACTGAGACTGCACGTTACTGCCAGTCTGTTGCGGGCTCTGCGACGTGCTATTTCCGCTGTTACCAATAGTGTCACTATCGGTATCTTCCCCGCCAGGCGGTGTTGTTGCCGTGCCTGGTGCCGTAGCGGCATGCCCGGTCAATGGCTGGGTCACCGGCGGTACCAGATCATTATCCTGCTGATCACCAGGCTTAGGCACCAAAGGGATTGCCGCAAATTCCTCTTTATAGTGTTTCTTTTTACCGTCCAACAGACCGGGTAACACAATAACTCCGATAGCCACCAGAATGACGGTGCCCACCAAACGATTCTGAAATTTACTCGCCACTTCCTTTCTCCCCTGAGATAGACGTCATCACATGCGCTACCGTATGGAAGGAGCCGCAAACCAGAATAATGTCCTGCGCATCAGCCTGCAGTTTTGCTGCATGCCACGCCTCATCTACTGAGGCGAAACGGGCTGCCTGCGGTAAATGAACGACTAATTCTTCAGCACTGGCTCCGCGCGGGCCTTCCAGCGGCGCGCAATACCAGTAATCCACCTGCCGGCTAAGTTCAGCAAGTGTTCCGGCAATATCTTTATCATGCAGCATTCCCACCACTGCATGTACCTTACCAGTCTTTGGTAAGGCGGCTAATCTCGACGCCAGATAGGCCGCAGCATGAGGGTTATGCGCCACATCCAGAATAACCCGCGGAGATTCGCTGATAGTCTGAAAACGACCGGGCAATTCGGCTTTAGGTAAATTCTCGCGGATACAGGCTTCGCTGACCTGCAATCCGGACACTCTTAAAGCGGCAAGGGCAGTCGCTGCATTAGGCAATGGTACCTTAGGCACCGGTAACTGATGCAGTTCTCCCTGAATATCACGATAATCCCAGACATCGCCATTTTCATGGTAGGACCACTGATGATCCCGTTGCAGCAGCACAGCACCTTTATCAGCCGCAACACGGGCAATAGAAGCTGGCATATCCGGCTCGCCCACCACCGCAGGTTTTCCCTGACGGAAAATACCGGCTTTTTCGCGGCCGATACTTTCACGGTCTGGTCCTAACCAGTCGGTATGGTCCAGAGCGATACTGGTGACAACCGCAACATCCGCATCCACGATGTTGGTCGCATCCAGGCGTCCTCCAAGTCCGACCTCAAGGATCACCACATCCAGATCCGCTTCGCGAAACAGATATAAGGCTGACAGGGTGCTAAATTCAAAGTACGTCAGTGACGTTTCACCACGCCCCTGATTAAGAAAATCAAAACTGGCTGTATGCTCTGCGTCACTGAGTTCCTGCGACTGAATACGCACTCGCTCGGTATAGCGAACCAGATGCGGTGAACTATACACACCAACACGGTAACCCGCTGCGATCAGTAACGTTTCAAGAGTGCGGCAGGTGGTTCCTTTGCCGTTGGTTCCGGCTACAGTAAAAACAAAAGGTGCCGGTTTTAACAGATTAAGCTGTGACGCCACACGGCGTACACGCTCAAGACCCAGGTCAATCGCCTGGCTGTGCAGGTTTTCCAGATAAGTCAGCCACGTAGCAAGAGGAGACGTGGCCTGTGGTAGGTGAAGATTTTCCATGTGTCCCGTTGATATCATTACAGTGCATAAATAAAAGACGCCGTAAAAGCGTCTTTATCATTACTGTCAGGTCTCGTCATGTTCCGTTTCAGTCTCAGGTTCAGACTGAACACCGTCATGCAAAGGTGCCGGCAGATTCATCATTTTTGCCAGTAGACCGGCGATTTTGAAGCGGATATCAGGACGGCGAATAATCATATCAATCGCCCCTTTCTCAATCAAAAACTCACTGCGCTGGAAACCAGGTGGCAATTTTTCACGAACCGTTTGTTCAATAACCCGCGGACCGGCAAAACCAATCAGTGCTTTAGGCTCTGCAACGTTTAAATCGCCCAGCATCGCAAAGCTGGCAGAAACACCACCCATGGTAGGGTCTGTCAGTACCGAAATGTACGGCAAACCGCGCTCACGCAGTTTCGCCAATGCAGCACTGGTTTTAGCCATCTGCATCAGTGACATCAATGCTTCCTGCATACGTGCGCCGCCGCTGGCAGAGAAACAGATCAAAGGACAATTATCTTCCAGAGCCTGTTCTGCTGCACGAATAAAACGTGCACCAACCACTGAGCCCATTGAGCCACCCATAAAGGCAAACTCAAATGCAGCCACAACTACTGGCATACCGTGCAACTCACCTTTCATGACGATCAGTGCATCTTTCTCGCCGGTACTTTTCTGTGCAGCCAGCAGGCGATCTTTGTATTTCTTCTGATCGCGGAACTTCAGAACATCTTTAGGTTCCAGCTCACTGCCAAGTTCAACTGTCGTCCCCTGGTCCATAAATGACGCTAAACGATCACGGGCATGCATACGCATATGGTGATCACATTTAGGGCAGACTTCGAGATTCCGTTCTAATTCAGCGCGATACAGCACCTGGCCACAGCTATCACATTTCGTCCAAACCCCTTCAGGAATACTCGCTTTACGCGTTGGGGTGACATTACTTTTATTAAGAATGCGTTCAATCCAGCTCATTGATGACCTTTCTGTTTGAACCTGGGTTATCCAGTTGTTTTGTTTCTGCTGAATTTTCATCCAACAGCCGGTAAATGACGCCCATTAAACCACAACCTGCCCACACTGTGGATAAAAATCTGGTTTAACCGTCAGAGGCCTGCAGGAAAAACTAATTTTTCCGTGCAGCCTGTCTGCGATGCCGCAAGACTTCGATAATGCCGGGCAATACCGAAATAACAATAATAGCAACAATCAGCAAATTAAGATTCTTCTGCACTACCGGCAAATCACCAAACAGGTAACCGGCATAGCTGAACAGCACCACCCAGGCAATCGCCCCGGCGATGTTAAATAAGGCAAACTGACGATAAGACATTTTACCCATTCCGGCCACAAACGGGGCAAAGGTACGGACAATTGGGATAAAACGCGCCAGAATAATCGTTTTTCCGCCATGCTTTGCATAAAAACCATGAGTTTTATCCAGATAGCTGCGACGGAAAATTTTTGAATCTGCCCGTTGGAACAGTTTCTCGCCAAACAACCGGCCGATAGTGTAATTGAGCGCATCTCCGGCGATGGCGGCAATCACAATACACAATGCCAGCAAATGAATATTCAAATCATTGCCCGGCAGTGCGGCCAGAGCTCCGCCGACAAATAACAGCGAATCGCCCGGCAGGAACGGTGTTACCACCAGACCAGTTTCGCAAAAAATGATCAGGAACAGAATGGCATAAATCCATACCCCATAATCCGCAACTAGTCGTGCAAGGTGAACATCGATATGCAGAATAAAATCAACAATAAAATGGATGTACTCCATGAATGCTTATCCTTTACCTGAGAATAAATTATCGCCGGTCAGAAACAACGGGCCCGGCTCAACATCCGGAAGTTCAAACTTCGCCGGATAATCGACCGAGACCAGATATAAACCTTCTGCTCTGGCAGTGGCTGCCGCCAGCTTACGATCTTTTGCTGCCAGTAATTCTGCTATCCATGACTCTTGTTGGTTACCACAACCCACTTCCAGCAAACTTCCGACGATATTGCGCACCATATGGTGCACAAACGCATTGGCTTTAATATCAACAATCACAAAAGCTCCCTGACGCCAGACATGAATATGGCTGATGTTTCTCCACGGAGTTTTGGACTGGCAATGTACCGCCCGGAATGAGGTAAAGTCGTTTTCGCCTAACAGACTCTGTGCTGCACGATGCATAGCAGCTTCATCCAGCGGGTGATAAAAATGCGTGATCCCCTGCCCGAGAATGGCCGGACGTAAACGCTGATTATAAATAATATAGCGATAGCGGCGTGCAGTAGCACTAAACCGGGCATGGAAATCATCGGCCACTTCTTTTACCCAGCGTACCGCGATATCTTTGGGCAAATTGGCATTCACCCCCAGAGTCCACGCACTGTCTGGCCGTTGTACCGTGGTTTCAAAATGCACCACCTGGCCGGTGCCATGAACACCGGCATCAGTGCGACCGGCACAAAATACATTGACCTCATGGTTGGCCACAGTGGTTAATGCCTGCTCCAGATAGCCCTGTACGCTGCGGACCTCTGGCTGGCGTTGCCAGCCGTAGTACCGGCTGCCGTCGTACTCAATACCCAACGCCAGCTTACGTGTCTTCACTTCAGACATGTTTACAGATACTCCTGCACCAGCCGTTCTGCGACTTTTACTGCCATTAATGCTCCGCCGAAACGGATGTTATCGGCTACAGACCAGAATTGCAGTTGTTCAGGAATTCCGTAGTCATTATGTAACGATCCGATGCACAGCTGACCACTGCCGGTAGCATCACTGACAGGTGTCGGGAACTCTCCCTCGTCACTCAGCAGAATATCTCCGGACATCGCCAGATCATTGCGTGCTTCATCTGCAGAGTAAGGTCTCAGACATTCCAGTTGTACACTTTGAGCATTGCCGTAAAAGACGGGTGCCTGGACTGAACTGACCGATACCGGCAATCCTTCGTCCTGCAGGATTTTACGAACCTGATCCACCAGACGGCGATCAGTTGCCACACTCCCCTGCTCATCCGGCAGTAATGGCAGCAGGTTAAACGCCAGTTGACGGCCAAAGTAATGTTCATCAACCGGAACCCCGTTCAGCAAACGAGCACTTTCACCCGCCAGCCCGTCCACCGCAGCTTTGCCGTGGCTGGAGACCGATATCAGGTTTGTGACCTGGATACGCCCAATCCCTGCCGCATCGGCCAGTGGTTTAATGGCACATAACAGCTGGCTGACCAGATTGTCTGCCACAGTGATAATATTTCGGTTCCGGTAATCGGCTAATACCTGAGAATTAACCTCTGCAATCACCAGCGGTACGTCCGGCTCCAGGGCAAATAACGGACTACTGTCAATGACCAGACATCCGGCACTGGCTGCCTGCTCTGCATACTGTGCTGAGGCTTCACTACCAGCCACAAAGAACGCTAACTGTGCCTGTGCCCAGTCGAAATCTGTGGCAGAACGTACCAGATGGTTTTTCCCATCCACCCGCACCGACTCTCCGGCACTGTTTTCACTGGCTAATAAGAATAACTCACCAACCGGGAACTGACGCTCCGTCAACAACTCCAGTACAGCACTTCCCACTGCACCAGTTGCCCCTAAGAGAGCGATATTCCAGCCGTCAGACATGTTGGTTTACTCCAGAAAAACAAAAAATAAAGCGGTGAAATCCACCGCCTGAACAAGATGTGGTGATGGCCAATAAACTTAGCAATCACCGGTAAATTTTGCATCAAAACCCAGTAAACGTAGTTTTTCTGCGGTGTCTGCGTTGTCACAATCGACCTGCAAAGAAGACCATTCACGGCGCTCCCAATACTGCTTACGCAGGCGGTCAAATTCCCCGGGCTTATCAGCAACCGCACGCAACAACGCATCATCACGGCGCACATCATACACCAGATGTGCCAGACGTTTTAGCATTGCCTGATCACATTCTCCGCGCAGGGAAACCTGACGGATATCCGGAACTGGCAGTAACTCAGCTAAGGGAACCTGCTGTGGCTGACCGATAAAGGCTGACCATGCTTCAAAGACCTGTGTCGTTCCACGGGCTTTCCCCTCAAGCGTATACCCGGCAATATGTGCCGTGGCGATATCCACTTTTTCCAGCAGCGCCAGCGATAACTCCGGCTCAGGTTCCCAGACATCCAGCACCACCGAAAGATCCTGTCGTTTCGCCAGTACAGCTAGCAATGCCTGGTTATTCACTACCGGACCACGGCAGGCATTGATCAAAATAGCGCCTTCTGCGAGCTGTTCCAGCAATGCCTGATCTGCCAGATGCAAGGTTTTATACGGTCCGTCTTTAAATAACGGAGTATGAAAAGTCAGAACATCGGCTTCACGCACCAGCGTTTCCAGTGAATGAAATTCACCCTCATCACCACGATCAGCCCGGGGTGGATCGCAAATCAGGGTTTTAATGCCCGCGGCTTCCAGCCGACGCTGCAACCGGCCACCCACGTTACCTGCCCCGACAATCCCGACAGTACGATCCGTGAGCAGGAAGCCGTCACGCTCTGCCAGCGCGAGCAGCGCTGAAAACACATATTCGACGACTGCAATGGCGTTACAACCTGGCGCTGCCGAAAAAGCCACACCGTCCGCCTGTAAATCTGCAGTGTTGATATGATCCTGTCCGGCTGTCGCCGTACCCACAAAACGCACCGCAGTACCTTCCAGCAACGAGTGATTCACCCGGGTGACAGAACGAACCATCAATGCATCTGCATTCACCAGCTCCGCTGAAGAGACAGTTCTTCCCGGAACCGCGATCACATCCCCGAGCCGGCTAAACAATTCGCGGGCATACGGCATATTTTCATCGACAACAATTTTCACTGGCCTTGTCCTGTTGGAGCAGAATTATAAAGATATTCTGTCATAAAGCCTGCCGGAAAACATCCGGCGATTGTGCGGTGAATTGCTTGCCTTAACGTCTCTTGTCCGTCATCTTATCCGGCTCTGTTGAACATTCTAAAGCGGTCATACCCGGGAGACTGCGCTGACATTCTGTTGAAGGACTGGTTATGAATTTTTTGTTCCCCCTTGGCGCCGTGATTATCTGGGCTATCAACTCTATTGTCAGTAAATTGACGGTGGGACTGATTACTCCGGAGGCGATATCCTTTTATCGCTGGATAATTGCGTTACTGATGCTGACTCCCTTCGTTTTACCTTCGGTGATCCGTAACCGTGTTGCGTTGTCCCGCGAATGGTTAAAACTGTTAGTGCTGGGGGCACTGGGAATGGTGTTATATCAGAGTCTGGCCTACTATGCCGCGCGAACTGTCAGTGCACTATTTATCGGAATTATTGTCGCCAGCATTCCGTTACTGACGATTATTTTCAGCCTGTTTATCCTGCGACTGAAGCCGACACTGGGTATTGTATTTGGCGCTATTCTCTCCTTTGCCGGACTCACCTGGCTTATCAGTCAGGGGCATCCACAACAGTTGTTGTCTCATGGGTTAGGCAGCGGTGAGCTGATGATGATTGTCGCAGCTGCAGCGTATGCGTTGTATGGCGTACTAACCAAACGCTGGTCGATGAATCTGCCACAATGGCAAAGCCTGTATGTCCAGATCCTGTTTGCGGTGCTGCTGCTGATTCCTGGTTTTTTGCTGACCCCAAACATTGCCTTAACTTCACAGAATATTCCGCTGGTACTTTATGCAGCGATCCCTGCATCAGTCATTGCTCCGTGGCTGTGGATTCAGGGGGTGGTTCGCCTGGGCGCCAATACCGCCAGTATTTTTCTGAATCTCTCACCGGTATTTACCGCCATCATCGCGATTATTTTCCTGCATGAGAAATTACACAGCTTTCACTGGATTGGTGGAGGTCTGACTCTGGCCGGAGTGGTGCTTGCCCAGCGGTTACGAACCCCGCTTGGACGCCGGGCCGGACAAAATCTGTCCCGTTAACCACTCTCTGTCATTTGTTTGACCAAATCCCCCTGCTTATCACTTGGGATTTATCAGGGGGATTGTTATCATAGCCGCTGATACTCCGGCTAACCCCGGGCTGAATTTTCTCTACTTGCTGGAATGATTGTCATGCAACCACTCCGCGGCCCATCCGGGGTCCCTGGCGAAACAACGCCTTCTGCCCATTCACGGGAATCTCTTGCTCCTGCGTCACCGGCTGCGCTGACCACAGTACAGCGCACGGCGCTGGAACGCATTATTGTCAAAATTATGGCGATCAGTTCCCTGAAATCACCTGAATTATGGGCGGGAATACGCCATCAGTCGGGGGTAAAGCATGACAATGAGCTACTCTCCAGCCATTTTCCTGCAGCAGAACAATGGCTGACCGGACGGCTTATCCAGGAACAAAATGCCCGCTCATCAAGAATACTGCTCCAGCAACTGACAGATCTGCTGCCGGTAGGAAATAACCGCCAGGCCGTCAGTCATTTTATTCGCCAGAATTTTGGCCAGACAGTACTCAGTTCACTGACTCAACCTCAGTTGCAACAGGTACTGACCATGTTGCAAAACGGTCAGATGGATATTCCCCAGCCACAGCAGTTGCGCACCACTGATCGAACATTGCTTCCGGCTGAACATCAGAATTTGCAACAGCAGGTGATTAAACTGACGATTTCCGGGGGCGGTTCTCCGTCTGCGGTCTGGCAACAGTTGTTCAGTCTGATTTCGTTGAAAAATGGTGACCCTATCCCGTCACGATTTTACCCGCTTCTGTCCCAGTATCTGCAGGCCAGAATCGCGCTGCACACCCACAGCCAGGCTTCATCGCTGACATTGCCGGCGTTATTAAAATCGTTAAAACAACCGCCATCAGATGCAGAAGTCCAGCACCTGACAGGTTATTGCGAGCAGCAATTCTCTGCCGTTGCGACACAACCACTGACTGATGTTCAGGCGCAGGATGTGTTGCATCGTTTATTTCGTTTACGGGCGGAACAGCTGATACTGGTGGGAAAAAAAGAATCTGCCGCAGGCCCGCAACCGCTGACTGCGGCAATTCCGGCTCCGGCACCAGCCAGTTACTGGTCACGTTTGCCTCGTAGCTGGCTGATTATCCTGCTGGCCCTGGTGATTATTCTGCTGGTGTGGCTGTTCTAACAGCCACATTGTTTATCGGTTGGTGATGACGGCCATTCTCCCGGGGTAGATCCCGTCGTCACCGGATGTTGATCACGTTTCCAGAAGTCCAGACCGCCTATCAGTTCACGCACATAAAAACCCGCCTGCACCAGCTTTAATGCACCTTTCGTCGAGCCGTTACAGCCGATACCATCGCAGTAAGTGATATACAACAATGACGGATCCAGCTGGGCCAGTGTCTTTGCTGTCATTGTGCGGTGAGGAAAACTGAGTGCCGTAGTGATATGCCCTTGCTGATAGTGGGCTTCAGACCGGACATCTAATACTACTATTTCCGGATGACCATTTTGCAGGTCTTCTGCCAAATCCCAGGCATCTGAGTAGAATGCCAGTTTATGTTGCAAATATTCGACTGACTGGCCCGGTTGGGCAATGGGTGACAGATTAAACTTCATCATTATTCTCCTTGCTAACTCAGCTCAGATTACCGCAGGATATGTGAACTATTAATACCATTTCTGGCGGACAGATAAGACCACTATGCAACCCCCCTCTCCCTGGCTAATGATATTTGACAACTTAAAAGGTCGTGGCCATCGCGAGCGGTTATGTGAAACCCTGCGCCAGGCCATCCATCGCGGGCACCTCTCTGCAGGGCAAAAGTTACCTTCCAGCCGCCAGCTGGCTGCCGACCTGTCACTATCACGGGTAACCACAGAAGCAGCCTACAGCCAACTGGAGAGCGAAGGCTATCTGGTGCGTTATCAGGGGAAAGGCAGCTTTGTTGCAACATCAGTCAGAACTATCCATCGTTCTGCCAGCGATCCTTTTACTCTTCCGGCACTGTCAGAGCGTGGCCGACAAATTGTCGCTACCGGCGGGTGTCAGGATCCACGAACTCCGGCGGCATTTGCTGCCGGTTCACCGGATCTGCGAGAATTCCCCTACCCCGTCTGGCAAAAATTATACGATGACATACTTCGCCGTCAGGATCTTCAATTATTAGGCTATGGTGATCCTCAGGGTTTAGCCGAATTACGAGCTGTCATTGCCGATTATCTGGCACTTTCACGGCAGGTGAATTGCACAGCTCAGCAGGTCATCATCCTCAGCAGTTCTCAACAGGCATTACAGTTAATCAGCATGTTATTGATCGATCCTCGGGATCAGGTGCTGGTTGAACAGGCCTGCTACCCTGGCGCGCGTAATGCATTTGCAGCAGCAGGTGCAGAATTATCTCCCCTGAAACTGGATGAACAGGGTGCTCAGGTCCCCGATATTGCTGCAAAACTGGCTTATCTGACCGTCGCTCATCAGTACCCACTAGGTATGTCAATGAGCCCGACACGCAGGAAGGAATGGTTAGAATGGGCTAAACAACATGAAGCCTGGCTGATTGAAGATGATTACGACGGTGAATTTCATTATCAGGATACGCCGTTACCGGCATTACAGTCAGAAGATCGCCATCAGCGGGTGATTTACCTGGGAACCTTCTCCAAAAGCCTTTTCCCGTCGCTGCGTCTCGCCTGGATGGTACTGCCGGTATCACTGACCGACAGTATGGTACGGGCCAGGACTCTGACCGACGGGCACACCCCACAGATTTCTCAGGCGGTGACCGCCGAATTTATCCGGCGAGGCCATTTCGCTCAGCATTTACGGCTGATGCGTAAACTTTACGGCAGCCGTCGTCAGTTGCTGACAGAACAGCTACAACAAAACTTTGGCCAATGGCTGAGGGTGATCCCGGGTGATGGAGGACTACAGCTGACTGTTGAACTGCTCCGGGGCCAGGAAACTGCTCTCACCCGCCAGGCATCCGCTGGCGGGCTGATTTTGCCTCCGGTATCCCCGCTGTTTATCAGCGATCAGAAATTACAGGGCTGGATACTGGGTTATTCGGCCCTGCAACGGGCCGAAATTCTTGAAGCATGTCAGCGGCTTAAGGCGCTATTTGTCTGAAAAAGTAACCGCAGAGAAATAATCAGACCCGCGAGCGCAGCACATGCACCGGCCAGATATACCGAGCCATAACCGAATCCACTGGCAAGCAATCCGGCAATCGGGCCGCTAATTCCATAAGCGATGTCCTGAAAGGCTGAAAAGCAGCCCAGTGCAGTTCCTCTGACTTTAGCATCCACGCTGTGCACCACTTCCACACCCATTGCCGGGAATACCAGTGAGCATCCGCATCCTGTAAGGGCTGCGCCGGCAAATGCCATCCACTCATGAGTCCCCAGACACAATAACAGTAATCCCACGGTTTCTACCGCCAGGGAAATCATGGCAACCCGTACACCGCCAATTTTGTCGGGGAAACCGCCAAAGAAGATACGTACCACAACATAGAATAAGCCAAAGGCCGTCAGCGTATAACCGGCATTTCCCCAGTGGCGATCGGCAAAATAGAGTGAAGTGAAAGCACCAATCACCGCAAATCCCACTCCCTGTAATGCCAGCACTACTCCCGGTGTCAGAATCTGTCGAACGACACTAAACAGTGACGGCCGGTTGCCGCTGGAAACCGGGACTGACCGGACACTGAAACAACAAAGCAAGGCCACTATCGGACAAATTGTGGCTACCGCGCTGACCCCTAAAAAACCATAATGATGCTGAATCAGTAAGCCTAACGGGGCGCCAGCCGCCAACGCACCATAAATTGCCATACCATTCCATGACATTACGATGCCGGAGCGCTTTGGACCAATCAGCCCCAGCCCCCAGGTCAGATTGCCGGTAAACAGCAGGCTTTCACCAAAACCTAATAATAAACGGCCAATGATCAACAGTGTAAATTGCAGAGCCACTGAGCCGTTCAGTAATGCGGAACAGAGATAGGCCACCCCGACCAGAATGATGACCGACATCCCCTGCAATGTTGTCAGCTTAGCGCCTCGCTGATCTGCCCGCTTCCCGGCAAAGCCACGGGTCAGCAAGGTGGCAAAAAACTGAATTCCCACCGCAAAACCGACCATGACATCATTCATTCCCAATTGTTGGTGCACGTACAACGGAATCACCGGCAGTGCCAGCCCGGCTGTCAGATAGGTAATAAAAACCGAGAAGGAGGTGATCCCTACCGGCAGTGTTGAGGCAGTTGTTTCTGGTAATGCAGCTTCAGCCATGACAAACAAACTCCATTAAGCTCTCCGGCCTGTGCCGCAGTGCACAGAGCCCGGGAAAGATCCGGGAATTCCCGGAAAAACCAGTGAACCATCGATTCTGACACAGCCATCACACAGATCAAAACCCGATAAAGGTCATCCCGTGCTATCTGGCCTTCACTGACTAATGACAGAAGCGTCCGGGCAGTTTGATTAGATCTCACGTTTTGTATAACACAGATATCCCCGCTCCCTACAATACCCTTACATTCTCAACGGAGATAACAGAATGGAAAGGATTAGCCGTGAAATCGTAAAACTGTCGGAGGAATTTACCGGCATTCGCCATCAACTGCATCGTCATCCGGAAACCGGCTTTGAAGAATATGCCACCAGTCAGTGGCTGGCTGACTACCTGGAAAATCTGGGATACGCGGTGAGCCGGGGAATTGGCGGAACCGGACTGGTCGCCACCCTTCAACAAGGCCAGGGAGTGAAACGACTGGGTTTACGGGCAGATATGGATGCTCTGCCGATTCAGGAAAATAGCGGTAAAGCATGGAGCAGCCATCAGCCTGGTAAATTCCATGGCTGCGGGCATGACGGACACACGACCATTCTGTTATGTGCTGCCCGATACCTGGCAGAACATCGTGATTTCAATGGGACATTGCAACTGATTTTCCAGCCTGCCGAAGAGACCCTTAGCGGCGCGAAAGCAATGATTGATGATGGCTTGTTCCGCCGTTTTCCCTGTGATGCCATCTTTGCGATGCATAATATGCCGGGTCTGAAAGCCGGTGAGTTTTATTTCGCTGACGGTGCCTTTATGGCTTCTTCAGACAACCTGCAAATTACTGTCACGGGTAAAGGTGCTCATGGTGCCATGCCGGAAAACGGCATTGATGCCACCCTGGTCGCCTGCCAGATCGGTTGTGCATTACAGAGTATTGTCTCACGTAATATTGCTCCGGCAGATGCCGCGGTAATTACTATCGGCAGTATTCAATCCGGTGATGCTCCGAATGTGGTCAATGATACCGCCATTATGAAACTCAGTGTCCGGGCACTGAAACCGGAAGTGCGTGACAAAGTACTGGCCAGAATCCACCAACTGGTAACTGCTCAGGCAGAAAGTTTTGGCGCCACCGCCAGCATTTGCCAGTTAAATGGCAGTCCGGTGCTGATAAATGCCCCGCAAGAGACCGGGTTTGCGGCCGGAGTCGCCACCCGGTTGTTTGGTGCAGACAAAGTCCATCTCAACACGCCGCCATTAATGGGGAGTGAAGACTTCACTTATATGCTGGAGGCGAATCCCCGTGGCTGCTACCTGCTGGCTGGTAATGGCGATGAACAGGGTTACAGTGTTTTGCATAACCCTGGTTATGATTTCAATGATCAGTTAATAGTGCCATGTGCCAGTTTTTGGGTCGCGCTGGTGAGTGAATATCTTAAATAGATACCGGTGAGCTGGCATAAAAAAACCGGCCCTGAAACAGGGCCGGTTTTTTGAATCTGCGGAAACAGGCTTATGCCTGGTATTTACGCATTGTCAGCGTGGCATTGGTGCCGCCGAAACCAAAACTGTTAGACATAACAGTCGTCAGTTTTTTCTCAGTCGGTTTAGTCACGATGTTCATACCACTTGCCGCTTCATCTGGCTCTACGATGTTAATGCTTGGCGCAATAAAGCCATGCTCCAACATCAGTAAGCTGTAGATAGCTTCCTGCACCCCGGCAGCCCCTAACGAGTGGCCAGTCATTGCTTTGGTCGCAGACAGTGACGGAGTGTTATCGCCAAATACTTCGCGAATTGCTCCCAGCTCTTTCAGATCTCCGACCGGAGTCGACGTACCGTGGGTGTTCAGATAATCGATCGGGGTATCCACACCCTGCAACGCCATCTTCATACAACGCACGGCACCTTCACCTGAAGGAGCAACCATGTCTGCACCATCAGAAGTCGCACCATAGCCAACAATTTCAGCATAAATGTGCGCGCCACGGGCTAATGCGTGTTCCAGTTCTTCAACCACAACCATTCCGCCGCCACCGGCGATAACAAAACCATCACGGTTTGCATCATAAGTACGGGACGCTTTTTCCGGAGTATCGTTATATTTGGTTGACAGAGCACCCATCGCATCAAACTCACAGGCCATTTCCCAGCACAGCTCTTCACCACCACCGGCAAAGACGATGTCCTGCTTGCCTAACTGAATTTGCTCTACCGCGTTACCAATACAGTGTGCAGAAGTAGCACAGGCTGAGCTGATAGAGTAGTTTACGCCATGGATTTTAAACGGAGTTGCCAGGCAGGCCGATACACCGGAAGCCATCGCTTTAGTAACCACATAAGGTCCGACAGCTTTCAGGCCACGCGGGCTACGCATTGCGTCCGCACCAAACACCTGGTAACGAGGAGAACCACCACCTGAACCGGCAATCAGGCCGACACGTGGGTTGTTCTGATACTGCTCAACGCTCAGACCAGAGTCTTTAACCGCTTCTTCCATCGACAGATAGGCATAGACAGATGCATCACTCATAAAACGCACAATTTTGCGATCGATAAGGCCGGTGGTATCAAGCTTAACATTTCCCCAGACATGGCTGCGCATGCCGGCTTCTTTCATTTCTTCTGAAAAGGTGATACCTGAGCGGCCTTCCCGCAGGGATGCCAGTACCTCTTGCTGATTATTACCAATGCTGGAAACAATCCCCAGGCCAGTGATCACTGCACGTTTCATTCAAAAGTCCTCATTCACATCACTTCGATTTACGGTGCACTTTAGCGTACACTTGTAAGCCGAACAAGTCCGATCAGCAAATTCCCGTGTAAATTTGCGTCGCAGGAACTATATCGATAAAATTCGCTTATTGCCTGACCAATGAGCCTTAAGCCGTGAAGCCCTGCCGAATAGAACAAGCTACCCTCCGATGGAACGAACAGGGTACACCTGTTTCTGAATTTTTTGATGACGTCTATTTTTCTAACGACGACGGCCTAAATGAAACCCGCTATGTTTTTCTCGGCGGAAACCAGCTTCCGGCACGTTTCACCACTCATCCAAACGATCTTTTTATTGTTGCTGAGACCGGATTCGGTACAGGACTCAATTTTCTGACACTCTGGCAGGCCTTTGACCAGGCGTTGTCTGATCATCCGCAAGCCAGCGTACAGCGCCTGCACTTCATCAGCTGTGAAAAATACTTACTCACCCGTCAGGATATTATTGCTGCCCACCAGCACTGGCCAGAGCTGGCTAAATACGCAAGCCAGTTACAACAACAATGGCCGGAAGCCTTATCCGGATGCCAGAGAATGTTGTTTAACCATGGCCAGGTCACTCTTGACCTGTGGCTCGGTGATATTAACCTGCTGATTGATACTTTTGATGACAGCATGAATCATCAGGTCGATGCATGGTTTCTGGATGGTTTTGCTCCTTCCAAAAATCCGGAAATGTGGAATGACCGTGTATTCTCTGCCATGGCCCGACTGTCGCGCCAGGGCGGCACCTTTGCAACTTTTACCGCCGCGGGTTTTGTCCGGCGCGGGCTGCAACAGGCAGGATTTCAGGCAGAAAAACGCAAAGGCTTCGGACGCAAACGGGAGATGCTGTGTGGCAGTTTGCCTCAGGCTGTGCCTGTCCCGGTATCACATCCCTGGTTTAACCGGCCAGCGGAAAAAGGAAAGGAAATTGCGGTTATTGGCGGCGGAATTGCCAGCGCCTGCCTGGCACTTGCTTTGCTTCGCCGTGGTTATCAGGTGAGTTTGTATTGTGCGGATGACGCTCCGGCCGCCAATGCGTCCGGTAATCGCCAGGGCGCACTCTATCCTTTATTGAACAGCCATGATCCGGCGCTGGCCACTTTTTTCCCGACAGCATTCAGCTTTGCGCGTCGGTTTTACGACACCCTGCCCTGCGAATTTGAACATAACTGGAGCGGTGTGCTGCAACTGGGCTGGGATGAGAAAAGTCAGCATAAGATCGATCAAATGCTGGAGATGGATTTACCATCATCTGTTGCCCGCGGTGTCGATGCTACGGAAGCCAGCAAACTGGCCGGGGTAGAAATAAACTGCGGAGGTATTTTTTATCCGCAGGGTGGCTGGCTTAATCCTGCGCAACTGACGACCAACCTGATCCGCATGGCAGAACAACAAGGCATGAGATGCTACTGGCAACATGACCTGCTGTCATTACAATCACAGGATGACGGATGGCAGTTAAATTTTGCCTCACTTCCGTCCAGACAACATGCTGCGGTGGTATTGGCGAATGGTCACCGGGTTAGTCAGCTAACTCAGTCAGCAAAGTTACCGGTTTATCCGGTCTCAGGCCAGGTCAGCCATATTCCTGCTTACCCGGGTTTGTCCGCGCTGAAAACCGTACTCTGTTACGACGGATATCTGACCCCTCTCAGCCCTCATTTTCAGACTCACTGTATCGGTGCCAGTTATCATCGTGGTGAAGAGAACGCCTGCTTTCGCGAGACAGACCAACAGGAAAATCGCCAGCGGCTGATTAACTGTTTGCCAGACAGTACGTGGGCGACAGAAGTGGATGTCTCGCAGCCACAGGCCAGGAACGGTGTGCGTTGCGCTATTCGTGACCACCTGCCTATGGCAGGAGCATTACCCGACTATGACACCACCCTGTCCCGCTATTCAGCATTGCAGCAACTCAGCCGTCAGCCGGAATCGACTGAAACAGCTCCCGTCTGGCCACACCTTTTTGTGCTGGCCGCTCTGGGTTCGAGGGGATTATGCAGCGCACCTTTGGCCGCTGAAGTACTGGCAGCACAGATAAGTGGAGAGCCTCAGCTACTGGATGCCACTACTCTGGATGCCTTGCAACCAAACCGCTTCTGGATAAGAAAATTACTGAAAGGCCGCCCCGTCAACTGATGACGGTGGCAGCTTCTGTGATTCAGCCAGCCACTGCACTGCTGGCTTTATGATAAAGATCTTCCCACATGCTAAGGACCAGAATCTGATCCGGAGGCGATAACTCCTGCTGGCGAATCGCTGCCTGCAGGCTTTGCTCAACCTGTTGTTTCAGTGCCTGAGGGCTGGTTTCTCCCAGCAGCTCCAGTTCTGCAACCGACTGCGTCAGATGCCCGCGCAAATAACCACCGGCAAATAACTGATCATCGGAAGCACTCTCCACCATATCATCAATCATCGCCAGGATGTGCGCTTCAATTTCAACCATTACTCAGAACCTCTCATTCAGGGGAATACCGCTTAGCACAACTCTTCCGGCCACGGAAAATGTTCAGCAGTCAGTGCCGGAGTCGCATAGAAACGGTTTAATGCTGTAATAAACCGTAAGGGGCGCCCGGGAATTCCCCGCGCCAGGAAATCCGAAATTTTCTGATGAACTTTACGCTGAAATGCGACCCTGTCAGGTTCACAGTCTCCCTCCAGATTGTCGCAGCTGACATTGAACGGAAATCCGGCAGCGACCGAAAACATCCATTCAAACGCCTGAGGTGTAACTTCCACAGCCTCAAATTGCTGTTGCGTCTGTTGGTCACGCCCGTCAGGACAATACCAGTACCCAAAATCCACCAGCTTGCGGCGAGCTTCACCGGCGACACACCAGTGGGAAATCTCATGCAAAGCGCTGGCAAAAAAACCATGAGCGAAAACGATACGGTGAAAATCACTGTGTTGATCTGCAGGGAGATATACAGGCTCATCATCGCCTTTTACCAGCCGGGTATTAAATTCGTCGTAAAAACACTGGTCAAATATGACCATCAGATCCTGATAATTATGCGTTGTCATTGATTACTCGTTACCTGATATACACCACTTTGAGCCGCCAGTACTGCGGCTCAGTTCCCTGTGAGTCAGAAGATTCAGTGCCCTAAAGCATGCAGAATCGCCTGACCATGACTATCCCATAAAAGTTTCAGACTCATCACCAGTGAAACGGTGACTACCATCGGCCGAATCAGCTGCTGGCCACGGGTCAGTACCAGTCGCGCTCCCAGCCGTGCTCCGCAAAAAGCACCCAGCAACATGACAGCACCCAGTCCCCAGATAATTTTTCCGCCAAACATAAAAAACAGCAGACTGGCGAAGTTAGAGGTAAAATTCAGCAGCTTGGCATGTGCGGTAGCTTTCGCCAGATTAAAGCCACTCAGAGTGACAAAAGCCAGCGCATAAAACGAGCCAGCGCCCGGACCGAAAAATCCGTCATAGAAGCCGACACATCCGCCACCAACCAACGCAAATCCCAGACCAGTCAGCCTTGAAGAGCGATCTGCTTCGCCTAATTTTGGCATCAGCAAAAACCATAACCCGGTTCCGATCATCAGTATTGGTAACAGCTGGCGTAACAAATCAGCACGTAAATGCTGAATGACTGTGGCACCAATCATTGCCCCGATAAAGGTCATGACAATATTCAAACGCTGGTCTGACAGCCTGATAGCTCCCCGGCGAATAAAATAGAGGCTGGCTGAAAAAGAGCCCCCTACCGACTGAAGCTTATTGGTCGCCAGAGCATTGGCCGGTGAAAGCCCGGCGGCCAACAGTGCCGGTACCGTTAATAACCCACCGCCTCCGGCAATCGAATCTATAAATGCCGCGGCAACTGCCACCAGAAATAACAGAGCAACCGTCCCGGGTGAGACCAAAAACCACTCCATAGTGTTCCTTACAATAAATGTTTATCGAGCAATGCCTGACAGGAAGGAGGTAACGGCGGAGGTGTCCGTTTTACCGGAGCGCCACTGCCAGGTTTCGCCGGCTGGAACCAGCTTTGTAGCTCAGCACCACATCCGTCACCAGGCGGTGGTGGTGGCTGGTCCTGGCACTCAGAGCTACCAGGCGGGCAACGCAACCGGACATGCATATGCGCACGGTGAGCAAACCACGGGCGAACTTTGTTTAGCCAGTTGCGATCATTACCAGCCTGCAGACAAAGCTGCTGCTTTATCGCCGGATTAACAAAAATACGCGTAACCTGCGGATCTTCTGCCGCCAGTTTAATCATTTGCGCCACCGCAGGAGTCCAGTGCCGGACGACCACCTGTTTACCGTCGGCAGACACTAAATCCAGAGGCTGAGGATGCAAAAGCTGTTGTGCTGTCCAGCGTGACTTAGGGAGTTGCAGCCAGATATCCACATCCAGACCGGTCTGATGGCTGGCATGGCCGCCACTGAAACGTCCACCCGCCGCCATCCCCATATCGCCGATCAGTACCTCACCCAGTCGCTGTTGAGCAACCCTGGCACTAAAGCGCTGAATAAACTGGATCAGTTCCGGATGACCAAAATAACGCCGCTGGTCCTGACGCATCACCTGATAATTATCAGCATTCAAAGGCAGGCTTTGAGCACCAATAATACAACCGTTAGCAAAACTACCAATGGATTGTGGCGGGCCACTGACCGGTTTCTGGATTTGCTGCCATGGCGTTGCCGCCATAGCACCGGCATTCAGCAGCAACATCAAAACCGCAAGCGCAATTTTTTTCATCGTTTTACCAGCGAGGTACACTGCTCTGCACATCGGCGCACTGAGCACGATGACGCAGCAGGTGGTCCATCAAAGTAATTGCCATCATTGCTTCCGCAATCGGCACCGCACGGATCCCCACACAAGGGTCATGACGCCCTTTGGTGATCATTTCTACTTCTTCACCATCACGGTTGATGGTATTACCGGGAACCGTAATGCTGGACGTTGGTTTTAGTGCCAGCGTCGCCAGAATCGCCTGACCACTACTGATACCACCCAGAATGCCACCGGCATGGTTACTCTGGAAACCATCACGGCGAATTTCGTCACGATGCTGGCTGCCACGCTGGCTGACCACCGCGAAACCATCACCAATCTCCACACCTTTCACGGCATTGATGCTCATCAGAGCATGTGCCAGATCAGCATCCAGACGATCAAACACAGGCTCACCCAGTCCCGGAGGAACACCTTCCGCGACGACACTGACTTTAGCGCCAATCGAGTCGCCTTCTTTTTTCAGGCCACGCAACAACTCATCCAGTGCATCCAGTACCGTTTCATCTGCAGAGAAGAATGGATTTTGCTCTACCTGCTGCCAGTCACGTAATTCACAACGGACATCACCCATCTGTGCCAGATAGCCACGAACCACAATGCCATGTGTCTGTTGCAGATATTTTTTTGCAATCGCACCTGCCGCAACACGCATTGCAGTTTCCCGGGCAGAAGAGCGCCCGCCGCCACGGTAATCGCGCAGGCCATACTTTTGCTCATAGGTGTAGTCGGCATGTCCCGGACGGAACAGATCTTTGATGGCGCTGTAATCCTGGGAACGTTGATCGGTATTTTCGATCAACAGCCCGATAGAGGTTCCGGTGGTGACTCCCTCAAAAACACCTGACAGGATCCGTACCTGATCTGGTTCACGTCTCTGAGTGGTATAACGCGAAGTCCCGGGACGACGGCGGTCGAGATCATGCTGAATATCTGCTTCGGTAAGCGGGATCCCTGGCGGGACACCATCTACGATACATCCCAGGGCAATTCCATGCGATTCACCAAAAGTGGTGACTCTGAAAAGCTGTCCAATACTGTTTCCGGCCATGGTAGTTCCTCAATTCTGCAACACAAACCGGCAGGCCACCGGCTCATCCTGAAATTAAAACTGGTACTGTCTGAAGTAAGGCATTGCCTCGATCAGTTGCTGGCGATCCAACATAAACACCCCGTCGCCACCATTCTCAAACTCGAGCCAGGTAAAAGGCACTTCAGGATACTGCTCAATCATATGCACCATGCTGTTACCGACTTCACAAATCAGCACGCCGTCATCGGTCAGGAAATCTGCGGCATTCGCCAGTATCCGCTGCACCAGCACCAGGCCATCACTGCCGGCTGCCAGTCCTAATTCAGGCTCATGGCGATACTCATCCGGTAAATCATCCATATCTTCAGCATCAACGTACGGCGGATTGGTCACGATTAAATCATATTTAATCGCAGCTAAATCACGGAACAGATCAGAGCGCAGAGGAGTGACCTGATGCATCAAACCGTGCGCTTCAATGTTCTGTTCAGTCACGGCCAGAGCATCAGCCGAAATATCCACAGCGTCCACTTCTGCTTCCGGGAATTCATAGGCGCAGGCAATGGCGATACAACCACTGCCGGTACACATATCGAGAATGCGTTCAGGCTGGGTATTAATCAGCCCCGTAAAACGATGATTAATCAGCTCACCGATTGGCGAACGCGGAACCAGCACACGCTCATCCACATAAAATTCATGCCCGCAAAACCAGGCTTTATGAGTGAGGTAGGCGACCGGCACCCGATCGTTAACACGGCGGATCACCCGCTCAACAATACGCTTTTTCTCACTGCTGGTCAGACGCGCAGTATACATATCTTCCGGAATTTCCGGTGGCAGATAGAGGGTCGGCAAAACCAGCTGAACAGCTTCGTCCCAGGGATTGTCTGTGCCGTGCCCGTACCAGATATCAGCCGCTGAAAAGCGGCTTACTGCCCAGCGCAGCATATCCTGAATGGTGTGCAGTTCGTTCACTGCCTCATCGACGAAAATTTTGTCCACATTGCCCTCCGGGGGCGATAACCAAAAACTGGCGATAGTTTGCCATGAAGTGACTCAGAATTCAGCGTCCTGATGATAAAAAGCCGGCTTTTATCTGTTATCCTGAAGCGACGTCACCAAAGCGACAAAAATGAGTTTGTTGACAGATGTGTACACTGACCGGTCGCGGCTGATAACCAAAACGGTGAGTCACAGACAGGAATCGAATTTGCATTTTCAAAGGAAGCAGGGAAAATAGCCCTTTATCCGCCCTGACAGGAACAGTGGTCATATGAATTCAAAAAAAACACCTCATGAAGACCAGGCATTGTTCCGGCAACTGATGTCAGATACCCGACGCCTGAAACAGGATACTGTGCTGCATACCCCGTTGCGGACCTCAGGGCGTAATATTCCGGAAAAACGTGCACTGTCTGAACAGGCAGATAACAGCCACTATTTTTCTGATGAATTTCAGCCATTGCTTGCTGAGGAAGGGCCGGTCCGCTATGTGCGGGCTGATGTCAGTCATTATGAACTGAAGAAACTGCGTCGCGGGGATTATACGCCGGAAATATTTCTCGACCTTCACGGTCTGACACAGCAACAGGCAAAACAGGAACTGGGGGCATTACTGGCGGCATGTCGCAGGGAGCATCTGTTTTGCGCCAGTGTCATGCACGGACATGGTAAGCACATTCTGAAGCAACAGACACCTTTATGGCTGGCTCAGCACCCGTATGTGATGGCCTTTCATCAGGCCCCACGGCTGTTTGGAGGCGATGCTGCATTACTGGTGTTGATTGAAACAGAAGAGTGGCAACCTCCGGAATTACTCTGACCCGGGGGCCTGCCCCCGGGTCAGTACCGGTTACATTGCTTTATCAAGCCTTGAAGGGCTAACCTGCCAGAGCAGTTCTCCCTGCCCGCTATTCTCGTCATAGCTGACACAGGCTATACCGGAGGTGGCGAACATCGGTGGCGCTTCCTGTGGACAGAGCGCTGACACCAGATAGCCAACTAACGGAAGGTGAGAAACGACTAACACCGAGCTTACGCCCTGCTTCGCCAGAACTTCAAGATAACTGGCAACACTAGCCGCATCCCCTGAAGGAGTCAGCTCAGGTAATACTTCAAACTCTTTCGGCAGCTGCATACAGCCCCGGACTTCAGAAAGGGTCTGTTCAGCTCGCAGATAAGGGCTCACCAGCACACGTTCGATATCGACAGTTTGTTTACACAGCCAACTGGCCATTTGTCGAGACTCACTACAACCACAATGAGTCAGAGGTCTGACCGAATCACTGTCCGCTTCGAGCGCCGCTTCACCGTGACGCATGATATAAACTTGCATATGGCACCGCTGTTAATTGAAAAAAGAACGGTTTCATTACCTGCAGTAAGCTGCAAAAAGCAATGAAGCAGGTGTTTTACCTAAAGCCTGTGCTACAGTCAACCAATTGTTTATTTACTGAACAGTCTATCTCCCCTCACATTGACCCTGCGCAAATCCCGGGAACCCGCTGAATTCTACCTTAACTTCAGCTAACTGGCCGCCAGTTAAAATAGCAGCGACCCGCGCCAACTCTGCCATAGGATATTTGCATATCCGGTTTCACTCCGGTACTGGCCGGCAAGGCGTGAATCGTTCACCATACTGGCCGGCCGCCTGATCCAGTTCCCTTAATATTTTTTCTTCACCCTGTTGCCGGATATAGTTGAACGGGCCGCCAAGGTATGGAGGGAAACCAATTCCAAATACGGCTCCGGCATCTCCGTCTTCCTCACTGCGGATCACCTGTTCATCCAGGCAGCGCATAGCCTCATTAAGCATCATCAGTACGCAACGCCGGGCTATCTCTTCCGGAGCCAGCCGGGCATGAGGTTTCACCTGCAACAATGAATAAACAGCTGAATCAGCCTGAGACTTACGGGAGAAACGCGTTTTTTTTGCCGGATAGAGGTAAAAACCCTTACCGTTCTTGCGGCCTTTTCTCCCGTCATTAATCATCGCTGAAATTCGTTCAGGCGTTTGAAAACGCTCACCATACGCCTGATATAGTACCGGGGATATTTTAGCAGCCACATCAATTCCTACCTGATCCAGCAACTGAAACGGACCGAGAGGGAAGCCAAAATCCACCAGCGCCTGATCAATCACTTCAACCGGTTCACCTTCCAGCAGACAGTGCATTGCTTCGTTGAGATAAGGGGTCAGAATACGATTTACGTAGAATCCCGGGCGGTCTGCGACCACCAAGGGTATTTTTCCCTGCTGTCTGGCAAACGCCAGGGTGAGAGCCAGAGTTCGTTCAGAAGTTGCTGGTTGTGGGATAATCTCAGCCAGTGGCATCTTCTCTGCAGGGCTGAAGTAGTGGAGCCCGATAATATTCTCAGGTCGTTCTGCATTCAGGGCAATATCCTGCAGAGACAATGAAGAAGTATTGGAAGCAAATACCGTGGATGGCATACAACGTTGTTCCGTTTCAGCTACCATCTGTTGCTTAGTCGCTAAATCCTCAAATACGGCTTCAATCACCAGGGGGCAGTGGCTCATTCCCCGCCATTCAGTATCTCCGGTAATACGGGACATCTGCTTAGCCATTAGCGCCTTGCTCAAATGTTTGCGCTGAACTTTTTTCCTGAGAATTGCGGCACTGTAGTTGATGGCATGCCGAACACCTTGTGGCGTGATATCTTTAATTCTTACCACCACTCCGGCGTTTAATGCACTAATGGCCGCAATCCCGCCTCCCATCAACCCACCGCCCAATACTACGACACGGTTTACCGGAACGACTCCCGGAGGAAGTTCCTGCGCTTTCTTCAGGGCTGTGGATATAAAAAATAACCGGCGCAATGCGGCAGATTCCGGGGTCATCGCTAGTTCTGCAAAAAAGCGACTCTCCTGCTGATAATCCCCGGCTGAGGGCACAGTACGATGATGTTCCAGCAGAGAAAGTATCCGTTCAACGGCCGGATAATGGCCACGACTTTTTTGCTCAACCTGCCGCCTGGCTATCCGGAAATAGATTTGTCGAATAGGGCCGACGGATAACAAACGCTGTCTGAAGTCCGGGCTACGGGGCGTCTTTTTCCCGCTAACTGCTTTTTGTCGGGCAATCTGTAACAACCCTTCAGGGCTGACAATTTCGTCCACCAGTCCTATCCGCAATGCCTGGCGAGGTCGGAGGGTTTTTCCGGTTAGAATCAGTGGCAGGGCCTCCGCCAGGCCAATCAACGCAGGCAAACGTTGTGTACCTCCGGATCCCGGTAACAGGCCTAACTGTACTTCCGGCAGTCCCAGTCGGGTTTTCTCATCATTGGTACAGATCCTGATATCGCAGGCCAGCGCAAATTCCAGCCCGCCCCCCAGGCAGGCGCCGTTGATCGCAGCGACAACCGTCACCGGCAATGCCGCAATATCAGCCATCAGCGACTGAGCTTGCTGTGAAATAAATTCAATTTCACCGGCACTCTGACAGTTATCAATCATCCGCAGATCAGCCCCGGCAATAAAACTGTCTTTCTTCCCGGAAATAAAGACTATTCCCGCTAACTGAGGGTCTTTACGGGCAGCGTCAATTACCGTGCGTAGATGATCAACAAACTCCGCTTTCAGGGTATTCACTTTTTCCCCTGCCACATCCAGGGTAATCACGGCAACATGATCATCGCCGATCGTCAGACGGAAAGCTGCTTCTGTCGTCATTATTCGACCTCCAGGACCATTGCCGCACCCAGACCACCTGCTGCACAGGCAGTCACCAGCCCCAGCCCACCACCACGGCGTTGCAGTTCGTTAAGCGTCTGGGTAATCATTCTTGCGCCGGTTGCCGCAAACGGATGACCATAGGCCAGCGATCCTCCCTGAACATTAAAGCGCTGCGGATCGATTTCGCCCAACGGTTGCATCCGTTTTAGCTTCTCGCTGGCAAACAGTGGATCACTAAACATCTTCTGATTCACCAACACCTGGGCCGCAAAAGCCTCATGCATTTCGATCAGGGTTAAATCCTGTAGCGTAATGCCAGCCCGCTCCAGAGCCAGCGGCGATGCGAAGGCTGGCCCAAGCAGCATATCGTGCCACACATCAATGGCTGTGAACGCATAGCTCCGCAGGAACCCCAACGGCCTCAGCCCCAGATCCCGTGCCCGTGATTCAGTCATCATGATCACCGCCGCAGCGCCATCGGTCAGAATACTGCTGTTTGCAGCAGTCACACTGCCGTTACGGCGATCAAACGCGGGTTTCAGGCGCTGATAATCTTCCGGAGAGCTGTCGGCACGAACGGTATTATCCCGGCTGACCGGGGCTGATTTTCCGGCCAGCCAGACGGTCATCACTTCCTTATCCAGCTGCCCGCTATCCCAGGCCTGTGCCGCCAGCTGGTGAGAATTTCTTGCATAATTGTCCTGCTCCAGCCGGCTGATATGGTAGCTCTTTGCCATCTGTTCTGCGGTATCTCCCATCCGTAATCCGGTGGAATATTCAGCTACCGTAGGCTGTTGAGGCAGGAAATCTCGCAATCCCATCCCGGACAGGCAGGCCAGTTTCTGATACCAGCCTTTGGCTTTACTCATATCCAGCAAAGCCTTTGCCAGTGGTTTAGATACTCCAATGGGCAACACAGAGGATGAATCAGCCCCGCCAGCAATAGCTGCTTTACAGTGACCAGCCACCATATTCTCAGCCACACTGGCAACTGACTGCAGGCTGGTTGCACAGGCCCGGCTAACGCTGTAGGCATCTGTACGCGGCAGTAAACCACTGCTGAGTACCACCTCACGGGCAATGTTGGGTGCTTCCGGCATTTGGATCACCTGACCAAATACCAGTAAGTCAATAATTTCGGGGGACAGCTCACTGCGAGCCATCAGTTCTGAAATTAAAATCCGGCCTAATTCCATCGCAGGCAACCCGTGAAAATCGGTCGCCTGACGGACAAACGGTGTGCGTAAACCATGAGTAAATACAATTCGTTCGCCCTGTCGCGTACGTAAAGGCTGGGATTTATTCATTCGGTTTCCTTGTGACTGCTTGTGGCTTGTCAGGGAAGAGGTCTGACCTGATTGTCAGTGTTGCCCGGATGCGATTTTTACGCCAATAACGGTAACAAAAAATGAGAGAAGCAACACGAATTGAAGTAGCTGGTCATCGCCGATTAAACGGACTTTGTGCCGGAAATAAAAGAGCCGCGGCAGCGGCTCAGGAAGGACTTAACGCAGGCCCAACTGGAAAATCATACTTTCAGCCTGGCAGCTAAATATAAATTCAGCATCCAGCCGGACAGATTCTGCTTCATTACTAAAATTAGCCACAATTTCGCAAGGTGAAGATTCTACTGCGCGGGCTTTGGCAGTGAGTGTTGCCAGCGCAGACTCTGCCGCCGGGCGATCAACATAGCGGGCAGACCAGCTGGCAGTACAGTCACTGTTATCCATCACCGTTCCCACATCTACACAACAACAGGCCGCGGTTTCGTTGGCACTACATTTTTTAATTGCATCAGTCATCATCTGCTCCGGTGCGGTTGTTAATTATTCAGTACAGTGTACGCCCCCGGTGAGGACCGGCACCAGACTAAAGCGCCTTGCTTATCCGAAGAACGCGCAAAGCTTGATCCAACGCAACAACCCTTCCCCGCCTGTTTTTTTAGCCACCTTACTTTGGCATTTTTTGGATGATTTTTATTCATTTTTATGATCGATATAGAAATATTTGAATAACATTATTGCAACATAGTAACAGGTCGGACCTATACTCATCTGAACTGGTCAGAGTAGTTGAGACTGAACCCTACACTGCAACATTTCCTGATAGCTCTGGTTGCAGAAAATACAAAAATAACATGAGGTTAAACTTATGATGCATAAAAAGCAGTGGTTAAAAACCGCCGTGGCTATCGGGGTAACACTGGCGACCAGTCAGGCTCTGGCAGCCGGTTTCCAACTGAATGAATTTTCTGCAATTGGGCTGGGTCGTTCCTATTCCGGCGAAGGCGCAATTGGCGACACTGCTGCCTCAGCCAGCCGTAACCCCGCCACTATGGCACTGTTTGACCGTCCTGCGTTCTCGGTTGGAGCAGTCTTTATTGATCCTGACGTAAATATCAGTGGTGCCAGCCCGTCGGGAGCCAGTCTGGATGCCAATAATATCGCTCCTACGGCCTGGGTGCCGGACATCCATTATATCCAGCCGCTGAATGATCAGTGGTGGGTTGGCGCTTCTGTTACCTCTAACTACGGGCTGGCGACCGAATATCCGAATGGTTATACGGCTGGTCCCTATGGTGGTAAAACCGATTTAACCACGGCTAACTTTAATCTGAGTACTGCCTGGAGGATGAACAGCCACCTGAGTTTCGGTGTCGGTTTTGATGCCATTTATGCCAGAGCTAAACTGGACCGTTATGCCGGGGAAAGCTTTGCGGCTTACGGTATCCCGGCGGATACCCAAATTTCTCATCTGAAGGGCAACAAGTGGGCTTACGGCTGGAATGCTGGCATTCTGTACGAGGTAGACCAGAACAATCGCTTTGGCTTTACTTACCGTTCCGAAGTCAAAGTGAAATTTAATGGCAACTACAGTAGTCAGTTGCCTTCAGCTTATAACGCGGTCTGGCAGCAAGCTGGTCTTTATGGCACCAATGGCAGTAGTATCCCGGGTGCGCTGACCCTTAATTTGCCGGAAATGTGGGAAGTCTCGGGCTGGCATAAAGTAGCACCGCGCTGGGCAGTGCACTACAGCATGGCTTACACCAGCTGGAGTCAGTTCCAGGAACTGAAAGGTACCGGGGATAACGGTCAGATTCTGATGCAGAAAGATGAAAAATTCCATGATGCCTATCGTCTGGCATTAGGTACCACCTACTACTATGACGATAACTGGACCTTCCGCGCCGGTATTGCTTTTGATGACAGCCCGGTATCCGCCAATTACCGGAGTATTTCTATACCCGACCAGGACCGTGTCTGGCTGAGTGCCGGTGCCTCCTACGCCTTTACCCCAGATGCCTCTGTAGATGTCGGTGTCTCTTATATGCATGGCCAGCACGTGACTATTCACGAAGGCCCTTATACCTTTAACTCCGATGGTAAGGCCTGGTTGTACGGTGCCGGCTTTAACTACCGCTTCTGAGCATAAAAAAACGGGCCGGATTTCTCCGGCCCGTCACATTGTCCACTATGGCAAAACTTCAACCCTAGTCAGAATCAATCTCGCTTAAATCCCCCTGAATTGCCTGAGCATTCGGGTTGACCTCTGGTTTCAGTTTCCCGCCGTTAGCAAGGAAATCGTAACGCTGGAAGTAAGCATTGCGAATAAATGAGTACGGATCACTTTGCTGTTTCAGCATTGCATCCGAATCCAGTAATTCGGCGCGGGTTTCGATACCTTCCAGGGCCCATTTACCGGCAGACAGCCAGATGGTGAGGAAGCTCAATGGTGGATACAACGTATCAACCATATCACCACCATCCTGGCGAACGGTGAAGCTGCCATAACCCGGCAGTTCTACGTACGGACCATATCCGACACCGTAACGGCCCAGCGTGGTACCAAAGCCATTCGCATGTTCGCGTGCCAGTTTAGGGTTCGCTTTACCGGCCACATCAATAAATCCGCCCAGCCCCAGAGTAGAGTTCAGGAAGAAGCGGGTAAAATGAATTGCCGCCTGGTTTACATGTCCCTGTAACAGGGAGTTCACCATACTGGATGGTTCATCCAGGTTACTCAGCGCATTGCTCAGACCCGTTCTGGCAGGCACCGGCACGTAATTACGCCAGGCAACTGCCACAGGACGAAGCACATAAGGATCCAGCACGTTGTAGTTGAAGTTAAACATCGTGCGGTTAAAACCTTCCAGCGGATCACTACGCTGCCCTGCCCCTGAGGCTGCAGGTTGTGACTGCGGGGCCGCAACAGCAGCTTTCGCTATATGTTGCGTCTCAGGCTTCGTAACCTGCTTTGTGTTATCAGTGGCCGGCTTACTACCGGCACACCCTACCAGAAGTAAACTGGCCACCCCCAGACTGGTCAGGCGGTAATGCATGCTGAGCTCCCTGTGCAATTATTGTTCGTGAGTTCAGGGCTGCTGTTGGTTGATTTCAACAGCCACTGTCTGTTGACCATTATACTGAATTTTATCAGTCTGGCCGAACCAGTCCCCTGACTGAGGATTTGCTGCTCCGTCCCGGGAAATCCGCGCCCGGATCTGGATAGTATGCTGTGCAGATAACAAACGTTCCGGCATCATCGCATTGCTGTCATCCAGCGTAATCGTCAGTGGGAAATGGCTTAATGGCAGTCGTTTCACCGCAACCGGAACCGGAGAAACACCGTCAGTTACGGAAATATACAATATTCCGTTCGGTGTTAACATTTTTTCTGCTGCCGGTGCAATCGCAATATTCAGTGTCAGCTTGCTGGTTTGTTGCCCTGCATTGGTCCGGGCCTGCTCTATGCCTTTACGTACCGCGTCTGCTTCCTTCGAATCGGCAGGGATCATAGTGAGCATTTTCTGCCAATAACCAATCGCTTTATCGTAGTTCTGCTCAGTAAAACTGTCAGCAGCCAACAGACTCAGGATACGAATATTTTGCGGGTCAGCTTTCAGCATATCTCCCAGCATGACTTCTGCCTGACGGTTATCTTCAGGATCCGGAGACCGGACCAGCACTTCGGCATAATCCAGCTTCAGCGCCGTATTATTCGGTGACAATTTCAGTGCACGCTGAAAAGCCTGGCTGGAAAGCGGTACATTATTCAGCACCATGCCCAGACGGCCCAGCATTTCCCAGTCATTCAGATTATCTGGATCGGATTGCAGTGAAGTCCGCAAGCCGACTTCAAATTCCTGCAACTCCTGCATGCTCAGATTTTTGGCATGAGGGTCCATCAGACGCTGACGCAATGCCGGATAATCATTGCGGATCTGATTCCATTGCATGACCTGCAACAAACCACCAGTCTTCAGATACATTCCGAGGGTAATCAGCACTAATACAATCAGCCCCGGCCATAATACCCAACGACCGGAAGTCCGCGCCTGGGTCTGACGCTGATTTTCCGGAATATCGGTCAGTAATGTTTGCTGTAACTCAGCAATCATTTCCTGTTTTTCAGCGACAACACCTTGCTGTTCATCTTGTTCCAGCTCGGTCAGACGCTGACGATAGAAAGATTTGTTCAGCTGATCACGCTGATTGCTGGTGTCTTTTCCTGAACGCCAGCCACTGGTGAGAATTAATGCACACGCCGCCAGTAATATAATACAGATGCTTAACCAAAGGGCACTCATAGCGGTTTCCCGTCATTATCCAGTAACGCGGCCAGTCTTTGCTGTTCTGTTGTGTCCAGCTCAGCCCGCGTTTTTTTTCTTCTGCTGCGTAAAATAATTATCGCAGCACCTGCAACTACAAATAACAGTGGTCCGACCCACAAGATAATGGTCGAAGGTGTTACCGGAGGCTCATAGGTGACGAAGTTCCCGTAACGTTTCACCATATATTCAACGATCTGCTGGCGTGTTTGTCCTTGCTGCAGCAGCTCATAGACCTTCTGACGCATATCCGCGGCAATCATCGCTCCGGAATCGGCAATACTGTTATTCTGACATTTCGGACAACGCAGCGACTGCGTCAGATCCCGGTACTGTTCTTCCTGTGCTACCGATTTAAACTGGTAGGCATCAATAGCCGCCCACAGGCTGAAACTGGTCATCATCGCGGCAAGGAAAAGGATCAACTTTTTCATCCGGTTAATCCTCCGCTAACTTGCTGTACTTGTTCCATAATGGCTGAACTTCGTCCTTCCAGACCTCAGCATTCATATCGCCTGCATGGCGATAACGGATAATACCTTTACCGTCGATCAGGAAGGTTTCTGGTGCACCGTACACTCCTAAGTCCAGCCCCAGCATTCCGTCACCATCATACAGGCTCAGCGCATAAGGATTTCCCAGAGTATTCAGCCAGTTAACCGCTTTCACCCGGTTATCTTTATAGTTCAGACCAACCACCCGCACCCCTTTCTCTGCCAGGGTATTCAGGTATTCGTGCTCAGCACGACAGGTCGGGCACCAGGTTGCCCAGACATTCAGCAGCAGCGGTTTACCATTGATCAGCGCTTTCTGGCTGTACAGCTGGCCAGGGTTTTGCAGTGATTCCAGTTTAAACACCGGAACCGGCTTACCGACCAGTGCTGACTCCAGAAGTGTCGGATCATCACCATCCGCGTTGCGGTTCAGCTGCCAGAGCAATGCCGCAGCCAGCAACAGAAACAGTACTAACGGGATAAACAGGATTTTTTTATTCATGATAATGATTCCTCCTGCGCCTGTGCTTTCTTACGGGAACGATATCGTGGATCCAGCAGACACAGAATACCGCCAACCGCCATAAACACACCGCCGAACCAAATCCAGCGAACAAAAGGTTTGTAATAAATACGAACGGCCCAGGAACCCTGACCAATTTCTTCACCCAGTGCAGCATAAAGATCACGGCCAAAACCACCACTGATGGCAGCCATTGTCATCATAGTGCGGGTTGCGGTGTAGAAGCGTTTTTCAGCGTGTAATACCGCTTCCTGTTTTCCGTTACGGGTGACATCAATAATCGCTACGCCGCCGGTATAGTTAGGTCCTACCAGCCGCTGCACATCGCGGAAAATAAAGTGATAATTATGAATATCGACGTTATCACCGGCTTTCATGCGAACATCACGCTCGACACTGTATTGGGTACTGAACGCAATTCCGATGACCGTCACTGCTACCCCAAGGTGACCCAACACCATTCCCCAGTGGCTGCGGGAAAGATGAGCCAGTCCACGGAAGAAAGTGTGGCGATGGGTTGCACGCTCGTGCAGCTCCATCAGTGTCAGAATAATAACCCAGACTGACATCAGCAGACCTACCACGGTCATCGCTTCAATACGATCCTGCAACAGTAAAGGCAGGACAATTGAGGCAATCAGAGTAACAACCGCCGCAATAATTAAGCGTTTATACAGTTTTTGTGGCTCATCACGGCGCCAACGCACCAGCGGCCCGATACCCAGCATCAGAGCAAACGGCGCCATAATCCAGGTAAACATCGTATTGAAGAACGGAGCACCAATCGAAATACTGCCGAGGCCCAGCTCTTTGTGAACCAGTGGTAACAGTGTCCCCAGCAGTACCACCAACATGGCAGCAATCAGCAGGACGTTATTCCCCAGCAGGAACGACTCTCGCGACCAGCCTTCATTCTGTACCCGGCTACGCACCTGGCCTCCGCGGATGGCATACAGCAGTAATGAACTGCCGATGACAATCACCAGGAATAACAGGATAAAAATACCGCGCGAAGGATCGGAAGCAAATGAGTGAACAGAAACCAGCACACCGGAACGAACCAGGAAGGTACCGAGCAGACTTAGCGAGAACGCGGTAATGGCCAGTAACACGGTCCAGGATTTGAAGGTTCCGCGTTTTTCAGTTACCGCCAGTGAGTGAATCAATGCGGTTCCGGCCAACCATGGCATCAGTGAAGCATTTTCTACCGGATCCCAGAACCACCAGCCACCCCAGCCCAGATCGTAGTAAGCCCAGGCTGAACCTAAAACTATCCCGATGGTCAGGAAAATCCAGGCCGCCGTCGTCCACGGACGTGACCAGCGAGCCCATGCAGTATCCAGTCGTCCGGTCATCAGTGAAGCAATGGCAAACGCAAACGCCACCGAGAAGCCGACATACCCCATATACAACAATGGCGGGTGGAAAATCAGCCCGATATCCTGGAGCATTGGGTTAAGATCGCTGCCATCAACAGGAAAATCAGGCAATGTCCGGATAAATGGATTAGACGTCAGTGTAATAAACAGCAGGAAGCCAAGGTTAATCATGCCCATGACTGCCAGCACGCGGGCGATTGCATCCTGTGGCATGCCACGGCTCAGCAGTGCCACCGCCAGTGTCCAGCCACTAAGCATCAGTAACCACAGCAGCAACGATCCTTCATGAGCACCCCAGGTTGCGGCAATCCGGTACCAGATTGGCAGCAAGGTATTGGAGTTCTCTGCGACATACGCCACAGTGAAGTCGTTAACAATAAACGCATGAACCAGAATCAGAAATGCCGCGGCAATACAGGCAAACAGTCCGTAGGTGAGTGGGCGGGCCAGCCCCATAAGACGACTGTCCTGGCGAGCAGCCCCCCACAGTGGATAAATACTTAATAACACAGCCAGGCCAAGGGCCAGGCATAACAAAAAACTGCCTATTTCAGGTATCATTGTTGCTCACCTTGTGGGTTCTGATAGCGTGCCGCAGGCCCTTTATGGTTCTGTTTCATCGCATCCTCAATTTCTGGTGGCGTGTATTTCTCATCATGTTTAGCCAGCACCTGATCAGCTTTGATCATATTGCCATCTTCCAGCACGCCTTCTGCGACAATCCCCTGCCCTTCACGGAAAAGATCAGGAAGAATACCGACATAGCTCACACTGACGACTCCGTTGGCGTCATACAGTTTAAAATCCACAGCCAGACTTTTCGGATCACGTTTTACGCTGCCTGGCATAACCATGCCGCCAATACGTAACCGCTGCCCCGGATGAGGTATATCCTTATGTTCCGGGCCACGCCCGTTCAGAATTTCACTGGGTGTATAGAACAAATCAATGTTTGAACGCAGTGCATACATAACTAAACTAGTCGCCAGACCGAGGCCGACCAGTATTGCCACCACAACCAGTAAGCGGCGACGACGACGAATGTTCACAAGTGATCTCCTGCCGTGTTAGCGGCGGTTTTTTTTCGTTTTGCAGCGCTGATCCGGCGTTCACGGGATTCACGCTGTCTTATTTCTTTTAATAATTGTTTTCGTTGTACCAGGGTATGGATGATCAAACATCCCAGTGCCAGTAACGTCATACAGACAGAAAGCCAGACATAGAAGGCATAGCCTCCCATGTGGAAAAAAGCTGACCATGAGGAAAATGCAGGAGTCATGATTTACGCCCCTTATTGGCAATAGCAGAAACCCAGGGACGATTTCGTTCAGTGACCAGAATGAGGTTGCGCAGGCGCATCAACGTCAGGGAAATGAAGACCAGCAGATAACCGAGAATTGCCCAGCGTAACGGGGTACGCATCGACGGAGCAATGTCCTGCTGTAAAATACCAGAAGAGCCCTGGTGCAGGGTGTTCCACCACTGAACCGAGTAATGAATAATTGGCAGGTTAACCACGCCAACCAGAATCAGGATACCAGCGGCACGGCCGGCAACGCGACGATCATCGAAGGCGTTATACAGGGTAATGACACCCATATAGATAAACAGCAACACCAGTTCCGAAGTCAGACGTGCATCCCAGACCCACCAGGTGCCCCACATCGGTTTGCCCCAGGCCGACCCGGTCACCAGCGCAATAAAGGTGAATACTGCCCCGACCGGAGCCATCGCCGATGCCACCAGATCCGACATTTTCATCTGCCAGACCAGACCGATAAACGCTGCAATAGCCATTGAGGCGTAAACCCCCATCGACCACATCGCTGCCGGCACATGAATATACATTATACGGTAACTGTCACCCTGCTGATAATCCGGCGGGGCATAACCAAATCCCCAAACCCAGCCCAACAACAGGGTAATCAACGCTGCCAGACTTACCCAGGGAATAAACCTGCCGCAAATGTTATATAGCCGTTCTGGCTTTGCCAGTTGGTGTAACCATTTCCACATTTTGTATTGCTCACTAATATTTACTAAAAGCAGCACAACTCGCAGTTTATTGAAGACTAATACGTACCGCTGCGGCTGTGGCAAAAGGTGCCAGGGTAATACTGGCGATTAGCATTGCGCCTAATATGGCCAGGTAACCACTTATCGATAATCCCTGGCTTGCAGCATCAATGGCTGCACTTGAAAAAATCAGCACCGGAATTACCAGAGGCAAAACCAGTAAACTTAATAACACTCCGCCGCGTCGTAACCCGACTGTCAGCCCGACTCCGATAGCGCCGATAAAACTCAACACCGGCGTACCCAATAACAATGTCATCGCCAGCCCGAACCAGCCCTGAAAATTCAGCGACAATAATAGCGAGGCCAGCGGCGATAAAATAATTAACGGCACTCCGGTCACCAGCCAGTGGGCAATCACTTTTCCCAGTACCGTTAATGGCAATGGGGTCGGTAACAGCACCAGTTGTTCCAGTGATCCATCCAGAAAATCATCCCGAAACAAACGTTCCAGTGCCAGTAATGATGACAGTAATGCCGCGACCCAGACGATACCGGGCGCAATTCTGGCGAGTAATTTTGTTTCGGGGCCAATACCCAGCGGAAACAACGTAATTACTATCAGGAAAAACCACAGCGGATTAATAATTTCTGACCCGCTGCGAAAGGCAATTTTTAGCTCACGGCGAATAATACTTACCAGCATGTGTCTCGTCCTTCCGCTGTCAGGCGTATTTTACGCACCACATCCTGTTGATCCGGAAGATCCTGATGGGTAGTAAGGATAACGGATCCACCCTGCCCTGCGTGACTGGCAAATTGTGTCATTATTTTTTCCACCCCGGCTTTATCAATCGCCGTCAGTGGTTCATCAAGTATCCATAACCGCGCCCGGCTTAGCCATAATCTGGCCAGCGCCACTCTGCGCTGCTGACCTGCAGAAAGCTGGGCAACAACTGCGTCCTCATAGCCGGTCAAATCCACTTCATCCAGAGCATTAAAAATTTGCTCATCACTACAATCCGGATGAAAAAAACGCAGGTTTTCGAGCGGAGACAAGACTCCTTTTACCCCGGGCTGATGACCGAGATACAACATCTCGCGCTGCCAGATATCACGCTGCCGGCTGACTGCCGTGTGATTCCACAGGATCTCCCCGGACTCAGCCCGACTCAGGCCAGCGAGGATACGTAATAAGGATGTTTTTCCTGCCCCGTTAGGACCTTCTATCTGGACAATATCGCCAGCGCTGACCGTAAATGAGAGCTGTGAAAATAACACTCGCTCATCCCGGGCACAGGTAAGATCTTTGGCTTCCAGCATGCAACTTATATTCACGATAACGTTATGAAGGCCGCACTATATCATAAGGAAACTCTCTGCCGAATGCCGAAAATGGAAACGGTTACTTAAAAGTCCCTTAACCACAACTTTTCTGCCTAAAAACCGGACAATGATAAAACTTTGTTACGCTTATTTTGATTTACCCACAGTTTCCGGCCCCCATTTTCGTGGGAATTCAGTGCGATTACTTTCTGTGAGACGCTAAATCCTAACAGATGCGAAATCAATTACTATGCGGGTTTGTGCTATTTACGCCGAAAAAACAACCATGATAGTTCTGCGTCTCCTGCCTCCGGCATTTACAACTGGATTTCACCTCACCCCCATAAAGACAACATCACACTAACAACAGTAATTGCTGATTTTTGCATCAGATTCTCAGAGAAATACTACACTGAGACTATCAGTCATTTATCTGTTTTCCCGGAGGCCACGTGCAAAATCCCCCCCATCAATCTACCCGTGACAATCAGGTCGATAGTGAAGAAAAAAGTAATGAAACTTCGATTACGACTGCAGAAGAACAATTGCCTTCGAAAGCGGTAGCTATTCATGAAACGATACGCCAGAACGGCGAGAAAGAGCTGGAACGCGACAGTATGGCACTGTTGTTGTCAGCCATTGCTGCCGGATTATCGATGGGCACTTCACTACTGGTAAAAGGTCTGTTGCAGGTACATACCGAAGGCCTGCCCGGCAGTTTTCTGCTGGAAAACTTCGGTTATTGCGTCGGCTTCATCATTGTGATTATCGCCCACCAACAACTGTTCACTGAAAACACCATCACTGCCGTATTACCGGTAATGCATAAACCGGTGATGAATAATTTCAAACTGCTAATCCGGCTTTGGGGACTGGTACTGGCTGGTAACTTTATAGGGACCGCGTTGGTGGCGCTGGCGTTTAACCATATGCCGGTATTCAATGACGAGTTGCAAAACTCGTTCACTCATCTGAGCGAGGCCGCGGTAAATCACGATGCAGGACAAATGTTTTGCGGTTCGCTGGTTTCCGGTTGGTTGATTGCCACGATGGTCTGGATGTTTCCTCATTCAGGTGCCGCTAAGATCCTGGTGATTATTATGATCACCTGGATAATGTCACTGGCCGGGTTATCGCATATTGTGGTGGGATCGGTAGAGGCTTTTTACCTGGTATTTAACGGGCATCTCAGTTGGTCTGAATTTCTCTGGCCTTTTGCTCTGCCCACTCTGGCGGGTAATATTACCGGCGGGACCTTTATTTTTGCTCTGATGAGCCACGTGCAGATCCGTAATGATCTCAGTGAGCAAAAAAAATTACAGGCAGGACGCCCCCCGGAAAACTGATCGATCACCACGACAGTTAAGCACTGACTTTCCCGGCAGAGACAGTGGCTGGTGCGTATTTCCAGGGAATGATAAAGTCTGTTTTTAGCACACTTCTGTTCCTCAAAGGAATGCTATGGATCGATTTCAGGCAATGGCCACTTTTGTCAGGGTCGTAGAAACAGGCTCATTTTCTGCCGCAGCTCGTCAGCTTAATCTCGGCCAGCCGGCAGTCTCTAAACTGATTGCACGGCTGGAAAGCCACCTGAATACCCGGTTACTGGCACGAACCACACACGGGCTGACGCCCACAGAAGCCGGGCAACGTTATTACGAACGAGCCAAAACTGCTCTGGATGAAGCCGACGAAGCTGAACTGGCAGCCCGTCATTCCGCCAGTGGTTTGTCCGGTCATTTACGCATTTCAGCCGCAACCACTTTTGCCAGAATCCATATTATTCCTGAATTACCCCGTTTTCTGGATAGTCACCCTGACCTTCAGACAGAAGTGATCCTCGACGACCGGGTGATCGATTTGCTGGCTGAGGGAGTTGATGTCTCATTGCGAATGGGCAAACTGGCAGATTCTTCTGCTACCGCGCGTAAGCTTGCGACCGCCAAACGTTCGGTGATTGCCACTCCGCAATATCTGAAAACCTGTGGCGAACCGTTAACTCCGGCAGCACTCGCAGAGCATCAGGCCATCCTGTATAGCGCACAGCCGTCGACCTGGACCTTTAACCATCAGGGTACGCTCGCCTCTGTTAGTCTGCAGGGCCGGATACGGGTCAGTGCTGCCGAAGGGCAACGCGCTGCAGTTCTGAATCATATGGGATTGTGTATTGCCTCAGACTGGATGTTTTATGATGAGTTACGTTCCGGTGAGGTCGTAAAACTGCTGACCGAATGGCAGCTACCTGACATCGACCTTTGGGCGGTATTCCCCTCCGGCAGACTCACCAGCGCCAAAGCCAGACAGTTTGCATTATTTACCGAGACGGTTATGGCAGAACGAACGATTTAAGCCGGGCAGGAGCCTGCAAAAAACCGGGCTTTGTTTCCCGGCTGATAACAGTTAAGTTTGCCGATCCATAACGATCGGCAAGTCTCTTCAGATATCGTTAACTCCTGCAGCAGCAGGCACTGATTTCAGAGATTCTTCCCAGGCCGCTTTCCTTTCGTTATAACCAAGGGCCAAAGGTAGTTGTTGCTGGATGAATGCACGATATTCATTCACCAGCAGACCGGTTTCTTCACTGGCACTGCGTTTCTGTAGCTTTTCAATATAATTCTGGTCAGCGTAAGCATAATCCAGGTATTCGATTGCATAACGGTAAGTTGCCGCTTTCAGTGGTTGCATACGCACTTGTTCTGCAATCCATTTCAGAGATTTGTAAAAATCCAGCACCGTTGCTGCATCTTTATCCTGTGCATTAACCATCGCAATGCCTTCATTTAACAACGTCAACTGTGTTTTCTGTTGTTCACGTTGCTGCTGCTCACGTTGCTTATTCTGGTCATTTTGACGTTTAACTTCTGACTGTACTTTCTCTGAACGGGCAGGAATCGCATTAATCACTTTCGCGACCAGCAGGTAGACAATTACCGCTGGCACCACTTTCAGAACAACGGACAGGAATACTCCATCTCCGGGCCTTGATACCCACTGAGACCACCACATAAAAAACAGAAAACCAATGACAACACTGACGATACGGTATTTCACGCTATTGATTACCGCATCATGTATAAACTGCTTTTCGCTGTCATTTTTGCCTTTTTTCCTGCAATACAACTCAAAACAGACAAAACTGGCCAGCATGATCAGAACACCAGGAAATCCTCCGATCCACATCATGGTAACCGGGGAAGTCACTCCTGCACCGGCAGCCATTGATGACAGCAGAAAAAAAGCACCAAAGCCAATAATAAGGCTAAGGATTCTATAAATTAACATTACTTGTTTTTCCTTTCGATGTGATGATTTCACTAAACTTACGTTCAAGTGCGGCGGCATCTATGGCAGAGATATTTTTAACTGATTGTTCCATGTACTGATGGATAAGTTCGTCACCGACAATCTCTCTAATTTCTCCGAGTGCGGCGTCCAACAAAAGTTTTTTAGCCACCAGCAAATGACATTTCCGGTAAATCAATTTAAGCACCTGTTGTTCAGGGCTTTCTGCAGAGTCTTCATTGATGATTTTCAAAGCCATATTGGCGGCCTGAAGTTTATTTCTCCTGGCATGCGATGCCGCAGCTTTAGCTGTGGCCTGCTGTTGCTCCTGATCCTTTTTTTGCTGTTCCCGCTGAGCTTCAGCTTGCTGACGTTCCTGACTTTTTTGCCAGTAGTGATGCGATTCAAGTTCAGACAGCCGGGCATAAAAGTAACCATCCCGATCAGTGTTCGAATATTGCGAATGCAGTAAATCAATCTGCGACTGAATAGCATCAGACCCTTTCATTATTTTCTCCCACACCGGGTTGCTTATCCAGGAATAGCGTGGCGGAATCATAAAACGGGGATAAATCACTCAACAACTCTGTCAGTTTATCTCTCTGTTGTTGATTGAGTAATGGCAAAAGCTGATTAATCACCTCGACCTTAAGTTCTATATCGATGATGGTTTTCTTACCAACCTCTTGCAGGGCGAGTTTATCCATGACTTTCCTTTGTCGGGCTTAAATATCGGCAGACGATGCATGACAGATGAGTATTTACAGGGTAACCAAACAGAGTTCTACCGGCCTTATCAGCGCCGGAATTCTGGGGAAACTTTTTAAAGGATTAATATTCCGGTCATTCAGAAAATCATAAGCATTTTTCATATATCTTCAACAAAAATCATCTGCCATATTTGATTTTCTGATCAATCCTTCTGTTACACTCTCTTTGTGCCTTTTGTTTCTCTGGTAGCATAGGAACTGGCCGCCTCGATATCGCTGACAGCAGCTTCATATTCTAAAAAGTGCCTCTGATACGGTTAAAACTATAGGAATATGATCAAAAACTTTATTTATGCATACCAACTGATTTTTTTGTGTTGACTGAAAATCTGCGAAGGATAAACGGGACTATAGCCACCATCGTCTGTACTCTGCATCACGGACAGCTCTGCTTGCGGTGATTGTTCGCTCCTGTTAAATAGATGTCTTATGAAAAAGAAAGATGATGATCATGGCTCTGAGTACTACAGCAGGATATTGTCATAAAAAAATCTTAAAAATGATATCAATTATCTGATGGCATTATTTATGGCCCATAATCTGGACGTTGATAAGGAGAAATTTATCTATATTTTGGGAAGAGATAATAGCAACGTTCCTGATATTTCAGTCATTCGAAACAAGATATTCTGATGAAACTTTAGCGAGATGAAACGGATAGATTTGAAAGTATCTGAGGAAAACAACCGTACGAGATGAATGGTGTCCCCTGCAGGAATCGAACCTGCAACTAGCCCTTAGGAGGGGCTCGTTATATCCATTTAACTAAGAGGACTCTGGCGGCTGCGTTAGCTAACGCCCGACAGCGGTGGGTATCCTACCGTAAAGACTCAGGTTTTTACAAGTGTTACCTGTAATTCTGGCAGCGAAACGCCAGCATTGTCTCACTTATCCTGTGGTTTATACCCACAATCCAGATTGACTCCCAGCAAGAGAATACCAGGATTACTGTTACTGCCCCACTGGCAGCAACAGCTCATCATTTAAGATTCCGTATTACCCACTATCGCTGCTCAAGCTGTCGGGTCAGCGTTTCGATACGCTCGGCCATTTGTAACGTCTGTTGGGTCAGTTGAGTATTTTGTTTCAGCAATTCCAGTAGCTGTTCGGTCAGTTCTTCGGATACCATCTGGCGTTTTGACATTGCTGCATCCAGATCTTCGCGATGCTGAGCATCAGTCAATGCATGTGCCTGATCGCGTTCTGCCTGGCGGGTTTGTGCCAACAGGATCAATGGTGCTGCATAAGCCGCCTGTATGCTGAAGGCCAGGTTGAGCAAAATAAACGGATATGGGTCAAACTTAAGCAGGCCAGCAACGTTCAGAACGATCCAGATAATTACCGCGATGGTTTGCCCAACCAAAAAAGTCGGGGTCCCGAAAAATCGGGCGAAAGCTTCTGCTTTCAATGCAAACCATTCATCGCCGAAAGTATGAGTTATCCCTTTCAACGGGCGGTATAAACGAAATTTTTTATCTGTATGCATTGCAAAAAAATCCTGTGGTGAGTGTCAGAATCGCCGAATTTTTTGACATCGGTAAGAGCAGAAACAGCATCATAAGAAACAACCATTTAGCATGTTATACGCCGCCTGAGACCTCTTCACAAAGTACATTTGTGTACGTTAATGTAATCATTACTGATAAAAACCCGGAATTTTAATCAACAGCTGACACTGGCTGGATTAGCTAAAATTCAGCTCCTGCCGCAGATTACCCGGAGGGTAATTACCTTTATATCACGATCATCAGGAGTAATTTCTGCCGGTGCTTACAGCATCCTGCCCACTTAACTATCGCACCTAAAATCTCCGTCAGGCTTTAAGACAGATGAGATGTTTAACGCTGGATGTTGAAATAAAGAGGAAGCTTGAACAGTGAACCCCACCAAAGCAGGCAGCGTTAATTTCGGGACAGGAAAGCGGAGCAGGAAAAACCTGCCCCGCCGTTGCGGAATTATAGTTTTACCGGGCTGATATCCCAGATTTTCTCTGCATATTCACTGATGGTACGGTCGGACGAGAAATATCCCATATTGGCAATATTCAGTAAGGTCCGGCGTGCCCATTCATCTTTTTGCAGATACAGTTCATCGACTTTATCCTGGGTATCGACATAGCTACGATAGTCGGCCAACAACTGATAGTGATCCCCGAGGTTAACCAGACTGTCGAACAGATTATGATAACGTTTTGGCTCACCCGGGCTGAAGATTCCGGTGGCAATCTGCGTCAGCACACGGTGCAGTTCAGGGTCTTTATCATAATACTCATGCGGGTTGTAGCCGTTGCTCCGCAGTGCTTCAACCTGTGGTGTGGTATTACCAAATATAAAGATATTATCCTCACCGACATGTTCCAGTATTTCGACGTTAGCCCCGTCCAGGGTGCCGATAGTCAGCGCACCATTCAGGGCAAACTTCATATTACTGGTTCCCGACGCTTCGGTTCCCGCCAGAGAGATCTGCTCAGACAGATCCGCCGCCGGAATGATCAACTGTGCCAGACTGACACTGTAGTTAGGAATAAATACCACTTTCAGTTTTTCACGGGTACGGGGATCGTTGTTAATCACCGTGGCAACATCATTGATCAGGTGGATGATCTGTTTAGCCGCATAATAGGCCGAAGCTGCTTTACCGGCAAAAATCACGGTCCGTGGTACCACTTCCGCATCCGGATCATCAATAATCCGGTTGTAGCGGGTAATCACATGCAGCACATTCAGTAACTGACGTTTGTACTCATGAATACGCTTAATCTGCACATCGAACAGACTATGGGGATCGATCACTATTTCCAGTTTATCGGCAACGTAACCTGCCAAACGCTTTTTGTTGTCATGCTTGGCTTTCTGCAGTGCCTGCAGAAAACTTGGATAATCAATATCCTGCTTCAGTTCTTCCAACTGGCTTAAATCGGTACGCCAGTGCTGGCCAATGGCATCGTCCAGCAGATCGGAAAGCGGTTTGTTAGCCAGAGCCAGCCAGCGACGCGGTGTCACTCCGTTGGTCATATTCAGGAATCGATCCGGATACAGCCGCGCAAAATCGGCAAACAGTGACTGTACCATCAGATCAGAGTGCAGCGCGGATACCCCGTTCACCTTATGGCTGGCAATCACCGCCAGCCAGGCCATGCGAACACGGCGACCGTTATTCTCGTCGATTATCGATACACGACGTTTTAGGTCATCGTCGCCCGGCACTTTCTCTTCCACATCATTCAGGAAGTATTCATTAATTTCAAAAATGATCTGCAGATGACGCGGCAGAATTTTCCCCAGCATATCAACCGGCCAGGTCTCCAGCGCTTCGCTCATCAGTGTGTGGTTAGTATATGAGAATACTTTGCTGACCGTATCCCAGGCTTTCTGCCAGCTGAATTTGTGGTCATCAATCAGCAGTCGCATCAGTTCAGGAATCGACAGTACCGGATGGGTATCATTCAGGTGAATGGCAATCTTATCTGCCAGGTTATCGTAGGTCTGATGAGTGCGGTGATGGCGTTTAAGAATATCCTGCACCGTCGCCGATACCAGGAAATACTCCTGGCGTAACCGCAGTTCCCGCCCCGAATAGGTGGAGTCATCCGGGTAAAGTACCCGCGATACGTTCTCGGAGTGGTTTTTATCTTCCACCGCAGCAAAATAGTCGCCCTGGTTAAATTTACCGAGGTTAATTTCGTTACTGGCCTGAGCGCCCCATAGCCGCAGAGTATTCGTGGCATCAGTATCAAATCCGGGGATCACCTGGTCGTAAGCCACGGCGACAATTTCTTCGGTTTCCAGCCAACGGGTTTTTGAACCCTCGTGCTGCAAACGACCACCGAACCGGACTTTATAGCGGGTACTGTAACGCTGGAACTCCCACGGATTACCATACTCCAGCCAGTAATCCGGAGATTCTGCCTGCTGGCCATTGACTATCTTCTGGGCAAACATTCCGTATTCATACCGAATACCGTACCCGCCACCCGGTAACCCCAGGGTAGCCAGAGAATCAAGGAAACAGGCCGCCAGGCGACCTAAACCACCATTGCCCAATCCCGGATCGTTCTCCTCATCGATTAAATCTTCGAGGTCCAGACCCATTTCATCTAACGCTTTGCTGATATCATCGTACAACCCCAGTGCCAGCAAGGCGTTGGACAGGGTACGACCGATCAGAAACTCCATCGATAAATAGTAAACTTTGCGCACGTCCTGAGACTGTTGCGCCCGGTTTGATTTAAGCCAGCGTTCAACCATCCTGTCACGTACAGCAAACAGTGTGGCATTCAGCCAGTCGTGTTTTTTTGCAATGGCAGGATCTTTACCGAGAATAAACATTAGTTTATAAGCAATAGAATGCTTAAGAGCATCCACACTGACGGTTGGGGCGTTGTAAATAAACGGTGATGTCATAGCGTTGTATTCCTTAATGCTGTCGTGCAGTTTCACAAAACAAAACAGGTAAACGTTACAGGTAACCGTCAGTGAAACTCTGTTCCGGTTAAACGCTGATAAAGCTGCTGGTAAACGCGTGCAGCGACCGACCAGCTAAAATCCTGGCGCATTGCATGGCGCTGAACGTTGCGCCAGTGGCGTGGCCGGTTCCACAACACAAAAGCACGGCGGATAGCATTACTGATAGCTTTGCCGTTGCTCTCCTCAAACACAAAACCACTGGCCGTGTTATCCGCCAGATTTTCGATAGCACAATCCACCACGGTATCCGCCAGACCACCGGTACGTCTGACCAGAGGCAGGGTGCCATATTTAAGTCCGTATAGCTGAGTCAGCCCACAGGGCTCAAAGCGGCTTGGGACCATAATCACATCAGCACCGGCCATAATCCGGTGGGAAAATGCCTCGTGATACCCCAGTTGCACTCCAACCTGCCCCGGGTGTTCCGCTGCCGCGGCCAGAAAAGCCTGTTGCAGGGGAACATCCCCGGCCCCCAGTAATACCAACTGCCCGCCCTGAGAAAGCAACTCCGGTAACCCTTCCAAAACCAGATCCAACCCTTTCTGGCTGGTCAACCGACTCACCACCGCAAACAACAGCCGTGAGCTGTCAGTATCCAGCCCCATCGTCCGTTGCAACGAGGTTTTATTTTGCGCCTTGGCTTGCAAATACTCGTCGTTGTAGCGTGCTGCCAGTAAGGGATCATTGTCCGGATCCCAGATTTCCTCATCCACACCGTTCAGAATCCCGGTCAACCGTCCCTGTGACTGCCGTTCTGACAACAGGGCTTCCATGCCATAACCGTATTCCGGCCGGGTAATCTCCCGCGCATAGGTCGGACTGACCGTCGTAATATGGTCGGAATAAAACAGACCGGCTTTCAGAAATGAAATCTGCCCGTAAAATTCCAGTCCGTGCATCTGGAAAAAGTCATCGGGTAACCATAGCTGATGTAAATTATGAGCATAAAACAGCCCCTGATAAGCCAGATTATGTACCGTAAACACGGTTTTCACCGGATATCCGCGCGCCGCGATATAGGCAGAAGCCAGCCCTGCATGCCAGTCATGGGAGTGCACCACTTCCGGTCGCCACAAAAAATCAGCCCCGACGGCCAGTTCACAGGCCACCCAACCAAGCACTCCAAATCTCAGATGGTTATCACCATAAGCATTGAGTGACTGATCGTGGTATGGGCTGCCCGGCCGGTCATATAAGCCGGGCGCATCAATAATGTAGATACCCACGCCCTGAAAAATGCCGTAGCGTAATTCAACATATCCGGCAAAGGTGTCTATGCCCGCGACCCGGTGGGTTTCACCCAGTCCTTTTTTAATATCCGGAAATCCCGGAATCAGGACACGAACATCGTCACCAGCGGCAATCTGTGCCGCCGGTAATGCCCCGGCAACATCAGCCAGACCGCCGGTTTTCAGCAGCGGAAACAGCTCGGAACAAACATGTAATATACGCATTGGAGCTCCTGATTTGTCTCGCGTCAGGCAATCCGCATGGCGCGTTGTACAGTAATCCGGCGGGTACACCGCGCCTTATAATTTTTCCAGCATCCTGCGGGTCACCAGCACAATACCGCTTTCCGTACGGTGAAAACGGCGGCTGTCCTCTTCGGCATCTTCACCAATAACCATGCCTTCCGGTATCTGACAGGCGCGGTCAATAATGCAATGGCGCAGTCGGCAGGATCGGCCAATAACGACATCCGGTAACAGAATACTAGTGTCAATATTGCAAAATGAATTAATCCGCACGCGTGAAAATAAAACTGAATTCACCACCTCGGATCCGGAAACAATACAGCCACCGGACACTAACGAATTCAGCGTCATTCCATGTCGCCCGGAACGATCCTGAACGAATTTAGCCGGTGGCAAGGGTTCCATATGAGTGCGAATCGGCCAGTTGCTATCGTACATATCCAGTTCCGGAGTCACTGAGGCCAGATCGAGATTTGCGTGCCAGTAAGCATCCAGCGTACCCACATCACGCCAGTAAGGCGGCAGATCATCGCTGGAAGTCACGCAAGAAAGATTAAAAGAGTGCGCCCTGGCCTTACCTTCGCGGGTAATCAGCGGGATGATATCTTTACCAAAATCATGGCTGGACTGATCGTCTGCCAAGTCCTGCTCCAGTAAACGGAACAGATAAGCGGCGTTAAAGATATAGATCCCCATGCTGGCCAGGGACTTGTCCGGCTGTCCGGGGATGCCCGGCGGGTCAGCAGGTTTTTCAAGAAATGACAGGATCTGGCCATCTTCCGAGACATCCATAATGCCAAAAGCGCTGGCTTCCTGGCGCGGAACTTCTATACAGGCTACGGTGCACTCCCCGCCTTTTTCAACGTGGTCAATCAGCATCCGCGAATAATCCATTTTATAGATATGATCACCGGCCAGTACCACTATATATTCGGCACGATAGCGGCGAATAATATCCAGATTCTGACAGACCGCATCGGCCGTGCCCCTGTACCAGTGGCCGGAACTTTGTCGTTGCTGCGCCGGCAGTAAATCGACAAACTCATTCATCTCTTCATTCAGGAAAGACCAGCCACGCTGAATATGTTGCACCAGTGTATGCGACTGATACTGGGTGATCACCCCGATTCGACGAATTCCGGAGTTAAGGCAGTTTGACAGGGCAAAATCGATAATACGAAATTTACCGCCAAAGTGGACTGCCGGCTTAGCACGGGCAGCCGTCAGCCCATGTAATCTTGAGCCTTTACCTCCGGCAAGAATCAGTGCCACTGATTTTCCCGGTAACTGTCGGGCCAACATCATGCGATCATTTATATCTAATGTAGTCATGGCTGAATCCTTCCTGGTGTTATTGGTACATCCCGGGTGAATACACAGACTGTTTTTGCCATAGACCGCCAGGATAAGCCGTCAGCGAGGGTACGGAGAGGATTATCAAAAGGTGCAACGGCATGCCAGCTACCCGTGGGTAATGTCATATCGACGTCATTGAGCGAGGCATTGACCACCATTAACCAGCGGCCAGAGAGACATATTTGCAGACACTGCAGCCCGGGTTGCAGCCATTGTTCTGTCGTCATTGGTTGTCCATGGTTGTTAAACCATGCCACATCCCCGGAACCTTCTTCCCACCAGCGATTAAGCGTGATCGCCGGAATTTTTTTTCTTAACGTAATCAGAGAACTCACATAATCTGTCAGTGCTAAATCTGCCTGCTGCCAGTTGAGCCAGCTCAGCCGGTTATCCTGACAATAGGCATTATTATTACCCTGCTGGCTGTGCCCGAATTCATCTCCGGCCAGTAACATTGGTGTGCCCTGAGATAGCAGCAAAGTTGCCAGTAATGCACGCTGACTAAGGCGACGTTGGCTCAATACGCTGTCACTGGCCTCAGGGCCTTCAGTACCGTGGTTCTGGCTGTAATTATCATCATGGCCGTCACGGTTGTTCTCACCGTTAGCATGATTATGTTTCTGGTTAAAACTGACTAAATCCTGCAGGGTAAAACCATCATGTGCCGTGATCATATTTATGGTCGCATTCGGCAACCGACCTGCGTGTTTGAAAAGAGATGCAGAAGCGGAGACTTTGCCGGCAAAATCCCCAACTGGCAGCGTACCGTGCAGCCAGAATTTTCGCATGCCATCCCGCCACTGGTCGTTCCATTCGGCAAACGGAGCCGGAAAATTTCCAAGCTGATAGCCACCGGGGCCAATATCCCAGGGCTCGGCAATCAGTTTGCAACGACTAAGTAGTGGATCGGAGATAATTGCCTGCAGCATCGGTGAATCGCTGCGAAACTCAGGGGTACGCCCCAGCAACGGTGCCAGGTCAAAACGGAAACCATCGATATGAAATTGTTCGACCCAGTAACGCAGGCAAGACAATACCCAGCCAATGATATCGTTATCTGTCAGCCGCATCGCATTACCGCAACCGGTCACATTATTGTCAGTGCCATCAGCATTCAGCCAGTACCAGCCGGGATTGTCTAAACCACGTTGCGATAAGGTCGGTCCATCAATATCCAGTTCCGCGGTATGGTTAAACACCACATCCAGAATGACTTCAATTCCCGCCTGATGCAGAGCTTTTATCGCTGTTTTGAGTTCCTTTGCTGCCGAACTACCCTGACAGTGAGTGGCATAAAGAGGTTCCGGCGACCAGGCCGCCAGCAGGTTATAACCCCAGTAATTGTGCAACCCCATATGCTGCAACCGTGGTTCATCAGAATGCTGAGCTACGGGTAACAGTTCCAGGGCGGTAATGCCTAGTTTTTTGAAATGCGCCAGCATGGCAGGATGTGCCAGTGCCAGATAGGTGCCGCGAATATCTTCCGGAATCTCCGGATGAAGCATACTGAGACCACGAACATGCGCCTCATAAATAATGGTCTGCCCCCACGGAGTCATCAGTAGGGCATCATTTTCCCAGTCAAAATGTTCATCCGTGACTACTGATTTCGGAATCCGGTAAGCAGTATCGACCGGTTCCGGATGGTGTATTCCACCATTGAGATGAGGATCATCATTCAGTGAACCTTCCAGCGCCCGGGCACTGGGGTCAATCAACAATTTCTGAGCGTTAAACCGCAGGCCACGTGCCGGGTCAAACGTACCGTAAGCACGATAGCCATAACGTTGACCCACTTTGGCCATCGGCAAAAAACCATGCCACAGGTTACCGGTACGGGCTGGCATCTCCAGTCTTTGTTCGTTGTTTTTACTGTCAAACAGGCATAGTTCGATTTTCTCTGCTGTTGCCGAGAAAACGCAAAAATTCACCCCGTTTTCCTGCAGGCTGGCGCCAAACGGATAAGGTTTGCCCGGTAACAGTACGCTCATTACATCGCCTCCCGCCACAGATACAACGTGGCCAGTGGAGGCAGAAGCAGTGAAAGCGAATATTCACGCTGATGCATCGGCTCTGCTGTAGTTCGGACCTGCCCCTGATTACCCAGATTACTGCCGCGATAGTAGGCCGAATCAGTATTTATCACTTCACGGTAGCATCCTGGCTGCGAGACACCGATACGGTAATTATCACGGACTACCGGGGTGAAGTTACTGACCACCAGCATCTCGTTACCTTCAGCATCCCGGCGCACAAAAGCAAAAACCGAATTTTCATTATCATCGACCACCAGCCACTCAAAACCTTGCGGATCGAAGTCCAGCTGATACATTGCCGGATGGCCGGTGTAACAGTGATTAAGGTCCCGCACCAGCGACTGAACGCCTTTGTGCCACCCACCAGCTTCTTCCAGCAGGTGCCAGTCCAGGCTTTGATTGACATTCCACTCTCTGCCCTGGGCAAACTCACTGCCCATAAACAGCAATTTTTTACCCGGATGTGCCCACATATAGCCGTAATAAGCACGCAGACTGGCAAATTTTTGCCAGCAATCACCAGGCATTTTATCCAGTAATGAACCTTTGCCATGCACCACTTCGTCATGGGACAGAGGCAACATAAAATTTTCGGTATACGCGTAAGCCATACCAAAGGTCATCAGATTGTGGTGGTATTTGCGATAAGCCGGGTCCAGTTGCATATAGCGCAACGAGTCATTCATCCAGCCCATATTCCATTTGTAATGGAAGCCAAGCCCGTTATGTTCCGGCGGCAGAGTGACTCCAGGATAATCGGTGGACTCTTCGGCCATAGTAATCGCCCCACGGGCTTCACTGCCGATGGTGTGGTTGGTATAACGCAGAAAAGCAATAGCTTCGAGGTTTTCGCGACCACCATAATAATTAGGCAACCACTCGCCGTCAGGGCGGCTGTAATCCCGGTAAATCATTGAAGAAACTGCATCAACCCGCAATCCGTCGATACCATAGCGTTCCAGCCAGTACAGAGCGTTGCCTGCCAGGTAGTTACGAACCTCATGGCGACCAAAATTATAAACCAGCGTGTTCCAGTCGCGATGAACGCCTTCACGAGGATCCGCATATTCATACAGCGCGGTGCCATCAAACTGCACCAGACCATGTGAATCAAAAGGAAAATGCCCTGGCACCCAGTCCAGAATGACATTCAGACCCGCTTCGTGAGCAGCGTTGATAAAGGCTTTAAATTCATCGGGCGAACCATAACGACGGGTCGGGGAGTAAATACTCAGCGCCTGATATCCCCAGCTACCATCAAACGGATGTTCACTTACCGGCATCAGTTCAATATGAGTAAAACCCATCCATTTAGCATAGGAAACCAGCTGTTCAGCCAGCTCACCATAACTCAGCCAGTAGTTGTTATCCGTATGACGACGCCAGGAACCAAGGTGGACTTCATAGACCGAAACCGCTGAGGTCAGCGCGTTCGCCTGGCTACGTTGCTCAGAAGCCGGTGTTTTTTCCGGCAGCCGACGAACCAGTGAAGCCGTTTCGGGGCGCATTTGTGTTTCCAGACCGTAAGGGTCGGCACGCAGGCTGGTATTGCCATGACAATCGATAATTTCGAATTTATATAACTGCCCTTCCTGCACCGCTGGGACAAACAGTTCCCAGATGCCACTTTCCCTGCGCAGGCGCATCGGGTGGCGGCGACCGTCCCAAAAATTGAATTCTCCGACCACCGATACCCGTTGTGCATTTGGGGCCCATACAGCGAAAGTAACACCGGGCACATCATCATAATCTGCCGGATGGGCACCGAGTACTTCGTAGGGACGCAGATGGTTACCTTCCGCCAGCCACCAGGCATCCATATCCTGAATCAGAGTGCCAAAACGGTAAGGATCGTCGATCAGATGGATATCATCGCCCCAGCGAACCTCCAGCTGGTAACGAAAAGTTTTTTTCCGGCGCGGAATCACTCCAATAAATACCCCGCCGTCATCAAAGCGCTGGAGTTCAGCCACTCTGCTTTGCTTTTTAGAATCAATGACCCACACCTGGTCGGCATCGGGTAATAGGGCACGCACTTCTACACTGGCATCCACCAGATGCATTCCCAAAAAAGAGAACGGATCGGCATAGTGCCCGGAAATGATCTGACGAATAACCTGCTGGTCGGGGACTACTGGCATAGCGTTCATCCTTTGATAATTAAATCAGCAATTCAAAAAATCAGTCTGGCAGACCGGGCCATTTTTCCCTGTTGCCGTAAAGTCTTCCTGACATTGGCCGATGAACAGATAACCCTGAAGAATCGTCATTTGCAGCATTCTGTTAACAAAAATAAGCAAAAAAACCATTCTCGCGGTTTTCCGGGAGAAATCCTGTACGCACCGGAAATCACTGCTCATACAGTTAATCATAGACAAGGATTGATTAAATCAACGCCAGATCGCGAAGAAAGTTAAGTAAAGATTTTGTTAGCACTTTTGGTTAAAAAAACTGGCTATCGGGAAGCGAATAAACGACGAAAATACCCTGAGGACAGACATCGGAGAGCAAAAGGGTCTTTAACCGTAAATCGGGGAGGAGAAATGTGAAAAATGTGGAATAAAAAAGGCAGCATTACCGGCACTGCCTCTGAAATTACTGCTTACTGATTCGCAGAGCGAACCTGCAACGAATTACTGACTCATGCTTAATATCGCACGAACATTTCGTGCACTGGTGGCAATAATGTCAATAGCGCCGGTACGTAATGCGCCCATAATGGCCATCGCTTTGGTATTTTCTGAAGCAATCGCAATCACACACGGAATCTGTCGCAATTCTTCGACATTCAGGCCGATAACACGGTTGTCCATGACGGTGTTCACATGCTCACCACGAGCATTAAAAAAATCATACCCGGCAATATCCCCGATAACCCCCTGATTCAGGCTGGCATCATTAATTTCCTGCGGGGTGAACCAGCCCAGTTTGACCATGTAGCTGTCTTCGTTCATATCACCAATACCCACCAACGCGATGTCGGCTTTACGACCACGATCAAGAGTCTCTTTGATGGTACCGTTTTGCAGCAACAGTTCTTTCAACTGCATATTTTCGACGTAAGCCGGGGCATAAAGCGATTCGCTGCTGCCGCCAAACTTTTTAGATAATAAGCGGCTGATGTGATCAGCATTAATGATATCCCCCGGGCGATGGGTACCACCAATACCACAAATAAACCGACAATCTTTTGGCTGAATAGTCCCTGAAGATTCTGCGACTGCGGCAACATTGCGCCCCTGCCCGACAGCAACTACCAGGTTATCTTTTAGCACATTATTCAGATGTGCTGAGACCAGTGCAGCGACCTGACGTCGTTGTTCTTCCTCATCATTGTGATCGAGGGCAATCAGTGCACGGGTAACAGGAAAACGCTCTTTGAGCTGTTTTTCCAGCTGGGTGCTAAAGACAGGATGGTAGCGGACGTTAATTTCAACGATCCCCTCCTCTTTGGCTTTTTTTAACAGCCTTCCGACTTTGATTCGTGAGAAACCGAATTTATTGGCAATTTCTTCCTGAGTCACTTCGTCGCAGTAATAAGCCACTGCGATTTCGGTCAGCAATTCATAATCCCTGGACATACCTGATTTTTCCATCCGCCAGTTTCTCCGTTCAACAAAAAAGTGTTTAGAGGGTGAACATTTGCGTGAAGTATAACAGAGATGCTGCGCTTTCAGGCAATGAAAGCGCAGTGCGTCAGAGCATAAAACCACGCCAGGACAGGTCAGTTTCTGCTGAGGATTTCCCCTGCTTCTGCCAGAATCCTGCCAAAAGCAGAGGGCTGATGTGCAAAGCGGCCGAGGAAAATGCCGTCGACATCCGGCCACAACCTGCTGAGCAGACCGGGTCCGGCGCTACCGCCATAAATCACCTGACACTGACTGCCATATTTCTGGTGGAGATGGCTGCGAAGTGTCTTGCAGACATGCCGGATATAGCTGTCACTGGCCGGTTTTTCAGCACCAATGGCCCACTGCGGTTCCCAGGCAAAAACAGTCGCTGGCAAGGTTTGTCCGGCAAAGGCTACCAGCAGTTCATCGGCCTGCTGAATAGCAATGTCTGCAGCCTGTTGCGGGCTAACCTCCAGTTCCTCACCAATACAAATGACCGGGGTCAGTTGGCTGGCGTAAGCCCGTGCAATTTTCTGCTGAATCAGATCAGTGGTTTCACCAAAGTAACGCCGGCGTTCAGCATGACCAATTTCGGCATAACGCCCGCCCATTTCACTGACCATCTCTGCCGCATTTTCACCGGTCCATGCTCCCGAAGGCGCACCACAGATGTTCTGTGCACCGGTAGCCATCGGGGTACCGGCGAAACATTGCAGTGCACTTTCCAGTGCGGGGGTTGCAGGGAAAGTAAACAACTCCAGTTGTGCCAGCAGTTCCGGCGACTGTTGTTGTACAATTTCTGCCACCTGGCTGCACCACTGTCGGGTTTGCTGGTAACCAAAATAGGTTTTATGGCTGGTGCCAATCACCAGATTTACTGACATACCTGCTCCCCTTGACGGGCATTTTGATATTTATTACTCAGATGTTCATCTACTGTGGCAATCATTAATGCCAGAGAGACAGCACCGGCATCCGGAGTGCCAACACTTCGTTCAGCCAGCGGACGTGCACGGCCAATTTTAGGAACCAGACCAGCAGTTGCAGCAGCGCTCTTTTCTGCCACCTGAGCCGCTTTGTGCCATGCTTCCGCCAGAGAAAGTCCTTCTGCCGCAGCACTGTCCAGAGCCTCACTAAACGGCATCAGCACATCCACCAGCGTTTTATCTCCGGGTTTTGCTTTACCGAAATGCATAACACCATGGTTAGCCTGCACCACACCTTTGGTTACACTCTCAACGGTGGGCTTTTCACTGTTACCGAGTGTTGTTCCCAGAGTATTCAGAATAACGCCCCAGATGGCTCCGGAGGTTCCGCCCGCATCATCAGACCAGGCATCTGCCGCTGTCTGTAACAGGAAACCTACCCCGGCACCCTTATTCAGCGCCTGATTAGCGGCCTTACAGGCAGCGACAACGCCACGCAACATCCCGATACCATGGTCACCGTCACCGGCAATCGCATCAATATGGCCCAGTTCTTCACATTTTTCAGTCAGCAGTGTTTCCAGCGCATTCAGAATAACCATTGTGCTGGCTGCTGCGGCTTTTGACTCTTCTGTCGCTTCAGGTATTTTCACTTCGCCGGACTGTTGTAACTGTACCGGATCCAGAGGTTCATGTGACAGTACTGAACCACGACTGAAAGCCGGAGTGGTTGCCGGAGCCAGCCACAATTCTTCGATCTCCCCTTCAAACCAGATAAAGCTTACTGAGAAGCCGGCCATATCAAAACTGGTCACAAACTCACCAATCTGAACATCAACAAGCTCGACACCCGCTTTTTCCAGGTTGTGATGGACATCATTCCACAGCACAAATAATTCTTCGTATTTTACCGAACCCAGACCGTTGATAATCACACCCAGGCGCGCGCCCGAGGTCTGGTGAATAGTTTCAGGGCGCTCTTCCAGCAATTTTTCGGTCAGTTTTGAAGCAATATCATGAGAGGAGCTGATTGGCAGTTCACTGATACCGGGTTCGCCGTGAATCCCCAGACCAAAGCCCATTTTGCCTTCCGGCACGGTGAACAATGGCTGTTCCGCCCCAGGGAATTTACATCCGGAGAATGCCAGGCCCAGAGTACGGGTATTATCATTAGCATGACGAGCCACAGCCAGCACTTCAGCCAGTGAATCACCACGTTCGGCAGCAGCAGCGGCAGTTTTGAACACCACCAAATCGCCGGCAACTCCACGGCGTTTAGCTCTTTCAGCGAGCGGTGCACTGGAAATATCATCGGTTACCGGCATAACTTCGCACGGAATACCCTCAGCGCGCAGCCGTTCACAGGCCAGCCCAAAATGCAGCACATCTCCGGCATAGTTACCAAACATCAGCAGCACACCCCCACCGTTGTTCGCCGCACGGGCCACTGAACAGATCTGTTGTGCTGAAGGTGAAGCAAACAGATTTCCCATTGCTGCACCATGGGCCAGCCCCTGCCCTACCAGACCGGCAAATGCCGGGTAATGTCCGGAACCTCCGCCGACCACGACGGCAACACTGCCTGGCTTGCTTTTAGTATTACGTACTACACCGCCGGGAACCTGACGCACCATAGAAGCATGGGCGCTGACAAATCCTGCGACCATCTCTTTAGCAAAATCTGACGGGCGGTTAAAAATCCAGGTCATGTTTGTTTCTCCACAAAATTTGACATTTCCAAGCCCGGTAACCAGCGACTGGCATGTTTTGAAACCATCACCCCCTGAAGCTAGCAGAAGCCGCCACCCAATCAAATGTTCATTATGTGATTTTGTGAGCAGGGTCTTAAATTCGGAAAATGGCCCTCAAACTGCCTTAAAGAGACTTTTTCCCCACTTTTATCCCTGCTATTACTAATATCATTAGTTCACTCATTGAACTTTAGTACAATAACAGATCTCAACGTTAAGCCCGGAACCATCACATGAACAACATCCGAGCATAAGTTCAATGAAGACGTTATCAGACATGAGGAAAGAGAAATGCTGAAACTTGCTATTGGCGCAGATAATGCCGCCACCGATCTAAAAAACCTGGTGAAAAAAACTCTCGCAGAACGTGGTATCGAAGTGACTGACTTCAGTCACGATGTTGAGGGTAACGATCAGATGTACCCGGATATTGCCTTTAACCTGGCCACGGCTATCCGCGAAGGAACTTTTGAGCGCGGTATTCTGTTCTGTGGTACCGGAATTGGCATGGCCATCGTGGCCAACAAGGTTCCGGGGATCCGTGCCGCACAATGCCATGATGTTTATTCAGCAGAACGTGCACGTAAAAGTAACAACGCACAGATTATGACACTGGGCGCACGGGTCATTGGCAGTGAACTGGCACTGATGCTGGTTGATACCTGGCTGAACTCTGAATTCGAAGCCGGTCGTTCAGGTCCAAAAGTAGAGCGTATTGATTACTACGAAACTCTGTTGCATCCGGCAGGTACTGCGCGGATTGAAAAATAAGCCACAGACGCAGTATCGCTACCGTTCCCTCTGTCATCGTTGCATCAGGTAACAGTCATCACATCAGCGGGTGAATCTCCCCCCGCTGCTGTGAGCAGGTTATTAAGGAGTCCGCTGTATGAGTAAACTTATTGTTGGCGTAAATACAGCCATGTTTGATGGTATTGATCCTGATATTGCTTTCGGGGCCATTCGCGAGTCCGGTTTCCGTTATGTGGAACTGGCTTATAACCAGGGCTATGTGGGCCATATGCCTCCGGAATTATTCGCCGAAGGGAATGCCCGTGAAATTCGTCGCCTGCTGGATAAGCATCAACTACTGACCCATTCATTGGGAGCAACCATGAACTTTGGTGCAGCAGATGCCGTGGAGCAATTTACCCGCCGTATCCGGTTTGCCGGAATGATTGGTGCTAAATGGATCAATGTTTGCGTCGGTAAAAAAGAAGATCGACAGAATATTATTAGTCATCTTCGGGAACTCGCGCCCATTGCCGAACAGGAAAACTGCATTATTTGTCTGGAAAACGGTGGAGACCCGAATTATGACGTGTTCCGTCTGGCAGACGATGGCGCAGCTCTGGTTGAAGCAGTAGGCAGTCCGGCAGTATCGGTGAATGTCGATGCCGGCAATATTGTGTCACTGATCCCGGAAGTGGATCCGATTCAGGCCGCCATTGAAATGTTACCTCTGGCTGCTCACTGTCATCTGAAAGATCTTGAGGTGCGTGACGGAGAAGTCTGGTTTACGCCGATTGGTCAGGGTCAACTCGACTACGTTCCTATGCTTAAGCAACTGGAACAACGTGGTATTCCGTGCAGCCTGGAGATACCGCTGCGTATGCACCGCCAGCGCGATAGTTATCCGCTACGGGGTGAGACTCCGGTTGATCCTGCTATCAGCCTGCAGGTTTTAAAACAATCGCGTCAGCAACTGGAAAACTGGCTGGGCTATTCACTGAGCAGTTAACTGCCCTGTTTTTTCCGGCCTGCGGCAAACTTCTGTTCTGGTAATAAGACTGGCTGCCAATTATCTGTTTCTACAATGACTTACGATAAAACAATAAAAAGACCTAACCAAAGTTCACAGCAGAGTTGAATTTAAAAAATTTAACCGCTGCTGTTATTCAAAAACGATTAAAACTGAAGGTTAATTATGTCTGACTCTACACTGACTCCTGCAAATAACCAAAAACCCTCAAGTTTTCGTTGGGTGTTATTTGGTGCCATGTTCTTTTTAGTTGCGGTTAACCTGATGGACCGTATCACTCTGTCTATCGGAATGCCCTTTATTAAGGACGAATTCTCTCTGTCACCGACCATGCAAGGTTTAATACTCAGCAGTTTCTTCTGGTCATATGCATTATTACAAATCCCTGGTGGCTGGATGCTGGACCGTTTTGGTCCGCGTAAAGTGGTGACCGGTGCACTGTTTGGCTGGGGATTCTTCCAGGCCATTATTGGCTTTGCCACCGGCGGCATTAGTATGATGCTGGCACGTATTGGCCTGGGAGTGATGGAAGCACCCGTGTCTCCCAGTGGGGCAAAACTGAGCTCCAGATGGCTGACCAAATCTGAACGAGGTCGTGGTGCGGTAGTGATGGACTCCGGCAGCCCGCTCGGCGTGGCATTCGGTGGTATTATTGTTGCACATCTGATTGTATTGCTGGATTCATGGCGCATCGCGTTCGTACTGGTTGGTCTGTTCACTATGCTGCTGGGTCTCTTCGCCTGGAAAATTATACGTGACCGCCCGGAATGGCATCCGAAAGTCAACCAACAGGAACTGGACTATATCCATGCCGGTAATATCACTCAAGCTGATGATTCTGACGAACGTCCGACTCAGGGTCTGGGGATTAGCTGGCTGACCATGATAGCGATTATGATCGGTCGTGCATCATGGGGCATGGTCTACTGGGGGTTGTTGACCTGGGGTCCAAGCTATCTGGCACAGGCTCAGGGGCTGAAGCTGGCAGCAATTGGCAACTCAACCTTCCTGATCTTTATTGTCGGTACTGTTGGCTGCCTGTTCAGCGGTTTTTTCACTGACTTTATGGTGAAAAAAGGCGTCAGTCATAACGTTGCTCTGAAAAGCATGTTGTCAGTATCCGGGATTGTTGGTCTGGGTGCATTGTATGCCCTGTCTTCCATTACCGATCCGGAAAAAGCGGTCATATTACTGGCGGTAGCGGCGTTTTTCCTGATGTTTGGCAGCCTGTACTGGAGCTTCCCTGCTATCCTGGCACCTAAAGATCGTGTCGGTATGGTGGGCGGGTTAATGAACATGGCTAACAGTGTTGCGGGTATCCTGGTACCCATTCTGGTAGGCGTTATTCTGCAGGCCACCGGCAGTTTCAAAAGCGTTTTAGTCTATTTTGCGATATGTGCCGGATGCTATACACTGGGTACGTTATGTATTAATTTTAATAAAGTTCCGGTAACCAGAAAACAATTATCGTTCCAGAAATAACATCCGGTTGCCGGCAAACACACTCTTAATACAGGATAAAAATATGTCTTCATCCCTGGTGTTAGCCGACAAAGTTCCACCGGCTCTGGCAGAAAAACTGGCAAACGACTATCAGTTATATTTCTACACGAAATCATCGCCTGAAGAGATTCAGGCGATCAGTGAACAGACTGAAATCATCGTGGCCAGCGGCGAGTCGACGGTCAATGCAGAGATGATCAGCCGGTTCCCTAATCTAAAACTGATTGCCGTTTTCGGGGTTGGTTATGATGGTATTGATGTTGCGACTGCCACCAGCAAAAATATCCAGGTCACCAATACTCCGGATATTCTCACCGATGATGTCGCCGATCTCGGGTTTGCACTGATTCTCAATGCTTCCCGACGTATCAATGCAGCTCAACGCTTTATTGAGCAAGGCAATTGGGCCTCAGGTTCTTTTCCGCTGGCCAGTAAAGTTACCGGTAAACGTCTGGGTATTGTGGGTTACGGCCGTATTGGTCAGGCAGTGGCTGACCGTGCGCGTGGTTTTTCAATGCCTGTTGCTTGTTTCAGCCGGCATCCGGTCACCGATCAGGATGTTAAATGGTATGGCGATTTAACTGAGCTGGCTCATAACAGTGATATTCTGGTGGTTTGTGTCAGTGCCAACCCTCAGACTCGTGGACTGATCAACAAGCAGGTACTCACAGCGTTAGGTCCAAAAGGAATTCTAATCAATATTTCACGCGGTAGTGTGGTTGATGAAGCTGCTCTGGTTGACGCCATTACCCGTGGAGAAATTGGCGGAGCCGGGCTGGATGTGTTTGCCGCAGAACCGTCGGTTCCGGAAGCGCTGCTGAATCGTCCTGAAGTAGTACTGACTCCGCATATTGCCAGTGGTACACACGAGACACGGGCGGATATGGCAAAACTGGTGATCGACAATATTACGGCGTTTCAGAACGGTCAGCCGTTGCTGACTCCGGTGACACCAAAAGCCTGATAACAACAATCCTTCACAAAAAAACCTGATTTCTGCGGTGCAGAATATCAGGTTTTTTTTTGGCTCCGCGGCCTGAAAGCTGCGGAACCTGCCTCCGTTACAGCCCCAGAGCCACCCGCCAGGCAGCCTGTAAAAACTCGCGGCACTGGCGTTCGTTATCCCACAGATCATCCTGCGCCGTAGTACGCATTTCTACAGCAATCGATACCGGGCCATTGTGCATCGGCAGCGGTAAACTGAGCGCTGTCGCGATAATATTACCTGCAACTTCGGTGGTCAGGAAACCAGGTTCACCGAATTTCATATGCCAGTCGCCATACCCCCCGGCTGCCGGGTCCAGAATGGCATTCGCCAGATGCAGCTGACCAATCAGTGGTGCCGACAGGGTCAGTGATTCAGCCAGATCTTCCTCATTTAATGCCACATGGGCACTGTCCCACGCCATATACAGGTCCGGACAGTCAGCTTTCAGGCCGTTCATCCAGCTGACAGTTTCCGGGGTTGGGCCAATCAGCTGACGTTTGTGGGCAAACCTGTCCAGCGGTTCAATCTGCATGATCATGCCCGGATACTGCCGCACTACCTCACCTATCTGGACCAATACTTCACCAAACACTTTTTTTGCTTCTTCACGCTGTTCAGGGCCCGGATCACTACCGCTGACCAGTGACAATTTTGTGGTGCCACATTCCGCTGCCAGATGCACCAGTTCACAGGCTCGCAGCATCGACTTTTTGCGCAATTCAGCATCCAGACTGCACATATTTAAGTTATCTTTTAGTAATTCAAAGGTTAGCCACTGCGTCACACTGAGCCGACGCTCTTCAGCGACGGTGCGGATCTGACGGGCAATTTCTGGCTGATGAATGATCCCTGTCTCAAAACCACGGTAATAACCGATATCGGCAATCCGACGGACAATATCCGCAACTTTGGCTTCCTGAGTCATTTCAGGGAAGAATAACTCGGCGATATGCGCGGAAGGATATAATTGGGTATTCATAGAATTCGACTGCCTCCTGAAAGGTAACGCGGGTTCATGTTTTGCGGACGCTTACCGGGGCTTACTCAGCGCCTGATCCGCCTATGAACATTTTATCATCTATGGAACACATGAACAGTGAGCAACGAATCCGGTCAGTAATTCTTTGACGGCAATCTCATTTTTCGACTTCGGGAGGCACAAAAAAGCTGATTGCGGGTGACAAATATCAGGGAAACAACATTCCATACGCAAAGGTATGTGCTGAAAACCAGCAGCGTGGTTCTGTCTTCATGGCTGTTTGTAACCTTGCGCTAAACAGCGCTGCGCATTCGGCTTTATCGGCAATCAGCCATTACTGCTGAAAACATCTTTTCATGGTTAATCAGCCACCTGGTCGCCACTGATACTGCCACCCACCAGCTAAACGGGTCATTTCTGGTTAATCAGTATTTAAGATAATACACATCAGAACTGAACAATATGGCAGGACGACAATCTCCGGTACCCGCTATTACCTGAGTAATTCCGCAACGAATAACTGTCACAATTAAGGTTTAAACTGTTCAGGGCCCTTAACTGAGAAACGCTTGCGATGAGAACTCCTGATTATTCACTCCCCTATAGTAACCAGGCCGCTGAAGTGGACGCATGGTTTACAGAAGAACTCATCCCTGACTACCCCGCTTTGCAACTCACTCTGGAGAAGAATGCTGAACAAGGATTACCTGCCCACGATGTTTCAGCTTTACAGGGCAAAATGTTGGCAATTTTTGTTCAGATGGTCCGTGCAACTCGGGTTTTGGAGATCGGTACACTCGGGGGTTACAGCACTCTTTGGATGGCTAAAGCATTACCATCACACGGTTGTGTAACAACTATAGAGTTTAATCAACATCATTCAGAGATTGCGCGGCAAAATATTGCTGATTCCGGTCTCTCTGAACGAGTTGAACAACATACCGGCGCTGCACTGGACATTTTGCCTACACTCACCGGCCCCTTTGACCTTATTTTTGTTGATGCTGATAAAGCCAACAATCCTCGTTATCTGGAATGGGCTCTGAAATTATCCAGACCCGGTACAGTGATTGTCGGAGATAATACGGTGCGTGGTGGACGTGTCATTCATTCTTCCAGTGATGATCCTCACGTACAGGGCCTGAGGGAATTTATCCGGATGATTTCAGAAAATCCACAGCTTGAAGCCACTGCAATACAAACTGTGGGAGAGAAAGGCTGGGATGGTTTTGTACTGGCGATAGTTAAAGCGGCCTGAATTTCTTCCGGGAAGACCACAAATTCAGCCCGGCAATCTTCCGAAGCTGAGATGTTATTCCGCGAGCCAGCAAAAATATCTGACGCCTCTGGCCCTGCACCTTCCCATTTTTGCCAGGTCCCGTAGCTAGCTTTGGTCAGCAACCAGCTGGCTTATATTACCGCCAGTGACCAGCTCATCGGGTCTGGTAACTCCTGAAATTTTATCCACCGGACCGGGCTAACCATCGACCGGTGCCATCGCTGTGGAGACAGATTATTTTGTGCCCGTTTGTGCCTGTGACTGTGCCTGTCGACGATGTAGCCTGGTATACAAAAACACATAGACCAGTGTCTGAAAACAGGAGGTGATCAGCATCGAATGACTGGTACCGGCCTTTCCGTTCATAAGGTCGATAATATTAAATACTATTGCTGTCAGTGATAAAGCGGTTAACAGCAACAATATGACTTTGCAAATTTTGAATGTTTTAGGTTGAATCATCAGCGGTATCTTCCTGAAAATAAAATCCCGCCAGTAGCACTGGTGCATCCGGGGCTACTGGAAGGATAATTACTGTAACATATTAATATTATTTAATTTAAAAATACTCTTCGATTATTTTTGCGGATTGTGGGCAACCTGATTTGGATGGCTGAAAACCGGAAGCTCTTCGGAAAAACGGGCAGTACGGGCGTCACGCTCATAGCCCTGAATCTCAGACAGAACTCCATACAGTGCAGGCCGTCTGCCATGGATCCAGCGCCGTCCGGTGGACATAGGTAGCAGGCTCAGGTCCAGATCGGCGTAAACCAGGGTATCCTGATAGCTGCCGGTCTCATTCACAATCCGGCCATAAGGGTCGAGGATCATCGCGTTCCCGGTACGGATTTCACCATTATCCAGCCCTACGCCGTTGCTGAACAGAATAAACATGCCATTATCATGCGCCCTGGAGGGCAGCCAGCGCATCAGCCAGCCACGGCCACTGTCACCACTAAGAGCCTGTTCCAGGGCTTGTGGATCATTATGTCGGTTTTCCCACAGAGTGACAGGCAGCGGTTTCATTCCATATGGACTACGGGAGTTTGTTCCGCCTGTCTGGTGCGGAGCAATCAGTATATCGGCCCCCAACAGTGCAGTTATCCGGGCATTTTCGGTCAGGTTATTATCCCAACAAATCAGCACTCCGGCCTTAACTCCCCACGGAGTTTCAAACACCGTAAAATGGTCACCCTGAGAAATTTCCGGATGTTCAAAAGCATGCAGTTTACGGTGTACCGGACGGGTTCCGTCGGGCATGCATACCGCATAAGCATTGTATAGCTGACCGTCCGGAGCCTGTTCAATAAAGCCGGCACCAATCATCATCTGATACTGTTCTGCCAGTCTGGCTATCCGGGCCAGTGACGGGCTGTCCGCCGCAGGTTCTGCCAGATGCTCCAGAGCCTGACGATCCAGGTCTGGTACGTGCCAGTAACCGGTAATACACATTTCCGGGAAAACCAGAATGTTAACCCCTTCCCTGTGAGCCTGATGACACATCTCTTCCATTGCTGCCAGATTGTACTGTTTATCGCTGGCACGGTGGCAGAACTGCACACTGGCTGCGCGGATTTGCTGGTTCATGACATACTCCTGTCGGCAAGTTATGCATGCTATTTCACCAGACCTCCCGCCAGCATGTATAATCACGTTTTTTCCAGCTTCGATAACCTGACGGAATGGATATTAAATTACTGCGAGCCTTTGTAACACTCGCCCGACTGAGCAATTACCGTGCGGCGGCAGAAAAATTGTTTATCACCCAGCCAGCTCTGACAAAGCAGATCCAGACCCTGGAATTCCATTGTGGAATGACTCTGTTTCAGCGGGGCCGCCAGGGAGCAAGGCTGACGGTTTCCGGCCATCAGCTTCTGGAACAGGCCGCAGGTGTGGTCGACCACTATGATAGTTTTGTCAGCCATATCGCAGAAATGCAGCATGGGAATGAAGGTGAACTCAATCTCGGATTCGGAGTGTCATCATTTCGTCTGGCCCCAAAAATGGTGGCCGGATTCCGGCTTCGTTTTCCTCAGGTCCAGGTATCGCTGAACGATATCTCTTCAATCGTGCAATATCAGCTGTTAGCTACAGGGCAGTTACAGGCGGGATTTGTGCGGTTGCCAGCGCCTGAACCACTCTGCAGTCGGGTGCTGACGCAGGAAAATCTGGTACTGGCTGTCGCCAGTGAAGACGGAGAGTCAGTAATCCGGTCTACCGGTGAATGGCTTAGTCACAGTCGTTTGTTACAGCTGACTAAAACCCGCGGCGAAGGGTTGTTTGCTCAGATCACTACCTTCCTGAAAACCAATCAGTTAGTGCCACATTCAGTCTCAGAAGCGGATGATATTCAGACTCTGCTGGCTCGTGTCTCTGCGGGAGAAGGCATTGCGCTATTGCCCGCCAGCGTAGCGAATATACTGCCTCAGGGGGTAAGTTTGCATCCTGTCGTAGGGGAAAACAGTCACTGGCAGACCGGTATCGCGTGGGATCCCCGGATAAAAGATCCGTTACGGGATAACTTCCTGGATATCGTATTTAATGCACAAAAAACCGCTACAGAGACCGGTGAGTCTTTCTGAAATTATTTTATCCGTAAATAGCTGCTACCGGTTGACGAAGAACTTCCACCGTGGATTACCTGGTCTTGTGATGTCTGTTCTCAGGCCGGATAAATGTCTTAATCCTGCCCTGATCATTTTCAGAGGTTCGAAACCGGACCAATTGGTTAAAAAAAATAATATACCCCACTTCATAAACGGTTAAAAATCACCCGAAAATCCCGCACATCTTCAGCAGATTGATGACTAAAAATGGTCATAAGAAAGAGGTATGACAAAATTTCATTTCATTATCAATCACATAAAATTAATATTTCGGTAATCATATATACATAAAAAATATTATGTTTTATAAATTAGAAATCCTTAATAAACACCTGATGCCGGAGGCGTTAATGAGCAACCCACCCACAGAACAAACAGGTTTATCATCCCCATCGGATGAACAGAGGTTTACCAGGTCTATCAGCCTGATGTCTAATTTCTCGCTAGGCTTCACCTATCTTTCCCCGCTCACTGCAGTGTATTCGCTGTTTGCACTCTCAATGACTCTGGCAGGCCCACCAGCCATTTGGTGGATACTGATTGCTGCTGCAGGTCAGATGCTTGTCGCTATGATTTTCGGTGAAGTCGCGTCACAGTACCCCATCACTGGCGGGCTTTATCCCTGGTCGCGAATTTTATGGGGCAAAAAATATGCCTGGATAGCCGCCTGGATCTATTTATGGGCACTGGTCGTTACTATTACATCCATTGCAGAATACAGTGCTACCTTCGTCGCTACTCTGTTTGACTATTCACAGTCAGCACCACATTTGCTGTTCACTTCTGTCGTGCTGCTATTGCTGATGATGATAGTCAATCTGTCAGGAACCAAAAATCTCGCCAGGGTTGCCAGAATTGGTTTTTGGTGCGAGATCATCAGTGTTATCGCACTGGGAATTTATCTGTTAATTTTTCATCGCACTCAGCCATTGTCTGTATTGTTTGACGCTATGGGCAGTACCGGAAGCTCCGGAAGTTACTCTCATGCATTTATGTCGGCATCGCTGCTCGGGCTGTTTATGTTTTTTGGATTCGAAGCATGTGGCAATGTCGCCGAAGAGGTAAAAAATCCGGGGCGGAAAATACCGGTAGCAATGATGCTTAGTATTTTCTTTGGGGCCATTTCCGCCATTATTTCAGTACTGGGTTACCTGCTTTCTTACCCAAATCTGTCAGCAATTGTATCCGGGAAGATTGACAATCCTATTCCTGAAATTCTGAACAATGCTCTGGGACCACAGGGCGAGAAGATTTTTATTGTGGTGGCTGTTATTGCCATGCTGTCCTGCATTCTCTCTTTACAGGCTGCACTCAGCAGACTGCTGTTCTCATTTTCCCGTGACAATATGTTACCGGCCAGCCATTGGATGGCAAAAATATCACGCAATAATGTGCCGGATAACGCCATGATTGTCAGTTGCCTGTTACCGCTACTCATCTGTGTCTGGGTCTACTACCAGCCGGATAACCTGGCAAGGATCACCGCTTTCGCCGTTGTCGGTATCTACATCTCGTTTCAGATGGTCGTCCTTGCGGCTTTACGTAAGCGTCTGAAAGGGTGGAAACCCGCTGGCAGCTGGACTTTAGGCAGCTTCGGGCTACTGGTGAATATTCTGGCCCTGGCCTACGGCCTGTTTGGTATCTGGTTACTTTGTCAGCCCGGCAGTGGTGACAGTTTCCTGGATAAATGGATTGTACTTATTGGTCTGGCAATCGTCCTGCTGTCAGGTGCACTTTATCTGTTTATTGCCCGCCCTTACGAAAAAACAGAACAGGGATCTCATTACCAGCAACATATCCCTGCTGAATAATAAATCCGGGGGGTGTCCCCCGGTTTATTAAATATTAACTGAAACATCATCATGGCTATTGGTTAACTGTCGGTATCATTTATTTTTAAAAGGCAGGATTATGAATAAAAGCATACAACTGAAAAGAAATTTATCATTATGGCAGGTCGTTATTATCGGCATTGCCTATATGACACCAATGACTGTATTTGATACTTTTGGTATAGTTTCTGGCATTACTGAAGGCAGAGTTCCTTTAACCTATCTAATTGCATTAGTGGCAGTTTTATTTACTGCACAAAGCTATGGAAGCTTGGTGAAAGAATATCCTTCTTCAGGTTCCGCTTATACCTATACAAAAAGCATCTTTGGCAATATAGCTGGTTTTATGGTCGGATGGTCTTCGCTGTTAGATTATATGCTACTCCCGATGATCAATTCTTTACTGGCAGGCATATATCTTCAGTCATTAATGCCAGGAGTGCCTGTATGGGTTTCTATTTTAATATTTACTATGCTGGTTACTTTTTTTAATTGCTGCAATATAAAGCTTTTAGCAAATGCTAATTTTTTATTCGTAGGCCTGCCGGTATTGTTGATGGTAGTATTTATCTATATGGTGGTACATGATCTGAGTTCGGCTCATGGTATTCAGAGGGTGCTCACGTTTAGTCCATTATATAACGGGCATAACTCTATTATGCCACTGATCAGTGGTGCTGCTATTCTTTGCTTTTCTTATCTGGGATTTGATGCGGTCACGACACTGTCAGGAGAAACCCGACAGCCAGAAAAAATCATCCCAAAAGCCATATTTTATACAGCATTAAGTGGCGGTGTTATTTTCTTTGTTGCTGCCTGGTTTATTCAGTTATATTACCCGGATAACTCAGCATTTAAAAACCCAACTGAAGCACTGCCTGAAATTGTACTTTATGTCGGTGGCCGGTTATTTCAGTCAATCTTCCTTGTCGCGATACTTTGTAATACCTTTGCATCTGCACTTGCCTCCCATGCCAGCTCCGCCCGGCTGCTACATATTATGGGCAAAGAAAACCGTATAACCAGCCCTGTACTGGGATTTATACATCCCCGAAGCAAAACGCCTTTATATTGTGTACTACTCACCGGTTTTATATCTCTCAGTTCGGTATTTTTTGGTCTGGACACCGCTGTATCTCTGATTAGCTTTGGAGCATTGGTAGCTTTCAGTGCTGTTAATATCTGCGTTATTGCCAAATTCGCCTGGCGTGAAAAGAAAATAAAATCAGCACGGTCTCTTTTTAACCATCTGCTGTCTCCTGGCTGTGGATTAATCAGCGTGGCATTTATGTGGATAAATCTGGATCACGATGCTTTTGTACTCGGTTCAGTCTGGGCCATCGTTGGTCTGGTGTGGGTTATTTATAGTTCTGTCAGTAAATCATCAGTTATGGCTCCTGAATAATGCAAGTCCTACATTCACAGTGAGGTTACCTGTGATTTTATTAACTAACCGGAATTAAAAAATGGACATCACCAAAAACTTAATTAAACCAGCACTGGTTAACGATGCACGAACGAGTTTGATCAGTGAAATTATTACGGACGGAGACTGGAACTGGGTTCGTCCGGACAACGACAAAATTAAATTTGACCCTGGTATACCCGCGAATTACTACGAGTCTACGCTAGCTCCCTGGATGTCTTTCCCTGCAATGGAGACAGATAAGCAGTGTGAACTCGTAGTCATTGGCGGTGGTCTGCTCGGTGCTTCAACAGCATTGCACCTTGCAGAATCAGGGATTGATACCATTTTGCTGGAAAAGAACACTATCGGTAGTGGAGCTTCTGGTCGTAATGGCGGGCAATTAACTCCGGGACTGGCTCGCTGGGAAGCGGAGTCGATGCTTGAAAATCTTTCAACGGACGAAGCCCGCCGTTTATGGCGTTTTACCTCGGCTGAGGCTATGGGCCTGATTGATGAAATAGCCGGTCGGTACGATCTACAACTGGACCGACAGTATGGACACCTGACAGCTGCTGTCCATCCCGGGCATATGAATGCACTGGTACAGGCCGCCGATGCCCGTAAGTTTCTGGGTGATGAACAGGTCACCATTCTGGGTAACTATCAGCTGCAGGATCATATTAACTCGGATATTTACTACGGAGGCGTACTCGATAATTGTGGCGGGCAGATCCACTCACTGGCACTCAACCGGGGCTTAATTTACGGCTTCTTACTTAACGGCGGCTGTGTCCACGAGCATAGCGAGGTCATAAAAATAGAAGAAAGTCCGACTGGAACGAAAGTACATACTGCTTCCGGTGTGATAACAGCAACCCGGGGAGTCGTTATTGCCGTGCATGACGAAACTCATAATCTGCTTAATGAAAACAGCTCAACTACCCTGCCCTTTTATACTTACGTGGGCGTAACTTCACCCGTGGAAGGCGGGCATCAGTCGCTGTTACCCACCGGCAAACCTGTCTATGATACACAGTTACAGATTGATTATTATCGCCCGGTACGTAATCAGCGCTTACTGTTTGGTGGGCAGGGAACAGGTATGCGTTGGGATGATACACGGACTGTAGACTACCTCACTTCACGTCTGCGTACTGTGTTTTCGCAGCGCGATGATATTCAGTTAGATTTTGCATGGAGTGGCACTACCGACTTAACCCTGAATGGTGCGACTGACTGTCGTCAAAATGGTGCTCACGGGCAGATTTATTCTGTACACGGCTGGAGTGGTCATGGCATTGCACAGACCGTCAGAATAGGAAAAGCCATTACTGATGATATTACCGGACGCAACGATGATTTTAAGATGCTGACATCAATAAAGCATACCTCGCTATTGCTGGGACGTCAGTTAGCTCCGGTAGCTATCCCGCTGGCAAAAACGCTACTGGGGATTTCATCAAAGTTAGCACCAGGTAAAATGATCTCGTTCTGACAGGCTTTCGCCAGCTTTGCGGGCAAATTGCAAAGCTGGCATAACCGTCACTCCGGCACAAACAACCGGAAAAAAGGTTTACTGATAACTTCTTTTTCCGGCACCCTGGCCACCAGCGCCCCGGTACGAAAACCAGGATGGCTGGAAACCATCACCCGCCCTTCCGGGTTAATAATCACCACTCTCTCTCTGCACTGACGGATGAGTGATAATAATTCCTCCTCAACTACGCTGACCAGGATGTCCACCACCGCAACTCCTGCCAACACACCGTCAATCATCACAGGTGAAGATGCCGTCAGGGTATAGGCTGAAGTGCAAATGTAATCTACGTAAGGTCCGTGCAGATTAACGTTCTGCTCTTCTGGCCGATGCTTAAACCAGTCAAAAGTACTGAAATCCAGGCGTTGTTGGGTAGCCTGATCAAGTTCCAGGCAGGAAGCTTGTTGATTTTTGGGATTTTTAAACCACCATTCCAGAAACCAGTAAGGCTGCTGATGGTCTGTGGAATAGTGGTGGCTGGCAAATCCGGCACCAAAACAGTGCCGGCTGCCGGTAAGTACAGATTCAATGGAAGGAAACAGGAGTTTCCTTAACTGACTTTCACGAATTTTTTGCGGCAGGCTTTCATCAGTAGTATGCGCTGCCAGTTGCTGCGACAGCATCTTTGAAAGCTGCTGTGCAGAATGGGTTACCGCATGGAGTAAAGCGTCTGTTTTGTCTGCAAGCTGTTGTTTACATTCATCATCACTTAGCATTTTTTTCCACTATGTTGTATGAATACTGAACTTAACTTCGATAAGTCTGGAAGTAAAATGATTCACCATATTTCCGGCAATACGTACCGCCTGTTCGCTATCCCGCTGTTCAAAAGCTGCCAGCAAATGTCGATAAAATCCCACAATTTGCAGGTGAAACTCATCAGACTGATACAGCATGGTCACCAGTGCCGCCCATTCTGCCTGGACCATCAGTTCCTGGTTCGCAATCCGGGCTGATTGTGAGTTTGCCGCAATGGTGAGCAAACATCGCATGTCTGACTGGCAACGTATTTCAGGACTGGCAGACTGTTCCAGTGCCTCGACAAACCCGGTCAGAGCAGCCAAATCTTTGGCGGTCATCCTTTCGGTCGCCAGTCGACTGGCATGGCAGAAAATAGCGCAATGCCATTCGCCAAGATCTGATAAATATTCGGTACTGATTGACCGGAAACTGTCGCTGGGAAAAGCCTCTTTGGCAATTGACTCTGCGACAAAACTTCCACCATTTCGCCCACGAGCGGTATAGATTAATCCTTTCGCTCTCAGGGTATTCAGAGCTTCCCTGATGGTGATATGTGATACACCCATCATCCGGGCCAAATCGGCTTCATTAGGCAATTGTTCATTGGCCGCGAGCAAGCCCGAAATAATCGCATTGGCCAGTCGCTGAATGATCTGGTCTGAACGGCTGGACTGGCCGATAGGTGAAAAAATCACAGCATGAGTAATCATAGACCTCGTGATTTCTTGTGTTATTGCTTAAAAGAATGGTGAGTATTGATAACATAAAACCACCGTCAATGATATGTCACCGGGCCCGCTTGTTCCGCGAGCCGACACAGGATTATCCCCCTGCTATTTACGGAAAATATCACCACAATTTTATCACCCTTCGCCTGCTTTGCTCGCCAGTTGCCATATAAAAATCATATGACATCAACGCTATAAATCTTCATGTACCAATGATAAAACATAATAAAACTTATGTTAAAGGATATGTGTCATGCGTAAACTATCTCACTATATAAACAATAGCTTCACCGCTGAAAGCAAAGGTGATTTTTTCCCGCTGATAAGCCCAGTGACAGGAGAGGCTTACGCATTATCTCCCGAGGCCGGACAGGAAGAAGTTGATGCAGCTTATCAGGCGGCACATCGTGCTTTTAAGCAATGGAAAAAAAGCACCCCCTCACAACGCCAGAGAGCGTTGCTATCACTGGCTGATGCTATAGAACAACATGCCGGGCAGATCATCGACGTACAAAGCCGGGAAACAGGCCAGCTGAAACACTTTATTCGTCAGGAAGAAATTTCAGCTTCCTGCGATGCAGTGCGCTTTTTTGCTGGTGCAGCCCGTTGCCACGAAGGTAAATCAGCCGGTGAGTATCTTGAAGGCTTCAGTTCCGTAATTCGTCGGGAGCCTTTGGGTGTTGTTGGCCAGGTAACACCATGGAACTATCCGTTTATGATGGCAATCTGGAAAATTGCTCCGGCCCTGGCAGCAGGCAACACAGTGGTCCTGAAGCCAAGTGATACCACTCCCCTTAGCACACTACTACTGGCAGAAATTGCTGCACCTTTCTTCCCTGCCGGCAGTATTAACGTGCTACTTGGAAAAGCAACTACCGGCTCTATGGTTGTCTCATCTCCACAGGCAGCGATGGTTTCAATCACCGGTTCGGTAAGAGCTGGTTTACAGGTCGCTGCCTCGGCTGCTGCCAACCTGACCCGCGCACATCTGGAATTAGGCGGGAAAGCCCCTGTATTAGTGTTTGAAGATACCGATATCGCCAAAGCAGCAAAGGTAGTGTGTACCGCGGGTTTTTTTAATGCCGGGCAGGATTGCACCGCAGCCACACGGCTGATTGTTCAGGAAAGCATCTATCCACAATTTCTCGACGCATTACTTAATGAAATCAAACACCTTCATTACGGACTACCCGATGACACAACGGCTTTGTATGGTGCGTTGAACAGTAAAAATCAACTGGAGCAGGTCCAGGGATTCATTGACCGTTTGCCTGCTCACGCAAAAATTGAAACCGGCGGCAGGGCAGGAAAAGGACCCGGTTTCTATTTCGAACCCACCCTGATCTCCGGCCTGCAGCAACAGGATGAAGCCATCCAACGGGAAGTATTTGGCCCGGTAATGACTTTGCAGAGCTTTAGTTCAGACCAACAAGGGCTGGAGATGGCAAACGATGTTGAATTCGGACTTGCAGCGAGTGTCTGGACCCGTGACCACCGCAGAGCACAGCTGATAAGTAATGATCTGGACTTCGGGACTGTATGGATTAACAACCACATCCCATTAGCTGCAGAAATGCCACATGGCGGGTTTAAGAAATCAGGCTATGGGAAGGATTTATCTGGCTATTCACTGGAAGAATATACGCGGATTAAACATGTCATGAGTGATATTTCATAAAGGTGACTTAACTGATGAACAAAAATCTTTGCTTCGTGATTATGGCTGTCTGTACATCTGCCGCATCTGCCGCAGAAAGCCCGGTACAAATAGTGAAATCCTATATGGCCGCCTGGAATCATCATAATGCGCAGCAGGCGGCTGACTATTTTTCACCAGAGGGAGTGTATTACGATGCCTCTGTGGGTACGCCGGTAACCGGAAAAAGCGCTGCAGAGCAGCAGGTCATTGCTCCGTTTATTCAGGGGGTCCCTGATCTGCAATGGAAAATGGTGGGAGAACCCGTCTGGAATAAAACTACTGTGTCCTTTGAATGGGTATTTTCAGGGCACAATACCGGCAACTGGGCTGGCAGTCCGCCAACTGGCAAGGCGATTCAGTTCTCCGGTGTTTCTTTTATCAAACTGAAACAGGGTAAGATCACTTATCAGGGAGATTATTATGACTCTGCCACACTATCCCGAGAGCTGAAATAACCCATTCCGTACTGCGAAGACATCAATTGTTCAGCGGGATAATTTCATATTTCCCTGAAAGTAGTGGTTTGCAGAGGATCTTGTAGCCATCAATATCATAACCGTCCCTGACCCCGTACAGTTCGCGTGCACGGGTCAGGCTGTCGGCTTCTCCCAGCCATACCCAGTGGTCAATCACCTGAAACTTTTCACCTTCACGTAAGGCAATTCGTCCCGGCCATGGCCAGCAGACAATTTTCAGCGCGGCAACGGCCTGTTTTAACTGTGCATGATGCTGCTCAGCAGTGATTACTCCGCAACAGGCCCCGGAACATTTACGCAAAGCATGACGAAAACATGCGCGCCCCCGGGGATTTTTTTCAATACCCAGTAATCCGTAGCACAGTGCATGTTGATCAGCTATCTCCTTAAGGGCCCCCAAAGCGGTATAACGGTTTTTAAACAGACCATAGATATCATCCGCCGTGTCCATCTCCTGTCCGCTAAGAGAAATAATACTCACACCCTGATCGGTCAGTTTCAGGGTGTGTAGCAGGCGGGTCTTCCGTAATCTTTTGTTAAACAGTGGCTTTAACTGTTTAATCAGTTGAGCCTCGAGCAGCAATGCGCCTATTTCTCCGGCAGTCTGCTGATAACGAATGTAACGGGTCTGACGCAACAGTTTTGCTTCATCAGTATTGCGGAAATGCGACAGTAGCCGTGCGCGCAGATTCACGCTTTTACCGATATACAGTGGCATGCTGTCGCTTTCACCATAGAAAAAATAGACACCAGGTTTAGCCGGGACATCTCCGGCCTCTTCCCGCAGATTATGGGGATAAACAAAAGGTATAGCTTCCGGCTGCCAGTCAGTCCGCCTGTTTCTCATAAAATTAGTAACCTCTGATACAGTGCTGCTATTTTAGCCGGTTATGTCACAGATAACATCCGGCGGAGTCCGAAGCTGTGTCAGGAGCCACTGTGGACGGCGGGATAAGATGGAAACTGGCCAGAAACAGAAATAAGACAGGGTCAGAATGAGGCGTGAAATAACGTCAGGAACAGGCAGATCAGGTCAGACAGACCCGCACAGAAATCCTACCCTCTGTGCGGGTCTGGTCGGATATCAGCCTTCCAGCACCAGCCGGCTGTCTGCCAGCACCAGTGGTTGAATCTGATGGGTAACCAGTAAGGTCGTTTTGCCTTTTACCAGTTGTTGCAGGGACGTAAGCACCAGCCCGGTATTCGTGGCATCGAGACCTTCTGTCGGTTCATCCAACAGGATAACCTGAGCATCAGACAAAAATGCACGGGCAATGGCGATTCGGCGTGCCTGCCCGCCAGATAACCGGGCACCTAACTCACCAACCATCGTATCCAGGCCGTGAGGGAAAGCCTTGATTTCATCGGCCAGAGAAGCCTTAGCAAGGGCCTGCCACAGAGTATCGTCATCGGAGTCAGGGGCAACCATCCGCAGATTATCGCGCACAGAGGCATTAAACAGATAGGTTTTCTGACTGACCACAGAAATAGTCTGTCGTAATACCTGATCTGATAGTTCCCTGACCGGATGTCCGCCAATCGAAATCGTACCCTGTTCGCATTCCCAGAACCCCTGAACCAGATTAAGGATCGTGGTTTTCCCGGCACCACTCGGGCCAAGCAGCGCCAGACAATGGCCTTCCGGAACTTTAAAGCTCATGGCATCGAGCACTGCCGGTTTGTCCGCAGTATAGCGCATGGTCACTGCTGAGAATACCAGATCAAAGTGTTCAGGTTTGTCACTGGAAGCCGGTAAGCGAATCGCGGGAGTCAGTTCTGCCATTGCAAAGATACGGCGGGCTGCTTCACGGGTAACACCCAGAGCCGCGAAAGCAGCCGGTAGTGCAGCAACCGCCTCGGTACTGGCCAGCACCGCAAATATCAGCATAACAAAGTCATTACCCGCCAGCGCACCGTTATGAGCTGCACTGACCAGCAGGATCAACGTACAGAACATGCCAATCTGTCCCGCCAGTGCGGAAAGCGCGTTACCCGCAGCTGAGATCCACGCCTGGCGACGCTGCGCTGCTATCAGTTGCTGAGACAGCCTGCTCAGGTGCTCAGTCTGGCGATTCACCGCGCCGGCTACCTGTAACTCGCCAAGGCCACGAATTAAATCTGTTGAGGCCACCTGCAGAGATGAACGTAATCCGGTAACCGCATTACCGCAGGCCCGGGTCAGAGAAGCCACAATCACCGGGATCACCACCCCCGCAACCAGCAGCATCACAGCATCAATCCCTGCGACTGCCGGAGAGAACCAGAACAGCAGACATAAAATAGCAACCGAGGAAATCAGTGCTGCAATGGCCGGAGCCAGAATTCGCAGGTAGAAATTATCCAGGCTATCGATATCTGCCCTCAGGCGGGTCAGCAAATCGCCATCACGAAACTCCTGCAGTCTGGCAGGTGCAAGGGGTTCCAGATGCTTATAAAACCAGACGCGCAATACCGCCAGTAAACGCAAAGTCGCATCATGGGTAACCACACGTTCCAGATAGCGTGCCAAAGTTCTCAGTACTGCCAGACCACGGATAGCGGCAGCAGGGGTAAAAAATTCCAGCGTCATTTTGCCAACACCGGCCAGCGCCATCGAAGCGATGAACCAGCCGGAAAGTGCCAGCAGTGATACGTTTGATAGAATGACCACCACTGACAGTAATATGCCGATAGCCATTCGTGCCCGCCACGGACGGGCCAGTGCTAACAGATGACGTAAGTCGCTCATTCTGTTGCTCCTTTCTGCAAACGTTCAAGTTCGGCCAGCACCCCGCCGCTTTGCAGCAACTCAGCCGGAGTACCGGATTCAATCACCCTGCCCTGCGCCAACACCACAATCCGATCGGCCATAACAGCCACCGAGGTATCATGTGTGATCACCAGCCGTGCAGAATCAGGGAAAGCTTCGACCAGTGCCGACATCATCTGATGCGCGGTTTGGCTGTCAAGGGATGACGTAGGCTCATCAAGTATCATCACCGGAGGTGCGGTTAGTAATGCACGAGCCATTGCAACGCGCTGTACCTGCCCGCCGGAAAGTCCCTGACCACCATCGCCCAGTTGGGTGGCATAACCATCAGCAAAGCCGTTGATAAATCCGTCAGCCTGAGCAAGGCGCGCTGCTTTTTTTAGCTCACTTTCACTGGCCTGTGGATGAGCAAGACAGATGTTATCGGCAATCGATCCGGCAAACAGTGTCGGGCGTTGCGGTAACCAGCCAATCTGTTTCTGCCATTCCGGCAAATCCAGTTGTGACAAATCCTGACCATTAACCAGAATATTTCCTCGGGTCGGGCTGATAAAACGCAGCAATAACCGGGCTAATGTGGTTTTACCTGCCCCACTTGATCCGACAATTGCCAGTGTTTCTCCACGCCGCAACGAGAATGAAATATCTTCGATACCGCCGCCTTCCGGATGCTGGTAGCCAAGATTTTCCACCCGGATTTCCTGAGGTTCAGCAACAGGCAACACCTGAGTCGGAGTCTGTTCTGGCAGTTCGGTATTCAGAATATCCAGCAGCCCTTCGGTCGCCCCAATCGCATCCATCCGGGCATGGTAATGTGCTCCCAGATCACGCAACGGACGGAAAAACTCAGGTGCAAGCAGCAGAGCAAATAAGCCAGGCAAAAAGGCCAGTTCACCGTAATAGAGCCGGAAACCGACATATACTGCCACCATTGCAGTGCTGACAGTGGCAAGAAATTCCAGCACCAGTGACGACAGGAATGCAACACGCAACACCTTCATTGTGGTCTGGCGATAGTTTTCTGAAATTGCCGCAATGATTTCTGCCTGACGACGGGCAGCATTGGTCTGACGCAGTGTGGTCAGTCCGGCAATCACATCAAAGAAGTGGGCGCTCATCAGGCTCAGCTTACGCCACTGCCTGAGGCTGATTTTCTCTGCACCTTTCCCGACAATAATCATAAACAGTGGTATCAGTGGCGCGGTAATCAGCATAATCAGCCCGGACACCCAGTCCGACGGAAACAATGCGACCAGAATTGCCAACGGGACCACACCGATAATGATTTTCTGTGGCAGGAAAGCAGAGAAATAAGTTTCGATAGCATCAACACCTTCACCCAGCGTACTGGCAATACTGCCGGTACGTTGCTGCTGGCTCCATGAAGGTCCCAGTGCTGAAATACGTTCAAGTAAGGTAGAGCGGAGAGTCTGACGAATACGTGCGGCGCTTTCAAACGCAAAACCCTGGCGTAACATTTCCAGACCAGCACGCAGTAACATGACCAGCGGCAGTAACCAGAGCGCCGGGAATAACCCCGACAGCTCTTTGCCACCAATAACCACACTGTCAATCAGCCATGCCAGTAACCAGCACTGGGCAATCATCATTACCGCGTTCAGGGTAGCCATGACGACTGACAGGGAAAAGAGCGCACCAGCCTGGCGACGCTGGCTTGAAAGCCAGCGTTCTGCCAGGCGAGCGGCCGCTCCACTAAGGGGTGGGCGAGACGACATATAAGATTAGTGTCCGTAACCGACCAGTTTGGAGATACGACCGCGGAAAACCCAGATCTGGTACCAGTTATACATCAGCATGACCGGAACAAATCCACCCATTGTCAGAGTGAAGGTAATCAGGGAAACCTGCGGGGTCGCACCGGCCCAAATGGTCCAGGTGTTTGGTACGATCCATGGGAACATGGTGATCAGCATGCCGAAACCAAGGATCAATGCGGCACCATTAAACCAAAGGATAGCAGCAAAATCTTTATCTTTCAGCGTATCGCGGCGTACCTGCTCAATACAGAACAGTGCGATCAGACCAAACAGTCCCCAAATCCAGAAGTGCGGACCAAACCATTTAGCACGTGCCCAGTCAAAGTCGAATGCACTCCAAATCCAGGTCACAACCACCGCAATAATGGCTAACCAGAATGTGACTGCCGTCCAGCGGGCAGCAATCTGACGCAATGGCTCGGTTTTTTCAAAACGCGCACGTACAAACAGTACTCCGGATAACGTCATTGCGATGCAGGATGCAATACCGGTCCAGATGGAGAACGCAGAAATAAAGTTAAACGCGCCACCGGCATAGTGCGGAACACCCTGAGCCGGATTATCCAGTGCAAAGCCCTGCAGTACAGCGCCTACGCTCATGCCGCCGAAGAAAGTCACCGTCAGGCTGGAAATCCCAAACACACCATCTGAGAATTTCTGCCAGAATGGTGATGCCAGATGACGGAATTCCAGTGCCACGGCACGGGACATAATGCCCCATAACACCAGTGCCATTGGCACCATCAGGTAACTGAACGCAGAACCGTAAACAAACGGGAAGGTACCAAACATAATACCACCCGCGACAATCAGCCAGGTTTCGTTAGCATCCCAGGTACCGGCCATCGCTGCCATAATCGCGCCACGTTCGTGGTGATCTCTGACGAACAGAGAGAAAATCCCTGCACCAAGGTCTGCACCATCCAGCGCAATATATAACAGTACGCTGATACCAAAAGCCAGCCACCAGGCAATGACCAAAAAATGCTGAGTATGAGTTAACATATCCATGAGTATTCTCTCCGTATCAGACCGGTCTTATGTATTCAGGATGGTCAGCGTGCTTTTCGTCTTCCGGAAGATCCAGATGACCAATATGCTCATGACCTTCACCAGGGATATTGCTGGTTAAATCAGGTCCATTGCGAACGACTTTCGCGAGGAACCAGATTGTCCCGGTGACAACCGCTGATTCGAAAATTGCAAAACCGACAAACCAGAAGATAGCCAGGCCTGTGGTCATTGCACTCATACCATCTTCAGTACGCATCAGTCCGTAAACGATCCACGGCTGACGACCAATCTCACGCGTCCACCAGCCGGCAATCACTGCAATATACGGCAGGACGACCATGGCCACGGCAATCATCAGGAACCACTTGTTAGATGATGCAGTTTCCGGAGTCATACGACGACGAGCGATTAACCAGACACCCCACAGGCTGACCAGCAGAAGTGCACCACCTGCTCCGGCCATCGCACGGAAGGCATAGAACGGCAGAACCACTGGTGGCTGTTCATCTTTAGGGAAGCTGTTCAGGCCACGAACCGGACCGTTCCAGGTTTTGGTTTCAATCAGGCTCAGACCGTGTGGAATAGAGATGGACCATGCCAGACCAGTGCCTTCTTTGTTTGGCCATCCGATAATGTTCCAGGCATTATTAACGTTGCCCTGAGCATCATAAGCATCATACTGACCTTCCATAGCTGCCAGTGCCGCAGGCTTGTTCTCAAGGGTGTTTTCACCCAGAACATCACCCATATACACCTGGGCTGCAGCAACCACTGCCAGCGCAACCAGTGCATATTTCAGAGGACGCAGGAAAATATCAACGTTGCGACGCTTGAGCACGAACCATGCACACACGGCTACCACAAAAGTCAGTGACAGCTCAAAGCTCGCCAGTAACATGTGCGGGAACGCAGAACGAACGTTAGTATTGAACAGCGCAGCAACCCAGTCAGTGACGACGAATATGCCGTTTTTCAACTGAACACCGGTCGGTGTTTGCATCCAGGAGTTCGCCACCAGAATCCACATTGCCGACAGTGTTGAAGAGAGAGCAACGTTAAAGGTAGCAAACAGGTGCATTTTGCGACTGATTTTGCCCCAGCCAAAAATCATCAAACCGATAAATCCGGCTTCATACATAAAGGCTGTGATGGTTTCGTATCCTAATACCTGACCAAAAAAAGGTCCGGCAGCCTGCGAAAAACGGCCGTAAAGGATACCAAAAGCCATTTCCATTGTTACCCCGGTAGCCACACCGGCACCAAAGTTAACGATGAACAGCTTTTCAAAGAAACGACAGATGCGGTACCACTTCTCATCATTGTTTTTGACCCACATTGCTTCTGCGATGAAAAGCAGCAGGGCCAGACCGATGGTCAGTGGCGGATAGATGATATGAATTGATGAGATTAACGCGAAGTCAATTCGCGTAATCAGCGATGTGAGATCATTGCTTAACATTGCTATCTTCTTTTGTATTAAGTGACCGTATTAGCCCACGACACCCAAGTGCCTTGTCTCTTATCAGGCAGGTAGAATGATAAGAGATGAGGCAGGAAGAGTAGAAACAGGTGTCGCACCATCCTTTCCTCTAAACGTCATACTGTTTGTATAGCACATATCCCTGTCCCCCACCGGGAACAGAACAAAAAATCGCCACCACGCCCATTTCCTTTCGAAGATGGACATGTAACATCACTCACAAAGGAGCATTTGTCGGCAAAGCTTATTTGATAAGCGCTATGCAGTATTGACGACAAGCAAATTACTGCAGAATCTGAATTTGTTTATATAGAGATGTACCCAGATTTTCGAGACGCAAATATTGTCATAAAAAAGCACAATACTGGTTCTGTGTAGTCCGAATGAGTCCCAGTATATTCCTCTGCACCCGGATCTTGTCAAGAAAAATGTAGGTAAACCGCTTTTTTGTTGCACGGTGTATTATATTCGTTCACACCTCACAAAATATTCTTCATTCAATAATCCAATTGTAACCAAACGAAAATTAATTTTTAATCTTCTGCTATTTAAACACAGCATTCCGGCCATAATCCGGTGTAATTTATAATAAATTTAACCATCCAAATCAGTAACTTAAAAAACAAACCTTCAAAATGACTGCGCATCAATTCCACTATTGATATTCAGTCAGAATAACAAAATAGCCACCAGGAGATATTTTCAATAACCTACAGGTAATATAAATAGAGATAATGCTCAAAATAAAAATGCAATTCAATTATCACCGAATAAACACAAAATACACCTGACATCATATTTTATAACTTAAATAACCTTTTTATAACATAATGCAGATGAGAATAAGAATTTATTCCATTTAGACACTTAATGCTGTTTTATTAAATTTAGAAAATTTTCATTTCCAGGATTTCAGTATCATCCACTCAGATTTATTGCATCTTTCGCAACTGCGGCATTACACCTGTTTCAGGTGTTAACATCTGAACATCATCAGCACTGAGAGGTGCTTTAAAACCCCGGGGAAGCGGCCATCGGATCAGCCTTTCTGTGGCACAGGCATAACAGAAACTTAGCCCCGGGGCCGCGAATTTCGTCCCGGGCCTCCGCTAAACTAACGAAAAAAACCGCCAGTTTTTTGCCGGAGAATGCAGTGGTTTCCATGGGAATTCTGGCCGCCTGCGTTGCCTGAGAAACACTATGTATCTCCCCTCCCCCGGACAGTTCTGTAGCTATTTCACAACTTTTCACCACTAAAGCAGAATATTCCACCCGGGCTTGCCAGAGCCACCCGATCTCTTTGCGGTGAAGTTCAGTAAACACTGAACATAATCAGGATCTTCAGGGCAGATTCCGGCGCACTGATTCATGCTGTTCCCTGAAACTTAACCTGTAACTTTGCCAGGGTAATCGCCAGAGAAACCGGCTCATTCATAATGCTGTAATCCTCTGAAAGTAAGCTGACTGATGATTGCGCAGATGCGACGAGCGGGGCAGCTTCAGACGCAATAACCAGACTGACCGCCAGGTAGCTTTGTCGTCTGTCTCTGCCAACAGGAGGACTAAGATTAATAAATACAAAAATCATATTTAACAGCGGGCAACAATTATGTTTAATTATTACTCAATAACTAAAAAATGATGATAGCAAACCAGTTTTTTGACAGCCAGTGATGCAAACACTGGCTTTTTTTTACCCAAAAAAATAAAGTCAATAATTTCAAATGATTAAATAATTTTCTGAGTATCTGCCTGAGCATTAGCGCAACAAAAATCCTGCGGTCCGTGGATTACCCGACGAAATGAATAGCCACTGTTTATGGATATAAAGAATTAAAATCACATCATATATATCATTTAAATATTAAAAGGGAATATGTCGCTGGGTGGGTGTCGGAATTTATTCCTGACCGGGTTACACTATTTATCCCGATGACTCACAATCCGGAATATTCATTAATAACGGTGAGTAACAATATATTGCGGATGATATTTTTCAGGACGAGGTACGGTGATAATGTTTAAGAATAAAAAAACCCGGCACTTTATTAGCGGAGTGGTGGTGGTTGGTTTAATCGTTGCTGCCATTATGACACGCGCGATTATTGGTGGCGTTTTTGACGAGTACCATCTTCCATTCAGCCAGTGGCCCGCCGACCTCTACCTGACCCAATGTTTTATGATTGTTATCTATACCGCTGTTTTCACCGGCCTGCTCTCCATTCCGCTCTGGTATTTCTTCCTGGGCGAAAGTGACGATAAAAACTAACACCCTTTAACAGCTGGCACGGCTTTACAGCCGTGTCTGGCGGTATACTGACGGGCTCTGACCAAAATGAGCGCGGAAACGGTTGCTGAAATGGCTCAGAGAAGAAAAACCACACTCTTCTGCGATAGCAGTCAACGACATCGCACTATGCCGGAGTAATTGTTCAGCTTTGTTCATCCGTTTAATCATCACATACTGATGTGGTGACTGACCGGTGCTCTGACGAAACATCCTCGCAAAATGGTAATCACTTAGTGCTGCCTCAGCCGCCAGTTCGGCCAGAGTCAGAGGCGAACTCAGCTGTGAGGTAATAAATTCATCTACCCTTTTGAGCACCCCGGGTGCCAGCCCGCCACGCACAGACGGCAATTGCCAGTTAACAGTGCTGTACTGCTGCACCAGTCCGGTCATTAACAAAGTAGCGGCAGTACTGAGCATCAGATGATTTGCTGGTTGCTGCCAGTCACAACTCAGTAAAAAGTGGCGATATAGCTGAGTAATTCGGGGATCATCGGCAAATACCTGCTCATCCAGAGAGATCATCTGCGGGTTGCGATCCCATATTTTGCCGGCCAGTTCCAGTAAATGCCCTTCGGTACAATAGAGATGGACAAACGACAGTCTTGCCCGGATATCCCAGCAGGACTCACTGTTAGCAGGCATCAGGCAAAAACGATCCGGTCCGCCACCGTTACGCCAGCCATGCGGAGTTTTATGCCAGGTATCATAACCATCGGCAATATATAAACTGAGGGTATGGTGATCGCTAAGATTTGTCACCTGGTCCTGGCAGTTGAACCAAGAGGCTAACTGTATGCCACTATCGAGCGTAACGGACTCACGTAGCTGTGCCTTGCGGCGTTGTAAAATATCAAAAGTCTGATAGGACATCGTCTCTCCGGCCCTCCCCTGTCACTTTCTCAGTGTAATCGGCTGGTGTTGTTGCTGCCAGTGCTGGCTCTGCGAATACAAAAAAAACCGCAGGATTTTGCAAACTGACCGCAAGCCGGTAACAACCTCCCTCAGCAAATCCCGGCATAATGGCAGTTTACGGCCGGGGAGGAAAAGATGAACATCGTACTGTATTTTACCGTAGTACTAATTTGGGGAACCACGTGGATAGCTATTTTCGTCCAGCAACATTCAGCCGCTGTGCCGGTGATGACCTCGGTATTCTGGCGCTTTTTGCTGGCAGCAGTTGTGCTGCTGGTTACCCTTAAACTGACCCGTCGCCTGAAACACTTATCCGGACAGACTCATTTTTTCTGCCTGCTACAGGGATGCTGCATTTTTGGTGGAAATTTTATCTGCTTCTATACCGCAGCACAGTGGATTAACAGCGGACTGGAATCGGTGATTTTTTCAATGGCGGTGATTTATAACGCCATCAATAGCTGGATCTTTTTTCGCCAGAAACCACCGGCCCAGTTTATTCCGGCACTGATTTTTGGGTTGGGTGGAATGGTAATCATGTTCTGGCCGCAACTGAGTGAAAATCATTACTCACTGCAACTGTTGGCGGGGATTGGCTTATCGGCACTGGGGACCTTTGGATTCTCGCTGGGAAATATGCTGAGCGTACGCCACCAGCGTCAGAAACAAGATGTGATGACGACCACCGGTTATGCGATGCTTTACGGCGCACTGGTGATGGCATTACTGAGTTTGTTGACTGGCAAGTCTCTTGCACCATCATTTAACACTCACTGGCTGGCTGCCGTCGGTTATCTGGCGGTGATTGGTTCGGTGTGTGGCTTCGGTGCCTACTTTACCTTGCTGGGCAGAATCGGTGCTGCAAAAGCGGCCTGGAGCACCTTATTATTCCCGTTGGTTGCCCTGGCATTATCTGCGGAGTATGAAGGCTTTATCTGGCAACCCCATGCCGTACTGGGACTGGTCAGCATTTCTCTGGCCAATCTGATGATGTTTGTCCGCCTGCCGGCAAGCCGTCGTATGCGAACGGCCTGAGGTAAAAGGGTATGAATGGCACTGAGCGTCATTCATACCCGGTTTAATGCATTTCATTCCCCGGAAATGGCAGCTCATGCCATAATCCCCCACAAACTCCCGGTAATTAATTATCCTGACCGCAGAAAATGAATCTCTCGCGGAGCGCGAACATGAACACTACCCACCAACCGCCATCAGCCACCCGCTGGCTGACTCTGGCCGGGACTGTTATTACCCAGTTTGCCTTAGGATCTGTATACACCTGGAGCCTGTTTAATCAGCCCTTGTCCCAGAAACTTTCAGCCCCGGTCAGCCAGGTCGCCCTGTCATTTGGGATACTGAGCCTTACCCTGGCTCTGGCATCGTCGATGGCCGGAAAACTGCAGGAGCGATTCGGGGTGCGTAACGTCACCCTTAGTGCCGGGATCTTACTGGCTATCGGCCTGTTTCTTACCGCTGAATCGTCCTCTATTGGCATGTTGTATCTGAGTGCCGGAGTATTGGTTGGTCTGGCGGACGGAACCGGCTATCTGTTGATTTTATCCAACTGCGTAAAATGGTTCCCTGAGCGTAAAGGGGTGATTTCAGCCTGCTCTATTGGTGCCTATGGCCTGGGCAGTCTGGGATTTAAATTTATCTTTAGTTATCTGCTGGCGCATCAGAGTCTGGAACATACCTTTATGATGTGGGGAGTGATCACTCTGGTGATTGTGACAGTCGGTGCGCTTATGATGAAAGATGCGCCACGCACAGAGGCGCAGCAAGGAAGTGACTCTGCCAGTGACTTTACGCTCGCTGAATCTATGCGCCAGCCACAATACTGGATGCTGGCCTTAATGTTCCTGACGGCTTGTATGAGCGGTTTATATGTCATTGGGATAGCCAAAGATATCGGCCAGAATCTGGTGCATTTACCTGCGTTGAGTGCCGCGAATGCAGTTACGGTCATTGCTATGGCCAATCTGGCGGGACGCCTGGTGCTTGGTGTGTTATCCGACAAACTGGCACGTATCCGCGTCATCTCACTGGCCCAGATTATCTCACTGGCCGGGATGAGTTTGCTGCTGTTTACTCATCTCCACCAGGAATCATTTTTCTTCGCCGTTGCCTGCATCGCTTTCAGCTTTGGTGGTTCAATTACAGTATTCCCGTCACTGGTCAGCGATTTCTTTGGTCTGAACAACCTGACCAAAAACTACGGGGTGATTTATCTCGGTTTTGGAATTGGCAGTATTCTTGGTTCGCTGGTCGCGTCAATTTTCGGCGGATTTATGGTGACCTTTGTACTGATTATGGTACTTCTGGCAGCATCCCTGGTTCTGTCACTGACTGTTCGCCAGCCTGGTCAACATTCACAACAACCCGCGCCACTGGTACAAAACTAATAGCTGTCAGTGATTGCCCCATGCCCTGCCTGCCAGGGCATGATCTCCACTCTTCGGGGCTCTGACCTCCCCCTTTCCCCCCGGATTCCGCGTTTTTCTGTGAGGTGCATTTTACCGGCGTTTTCCGGCCACCTCACTTCGCTACACAGGCGACAAATCAGAACCCCTTCCCCGTGTAACCGCTCAACCCGCCTTACAGGCAACTGTACAGTAGTAGTTTCCCCTGACAATTTATCAGCACCGACACCCTGAGTATCAGGAGTTAAAATAGACAAAATGGAGGAGCAGGATTCATGGAGTGAGTCAGTTTTGCTGCCAGGAATATCTATTCGCCGCGAAAATGGCGGGATAATTTACTGGGTGAAATGTTCGGCTGCCTATGCTCTGCCGTGTTTCCGAGGGATCATCCCTGTCTTAACGCAACCCGGACCCGCCAACGATAAACAGCCAGTAACAAGGCTACAACGATGACAGGAAGCAAATGCACAAAGAACCACACCACCAGCCCGGCGAAGATATACGGCCCACCAGGGGCATCAGGATCATATTGGAGTGCCACCCGGGCCCCAACAATCGCCCAGATAAAAAACGTCGGGATAGCCCAGAGAATAAAGAACCACCAGCGATAGCGGTTTATCGAATTTAGCACTCTGGCACAGCTCATGGATAAACCCTCCAGCCACGATTAAAGGCAGGCTAATACCAGCCAAACCTGATACCCGCAAAAAGATGTCACTGTCAGATAATGCCCCTGCCTCTTCCCCGTGCCAGGCACTTCGTTTTATCGGGGGTTAGTTTTCAACTGAATAATTGCACTGGAACCAACGGGTTTTGTCTCCCGGCCAGGCACTATTTTCTTCCGGCAACGGTTCAACTTTATCAAAACCATGCTGATGACAATAGTCTGCCACGGTGGTGTTTAGTGCAGTCAGATTGACTTGTGTCGGTTTGTAGCGGAATTGCAGGCTGTTTGATGCTTTATCGCTGTCTACCTGCGCGTAACCACCAGGATACTGGTGGGCACAGCCACTCAGGAGCATGCTGAGCAAACCAGCCACACACAGAGTACTAAGATTTTTTGTCATGTTCAGAATTGCTGTCCGGAAAAAATATAGGTTATTGGTAATCTATCCACCTTCCGGTGGTTTCACATCGGATTAGACCGTAACCGGAGAACCCAAAGGAGAAATCAGACATGTCTGCCCGACTGGCAGCAGACACTGTTCAGAAACTATTCCGCACTGACCACCATCATACGCAACAGGTTGGCAGACTGAGGTGCCGGCAATTTTAGGATTGTCTGGTACAAGTCAATTGTCATTGCACACAATGACTGGTGATCGGAAGAGGTATCACCTGGTTCATTTAATTGTTTCAGCTTATCGCCCCAGCGTGAATAGAGGGTACCCACTACCTGTTTCAGGGTGTCACTGGCCAGTGTTTTATTCAACGGCTTATCAGGACCTTCACTGGTCAGTAACAACTGCTCCAGCGCCACAGAATCACGATCATTAAGCGACGGTGGCAACACTTGCATCAGATTAACGCCACCTTCAACCTGTGGATACAGGAAACGAAAGCAGTATTCAGGCGAAATCTTTTCCAGGGCGATCATTTCGTCCACATTGACCGTGACATAGTTAATGACGGCCTGATCACTGGCCCGGCCAATTCGCTGGTTAACCACATCGGCCAGCATGCCACGCAACTGCCCGACCGCCAGTGGCATGCTCATCCCCTGACTTATCGAATGCAGAAACGATTGTTGCAATACCGCCCAGAGTTTAGGTTCCTGCTGTTTCAGAACCCGGTAACCGGGTAATGCCGATAGTTCAGCCAGCGAGTGCTGAGCCAAAAGTTCTGCATCATGCTGTGGCTTATAAGCGTAAAACCACCACAGGTTTCCTGCCGCAACAGGGATAACCGTGAGCAGAATACCTGCTACCAGCGAAAGGCGTGTTTTTCTGACAATCACAGTCAGCAGCAACCCTAAAATAATCAGGCTGACGACAGAAGGAAGTAGTGTTTCGGTCATACCGTGGACGAAGTCTCTTGGGTAACATCAACCAGAACAGGACAATGAGCTCGTTCAATAACAGCAGCACTCACTGAACCTTTCAGAATTCTGTTGAAAGAAGAAAGATGGCGGCGTCCCATAATTATCATAGAGGCTTGCAGACGATCAGCCTGATCAACAATGGTAGTTGCCGGTTCGCCACTGCAGATCAATCCACGCGCAGGAATTCCGGCCTCAGCAAACGGGTTCAGCGCATAGCGCAACATCTGCTCTGCCGAGTTCTGACTGTCTCTGGCATTCAGCGATAATGACCCGCGCTCTGCGGTGTCAATTTCTATCGGCTGGCTTCCTGAAATATCATCTGACATGACACAACAGACAATAACGACTGACGCCTGATGCGCACGTGCCTGATCCAGGGTGGTTCTGATAATTTTTTCTGCCATAGAGGCCTGGCGATCAATGGCCATTAATAATGTTTTCATTATCCAGCTCCATTCCGGAGAGTAGTAGATACCGGTATCAGACCTGTAAAGGTTGCCCGGAACAACAGGCTACAGACACCGCCCGTAACATTCTCTCCGTTAATGTATCCTGATTTACTTTAATTGTCAGAGTATTACCTGACTGATTTTCTCTCCCCTGCCTGGCAATCGCAGTAGCCTTAAGAAAAACAGTTAATTTTAAAGCGAACACTGCACGGGGAAAAACAGATTTTAATTAATTTTCAAAACCACAACGATTGATGTAACGAAGTTACCAGCTGTAACACCGGACTGACTCGCTAAGGGGCGTTAAGCAGGATTTTGCGGGAAGTAAAAGACGGGAAAGCTCAGGGGAAGGCTCCCCTGAGCAGCAATGATCAGGAAGCTGAGTTATCAGCAGACACGGCTTCACTACTGTTTTTTGGCGCCAGGCCTGCCGCGCGGAACATGTTTTTGATGCCACGCACTGCCTGACGGATACGATCACTGTTCTCTATCAGTGCAAAACGAACATGCGTATCACCATAATCTCCAAAGCCAATACCCGGAGAAACGCAGACCTTCGCTTCTTCCAGCAGGAGTTTTGCAAATTCCAGTGATCCGAGATGAGCATAATGATCCGGAATTTTCGCCCAGACATACATCGATGCTTTCGGGTTTTCCACCATCCAGCCTGCATCATGCAAGCCTTTGACCAATACATCACGACGACGCTTATATTGCTCAGCAATATCGCGGACACATTGTTGATCACCTTCCAGTGCTGCTATTGCTGCAACCTGCAGTGGAGTGAAAGTACCATAATCGTGGTAGCTTTTAATCCTGGCCAGCGCTGAAACCAGTTCTTTGTTGCCCACCATAAATCCAATACGCCAGCCGGCCATATTGTAACTTTTCGACAGCGTAAAGAACTCGACAGCCACATCCCGGGCACCAGGCACCTGCATAATGGAAGGTGCTTTCCAGCCATCGTAGACAATATCTGCGTAAGCTAAATCGTGTATCACCAGGACATTATATTGTTTGGCCAGGGCAACAACCCGTTCAAAGAAATCCAGCTCGACACACTGAGCTGTCGGGTTTGACGGAAATCCCAGAACCATCATTTTCGGCTTTGGATAGCTTTCACGAATTGCCCGCTCAAGTTCAGCAAAGAAATCAACTCCAGACACCAGTGGAACCGAACGCACCTGCGCTCCGGCAATCACCGCGCCGTAGATATGAATCGGGTAACTGGGATTAGGTACCAGCACGGTATCACCATGGTCCAGCGTAGCCAGCATCAGGTGAGCCAGACCCTCTTTGGAACCGATAGTCACAATCGCTTCAGATTCAGGATCAATATCCACCTGATAACGATCAGCATACCAACGGGAAATAGCCCTGCGTAACCGCGGAATCCCTTTAGAGGTGGAATAACCGTGAGTATCTTCGCGCTGAGCTACCTGGCAGAGTTTTTCGACAATATGCGGTGGTGTAGGACCATCCGGATTTCCCATACTGAAATCAATAATATCTTCGCCACGACGACGGGCGGCCATTTTTAATTCTGCGGTAATATTGAAAACGTAAGGAGGCAGGCGATCAATACGGGTAAAACGACGGACTGGCTGATTATCTGACATAAAAACTCCGCTAAACGTTAGCGCCCGGACCGTCCGAGCGACGCACTCCGAATGGAGTAAATTCAACATACCTGTCAGATTCAGTATTTGTCCAGAGAATAATCTCCGGTCGTCACTGATATTTTTTTAAATTGTTTAGCCAAAATTGATCCTGATTCAGTTTCACTCAGATTAACCTGGTGAAGCGCTGGTGCAGGGCCGGGAATTTTTCTATCATAACCGCCTGTTTTATTGTTTATTCGCCTAAGGCCCGCCGCGATGTTTCTTCATCTGGATAAGTTACTGGCGGTTTTTGACCGTGCAGCGCTAATGCTGATTTGCCTGTTTTTTCTGACACGGGCAGCACCCTTCCGCCAACTGTTACAAAAAGATGATTATACTGCGGCGGAAAAGCTGGCGGTGACGGCGATTTTCTCCCTGTTTGCCCTGTTCAGTACCTGGACCGGGATAAATGTGGATGGTTCGCTACTCAATGTGCGAATCATTGCCGTGATGTCAGGCGGAATATTATTCGGCCCCTGGGTAGGTATTGCCACCGGTGTTATTGCCGGGTTGCACCGTTTTTTAACCGATATTCACGGCGTGAGCGCTGTTCCCTGCCTGATTACCAGTGTACTGGCAGGCATAGTTTCAGGGCTGATTTATCGGCATATCGAAAAATCCCGGCGCTGGAGCGTCGGGATCCTGTGCGGGATGTTATGTGAAAGCCTGACAATGATCCTGATTGTCCTGCTGGCTCGCCCCACCAGCCTGGGCATAGAGATTGTCAGCGAAATTGCCCTGCCGATGATTCTCGGTTCTACCAGTATCGGACTGATTGTATTGCTGGTGCAAAGCGTTGAAGGTGAACGGGAAGCGCAGGCCGCACGCCAGGCGAAACTGGCGCTGGATATTGCCAATAAAACACTGCCATTGTTCCGGAATATTAACAGCCAGTCATTACGTCAGGTGTGCGAAATCATCCGTAACGATATCAATGCCGATGCGGTGGCGCTGACTAACCGCCAGGAAATTCTCGCCTATGTCGGTTACGGTGAAGAGCAGTATCAGACCGGTAATATTGGTCTGAGTGCCACCACGACGCTTGCCATCACCAGTGGAAAAATCATTATCCGTAACAACGATGAAGCCAATCGTACGCGGGACATTCATTCGATTCTGGTGATACCACTGCGGGAAAAAGGTGAGGTTGCAGGCACCCTGAAGATCTATTATCGTCGCGCCCACCGGATAACCGGCTCTCTGAAAGAGATGGCCGTTGGCTTATCACAAATCATCTCTACACAGCTGGAAGTCTCACGGGCTGAGCAGCTACGGGAGATGGCGAACAAAGCTGAATTACGCGCCCTGCAAAGTAAAATCAATCCGCATTTTCTGTTTAATGCGCTGAATGCTATCTCCTCGTCGATACGCATGAATCCGGATACCGCCCGTCAGTTAGTGATCAATCTGTCGCGTTATCTGCGCTACAACCTGGAACTCAGTGATGATGAAGTGATTGATATTAAGAAAGAGCTTTATCAGGTGATGGATTATATCGCGATTGAGCAGGCCAGATTTGGTGACAAGTTATCGGTGATCTATGACATCGATGAAGAGATTTCCTGTAAAATCCCCAGCCTGCTTATCCAGCCACTGGTTGAGAATGCCATAGTTCATGGTATTCAGCGTACCCAGGGAAAAGGTGTCGTGACCATTACTATTCGCCAGGGTGAATCTGACGATAACGTAAACATTTCGGTGAGAGATACCGGTGAAGGTATCAGCGAGGAAGTGATCCGCAGAGTGGTCAATAACGAAATGCCCGGCAACAAGATTGGTCTGCTTAATGTTCATCATCGCGTCAGACTGCTGTACGGAGAGGGACTGAAAATCCGCCGGCTCTCGCCAGGCACCGAAATCAGCTTTACTGTCAGCAAAACTTCCCCTTCCCTGGCAGCTGACAGCGGTAAAAAACAGTTCGGTACGGAGAATGTAACGTGAAGGCTATCATTGTCGAAGATGAGTACCTGGCCCAGCAGGAACTCAGCTGGATGATACAACAATACAGTAATATCAGCATTGAAGCCTGTTTTACTGACGGGCTGGATGTCCTGAAGTATCTGCAACAGCATCAGACCGATGTTATTTTTCTGGATATCAACATCCCGTCACTTGACGGTATGCTGCTGGCAAAAAATATTAGCCAGTTTGCTGTCAAACCTCTGATTGTGTTTATTACGGCCTGGAAAGAGCATGCCGTAGAAGCCTTTGAACTGGATGCTTTTGATTACATTCTGAAACCGTATCAGGAATCCCGGATCATCAGCATGCTGAATAAACTGGAGGCTGGCTGGCACCATCAGCAAAACGCCATCACTGCACAAAATCATGCGGCAATGCAGCAAACGATCAATCTGGTCAAAGATGATCGGATCATCGTGACCGATATCCATGATATCTGTTATGCAGAAGCGCATGAAAAGCTGACGATCGTCTATACCCGACGAGATCAGTTTATTATGTCGATGAGTATTAGTGAGTTTTGCCAGAGACTGCCTGACAGTCAGTTTTTTCGCTGTCACCGCTCATATTGCGTAAATCTGAATCAAATCAGCGAAATAGAGCCCTGGTTTAACAATACCTACATTCTTAAATTACGCGAACTGGAATTTCAGATCCCGGTCAGCCGCAGTAAGGTCAAAGAATTTCGTCAACTGATGCATTTATAGCAGAATGCATTCCTGGCCGCGTTGGTTGTCATCACACGGCGCAGGAATGATACAGAGATTACAGTTCCATCCCTAAAGTCTGGCGCATATGGGCACCGGCACCCAGCAGCCCCGGCTGATCATGGGTAATCAGATAGACCGGAATATCCTGTACGTAAGAACGGAAACGTCCCTTATCTTCGAAAGCAGCACGGAAACCGGAGGCTTTAAAGAACTGCAGGAAGCGTGGAACAATTCCGCCGGCAATATACACCCCACCGAAGGTTCCAAGTGTCAGGGCCAGGTTCCCGCCAAAACGTCCCATAATCACACAGAACAATGACAGTGCACGACGACAGTCAGTACAGCTTCCGGATAATGCACGCTCGGTTACGTCCTGAGGTTGCAGACGTTCAGGAACACGGTTGTCAGAAATCACAATGGCCCGGTAAATATTCACCAGACCTTTTCCTGACAGCACCCGTTCAGCTGACACCCGGCCACGTTCTGCACGCAGCACACTCATGATCATGTCTTCTTCTTCGGTACCACAGGTGAAATCTACATGTCCGCCTTCACCAGGCAAGCTGACCCAGTGTTTGTTGACATGAACCAGATGGCTCACCCCCAGTCCTGTTCCGGCACCATAGATGGCTATCGGTTTATCTTTTACCGGTGCACCACCGCCGAACTGAATGACATCGTCACTGCCCAGCATTGGAATTGCCATGGAGACCGCAGTGAAATCGTTAATCACTTCCAGATGTTCCAGCCCGAGATTTTGTTTCATCTCACTGATAGAGAACGCCCAGCTATGATTAGTCATTTCAATCCAGTCATCTTTCACCGGACAGGCGATGGCGATAGATGCACAGGTGATGGCTTGTTGATCCGCCAGATACTCACGAATAACATCTTCCAGGCTCTGGTAATCCTCGGTTGAAAAGGTTTTGGCCTGCGAGATGCTGCCGTCAGTCACATCACACAACGCAAGGCGGGCGTTAGTTCCGCCTACATCGCCGACCAAGGCATAGTTTGTCATTCTTATGCTACTCCGCTTGGGGGGGTAATTAATGGTGAAGACAGTTACGCCTTCTTCAAATCTGCTGGTCACCGGAACCAGGTGAAATTAATTCATCATTTTCACAGTTATCTACCATACCTTGCCAGGCAGCCGATGCACATAGGTAAGATGCTGAATACGCGCTGGCTGAACAGAGGATGGCATATGCAGTACAACTGCATAAAACCGGCAAAAAAACACTATATCATGGTTTCGTCTGCCGGGCGGTAACCATAGTCGCCCGGCAAAGAAATGCAGTTCAGAGAGGGTTAAAACAGGCCAGGTAATTCGCCGCTTAACACCACCACATTCAACACAATCACCAGCACTACAATCACAATACCGGCGATATGAGTTTTTCTTTTGTTGGTGAGTGCCCCCATTAATTGCCGGTTGCCAGTGAATACCAGCAGAGGGATCAGCGCCAGTGCAATACCAAAACTCAGGAATACCTGGCTAAGAACCAGCACACGGGTAGGGTCCATCCCGGCAAAAATGACAATAAATGACGGCAGCATGGTCACCACCCTGCGCACCCATAACGGGATAGTAAAATGGATAAAGCCCTGCATGACGACCTGGCCTGCCAGCGTTCCCACGACTGTTGAAGAGAGACCCGCAGTTACAAGACTCAGGCCAAAGACCAATGCGGCGGCATTGCCAAGCAGAGGTTTCAGCGTCAGATAAGCGTCATCGAGTTCGGTAATTCCGGTATGTCCATTAAAATGGAACACTGCAGCAGCTGTTGCCATCATCGCCAGGTTAACAAATCCGGCAATCGTCATAGCAATGGCGACATCCAGTTTGGTTGAAGCATAACGTTGCTTCTTGCTGGCACCATCGTCCTGCTGGGTCAGCGCCGAATGAAGATAAATAACGTGAGGCATAATCGTTGCCCCCAACACCCCGGCAGCAAGATACAGCGCATTAGAGTCCGGCAATACAGGCAGCGCCATCCCACGGATTAATCCTCCTGGATTAGGCTGGGAGAAAATCATTTCCGCCACATAGGCTCCGGCAACAAACAACAACATTGCGCCGATCACCCACTCCAGTGGCTTCTGGCCACGGCTTTGCAGCATCAGAATCAGGAAAGTCGCAACCCCTGTGATAACCGCACCCTCTAACAGGGTGACGCCGAACAGCAATTTAAAACCAAGGGCAGCACCGATAAACTCAGCTAAATCGGTGGCCATCGCAATTAGTTCTGCCTGCACCCAGTAGAACCAGACTGCCGGGCGTGGAAACCGATCGCGAATATGTTCCGCCAGGTTTTTACCTGTCGCAATCCCCAGCTTTGCCGATAATAACTGGATCAGCATCGCCATGATATTGGCCCAGACAACCACCCAAAGTAACTGGTAGCCATAGCTGGCCCCGGCCTGGATATTGGTGGCGAAATTACCGGGATCGATATAGCCAATCGCCGCAATAAAAGCAGGGCCCATCAGCGCAAGCTTTACCTTTCTCTGCTTCTTATTGCTGTCTGCGGTCTGACCTTCTGACATCTGACGTCCCCGTAATTTACTGCTTTCGCACCACTTTACCCGCCCTCAGAAGAACAGTTAAATCGGTAATAATGATTGATTCAATAGACTATGCTAAAAAGTATAGCCTTGGCTATAAATATGACAGCAACGTTACCTGATTAACAAAATTTGAGCAATCTGTTTTTGACGCTTAGCAGAGCGTTAACTGTACGGACATCAGACAGAAAAATGTACACAACATTCCACAGAACAAAAAATAACCGCCACTTCCGAAAAGTGAGTACAGAGCAACAATTTTCATAAAATTAACGAGATCTCTTACTTATAATGGGTTTTTGCTCTCGTTTTTATATGTAACGTTTCATAGAATACATAACAAAATATAACTCTCCTCAAAATTGGAGTCTGTATGTCACAAATTTTCCATTTTATTCTGGCACTGGTAGTTGTCGCTGTGCTTTGCCTGCTGGTCAGTAAGGACAGGAAAAAGATTCGCTTACGGTTCGTGGCTCAGTTACTGGTTATTGAAGTGCTGTTGGCCTGGTTTTTTCTCAATTCCGAAGCAGGTCTGGGTTTTGTAAAAGGATTTGCGGCGTTTTTTGACACCCTGCTTAAATATGCAGCAGAAGGTACAAATTTTGTGTTCGGAGGGATGAACGACAAAGGCCTGGCATTCTTCTTCCTTAATGTTTTGTGCCCTATTGTCTTCATTTCAGCTTTAATCGGTATTTTGCAACATTTCCGCATTCTGCCGCTGGTCATTCGCGCGATTGGTACCGTACTGTCTAAAATCAACGGTATGGGCAAGCTCGAATCGTTTAACGCCGTCAGCTCCCTGATTCTTGGTCAGTCAGAGAACTTTATTGCCTATAAAGATATTCTGGGCAAGATGTCGAAAAATCGTATGTACACCATGGCAGCAACGGCAATGTCTACCGTGTCGATGTCTATTGTTGGTGCTTATATGACGATGCTGCAACCGAAATACGTGGTCGCGGCACTGATTCTGAATATGTTCAGTACCTTTATCGTGTTGTCTCTGATCAACCCGTATAAAGTTGAACAGGAAGAAGATTTACAACTGAAAAACACCCACGAAGGACAGAGTTTCTTCGAAATGCTGGGCGAATATATTATTGCTGGTTTCCGCGTAGCTATTATCGTGGCCGCCATGCTGATCGGTTTTATCGCCCTGATTTCTGCAATTAATGCCCTGTTCACCAGTATTTTTGGTATCAGCTTCCAGGGCGTGCTGGGTTATCTGTTCTATCCTTTCGCCTGGGTTATCGGTGTTCCGGCTGATGAAGCGTTAAAAGTCGGCAGCGTAATGGCTACCAAGCTGGTGTCTAACGAATTTGTCGCAATGATGGATTTGCAAAAAATGGCCGGCCAACTGACTCCGCGCTCCGAAGGCATTCTGTCTGTTTTCCTGGTTTCTTTTGCTAACTTCTCATCTATCGGGATTGTTGCCGGAGCGATTAAAGGACTAAACGAAGAACAGGGAAATGTGGTTTCACGTTTCGGTCTGAAATTACTTTACGGCTCAACCCTGGTCAGCCTGCTTTCAGCGGCTATTGCCGGTCTGGTTCTGGCCTGGTAATCTGCTGTGCGAAAAAAAACGGGGCATTGTTTGCCCCGTTTTTTTTGGCTGAAAATAACTGCAAACTACACGACAGCCACCCTTCCAGCCTGGTAGTAAACAGTTAAGCTGCCGGCACAACCTCACTGACTTCAGTTGCAAGTACCCGCTGGCGTAATGCCATAAAACGCTCTTTCACCTGTTCTACCGTAAGCTGTGCGACTTCCTGACCCGGGGCCTCCAGTGTCTCCGAAGGGACTCCCCACGGCCCCCAAAACCATGCATCACTGTTGCCAAACATAGCCACCGTCGGCACATTCACTCCGGCAGCTACATGCAGCGCTCCACCATCACTGGTCAGAATTTGCTGGCATAACGACATCCCGGCAATAAGCTCACGTAACCCGGAGGTATGTACCGCAGTTACCGAAATGTCTGAGCAATGCTTCAGAATTTCTGCAGCTTTTTCGTCATCTCCCGGATGGCTTTTGTTGTCTGACGCACCTGGCGACCAGAACAGCAGAAACTGGCACGGATGCTGTGCAGCAATTTCATGCATAAACCGGATAAATTTTTCTGCCTGCCAACGCTGCCCTGGTTTTCTGGCGCTGATTTGAATTCCGTATACCGGTAATCCTTCAGTGATTGCCAGACGCTGACGCAATGCGGAGACTTCCTGCTCACGCGGATAGAGTTCCAGCTCCGTTGGTGGCAGCGTGATACCCAGCGGCAAGGCAAGTTGCGAAAGGAGTTCAACGATATGTCGCTGGCCATTCAGAGAGGGAACCAGATCGGTAATAGAAGAAGGAGCCTGATCACCGATGGCGATAATTCTTTTAGCCCCGGAAAGTTTAGCCCACTGTAGTGGTCGCTTATCCCAGTGCTCTTTAGCGATAATTGCCACGTCATAACGGGCACGTCGTAGCTGTAACGACGTTTTTATCCGGTTAACTATCACACCAAGAGCAGACTGCCCGTTTTGACGGTGGTGCAGTTTGCTGTACAGATGCACGGTCCCGATATGTGGATTATTCTCCAGCACCGCCTGATTATAAGTATTCACCAGTACATCCACCGGACCACCAAAGTGGCGTGCCAGTGAAGCTATCAGTGGTGTAGTCAGGATTAAATCCCCGATATTATCTCTGCGAATAATTAATATTTTCATACTATTGCCTGAATACCATCATTTTCGTTCTGCACCGGTATCGCCGGGTCAGAATTCTGCCTGCCAGAACTGTAATCTGTCGCGTTCGACCGCCAGCTTAAGGGCTGTTTTTGATTACAACTGTGATTTTTTCCGCATTCCATTGCTTAAAATTCACCCGTTTTATTTTATCGATACGTGCTAAGTACTGAGCTAAGACAGCAATTGATGCAGGATGTTTCAGCTTAGATAATAAAAGCCCGGAGTTGAGGATAAGAACAAAAACAAGCCCATGAAAACATGGGCTTGTTTAGAGTGTCAGGCGTGGATACTAGCCCGCAGTTTTGGGCTGTTCTGCTTCGTTATTATTTTCCTGCTGGTTTTGTTTTTCTTCCTGACCTTCTGCGATAAATCCGGCATCAAGCTGATCAGAGTTTTCTTCGTTATCGCGACCGGATAGCAGATTCCAACAGGCGATAAACAGAGCCGCAATTAATGGCCCGATCACAAATCCGTTAATCCCGAACAACTCCATTCCACCCAGAGTCGCAATCAGCACCAGATAATCCGGCATTCGGGTTTCTTTCCCTACCAGTAACGGACGCAGTATGTTATCCACCAGCCCGATAACTACCACAAAGAATACGACCAGGAAAATACCTTTCCACAGTGGACCTGCAGCCAGGAAATAGATAGCCACAGGTACCCAGATAATTGCCGAACCAATCGCGGGAACTAAAGACAGGAAGGCCATTAATGCTCCCCACAATACGCTCCCCTGCACACCCAGGAACCAGAACGCCAGCCCTCCCAGTGCCCCCTGAACCAGTGCCACAACCACGGTGCCTTTCACGGTTGCTTTAGAAACTGCCGCCAGTTTTTTAAACAGGTGATGTTTTACATAATCAGTGAGTGGTAATGCATCCAGCATCAGATTGATCAGATAAGAACCATCTTTCAGAAAGAAAAACAGTAAATAGAGCATGATCACAAAACCGACGGTGAAGCTGAACGTTCCCTGGCCTATCACCAACGCACTGCCGGCAATGGTTCTGCTCCCCTGCATCGCCAGCCCGGAAATTTTTTGCTGTAATTTATCAACGTTAGTCAGATCATATTTGTTAAGGAAATCCTGAACAAAACCTGGCAGATGATGAATTGCAGTAGTAATTGACGAGGTCAGTGCCTGATTATTTTGCTGAATATTGTTGTACAGCTCATTACCTTCATACGCCAGTGAAGACATAACTATCACACACGGAATAAACACTATCAGGCAGATAATCAGCAACGTAAGAAAGGCTGCGAGTCCGTTTTTATCGCCCAGCTTTTTGCGAATCCCTGTTTTCAGCGGATAAAACAGTAGCGCGAGGATCACTCCCCAGAATATCGATGAATAGTACGCTTTAAGTACCATACAGAAGGCCAGTGTACTAAGAACGAGTAATAGTACAAAGAAACCCTCGTTAATTCCCTTCACTTTCATGGAGTGCTCCCGGCACAATTAACCTGCTGTTAACTGTAGTAAATAACCTAAATATTACAATAATTCATCGGCAAAATTATCCAGGCATTGGGAACAGAAAAACAGGGCTAACGGGGGTGGGAGTTTCTGGCTAATAGCCAAAATCAACTGTTTGTGGAAATAACAGGGAACGTCGGTAAACAGGGTATTGAAAAGAAAGAGGAACACACAGGATACTACACAGATTACTGCAGAAAGTGGTGGAGATAAGCGGGATCGAACCGCTGACCTCTTGCATGCCATGCAAGCGCTCTCCCAGCTGAGCTATACCCCCACATCTGGAATCTTTTCGGTGCCTGAACTCTTAAAAAGTAAGAGTTTGGTGGAGATAAGCGGGATCGAACCGCTGACCTCTTGCATGCCATGCAAGCGCTCTCCCAGCTGAGCTATACCCCCGGGCCGAAAAGTTGTCAGGGTCAACCTGACGGACGGCATAATATGAAACCGGTCGATAGGTGTCAACGGCAAATTACGAATCTGTGTCTGATTGCTGAAAAAGGCACCAGGATCGCCCACCACCAGCAACATCCGCTCGCTAAATTACCGGCATTCACCACAAAAAAAGTTAAACAGCCCATAGCTGTAGGGTGAAATTCTTTTCTTTTTTACAGGTTCACGTTACCTTTCCCTGTAAAATGCCATTGTTACAACAACCACGAAAGGGAAATAGCGTGAAAAAGGAATGGATGACACCGGAAGAACTGGCTCTGGAAACAGGTTATAGTCGCCAGACAATTAATAAGTGGATTAAACGTGAAGGCTGGTCAACTTTACCGAAACCTGGCGTTCAGGGTGGCAAAGCCCGCCTCATTCATATCGACGAAAATGTCACTGCATTTCTGCATGCCATTCGCCATGTTTCCGAACCGCGTGGCCAGTATTTTGCGGCCAGTGATACTCTTGCCAGTTTATTACTGAGCAGTATTAGTCAGATGAATGCGCACGAAAAAGATCAGCTCAGTGCTCTGCTGTTACGTGAAGGCATAAAAGGAATACTTAAACGGCTGGAGATTGATGCGCGGGAGTAATAAACACCGGAGCCCGCAGGCTCCGGCATATAGCGACAGGTAAGAACTTATGCCTGTGCTTCGCGTTCACTGATATAGTTCAGTGCCTGACCGATTCGTTCAATACTACGTTTGCGACCAATAGCTGTCACCGTAACATCCAATGCCGGTGACTGCCCCGCGCCCGTAACAGCAACACGTAACGGCATACCCACTTTACCCATACCAACATCCAGTTCGGTAGCTGTGTCCTGAATGGCCTGGTGAACATTTTCTGCCGTCCAGTCTGTCACTGCCGCCAGTTTTTCTGCCGCCAGCTCAAGTGGCTGACGGGCAACAGGCCGCAGATGTTTTTTCGCTGCATCGGCATCGAACTCAGCGAAGTCTTCATAGAAATAGCGGCAGCTTTCGGCCATCTCTTTAAGAGTTTTGCAACGTTCTCCCAGTAATTTCACCAGTTCAGCCAGTTCAGGGCCGGTGGAAGTATCAATATTCTGCTGCTCAATGTGCCACTGCAACTGAGTCGCCACATATTCAGGTGGCAGGCTATTAATATAGTGGTGGTTCAGCCACTGAAGTTTTTCAGTGTTGAATGCACTGGCCGATTTACTAACTGATTCCAGACGGAATAAATCGGTCATTTCTGCGACAGAGAAAATTTCCTGATCGCCATGAGCCCAGCCCATCCGCACCAGATAATTAAGCAATGCTTCCGGCAGATAGCCATCATCACGGTATTGCATTACCCCAACCGCACCGTGACGTTTGGACAACTTCTTACCGTCATCACCCAGAATCATTGATACGTGTGCGTACACGGGTACCTGAGCACCAATCGCTTTCAGAATGTTTATCTGACGCGGGGTATTATTAATATGATCTTCACCACGAATGACATGAGTAATTTGCATATCCCAGTCATCAATGACTACACAGAAATTATAGGTCGGAGATCCGTCGGTACGACGAATGATCAAATCATCCAGTTCCTGGTTACTGAATTCGATCGGTCCACGAATCTGATCATCAAAGATTACCGAACCTTCCTGTGGGTTACGAAAACGTACCACGCAAGGTTCATCATCGCTGTGATGTTCATGACTGTCACGGCAGCGACCGTCATAACGTGGCTTTTCACCGTTCTCCATCTGCTGCTCACGCAACGCTTCCAGCCGCTCTTTCGAGCAATAGCATTTATATGCGGTGCCGGCGACCAGCATCTCATCAATAACCTGATTGTAGCGGTCAAAACGTTTGGTCTGGTAATACGGGCCCTCATCCCAGTCGAGACTCAGCCAGTTCATACCGTCCATAATCGCTTCTATCGCTTCCGGGGTAGAACGCTCCAGATCGGTATCTTCAATACGCAGAACAAATTCGCCTTTATTGTGGCGGGCATACAACCAGGAATAAAGAGCAGTACGAGCACCACCAACATGCAGATAGCCAGTAGGGCTTGGCGCAAAACGAGTCTTAATCTTCATTAAACATTGCCTTAGGACGCGGGTTTTCGATCACAAACGCCAAAAACCAGGAAAAATTGCGGAATTCAGTGGCCTCATTTTAACACCTGGCAGTGAATCCTCAATCATTGCTCGCAGAATCAGGACGTTTAATCTTTTCATTCCGGTAAAAAAATAAACATTCTGCCTGAAAACCCCGCATGATGGCTAAATTTAAGACGAACAAACATTTTCCTCAGAAAAATCGTTGACTCATATTCAACTATCCCTATAATGCGACTCCACACAGCGGGGGTGATTAGCTCAGTTGGTAGAGCACCTCCCTTACAAGGAGGGGGTCGGCGGTTCGAACCCGTCATCACCCACCACTACTTAGGTAGGTGACCCGCTGGAACAGGAAAAGAATTTGGGTGATTAGCTCAGTTGGTAGAGCACCTCCCTTACAAGGAGGGGGTCGGCGGTTCGAACCCGTCATCACCCACCAATACTTAGGTAGGTGACCCGCTGGAACAGGAAAAGAATTCGGGTGATTAGCTCAGTTGGTAGAGCACCTCCCTTACAAGGAGGGGGTCGGCGGTTCGAACCCGTCATCACCCACCACTCGGGTCGTTAGCTCAGTCGGTAGAGCAGTTGACTTTTAATCAATTGGTCGCAGGTTCGAATCCTGCACGACCCACCAATTCAGAGAAAAGCACCCTTCAGGGTGCTTTTTTCGTTTCTGTGCTTAGAAAGAAAACGTGCAGGATGAGAACCTGCCGCAGGTTCGGGTCGAACGCAGTGAGACAACGTTGTGAACAACGGCCCGCAGGGCGAGCGAAGCGAGTCATCCTGCACGACCCACCAATTCAGAGAAAAGCACCCTTCAGGGTGCTTTTTTCGTTTCTGCGCTTAGAAAGAAAACGTGCAGGATGAGAACCCGCCGCAGGTTCGGGTCGAACGCAGTGAGACAACGTTGTGAACAACGGCCCGCAGGGCGAGCGAAGCGAGTCATCCTGCACGACCCACCCATTTAGAAAAGAGCACCCCGTTGTTATAAACAGCGGCGTGCTTTTTTCGTTTCTGCGCTCAGAAAGAAAACGTGCAGGATGAGAACCTGCCGCAGGTTCGGGTCGAACGCAGTGAGACAACGTTGTGAAGCAACGGCCCGCAGGGCGAGCGAAGCGAGTCATCCTGCACGACCCACCCATTCAGAAAAGAGCACCCCGTTGTTATAAACAGCGGCGTGCTTTTTTCGTTTCTGTGCTCAGAAAAAAAACGTGCAGGATGAGAACCTGCCGCAGGTTCGGCTCGAACGCATTGAGACAACGTTGTAAAGCAACGGCCTACAGAACTTATTAAGGTTTATTGAATTCTGCCGTCTCACCTTCAGTGAGATCCACCTTCTGCACCCTGCCCGTTTCGGATGAACGTACCGCCGCTTCAAGTACCGCCATAACAGCAATCGCCTGCACTGGCGATACGGGATTGGCTTTCCCCTGGCTCAGCGCATCACGAATCTGAAGGTAGTACTGGCGCTGATCTCCCCGTGGGGTTTGTATCCGGGTAGTTTGCTGATGAGCGTCAAAAATAACTAAATCATCATCATCTTCTCCCCAACTCTCTGAACCGGGCAAAATCCCTGCAACTAACTGGCTTTCCTGCTGATCGGCGTTTCTTTTAATCAAACTTCCTTTATCACCATGCACGGTAAAACGTGATACTCCCCCGGCAGCCAGCATGGTCGCGTGGAGTATGACCCTGTGTCCCGGATAACTCAGAGTGACATGCGCCCAGTCATTAATACGCGCACCGGTGCGCAAAATTGCTAAATCACCAGAGACCGTTTCCGGAAGCCCGAACATCTGTAACGCCTGATCAACAACGTGTGGTCCAATATCAAACCATAAACCACTGCCAGGAAGGGAGTGTTCTCTCCAGCGGTCGCGAACCTCCGGACGAAACCTATCCATATGAGACTCGAAGTGTTTTACCTGACCAATTATTCCGGAATCGATAATCTTTCTGACACCGAGATAATCACTATCCCAGCGTCTGTTCTGAAAGACCGAGAGCAGTAATTGTTTCTCTTTAGCCAGGCTGGCCAGAGCCCGGGCTTCCTCCAGGTTTAGCGTAAAGGGTTTATCGACCACCACATGTTTGCCGGCAGTCAGTGCCATTTCTGCCAGCGGCGCATGTGTATCATTAGGTGATGCAATAACCACCAAATCGACCTCAGGATCTTTGATAGCCGCTTCTGCTGAAGCTACGACTTTCACATCCGGGAAGTCTTTTTTGACCTTTTCCTCGTTGCCGGACGAAACCACGAAAAGACGCAACCCGGCAACGGATGCAATTAAAGGGGCGTGAAATGTTTTACCTACGAATCCGTACCCAATCAGTGCAACGTTGAACTCTGTTTTCGTATTCATGATGCTCTCCATACCATTAATTGTTTGAGATGCTTACCTGAGTTGAACCGGAACCCTCAAACTCATTCCACGGGGAATTCAAAAACAGCTGCTGAATCTCCGTAAGCTGAGCAACCAGATACGGCTCACACCGGTTGAGCTTCATATGATCGGCGACTACCCAATGCTCACTGCTGGCGGCTAACATTGCACGCTTGACCTCAGCGTCCGCCTCCTGGCTGGCACTCAGTCCGAATTCGGCATGCAACGCACATGCACCGAGAATGGCAATATCGGCACGATATTGTTCCAGCAGTTTCAGTGTGGCGCTGCCGGAAAACAGACGTTGTTGTTTATCCCACTGCCCACCCAGGACTATCAGTTCAATATCAGGTTTGTCACTGAGGTGAAAAGCGATATCCAGAGAAGGGGTAATTACTGTTGCGGGTCCTTTTAGCATCGATGCTACGGCCAGCATCGTGCTGCCTGCATCCAGGAACAGTGTCGAACCTGCGGGAATCTTGTCCGCAACATAGCTTCCCAGGCTGGCTTTAACTGCCGGAATCAGCACACTTCGTTGCTGGCGGTTCATGGCCGAAAGATCAAGAGCTACTGCCCCGCCATGATTTTTCTGAGCGAGCCCCTTCTTTTCAAGGTAGGCCAGATCACGCCGCACAGTATCTGCAGAAACCTGAAGCTGCTCCACTAACTGGCTAATTCCCACCTGCCCGTCTTTGAGCAGCAGTTCCATAAGTAATTTCTGTCTGGCTGTTTTATGCATAGCTAAACCCAAAACCGCAAAATGTCGCAATAAGCATCATAATACAGCAAAATTATTTTTCCAGTAGCAAAGAAGATAAGTTCAACGGCTTATATAGCAGTCGTAGTAACACATCATATAAAGAAAACTGGTCTGGAATTTTGCAAGAAAAAAGCGGGATATATTCAGGTCTGAAAAAGTTCTCAGAGTCGTTTCACTCAATATACAGATATTACGGAGAGTCTTCGGATAACGTGAAATGCCGGCGTTTATCGGTTAATTATCGACTGCCTGTTAAGCAGGTCATCAGTGCAGGGAATGGAGTTCTTAAGGCTGTACAAAATGAATGACAAAGACTGAGATAATGAATCCAGCCCCCCTGCCAGTCAGCTGCAGGGGGCTGGTTTAATCAGGCAAGACAGACCCGACAGTACCAGATTAGCCAGCAACAATCCCTAACGGATAAGGCCGATCCTGAACGACCGTTTTCATAACCAATGTTGAGCGAAGGTGCAGCACTCCTGGCATTGCCGACAACTTACCATCGTAAAGTTGCCGAAAAGCAGTGAGATCAGTGGTTACGACCTGCATCATATAATCCGGATCCCCAAACAGACGTTGCGCCAGGATAATTTGCGGGATATCGGTCACTGCCCGCTCAAAGGTCTCGACCGCCTTTTTGTCACCTTGCTTTAATGTCACAAACACAATAGCGACAAAGTTAAACCCCATCTTCGCGGGATCAAGATCTGCCCGGTAACCAGTAATGACTCCGTCCTGTTCAAGTGCCCTGACCCTGCGATGGCATGGAGAGAGGCTCAAATTCACTCTGTCTGCCAGTTCGGTCAGAGAAAGACGACCATCTGACTGCAGCTCAGCAAGAATCTTTCTGTCTGTGGTATCCAATGAGGGCTTTCCTTCCTGTAATCAGGTGATTTAGGGGCAATTATAAAAGTTAATCCCGGTCTGACAAGAGTATTCTTCTGCTGAGTATAAAGCATAACCGGAGAAGATGCGGTGAATTCAGAAATGGTGTTGGGATTTTGGATGATTTCGTTACTACTGAGTATAACCCCGGGGGCAGACTGGGCCTATGTTATTGCGTCCGGCATCGATGGTCGTAAAATTACTGCTGCAGTCAGCGGGTTGATGTCCGGGCATTTGCTGGCGTTAGTCATCGTTATCGCTGGGGTGGGTGGAATAGTCGCCAGCCATCCTGCAGTGCTCAGTATACTTACTTTTTCTGGTGCTGCTTACCTGCTATGGCTGGGCAGTTGTGTGTTACGCCAGCCCGCAGTGATCGCTGCCGCGTCATCGCCTGTCGCACAGACCTGGCACCAATGGGCTGTCAGGGGGTTATGCATCAGCGGTCTGAATCCTAAAGTGTTTCTGTTATTTCTCGCGCTACTGCCGCAATTTGTCAGGCCTGGTGGCCATTGGCCGGTAAGTCTGCAACTGATGCTGCTGGGAGCAATTCATCTGGCCAGTTGTTCATCAATCTATTTCGGAGTGGGTTACACCGCCAGAGAATTACTGTCGACACGCCCGCAAGCTGCGCGCATTGTTAGTAAAATTTCCGGAGTAACAATGATAGTCGTTGCTCTGATATTACTGGCAGAGCAGTTACATTCATTAAGTTAACGGCGAATACCCCTGTTTAGCCATAAACATGGAAAGGCATTCTCTGCAACCTGGCATAGTCACTCAGAAGATCACTCTGGCAGGTTAAGGAATGCTTTTGTATCAGCAACGCGGATCACCGCCTGAGCTGCAATGACTGTTTTTTTCTCAGGATCATAAGTCACCGAAGGAGATCCGTAGAGCTGGTAGCCGTTGTTCAGCATTTCACTTACCCTGCGACAAAAATCTGCATTATCGGGACCGGTCAGCAGCCGGTATACCGGCAAATCATGATTCTCTTTCTGGTTCATCATTTATCTCAGATAAAAAATTTAATCACCGGTAGTCAGTATGACAGATCAACGGAGCTTTGCCTGCTGCGACACAAATATCTCCTGCCACCAATTACCTTTGTGGCAACAATCTGCTTTGCTGGCTTAACAGCTCTGCCTGTTCGCTGACCAGTTGCCAGATGGCTTCTGCCGCAGGGCTCAGAGAGCGGTTCTTTCTGCGGATCAGCATCAGTGTACGGTGTTCTTCCGGATAAATACGACGCACCTGTAATGAGCTGCCGGAAGGCACAGGTAGTGCCAGACCGGGCAAGATGCTGATGCCAATTCCTGCCTCGACCATAGGATAGAGGGTCACCGGGTGGCCAACCTGTTGTATGACTTCCGGGGTCACATGCTGTTGCTGAAAAATACGATCCACCAGCGCCCGGCTGCCGGAAGCATAATCCTGCAATACCATACGCCTGCCCTGTAAATGCTGCCATTCCACCCTTTCGACTTTGTTCAACGGATCATCCTGTCGGCAGAGCAGCAGAAAAGGGTCAAACAATAATGGCTGTGACTCAAACTCTCCAACCTGTGGTTCAATGACGATACCAAAATCCACCGTTGCATTGAGTACACTGTGAAGCACTGACTGCTGAACACTGTCCTGCAACATCAGCCGGATTTCCGGATAACAAATCTGGGCCTGAGCCAGGCATAGGGGCATCAGTCGGGCTGAAATTGTCTGACTGGCAGCCAGCCTGACGGTACCGCTGCGGTTGCCGCCATAACGCCTTAACTCCAGCAGCGTGCTGTTAAGTTCCTCGAGCTGCACTGTCAGGCGTGAAGCAAGCCGCTGCCCCGCATGAGTCAGCACCACTTCCCGGGTGGTTCGGTCCAGCAGTTTCACTCCTATCTCCGCTTCCAGTTCTTTAATACTGTGGCTGACGGCGGACTGACTCAGGCCGATAACCTGCCCGGCCAGGCTAAAACTGCCCTGACTGGCCACGGCGGCAAATACTCTTAACTGACGCAGGGTATAATTCATGCAGTAAATTCATATATAGATTTAATAAATCAATTTTATTTCTAAGCCCTGATGCAGCACAATCTTTTTTTATTTCAGACCGGAAACTACCGATGGGCATCTTTCGTCTTGACCCGATGATGATTAAACTGATCATCACCGTACTGCTTGCCACCTTCCTGCCAGCGAAAGGGATTTTTGTTCCTTTTTTCGAATGGCTGACCACTGCAGCAATTGCTTTGTTGTTTTTTATGCATGGCGCCAAACTGTCTCGTGATAAAATCATCGCCGGCAGCAGCCACTGGCGGTTGCATCTGTGGATCCTGTTCAGCACGTTTGTCATGTTCCCAATTCTCGGACTGCTGTTGGTGTGGTGGCATCCGGTCGATGTCTCTCCGGAAATTTATACCGGTTTTATTTATCTGTGCATTCTGCCTGCAACCGTTCAGTCATCGATTGCTTTTACCTCACTGGCAGGAGGCAATGTCGCCGCCGCAGTGTGCAGTGCCTCTGCTTCCAGCCTGCTGGGGGTCTTTATCTCTCCGTTGCTGGTCAATCTGGTAATGAATGTCCACAGCAGCGTGCCTGGTAATGGTCTGGAACAGATTGGGAAAATCATGCTGCAACTGCTGGTGCCTTTCCTGCTCGGCCATTTCTCACGCCGCTGGATTGCCGGATGGGTCGATAAACATCGCAGCCTGATTGGCAAAACTGACCAGACGTCGATACTGTTAGTGGTTTATTCCGCCTTTAGTGAAGCTGTGGTCAATGGGATCTGGCACCGGGTGGGAGTCAGCACGTTACTGTGGATTATTGTCGGTAGCTTGTTACTGTTATCAATCGTGTTGTTGATTAACGTTATCGCTGCACGCGCCTTTGGTTTTAGCCGCCCGGATGAGATAACCATCCTGTTTTGTGGCTCTAAAAAAAGCCTGGCCAATGGTGTCCCTATGGCCAATATTTTGTTCCCGGCCAGTTCCGTCGGTATCATCGTGCTGCCGTTGATGGTATTCCATCAGGTACAGCTAATGACCTGCTCCTTTATTGCACAGCGATATCAGAAAAAAAATCAGCAACAACAATCTGTCACCGCGAAAGCGTCAGAAAGTCAGTAAACATCAGTCTGAGACAGCACCAATGCTGTCTCAGCATTTTCGGCAGTTATAATCTCCCTGTTTTTTTCTGAGTTCCCCATAACAGATTGTCACTCACTCAGCACTTCTTCCTATTGATTTTTCTGATGCTTATGACAATGATTAAACCATTGTTATGGCATACCACCAGCCCGAATAATCCATACCCTAATAAAATGAACTGAGCACTCAACGGGCTGTACCTTCACTTTTAATGGCAGGAACAGATATGAATCAACAGACACACGACGGCGGCCCGGAGCAGTCACGGGAAGAACCTCCTGTACGCGCTGATCAGTCTCAGACAGCAGCGGCTGAACCCGAAGAGGAACGCAAGCGACCCGGTAAAAAGCCACTCGTCATTCTGGCCATTATCGTCATTATTGTGGTCATCGCGGCCATCATCTACTGGCTGATGAACCGCGGTCTGGAAACTACGGATGATGCATTTACTGACGGTAATGCGGCCATCATTGCACCAAAAACTTCCGGTTATATCGTTCGTTTGCTGGTGAACGATAACCAGAAAGTTAACAAAGGTGATTTGCTGGCAGAAATTGATCCGAAAGATGCAACAGCTCAGCGTGATCAGGCACAGGCTCAGCTTGGGCTGGCAACGGCACAGCTCCATCAGGCAGAAGCCCAGTTGGCACTGTCAAAAGTACAGTACCCGGCCCAGCGTGATCAGGCCCTGGCCAGCCAGGCTCAGGCTCGTGCTCAGTTACAGAATGCTGAAGCAGCCTACCGCCGCCAGCATGGTGTTGATCCAAAAGCGACGACTCAGAGCAATATCGACAGTGCCACTGCTCAATGGCGTTCTGCTCAGGCTGAGTATCAGAACGCTACCGCACAGGTAGAAATTGCTTCTCAGGTGGCGTTGCAGATTCGCCAGCAGGAAACCAACGTTGAAGCCCGTCAGCAACAGGTGAGCCAGGCAGAGGCACAGCTGGAAACAGCGAATCTCAATCTTTCCTATACCAAAGTGATCGCCCCATACAGCGGATATATCACTAAGCGTAATATCGAACTGGGTAGTCTGGTACAGGCCGGCAGCTCGTTGTTCTCTCTGGTGTCCCCGGATATCTGGGTAACCGCCAACTTCAAAGAATCACAACTGCAGTACATGAAACCGGGTGATCATGTCAGCATTAGTGTTGATGCCTATCCGGACCTGAAACTGGAAGGCCATGTAGACAGTATCCAGATGGGTTCAGGCTCACATTTCTCGGCATTCCCTGCAGAAAATGCCACCGGTAATTTTGTAAAAATTGTACAGCGTGTGCCGGTAAAAATTGTGATTGATAAAGGTCTTGATCCGAACCATCCGTTACCACTGGGATTATCCGTTGAACCAGAGGTCACTGTGAAATGAGTGCCTCCGATAGCTGGAAACCAGCCAGTAACCCCTGGCTGGTCGCCCTGACGGTTACTCTGGCGGTATTTATGGAAGTGCTGGATTCCACTATCGTCAACGTGGCCTTGCCACATGTCGCCGGGTCGCTTTCATCGAGTTATGATGAATCAACCTGGGTTCTCACCTCATATCTGGTGGCCAACGGGATTGTGCTTCCTATATCGGCTTTCCTGAGCCGCTATTTTGGCAGGAAGAATTACTTCCTGCTGTGTATTGTCATGTTTACCCTGTGCTCGTTCCTGTGCGGCATTGCCACTGAGCTTTGGCAGCTGATTCTGTTTCGTATTCTGCAGGGATTTTTTGGCGGTGGTCTTCAGCCCGTCCAGCAATCCGTACTGTTGGACTATTTCAGTAAGAAAGATCGCGGAAAAGCATTTGGTTTATCTTCTATCGCTATCATTGTGGCCCCGGTCATTGGTCCGACCCTCGGCGGCTGGATCACTGATAACTACAGTTGGCGTTGGATCTTCTTTATTAATATTCCTGTCGGCATTATGACCGCACTGGCGATTTACCAGTTACTGGAAGATCCACCGTGGGAGAAAAAGTCCGCCAAAACGATGAAGGTGGATTATATCGGGATCAGCCTGATCACCTTAGGGCTGGGTTGTCTGCAGGTGTTCCTTGACCGCGGAGAAGATGAAGACTGGTTTAACTCAAATTTTATCATTCTGTTCGCTACCCTGGCAGTGATTGGTATTGTTGGCGCAATTTACTGGCTGATGTACGCTAAAAAACCAGTGGTGGATATTCTGGTGATGCGGGATCGGAATTTCTGGGTCGCCGGGCTATTAATGGCTGCAATGGCATTTATTCTGTACGGCAGTTCGGTGGTTATTCCACAACTGGCGCAGCAGGATCTTGGCTATACTGCCACCCTTGCCGGTCTGGTACTCACCCCCGGAGCTATCTGTATTATTCTCACCATCCCGCTGGTATTGCGGCTGATGCCGGTGATTCAGACCCGCTTTATCATCATGATTGGCTTTATCTGTCTGACCACCTCATTTTTCTTTTCGGCCCAACATCTGACTCCGGATCTTGATTTTGGATCGCTGGTGTTTATGCGTAGTACCCAGTCAATAGGGTTGGGGTTCCTGTTTGTGCCACTCACCACTATTGCGTTTATTACCATACCTCAGCGGCTGAATGCTGATGCATCTGCGCTTTTTACCATGTTCCGTAATGTGGCGGGTTCAATAGGTATTTCGCTATCCACGGCAGCGATAACCGAACGACAGCAGGCACGGTCAGCCTATTTATCGGATCATATGAGCACCCTTGATCAGCAATTTAATCAGGCAGTCACTCAGATGACAGATGCGGTTAAAAACTTTACCAGTATTGCCGGAGACGCCAGCTCAGTGGCGATGGGGCAACTGTATAAACAAATGATTAGCCAGGCGCGTTTTCTGGCTTATGTTGATGTATTCTCCGGGCTCTGCCTTATCGGGCTGGTAATGATCCCATTCTGTCTGTTACTTGCCCCGGTCAAAAGTGAAGGCAGTGCAGGAGGCCATTAAAATGAAGGAATTTGCTATGCAACCAGTCAGTTACCGGTTCAGTGCGCTGTTTATCAGCCTGTTACTGGCCGGCTGTAGTATCGGACCTGATTTCAGCCGTCCGGCCAATAATCTGCCGGCTCAGTGGCACGATATGGCCTCCGATCAGCAATCCCGCCCGTTGTCTGCTGATCCGGCGGTAAACTGGTGGAGTAATTTTAAAGATCCGCAGCTCGATAGCCTGATAAGCCGGGCCATTGCCGGTAATCTGACACTGCAACAGGCCGTATTACGCATCGCCGGAGCCCGTGAGCAGGTAGCTCAGGCTACCGGAGCACTGATGCCTACTGTCAACGGTCAGGCCAGTTATTCTCTGCAACAACCGGGGCTAAAAGGCATACTTAAATCCCACCATGTCTATGACAATCTGACCGACGACGAAACCAGCCTGGTAAACAAGGCCACTGGCCGTGTCAACCTTTATCAGGGAGGATTCGATGCCAGCTGGGAACTGGATCTGTGGGGTAAAGCCCGCCGTCAGCGCGAAATGGCTGTAGCAGAGCAGCAGGCCGCTATCGAGCAACGTAACGATGGTCTGGTCTCTCTGGAAGCGGAAGTAGCCCGTACCTATCTGCAATTACGCGCAGCTCAGGCGATAACACAGGTCACAGAACAACAGATCGCCATCGCACAACAGACCGCCCAGCTGACCGCCAGCCAGTTACAAAATGGTCTGGCACCGGCCGCCAATCTGGAAAATGCCACCGCCCGCGTCACCGCATTACAGGCACAACTACCGGGTTATCAGTCTCAGATTGCTCAGGCTATGAATGGTCTGGCGGTACTGCTCGGGAAAACACCTGGTGCGCTGGATAATGAGCTGCAGGCCGTTCGTCCGCTTCCTGCCCTGCCGAATCTGGTATCAGTCGGAGTCCCTTCGGAACTGGCCCGCCGCCGCCCGGATATTCGTCAGGCTGAAGCCACACTGCATGCGCAGACAGCGAATATCGGGGTGTCAGTCGCTCAGCTGTTCCCAAGTATCTCTCTGACCGGGCAACTGGGAGTCCGGAATACTGACGCCAGTTATCTGGATGACTGGAGCAGCCATTTCTACAGTATTGGCCCGGGTATTTCATTGCCTATTTTCCAGGGCGGACAACTGGTTTCGAATGTCCGACTGGCCAGAGCTCAGCAGGCTAATGCCGCGTTAAGCTACCGTCAGACAGTACTCACAGCGCTACAGGAAGTAGAAAATGCTCTGGTCAGCTACCGGGCCGATCAGCAACAGCTAATTTCATTGCAGGCCTCTGAAAAAGCGCTGCAACAAGCCTGGTCACTCTCTTCCGAAGGCTACCGGAAAGGCATTACCACTTATATCGATGTGCTGGACGCTCAGCGGCAGTTATCACAAACTCAGCAACAGGTAGTTCAGGTACAGGCCACGGCAGCAACCGACCTGGTCGCGTTGTACAAATCTCTGGGCGGGGGATGGCAGGAGTATCAACAGGTAAAACTTCCTGACTATCATGTGTTTGGTGACACCCCTAAAACCGGGGTCAACGCTGAAAGTCAGTAATAAACAGTACGCCCCCTTTTATCAGGGGGCGTTATTATTTTCGAAGCGGATCAACCAGCCCCTGAAGACCTTCGATTTTAATCGCCAGTGCCAGCTGCAACAAATCACCAAGATGGCCTTCGGGAAAACTTTCCTTACGGGCAAACCACAGAAGATACTCTTCGGGTAAATCAATCAGTACTCTGCCCTGATATTTACCAAACGGCATCCTGGTATTAGCCAGTTCCACCAGATTGTGCTTGTCCAGTATCAGCCTCCCAGCAACTCAATCATCTGCAGTTCGTCAATCACCTGAATGCCAAGAGCATTAGCCTTCTCAAGCTTTGATCCGGCTGCCTCACCGGCAATCAGCAGATCGGTTTTTTTCGATACGCTACCACTGACTTTTGCGCCTAACGCTGTGAGCCGATCCTTCGCTTCATCCCGGGTCATCAGGTTCAGTGAGCCGGTAAGAACCACCGTTTTACCGGCAAACGGGTTATCGGCCAGAGGTGCATTTTGTGATGGCATATCCGGCCACTGAATACCGATATCCTCTACTAACTGACGGATGACTTCACGGTTACTTTCTTCATCCATGAAATGGCGGACATGGCTGGCGACTACCGGACCGACATCAGCAACCTGCGTCAAAGATTCCAGCGGAGCATCCATCAGTGCCGGCAATTTTTCAAAATGAGAAGCCAGACTTAACGCGGTGGCCTCGCCTACCTCACGAATTCCCAGCGCATAAAGAAACCGCGGTAAACTGGTCATTTTGGATTTTTGCAGCGCATCAACGATATTCTGCGCCGATTTTGGTCCCATTCTGTCCAGTCCCGTCAACTTACCTGCACTCAAACGAAACAGATCGGCGGGAGTATGCACATACTCTTTCTCGACCAGTTGATCGATAATTTTATCGCCCATACCATCCACATCCAGTGCTCTGCGGGAGACAAAATGTTTTAGTGCTTCTTTACGCTGTGCTCCGCAAATCAACCCACCGGTACAGCGGGTAACGGCTTCGCCTTCGACACGTTCAACATCTGAGCCACATACCGGACAATGTTCAGGGAAAATGATTTCGCGGCTGTCGGCCGGACGATCTTCTGTCACGACATTAACGATCTGCGGAATTACATCACCGGCACGGCGGATAACCACGGTATCGCCGATACGAATTCCCAGCCGGGCAATTTCATCGGCATTATGCAATGTGGCATTACTGACCATTACACCCGCAACCTGCACCGGTTCAAGACGTGCCACCGGAGTGATTGCGCCGGTACGGCCAACCTGGAACTCGACATCACGGACAGTAGTTAGCTGTTCCTGTGCCGGAAATTTAAATGCCGTTGCCCAGCGTGGTGCTCTGGCAACAAAGCCCAACTGTTGCTGGAGTGCCAGCGAATTCACCTTAATGACCACACCATCAATATCAAAGCCCAGTTCAGCCCTGTGTTCATTAATCTGATGATAGAATTCCAGCACTTGTTGTGGAGTCTGGCAAACGGTTACCCGATCATTCACCGGTAATCCCCAGCCCTTGAGTTGCTGAAGACGCTGGTAGTGTCCTTCGGCCAGAACTCCGCCTTCCACTACTCCAATCCCATAGCAATAGAAAGTTAACGGACGTTTTTCGGTGATTTTCGGGTCGAGTTGGCGCAGAGAACCGGCTGCCGCATTCCGTGGGTTAGCAAATACTTTCCCGCCAGTTTTACGCGCATCATTGTTAAGCTTTTCGAATCCACTCTGCCGCATAAACACTTCACCACGGACTTCAAGGCGAGCCGGAATATCTTCCCCGCTCAGGCGCAACGGAATGGCCCGGATCGTGCGGACGTTTTCTGTAATATTCTCGCCGGTTGTTCCGTCACCGCGGGTGGCCGCCTGTACCAGTTCACCTTGTTCATACAGCAGACTGACCGCCAGACCGTCCAGTTTCAGCTCGCAGCAATAGTCTACCGCCGCATCATTCTTTAACCGGTCAATGACTCGTTTATTAAATGCCAGGAATCCTTCGTCATCAAACACATTGTCCAGCGATAACATCGGCACTTCGTGTTGTACCTGTTCAAAAGCAGACAATGGTGTGGCGCCAACCCGTTGGGTCGGAGAATCCCTGGTAATTAACTCCGGGTGTTGTTCTTCCAGCGCTTTAAGCGCCTGCATCAGTTTATCGTATTCAGCGTCAGGGATTTCAGGGGCATCCAGCACATGGTAAAGATATTCGTGGTGGCGCAACCGGGTACGCAGGGAATTAAGCTGCTGCAGGATATCGTTCATACTACCCCATAAGATAAAAAACCCCCGACAAGCGGGGGTTGAGATAACCGGGAAACGGGATTAATTCTGGTCGGTAACTTCCCGAATCCGTGATTTGTAAACTTCAAGTTTTTGTGGCGTCATCATCCGGCGTTCATCATCCAGAACAACAGCACCAACATCATCAGCTATCCGCTGTGCAGATTGCAGCATCAGTTTAAAATTCTGATGAGCATCGCCATAGGATGGAACCATCATAAAGATAGAGACACCCGGCGTGGTAAAATCACCCATCTGCTCCGGATCAAAAGATCCGGGCTTAAGCATATTTGCCAGGCTAAACAGAACCGGGCCGCTACCTGATGGATTCAGATGGCGATGGAAAATATTCATTTCACCGAACTGGAAACCTGCCTGCAGAATAGCCTGTAACAGTGACTCCCCGTTCAGCTCACCCCCGGTATGCGCTGCAACATGCAATACCAGCACCGCTTCTTTGGCTGCCGGTTGTTTTTCCTGTGCGGGCTCAGCCACAGGTTCAGGCACTTCCGGAGTAGATTGTCTGGCGAATTCGGTTGCTGCCGGTTCCTGTGGTTCACTGTGCGTATGAGTCGCTACAGGTTCCACCGGGTGCAGTGGCTCGAACTCCGGTGCCGGCGCACGATACTGTTCCGGAACCTCTGTGATCACAGGTTGCGGACGCTGTACCGGCGTTTCCTGCGGAGCAGAATAAGCATGGCGATCAGCAGATTCACGTACCGGCTCCCGTGGCTCCTCACGATGGTAATCCTGAGACTGACGCACTGGCGCAGACGAATAGCCATTATCTGAGTCCATTAATGGGTCAGCGACAGGCTCCTGCCGGTGGCGCAACGAAGTTTTCGCTGCTGGTGCCGGAGAATACACGTCGTCAGACGCCCGCCCCTGCTGAGTATAGGCAGGTGCTTCATCTTCTTCGTGATATTCACGGCTGGCACGAAAGTCCGTAATATCTTCTTCGTCACTCAGGTCATCGTTGTCGCGTTGCTTTAAACGCTTGTGCGGACGATCACGGAAAACCGAAGACCGCTCCTTGCGGTTGGTCCAAAGACCATGAAGGAGAAGTGCAACGATGGCAACCGCACCAACAACGATTAATATCAGACGCAAATCCTGCATCATTGTATTCTCTGTTGTTCCAATACTTTGCCCTGCTAAAGGCACCTTTACCCTTAAATGTATTTGCCAGGCCCAACAAGTGCAAGTCTGCATAGTATTTTCTGACAAATATTCTGATATCCGTCGCGTGACTGCTGCTTTTTCACACAAAACTTTACTTACCTGCCGGTCAAACAACGTTATGATGTGCCGCTGACGGCCTTAATAAGAGAATGAATATGCAGAACAGGAATTCCGCAAAGGAAGTTAATGGGATTCACTATTTTCGTCAGGGATGGCAACTGGCGACATTACCGGGCATACGTCGTTATGTCATCGTTCCGCTGCTGGTAAATATCGTTTTAATGGGCGCGGCCTTTAGCTGGTTGTTTTTTCGCCTTGAACAATGGATTCCCCGGTTACTGGGGCATATTCCCCACTGGCTGCAATGGCTGGACTATCTGCTCTGGCCGCTGGCCATATTGTCATTGCTTCTAATCTTCGGTTATTTCTTTTCCACCCTGGCTAACTGGATAGCGGCACCCTTTTGTGGCCTGTTGGCTGAACAACTGGAAAGTCGGCTGACCGGACATCCTCTGGCTGACGGCGGCTGGAAAGGACTGATTAAAGATCTGCCACGCATCATGTTACGCGAGTGGCAAAAGCTGAAATACTATCTGCCCCGTGCCATTATCCTGTTGCTGATACATTTTATTCCGGTGGTTGGCCAGACGCTTGCTCCATTGCTATGGTTTTTGTTTGGTGCCTGGATGATGGCGATTCAGTACTGTGATTATCCGTTTGATAATCACCGCGTGCCGTTCCTCCAGATGCGCAGAACACTGGCAACTCACAGAACTGCGCATTTGCAGTTTGGTGCGCTGGTGAGCATTTTTACTTTGGTGCCACTGGTTAATCTGGTCATAATGCCGGTTGCAGTATGTGGTGCAACAGCAATGTGGGTCGACCACTACCGCTCACTAAAAGTCACTGGCAACGGCCCTGAAACCAGCGGCGTTATTGCCCCCTGACATAACGATATACTATTTCTTTACTTCACTGTCGGGCCAGAAAGCGTATTCTCATTGGGTTCTCCATATTTCAAAGAGTTAAGGACAAGCTATGAGTAAGATTTACGAAGATAATTCGTTAACCATTGGCCATACTCCACTGGTCAGATTAAACCGCATTGGTAACGGGCGTATTCTGGCGAAGGTTGAATCGCGTAATCCAAGCTTTAGCGTTAAATGTCGTATCGGTGCCAACATGATTTGGGATGCGGAGAAACGCGGTATCCTGAAACCTGGCGTTGAACTGGTTGAGCCAACCAGTGGTAATACCGGGATTGCTTTGGCGTACGTTGCCGCAGCCCGCGGATACAAACTGACACTGACGATGCCAGAAACCATGTCCGTTGAGCGCCGTAAGCTGCTGAAAGCGTTAGGGGCAAACCTGGTTCTGACCGGCGGTGCCCAGGGAATGAAAGGCGCAATCGCCAAAGCTGAAGAAATTGTTGCCTCAGATCCAGAGAAATATGTCTTACTGCAGCAGTTCAGCAATCCGGCTAACCCGCAAATTCACGAACAGACCACAGGCCCTGAAATCTGGGAAGATACTGATGGTGAAGTAGATGTCTTTATTGCAGGTGTGGGTACCGGTGGCACTCTGACCGGTGTCAGCCGTTATCTGAAAAATACCAAAGGCAAAAAGTCACTGGTTAGCGTCGCGGTTGAACCTACCGACTCACCGGTAATTACCCAGGCTCTGGCAGGTGAAGAAATTAAACCTGGCCCACACAAAATTCAGGGCATTGGTGCCGGTTTTATCCCGGGCAACCTGGATTTGTCGCTGGTCGATCGCGTGGTAACTATCACCAATGAAGATGCCATTGCCACTGCGCGTCAGTTAATGGAGTCAGAAGGTATTCTGGCCGGAATTTCTTCCGGAGCAGCTGTTGCCGCTGCACTTCAGTTGCAGCAGGAGCCAGAATTTTCCGACAAAAATATTGTCGTGATTCTGCCATCTTCCGGCGAACGCTATCTGAGCACAGCGTTGTTTGCAGACCTGTTTACAGAGAAAGAACTGAATCAGTAAGTCGCAGAATTTTGTCCCAAATGACGATAAATGCTAAAGCACCCTTGCGGTGCTTTTTTTTGTGCTCTGGATCTCACTTTTGTTATGCATGTGATGGATTTAATGTTCGCGGGTATGCTATCGCGCTACTATTTATTTAGAAGCCCAAAATAATTAGTCATTGTTATGAAGCGGATCAAAACCAGCACAATTACTGATAGGGCATAATTGAAAACATCGGCATAATGACTGGCAGGACCTCCGGCAGTCTGCGGAAAGTTCTGAGGTTAAAACTGGTCAGCCATCTGCAGTGGATGCTTTTTTGCAGTTGCAGATGACAAGAGTTCTGCGGGGTTCATCGCCGGCTCTGGTGCCACCAATAAACTCTGATAACGTTGGGGAAATAAAAATGTTCCAGCAAGAAGTCACTATCACAGCTCCTAACGGTTTGCATACCCGTCCTGCAGCGCAGTTTGTTAAAGAAGCAAAAGCTTTTCAGTCTGAAATTACTGTTACTTCAAACGGCAAATCAGCCAGTGCTAAAAGCCTGTTTAAATTGCAGACTCTGGGCCTGACCCAGGGCACAGTCATCACTCTCGCAGCAGTTGGTGAAGATGAACAGCAGGCAGTTGAACATCTGGTTAAACTGATGGCTGAACTGGAATAACGTTGTTTCCTGCCAACATGTGCAGAAAAAAACGATACAGTGTAAAGGTCTTGATCGCGGACAATTTGTCCGCGCTATTCTTTCCGTAGATTGTTCTACATCACGGCAAATGGCGCATCGTCATTCTTTTTGGCCATCGTACTCAAAGGTAAGGTTATGATTTCAGGCATTCTCGCATCCCCAGGTATCGCTTTTGGCAAAGCACTACTGCTGAAAGAAGATGAGATCGTCATCAACCAGAAAAAAATTGCTGATGATCAGGTAGAGTCAGAAGTTGCTCGTTTTATTGACGGGCGCAGTAAAGCCGCCGTTCAACTTGAAGCCATAAAAACTAAGGCCGGCGAAACTTTTGGTGCCGAAAAAGAAGCTATCTTCGAAGGGCATATCATGCTGCTTGAAGATGAAGAGCTGGAGCAGGAAATTATTGATCTGATCAAAAAAGATCATAAATCTGCCGATGCCGCTGTTCACACTGTCATTGAAGGACAGGCCGTTGCGCTGGAAGAGCTGGATGATGAATATCTGAAAGAACGCGCCGCCGATGTCCGTGATATTGGTAAACGTCTGCTTCAGAACATTCTTGGACTGCATATTGTCGACTTAAGTGCGATTACCGAAGAGTCTATTCTGGTTGCCAGAGATCTGACCCCTTCTGAAACTGCTCAGCTGAATCTGCAAAAAGTCCTTGGATTCATCACTGATCTGGGTGGCAGAACCTCACATACTTCCATTATGGCGCGGTCTCTCGAATTACCGGCGATTGTCGGAACCGGAAATATCACCACTCAGGTGAGTAACGGAGATTTCCTGGTTCTCGATGGAGTCAACAATCAGATTTACATCAACCCACCAGCTGATGTGGTGAATAACCTGAGAGAGATTCAGGAACAGTATCTCAGCGAAAAAACAGAAATGGCTAAGCTGAAAGACCTTCCGGCGATCACTCTGGATGGTCATCAGGTTGAAGTCTGCGCCAATATCGGCACCGTACGTGATGTTGCAGGTGCCGAACGTAATGGTGCAGAAGGCGTTGGGTTATACCGTACTGAATTTTTGTTTATGGACCGTGATTCCCTGCCATCAGAAGAAGAGCAGTTTGTTGCTTATAAAGCGGTGGCTGAAGCGATGGGGTCACAGGCGGTTATTGTTCGTACCATGGACATCGGTGGCGATAAAGATCTGCCCTATATGAACCTGCCGAAAGAAGATAACCCGTTCCTCGGCTGGCGTGCCATCCGTATCGCGATGGATCGCAAAGAAATTCTGCATGCACAACTACGAGCAATTCTGCGGGCATCCAGTTTTGGTAAGCTGAGAATTATGTTCCCGATGATTATTGCCGTTGAAGAAGTCCGCTTTCTGAAGAACGAAATTGAAATGCTGAAGTCACAATTACGTGATGAAGGTAAAAGTTTTGACGAAAGTATTGAGATCGGAATTATGGTGGAAACGCCGGCATCTGCAGTGATCTCCCGCCATCTTGCTAAAGAAGTTGATTTTTTCAGTATCGGCACTAACGATCTGACCCAGTATACTCTGGCCGTAGATCGTGGTAATGATAGAATTTCACATCTCTATAATCCTATGAGCCCTTCTGTGCTGGGTCTGATCAAGCAAGTGATTGATGCTTCGCATGCTGAAGGAAAATGGACAGGGATGTGTGGTGAGTTGGCAGGTGATGAACGTGCTACACTATTATTACTGGGAATGGGGCTGGACGAATTCAGTATGAGTGCCATTTCAATTCCACGTATCAAAAAAATTATTCGCAATACTAATTTTGGGGACGCTAAAGCGTTAGCAGAACAGGCACTGGAACAGCCTACTGCAGAGGATCTGATGAATCTGGTCAACAAATTCATCAAAGAGAAAACACTCTGCTAGTCTGCTATACGTAAGACCGAAATTACTGCTCAGGAGAAGATCATGGGATTGTTTTCTAAATTATTTGGCGACAAAGCAGAAAGTACCTCCGGTACTATTGATATCGTCGCTCCTCTGTCTGGCGAAATTGTAAACATTGAAGATGTACCTGATGTGGTTTTTGCAGAGAAGATTGTCGGTGATGGCGTTGCCATCCGGCCGAACGGCAGCACCATGGTTGCCCCGGTAGACGGCACCATTGGTAAAATTTTCGAAACCAACCATGCTTTTTCCATCGAGTCTGATAACGGTATCGAACTGTTTGTCCACTTTGGAATTGATACTGTCGAGCTAAAAGGTGAAGGTTTCAAGCGCATTGCTTCCGAAGGGCAAAAAGTGAAGAAAGGCGATATTGTGATTGAGTTTGATCTCCCTCTGCTGGAAGAGAAAGCTAAATCAACACTCACCCCTGTTGTTATCTCAAACATGGATGAGATTAAAGAACTGGTTAAACTGACAGGTCAGGTAGTCGCTGGTGAAACTCCGGTGATTCGTATCAAAAAATAACTGACAACCGGTCAGGACAGTCAACTATCAGCCAGAATTGTTTCTGGCTGTTTTTTTTCTTACGGGTGATCACACTGTTAAAAGTTATCACCCTGAATTTAACTCCCGTGATCCCTTCTGATACCGCAATGGTTATCTTAATATTATCTTAACACTGACATTAATCACATTCTCACTGTGACATAACGTCATAATCGCTTTCATTTAATGACAAATTTTAAATTATAAGCTACACGTTTTTAAAGCCAGCTGTTATTCCGGGAACACACGACAAGGGAAATTAAATTAGCAGGCTATATAATCATCACGGGCACTAAAAAAACAGGCATACTGAGGTAGTTTAAGTTAATTGAGTTTCATTCCCGACTACCTGTTTAGTTACTGTGTATCTGGCTGCCACTGTCAGAAGACAATGTAATAGCTATATTATTTAAATGAGGCAGGCAGGCAGGCAGGCAGGCAGGCAGGCAGGCAGGCAGGCAGGCAGGCAGGCATAATAGTATTGATCTTAAAAAGTGCCAGTTCTTTCCTGAAAAAAAATGAAGATTAGTTTAAGAGGAAGGAAAATATCAATTCTATTTATTGTTCATTTAACTTTTCCGACTAAGAAATTATTAAGAAAAGATTAAATTTTCATTTCATATTAAATAATCAAACAAATCCGTTAGCTGGCATGAACTTTTCTTTGACTGAACTATCATAACAGAGGTAAATGTTTCATCCTGAATTAAACTAATACCAGCCTGTTGAGGGACGATATATCTGTGTATAGATAGAATCGCCGCCTGAGGGCGGTATTTATTTGTTTCAACGCGACCGTTTTTATTGTGAGCACTAAAGTTAATGCCAGGACAATTTATGACAGACTTTCTCCCCTTCTCCCGGCCGGCACTGAATGAAGATGATGTGTCAGCTATCCGGGATGTACTGCAATCAGGATGGATCACAACCGGTCCTAAAAACCAGGCGCTGGAAGCCGAATTTCGCCAGTTAACCGGTGCCAGTCATGCTATTGCTGTCAGTTCGGCAACCGGTGGAATGCATGTGGCATTAATGGCGCTGGGTATTGGCCCGGGAGATGAAGTGATCACCCCTTCCCTCACCTGGGTTTCAACAGCCAATATGATAGCTTTGCTGGGTGCCGAACCCGTCATGGTAGATATTGACCCGAATACACTCATGGTGACCCCGGAAGCCATTGAGGCCGCAATTACTGCCCGAACCAAAGCCATTATCCCGGTACACTTTGCCGGAGCTCCTGCTGACCTTGATGCCATTTGTGCTGTCGCGGAGCAACATAATATTCCGGTGATTGAAGATGCCGCTCACGCCGCAGGTTGTTACTACAAAGGCAAGCATGTCGGGAACCAACAGACCGCTATTTTTTCATTTCATGCCATAAAAAATGTTACCTGTGCTGAAGGCGGAATGATTGTCACCAATGATGAAGAACTGGCTAACCGAATTCGTACCCTGAAATTCCATGGGCTGGGTGTCGATGCCTTTGACCGTGAAACACTGGGCCGTAAGCCCCAGGCCGAAGTTATTACTCCGGGTTTTAAATACAACCTGACAGATATCCAGGCCGCGATAGCCCTGAATCAACTTAGCCGACTGCCACAGATAAATGCGCGGCGAGAAGCTATTGCACAACGTTACCTGCGCGAGCTGGCCGATACCCCATTCCTGCCACTGGAAATCCCAGTCTGGCCTCACCAGCATGCATGGCACCTGTTTGTGCTGCGTGTTGATGAACAGCGTTGTGGCCTGAATCGTGACCAGTTTATGCAGCAGATGAAAGACCGAAATATTGGTACCGGGATGCACTTCCGGGCGGTGCATACTCAAAAGTATTACCGTGAGCGGTATCCTTCTTTACAGCTCCCCGCAACGGAATGGAACAGCGATCGTATTTGCTCCATTCCTCTGTTTCCGGACATGACAGATGCTGACTGCAGCAGGGTCATTGCCGCTATTCATGAGATTGCAGAGAGCTGAAATGCAAAATTCTTACCTGGTAAATAAAGTCTCCGTGGTTATTCCTGTTTATAACGAGCAGGACAGCCTTCCGGTTCTGATTTCGAGAACCACAGCTGCCTGTGAATTACTAAACAGGCCTTACGAAATTTTGTTAGTTGATGACGGCAGCAGCGATGACTCTGCACAAATGATCATTGATGCCGCAGAACAACCTGGCAGTTCAATCGTGGCGGTATTACTGAACCGCAATTATGGCCAGCACTCAGCAATTATGGCCGGTTTTAGCTATGTTACGGGCGATTTAATTGTCACCCTGGATGCGGATTTGCAAAACCCGCCGGAAGAGATCCCTCGCCTGGTCACGACTGCTGAACAAGGGTATGACGTGGTAGGTACCGTCCGGCAAAACCGGCAGGACAGCCCGTTCCGCAAGATTGCCTCCAGAATGATTAACCGGTTAATTCAGAGTACCACCGGTAAAGCCATGGGCGACTACGGCTGTATGCTGCGGGCCTATCGTCGTTCGATTATTGAAGCCATGCTGCATTGCCAGGAGAGAAGTACCTTTATCCCTATTCTGGCCAACACATTTGCAAGACACACCACCGAAATTCCGGTGCTGCATGCAGAACGCGAACATGGCACCTCAAAATATAGTTTTATGCGGCTGATCAACCTGATGTATGACCTTGTCACCTGCCTGACAACCACACCTCTGAGGATGCTGAGCGTTATTGGGGCACTGATAGCCTGCGCAGGTTTTCTGTTCGCATTCCTGTTACTGGTACTGCGCCTGATTTACGGCGCTTACTGGGGTGCAGAAGGTGTATTCAGCCTGTTTGCCATTCTGTTTATTTTTATCGGCGCACAATTTATTGGTATGGGTTTACTGGGCGAATATATCGGCCGGATATACAGTGATGTCAGAGCCCGCCCGCGTTATTTCGTACAGCGTGTTGTCAATCACAGCACGGCTTCAACTACTGAGGAAGAAACAAAATGAAAGCTATAGTCTTCGCTTATCACGACATGGGATGCGTCGGTATTGAAGCGCTGATTGACGCCGGGTATCAGATAACGGCAATTTACACCCACCTGGATAATCCTGGTGAGAATCATTTCTTTGGTTCGGTCGCCCATCTGGCGGCGGAACATAATATTGAAGTTTTTTCGCCGGAAAACGTCAATCATCCTCTGTGGATAGAGCGGATTAAACAAAGTGCTCCTGACATCATTTTTTCCTTTTACTACCGTGATTTGATTTGTGATGAAATCCTGTCAATCCCACAACAGGGTGCATTTAATCTGCATGGCTCACTGCTCCCCCGTTATCGTGGGCGTGCGCCGTTAAACTGGGTACTGGTTAATGGTGAAACCGAAACCGGCGTGACTCTGCATAAAATGGTACATCGTGCCGATGCCGGTGATATCGCAGCCCAGTATAAAGTTGCTATTGAACCCACCGATGATGCATTGCGTCTGCACAAAAAACTAACCCGTACAGCACGGGAATTGCTAAACGAACAGCTACCTTTAATCAAAAACGGCCAACTGAAGTTGACTCCGCAGGATGAAAGTAAAGCCACCTATGTCGGTCGCAGAACCCCGGAAGATGGACGGCTGGACTGGAACCGTAGTGCGGCCGAGCTCCATAATCTGGTTCGGGCAGTCAGTGAACCCTGGCCTGGAGCTTTCAGTTTTTCAGGAACCACCCGGTTTATTGTCTGGAAATCCCGTGTTCGTCAGGACCTGCCAGCAGCCATTCCGGGCAAAGTGCTTGCTACCGCACCGCTGACTATTGCCACCGCTCAGGGTGCGCTTGAAGTCGTTACCGGTCAGACTGATAACAGTGTGTATATGCAGGGTAACGAGCTGGCAAAAACTCTGGGTCTGGTAGAAGGTGCAGTGTTAAGCAGCCAGCCAGTGACCCGCGATAAAAAACGTACCCGGGTACTGATTCTGGGTGTAAATGGCTTTATCGGTAATCATCTGACTGAGCGCCTGCTGCAGGACGATAATTACGAAATCTATGGTATGGATATCGGCTCTGATGCTGTATCCCGTTTTCTGGCTAACGACAGATTCCATTTTGTCGAAGGTGATATCACCATTCATTCAGAATGGATCGATTACCACATCAAAAAATGTGATGTCGTGTTGCCTCTGGTAGCTATTGCCACTCCGGTTGAATATACCCGAAATCCGTTACGGGTCTTTGAGCTCGATTTTGAAGAAAACCTGAAAATTATCCGTGGTTGTGTAAAACATAAAAAACGCATAATTTTCCCATCCACTTCTGAAGTTTATGGAATGTGTACTGATAAAACCTTTGATGAAGATAATTCAAATCTGGTGGTCGGTCCTATCAATAAACAGCGTTGGATTTATTCGGTCTCTAAACAGCTGCTGGATCGCGTAATCTGGGCTTATGGCGAAAAAGAAAACCTGCGCTTCACCCTGTTCCGTCCGTTCAACTGGATGGGACCTCGTCTGGACAGCCTGAATTCAGCACGTATTGGTAGTTCCCGTGCCATTACTCAGTTAATCCTGAATCTGGTAGAAGGTTCGCCTATTAAACTGATTGATGGCGGAGCTCAGAAACGTTGCTTCACCGACATCAGCGACGGTATTGAAGCTCTGTTCCGGATTATCGAGAATAAAAATGGTCAGTGTGATGGTCAGATCATCAATATAGGTAATCCCGAGAACGAAGCAAGTATCAGAGAGCTGGCAGAAATGCTGTATCGCTGCTTTGAACGCCATCCGCTGCGTCATCATTTCCCTCCATTTGCAGGTTACCGTGAAGTGGAAAGCAGCAGCTACTACGGCAAAGGTTACCAGGATGTCGAGCACCGTAAACCAGATATCCGTAATGCCCGTCGCCTGTTGGGATGGACACCTGAGACCGAAATGGAAACTACGGTAGAGCAAACGCTGGATTTCTTCCTGCGCACTGTGATTACGTCGGATAATACTCCATGAAAAAAGTCGGCCTGCGTATTGATGTTGATACCTGGCGCGGCACCCGTCTGGGAATGCCTGCACTTCTGGACGCCATGGAAAATGCCGGCGTCCGGTCGTCAGTTTTCTTCAGTGTCGGACCGGATAATATGGGGCGCCACCTGTGGCGCCTGATTAAACCTGCGTTTTTATGGAAAATGCTGCGTTCGGGAGCTCCGTCGTTATACGGCTGGGATATTTTACTGGCCGGGACTGCCTGGCCAGGACGTATCATTGGTACCGGGAATGCAGAAATTATCCGCCGTACTGCCCGCCAACACGAAACCGGTTTGCATGCCTGGGATCATCATGCCTGGCAAATGTGGGCCGGGGTCTGGAAACAACCCCAGTTATCTGCACATATCCGACGCGGAAAAGAAGCGCTGGAAGCTATTATTGGTACCGAAGTCACCTGCTCTGCCGTTGCCGGTTGGCGTGCCGACCAACGAGTGGTCAAGGCAAAACAGCCATTCAACTTCCGCTACAACAGTGACTGCCGGGGAACGTCGCCGTTTCTTCCTGAACTCACCACATCCACTCTTGGTACGGTTCAGATACCAGTAACCTTACCCACCTGGGACGAGGTTGTCGGCCGGCAGGTTGAGCCTTCTCAGTTTAATCGTTTTATTCTGGATGCCATGCATAAAGACCAGGGAACTCCTGTCTATACCATCCATGCAGAAGTAGAAGGGATCATTGGCCTGAATGATTTCGTTCAACTGCTGGCAATGGCGCGTGAAGAAGGCATTGAATTTGTTCCACTCAGTGAATTGCTCCCTGAGTCCGACCATTTCCTGCCGGCAGGAAAAATTTCCCGGGGTATGTTACCCGGCAGGGAAGGCTGGCTGGGATGTCAAACCCCTGTTACACGGCGTTGAATCAATGAAAATCACAAAAACTGGTTTTATCCTGCTGTTCCTGTTTGCACTCTGCTATCTGTTGCCTTTAGATATGCGTGCACTATGGCAGCCAGACGAATTCCGCTATGCCGAAATCAGCCGTGAAATGCTGGCAACTCATAACTGGGTTGTGCCACATTTCTTCGGTCTGCGTTATTTTGAAAAACCTATCGCCGGATACTGGATTAACAATATTAGCCAGTGGTTGTTTGGTCATAACAATTTCGCCGTCCGGTTTGGCTCAGTATTCTCCATCTCCGTAAGTGCGATGTTGGTCAGTTGGCTGGCCTGGAGTATCTGGCGCGATCGTAAAGTGACACTGTTTGCTGCTGTCATCTACCTGAGCTGCATGCTGGTCTATTCCATTGGTACCTACGCTGTATTAGACCCAATGATTACCCTGTGGATGAGTGCGGCCATGGCTTCTTTCTGGCTGGCCAGTGAATCGAAAACCTCAGGGAAAAAAGCCGCCGGTTATCTGCTACTGGGTTTAACCTGCGGCATGGGGGTGATGACTAAAGGTTTCCTCGCACTGGCAGTGCCGGTTATCAGCATTATTCCGTGGGTTGTTGTCACACGCCGCTGGAAGGAAGTACTTGTTTATGGCCCGCTCGCTGTAGTGAGTGCCACAATCATTACTCTGCCCTGGGCACTGGCAATAAATGCCAGAGAACCTGATTTCTGGCACTATTTCTTCTGGATAGAACATATTCAGCGTTTTGCTGAGCCCAATGCCCAGCATAAAGCACCTTTCTGGTATTACATTCCGATCCTATTGCTTGGCGCGTTACCGTGGCTCGGTTATCTGCCAGCAGCGCTCAAAAGTGGCTGGCAGCAACGCCATCAGACCCCGGGGGCCATCTACCTGGCGGGCTGGGTAATTATGCCGTTAATATTTTTCAGCATTGCAAAAGGTAAATTGCCTACCTACATCCTGCCCTGCTTCGGTCCGTTGGCTATTTTAATGGCGAATGTTGTCTGTCGTGGATATCAGAAAATCAGAGTCAGTGCTAAAGCTAACGGCTGGATCAATCTGCTGTTTGGGGTACTGGGTATGGTGGCTCTGCTGGTTTGCCGCCTGTTACCGTCGCACCCATTGTTTTCACCTGACGAGGTCTTAGGCTTCACTCTGGCAATGCTGGCATTCCTGTTCTGGGCCATTATTGGTGCGGTTACCCTGATTAAGACCGAAAAATACTGGCACGCTGCGGTACTCTGCCCGCTGGTATTAATCCTTACCATTGGTTATGCCATTCCTGAAAAGATACGTGATTCTAAACAGCCACAGGATTTTCTGAGTAAGGTCAGTGACCGCATGGATAATAGTGGTTATATTCTGGCCGATGGTGTGGGCCTTGCTTCAGGCATTGCCTGGCATTTAAAACGCTCAGATATTGATATGTATAATCAGTCAGGGGAGATGGCCTATGGTCTGGCCTATCCTAACGGTCAGGGGCGACTAATCAGCCGCAGTGCTTTTCCGGACTGGCTGGCAACTCATCGCAGCAAAGGTGTATCACTGGTATTGTTACTGCAGAAAAACCAGGGCTTACAGCAGATGCAACTTCCCGCACCAGACTTTAGCTATCAGCAAGGTCGCCTGCTGTATGTTGAATACGGCCCGGCGAAATGACCTGGCTGTTGCTGATTTTTTCCAGTCTGATCAGCTGCCTTGGGCAGCTGTGTCAGAAACAGGCAGCCGCTCCGATAAATGGAGCATCTAATCCCGGCCATTTGATCCGCTGGCTGGGATTAGCAGTGTTCTGTCTGGGTATCGCCATGTTGCTATGGTTGCAGGTATTACGTTCTCTGCCAGTCGGAATCGCTTATCCGATGCTGAGCATGAATTTTATCTGGGTAACTCTGGCTGCACGTTGGCTATGGGGCGAGCCAGTCAGCCTCCGCCACTGGTGCGGTACAGGTTTGATAATTCTCGGCATTGTGTTAATCAGCGGAGCTGTCTGATGGGATATATTCCGGCTATCTGTAGTGTGCTACTGGTCAGTTTTGCTCAGGTAGCCATGAAGTTTGCGATGAGTCGTTTTCCTGCCAGTGTCGGAATCGGGGACTTTGTCCGCGATCTGGCAGAACATCCGGCTGATGCCGGGTGGTTGCTGGCCGGTCTGGCAGGCTATGCTCTTTCAATGGGGTGCTGGTTTCTGGCCCTGAAACGCCTGCCTCTGAGCAAAGCCTATGCATTACTCAGTCTCAGTTACATTATTGTCTGGGCTGCTGCGATAACGTTGGGTTTTCAGGGAGAACGTTTTTCTTTTACAACACTGGCTGGAATTTTGTCAGTGATTGTCGGGGTGATGTTAGTTTGTATGCCTTCGGCTAAACGATAATAGCACCGGCAGTGATTCTGCCGGTGTCTGTTTAGTTCTGATGCCAGTGTGGTATCCGCAGGGCAATCTCCAGCCCACCTTCAGGGCGATTGCGGGCTCTGACTTCACCGTTATGAGCCAGCAAAATCTTACGTACAATAGCCAGCCCTAATCCATATCCCTTTCCTGATTTAGCCGACTTCACCCGAACAAAAGGATCAAAAATACTGGAAAGTTTATCCTGTTCGACTCCCGGCCCCTGATCGCGGATCAGTAATGTCAGCCATTCCTGGCCGGAATCCATCGAGATATCGATAGTCTGACCCGCAGATGAAAAACGCAATGCATTACGCAATACATTTTCGATACAACGGCGAATCATCTCAGCATTGCCCTGCACCATAAAGTCAGCATTCAAATCATAGCTGACGTTAATTTTTACCTGCGGAATCTGTGCTTCAAAACGGGCATCTGCCACAACGACATCCAGTAAACTGGTCAGGTCAAAATACTGGTCCTGTTCCGGATGACCGTGCTCACTTCGGGATAATGTCAGCAGTTCACCAATCATTTTGTCCAGTTTCTGAGCTTCGTTATCAATCCTTTCCAGTGAATCATTCACATTAGCCGGCGCCTGACGAGCCAGAGCGGTGGCTAACTGAAGCCTTGCCAGGGGGGTTCGTAATTCATGTGAAATATCGTGCAGAAGTTCTTCTCTGGCCTTAACCAGCACGTCCAGACGCTCCACCATCGCATCAAATTCGCGGGCGACAATAGAAAATTCATCATGGCGACGCTGCATTTTCTGATACAACCGCACCGTGAGGTCGCCACTGGAAATCTGGCCGAAACCTTCCCGCAGCTGGCGCATCGGCCGAATCAGGTTCCAGGCTAACAACAGGCTAAACAACAAGCCCATCGGAATGATAAAAATTAACACCGGCATCGGCACATGCAAAAAACGCTGAATTAATGGCAACGTTCTCCATTCCTTGCCTGAATGAAGCAGGTGCATATCGATTGAAATCTGATAATGCTGATTATCAGGAGCCTGCACCACTCGGGTCAGCATTGGCTCTGGTTTTCCGGAGTCAGGTTTGTTATCCCCGGATTGATCATCCGGACTATTCAGCATGTCCGGAGGCGTTGTCGGTTCAGAGGTTTCACTGAACAGAGTGGCTGACCGGAGCAACTCCGGCCATCTGGCGGCCAGTTGGTTAAATCCTGACGGTCCGTGCTGTTCGACCTGATCAGCGGCCAGGTCCAGCTGAGTAGTCAGTAACTGACGCGTCAGCCTCTGTTCCGGTGGCTCAGAACCCAACAAACTAAACCCGAGCCACATAAACTGGCTAATCACCAGGAAAACCAGCATAAAGCCAAGCAACATTTTCCAGAACAGGCGTCCGGGATAGTCGTAGCTCATCGGATGCGATAACCGATGCTGCGAACGGTTTCGATATTTAGCTGATCGTTGGTGAGCTTGCTCAGTTTCTGCCGGATATTACTAACGTGAACATCAACACTACGGTCGTAGGCTTCACGTTGTCTGCCCAGGGCTTTCTCAGATAATTCATCCTTCGATACCACCCGATCACTGGCGGACATCAGTAGTTCCAGTAAATTGAATTCTGAAGCGGTCAGATCGAAAGCTTCGCCTTTCCATGCTGATACCCGGGTGGCAGGATTAAGCGTCAGTTCACCCCGAATCAGAATATCTTTTTTCTCCGCCGGAGCAGGTTGCTCGTCAAAACGGCGCATCACCGAGCGCAACCGGGCCACCAACTCCCGGGGATAACAGGGTTTAGGCACATAATCATCTGCCCCCATTTCCAGACCAATGACCCGGTCAATGTTATCGCCTTTTGCAGTCAGCATAATCACCGGCAAACGACTGCGTTGCCGGATTTGCCGCAGCACATCAATGCCACTCATATCCGGCAGCATAATATCCAGAATCATTGCGCTGTACTGGCCGGATGCGGCACTACTGATCGCCTCTTTACCGGTAGTCACCAGCTCAGTGGTAAATCCTTCCCCTTCGAGGTACTGGCTAAGCATAGATCCCAGTTCATGATCGTCATCGACCAGCAAAATTTTCATGAAACACTCTCTTCTGTAAATTGACACTATTCTGACCGCAGAATCTGGCAGTTGCTGCAGGATTTTCACTATCCTTACATCATTATTGACCAGTACCGGATAAATCAGTTAATCGCTGAGTGATTATTCATAAATTCCGGTAGAAAGATAACGGTCGCCGCGATCACAGATAATGGCCACGACCCGGGATCCCGGCTCATCAACGGCAATCTGCAGTGCCCCGGCAACCGCACCGCCGGAACTTACACCACAGAAAATACCTTCTTTTCGTGCCAGTTGGCGCATTGTTTCAGTTGCTAATGCTTCAGACATATCAATAGTACGATCTACCCATTGAGGTTGAAAAATTCCAGGCCGGTAAGCCTCAGACCAACGCCGGATACCCGGGATTTGTGCACCATCTTCAGGTTGCAACCCCACGACCTGCACTGCAGGGTTTTGCTCTTTCAGATACCGCCCCACTCCACTGATGGTCCCGGTGGTCCCCATACTGGAAACGAAGTGTGTCAGTTCTCCCCGCGACTGCTGCCAGATTTCCGGCCCGGTGGTCTGATAATGGCCCAGTGGGTTATCGGGATTATTGAATTGATCGAGTATTTTCCCTTCCCCGCGCGCTGCCATTTCAGCAGCAATATCTCTGGCCCCTTCCATCCCGCCTTGTTGCTGGCTGACCAAAACCAGGCTGGCGCCATAGGCTTTCATGGATGCCTGACGTTCCATGCTCATATTGTCAGGCATCAATAGCGTCAGGTGATAACCTTTCATTGCAGCAATCATCGCCAGAGCAATTCCGGTGTTACCACTGGTTGCTTCTATCAGCGTATCTCCGGGCGCAATTTCACCCCGCAATTCAGCCTGGTGAATCATTGAAAACGCCGCCCGATCTTTAACCGATCCGGCTGGATTATTTCCTTCCAGTTTTACCCAGACTTCACTGCCATTATCAACCACCAGCCGCTGCAGACGAACCAGCGGGGTATTACCTATAGTATTTTCCAGTGTAATCACGGGGAGATCCCTGTATGCAGAAACGAAAACAGCCTGTTCGCTGTGATAGCGCCAGGCTGTTTTACAGACGATGGAATGAAAATATCAGGCAGTTTTGGCAAAGGCAACAGGCTGAACTAACTGTTCGCCCTGATAGACTCTGGCTTTATCTACTCCGATATACAGTTTATCGCCACGAACCGGAGGGTGATCTTCATGCTCATAGACCAGGGTCAAATCGCTGCCTGACCAGCCTTCCGGCTGAACCACCAGCTGCCAGAAATGGCCACGCGGGCTCACTTCTACAACTTTCACTGCCAGAGGCGTAGCCTGGCTCTGGCTGCGACTGATATCGGTTTCCCACGGACGCAGAAACAGATCCACTTCACCCTGGGTGGCAGGAGTAAAGTCCAGTGGCCACTGGTATCCGGCGACCTGCAGTTTATTACCGACAATCTGACCTTCCAGCCGGTTAATTTCCCCGAGAAACTCAAGTACAAACCGTGAGGCAGGTTCCTTCCAGACTTGTTCCGGCGTACCGGTTTGTTCTACATTCCCCTGGCTCATCACCACAATACGGTCTGCCACTTCCATTGCCTCTTCCTGGTCATGGGTGACAAAGACACTGGTGAACTGTAACTCTTCATGCAGTTGTCGTAACCAGCGACGTAACTCTTTGCGCACCTGAGCATCCAGTGCCCCGAAAGGTTCATCCAGCAACAGGATATGTGGGTCAACCGCCAGTGCTCTTGCCAGTGCTACCCTCTGTTTTTGTCCGCCGGATAACTGTGCAGGATAACGCCCCGCCAGGTGGGATAACTGAACCATTTCCAGCAGATTAAGGACCTTCTTACGAATATCTGCCGAAGAAGGACGTTCACGACGAGGTAAGACCGTCAGACCAAACGCAATGTTGTCGAACACCGTCATATGCCGGAACAGTGCATAATGCTGGAACACAAAGCCAACATGCCGATCGCGGGCATGTAACTGGCTGACATCACGGTCATGGAATGAAATCCGACCACTGTTTTGATGCTCCAGTCCGGCAATAATGCGTAATAAGGTCGTTTTCCCGGAACCCGAAGGCCCCAGTAAGGCCACCATCTCTCCTGAAGCAATATTAAGGTCAATATCCTTCAGTACCGATGTTTTGCCGAAAGACTTATTAATCTGATGAATATTAATGCTCATAGTTGCCGTCCTGTTGCTGACGCTGTTGCTGACGTTCCAGTCGCCATTGCAGTGCGCTTTTCAAAAATAACGTGACAATGGCCATCAGGGCCAGTAATGCCGCAGCGGTAAACGCCCCGACTTCATTGTAATCCTGGTGCATCAGTTCAACCTGCAATGGCAAAGTATAGGTTTCACCGCGAATCGATCCGGATACTACGGAAACAGCACCAAATTCGCCTAATGCACGGGCATTGGTCAGGACCAGTCCATACAACAATGCCCAACGGATGTTGGGTAGTGTCACCCGACGGAACATCTGCCAGCCACTGGCCCCTAACAGGATAGCAGCCTCATCTTCCTGACTCCCCTGGCTCAGCATCACCGGAACCAGTTCACGAATAACAAACGGGCAACTGATGAAAATGGTCACTAAAACCATCCCGGGCCAGGCGAACATAATCTGAATGTTATGGGCATCCAGCCAGTGTCCCAGAGGACCATTCACTCCCCAGCACAACAGATAAAGCAGGCCGACCACTACCGGAGAAATAGCAAACGGGATATCGAACAGCGTAAGTAATAACTGACGGCCCGGAAAATTAAACCGGCTCACCAGCCATGCCAGTAACGTTCCGAACACCAGATTCACCGGCACGGTAATCAGTGCAATCAACACGGTCATCCAGATAGCATGTAACATATCCGGATCGGTCAGGCTGTGTAACGACGCCATCACCCCTTTGCCCAATGCCTGCCAGAATATTGAGATCAAAGGAACAATCAGCATCAGAAACGAGAGCAGAACCCCGAGGCTAATCAGCAGAAAACGGCCCCAGCGGAACTTTGATTTAACGGCAAAATTTCCGGAAGTTAATTCAGTCATTAGTGGCCTCCCAGACGACGGCCATAACGGCTCTGCAGAACATTAATCCCGAACAACAGCAGCAACGATGCCGCCATAATGACTGAAGCAATTGCTGTAGATGCCGGAAAATCAAACTCCTGCTGACGGATAAAAATCATCAGCGAGATCACTTCGGTTTTCCAGGCGATATTCCCCGCAATAAAGATAACTGCACCAAATTCACCCAGGCTACGGGTGAATGAAAGCGCGGTCCCTGCAAGCAAAGCCGGTGCGACTTCAGGCAAAATCACCCGATAAAAAGCCTGCCATGGTCTGGCACCCAGCGTTTCTGCTGCTTCTTCATATTCCGGCCCCAGTTCTTCCAGAACCGGTTGCACAGTACGAATAACAAAAGGAATACTGGTAAACGCCATGGCAACGGCAATCCCCAGCCAGGTGTAGGAAACTTTAATCCCAAACTGGGCCAGCCATTCTCCGTACCAACCCGTGGTTGAGAAAATACCGGCCAGAGTCAGACCAGCCACCGCGGTGGGCAAAGCAAACGGCAGGTCCATTAATCCGTTGAGCAGGGTTTTCCCCGGAAACTGATAGCGGGTCAGTATCCAGGCCATCAGCAGTCCAAACACAGCATTAAATGCCGATGCCAGTGCGGCAGATAAAATAGTGACTTTATACGCGGCTACCAGTTCCGGCTCAGTCACTACATGCCAGTAATCCGCCCAGGTCATTTTTGACAGCTGAATGACCAGGGCACTCATCGGCAGCAACAATACCAGGCAGGTAAAAAACAGGCTGGTACCCAGACTTAATCCAAATCCGGGTAACACCCGCTTATGACGCATAGATTTCATTACTCATGTCCTGCTGACTGCAATTTATCAAATTCTCCGCCATTGGCGAATTGAGTCTTCATGGCCTGATCCCAGCTGCCAAAGACATCTTCAACACGGAACAACGATACGTCCGGGAAGCGTGATTTGTTCTCAGCCATCAGTTTTGGATCATTAACACGGTAGTAGAAGCCAAGGATCACCTTGCGGGCTTCCGGAGTGTAGAGGAATTGCAGATATTGTTTTGCTGCCTCCTCAGTGCCATTTTCTTTGACGTTTTTATCTACCCAGGCAACCGGGAATTCTGCAAGAATGTTGGTTTTCGGAACCACCACTTCAAAGTCTGATTTTGGGTATTGCAGGCGAATATTATTGACCTCTGATTCAAAACTGATCAGTACATCTCCCAATCCTCGTTCTGCAAAGGTCGTGGTCGCGCCCCGGCCGCCGGTATCAAATACCGCGACGTTTTTCACAAACTGCGTCATAAACGCTTCTGTTTTTGCCTGATCATTACCATCGGCTTTGGCAGCGGCACCCCAGGCAGCAAGCCATGTATAACGGCCATTACCGGAGGTTTTTGGATTAGGAAATACCAACTGAACACCGCTGCGGGTTAAATCAGCCCAGTCATGGATATGTTTTGGGTTTCCTTTACGTACAAGGAACGCCATGGTGGAGTAAAACGGTGAACTATTATTTGGCAAACGGGTTTGCCAGTTTGCCGGGATAAGATTGCCACGGTCATGCAGAATCTGAACATCTGATACCTGATTGTAGGTCACCACGTCTGCACGCAATCCCTGCAAAATTGCCAGAGCCTGTTTTGATGAGCCACCATGGGACTGGCGGATCGTCAGTTTATCGCCTGGATGGGCCTGATCCCATTGCTTCTCGAATAACGGATTCAGCGCAGTGAATAGCTCACGGGAAACGTCATAAGAACTGTTAAGTAAAGTTGTCGCATTGGCTGCACCGGCCGTCATCAGCGTTAGTAATGCCGCACCGATCCATTTTTTACCCGAAATATTCATTGGCTAACCCCTGAGCTCAGAAGCGGCACCCGTTAGCCGCATAATTAGTGTATTTATTTCTCAGGGTAAAGCTGTAGCGGTTTTATATACCGTTTATTGCTTTAAAAGTTTAAAAATGCATAAGGGCCTGAAATGACTTTCTGGTGGCTGGCTTTCCGGCACTTCACCGGGCGGGGATCCGCAGCAATGGCCGCCCACGCCGTGGCGAAAAATACCGGCGGCCATTACCGTTAGCTGAAATTAAAGACGGGTTAACTGACTCAAAGAAGGTGCGTAGAAGTAGCTGCCGCTGACGGGTTTAGAAAAACGTAATAAACCGTCGTACTTACCATCAGTTTCGCCAAACATACTCAGCAATTGCTGCTCAATATTATGCAGACGCGCGCAGTAGGCAATAAAGTAGAGTCCATGAGTACCGCTGACGGAACCATAAGGCAAACTCTGACGCAAAATTTTCAGACCCGCCCCATCCTCTTTCAGGTCGACCCTGCTCAGATGAGAAGTCACCGGTCGCGATTCGGCGGACAGCTCCTCATTAGCCTGCTTTGTCCGGCCAATGATTGCTTCCTGCTTCTCAACCGGTAATTTATTCCACGGCTTCAGATTATGTATCCAGCGCTGAGCAAGCACATAGCTGCCCCCGGCATCTTCACCATCGGCAATAATAGCGACCTGATGACGTTTTTCACCCTGAGGATTTTCAGTACCATCAATAAAACCACTCAGATCGCGATCTTCGACCCAACGAAATCCCTGGGTTTCTTCACGGATATCAAGCAATGGCCCTAACAGCTCCATAGCAATCTGACCCAGAGAAAAATTGACATCCTGACGTTGTGACTGAATATGAATCAGCACATCGCTCTGGGTCGCCGGCGCCATCCCTTTACCCAGCGCCCGGAACGGCTTTAACTCAGGGGCGGATGCTGATGAAGAGTTTAACTGACGCCATAACTGATCACCAAAAGCTATCACACTGCCCAGGCGGGCATCAGGATACTTTTGCTGCAATTCTGCCTGGCGTTCGAGGAATAAACGTATTTGCGGCCCGGCCTGTCCTATATCAGCCTTAAAATAACCTTCCAGCCAAAGGCCAGCACGACAATGTTCGGGCAAAATGCCGCTTTGATAGTCCGCCACTGCTCACATCTCCGGAATTAAGTAAAAACTATTTATTTTTACCTGATTATACCGGAAATGTGATTCAGAAACCTGTTACGGATCAGAAGATTATTTCACCGGAATGGTGAAGAATTATTCGCGGCTATTGCTGCCAGATAATTCGCGATACAGTCCAGTTTTTTAGCGTATCATCAGCTGGCATAATCCCCTGCGGACCACGCCATTCACCATGATACTCAAGAAGAATATGCTGGCTACCAGGTGCACGGCAACTGACAACATCGCCATTCGAAGTTGGCTGGCAATTGCCAAAGGCTTTGCTGTAAACCTGTGAGAATTTGCTACCAATTTTTACCCCACCAGCAGTGGCCACATCAGGGTCAGATACTTCAATCCGGGAAACGGTGCTTTGCCCCTGGATATTCATCATCACCTGGCCGTCTTTTAATGCCTGCCAGAAAGTCACAATCTCACCTTTTTCAGTGCGCATTCCTTCCCGCAACTGATAATGACTGCCTAGTCCTCCACGAATACCGGATTCAGTCATCGGGGTCATGCTGTTTAACCCGTCGACACCATTCTCAGTTACAGTCAGTGAAGATCCGAACCAGTGCCAGGGTAATGCAGATGACCAGGAATAGGTCAGCGGGTTCCACCATTTAACACTATCGCTGCTGCTACTGTTTTGCGCAGATCCGGCGCAACCGCTTATTACCAGCACACCGGTGAGCAGTGTGGTTTTCAATAATTTCATCGACATTTCTGTCCCTTTCACATTCATTCAATGCCAGCTTGGAGTCATAAAACCGCAAAAAGTTTATTCAGCGGTTGAAGAGTCAGGAATAAAACAGTCCCGTAATCTACGGTTAGCCACCAGCCAGTAGGCAGATAACAAATCAAAGATCAGTAAAATGACCGGCAATGGAGATTGTTCTAACAGAGAATAATCAAGTTGTGTCAGCTGCCAGCCAAACGTCAACAGTGAACTGGCTACCAGCACCCAACGCCATGCCGACCAGAGCCGCACCATTCGCTGGCGATACCCACTGAGTAAAAATGCTGCCACAGCCACCAACCCCAGTGCCAGACCAGGATAAAAACCTTGCCTGTCCGGATAAAATAAGCTGAGTAGTGTCTCACCCTGTTGTCTTGATGCGCCGGCAATCACTAGCACTATCCAGGTACGTGCCTGCAATATCAGAATCAGCCAGAACAAAAAAGGAAGTTTAAGCTGGCCTTTACTGTCGTAATTTTCGGGAGAATAGTGAATCAATGTTAATCAGATATCCTGGTACAGCGAAAAAATTCCACGCTTTATCTTAATATTCCCGATCTTCAATCAGCCGCTTGCCTAAAAGAACGGAATCAACGACTTCGTAATCCAGTTTTTCATAAAAGCCCATGACTACGTCATTCTCTTCCCGCACCATCAGATGAATCTTGGGGCAGCCTCTGGCAATGAGTTTTTTCTCCAGCCGGTTCATCAGAGCATTTGCATAGCCACGACCACGAAAATCCGGATCCACGCCAAGATAATAGGCTGAACCACGATGGCCGTCGTAGCCGCCCATCAGAGTGGCAACTACCTGCCCTCCGGCAACAGCTACCAGAAAAAGATCCGGGTCATGCTGCATTTTTCTTTCAATATCCATTTCAGGATCATTCCAGGGGCGTAATAAATCACAACGCTCCCATAGGGTAATGACCTCATCAAAATCTTCCTGGCGAAATCCACGAATTTCCATCGCGTTGCCCCTGTAGTAACTGATATTGGCTGATTATGGCGTTTTACACTTTATCTGCAACCCTGTCAGACTAACAAAAGCAGAAAAAACTGCCATTTGTAAAGAACAGAACTGCAATACTCGGTAAAACGCTGAAATATTTGGCAGGTCGCAATAATCCGAATGTTACGATATAACAAAGGAGTGACGATTTACTTTTTTAATCCGGACGGAGATGGAACTGCAGATGAAAAAAATGTCCCTACTGAAACAACTGGTCAATCGCCGCCAGTTAATCTTTTCCGGCCTGGCGCTGGCCGTGTTGTCTCCACGAGCCGTATTAGCCCGCGAGTCATCAATTAAATCAACGCCAGCCAGTAAATCTGCGACGAAAAAACCTACTAACGGTAAGTTTATTGTCATGATCGACCCTGGTCACGGCGGAATTGATTCCGGCGCTGTCGGAGAAGAAGGTTCCATGGAGAAACATGTGGTGCTGGAAATTGCCGGTACCATTCGCCAGTTACTGAGTAACCATCCGCATATAGAAGCACGCCTGACCCGCGACAGCGATCATTTCATCCCGCTTTATCAGCGAGTGGAAATCGCCAGCCAGCATGGGGCGAATCTGTTTATGTCTATTCATGCTGACGGTTACACAAGCCCTGAAGCCCATGGAGCGTCGGTCTTTGCACTGTCAAACCGTGGAGCTACCAGTGCTATGGCCCGTTATCTCTCTGAACGTGAAAATGCGGCAGATGATGTTGCCGGATTAAAAGTGCAGGAAAAAGATCACTATCTGCAGCAGATCCTTTTTGACTTAGTTCAGACCAACACCATCAAAAACAGCCTGACTCTGGGTAAACATGTCCTGGACAAAATTCGCCCGGTGCATCATCTGCACAGTCAGCACACTGAACAGGCTGCATTTGCGGTACTCAAATCACCTTCAATCCCTTCCGTACTGGTAGAAACCTCATTTATTACCAATCCGGCAGAAGAGAAATTGCTCGGTTCCACCGCTTTCCGGCACAAGATTGCTACAGCGATTACCGAAGGGATTGTGAATTATTATAATGAATCCGCTATCCACAACCGGCGGGTAAGTTAGGTATAATCGGTAAAACCCCACAATATATGATGTGATATGAACGCTCCCGACAAAAATCAGGTCAAGGAATTCCTGCTGTCATTGCAGGATCAAATTTGTCAGCAACTGGCTGCCGCCGACGGAACCACAGAATTTGCGGAAGACAGTTGGCAGCGCGAAGCCGGGGGTGGCGGACGTTCCCGGGTACTGCGCAATGGTGCGGTCTTTGAACAGGCAGGCGTTAACTTCTCTCATGTTTACGGCGACGGTATGCCGGCATCGGCCACTGCACACCGCCCTGAACTGGCTGGCCGTAGTTTTGAAGCCATGGGTGTATCGCTGGTTATCCATCCACATAACCCGTATGTACCGACCAGCCACGCAAATGTTCGTTTTTTTATCGCTGAAAAACCAGGAGCAGAGCCTATCTGGTGGTTTGGTGGTGGTTTTGATTTGACCCCCTTCTATGGTTTTACCGAAGATGCTGTTCACTGGCATCAGACCGCTAAAGACCTCTGTCAGCCCTTTGGTGAAGAGGTTTTCCCGCGCTATAAAAAATGGTGTGATGACTACTTTTACCTGCGCCATCGTGATGAACAGCGCGGCATCGGCGGCCTGTTCTTTGACGATCTGAACAGTCCGGACTTTGAGCACTGTTTTGCCTTTACCCGCGCTGTTGGTAATGGCTTTACTCAGGCCTACCTGCCGATAGTTGAACGCCGTAAATCTCTGCCCTGGGGTGAGCGGGAACGCGAGTTCCAGCTATATCGCCGTGGCAGATACGTTGAATTTAATCTGGTCTGGGACCGTGGCACCCTGTTCGGTTTACAAACCGGCGGCAGAACGGAATCGATTCTGATGTCGATGCCTCCTCAGGTTCGCTGGGAATATAACTATCAGCCACAACCAGGTAGCCCTGAAGCTGAGTTGTACCAGCATTTTCTGCCGGTCAAAGACTGGGTCTGATTGTTACCTTTCTGCGGGAGGATTCGCTTTCACAGCTCTCCCGCCTCTGTTTCCGCACTTTTCATCCGCTTGCCTCTCACTATTATCGGAGAAAACATATTTTCTTCGCGCACAAATTCCGGCAGAGTGTTAAATTCCTGTTATAGATTGTTCCGTTTGCAGTGGAATAATTTGCTCATAAAGGATGAGAAGCCGTTTCATGAATCAGCTCGATGCGTTAAAACAATTCACAACCGTAGTCGCTGACAGTGGGGATATACAGTCAATTCGCGATTACCAGCCTCAGGATGCAACCACTAATCCTTCTCTGGTCCTGAAAGCCGCAGTACTACCTGCCTGCCAGCCATTAATTGATGATGCTATCCAGTACGCTAATCTGCAGGGTGGAAATAAAGAGACCCGAATCATTAATGCCAGCGATCGTGTAGCTGTCAATCTGGGTGTTGAAATTCTCAAAAGCATCCCGGGTCGAATCTCAACAGAAGTTGATGCACGTTTGTCATTTAACCGGGGAATGTGCGTTGCCAAAGCAGAAAAACTGGTCAGGATGTATGAAGAGCAAAATATTGACCGCTCACGAATTCTGATTAAGTTGGCCTCCACCTGGGAAGGTATCAAGGCCGCAGAAGAACTGGAGCAGCTGGGCATTAACTGTAATCTTACCCTGCTATTTTCTTTTGCTCAGGCACGGGCTTGTGCTGAGGCGGGAGTTTATCTGATTTCGCCGTTTGTCGGCCGCATCTCAGACTGGTACCACAGCCGAAACCCTGAAACCGCTTATCAGGCAGATGAAGACCCGGGAGTTAAGTCGGTTCGCAATATTTACGACTATTATAAGAAGCATCGTTACCCGACTATCATTATGGGTGCCAGTTTTCGCAATACCGGACAGGTTCTTGCCCTTGCCGGTTGTGATCGTTTAACTATTTCTCCGGAATTACTCCATGCTCTTAAAAACAGCGATGCTCCGGTAGAACAAAAACTTCAGGCATCGGTTGAAGCATTTCATCAGCCAGCACCACTGTCAGAAGATGAATTTCGCTGGCAACACAACCAGGACGCCATGGCGGTAGATAAACTGGCGGAAGGTATCCGACAGTTCGCCACAGACCAGCAAAAGCTGGAAGATATGCTGGTAGCCCGGCTTTAGTTGCTTCATTTCATATAATTATCTTTAATCAGGTGGAAAGAAACATGCCCTCACATAAAGAACTCGCCAACGCGATTCGCGCTCTCAGTATGGATGCCGTTCAGAAGGCCAAATCGGGCCACCCTGGCGCCCCTATGGGTATGGCAGATATCGCCGAAGTGTTATGGCGCGATTACCTGAACCATAACCCGCAGAACCCGTCATGGAGTGATCGCGACCGCTTTGTGCTGTCTAACGGCCACGGCTCAATGCTGATTTACAGCCTGCTGCACCTGACAGGTTACGACCTGCCGATTCAGGAACTGGCCAACTTCCGTCAGCTGCACTCACGTACCCCGGGTCACCCGGAATACGGCTACACCCCAGGCGTGGAAACCACCACCGGTCCTCTGGGACAGGGGATTGCCAATGCAGTCGGTTTCGCGATTGCTGAACGTACCCTGGCTGCACAGTTTAACCGCCCTGGTCATGACATCGTCGATCACCACACTTACGTGTTTATGGGTGACGGCTGCATGATGGAAGGGATTTCTCACGAAGTCTGCTCACTGGCAGGTACCCTGAAACTCGGCAAACTGATGGCGTTCTACGATGACAACGGTATCTCTATCGATGGTCACGTTGACGGCTGGTTTACTGATGACACCGGACTGCGCTTTGAAGCCTATGGCTGGCACGTAATCCGCGGAATCGACGGTCACGACAGTGAAGCCGTGCGTCAAGCGATTGAAGAAGCCCGCAGCGTAACAGACAAGCCGTCACTGCTGATGTGTAAAACCGTGATTGGTTTCGGCTCACCGAACAAAGCCGGAACTCATGATGCCCACGGCGCGGCTCTGGGTAATGACGAAATTGCACTGACCCGTAAACAGCTGGGCTGGAACTACCCTCCGTTTGAAATCCCTGCTGATATTTATGCAGCCTGGGATGCCAAGGCTGCCGGCCAGGAAAAAGAGCAGGCGTGGAACCAGAAATTTGCGGCTTACCGCGAAGCCTTCCCTGAACTGGCAAAAGAGTACCAGCGTCGTACCACCGGCCAGCTGCCGGCAAACTGGCAGGCCGAATCTCAGAAATATGTTGAGCAGCTGCAGGCAAATCCGGCAAATATCGCCAGCCGTAAAGCCTCACAGAATGCCATTGAAGCTTTCGGCAAACTGCTGCCGGAATATCTGGGCGGCTCAGCTGACCTGGCACCAAGTAACCTGACCATGTGGTCCGGCTCCAAACCGCTTAACGAAGACCCGGCCGGTAACTACATCCATTACGGTGTCCGTGAATTCGGTATGACCGCGATTGCCAACGGTCTGGCCCTGCACGGTGGTTTCCTGCCGTACACCGCGACCTTCCTGATGTTTGTCGAATATGCCCGTAATGCGGCGCGTATGGCAGCACTGATGAAAATCCGCCAGATCATGGTGTATACCCATGACTCTATCGGTCTGGGTGAAGACGGCCCGACTCACCAGCCGGTTGAACAGCTGGCCAGTCTGCGTACCACGCCTAACATGAGCACCTGGCGTCCGTGTGACCAGGTGGAATCTGCAGTGGCCTGGAAATATGCGATTGAACGTCAGGACGGCCCGAGTGCGCTGATTTTCTCCCGTCAGAACCTGACCCAGCAGCCGCGCAGTGCAGAGCAGCTGGCGAACGTGGCCCGTGGCGGTTATATCCTGAAAGACAGCGACGGCCAGCCGGAACTGATCCTGATTGCCACCGGTTCAGAAGTTTCTCTGGCGGTGGACGCGGCGGACAAACTGACTGCTGAAGGACGTAAAGTGCGTGTGGTTTCTATGCCATCCACCGATGCCTTCGACAAACAGGATGCGGCTTACCGTGAATCTGTACTGCCTGCGGCCGTCAGCGCCCGTGTGGCAGTGGAAGCAGGCATTGCCGACTACTGGTTCAAATACACCGGCCTGAAAGGTGAGATTGTAGGGATGACCACTTTCGGTGAGTCTGCCCCGGCAGATCTGCTGTTTAAAGAGTTCGGCTTTACCGTGGATAACGTGGTAGCGAAAGCAAAAGCCATTCTGTAACGCTCACGGCCCCCTGCTCATTGCAGGGGGCTGGTTTAAAAGCGTAACGATTCTCATATCAGGAAACATAAAAAGCGTTATTGTCCCCTTTTCGTTAGCCATAAACTCTTTAAAATATCCCTTTTCATTTTCCCACGGACACTCTCGATTGAAAAAGCGCTCTTCTTTGCTGTTAGCTCTGGTTGTTTCACTGTATTCAATGTCTGGCATTGCCGGGGTCACCACCTCTCCTGAACTGACATCACAGATTGTCGACCGTTATGCTAACCATATTTTTTATGGTAGCGGCGCCAGCGGCATGGCCATGGTAGTCATTGATGGCAACCAGCGGGTGTTTACTGGTCTGGGGGAAACCCGTCCCGGAAATAATATCCGGCCGCAGAAAGATTCAGTGATCAGGATAGCCTCACTGAGTAAATTAATGACCACCGAAGTGTTGGTTAAATTATCCAGGGCTGGCACTGTCAAACTCAATGATCCGTTAAGCCGTTATGCACCGAGAGGTGCTGTGGTTCCGACATGGCACGGTAACAGTATTCGGTTAATTAACCTCGCAACACATAGCGCTGGTTTGCCACGCGAAATGCCAGGAGGTAAAGCTCACCGTCCGGTATTTGTCTGGCCGGTGCGCAGCCAGCGCTGGGCCTGGCTGGCACATGCAAGACTGAAATATGCGCCGGGAACTGAAGTTTCCTATTCTAACCTGGGCTTCGATTTTCTGGCTGATGCCCTCTCCCGGGCGGCAGCTAAACCTTACCCGCAGTTATTACAACAACTGGTTACCCGGCCACTGGGGATGAAAGATACCACTTTCACTCCATCACCGGATCAGTGCCAACGTCTGATGGTACCGGAACAAAGTGCCAGCCCTTGTAATAACACCCTGGCAGCCATCGGCAGCGGAGGTGTTTATTCCACCCCTGATGACATGGGACGCTGGATGCAACAATTCCTGAATTCGGTCGGCCATCCGCGCAACCCACTGGCGGGTGAATTGCAAAGAATGGTCTATCCGCGCTCCTCATTATTACGGGTTAATGGCATGGATGTGGCGGGCCATGCGGATGCTATCGGAATGGGTTGGCTACATATGGCTGCCACCGACGACTCACCTGCTCTGATTGAGAAAACCGGGGGTGGAGGTGGCTTTATGACCTATATCGCCATGTCGCCGCAAAATAACGTTGGGGTCTTTATTGTGGTTGCCCGTTCATCGTTAAGCCATTTCTCACCAATGAGCAACGGAGTTAACGAACTCATTGCTGAACTGGTGCGCAACCACCGTTAAAAATGGTTTCCTGCGGGGGCAGAAACTTCCGCAGGGGCTGCTGACCAGATGACCGGCCAGTGGTCTGCAGAATGCCAGCGATCGCAAACACTTTCGCTGGCAAACTGTTTCAGGACAAACTGTTGACCATCAAATTGCCAGCGACTCATCGTTCCGCAATCCGACACTGAACGACCCCACAACACTGTAGTCAGCATCCTGGTGTGTGGATCATAACCGGCGTTAGTTAATTCAAAATTATCCCCCGCCTGAGTGCTCTGAGAAAAAGGCAAACGGAAGGTCAGTTGACGCGCCTGCAACGGGAAATTGCGACTCATCAGCCATGCCTGGTAGAACGTGTTATAGGCAGCACTTTCACAACTAATCAGCAGCAATGCCTGAGTATCACTTACCGGCGCCACTTTAATCTGCCGGAATACCGGTTCCAGCGAACAGGACTGCACACTGATTTGCGAAATACCGTAGTTAACAAAATAGTTTATTTCATCGCGGGAAAGAGCTGTCGGTGTTGGCGGCGTTAATCCCGATTCAACCACCAGAGTGGATGGTGATGTTTCCATCCCCTGAGTTTCACTACTCAGACTGGCCCGGATTTCTGATGCTTTTTCGAGAAACGCGGGTAATGAAGTTAAAGACAGGCTGACATGAGTATCCTCGCCAACACTTATCTGAGCCGCGTGACTCAGAATGTCGAGCAGGCTTTGTGCCATCTGAGGATCATCGGTAACGACTGAGCGGGCATCACTCTGAATATCTGGCTTTGGCCAGGGCTGGCCATCAATCAATAACCGTTGGGCCAGCGGCGGCTGATTATCTGCCGCAGATATCTGTGAAGGATGATAATCAATCCGTAGCTCATGAATGTTTGCTTCACCCGCCGACCGGTAAAAGCTGATAACCAGCCCACTGCCATGATCAATATTTCTGGCCTGGCAGGATGCAAAATTATCACAGCTTAATTCCCAGCCAGAAAATACCTTTTGTACCGGTTGTGCCGATACGCGGCCAGTCGCAGATATTAGCAGCAATAACAACATTGCTTTGGGTAGTTGCATAACGAAGATACCGGGAGAAGGCTGTGCGGCGCTGTTACTGGCCAGAATACCTGTTAAAACATTTATCATCCTGAATGACTTCATGAGGCTCAATCAGAATCTTCGGACTATTCCCGCTCTGTGACATAAATATACTTTCACACTCTCGCTATTGCCGGCTCAGATTACGGATAAAAAAATACCCTGCCAGGCAGGGTATTTTTAACAACCATTAGCGGTAGCTATTCAGCATCATGTTGAATGTCATCATGCTGCCGTGCAGTAATGGCCTGCACCCGTTTGCGAACACCATACCAGCCAATAATCAGCAGAATGATAATCAGCGGAATAGACGCAACGGTATATGTCCCGGTAGGGTAATCAAATGCCATCAGCACAATAACGCTAAACAGGAACAGCAACGTCAGCCAGGAGGTAAACGGTGCCCCCGGTAATTTGAAGCTGATATCATCCGCTTTGCCTTCTTTAATAGCCTGACGTAGTTTCAGCTGGCAAAGCACGATGAATGCCCACGAACAAACGATACCCAGAGACGCGAAATTCAGCACGATTTCGAAGACCTGGCTCGGTACATAATAGTTCAGGACAACCCCAATGACGTAGACTCCGATAGTTACCAGGATACCGGCGAAAGGTACCTGCTGGCGGCTCATCTTAGACATAAATTTCGGTGCAGAACCGCCCATCGACATTGAGCGTAAAATACGACCGGTAGTGTACAGACCTGAGTTCAGGCTGGACAAGGCCGCTGTCAGTACCACAATATTCATGATACTGCCGATGTAGGGAACACCCAGCTTAGAGAAGAAAGTCACGAACGGACTTTGCCCCGCCTGATATGCATTCCATGGTAACAGCAATACCAGCAGTACCACTGAACCCACATAAAACAGGCCGATACGCCAGATAACGCTGTTAATGGCTTTCGGGACCATAATCTTCGGATTTTTACATTCACCAGCCGCAGTGCCAACGAATTCGATAGAAGCGAAGGCAAAGACAACCCCCTGAATCAGTACCAGCGCCGCTAACAGGCCGTGAGGGAAAATCCCCCCATTATCACTGATCAGATGGAAGCCGGTCTGTACGCCATCCAGAGGTTTACCGCTTCCCAGGAACACGACACCGACAATCAGGAAAATAACGATAGCCAGCACTTTTACCAGAGCGAACCAGAATTCCATTTCGGCGAACCACTTTACACCGATCATGTTCATGGTACCCACCAGAGCCAGGGCCGCCAGAGCTATCACCCACTGTGGAATATCACCAAAAGCTCCCCAGTAATGCATGTAAAGTGCAACTGCCGTAATATCCACAATTCCGGTCATTGCCCAGTTAACAAAGTACATCCACCCTGCAACAAACGAGGCTTTCTCTCCCATAAATTCACGGGCATATGAGACAAAACTCCCACTGGATGGACGGTGCATAACCAGCTCACCCAGAGCTCGCAGAATAAAGAAAGAGAAGATACCGCATACCAGATACACTAACGCAAGTGCCGGTCCTGCCGCTTGTAAACGGGAACCAGCCCCCAGAAATAACCCGGTACCAATTGCACCACCAATTGCAATCATTTGAACCTGGCGGTTACCCATCTCTTTACGGTAGCCGCTGTCATGTGAATTAAGCCATTTGCGTCTTGCCGCACGTAGCTCTTCAGCTGTTTTTTTTGTATTTTTCATATTTTTCCTGTTTGTCCTGACCACCCGCAACACATAGTAATCGTTTGCGTAATTATGGGAGGTTTATCTCTTCAACCCTACGCAGCCATACGATTTTGCCATAAGAAAAACCGGGCGTTGAATCCTACCCGCTAAAGACAGTTGTCGTAAAGCCCTGTAAATCAAGGTGAAGGCTTTCTTATGATGAATATCAAAAACAACGTCATAAGTTATTGTTATGAAATGTAACCTACCTGTCCCTTAATGCCGCAGTGTGCAACAGCATTTCTGGTAATCACAGAACGTGACAACTTCCAGACGACAGCGGATTTTGCCTTGGATTAGCCATTTTTTCAGTAAAAATTTTGCCTGCAACAGAGGATTCTGCCTGATTTGTAACTCAGATAGCATATTTATCCGGCATCTGCGGGTCTTTGCCAGCTTCACCTTTGCCGGGAAAACCTTCGCCACAGTGGATCAAAGCAGGTGTTTACGGCATTATCACTGACATACAACAAAAGCACCGCCACCGATCAGCGGGCCCGACCACGCTGGTGACACTCTCTTTGACAGGTAGTCGTATTAAATGATGAACAGTGATACCCCCTCCCGCCTGACGATGTATGGCATTAAAAATTGCGATACGATTCGTAAAGCCCGACGTTTCCTGGAAGATCAGGGCGTGGAATACCATTTTCACGATTACCGGGCCGACGGACTGGACAGTACGCTGTTGCGTACCTTTATTGATACTCTGGGCTATAAAACCCTGCTGAATACCCGCGGAACCACCTGGCGTAAACTGTCGGAAGAGACCCGGGCAGCCGTTACCGATAATCAGAGCGCCATGCAGGTAATGCTGGAAAATCCTGCTGTGATTAAACGTCCGCTGCTGTGTGCAGCAAACAATGCCATGCTGACCGGCTTTGACCCGGCCGCCTACCAGACGTTTATCCAGGAGAATCTCTGATGTTTTGTCCGGTAATTGAGCTTACACAACAACTGATACGTTGCCCTTCAGTCAGCCCGGAAGATGCGGGTTGCCAGGCGTTGCTGATCGACAGATTGCAGGCAATTGGCTTTAAGATTGAGCAAATGAATTTTGGTGACACCCGTAATTTTTGGGCGACCCGCGGAGAAGGCGAAACTCTGGCGTTTGCCGGCCATACGGACGTAGTGCCACCAGGCGAAGCACGCCACTGGATTAATCCCCCTTTTGAACCGACGATCCGTGACGGTATGTTGTTTGGTCGTGGCGCAGCGGATATGAAAGGATCGCTGGCAGCCATGGTGGTCGCAGCAGAACGCTTTGTCACTATGCACCCTTACCACCGCGGTCGTCTGGCCTTTCTGATCACTTCTGACGAAGAAGCCAGTGGCATCAACGGCACAGTGAAAGTCGTTGAAGCTCTGATGGCCCGCAAGGAACGGATGGATTACTGTCTGGTCGGGGAACCCTCCAGTACTGAAGTGGTTGGCGATGTGGTCAAAAATGGCCGTCGAGGTTCCATCACTGCAAATCTGACCGTACACGGGGTACAGGGCCATGTTGCTTATCCGCATCTTGCCGATAATCCGGTGCACCGTGCCATGCCGGCACTGAATGAGTTGGTTGCGACACAGTGGGATAACGGCAACGAATTTTTCCCGCCAACCAGCATGCAAATTGCCAATGTCCAGGCGGGGACAGGTAGCAACAATGTGATCCCGGGGGATCTGTTTGTTCAGTTTAACTTCCGGTTCAGTACCGAACTGACCGACACCATGATTCGTGAACAGGTTGAAGCACTACTGAATCGCCACCAGCTCCGCTACAGTCTGGAGTGGAATTTATCCGGTCAACCTTTCCTGACTGCACAAGGTAAACTGGTAAATGCGGTAGTTAAGGCCGTTCAGCACTATAATGAGATTAAGCCTCAGCTGCTGACCACCGGAGGTACCTCTGATGGCCGGTTTATTGCCCGAATGGGCACACAGGTGGTTGAACTGGGGCCGGTAAATGCCACGATCCACAAAATCAATGAGTGTGTAAAAGCATCCGATCTGCAACTGCTGAGCCGGATGTATCAACGGATCATGGATCAACTTGTTGCCTGATCACTGAAGGAGCTACAGTCATGGAATGGTTGAAACACTATTGGTGGGTCATTGTTATCCTGTTTATGATCGGAATTCTGATGAACGTTTATAAAGATTTGAAACGTGTCGATCCGAAAAAATATCTGGATAACAAACCCGAACTGCCCCCACATCGTGATTTTAACGATAAGTGGGACGATGATGATGACTGGCCGGCTAAAAAGTAATCCGCTGTAGTTGATGCAGCTGACCTCCGGACTCCGGGGGCAGCTGCATACAGTTGCAAAACTTAAGCTTTAGATCATCGGGATGACATCATCCTGCCCCGGAGTACCGCCACTCAACGCCTCATCGAAATAACGCTTTGGGATCGTGTATTTCAGATGATTAATTGCCAGTTGCAGGCTTTTCTCATCGATGGCATGAGGTAAATCTTCCACACAATCCAGAGTCACATCTCCCCCTGCCCCGGTTATCCATTCTGCCGCCTGCTCCGCCTTCTGATAGGGGATGACTTCATCTTCATCACCATGTATCAGATGGAAAGTCGCAGCCAGAGAAACAGCCACCGGCGGTGTATTATAGCTTCCTGACAATACCACTGCCCTGCCAGCCAAATCGGGAATGGTTTTCAGGGCCTCAAGGATCATAGTTCCTCCCTGAGAAAATCCGATTAATGCTGTTGCTGCGGCCGTCACTCCGGTCTGAATTTGCCACTCCTTAACCAGTCGGGTGAATTGCGGCATGACCTTATCGATATCATTTTGTCTCAGAGTGGTCGAACAGTCCTGTTCACTAAACCATTCGCTGCCTCCGGTCATCAGTTGATGAGGACCACCGACAGAGACCACGTGTGACTGCGGGAATGCCTGTGCAAACCACCGGCCAATCTGGGCCATTGCAGCAGGATTATCACCACTGCGATGAAATAATAAAAACAGCTGAGTCCCCGGGCCTGCGGGTGACTGCACAACTACCTGTTCAATATCCATAATCTCCTCCTGCTAAATACTATAGCCTGCCGGCCGGATACTCTCACGCGGAAGATTTTGACCATAATCGTCAAATTTTCCGCAACTGTTCCAGCTTCTGCTGCCACTGTACAGACTGTTGAGGGTCAAGGTTGGTTAATTGCCGGGCAATCTGCTGTCTTAATTGCTGCAACCAGGCTTTACGCCCACCGGCTGCCACAATACTTTGATTCTGTACTTCAGCGCCGTCGCACGCCTCCAGCAATGTCGGAGGGTGTGAAGATAAGGCACGTAGCCGCATCAGTACCGGATATGAGGTTTCAAATGGTCGGTTACCCCAGGCAAATCCGGCCAGCTCCTGCCAGTCAGCTTCATTCAACGGATCCATATCCGGCTCTGTTGACTGACAAACACCTGATGGTAATTCGGCAAGCCATGAGGATGCGCCAGACGCCAGATTCCTCTGCAATCGATGTTCAGCCTGCCTGGTAAAATGCATTGCTCTGTCACTTAATGGCAATACTGCCATGGCGGTATAACACCCGCTGCTGGCCTCCCGCTGGTTACCAATTCTGACCAGGCGAAATCCGCAGGAGTACCAGAACTGCCAAAGTTCGTCGGTCAGCCCGAAACTTACCGACAAGTAATCACAGTCAGAACCAGCATCGCTGATCACCGTGCTGACCAGGGCTCTGCCAATACCTTGTCTTCTGACCTGTGGATGAACAGCCACCCGGCTAATACGCAATGAGCGCATCATCGCCGCCTCAGGAAAACCGCCATGGGCTGCCAGCGACTGAGCGACCAGATTACCCTTGGGACGACGGAAACCTGCCCATACGGCTTCACTGAGCAAGCGGCTGAGCCCTCCCTCTTCAAGCAACCATAATGCTCCGTGGATCTCAGTGGCTGTTTCTGCCAGCCAGAAATGCATACCGGGTGCATCCATCATCCGGCGTAGATCCAGCGGAGTCGTCCGGTAATGAGCACTGCTTAACAACTGATATACAGCCCGGGCTTTTTCCACCGACGTCTGCCAGCAATCCTGCGGCAACCGGTGTATCTCCCGGTGATTTTCAGACAGGGGCACAATCTCTTCATCAAACAAAAACAGCCGGTTAATCATCCGCTCCAGCGGATCGTCTGCGGCCCAGCGTAAAGGCTCAGACAAACTAAAGAATTGTACCTCAGGCAATGAGGCACAGAATTTCAGCAGGAATCCCCGGCCCGTGCCTTCATAACCCTGTACCGTAGTCACTAATAAAACATGCCGGAAGTGGCTAATCATTTGCCGCAATACAGGCGCAGGAATAGCTGCGGCTTCATCAACAATCAGCCAGTCACCGTCAGATGGCGGATCGGCAAGTAATGCATCAGGAGCGACAAAACAAAATGTTTCTCCCGCATACTGTCTCAACACATCAACAGAGGTTTTTGCCGGTGCAGTAATCAATGTCCCCGGACGGCTTTTGGCCAGCATGCCAGCCAGTGCAGATTTTCCTCTGCCACGAGGTGCTGTTACAACTGCAACTCCCCCCGGAAGTGCCTGCAGTTGCTGCAGAATAACACTTTGTTGCTCACCGGCTGAGGAGTGCCAACAAGCGGTCACAGCCAGCGGACGGATATCCGGTAACTGATGCTGATGCCAGTAACTAATATCGCTGTCGCTGCCCAGAACAGTCTTTAAGTGTTGCATAAAATAAGGGGCTGCAATTGCCTGAGACGTGTCCGCCCAGCGCAAACTGTCCTGGCAGAGACGACGGCCCCATTGCTCCACAGGTGGTAATAATAACAGCAACCAGCTGCCAGGTAACAACGTTCCGGCAAGGCAGGCCAGTGCTTCTGCATGAAAACCCTGCCTCGCATCGAAAATAGCATGCATAAACTCACGGCCCAGCAGACCTTTAACCGCTGAAGGGAGTAAACAAGGAGAAGGAGCCTGTGGATCCGGACTGACAGTCAGCCAGTCACCGGACATTGATTGCCGGATATCGCTGGCGGCAGTGATAACCCAGTCATCACTGCCGCAGATAACGCAAATGCGCCGGACTCCCGCCCGGCGCATCAGTTCACTACCAGATTGCCAGTTGGTCATCCGGCAGAGAAAGTATTACATTGCGCAGGATTGCCGCTGTCAAAACCACGTTTGAACCAGCTGTAGCGCTGTTGAGAGGTACCATGGGTGAAACTATCCGGCACTATACGCCCCTGACTTTGTTGTTGCAGTTTATCATCGCCAATCGCTTCTGCAGCATTAAGAGCCTCCTGCAGATCACCGGCTTCCAGCACATTTTGCTGTTGCATATAATGTCCCCAGACGCCGGCAAAACAGTCTGCCTGAAGTTCGAGTTTCACGGATAAATGGTTCGCTTCCGTCTGAGTACTGTGTTGCTGCTGCTCTCTGACTTTTTCTTCGATTCCCAGCAGTTTTTGTACATGATGCCCTACTTCATGAGCGATGACATAACCATCAGCAAAATCGCCACCAGCCCCGAGTTTATTTTTCAGCTCATCATAAAACGACAGATCAATATACACTGTTTGATCTGCAGGGCAATAAAAGGGCCCCATCACTGACTGCCCGGTGCCACATCCGGTAGTGGTCTGCCCGCGGTACATCACCAGTTTTGGGTTCACATAATGTTTGCCCATTTTCTGGAAAATTTCACTCCAGGTATCTTCCGTTGAGGCCAGAATAACGGAAGTAAACTTAGCAGCCTCCGCATCAGAGGAGCTTTGTGCATGGCTCTGTCCCTGGCTGTGGGACTGTGTGGTTGTCACACTACTGCTGCCTCCGCCGCCGAGCAACGGAGTCAGGTCATAACCATAATAACCCGCAACCACCACAACGATCAGAATAACTATCCCACCTTTACCTCGTGGAATCCGAATTCCACCCCCGCCCATACCACCACTGCCTGAAGACTGATCGCGACGATCTTCCACATTGTCGCTTTCACGACGCCCTTGCCAACGCATCTGTTACCTCTGTCATTTTTTTTTACATCCTGATGATTTTAGTTGCGTATCCGGCAGATCACCAGCACCGCTATCTGAAACTCAGAGGGAATAACAAAACCGGGGAGATAAAAACAGAAACGCCGGCCAGACAGAAACTCTGCCCGGCCGGCGTTTGGAAGAATCGCGGAAAAAAACTTAGTCCAGTGGTACACCTAAACGGTGAGCAACTTCTTCGTAAGCCTCAACCACACCGCCAAGGCTCTGACGAAAACGGTCTTTATCCATTTTGGCCATGGTGGTTTTATCCCACAGGCGTGCACCGTCCGGGGAGAATTCATCACCCAGTACGACTTCACCGTTGAATAATCCGAATTCCAGTTTGAAGTCCACCAGAATCAGCCCGGCGTCGTCAAACAGACGGCTCAACACTTCATTTGCCTTAAAAGTCAGTTCACGCATCCGTGCCAGATGCTGTTGGCTGACCCAGCCAAAGGTTTCACAGTAAGATTCATTGATCATCGGGTCATGATGCGCATCATCTTTCAGGAACAGATCAAATACCGGTGGGTTCAGGACAATACCTTCTTCCACACCCAGTCTCTTTACCAGAGACCCGGCGGCACGGTTACGAACCACACACTCTACCGGTACCATATCCAGTTTTTTTACCAGCGCTTCGGTATCTGAAAGCAATGCTTCCATCTGAGTCGGGATGCCGGCCTGCTGCAATTTTTGCATAATAAAATAGTTAAACTTGTTATTAACCATTCCCTTACGGTCAAATTGCTCGATTCTGGCTCCGTCTCCTGCTGATGTATCATTGCGGAATTCAAGTATCAGCAAATCAGGATTATCGGTACTGAATACTGTTTTAGCCTTGCCGCGATACAACTCAGCTTGCTTTTGCATCTTGTTAACTCCAAACATGAAAGAACTTACGCACGGTTACTGATTTTAGCTAAACGATTACCCTACGCAATCGTTTACCTGCCAGCGACTATTATGCCAAATTAAAAACAAAAAGGCCGGAGAATCTCCGGCCTTTTCAATTTATTTGTTAAATGCCGCCTGAAGAACAGGCACCAGCGCATCATTCTGCGACTGAGTCAGGACATGTCCTTTCGGATCGATGAACTGCAGGCTACTGCGGTTACCCAAATCACCTAACTGCAACTTGTAGTCACCCTTAGCCAGTCCGGGATCTTTCGCTCCAAGAGCATCCCATGCAGAACTGCCAGGTTCTTTATAAGAAACTTTCAGGCTACCGTCTGAACGGTCTTTATCCGATACCGTCATCCCGATACGCAGCAATGCTGCCGGCAGACGCTGCCATGTAGCAGTATAAGGTGCACGGATAATCAAATCAGGTAATCCGGTATCATCCGCACCACTTTGCACGTCAATAGTGCCGACTCTGTTGTTTCCGGCATTTTCACGGGCCATTTCCTGAGCATTCAGCCCGGTGGTAATCGCATTCAGCAATTGTGCAGTATAACGCTGAACCTCACCGGTAGAAGTTACCGCAACCCCTTTCTGTTGCAGTTCCAGTGAACGCACAGTTAACACGGTCTGATAGCTTTGTTTCTGAATCGAAACCTGATAACGCCCGCGATACTGAATATCTTCATCCGGTCGGTTCCAGTTGATCCAGTCAGTTGTCAGTTGCTGTGCTGCATCATTGCGATCGGCAATCTTAAATTTATCCGCTTCCAGGACGTTAATCACCTGGGTCCACAGATCGGGTTGCTGAGTTTCAAGGATCAGTGCTGCACTGTTTCCGCTAACCTGAGTACGGGTTCCATTCAACAATGCCAGTGGCTGTGCCGGTGGCCGGATATCCAGCATCTTACCGGTCGCGCCCTGAGCGGTTGTCGGTGGCACCTGATACTGCCCGTTCTCCAGCGGTAAAATCATCCCGGAAGGAACGTTCAGTTCATGTAAACCAGAAGCTTTCAGATAGTCTTCATTCCCGTTGATTTGCCGCTTGTAATGCTGATCGTTAGAGCAGGCTGCCAGTAATAAAACCACTGATAAACCCGCTACTTTTGCGACTGCAGAACTCTTAACTGAGTAAGCCATTCAAACTCCCTAAATTATCGCAAACCTGCATCACGCAATGCCTTTTCAACCACCGGCGCTGCATTCGCAGTCAGCGGGGTCATGGGCAGGCGTAATGTGTCGTTCGCGATCAACCCCAGCTGTTTCGCTGCCCACTTAACGGGGATCGGATTGGGTTCACAAAATAACGTATGATGTAATACCATCAGACGCTGATTCAGATGCCGGGCTTCAGCATAATTACCTTGTTCGGCCAGCCGACATAACTCTGCCATTACGCGGGCAGCAATGTTAGCTGTGACTGAAATTACGCCCGAACCACCCAGTTGCATAAAGTCTAACGCACTGGCGTCATCGCCGCTCAGTAAAATAAACTTGTCATCAACCAGCTCTTGGATCTGACTAACGCGTGATAAGTTCCCTGTCGCTTCTTTTATTCCGATAATATTTTTTATTTCGGCTAAACGGGCGACCGTTTCAGGCAACATGTCACAACCAGTACGCGACGGAACATTATACAGGATTTGCGGCAATGCGCTGCTTTCTGCAATGGCTTTGAAGTGCTGATACATCCCTTCCTGAGTCGGACGGTTGTAGTAAGGAACCACGGTCAGGCAACCAACGACTCCGCTATCTTCAAAGTGACGGGTTAATTCAATGCCTTCCGCTGTTGCATTGGTACCGGTACCGGCGATTACCGGAATACGTCCTTCAGCCAGTTCAACGGTTGCTTTCACCACTTCCACATGCTCAGCATGGCTGAGTGTTGCCGATTCGCCGGTTGTTCCGACAGAAACGATGGCAGAAGTTCCACTATCAATATGATAATTAATTAATTTTTTCAGGCTGTCACGGCAAAGATCACCGTTTTCATCCATTGGTGTAACCAGCGCAACAATACTTCCGGTAAACATTAGTGATCCCCTCAGCTGACGATTACTTCATGGTAAGGTTTAGTTCAGGTGAAAAGCAAGCAAGCCAGTCGCTTCCTGTGCTTGTCAGCAGTTTTTTTTATGTTTACCTTAAGGTTATTAGTAAAAAACAGGAAAGACGACATTGCCGCAATCACAGCAACACCATCTGGTTATTACCGCACTCGGTGCTGACCGGCCGGGGATCGTGAATACTATCACCCGCCATGTCAGCCGTTGCGGGTGCAATATTGACGACAGCCGCCTCGCCCTGCTTGGAGATGAGTTTACCTTTATTATGCTGCTTTCCGGCAGCTGGAATGCTATTGGTTTGATTGAGTCTACTCTGCCGCTGAAAGGGGCAGAACTCGAACTATTAATAATAATGAAGCGAACCCGGGTTGATGCACATCCCCCGCGACCGGAAACGACCTGGATTGAAGTCGAAGTTGCCGATACTCCGGGTATCATTGAACGTTTTACTGACCTGCTTGATCAACATCAGATGAATATTGCGGAACTAGTCTCACGGATAAAACCAGCACAGGAAAATTCGCCGCCAACCCTGTATATACAGATGACCGCGCACAGCGCTGTCCTGCGGCAACGCAACTTATTTGAGCAGGCGTTTCATCAGCTCTGTACAGAACTGAAAGCACAAGGCAGTATACGGCTGTACAGCATGCTGGACAGTGACGCATCAGAGACATTCCCTGCACAATGAGTGACCCCGGTTGCCATTGAAATCTTCTGACTGCGTCAGCGTGTTTATCTGCAGTAATAAGCATTTTCCGCACTTGCTCTGCGGCCGTTTATTACCGAAGGTAATGCAGTCTGATAAAATTAATGTTAACGGGCTGATTCAGCCAAAAGATAAGAATCGGAGAGTTGTGATGAATCCACTGAAAGCCGGCGATAGTGCCCCATTGTTTAGCTTGCCAGATCAGGATGGAGAGCAAGTGAACCTGAGCGACTTCCAGGGAGAACGGGTACTCATTTATTTTTATCCTAAAGCGATGACCCCGGGATGTACTGTGCAAGCCTGTGGCTTACGGGACAACATGGCAGCACTGAACAATGCCGGAGTACAGGTACTGGGCATCAGCACTGATAAACCCGAGAAACTTTCCCGTTTTGCCGAGAAAGAGCTGCTGAACTTTACGCTGTTATCTGATGAAGATCATCAGGTCTGCGAACAGTTTGGTATCTGGGGAGAAAAGAACTTCATGGGCAAGACCTATGACGGGATCCATCGTACAACTTTCCTGGTTGGAACTGACGGAAAAATCGAAAAAGTGTTTGATGATTTTAAAACCTCAAACCATCACGATGTTGTCCTTAGTTACCTGCAAGCCTGATTTTTCGCTATTCTCTGCCGTCGGAGACGGTTCCGGCGGCGTCTTCCTTTCTCTTCACGCCAGAAACACTCTGCTATACTGCATGGCGAGTCGCTGTCAGACACATCAAAGGATCTGCCGGATGACGACGACACGCAGCAGGTCACTTTCCGTGAACCTCCGGCCAGTATCAGAGTCAAAAATTTCGTGGCCGACGAACAGGGAGAAGTGATGAGATACTCATTCAACAAAACGCTGGCAGCTTTGATGTTAGTAACCTCAGTATCCGGGGCAATACCGGCATCTTTAGCCGATGTGACGGATACACTGCCGGATATTGGAACCACGGCCGGGGCGACGCTGTCAATCAATCAGGAATTGCAGATTGGGGATTTTTACGTCCGCGAACTGCGTGGAAGCTCGCCACTGATTAACGATCCATTGCTGACCGGATATATCAATAGTATTGGTCAGAGGCTGGTTGCTCATGCCTGGTCAGTCAAAACACCCTTTCATTTTTATCTGATTCAAAATGATGAACTGAATGCTTTCGCTTTTTTTGGCGGAAATGTCGTGCTGCATTCAGCGATATTTCGCTATACCGATAATGAAAGTCAGCTTGCTTCAGTGATGGCCCACGAAATTTCGCACGTTACCCAACGGCATTTAGCCAGAGCAATGGAAGCGCAAAAACGCAGTGCTCCGCTTACCTGGGTAGGTGCTTTAGGTTCAATATTACTGGCCATTGCCAATCCTGAAGCCGGAATGGCGGCATTAACCGGCACTCTGGCCGGGACGCAGCAGGGAATGATCAGTTTTACTCAGGAAAATGAGAAGGAAGCGGACCGCATAGGAATACAGGTACTGCAACGTTCAGGTTTTGACCCGCAAGCCATGCCGGCTTTCTTACAGAAACTTGCCGACCAGACCCGCTATGCTTCGAAACCTCCGGAAATTCTGCTAACTCACCCACTTCCTGACAGCCGTCTGGCTGATGCCCGCGACAGGGCTAACCAGATGCCACGGGTAGTTGCTCACTCTTCACAGGATTTCTTTTTTGCCAAAGTTCGTATCATGGGAATGTACGGAACTTCTCAGCTCCCGGACAGCAGCGGCCTGCTGGATGACGTACTGGCACAATATGCCAGGGGTAATGTCCGTCAGCAACTGGCGGCAAAATACGGTAAAGCGGTACAGTTCCTTGAGGCAAAGAAATTCCAGGATGCGAAAAATATCATCCAGCCACTGCTACAAAGTCAGCCGTCTAATCCGTGGTTTCTGGATATCATGACCGATATTGATATTGGACTGAAACAACCAGCCGCCGCCGTCAGTATGTTGACTTCAGCCAGCAGTCCGCAGAAGAACCCGGTGATTCAGTTAAACCTGGCCAATGCTTATTTGCAGGCCGGACAGCCAGCTAATGCCAGTAAACTACTAAACCGCTATACCTGGTCTTACCCGGATGATCCTAACGGCTGGGATTTACTGGGGCAGGCCAATGCCGCCCAGGGACTCAGTGATGAAGTGCTGTTTGACCAGGCACAGGGGCTGGCACTTAATGGTCAGCTTGATCAGGCGATAAGAGCACTGAGCAGCGCCAGCGCACAGTCGCCGGTTGGCAGCCTGAAACAGGCACGTTATGATGCCCGGATCGACCAGCTCCGCCAGCTGCAACAACGCTTCCGACAGTATCAGAAAGGATCGTAAATAATGACGATACAAATTTATCATAATCCCCGTTGTTCAAAGAGCCGCGAAACACTGCAACTGTTGCAACAACAAGGTATTACCCCGGAAGTTATCCTTTATCTGGATAACCCGCCAGAGGTTGCTACGCTGAAAAACCTGCTAAAAAAACTAGGATTCTCTGAACCGCGTCAGTTAATGCGCAAAGGGGAAGAGGTATATAAACAGCTCGGACTGGCTTCACCCACATTAAGTGATGAAGCCCTGCTGACTGCGATGGCAGAACATCCCAAACTGATTGAGCGCCCCATTGTCGTGAATGGCGATCAGGCCAGACTTGGCAGGCCACCGGAGAATGTTCTGACTATCCTGCAGGACTAAAGTCCGAGGGTCTCTTTTACAAACGGAATGGTTAGTTTGCGCTGGGCAGTGATCGAAGCATGATCCAGTCTGTCCAGCGTTTCAAACAAAGTACGCATTTCTCTGTCGAGTCGTTTTAACAGAAACCGCCCGACATCTTCCGGTAATTCAAACCCCCGCAATCCTGAACGAAGTTGCAGTGCCTGTAATTTTTCTTCATCGGATAATGGCTGCAGACGGTAGATTTGCCCCCAGTCCAGCCGTGAGGCGAGATCAGCCAGTTTAAGACTCAGCTGCCGTGGAGGTCGATCGCCGGTAATCAGCAACCGGGTTTTTCCGGTTTCCAGTATCCGGTTATACAGGTCAAATATGGCCATCTCCCAGGCTTCATCACCGGCAATACACTCAATATTATCAATGCATACCAGTGCCAGATGTTCCATTCCTTCCAGCACTTCCGGTACAAACCAGGTTCGTTTATCCAGAGGCACATATCCTACCGCTTCGTCACGGGATGAGATTTCCGTACACGCAGCATGCAGCAAATGGCTTCTGCCCCCACCTTCGCGGGACCAAAAATAGATATAACCACCATGCTGCTGATCGAGCGCTCCTTTGAGCGCAGCCAGTAAAGACGAATTTGAACCCGGCCAGAAGCTGGCGAAGGTTTCGTCGTCTGGCAAATAAAGTGGCAATGACAATTGCGCCGGCGTGTTCAGGTATACCTCAGCATAACTCGCAAGAAACTATTCGAGTTTATCACAACTTCCCTGTCGATATGAATCAGGCAACTCAGGGTTGCCTGCTTTAACACTCAGACGCTACACCGCGGCGTCATCTTCCTCGTCAGGGCGAACCAGACTTATTACATGGAAGATCACACTCAGTACCACACCGACCACAGTTGCCAGCGCCATACCTTTAAGTTCCACGGCTCCAATCTGAATTTTCGCCCCACTCACTCCGATAATTAAAATAATCGCAGTCAGCATCAGGTTTTTCGCCTTGCTGTAATCCACTTTAGAGTCAATCAGCACACGAATCCCGGAAGCGCCAATCACTCCGTACAACAGCAGGGAGACACCGCCCATCACGGGAACCGGAATCGCCTGAATAATTGCCGCCAGTTTTCCGATGCATGACAGGCAGATAGCAATGACAGCGGCACCGCCAATAACCCAGGTACTGTAGACACGGGTAATGGCCATTACACCGATGTTTTCACCATAAGTGGTATTTGGAGTGGAACCGAAAAATCCGGAAATCACCGTAGACAGGCCGTTAGCAAACATTGAACGATGCAGACCAGGATCTTTAATCAAATCACGCTTAACGATGTTTGCGGTGACCACCAGATGTCCGACATGCTCAGCAATAACGACTAATGCGGCAGGAAGTACTGTCAGCATTGCCGCCCATTCAAAACGGGGTTTATAAAAGGTAGGTAAGGCAAACCAGTGTGCCTGCTCAACGCCGGTCCAGTTCACCATTCCCATAAAGGAGGCAACAACGTAACCCACTACGACACCAATCAGAATGGGAATAATCGCCAGAAAACCACGGAACAGTACTGAACCAAAAACCGTTACAGCTAAGGTTACCAGTGAAACAATCACCGTTTTGCTGTCTACAGCAACACCGTTAGCTGGCAGTAAGCCAGCCATACCTGCCGCTACGCTGGCCAGTTCCAGACCAATAATAGCAACGATGGCCCCCATTGCCGCCGGAGGGAACATCACATTCAGCCAGCCGGTACCTGCTTTTTTAACAATCAGTCCGACCAGGCAAAACAAGACTCCACACAATATAAAGCCACCTAAAGCAACCTCATATCCCTGAGGCAACAGCAGCAATACCGGAGAAATAAACGCAAAACTGGATCCCAGATAGGCGGGTATCTTTCCTTTACAGATAAACAGATACAGCAAAGTGCCAATTCCGTTAAACAGCAGAATTGTCGCCGGATTTACATGAAATAAAATAGGCACCAACACCGTTGCACCAAACATTGCGAACAGGTGCTGCAGGCTGAGCGGTATGGTCTGAAGTAACGGAGGTCTTTCATCCACTGCAATAGTACGCCGGGTCATGCTGTATATCCCCTTAAAATGATACGGACATAAAAAAACCGACAAAATGTCGGTCCTGAAATACACACTGCTGCTGGTATCTTCCGGCGAAAAAAAACGGTGACATCACCGTTATTTTAAATGCAGTGTTGCTATCAGCGGGCAATGGCAGAAAAGACAGTAACCACGAGTCACCGTTACAGCGGAGTAAACTGCTGTTCAAACGCCGGGTATGCATCTCTGTATTGCCCCACACAGATTTATTGATTATTTAGTACCAAAGATTTTATCACCGGCATCACCCAGTCCCGGGATAATATAGCCATGCTCATTTAATCCCTGGTCAATAGAGGCCGTATACAACTCGACATCCGGATGTGCTTTTTCCAACGCAGCAATACCTTCCGGAGCCGCCACCAGTACCAGCACTTTGATAGCAAAACAGCCAGATTTCTTAAGCAGATCAATAGTGGCAATCATTGATCCCCCGGTCGCCAGCATCGGGTCCACCACCAGCGCCATACGCTCATCCATATTGGAGGCCAGTTTCTGAAAATACGGTACCGGCTCAAGAGTTTTCTCATCGCGGTACACGCCGACTACGCTGATTCTTGCGCTTGGAACATGTTCCAGAACCCCGTTCATCATCCCAAGCCCGGCACGTAAAATCGGAACTACAGTGATTTTCTTGCCTTTAATTTGATCAATTTCGACAGGACCGTTCCATCCTTCGATTGTCACGGTTTCTGTTTCCAGATCAGCAGTCGCTTCATAGGTCAGCAAACTGCCAACTTCAGATGCGAGTTCGCGAAAACGTTTGGTGCTGACATCATGCTCACGCATCAGGCCCAGTTTATGTCTGACCAGCGGGTGTCTGACTTCCACGATCTTCATTATTCTTCTCCCGGAATGTGTTGAGCTAAAAAAAATCGCCGGATTATAGCGCTTTTTTACCAGTGCTAATACTGCTATACATCAAACAGCTACAATTTTTTATTGCTGTTACGGGGAATGGACTCAAACCTGCAGACAGATAATTTCCGCTGCACATCAGACTCGCAAACGTTTGCCTGCACTGATAGAATAGCCCCGCTCTATTTAAACCACCAACCGCAATTCGCGTGGGGATTCTGCAGTGACCGACAAAACCACTCTCAGTTATAAAGATGCCGGTGTTGATATTGATGCCGGGAATGATCTGGTTGATCGCATTAAAGGCGTAGTTAAAAAAACCCGCCGTCCGGAAGTGATGGGCGGACTCGGTGGTTTTGGTGCACTGTGCGCCTTACCACAAAAATACCGTGAACCGATTCTGGTTTCAGGCACAGATGGCGTAGGCACTAAACTGCGTTTAGCCATGGATCTGAAACGTCATGACCATATCGGTATTGATCTGGTGGCAATGTGTGTCAATGACCTGGTTGTACAGGGTGCTGAACCACTGTTTTTCCTGGATTATTACGCTACCGGCAAACTGGATGTTGACACCGCTGCTGCAGTTATCAGCGGAATTGCCGAAGGCTGTTCACAGTCTGGTTGTGCTCTGGTCGGTGGCGAGACCGCTGAAATGCCAGGTATGTATCACGGTGAAGATTACGATGTTGCTGGTTTCTGTGTCGGAGTGGTTGAGAAATCAGAAATTATTGATGGCAGCAAAGTCAGTGACGGTGATGTTCTTCTGGCTCTGGGCTCAAGTGGGCCTCATTCCAACGGATACTCACTGGTTCGCAAAATCCTTGAAGTCAGTCAGACCGATCCGGAAGTAAAACAGCTGGAAGGCAAATCATTAGCCGACCACCTGCTGACCCCAACCCGTATCTACGTCAAAAATATCCTGAGTCTGATTGAGCAGGTTGACGTTCATGCGATTGCGCATCTGACCGGTGGTGGTTTCTGGGAAAATATCCCACGTGTGTTACCAGAAAATACCCGTGCAGTCATTGACGAATCCAGCTGGCAGTGGCCGGCAGTATTCAGTTGGCTGCAACAGGCAGGTAATGTCAGCCGTCATGAAATGTACCGTACCTTTAACTGTGGTGTGGGTATGGTCATCGCACTGAGCCCGGACAACGCCGATAAAGCACTGCAACTGCTGCAGGATGCGGGTGAAAAAGCCTGGAAAATTGGTGTGATTGAATCCGCTCCGGCTGATGGTGAGCAGGTAATTATTAAGTGATGAAAAAGCTGGTGATCCTGATTTCCGGCACCGGCACCAACCTGCAGGCAATCATTGATGCCTGCAGGTCTGGCCAGCTGAACGGCAGCGCGGAAATTGTTGCGGTAATCAGTAATAAAGCAAGCGCCGGTGGCCTCGAACTTGCCAGACAGGCCGGTATCCCTGCCCGTTCACTGGCACAGTCAGACTTTGCAGATCGTCAGCAATTCGATCAGCAACTGATGAGCATCGCTGATGAGTATTCTCCGGATTTGATTGTCCTCGCAGGTTATATGCGCATTCTCAGTGAAGGATTTGTTCGCCACTATAGTGGACGGATGATCAATATCCACCCTTCCCTGTTACCCGCCTACCCGGGTCTCAATACTCATCGTCAGGTTTTAGAAAATGGTGATGCCGAACATGGCCCTTCAGTTCATTTCGTGACCGAACAGCTGGATGGTGGCCCTGTTATTCTGCAATCCCGCATCGCGGTGCTGCCGGAAGAAACTGAATCTCAGTTACAGGAACGGGTACGCCAGCAGGAACACATTATTTATCCGCAGGTCATCCACTGGTTTGCACAAAATCGTCTCGAACTGAAGAATCACCAGGCATGGCTGGATGGCGCACTGCTTCCTGTCGGGGGATTTCAGCCCGGGACTATCGGTTAATCTACAGACGCTGTAGAAGAACAGCGTCTGCCTTGTCATTGTTTCCTGTTAAATACCTCTTTTTATTGCCCGTCCGGCAATGGACATTTCTGCCATATTCTCGCCATAATGATATGAGAGACTGAAGCTTTAGTTCTGTCACAGCGAAATGGAGTCAGGATGGGTCAGGAAAAACTATATATAGAAAAAGAATTAAGCTGGTTATCATTTAATGAACGGGTACTGCAGGAAGCTGCTGACAAACTCAACCCGTTGATCGAAAGAATGCGTTTCCTTGGTATTTACTCCAGTAACCTCGACGAATTTTATAAAGTCCGCTTTGCTGAACTGAAACGTCGTATCCTGATTGGTGAAGAGCAAGGCTCCGTAACCGTCCCCCGCCATCTACTAAAAAAAATTCAACAGCGGGTAATGCGGGCCGACCAGGAATTTGATCTTCTCTACAATGAACTGCTACTGGAGATGGCCCGTAATCAGATTTTCCTGATTAATGAACGCCAGCTTTCGGTCAATCAGCAAATCTGGCTGCGTGACTATTTTCGCCAGCATCTGCGCCCGCATGTGACGCCAATCCTGATTAACAGTGATACTGACCTGGCTCAGTTCCTTAAGGACGATTACACCTATCTGGCCGTTGAAGTCATCCGTGGTGAAGACACCCACTATGCACTGCTGGAAATTCCGTCAGATAAAGTTCCGCGTTTTATTAATCTGCCTGCTGAGCCGCCACGCAGAAAGAAACCAATGATATTGCTGGATAACATCCTCAGATATTGTCTGGACGATATCTTCAAAGGTTTTTTTGATTATGATGAGCTGAATGCTTATTCGATGAAGATGACCCGTGATGCCGAGTATGACCTGGTCACGGAAATGGAATCGAGTTTGCTGGAACTGATGTCTTCCAGCCTGAAACAGCGACTGACCGCTGAACCGGTACGTTTTGTATACCAGCGGGATATGCCCACCGCTATGGTCGAAATGTTATGTGAAAAGCTGTCGGTTTCAAACTACGACTCCATCCTGGCAGGCGGTCGTTATCACAATTTTAAAGACTTTATTCAGTTCCCGAATGTCGGCCAGCGGAACCTGGAAAATAAACCACTGCCGCAAATTCGTCACCTCGGATTTGACGCTTACCGTAACGGATTTGATGCCGTACGGGCCAGGGATATCCTGCTTTATTACCCTTACCACACCTTTGAACATGTGCTCGAATTTTTGCGTCAGGCCTCCTTTGACCCGGCGGTTTTATCAATCAAAATCAATATTTATCGGGTAGCCAAAAACTCCCGCATCATGGATGCCATGATCCACGCAGCCCATAATGGTAAAAAAGTCACGGTGGTTGTGGAATTACAGGCAAGATTCGATGAAGCCGCGAATATTCACTGGGCCAAACAGCTGACGGAAGCCGGAGTACATGTCATATTTTCAGCACCGGGCCTGAAAATCCACGCTAAACTATTTTTAATCTCCCGGAGAGAAGGTGAAGAAGTTGTCCGTTATGCGCATATCGGTACCGGTAATTTCAATGAGAAAACCGCCCGTCTGTATACCGACTACTCTCTGCTGACATCCGATGCCCGGATTACTAATGAAGTTCGCCGGGTATTCAGCTTTATTGAAAACCCTTACCGCCCGGTGTCGTTTGACTATCTGATGGTCTCTCCGCAAAATTCGCGGCGCATGCTTTACCAGTTAGTGGACCAGGAAATTTCCAATGCACAGCAAGGTCTTCCGGCCGGCATTACATTGAAAATTAATAACCTGGTTGATAAGGGACTGATTGATCGCCTGTACGCCGCTTCCAGCGCAGGGGTGAAAGTTAATCTGCTGGTCAGAGGAATGTGTTCGCTGATTCCTGATTTACCCGGCATCAGCACCAATATCCGGGTGATCAGTATTCTGGATCGTTATCTGGAACATGACAGAGTCTATATTTTCGAAAATAATGGTGACAAGAAAGTTTACCTGTCGTCAGCAGACTGGATGACCAGAAATATCGATTATCGTATTGAAGTCGCGGTGATCATTCTCGACCCACAGATAAAGCAACGTATTCTTGAGATGATTGGTATTTTGTTCAGCGATACCGTTAAAGCAAGAATCATTGATAAAGAGCTGAGTAATCGTTATGTGCCAAGGGGTAACCGCCGCAAAGTTCGCGGACAACTGGCCATCTATGACTACATCAAAAACCTGGAACAACCTGAATAATGCCTATGACAACTACAGCCAGTAAAGCAGATAAACCTCAGGAATTCGCGGCGATAGACCTCGGTTCTAACAGTTTTCATATGGTGATTGCCCGCGTAGTGGACGGGGCATTACAGGTTCTCAGCCGGTTAAAACAACGGGTTCATCTGGCTGATGCCATCGATCCGAAAAATCAGCTGACAGAAGAAGGTATCCAGCGGGGCCTGGCCTGCCTGGCATTATTTGCCGAGCGCCTTCAAGGCTTTAATCCTGAGAATGTTTCTATCGTGGGTACCCACACTCTCAGAGTCGTGGATAACGCCGAAGAGTTTTTGCAGCGCGCTGCAGAAATCATTCCTTACCCGATAGAGATCATTCCGGGTAATGAAGAAGCCCGCCTGATTTTTATGGGGGTTGAACATACTCAGCCTGAAAAAGGCCGCAAACTGGTAATTGATATCGGTGGCGGTTCCACAGAACTGGTCATCGGTGAAGACTTTGAACCGCAGTTAGTAGAAAGTCGTCGCATGGGTTGCGTCAGTTTTTCCAATATCTACTTCCCTGGCGGTGTCATTTCTCCGGAGAATTTTCGCCGTGCACGGCTGGCTTCAGTCCAGAAGCTGGAAACTCTGGCCTGGCAGTTTCGTTTACAGGGCTGGAAATATGCTCTGGGTGCTTCCGGAACGATTAAAGCCGCCTGCGAGGTTCTGGAAGCCTTAGGTGAAAAAGAAAAAACTATTACACCGGAAGGCCTGGACCGTTTGTATGACGAAGTGATTAAGTTTAAATCCTTTGATGAATTGAGCTTGCCCGGATTGGCCGACGATCGTAAAACCGTGTTTATTCCGGGGCTAGCCATTTTACGTGGTGTATTTGATTCTCTGGGGATCCGCGAGTTGTTGTATTCAGATGGTGCCCTACGCGAAGGGGTTCTGTATGAAATGGAAGGTCGTTTCCGCCATCAGGATATCCGTACCCGTACAGCACAAAGCCTGGCAAACCATTATGCAATTGACAGCGAACAGGCCAACCGTGTTCTGAAAACAACACAGCATTTGCACAGCCAGTGGCAGGAACAAAACCAGAAACTGGCTGACCCTCAGTTAACAGCAGTGCTGCAATGGGCGGCAATGTTGCATGAGGTCGGGCTGTCGATAAATCACAGCGGCATGCAGCGCCACTCCGCATATATACTGCAAAACTCCAATATGCCTGGCTTTAGTCAGGCACAACAACTGTTGCTGTCCACCATGGTCCGCTATCATCGTAAAGGTATAAAAGCCGAGGAATTTCCGCGGTTTATGTCTTTTAAAAAGAAACAGTTTCTGCCGTTGATCTTTATTTTGCGGCTGGCTGCGTTACTCAGTAACCAGCGCCAGGCGACGACACATCCTGAATCTTTGATACTGGATACAGATGACGGGCACTGGACACTGACCTTTCCTTCCGGATTTTTTAGCCAGAACACCCTGGTCCAGCTGGATCTGGAACGTGAACAACAGTACTGGCAGGATGTTGCCGGCTGGCAACTGAATCTGAAAGAAGAAGAGTAACAGGAGCAGAATAATCATGGATGCACCGCTGACGCAGAGCGGGTTACAGCCCGATAACTATTATGCGGATAAATACCAGCTTTCGCTGCCTCACTCTGAGCTTCGTGAGGCGTTAGCACATTTAACCTCGGGTAAAGCGCTCGATATCGGTTGTGGCCGTGGGCGTAACAGCCTGTACCTGAACAGCCATGGTTTTGATGTAACCGGATGGGATAACAACCCTGGTAGTCTGGCTCATTTGCAGCACATTATTGACCAGGAACAACTGACAGGAATCCGCTGCTCATCGGTCGATCTCAACCAGCACCGTTTCAACGGCAGTTATCAGTTGATACTTTCAACGGTAGTCATGATGTTTCTGCAACCAGAAACCATCCCGCAACTGATAGCCGATATGCAGGCGGCTACCGCAAAAGATGGGTTCAATCTGATTGTTTGTGCCATGAACACCACGGATACCCCCTGCCCGCTGGATTTTCCTTTTACCTTCCAGTCCGGGGAACTGAGCCATTATTACCGTAACTGGCATATCATTAAATATAATGAGCACCACGGGGAGTTACATAAAACCGATGCTAACGGACAACGTATCAGGATGCGTTTTGCAACCCTGCTGGCCCGTAAGACCCCGGTAAAATAATTCCCTGTCCTGCCAGTTGTTACCAGGTTAAGCCCCCGCCCGGGAGCTTAATCGATCTGATTTTGCTGAATCGCGACGTTTTCGGGAGGCGCTTGCGACTGACTGATAAATTCTCTGCCCCGGCCTGCCAGTTTTCGGTTATGGTTATTCTCAACTGTCTCAGGTAAACCACTGTGGTTTCCCAACAGAGGATGCTTTATGCCAGCACCAGAAAACCGAACATTGCAGCAAAAACGTCAACAAATCATCAGCAGATTGCTGAACTCTCCTGCGCTGGTTAACGGTCTGTTAGCGCACCCTGACAAAGCTGCAGCCTTCGATAACCCGCAGCTGAATGCATATTGCCAGCAACTCATTTCTGATATCAGCACACTTCATGCGGCAGATATTGCAGACATTCTGGAGTCATTGCCGGAAGATGCCCGACAGGCACTGTGGCAGTTGGTGCCGGTGGAAAGTCGTGGCCAGGTGTTAGTGGAAGCTTCAGAAACAGTCTGGGAAAGTCTGACAGAGAATATGTCAGATAAAGCCATTCTCAAAGCTATCGAACCACTGGATATTGATGACCAGGCCTGGCTGGCCCGGTTTTTGCCACGTAACCTGACAGGGAGGCTGCTAACCTCTCTGGCTCCCCGCCAGCGCTCTGACCTGCTGAACATCATCAAAAATGATGTTGACGGTGTAGCCAGAGTCATGGACTTTAACTTTCTCACTGCCCGCCATGATGTCCGGCTGGGCGTCGTTCAGCGTTTTTTGCGCCGCAAAGGAAAAATTCCTGCCGGCACCGATAAACTCTTTATCACCGACAGCAATAACACCCTGTTAGGTGAACTGATGCTGACAGATATCTTAGTGAATGCCCCGCATTGTCTGGTCAGTCAGGTAATGAATGACTCACCCGTCACCTTCCGGTTACAGGATAAAGCGGAAGATGCTGCCAGTGCCTTTGAAAGATACAACCTGATATCTGCCGCAGTCACAGACCAGCAGCAGCGATTGATTGGCAGGATTGCCATCGAAGATATTATCGATCTTGTAAATCAGGAGAACGAAAATAATATTCGTAAGATGGGCGGGATACGCCAGGAAGAGGATGTTTTTGCACCGGTAAGTAAGGCGGTAAAAAACCGCTGGGCCTGGCTGGCACTCAATTTGTGTACTGCATTTATAGCGTCGCGGGTGATTGGCTTATTTGAGAACACTATTGCACATCTGGTGGCACTGGCGACTCTGATGCCAATTGTTGCCGGTATTGGTGGTAATACCGGTAATCAGACCATCACTATGATAGTCCGTGCCCTTGCCCTGCATCAGGTTGAGCCTGGTAATTTTTCCTTCCTGTTTCTCAGAGAAGTGGGAGTGGCATTGATTAACGGGATATTCTGGGGCGGGATTATGGGTGGAATTACCTGGCTTATGTATCACAACCTGGCAATGGGTGGCGTAATGATGCTGGCGATGATTCTTAACCTGCTGCTTGCCGCCTGTATGGGGGTACTGATTCCGTTGATAATGACAAAACTGAAACGCGATCCTGCCATTGGATCCAGTGTATTAATTACTGCGATGACAGATACCGGAGGGTTCTTTATCTTTCTGGGACTAGCTACGTTATTCTTACTGCATTAAAACTTCTGCCCCCTTGCGGGGGCAGAAATTGCACAGATTATTTATCCAGTGCGTAGGCAATTACATAATCACCACGGTCTGGTGACTGACGGGCACCACCGGCAGAAATAAGAATGTATTGTTTGCCGGTTTTCGGCGATACATAGCTCATTGGTCCACCCTGGCTTCCGACAGGTAAACGAGCTTTCCAGACTTCTTTTCCGGTTGAGCTGTCAAATGCACGCAGGTAGTAATCCTGAGTCCCGGCAATAAATACCAGGCCGCCCTGCGTTGCCAGAGTACCACCCAGTGTTGGCATGCCGATTGGCATTTTCACACCCATCTTGATACCAAAAGGCCCGGTATCCTGAACAGTACCTACTGGTACCTGCCAGACGATTTTCTGAGTGGTCATATCAATAGCACTCAGCGTACCAAATGGCGGTGCCTGACATGGAATACCCAGTGGGGACATGAAGCGGTTTTTGTTCACAGAGTAAGGCGCACCTTTCATCGGAACCGCACCCATACCGGTGTTCACAGCTTCACCGCCAGTATTTACGCCAGTTTTAGCATTTGGATCAGCCGGTACCAACTGCTGCCACAGGCCCAGGCGCATATCATTAACAAAGATATAGTGGTTTACCGGATCGGTAGACAGGCTGCCCCAGTTCATGCCACCCAGAGATCCCGGGAAGCTCAGCGATATATCAGTGCCCGGAGCGGTGTACAGCCCGTTATAGCGCATTGATTTAAAGCTGATACGACAAGCCAGTTGGTCAAACGGTGTCGCACCCCACATGTCAGACTCTTTCAGAGTCTGCGCACCAATCTGCGGCATGCCGACAGAACGTGGCTGGGTAAAGCTATATTGTTCACCAGGAATTCCGCCGCCTTTCACTGCGACATTTTCCACTTTAGTCAGAGGCTGACCAGTCAGACGATCCAGTACATAGATCTGTCCTGCTTTGGTGCCGATAACTACTGCAGGTTTTTCAGTACCATCGCTGGTTTTGAAATTAATCAGGCTTGGTTGCATCGGGACATCGAAATCCCACAGGTCATTATGGACCGTCTGATAATCCCATTTTTCTTTCCCTGTTGTTGCATCAACAGCAAGGATAGAAGCACCATATTTATGGTCCAGAGCAGTACGGTTAGCACCCCAGATATCTACTGAAGAACTACCCATCGGCATGAATACAGTATTCATTGACGGGTCATACGACATTGGTGCCCAGGAGTTCGGGGTACTTCTGACATAATGCTCGCCCGGTTTCAGCACTGCATTCGGATCCTGATTACCGGTATCGAATGACCAACGTAACTGACCAGTGATCACGTCAAAACCACGAATCACACCACCAGGCATATCAACACTAACGTTATCTGACACGCGCCCGCCAACCACGACGGTAGTACCAGCCAGCGTTGGTGCGGAGGTTAATACATATTGTGGATCTGGTGCACTACCCATTCCGGTCAACAAATTAACGGTACCTTTGTCACCGAAATCCTGGCAGAACTCACCGTTGTCCGCATTCAGAGCAATCAGGCGGTCATCGATGGTGTTCATCAGAATACGACGTTCACAACCACCCGCATTTACAGCAGCTACTGGTGCCGGAGGAGTACTGCCCGGTACGGTTGGCTGAGGTAATGGTTTGGTCGCATCAAAGTAAGCCAGACCACGGCAACGCATCCATACAGAAGATTTTGCGTTAATATCCGCTTTCCAGATTTGCTTACCGGTATCCGCGTCTACCGCAATCACATTGTTGTGTGGAGTACACAGGAACACTTTATCGCCTACCTGCAGCGGAGTTTCCTGATCTTCAGCACCATTTCCGGTTGGGCTAATCGGAATATCACCCGTGTGGAATGTCCAGGCTGGTTTCAGTTCAGACACGTTGTTACGGTTAATCTGGTCCAGCGCGACAAAACGACTGCCGCCCGGAGTATTACCGTAGTTATCCCAGTTTTTCTGCATCTGGTCTTTGTCCACCGGAACCAGTGGTTTTTCCTGACCAGAAAAAGCGACCGGATCATGAGGAACGAACATATAACCAAAGGCAACGGCGAAAGCCACAATCGACAGTACCGCTAACACATAGGATCCTTTCCATTCTGAACCACGTTCTTCATAACGGCGCAGAGATGGCAGGAGCAGGAAAGCCAGAATAGCCAGGCCCCCCGGATACATCAGACGTGAAATTAACGGCCAGAAATTAAGCCCGGCGTCTGACAGTGCCCAGATTATCGTACCAATCATGGTCACTATATAAAGTACTGCACCGGCAGAACGACTCCGCAGGAACAGGTATCCGCTGATCAGCATCAGAACGCCGGAGATCAGGAAGTACCAGCTACCGCCTAACGTAACCAGTTTTACACCGCCATAGATAAACGCTATAGCGGTCAGAACAAGAATGATCCCTAGTAAGAAACTACATACTCTTAGCCATAAAGGCTTTTGTTTTAATGAAGAGGCCATAATCAGACACCCTGAGTTAAAATGAGCCGAGATTATACATATGAAAAACAGAAACGAAACATTTGGAAAATAACCGAATCAGTTATTTATACCTTTTCGCAATAAAAACATCCCAAATGATTATTTTTCATACCAGTCAGCAGCTGAATCTGCAGCCGGTTTAAAGAAATGTGACACTCCTGTGGTACTATTTAGCAACATTGTTAGCCGCCATATACCGAAAAAATTGAATATGTCACTTCCTGTCTCCGGTTTTCGCAGCCGAAAATTTTACCTGTTACTGATCCTCGTTATCGCCATCGTTGCCTGGTGGTGGCCGAAAAAAGTGGAACCACAGACAATGGATTACTATCAGTCGCTATTGTGTGCCGTGGTTAAAGGACCAGAGCACACATCAGAAACAGATTTCACCCAGGTACTGAAAAGAACCGTTGAAGGTTCTAATTCTGATTACTCTTTAAGAAAGTACCATTACGACAGCAATGCAGGGGATGCAGTCATCCGCCAATGGAACAAGCTTTCTGTGAGCCAACAGCTGCAGGCAAGAAATGATAGCCATCAGTGTCTGCAGCTGATGCGATCTGTCGCATAAAACCAGCCATTAATTTTCTGTCAGCACTCTGTCCACCGAAAATATTCATAATACTGAACAGTTCCGGTGGGCAGTATTCAAACATTAAACGATAATGATAATCAATAACATTATTTTTGTTATAGATTTTTTATTTATCGTTACCCCGCAACGATGCTCCTGACAGGGTTAGTACAACGCTGACTGACTGTGCTATAACTCAGAAAAATTCGCTGATGAACCGGAAAAATGAAGTATCCAGATCTGAATCTGATTATCGCGCTTGATGCACTGCTGGAAGAAGGTTCAGTCACCGGAGCCGCGAGACGTATGAATCTCAGCCCACCAGCGATGAGCCGCACACTGACCCGAATCCGTGATCAGCTGGGGGATGCTATTCTGGTAAAAAATGGCCGGAAAATGGTCCCTACCCCCAGAGCCCTTGCGCTGCGTGAACAGATTCATCAAACCATGGAAAATGCCATTCAGGTGTTGCAGCCAGAATCAGCGCTGGATTTAGCCTCACTGGACCGCACATTCTCTTTACACGCAAATGATGTATTTATCAGTGCATTTGGCGGACAGTTACTGGAGCGATTACGACAGCAGGCACCGAATGTCGGACTCCGGTTTACAGCAGAGAATGGCAGTGATGAGGACAGTCTGCGGGACGGTAAGGTCGATCTGTATATCAGTGCAATGCGACCAATGCCTGAAGATATTCATGTTCAGTCACTGTTTTCCACCCGTTTTATGGGGCTGGCTCGTGAAGATCACCCTATTTTTTCGGCGCCGGTCACCCTCAGCGTTTTGCTGCCTATGAGCAAATCAGTGTTTCGCGACGCGGCCGCGCCAGAGGGCCAATGGATAAATGCCTGGCTGAAGCCGGGCTGGTACGAACGGTTTCACTGGTAGTACCAACATTTCATTCTGGCGTTTTCTCGTTGGGCAATTCAGACCTGATTCTGCCGTTACCGGAACATGTTGTAAGTGCCGTATTGCGGATGGGAATAAAAACCCGTGCTTTCTCGCTGCCTTTAGCACTGGAGCCCATTCCGGTTATCCAGGCCTGACATCCGCGCTTTCAAAAAGAGGCTGCTCATCGTTGGTTAAGACGGATCATTTATGAGCTCTGTCTTTCGGCGTCAGATATTATTTTGCTGCTGACCAACAGGCCGCTGAAACGCTGGCATCGTCACTGGTTTGAGCATCAGACAGCCCGGGCGGGTTGAGGCAACCCGCCTTGACCCGCCTATGATAACGCCAGCAGACCTTTGTCGGCTAACCGGCTGGCTTCTTTGCTGATATTGACCTGCATGGTTGCTACAGCAACCTCAGCAAGCCACTGAGGAATCTGATAATTCCCCCGCAACTGTAACCAACTGAGGATATCTGTCAGATGCCATAACGAGGTTTTACCTTCATGGACCGGAGAAGGAAAGTTTCCTGGATAAGCGAGCATCAGTTTCCGCATATTTTGTCGTGAAACTCCAACCAGCTCTGCAACATCCGTTAATCCCACCAGATCGGGGGCAGCTTCAGTCAACAGTGCTGAAGGCACAACGTTTTTTATCCCGGTGATAGCCTGCCGGATTGCCTGTACTGCACTTTCAGACTCTGTTGTAAATTCAAGGGCCAACCTGCCAGGCAGACCAACACCGATGACGGCATCATCACATCCTGCAGCAATCAGCCTCCCGACGATATTATGTTGGTTAGCATCCAGTTCAGACAGTTGGTATCTCAGCGTGAAGATAAATTCCATTTCAACTCCTTAATGTTCCGTGCAACGGCCTTTGCCAGGATATGCACATCTGTCTACAATCCGGCGAAGTGCTCTGGCATGATTATGCGGGTTCTTTGGAGTGCACCACACACAGAGAATACAAAATTCGCCACAACGACAATATTTATTATTTTCAGGGCAATACATTTTCCCCCAGGCATGGCTGCCTCCTGTCACAATCTTCCATCCATGAGCTTCTGCATACAAAAGCGCTTGTTCAATCTCTTTGTGTGGGTGTTTCGCCCTGCTCATAACTCTTCCTCAAGCATATTGATCTCCCCCCCGGGTTGTCAATTGACAACCATGATATTAATTTCCTCTGATTCTTCCTGGTCCAGCGGTAGTACCGGAAACTTGCAGGATCTAATCCACTCAGGTAATCAACAAATGTTGCCGTGAAAAGTTGTAGGGAGGCTCGTAAATCATCGCTACATCTGGCAGGGTTTTGGCGGCACGCAGCGAGGTGTTACGCTAAACTAAATTAACTCCGGGGTGAGCCTTCTGACTTGTACGCCTTCACACTTAGGACTCTCCTGCTGGTTTCAAACGATAATTGCCCTCTGGTCACTTCGCCACATGTGGTCAGAATCCTGTTAAACACTTGCCGCAGACAGTTATGTAAATGAACAAGAATAACGTGATAAATGACTGGGTTAACATTCGACGTGACCACCAGACTGGCATTGAAAGTATCCATGCTCATTTTTGCGGCCATGCCTACGACGCACATGATCATGATGAAGTTTTGGTCGGAGTAACCCAACAAGGACTGCAGCGTTTTCATTGTCATCGTACACTGCATACCAGCCATCCCGGCCGGGCAATTTTAATTGAACCCGGAGCTGTTCATGACGGACATGCTATCGAAAGTGAGGGTTTTACTTATCTGATGCTCTACTTACCCCAGACCTGGGTTAGTGGAAATATGCAACGCAGAGGGCTGGGTGACATCTCCGATCTGGGAGCGGCATTCAGCCACACCCTTACGGATGATCAGATGCTGATCACTGCGATCCGTCAGGCTTTTTTTGCGATTCATCACCAGGAAGGACGGCTCGCGCGTGACCAGTCACTCGATGAACTTATCTTTTTGCTTTCCCGCCATATCAGTCAGGTTTCCTCTGCCGGGCATGCAGATGATTCACTCAGAAAAATCTACCAGGTCAGAGATTTTTTGCACGACAACATGGAGCTGGATATTAGTCTGGAGGAGTTATCTGCGCAGACTGGTATTGACCGGTTCCGCTTAAGCCGGCAATTCAAAAAAGTTTTTGGCCAGTCTCCGCATGCCTGGCGGGTACGGCTGCGTCTGAAAACAGCCCGCAGTATGCTGGCTCGCGGAATCGAGCCTGCGGTGGTTGCTTAAGCCGTTGGTTTTGCAGATCAAAGCCATATGGGCCGCTGGTTTCAGCGTGCATATCGCATGAGCCCTGCACAATATCAACGAAGTGCACAAATCTTCCAGAACGGATATCGGACAATTTCATAAGATGCTTCTTCAGAAATGTTTGGAGTACAGGCAACCATGTTCGATACCAAAATTGTTTTTGTCATTCGTGAAGATCTTGCCGTCTGGCAAAAACTCAACGTCACAGCGTTTCTCGCCACTGGCATTGCAGCAGATTCCCCGGAGATTATGGGACAACCCTATGTAGATTCCGGCGGGCGTCAGTACGGAAAACTCGCTGGTCAGCCAATAATGATCTTCTCAGCAGATACTGAAGGATTAAGGAAAGTACAGGCCAGGGGATTTGATCGGGAGCTGGTTATGATGCCATACGTTTATCCGATGTTTTCAACGGGAAATGATGAGGCTAACAGAGAAATATTTCAGGCAGAGCCTGCAGAAAATATGGACCTGGTAGGGCTGGCCATGCGCGGTCCGAAAAAAATTATCGACAAAGTCATTAAGGGACTCTCGCTGCACCAATAACCGGTGAAGTAAACCTTGCCGGTAAACAGTTTGCTTCATTTCTGCCACAGTCTCCTCCGTTCTTAGCTAAGAGCCTGTGGCTAAACCATAGCGTTACTCACCGCTGCCTGCCTATGTTCTGCCTGTCTGTAATCATTCTAATAACCCATGACAATGTAAGGATTTTATACTGTTTATGAAATCTTTAATCACAATATTCTGCTGTTTAATTCTCGACCTTGAGCCGTTTCTCGTTCAATCTGGCTACTATTAACAGATGCAGTTAATTATTCAGGGAAAGGAATGTAACGTCCCTGACCGCAGTTTTTTCGTGCAGAAATACGGAGCGTATTATGATGAAATCTTCACGTCTTGCTGGCCTGCTACTTTCTACACTGTTACTAAGCAGTGGTGCATTCGCGGCCGATGCAGGGCATATCATTAAGCCAACCCGTGGAACCATTGATTCCGTGACAGCCACGGAGCTTCACCTGACTACCCGTCAGGGCGAAAAGCTGGATGTCAAACTCACCCCTGAAACTAAAGTCACTGAAGTGACTACCGGTAAAATGTCCGATATCAAACCTGACAGCTTTATCGGTACTGCAGCGGTTCCACAGGCTAACGGTACTCTGAAAGCTCTGGAAGTGCATGTTTTTGCCCCAAGCCTGCGCGGCAGTGGTGAAGGTTTCAATCCGTTCGAATCCCCGGACGGAAAAGTCAACACAATGACTAACGGTACCGTTGGTAAACTGGTCAATGCTAATGGCCGGACCCTGACCGTGAAATATCAGAATGGTCAGAAAACCGTAGTCGTCCCGGATGATGTTCCGGTCGTACTGTTGGCTCCGGGTGATCGTAGCCTTCTGAAACCTGGCGCACATATTATTCTCTTCCCGGCAAAAGACGCTTCAGGTGCCCTGGTTGCCAACCGCATTTCGGCAGGCAAAGACGGCGTTACTCCACCGATGTAACTTAACAGCTTCGGACTACCATCCATTTACCCTCCATAGCAACGGTGGTCCGAAGCTTTTTCCGGCAAGGGAATATTCATGCGCAAATCCACTGTCCACCCCTGGCCTGTCCGGTTATGTCACTGGCTTAATGTGCCGGTGATGGTTGGCATGGTGATGAGTGGCTGGGGGATCTATAACGCCGATCCGCTATTTAGTTTCAGCTTCCCGCAAAAAGCTACCCTTGGTGGCTGGCTGGGTGGGAATATTGCCTGGCATCTTGCTGTAATGTGGGTACTGGGTCTCAACGGGTTAATTTACCTGAGTTGGGGGATACTGAGCGGCCACTTCCGGCGGCGCTTTTTTCCGTTAACTGCCGGCGCTGTTGGCCAGGATATTTCTCTGGCGCTGCGCTTTCGCCTGCCTCACCGTTCCCGCAGCTATAATGCAGTACAAAAACTGATGTACCTGTTGGTCTTACTGGCAGGCGTCTTATTAGTGCTTTCCGGGCTATCTATCTGGAAACCCGTCCAGTTCAGTTCTCTGGTCGCTCTGATGGGGGGATTTGCTACCGCCCGTTATGTGCACTTTTTTGCCATGAGTACGATTGTGGTGTTTGTGTGTATCCATGTTTTGATGGTGATACTGGTACCCAAAACACTGCCTGCAATGATCACCGGCGGGCAGGCATCTCCTGAAAATGCCCCGGAACAGAACCATGACTGAGAAGAAAAAACCTGCAAAATTAATCGCTGAGCCAGATCAAAGGCGATTGTTGGTCAATCTTGAACGCCGTCTGATGATTAAATCCGGGCTGACGCTTGGGGCTGTTTCTATGTTGACTGGCTGTAACATGCAGGACGGCGATGACGTTGATAAAGTCTTGTGGGCGATGTCGCGCTGGAATGACAGAGTACAGAGCTGGTTATTCAGTGGTCAGAAGATGGCCCAAACTTATCGTCCTGATCAACTGACCAAACCTTTTCGCTTTAATGCTTATTACCCCGAATACAATGTCCCTGATATTGATATCCCTAACTACCGGCTGGAAGTTTCAGGAAAAGTCCGTCACACCACGCCCTGGACTCTGGAGCAACTCAGGGGCCTTCCGCAAAACAGCCAGATAACACGGCTTATCTGTATAGAAGGATGGAGTTGTATCGGCCAATGGGCGGGTATTCCGCTGAAGACTTTTTTAGAACATATCGGTGCCTATTTGACCTGCAAATATGTCGGATTCAAATGTGATGACCGCTATTACACCAGTATCGATATGGCGACCGCCCTGCATCCACAAACCATTCTGGCCCTTGATTTTGATGGACAGGCATTGCCTCCGGATTTCGGCTATCCGCTACGACTGAGGGTTCCTACAAAACTCGGTTTTAAAAATGCCAAACATATTGCGGCTATTTTTGTGACTGATAATTACCCGGGTGGCTACTGGGAAGATCAGGGCTATAACTGGTTTAGCGGTGTCTGATTTTTCGCCTGATAAATGAATTTAGGAGAGTAAAGATGGTTTCCCGACAACAAAAAACTGCCCTCATCGGGCCAGGTGCAATTGGTACAACAATTGCTGCTGCATTGTTTGAAAAAGGCCACCACCTGCAGATATTTGGTCGTACCGCCCACCCTCACCTTGAATTACGTCATGATGATGGAAGTATCATTGTGCCTGGTCCGGTAAAGACGGATCCATCGGAAGCTGAAGGTCCGTTTGATATTATCTTTGTCGCCGTTAAGCAGACACAGACAGAAGCTATCACTCCCTGGCTTAAAAAAATGTGCGGACCAGAGACTGTTGTCTGTGTACTGCAAAACGGAGTTGAGCAAAAAGAGCAATTCGCCCCCCTTACCGGGCAGGCGACAGTATTACCTTCCGTCGTCTGGTTTCCGGCCCAACGGGAATCCGATACGCTGGTCTGGTTGCGGGATAATGCACGGCTCACTCTGCCGGACACGCCTCAGGCCCGTCAGGTACAAGTTCTATTGCAGGATACCCGTTGTGCTGTCGATCTTTCCGATGATTTTGTCTCTGTAGCATGGCGAAAACTGCTGCAAAATGCGGTTGCCGGACTGATGGTATTAAGCCTGCGTCGTGCCGGAATGTTCAGACGTGACGATATCATCGCCCTGGCTGAGCGTTATATTGAAGAGGGACTGAAAGTTGCCCGGGCAGAAGGTGCCACTCTTGCTGACACAGTTTCTCAGGATATTATCAACAGATTTCGTCTGGCACCGACCGATCTGGGAACATCTATTCTTGCCGATCGCCAGGCAGGTCATCCTCTGGAATGGGATTGCCGTAACGGGGTTATTCAGCGCCGTGGTAAACAGCACGGAATTCCGACCCCAGTCAGTGACGTCGTCGTACCGTTACTCGCCGCTGCCGGTGAAGGACCGGGCTGAGTTGAGGCAATAGTTAAAGCCCCCCGCTGTCCCTCATCCGTGTCATTGTGCAATGCGGGACAGTCTCAGTAATGGCTGGTTAAGGCTTGCGGAAATCGCTTAATAGCCCCGAACCGTATCTAACTGCCCGGATACCGGTAGCCCGGCTTCTAATGCCACAATTTTCTGCGCGATTTGCCCGACGGAATTTTCAATCAGCGTCGCTGCGGCAATGTGTGGAGTAACCACGACTTTAGGATGCTGCCAGAACGGATGCTCTGCCGGTAGTGGCTCCTGCTGAAAAACATCCAGAGTTGCTCCTGCAATCTTCCCGTTATCCAGAGCGGCAAGCAGATCATCTTCCTGCAGATGCCCTCCTCTGCCAACATTGATAATGTAAGAACCCTGCGGCATGTGAGAGAAATTTTTGGCGCACAAAATCCCCCGGGTGGCCGGAGTTAATGGCAATAAACAAACCACCATTCGGCTGGCTACCAGAAAATCCTCAAGCTGCTCATCTCCGACATAACAGGTAACACCTTGTTGTGTCTGCCCGGTTCTGGTCCAGGCATTGACCCGAAACCCGAGATGGCACAGGCTATGCGCCACTGCCTTGCCCATAATGCCAAACCCCAGGATTCCTACCGGGAAATCATCTTTCCTGCGTGGTGCCAGGCTTTTCCAGACCTGTGTTACTGCCTGGCGGGCATAGCTGTCCATCTCACGGAAATGATGTAATACCGCCTGGCAGACATAATCGCTCATCTGCTCAGCCATACCGGCATCTTCAAGACGGAAAACAGGAACATTACCGGACAAATTAATATGACGGAAAGCATCAACTCCGGCACCGGCATTAAATACCGCTTTCAGTCCGGGTTGCTGTTCAAAAAGTTCTGCTGAAGGCTGCCAGACAATAGCAAAATCTGCCGCCGCCATCCCTCGTTCCCAGACATTCACCGTTGCCCCGGGCAGAGCCTGTTGCAGATGTTCCGCCCAAAGGCGGGCTAATTCAGTATCATCACCAAACTGGCAAATTATCTTCATTGCAGAAAATCTCTATACAGGCCAAAGAGGCGCCATCTCTGTTTAGTACAACCGGATATGTCACCTAAATTCAGCGCTACACCTTAGGATAATTACCGGATAAAAGCACCTGATTTATGGGCAAATAGCGGCTCATTTATGCCCCAGTAATGAAGAATGATTTTGGCTGCCAGAAGTTGCGTGATAGTAGAAATTGCTCAACGATCGTAGCTTAAATGAAAATGTTTACCCTGTTTTCGGATCATCCCAAATCCGGCATCGGCGAAATGCATACCTGCCACTGACAACTGCTCCGCACTCACCTGTTCCAGTAACCGTAACCGGGTGTCAGCAGCCAGCTGTGGATCCTGATCAAATGCAATACTTACTCCGGGGTGGCTAATCTGGATTTCCGGGAAGTGAACAATATCGCCCCAAATCAGTAATCCCTGGTCACCAGAATTCAGTGAATAGCCACAATGGCCCGCCGTATGTCCCGGCAGATGTAATGCCGTAATTCCGGGCAACACTTCCCCTGCGTTAAACGTACGTATATTTGGCCGGTATAACTCAAAAATATTACGGGCAAACAGGAAATTACCACGGGCACGTTCTGCTGCACGACTCAGGCAGGCATCGTCCTGCCAGAAATCAATTTCCTGCTGATGAACCACCAACTCTGCCTGCGGAAACAGCGCTTGTCCTGCTTCATCAGTCAGACCACCGATATGGTCAGGGTGTGCATGAGTAAGAAGGATACAGTCAATGTCAGAAGGCAAAACCCCCGCACCCGCCAGGCTGGCTGTCATCTTTCCTCCCCACTGTTTAAACCCACCAGCACCGGCGTCTATCAGCACGGTCCGCCCGTGGCCACGCACCAGATAACTGTTAATGTGTACTGAAGAAGGATCGGTAATTCCTGCCTGGAGCTGTAAATCGACCGCCTGTTCAGGAGTAATGCCGGAAAGGAGCTCCGGACTAATAGAGAGGAATCCATCACTGAGAGCGGTTATCGTGAATTCACCTACCTGTTTTACCACTGATTCCATCGTTATGACCTTCAATACAGATGTTGAGTTTTACGCGATCACCGGATGAATCTGAACACATCAGGCGATTCAGTCTGGTATCACTGCTTATGGCAAAGCCGAAAGTAGTTATCTGCAACAGCACACGCTGAGCCGCTATCAACTGCTCTGCTTATTCTGAGTCTCTGACTGGCTAACCCGGAATAGCCCTGCGTAATATCAGGCAGACATGACAAGCGGTGTCAGTTGGTCCGCCATGGGCTGATAACAAAATACTCCCTGAGATAACAGGTCCTGAATATCCGAAATTTCCTCACTGGCAACGGCTATCCAGCGCTGTGAGGGAAACTGATCCAGGGCGACCGCCTGCAAATACTCCGGAGATATGCCAGCTTTAAGTAGTGGTTCGGGCCCGGATTCACTAATCAGCAAAAAGTGATTTTTTCTGACTGCGGGTGCCAGAGAGACTCCGGAGTAAATATTACGTCGCCAGTCAGTGATATGCGGTTGCCAGCGGGAAAAGTTACCCCCCCCTTTTTGACGATACTCCTCCCCATGCAACACCTCAGTGCTTCCGATAGTGTGAACTGCAAGATATTTCGGGCATCCGCCATCTGTCGCCCGAAAACGTTGAGAGGTCAAAAAACCACTGACCGAAATTAACGCCGGTAGCTTCTGTTGGCTGTAAAAATCATTCCATTCAGCTTCACTGCCCGGATCCGAAAAACCACACTCCACAATATACAGCATCACTCCTCCGTCACCGGTGATTCACACCAGCACCATATTGACTTCGGGTCATGGTAATAAACAGAAATAGCAGTTTAAAACGATATTTTGGCACGCTTCAGTGATAAAAAATCAACCTGAACGATGTAATCACTATTCTGCATTTGTTCTCTTATGGAAGATATTGTGCCGAATAGAGTGCAGCCTGTTCCGTCAGCCAGCGTATCAATGTGTGGCAATGAGGATCGGCAATTTCATCATTTAACGTGATAACGGCCAGTGTCTGACCTTTCTGTCTGCCTCCCCATGGAATATGTAACCTTCCGGATGCCAGTTCCGCAGCAACATAAACCTCAGGAACCAGAGCAATACCAAGCCCGGCCAATGCTGCATCAATCAACATCGAATACAGATCAAATCTGGGTCCTGCCATTGTATTGGAGAGCGGTACCGGGTTGGATTGTGCATAGTCTCGCCACGCATTAGGAGTATTACGTTTATGCAATAACATCTGCGACGATAAACCATCAGGACGACAAACCGGTATCAGGTATTCATCAAATAAAGGGCGGAGATGGTGCCCCACCCAGGCAGGATGACTAAAATGCACAGCAGCATCAAAACCACTTCCTGCCAGTGGAAAGGGTTTTGTCCGTTCTGACAGATTCACAATGATATTCGGATACTGTTGTACAAAATCCGGCAGTCTTGGGATAAGCCAGCGATTGGCAAAGGTCGGGATAACTGCCAGTTCCAGTATTCTGCCATCTTCGGGTTGAGCAACCAGTCGCAGGCTTTCCTGTTCAAGTCGTCCCAGAATCTCCCTTATCTCTGCGGCATAACGCAGTCCTTGCCCGGATAATTCGACACGGTTTCCACGACGAAGAAATAAGGTTGTACCTAACTGAGCTTCCAGCCGGGCAATCTGGCGACTGACAGCACCTTCTGAAATAAACAGTTCTGTTGCTGCCCGTGAAAAACTGCCATGCCGGGCGCTGGCTTCAAAAGCAATTAATGCCGGGGTCCCCGGAAGAATTCGTTTCAACGGGAGGATCTCCTGATGTTCAGTGGCGACATTCAGAATAACATTTGATCAAGCTGGGGTGTTAAAAAGTCGTTTTTCAGACGGTACCAGGATGCATTACAGTCGCCAGACTCTTTTATAAATCGTCTGATATGCATAGGCAGATTAATGGCTTATCGGTAAATGATCAGTCTGCCCTCTCAGCCAGTTCATTTCCAGCTTAATACTCAGCAGTTTGCTATTTCCTCAGCCGGACTGAATTATTCGACAGAAACCTGGTGTTCATCATGAAACAAACAAAATCAGAGAAAATCATTAGCCTGACTATTATCTCGATGGGATTCTTTTTAGTCAGCCTGGATGTAACAGTAGTGAATGTTGCATTAAGTCAGTTAAAACAGGATTTAGGGATCAGCATCAGTGGCCTGCAATGGGTGATTGATGCCTACACTCTCTCTTTTGCCACCCTGTTATTAAGCGCCGGTAAAGCAGGAGATATTACAGGGCCCAAAAAAATCTTTTGCTGTGGGTTACTGTTATTCAGCGTAGCGTCACTGCTATGTGGCATTGCCCATTCACTGTCATTTCTGGTCATTGCCAGAATACTTCAGGGAACCGGTGCAGCACTGTTAGTTGCTAATTCACTGTCACTCATACAGGGTATTTTTAGCCAGCCGCCGGAACGAGCGAAGGCCTTTGGCATCTGGGGAGGCGTTGGGGGAATTGCGATTGCCATGGGCCCGGTGGCTGGAGGAATACTTATTTCCAGATTTGGCTGGCAGGCTGCATTTTTTCTCAACATCCCTGTCGGAGTTTTATCTCTGGCAATGGCCTTAAAATACCTCCCGGAGATCGCTACGGTTCCGCGAAAAATCAACCCACTGGCGCAACTGCTGATAGCTGTAGCACTGGCTTCTCTGGCCTGGGCCTTTATCACAGCAGGCTATGACGGTTGGCTCTCTGCAACAGTGATTACTTCAGGTTTGTTGTGTATTGCTGCCATAACCGGGTTTATATTTTACGAAATAACATCAGAAATCCCGTTATTGCCTCGCGGGATCTTCCGGATAAAAAAATTTGCAGCAGCCACCAGTATCGGGCTGATTATTAACTCAGGGTTTTACGGGCAGTTATTTATTATCAGTTTGTATTTCCAGCAAATAAAACACTATACCACCCTGCATTCAGGGCTGGCACTGCTGCCACAGGCAATCATCATGGCGGCTACCGCGTTCTGCTGCGGCCGAATCATTGCCAGAACCGGTCCGGGAATCCCGGTGCTGGCAGGACTGTCGGTTTCATTTATCGGATTGTTATGGCTATCGCTGATACCGACAAACAGTTCGTATATCGGCGTGATGATCCCAATGCTTCTGACCGGGATGGGAATGTCATTAACCGCTCCGGCCACTGTTGCAGCCTGTATGGCTGAAGCACCTTTAGGCCAGGGAGGAATTACCTCAGGTATTATTAATACCGCCAGACAAAGTGGCAGTGTGCTCGGTGTGGCAATGGCCGGGAGTTTTATGGGGGATCAAAATTTATCTCTGCACAGTATGCACCTTGCTTTACTGGCTACCTTACCATTTTATCTTCTGGCATGGTGCCTCGCTCTGCGTTGGCTGTTACCAAAGAGCACGTTTATTCCGCTCCCGGAACCGGAATAAACGGAGAAAAAGAACTTCCGGAAAGGCAAACTTCTTAAGCTAGCCCGCAGCACCCGACAGTCGTTTTATAAAGCGTTTTCTGACTTCACGGAACCCATTTTTTTCGTAGAAATAGTGGGCGTTAATCCTTTTTTCGTTGCATGCCAGTTCTATTCTGCTGCATCCAGCCTCAAGGGCATAACGCTCCGTTTCCAGCAGCAACTGACGACCAATACCGGCACCGCGAGTGGCTTCATCAATCACCAGAGCGGAAATAACACACCATTGGCCTGCATCATGGAAAGGCGTTATAAAGTGGAAAGCTATAGCCCCGTGAAGGGTACCGGCAGATTCAGCTACCAGCAGGTGGCCATAGCTCCCCACTCCGTTTAATTTTTCCCCGACTTCCTCCCTGGTTAACGCATAGCCAAGCTGGCTGAACAGAGCGCACAAACACTTATCGTCGTTCGGATTCGCTGTTCTGATAGTGATCATCTGATAATACCTGCAGTGGCAAAGTGGTGATTAATATTGCCACAACAGATGCAGCAGTAGATATTTTCATCATTGTTTCCCGACAGATTTTTTGTGCACCGGATGGCAGGCTGATTAAGTTATCGACGGGTCACAACTCATTCTGATTGATGGCTAAATAACCGGTTAGCTATCTCTTTTTATATTAGGTAATGACTTAATCATCGTTATCAGTAAATATTAATCAGCCTGGGTGTTATTGCATTCAACAGATGTCCTGCAAATGCTCAGAACATAACCCTGTGAGGATTACGCATGCCCGTCACATTAAAAATTGCCATCCCTTTATTATGTATAAGCCTGGCATTCTGGCATCTTTCCGTTAAAAAGAATGAGAAGTCATATCGACGGATAGGAGCTCTGATGGCTGTCATATCACTGTCTTTGATTTGCTGGACTGCATGGAATTAGCCTGCAACCTAATCCAGAGTTAGTTGCAGCATACAGTCACAAATTAACCAGTAAATCCTCCCTGAGTTTATCGGGTTGCTGTTCAGCAAACACCACTTATCATTACTGGTAGTTACCGGAATGATCAGAGATTGCGACCAGCCATTACACCGCCGTCAACATCCCAGATAGCTCCCGTCACCCAGCCTGATTTTTCTGACAGCAGGAAGACTATTGTTTCTGCAATGTCCGGGGCAGTACCAGTACGCCCAAGGGGATGAAAACTGTTGAAGCTGTCCATCACCTGCTGAACATCCTCTTTGGTGATAAAACCTTCATATACCGGGGTGTGCACCACTGCCGGAGAAACTGCATTAACCCGGATTCCTTTTCCTGCCAGTTCAATCGCCAGATTTCGGGTGAATGCATGCAGCCCGGCTTTCGCCATTGAATAGGCTGATGAAGGCGTGGCTCCTATCGCCTGCTGTGCCCACATCGAACCAATATTCACAATCGCCCCTTCCCTGCTCGCCTCAATCATATTGCGCACGACATCCCGGGTGATAAAGAAAATAGCGCGATTAAGATTCATATAAATATCGTAATCCGCAAAATCATGATCGATAAAAGGTTTAGGGAAAAAGACTCCTGCTGCATTGACCAGCAGGCTGATATCTTTATGTTCTGTATTCACCGCCTGCTGAACCTGTTTCATCCCTTGTTCAGTCAGCAGATCGGCAACAATTAATGATACCGGCCCGAGTTCGGCAAGCTCAGTGCGCGCCTGTTCCGCTTTGTGCTGGCGATTCCCCACCAGCACCACGCTTCCACCTTGTTTTAAAATCTGCCTTGCCGTGGCTAAGCCCATTCCACTGGTTCCACCGACAACTAATAATTTTTTTCCGGAAAAACAGCTGTTCATTGCAAGCTCCATATCAGGTTCAACACTTTCAAATAAGCAGTACTCTGCTGGTTACGAATGGCAGAGTGACAGACCTGTCCGGTTTTAACGAATCATAAGAATTCACTGTGCGACGAAGAAAATCTTTCCCGGTTGTTTATACTGTGGCTGATATTCATAAAAGGAGACATCATGCGATCGCTTAACCGACTGAAGTGGCTGCATGCCTTCGAGGCCACTGCACGACACGGTAGTTTTACCGGCGCTGCACGAGAACTGGGAGTAACCCCCGCCGCGGTGGGCCAGTTAGTTCGCTCCCTTGAAGACTGGGTTGGTCATCCGTTGTTGCATCGCAGCAAATCCGGAAAAGAACGGCTCACACTGATGACTGACGCAGAAGACGCCTTAAAAGACATTGCCCGGGGGCTGGATAGCCTGGAAAGCGGACTGAATAAATTGCGCGGCCAGCGTGCCCGTCCGGTGGTGGTGGTGACGGCTTCTCAGGTGCTGGTGATGAACTGGCTAATGGATAAACTTAACCGCTTCTCTGAAACTCATGAAAATATTGATTTACGCCTGAATGTAACTGAGAGGCTGATGGATCTGACTCATGGAGAGGCAGATATCGGTATTCGTTGCGGGAAAGGAGAGTGGCCAGGTCTGGATAAAACCTGGTTAATGGATGAAGAAGCAGTTCTGGTGTGTAGTCCGCGACTGTTGCCGACAGGCCGACAGCCTGGTCCGGACTGGCTGGGAACACAAAAACTGATCTTTGATGACAGCCCCCACCCTGGCGCCTCATTTCCGTCATGGGAAGAAGTTCTGAAAACGGTGGGAACCTCCCGCACAGATGAAAGCGGGCTGCATATCAACTCCACCGCAGCAGTTATTCTGTCGGCCTTAAGTGGTCGCGGAGTCGCTATTGTGCGCCGTGCGCTGGTGAAGCAGTTGACAGAAACCGGGCAGTTAATCCACTTATATCCTCAGCACCGCTGGCCACTGACATGGTCTTATTACCTGGTGACCAGCCATGACACTACTTTGCGCCCTGCGGCTAAATTATTTCATGACTGGCTTCGGGATGATGTGGTGGCCGAATCCCCAAAGCAGATAAGGTAAGTGCACCGCACCGCTAAATTTGCGATTTCACTTATTCTGTCAGGTGAAATTATTATTAAGCCCCTGCAGGCCGATGGGCCTCTGGTCTGAACAGACGCTTTCTGTGAGATCTGTCATAGTTTAAGCCATGCATCACAGCCAGGAATACGCTATTACTGTTAGCCGGTGCAGCTCAGAGGATGCAGGACAACATGGCAATTGTGATACGTAGTGCAGAGAGCAGCGACGCTGAAGCCTTTCAGAGATTATCTTCGTTGCCACAGATTCAGGAAAATACCCTCGGAATGCCCTATCCTTCGCTGGAGCACTGGCAAAAACATCTGGCAGGTAATGGGATAGATGGCTGCTGGCACTTTACAGCAATGGCGGAGGATCAGGTTGCAGGTATTTTGACGATAGAAAATCCACAGCATCCGCGACTCAGACACAAAACGACGTTTGGTCTTTTTGTAGATCCCGCCCTTGCCGGCAAGAGTATCGGCTCAGCATTAATGGAGTTTTGTCTCAGCTATTCATTTGACTGGCTGGCGGCCCGTAAAATTGAGCTGGAAGTGTTTCCTGATAATGAAGCGGCGATTGCACTGTATAAAAAGTTTGGTTTTGAACCTGAAGGACTGCGCAAAGCATCTGCATTGCGCAAAGGTCAGTTCGCCGATGTATTACTGATGGGTTTAAGCGCCCCAATCGTTGATTAAGCTGCCAGTTACCGGGTCTTGTTGAAGTCGCTTCAGAGTTTTATGCCAACTGCCTGTATCGCACTGCTGCCGCAGGTTCCCCGGCGGGGGTTATCACAGCCCCGCTGCCAGGGTAAACAGATTAGCCATCCGTCGACTGGCTGAGTGATTCCATTTCGTTCAGGCTTGTCTGCATACGGCTGATTTTGTCTCTGACCAGTCTGACCGCGTCGCTGCCCAACAGTAAAAACTCCGGAGGCTCCGGCATATTCACCAGCGTTAACAAAGCACGCGCCGCCTTACGAGGGTCCCCGGGCTGATGGCCACTACGCTTTTCCCGGGTTTCCCGGATTGGCCCAAAACTCTGATCATAATCGCTGATTGAACGAGGAGAACGGACCATCGAACGCCCGGCCCAGTCAGTCCGGAACGAACCGGGTTGCACCGCAGTCACCGCAATATTGAAGGGTTTCAGCTCTGCTGACAGTGTTTCAGAAATGCCCTGCAAGGCGAATTTACTGCCACAGTAATAACTGATACCGGGCATAGTAATAAATCCGCCCATCGAAGTGATATTCAGGATATGCCCTGCCCGACGCTGTCTAAAATAAGGCAGAAAAGCTTTAATCACCGCTACGGCACCAAACACATTGACGTTAAACTGGCGGAAAATATCTTCCATCGGAGACTCTTCCATTATCCCTTCATGGCCGTATCCGGCATTATTTACCAGCACATCCACGGCACCAATCTGTTGCTCAACTTCTTCCGCAATTGCCGGCAGTGCAGAAAAATCAGTAACATCCAGCACGCGTCCATAAAACTGCCCCGGATAACGCTGTTCAAATTCTGCTTTTAGTGCTTCATCCCGCAAAGTTCCAATCACCCGATGTCCGGCGCTAATAGCTTCTTCGGTGAGTGCCCGGCCAAAGCCACTGCTGACACCGGTAATAAAAAATAATTTTGACGTACTCATAAATTACCCTCTCTGTGATTAGTCACTACAGACTACGCCTGGTAAGGGAGTGTCGATATCTCTGTTTCTCTCTAATGTTTGCCTGTTCCTATCAGACCAATGGACGTGACTTCTCACAGGTGCCACACTGAGACAGGTTTAGTGAGGAAATGAGAATGGAAGAACAAACAATCAGACAGATGGTGTCATTGCTGGGTAATCTCACCCCGGATGAAGGCTACAATCTCACAGTAATGCCGGACATTCGTTTTTTAAAAGTCAGTCACCCCATGGCCCAGGTCCCTGTATTGTATGAACCGGGAATAGTGATTGTTGTGCAGGGCGAAAAGCGCGGATTTCTGGGTAATGAGAGCTATGTATATGATGCCCGTCACTATCTGATGGTTTCAGTACCGGTACCCTTCACGATGGAAACCAATGCTTCTGTTGATAAACCCTTGCTGGCTGTTTATCTCAGGCTGGACTTTAGCCTGGCAGCTAAAGTTATCCTTGAACTGGATGAGAAAAACCCGCTAACTACTCCCCCTTCCCCCCGCAGCATGATGTCTACCCCCATGGAGCCGGCATTAAGATCCACGGTATTACGTTTTCTGCAAATTATGTCGTCCCCTGCCGATGCCGTTATGCTGGGCCCCGCAATGGTCAGGGAAATTTACTACCGGGTACTGACCGGTCCTCAGGGTGCCATTATGCGCAGTACTCTGACCATGCAGGGGCAGTTTGGTAAAGTTGCCAGGGCCTTGCGGAAAATGCACACAGAATATGACACCAGCCTGGACGTCAATCGCTTAGCTAAAGAAGCCGGGATGAGCATTCCTGCTTTCCACTCGCATTTCAAAACAGTAACCAACACTTCGCCGATACAATATCTGAAATCTACCAGGCTTCATCAGGCCAGATTACTGATGCTGCGAAACCACCTGACGGCATCTGCAGCCTGTGCCAGCGTTGGCTATGAAAGCGTGTCACAATTTAGCCGGGAATTTAAACGTATGTTTGGACTCAGTCCGGTAAAAGAGGTTGAACGGATGAAAAAGACCTTTTCAATGCCTGCACCACTTACTGCTTCAGAGTATATTTCATCGCATTAGCTTTATTAAAAGCAAGGAATGGCCACACTGGTGTAACCATCCCCACTCTACTGACACTATTAAGCGCGGTACTTTTACTTGTGAAGAAAATAATCCGATATCCTCTGGCGAGAATTTTTCTGGATATTCACGGAAATATATCAATACTTCACTCCAGTAAATTAAATAGAAAATACTTTTCGGCATTAGAAATAATATTTAACAGGACACCGGAAGAATATATTCCGGTACCTTTTTTTAGATACGAACACGCTTGGAACGGGGAGTTACTTGCTAAAATCCTCTGTAACAATCCAACAGGCATCCTGTGGCGAATTATCCTTACTGGCCATAATTCTTTGATTAAAGGTTAGCTTTCCTGTCTGGTTAGTTATCCGATAAACGGAAACAAAATTACTTTTTTCACCTGAGGCAATTAGCCAGTGACCATCCGGAGAAACTGCGATTCCTCTTGGCTGTGTTTCTGTTTTCCATATACCAATCAAAGAAAGTTTACCGGTTGACTTATTAACTTTGTATCCGGAGAGCGTACTGGTTGTTCTCTCGGAAACATAAATATAATCACCATTAGGTGTAATTTTAATATCTGAAGCCCAGATCCTTGGCGTCGGATCACTATAATCGTCAGGCCGTTCTTTTCCATGTTCTAATTTGTATTTTTCTGCCACCGCAGAAGCTACATCGGCTACCCGTTTCAAAGAACCATCAGGTGCTCTGGAAAACTGACTGATAATGCCCCCCATTTCTCCGATGTTATACACAAAGCGGTTATCCGGAGAAATCACAGAATGACGCGGACCATCACCTTCAACCGTCCCGACAGCTCCGGAGCCAATGGGTGAAAGGCTACCATCCTTTGCCAGTGATAGCTGAAGAACTTTATCAACCCCGAGATTACCAACATACAATGATTTATTTGTTTTATCGACAATCACCGAATGGGCATGTGGACCTGTAGGGAATACCGATATGGCTTTAGTTAACTGGCCGTTCTCAAGACGATAACTGACCACTACATTCTGACCATAAGAGGCACCAAACAAATATTTCCCGGAATGATCAGTCGCAATATAGGCATAAGAATAATCAATCGGATTGACTTTTTTATCAGTTAAATCTCCATTAGTTGGATCAATTTTCCATGAAACAATACTGTAAGGCTTAGAACGTGTTGCTGCATAAAAATATTTATGGTCCGGGCTTATGGCTGTAGGCATAACCTTTCCACCAGCTGTTATTTCGTCCAAAAATACCATCTTTCCGGCTTTTTCATTCAGCTCATAGTGGGATATTTTTCCTGAGCCTGCATTCGATACATAGACAAAAGTTTTAGCATCACTGGCAAAAGACGCTGATAATGCAATAGCGCACAGTGAACTTAAAAATATTTTACGCATTATTATTCCACAAGGTTAACAAGGTGTTTCATTGTGGTTAAAAATATTATTCCCGACCATCAACTAAATCAACAAACAAAACAAACCATTAGCACTTAATGATACTAAAATTACTAATCGTAATTAAGTGTAATTTTTAATTTCAAAAAAACCAGGACTCAGTCCCACCGGGCGTCAGACAACTATTATCGCTGCCCCGAAATATAGAAAAAACGAGTCAGTGATAAGTAAAACCTGTGCACGTTTGCTGAACTCCTACCAGATTACAGACAGTAAATATATAGCCTCAGTGACCCGGTCATTAGCCATATCGTTGAATCAGGCTCACACTGAAAAACGTCTAAGCGTGTTTGCTGAACTCCGAAGATGGCTGATATGAGACAGAAGAATTAGGTTAACCCAACATTTGACGTTTAGCAGCGTCAGCTTAAAGAGCCTGAACGAATGAAAGGGGTCTTGTCGATATCGGTACTGCAGACTCACTTTCAAATTACATATTTAAATGCAATAAATTACCATTTAATTTTCATCCCTTACCTCATATCCTGTTCCAGTTTCCGTATTGCTGAATTTCATAAGTTCACCATGATCAGTAACGGCTCACTTTACTTTCGCTGCCTGCCTGTTGAGCAGTAAACATTTAACCACTGAGGCTACCCAGCCTGTAAAGTCTTAAGTCGATGTATCCAAAGCAGTTTATCATTAAGGAATTCACAACTAAGATTTTCAATCGTCATATGTTGTGTCATAGCCGCCCTCCGCAATAAATTATAAGCATCATCTTCATTCAGCTGAAACTCATTCATAACTATCAACTGAGCAGAGAACAGAAACTTTCTTGCGCGTAACCGCTCTTCCTGTCGTCTAATCTGCTGTTCGAGTTGCTTAATCCGTTCTGCATGGTTCAGCGCTAATGTAAAAGCAGTCATAACCCCGTCATATCGAATGGGTTTACGAATATAACTATTAATATTTTGCTCAGCAATCCATTGTAAACGGGAAGGCGTTTCAATGGCTGTCAGAGCAATTTTAGGTATATCAGGCCAGGGCAGGCTAATCGTAGGATGAAATAACGTTGAGTTATCACCATCAAACAATAACAAATCCGGTTCAGCCAGACTGACTGCATCCGGGAATTCAGAACTGAAACTACCTGAGATTCCAATGCGGGTGAACTGCTGAGAAAGATGTTGATTATCTCTTTCTGCGCAGCCAATTACGCAGACTTTCAGCCCACGCATTTGAGGAAATTTTCGGCTCATGCACAGTCTCCGCCATTACTGAAGCTGCTGAGATCTGTCCATGCCAGCCAGGGATCAGGTTTAACTGGTGCCGCAGCCTGCCAAAAACTCTCCAGTTTTCCCTGATGGCATTGCGCCAAATGGGGCGTTAACCAGCAATGATTATTATCAGTATCAAGCCGTATTTGCCCGGCAGGCGAATTAAGTTCATCCCGCAATACGGTATCCCTCACTCCCTCAACGTCAGCATTTCCGTGCCGGTCAATAGCTCTTGCCAGCAAATGTCCTGCCAACCACGCAGTCTGGCTGTCAACCGAAGGTGAAACTTCGTCTCCAAAACGCTGCCGGTAGCGACTCAGAAAATTACGGTTAGCATCGGAGTCAATTGACTGGAACCAACTTGCTGAAACAAGGTAGCCTTCGACTACCTCAGCCCCCAACAATTGCACCTCTGGCTCACATAATGTCAGACTGAGTTTTAGTATTTCATTTAGAGATGGTTGAATCAGACAGGCTTTGTACCAGGCTCTGTAAAAACTATAAGCACTTTTGCCTACCATAGTATTAAGAATAACTTTAGGTCGGCGGCGAATAATATCAGATATCAGCTCATCAACATTTTCTTCTCCAAGCGGAAGCATTTTGCTTTGAAGGACACTACCACCCGTTGGGAGTAGCGCTTCACGAGCGATACGGTCCATCTCCCAGGACCATACATAATTAGAGCCGGCATGATATATTTCCGTTTTACTCTGTTGTACTAACCAACCGAGCATTGGCAACACGTGCTGATTCGGGGCCGCCCCCAAATAGATAACACTGTTACTACTTTCAAACCCTTCATAACGTGCAGGATGCCACAACAGAGCATCTGCCCCTTCAATTAAAGGCAAAATGGTTTTACGTGCCGCAGAGGTATAACATCCGATGATATGGCGGACGCCATGTCGGTATAACAGGTCATGACAGTACTCATAATAATGATCGAGTGAACCTCTGGGATCACGTATGACTGGCGCCAGAGTGAACATATGTGAAGGATCTGCATTTATTTCTTCGATGGCCAGCAGTATGCCGTTGAGCATTTCACGGCCTATCACGGCATAATCCCCGGAAACGGAATACAATATTCCTACTGGAATGACAATTTTTGCTGACTGTTGTGGCGTTAAGGACATAATAACTCCGAATCACGCGGCCTTTCGGCCGCGTCTTTAATCAACCTGGCTGACGGATTATCAGAGGGGTGTAATAATGTGGCTGACGCATCAGAACCAAATCTTTACGTCTGACCACATGGTCAGGGTAGCGACTATCTGCACTGCCCGTTGAGATATCCAGAAAAACTTGCCCCTCGGAGTCAATGACCTTACGCTCCTGTCTTGGGAACACAAAAGTTTCCGGTCCATAGACTCCACTCATACCTATACTGAATTGCTTATTTTCAGACCAGTTTGAAAAAGCCAGCCAGACATTATTTTCACCTGCTCTGACCCGGGGGAGTAACCAGTGAAAAGGATCCGCACCCCGGGGAATCGGCCAGTTATGCTGAATAGCTGTACCATTATGTGGTAATGGAATCGGCATATTTAGCCTGGCCGGGCATGCAACAATGTCACAACCTTCCAGCGCAAGAATACGTGCCGACTCCGGCATGAGTAAATCTTCACCAATTAAAATACCTACCCGCCCACAGGGCAAATCACAGGTAACCCAATGTTGACCTGCGGTTGCCCATTTCTCATCCTCAGTAGCAAGGTGTATCTGGCGATAATGTGCATCTATACCTGCGCTACTGACCAGTAATGCACTATTGTAATAATTGCTGCCATCATACTCAGCAAAACCTGCCAGCAATGCGATATCGAAATTTATTGCCAGACTGATAAGTGACTTAATTGCCGGATGATCTTTTGGTAGTGCATTGTGACTACCTTCGCCACCAGTGAGAGCCCGCTCTGGCAATACCAGTAGCTCAACACCATTAACTTTGGCCTGCTCAATCTGTTTACGTATCAGATGTAAATTCTCATCAATGCTATCTTGCGGATAAAACTGGGCGGCCGCTATTCGTGAATTTTTCCCTTCAGGAAGTGGTTCACAACCGTACAATCCAAAATACTCTTTTGGATTCCATAGATAAGTATTCGTCATTAAACGTTGGTATAATTCAGGGCGACGTTTTTTGAGCCATGGATTAGTTTCAGGTAATACAAGTTCCGCTGTTAATATCTGATCACCACTGTCACAGCAAGCCAGTAATTCCCCCTGACTGTCAATTATGCAACTGCCACCACTAAACTGAACGCCTCTCTCCCACCCCCAACGATTGCTTTCTATTAATGCGCAACCATTTTCCCAACCACGGGTTAACCAGTAAGGCGCAGGAGTCCGTTCAGCAAGCCAGTTACTGATATGGCAGATAACCTGAGCACCACCGACAGCAACAAGACGTGCTGTTTCAATAAAGTGAATGTCCATGCATATCAGCAGGGCAATTTTCCCAATTTTTGTTTCAAATACCTGATGCCCGGCATCACCGTTTGCAGCCCATTTGGGTTCCGATATGTATGGATGAGTTTTACGGTGAACACCCACAACACCTTCGGGACCAACCAGTACAGCACTGTTATAAAACAGATCCGTCAATGGGTCACATTCCGGCATTCCATAAACCAGATAGCAGTTAAACTCACGAGCTAATGCAGTAAATGCCCGGGTAGATGCTCCGTCTATTGTTTCAACATAAGGCCGGACCTCTTCCCGATTTTTCCAACAATACCCGGTGGTTGCCATCTCTGGCATAACAATAAGTTGAGCTCCGCCTCTTGCCGCTTCTTCGGCTAACTCCAGTAAACGGGCAACATTTTTTTCTTTCTGAAATTGTGTAGGTTCAAACTGAAGAGTAGCAACCTTTATGCTCATTTTTCAGTCTCCTTTTCGAGTAGAGGCATCAGTGCTGGTTTAGGACTATGGCAGGAAGCTGAAGGCACCCAACTGGTAGGCATATCTGCAGGAAAAGTTCTGAAATAATAACGGCCGCGAGTCAGAACGCTGATGGCAACATGTAATACTGGTCCGATAAACATCGCAATGAATGATGCATAGACCATTGGGTAAGCCCCCAACACTCCTGCAGCTCCAACGGCAACAGCGGCGCAAAGTGCTATGACACCCGATGGATTCCACATTCTCAGATATTCTTTTCTGAACTCAACAAAATCTGAAGGAGCAAGATTTAACATCTTACGACAGATGAAATAATCAGCGAGGATGATAAATACCCAGGTATTGGTCAGAATCCCGGTTATAGATAAAAACGTCCCGGTGTACTGCAGAATATTGAAGATATAAAACACTACCCCCATAAGCCAGACCAGTAACATCCACCATTGCCGCCCGGGACGGAAATTAAATGCCATATCCATAGTATTCGACAAGGCAATTGAACCTGAGTAAAGATTGAGAACGTTAATACGGACTTGTGTAATCACCGCAAAAAAAACGCCGACAACTCCGATTATTAGCGGAAAAACAAAACCAGGATCCATTGCCTGCGACCAGACGTCTGTTCCCTCTATATGAGGTAACAATGTATAGGCCATGAAAGCACCAAACAACATGACCACGACAATAGGTATCAGCATACCTAACATAATCGTTGCCGTACCTTTATGACTAATACCGGGGCGAGCAAAACGCCCATAATCGGTTGCCATTAACCCCTGAAATACAATCTGTCCATTAGCCATATTCATCACCAGCCATAGGGAATTGCTGTCAACATGACTTCCCGGCGTCCAGCCACTAAAGCCCACTGACGGATAGTGATGAGTAAGCTGCCAGATACAAAATCCGAACAATAAGATAAAAATAGGGACTCCCCAGGTTTGCAGAAACTGCATCGACGACATGCCCTTCCAGACAAACCAAATAGCAGCCAATCCCATTAATGCAAATATTGCAATCCCGGTAAAAGAATTGACAGGAACACCGGCATAATTAGCGATTGCGTGTGAAACGATGGTCCCTTCAAACAGAAAGTAGAAAATGAAATTTACTGCGTAAATCAGCGATGTAAATGCCGACCCCATATAGCCAAAACCGAGCCCACGGGTCATCAGATTCAGCGAAAGCCCCTCCTTACTGGCCATTTTCATAATGCAGGAGCCGATGAGTGTTGCAAACACCACCATGTATGCAATTGGTAACAGCAGCATTGGCCAACCTACCTGGTTGCTCATATCTGCGCCAAGACTGAACCAAAACATTGCTGTTGAATTACCAAGTAACACAAGAATGATTGCCGGAATTGGCCAACGATAATGTGAAGGAACACGACCAACCGCATAATCCTCTACAGCTTCGGCCTCAGTAATATCCTGTGGTCCCTGAAACCATTGTTTGAACTTGCTCATAGATTTACTCCAAAAAAAAGCCCCGCCGACATCATTGCCGGCAGGGCTTCTTCGCCTGAAATCAATATATTTAGGTGGCCTGTGCCACAGACCGCTTACCAGACTTCGCTGCCTGTTCCTGAATTTCAGGACGCGGTTAACAAAAGGAAGCAATTAATATGCCATTTTCAAAAATGGCTTTCCCGTGCCTCTGTCAGCCTGGACTGCCTTTGAAAGAGCACCATTCTGGTGCAGACTGCACTACCTGACACCGCTCATTTTAAAGAATGACTGTGTTGCAAACACCAACCTGTACATTTTTCCTGCCACACTTTCGGGTAATTTAATTCAGCCAGCCTATTGAATCGCGAAAGCGGTATGACGTAGCATAAAAACCGTCCGGTAAGTTTCTCCGGAGCTTTTTAGTGATTAAATATCCGGTCATTTGCTGTCTGCCCCACTTTCCTTTTGTACCTGCCGTTTCTTGTCCTGCACCAACATGAAAAATTTTCATCTGCGAGTGAAATTAAATCACTTTCACTCACTCCGTGAGTCAGGCATAAAATACGTATGATTATTCACTTTCGATAATATGAAAACTGTGTATTTCGATCACCGAAATTTCTGGATAATCAGCAACTAAACTCAGTTTTCATCTCAGGACCAGGATTCAGGCTCACAATGAATAAAGATTTTACCTACTCGATTAAGAGCAGCAGCTTCGACGAGAACTATAACCCTTCTGAAAATACGCGTATCACCACTAACTTTGCGAACCTGGCCCGCGGTGAAAGCCGTCAGCAGAACCTGCGCAATACCATTGTGATGATGAACAACCGTTTTAACTCACTGGCGACCTGGGACAACCCGACTGCCGATCGTTATGCTGTCGAAATCGACATCATTTCTGTTGAAATGAAAATTGACGAAGAGAGTGGCAGCTTCCCGGCTATCGAGATTCTGAAAACTAATATTATCGATAAAAAAACCGGTCAGCGTACCGAAGGTATTGCCGGAAATAACTTCTCGTCATACGTGCGGGATTACGATTTCAGCGTATGGTTGTTGGATCATAATAAAGATAAACCTGATTTCACTATTCCGGAGAAATTTGGTGAGCTGCACGGTAACATTTTCAAAAGCTTCGTAAACTCAGAAGCTTATAAAAGTAACTTCAAAAAAACTCCGGTAATCTGTCTGAGTGTTTCCAGCAAAAACGTTTATCACCGTACAGGTAACGAACATCCGGTGCTTGGTATTGAATACCGCCAGGATGAGCGTTCGCTGACAGATAACTACTTCAGCAAAATGGGCCTGCAGGTCCGTTATTTCATGCCGAAACACAGCGTTGCACCGTTAGCATTTTACTTCTTTGGCGATTTGCTGAGTGATTACACCGACCTCGAGCTGATTGCTACCATCAGTACTATGGAAACATTCCAGAAAATTTATCGCCCTGAAATTTACAACGCTAACTCCGTTGCTGGTTTGCAGTACCAGCCAAGCCTGAACTATCAGGACTACTCATTAACAAAAATTGTTTATGATCGCGAAGAGCGCAGTCGGTTAGCGATTGAACAGGGTAAATATACTGAACAATACTTCATCAAACCATACAAGACAGTTCTTGAACAATGGTCTGAAACTTACGGTCTTTGAGTCATAAAAAAATACAAGGTCACCTGCTATGAAAATTTTGTTACCTACGTCAACTGCCGGAAGTCTGCCAAAACCGTCCTGGCTGGCACAGCCTGAGAAACTTTGGTCGCCGTGGAAACTGCAGGACGAAGAGTTAGTTAACGGAAAAAAAGACGCACTGCGTCTGTCCCTGGATGATCAGCTGCGTGCAGGTATCGATATTGTTAGTGACGGTGAACAGACCCGTCAGCATTTCGTTACCACCTTTATCGAACATCTGAGTGGTGTTGATTTCGAGAAGCGCGAAATCGTTAAAATCCGTAATCGCTATGATGCCAGCGTACCGACAGTCGTGAGCGCTGTTGAGCGTATTAAACCTGTATTTGTGGATGACGCTAAATATCTGCGTTCTTTGACAAAACAGCCAATTAAATGGGCACTGCCTGGCCCGATGACTATGATTGATACGCTGTATGACAATCATTACAAAAGTCGTGAAAAGCTGGCCTGGGAATTCGCTAAAATCCTGAACCAGGAAGCGAAAGAACTGGAAGCTGCAGGCGTAGATATTATTCAGTTTGATGAGCCGGCGTTTAACGTATTCTTCGACGAAGTTAACGACTGGGGTGTTGCAGCTCTGGAGCGCGCTATCGAAGGCCTGAAGTGTGAAACTGCCGTCCATATCTGCTATGGCTATGGTATTAAAGCGAACACCGACTGGAAGAAAACGCTGGGTAATGAATGGCGTCAGTATGAAGAAGCCTTCCCTAAACTGCAGAAATCGAACATTGATATCGTGTCACTGGAATGCCAGAACTCACACGTTCCAATGGATCTGATTGAGCTGATTCGCGGTAAAAAAGTAATGGTAGGTGCTATTGATGTAGCAACCAACACTATCGAGACTCCGGAAGAAGTTGCCAATACCCTGCGTAAAGCTCTGCAATTCGTTGATGCTGATAAACTTTATCCTTCAACTAACTGTGGTATGGCTCCACTTTCACGTGAAGTCGCTACTGGTAAACTGCATGCATTAAGCGCCGGTGCAGAAATCATCCGTAAAGAACTGGCTTAAACGGTACTGGGATCCCCCTGCCGATCAGGGGGATCAAGAGAAATTACAGATTTACTGGCAATTTTTCCCGGAAAATAGTCTTTTGAACGCGGGCTTTAGCCCGTGTTTTTTATGGTACCTTCACCGCAAATAAGGGGATTACAACCTCTTACATTTCCGGATGCTTATTACTCTCTCCTTACACGGCCCCTGACAAAGCTTTAATTAATCTGCGCTATAGTTAGTTTCTAACGCCATACTGCCGGGAGTTGTTCAATTGCTGAAAATATCTGGTCTGGTATTTCTTTGTGTGGTGCTGGTCTCACTGGTAGCAAGTATGATGCGCGATACGCATCCGGGAGTTTCAGTCGGAGAGGGTTGGTGGGCAGCACGTCATGATTCATCAGGGCAGGCCCCGGATCCCATCAAAATGGCTAATACCGCGATAGTTCAGATCTATGATGCGGCAACCTATGGCTGGCGTGGCAAAGCAGCCGTTCATCCGTGGATCATATTTAAACGCGCCGGAGACACGCAATATACCCGATATGAAGTCACCGGTTGGGGGAGCGGCGATCGGATACGCAAAAATAGCCATGGCCCGGACGATTATTGGTTTGGTGCAAAACCCAATTTACTGGTCGATTATCGCGGCCCTCAGGCGGCTGCTTTAATACCGCAAATAGAAGCTGCCATAGCGTCCTATCCGTGGAAAGAGACTTACCACGCCTGGCCCGGTCCAAACAGCAATACCTTTATGGCCCATATCGGTCGTAATGTTCCCGCTTTGCATCTGAATATGCCAGCCAATGCTATCGGAAAAGATTACCGCGACCTCGCCAGGCCTATCGGTCTCCCGCCATCGGGACAGGGTGTTCAGGTCTCTTTGCTGGGTTTGATTGGCTTTACTGCCGGGCCGGTTGAAGGTGTTGAAATTAACCTGTTAGGTCTCGATATGGGAATGCAGTTCTCACCCTTTAAACTTCGTCTTCCGTTTATTGGATCAATTAATCACGCGGGTTCTCAAAACGCCACCAGCCAACCCGACTGAATGATGAACATGAACAATGGCGGGAGGTAACCAGCCCTGCCCGCTAACGTTCCGTTAATTTTAAGATTAAAACCATCAGCGGTTAGCCCGGGGCTGGTTGATTATGTTCACGGGTTCGCAATTTGTATCAGAAATAAGCTAAGTCATGGATTTATGACCGAGAAGCGAATGGCTTTAACGGGTAATAAGCCAGAACTTCACAACCTTCTGGTACAGACACATGCTCCGATACCCGCCCCTCTTCAAGACTAATCACAGAAACCGTACCACTGTCTTCATTTGCAACCAGGAAATATCGTCCGTCCGGAGTAAACGCGCCATCCAGAGGTTTTTTCTGTAGCCCCGCGGTAAACAGATATCGCATATTCGCATCAAAGAAACTGACTACCGGATCAAAATCGCCAATAACGGCAACAATCTCACCATCATTTCTGAAACGGACTATCTGAGCTGGTTTGTTATGACGCTTCAGCGGAATAGTATCCAGAAGCACCAACTGTTCGCGATCAATCAAAAAAATTTCAGGAGCGCTACCATTAGTTGCGACAACCCACGGTCGTATTGGTGACACATCAATGCCATTCAGGCTACCCGGCACACTCAACTTTTTGACTATCCGGCCGCTGTTATCATCAAAAACGATCTGCGATAACGTCCCCTCCTCTTCACTTTCGGTGATTAATACATTTTTTCCGGGAATAACGGCCAGCCGGTGTACATTGTAAGACTCTGAGTTAATGGTGCCGGTTACCGTATCTGTTTGTGGATCGATAATGACAATTACAGCACTTTCCTCACAGCAACAATAAATCAGCCCGTTGTAACCCAGTCGGGCAGTATGCGGACCTTTAAACGGGGAGATATCAATCAAAGTAATGAGTTGTTCACCTGCCAGATCCACCACAGCAATTTGATGTTGTGGATGGGGATTATCGCCGTGAACACCATCACCAAATATAGGCACATATGCCTTACCTTTTTGAGGTAACACCAACAACTCGTGAGGTTTTCGTGGCAGATCATCAAGAACCTTACGAATTTTCAGTGTTTCAGGGTCGAGAAATAAAATACGGCCTGCTGATTTATCTACCGCAATTAGTCCAAAACCAGTGGTGTTTTCTATCTTCATATCTCTACTATCTCCATGATGATATCGACTTTCAGATAAGTGACACGCAGTGAGTCAATCGGCTGCATCTATTCAGGATGGCATTCAACAGGTAGTTTTGTGCCGTTAAAGAAGGTTTTTAGGACGATTCCAACTGCTGAAAAGATATCCGGGGCGCAAATAAATTCAGGAAAAACTGTGCAGAAAAGGCAAACAGATAAACCGGGGAAAAGGCCCCGGGGGAGAGATCAGCAATAAGTCACAGAGCGCAGAAACAGAGGAGCGTCAAAGCCAGCAGCGCTGTCCGGCTCTGCGTGGCAGCACCCTGTCAGGGGATTGATTCAGTCCGGATTAACTTCTAACTGGTCATAGCCTTTAAGCCGGTAAATTACTGCGGAGATTATCCAGGCAGCGATAAAAATACCAATAATCAGATAACCGATAGTCCCGAAGTTATCGTTAAGTGACCCGATTCCATCCCAGAAAAGACCGGAAAGATTGAGTTTATCCTGAATCAGCCCCAGGGCCTCAATGCCTCCAACCACTACTGCAACAATGACCGAGACCAGAGTGATAGTCATGTTGTAGTAGAGTTTGCGGATTGGCTTCACAAATGCCCAGCCATATGCTCCAAGCATCAGAATACTGTCAGTGGTATCAATCAGTGACATACCTGCAGTAAACAGGGCTGGAAATACCAGGATCGACCACACAGACATCCCCTGAGAGGCCTGTGCTGCGGAGATTCCCAGCAATCCAACCTCGGTCGCAGTATCAAACCCCAGACCGAACAACAAGCCCAACGGATACATATGCCAGCTGCGATGAATAAAAGCGAACATCGGGCGAAAAATTCTGGCCAGCAGTCCGCGGTTAGCCAGGAAAATATCCAGGTCTTCATCAACATACCGCCCGCCGGATTTTACTTTGCGAAATGTCCGCCAGATCCCCGACAGTATGACAATGTTCATAGCAGCAATCGTCAGCAGGAACAGTGAAGAAACCAGAGTCCCGATAACACCACCAACGGAGTGAAAGGCCTCTATCTGGCTTTTAAATGCGGTTGCGGTGGCCGCGATGATAATCGTAGCCAGAATGACAATGGTGGAATGCCCGAGCGAGAAGAAAAAACCCACCGAAACGGGTCGTTTTTTCTCCTGCATCAGCTTACGGGTAACATTATCAATGGCCGCGATATGGTCGGCATCGACCGCGTGGCGAAGGCCGAAACTATAGGCGAGTAAAGCAGTTCCCAACAGAACCGGATGATCACGAAAGGCAATAAACGCCCATGCCCATGCTCCGACGTTGGCCGCGATAAGAATAAGATAAAGCCCAATGATCTTCAGCGATAACTGACCACCATGGTCGTTAAAAATGCGTGCAAAAGTGTTCCGCATTCTGACTCCCTGCAATACCAGACATCATACCGTACACAGAAATAGTAGGACGCCAGATACCCATGAGCAAACAGGGGAGACTCAGGTTATGCCCTGCGTCACAATATCAATTGTCAGGGACTTGAATTTAGAGGAAAAGAATTTCCGTTGAACATGACAGAGAAGCTTTAGGGTTGGGAGTATGGTAAACCGGCTATCAGGATGATCAGGCCATAATTAACCGGTTAAACAGCAGTTGCCGGATATCCTGACGGTGCGACAAAATTGCATATGCTGTCACTGAGCTTTCATCGACAGAATATAAAACTCTGTAACCTTCCGGATGATTAAATTCGCGGTACTTTGCGTAACCAATTTTCAATAGTTCAGGAAATATGAATCACCGGAAAATCGTCTGTAAAACTCAGCAGTAGCCTGCCGGCTTAATCCCGGAGCGCAGCAAGGATTGCTGTTTCGATTTTCTCCGGGGTAGACACTGGTGCAAATCGTTTAAGGGGTTTTCCGTCACGTCCAATCAGGAATTTCGTAAAGTTCCACTTGATCCTGCCCCCCAATATCCCTGATAACTCGTGTTTCAAATAGCGAAATATTGGGTGTGCTGCAGAACCGTTAACTTCCACTTTTTCAAACACCGGAAAGCTTACACCGTAGTTGATATAACAGGTCTGTGAGATTTCTTCAGCGCTTCCCGGCTCCTGCCTGCCAAACTGGTTGCACGGGAAAGCCAGTATCACCAGTCCCTGGCTGGCATATTTCCGGTAGAGCGCTTCAAGCCCTGCATACTGTGGCGTGAAACCGCAATGACTGGCGGTATTCACCACCAGAATCACCTTACCTGCATAATCAGCCATTGAGCCCGGCCGGCCATCGAGGCGGGTGGCCGAAAGCTGATAGAAAGTCGTCATAACGGAATCCTTAAACACAAACAGTCCGGTAACCAGATTAGCATGTAACTTGCTAATGAAGAGAGGAATCACCTGACACTGATTGCGTCTGGCACAACAACCAGCGACGGGGTTATCCGCAGACACTGATAAGTCATCTGCCAATGCAACAGCTGTTGCCTTAAATCTGCTGAACAGGATTGCCCACCACGGAAAATTACAGGTCTTTTTTCAGAAAGACCCTGCTGGTTCCTTCAGGAAGACAGGCTATTTCACCAAATCTCTGCCAGCCGTTTTTTTCATAAAATACCGGTGCCTGAAAAGTAATGGTATACAACACGGCGGTTTTACAACCCCGGCTTCTGCCTTCATCTTCAACACGTTTAAGAATCTGGCTCCCCAATCCCTTGCCTCTCACTTCCGGTGGCAGGTACACCAGATCTATAAATAACATTCCGAGGTAGGTACGCCCCATCATCCCTCCCAATACCACCCCGCTTTCATCTTTGACCATAACAGCAAGAGGTTTATTGTCGTTATATCCCACCGCCTCCTCATTGTAATGATTAAGCCCCGATTCAATCGCTAAGGAGAATTCAGGTGTAATGGCATCAGAGACTTCAATAGTTAACCGACTCACTGCGGCACTCCGTTTGTTGTTAACCCAGACCGTAAATTACAGGAGCAAAACACTATCAGTAATTTATTTTTCAGGAAACACCCATCCTGATTCACCAGAATATATTCTGTGACTGACGGTCATTAACCAAAGCACAATATTTATAAAACCTGATACCGTCAAAAATAGCGTAATAAATCTAAGTCTGGATGATGAGGAGTGATAAGACAGGAAAAAGAAAACCCCGACAGTGCGGGGTTTTCGTAACATTATGATGAGAAATGATTAGGCCGGGTTAGCCTGGAAATCATTCCCACTCAATGGTGGCTGGTGGTTTGCCGCTGATGTCATAAACAACACGGGAGATACCATCCACTTCATTGATGATGCGGTTGGATACACGGCCGAGGAAATCATACGGCAGGTGTGCCCAGTGCGCGGTCATAAAGTCGATAGTTTCTACAGCACGCAGAGAGACAACCCAGTCGTATTTACGACCATCGCCCATAACACCAACAGAACGAACCGGCAGGAATACGGTAAAGGCCTGGCTAACTTTGTTATACAGGTCGGCTTTGTGCAGTTCTTCGATAAAGATAGCGTCGGCACGGCGCAGCAGATCGCAATACTCTTTCTTCACTTCACCCAGTACACGAACACCCAGACCCGGGCCCGGGAACGGATGACGATACAGCATGTCGTAAGGCAGACCTAGTTCCAGGCCAATTTTGCGAACTTCATCTTTGAACAGCTCTTTCAGCGGTTCAACCAGGCCCATTTTCATCTCTTTCGGCAGGCCGCCCACGTTGTGGTGCGATTTAATCACGTGCGCTTTGCCGGTAGCAGAGGCTGCAGATTCGATAACGTCAGGATAGATAGTGCCCTGAGCCAGCCATTTAACATTGTCCAGTTTCAGTGCTTCTTCATCGAACACTTCAACAAACACGCGGCCGATGGTTTTACGTTTGGCTTCAGGCTCATCAATACCGGCCAGCGCATCCAGGAAGCGGTTTTCCGCATTCACGTGAACAATGTTCAGACCAAACTGGTCACCGAACATTTCCATTACCTGCTCAGCTTCGTTCAGACGTAACAGACCATTATCCACAAACACGCAGGTCAGACGTGGACCGATAGCACGGTGCAGTAATAATGCAGTTACTGAAGAGTCAACACCACCTGACAGCCCCAGAATCACATGATCGTCACCGACCTGCTCACTCAGACGAGCCACAGCATCGTCGATGATCTTGGCCGGAGTCCACAGCGCTTCACACTGACAAATATCCAGAACGAAACGTTGCAGTAACTGCAGGCCCTGGCGCGTGTGGGTGACTTCCGGATGGAATTGTACACCGTAAAAACGCTTCTCTTCGTTGGCCATAATGGCAAACGGACAGGTTTCGGTGCTGGCAACAGTGACAAAATCATCAGGAATAGCAGTCACTTTATCGCCATGGCTCATCCAGACATCCAGCAGCGGTACGCCGGCGGCATTCAGGCTGTCCTGAATCCCTTTAACCAGGGCGCTTTCTGCTTTGATTTCTACCTGCGCAAAACCGAATTCACGCTCAGAAGAACCCTGAACTTTACCACCCAGCTGCATTGCCATGGTCTGCATTCCGTAACAGACACCCAGTACCGGAACACCGGCAGTAAACACGTATTCAGGAGCTCGTGGACTGTTGAGTTCGGTAGTACTTTCCGGTCCACCGGAAAGAATGATGCCGTTAGGATTAAACTGGCGGATTTGTTCTTCGGTGACATCCCATGCCCACAGTTCGCAGTACACACCCAGTTCACGAACACGGCGTGCAACCAGCTGAGTATACTGAGAACCAAAATCAAGGATCAGGATTCGGTGCTTATGAATATTTTCCGTCGTCATTACAGTTTTCCAGGCAAAAAAATTAAAGCGCCCGACGGTAAGCCGGGCGCAGGAAACAGGAAGAGATTAAGATCCGGTGCGGTAGTTTGGAGCTTCTTTAGTGATAGTCACGTCATGCACATGGCTTTCAGAAATACCGGCACCACTGATGCGAACAAATTCAGCTTTAGTGCGCAGATCATTAATCGTCTGGCAACCGGTCAGACCCATACATGAACGCAGGCCACCCATCTGCTGATGAATGATCTCTTTCAGACGGCCTTTATAAGCCACACGCCCTTCAATACCTTCCGGCACCAGTTTATCCGCTGCGTTATCAGACTGGAAGTAGCGATCTGAAGATCCTTTAGACATCGCACCCAGCGAGCCCATACCACGGTAAGATTTGAATGAACGCCCCTGATACAGTTCAATTTCGCCCGGAGACTCTTCGGTGCCGGCCAGCATGGAACCTACCATGACACAGGAAGCACCGGCAGCAATGGCTTTCGCGATATCACCAGAGAAACGGATACCACCGTCTGCAATCACCGGAATACCGGTACCTTCCAGCGCTTCAACTGCGTCAGAAACAGCACTAATCTGCGGTACACCTACACCGGTAACAATACGGGTAGTACAGATAGAACCAGGACCAATCCCGACTTTAACCGCGCTGACACCTGCATCAGCCAGAGCTTTAGCACCGGCTGCGGTAGCAACGTTGCCACCAATAATTTCCAGGTTTGGATATTTAGCACGGGTATCACGGATACGTTGCAATACACCTTCAGAATGACCGTGAGAAGAGTCAATCAGCAACACATCAACACCGGCAGCAACCAGCGCATCTACACGCTCTTCGTTACCAGCACCAGCGCCAACAGCAGCACCAACGCGCAGACGGCCATGGGCATCTTTACAGGCGTTTGGTTTACGTTCAGCTTTCTGAAAATCTTTTACGGTGATCATGCCCAGCAGGTGGAAAGCGTCATCCACGACCAGTGCTTTTTCGATACGCTTTTCATGCATCTTTTGCAGTACAACTTCGCGTGAATCACTCTCTTTCACAGTGACCAGACGCTCTTTCGGTGTCATTACCGCAGAAACTGGCAGATTCAGATCGGTGACAAAACGCACGTCACGGCCGGTAATAATACCCACCAACTCGTTATCGCTGTTAACTACCGGATAACCGGCGAAACCATTAGTTTCAGTCAGACGTTTGACGTCCAGCAGTGAAGTAGTTGGCAGAACAGTTTGTGGATCAACGACCACGCCACTTTCATACTTCTTCACTTTGCGGACTTCTTCAGCCTGGCGCTCAATCGTCATGTTTTTGTGAATAAAGCCCACACCGCCTTCCTGTGCCAGCGCAATTGCCAGACGGGCTTCGGTCACGGTATCCATTGCGGCGGAAACCATTGGGATATTCAGACGGATATTTTTGGTCAGTTGCGTACCGAGTTCTGCAGTATTTGGCAGTACGGTAGAGTGAGCAGGAACGAGTAAAACATCGTCAAACGTGAGGGCTTCTTTAATGATTCTTAGCATAGCAATATCTCGGCCTGGGAGTGATAAAATATTGCAGCGGAATTATACAGGGGCTAATCGATTGCCTCCAGCTTTTTTTATAAAAAACTCTTGATACTTACACAGGTCACTGTAGTATCGGTTAATTAACCCGCTGATTTACTATTTGATCTTCATCACATGTTGCACGACGAAAACGCCACAATTTTCTCTGTCAGCCGTCTAAATGCTACTGTCCGCAAGTTGCTGGAACATGAGATGGGCCGGGTCTGGCTGACCGCGGAAATTTCCAATTTTACCCGGCCTTCGTCAGGGCACTGGTACTTCACCCTGAAAGATGACAATGCTCAGGTCCGAAGTGCTATGTTTCGCAGCAGTAATCAACGGGTCAGTTTTCGACCGCAAAACGGCCAGCAGGTGCTGGTTCGTGCTTCAGTCACCCTCTACGATCCACGCGGCGATTATCAACTGATTGTTGAAAGCATGCAGCCTGCCGGTGAAGGACTGTTGCAACAGCAGTTTACCGAACTGAAAAACCGCCTGGATGCCGAAGGGCTGTTTGCTGCAGAACATAAACAAGCTCTGCCCTCTCCTGCCCGCCAGGTCGGCGTAATTACTTCCGCCAGTGGTGCTGCGCTGCACGATATCCTGCAGGTATTACGCCGCAGGGATCCCTCTCTGCCGGTAGTGATTTATCCGACCGCCGTACAGGGTAATGATGCAGTTCCCGCCATTGTCCGCGCGATTGAACTGGCAAATCAGCGTCAGGAATGTGATGTGTTGATTGTTGGCCGCGGCGGCGGCTCACTGGAAGATTTATGGTGTTTCAATGATGAACGGGTCGCCAGAGCTATTTTTGCCAGCCAGTTACCGATAGTCAGTGCTGTCGGCCATGAAACTGATGTCACCATTGCTGATTTTGTTGCCGATCTTCGGGCACCTACCCCCTCTGCGGCCGCAGAGCTGATTAGTCGTAACCAGACTGAACTGTTAAGGCAGCTACTCTCAGCGCAGCAACAGATGGAAATGGCGATGGATTTTTATCTGGCCCGCCGTCAGCGTAGCTTTGCACAACTTCAGCACCGCCTTAATCAGCAACATCCTGAATTGCGTCTTGCAAGGCAACACAACCAGCTGTCAGAACAGCAGCGCCGTCTTCAGGCTGCTTTGCAACAACAGTTACAAAAACACAGTCTGCGCTTTGAGCAACTCTCACAGCGTTTACAACGCCGTCAGCCACAATCTCAGATTTACCAGGCAAATCAGGAATTAGGGCAGTTGCGTTACCGGTTGCAGCAGGCAATCAGTCAACGGCTGAATGACAACCGTCAACGCTTTGGTACACTGGCGGTACAACTGGAAACTGCCAGTCCATTAGCCACGCTGGCACGAGGATTCAGTGTAACCACCAAAGCCAACGGCGACGTGATTAAAAATACCCGTCAGTTGCAGCGCGGTGACACATTGCGTACCCGGCTAAATGATGGCTGGGTGGAGAGTGAAGTCACGGCAACTCAGCCTGCCATTACTCCTAAAAAGCGTCCTAAAGCCTCTTCGGATCCTGCCGCTCAGTAATCTGCCTTTTCGATGATGCTGTAATTCAGCAAGATCGGTCAGGACAGCCTCACAACAGGGCGACATACTTTCTCTACAGGAGAATGTTATGCTGACCGATAAACAACGTTATACCGCTAATTATCAGAAACGAATCACTCAGGTGCTGGAATATATTGACAGTCATCTATGTGAACCTCTGTTGCTGGAGAGCCTCAGTAAAGTGGCCCATTTTTCTGCATTCCACTTTCACCGGCAATTTACGGCCTGCATTGGCATCCCGCCAGGCCGTTATATCCAGCTATTGCGGCTGCGTTATGCATCATACCGGCTGGCATTTAATCCTGAGCAAAAGATTACCGATATCGCACTGGAGACGGGTTTTACTCATTCTGAGTCATTCAGCCGTGCCTTTAAGCAGGTATTCGGAGTCTCTCCGGGCGAGTTTCGCCGCCAACCAGAGTGGCAGTCATGGCACAGTCAGATGCCGGCCGCTCCGCAAATCAGAAGAGAACCCGATATGCAAATTGCTATTGTTACTTTACCTGATATTCCTGTCGCTATGCTGGTTCATCAGGGATCTCCGGAAACCATTAATCAGACTGCCGCCCGGTTTGTAGAGTGGAGGAAAACCAGCGGATATTCTCCGGTGCGTCGCTGTCGGACCTTTGGTATTGCGCCGGACGATCCGCACAACTGTGATCCGCAGCAGTTTCGTTTTATGATTGCCGGTGAAGTTTCTGCCGCGATACCTGAAGATAATGAGTTTGGTGTCGTGAACAGCGTAATCCCGGGCGGACGCTGTGCCACTGTGCGGCATCAGGGTTCTCATGAGCGGCTAACCGCGCTGGCGCAGTCACTGTACCGTGACTGGCTGCCTGCCAGTGGTGAGACGTTACGTGATTTTCCGCTGTGGTTTCACTACCATAACTTTGTTCATGAAGTCGCTGAGCATCAGTTAGTGACCGATATTTTTCTTCCACTTAACGACTGATCTTGTCGTCTCAGCCATTAACTTTCGATGACTTCCGGGCGCCACACTACGCGCGAAGAGGAAATCAGCCCATGCTGCTGGCAGAAAAAATCTACTGCACCACAGGCTTTCAGTACCTGTAGTGTCGTCTGACAGTCCGGACAGTAAGCGGTATTGCGGTAACAGGTATGGCATTTCGGGCACTGTATTTCGTCCTGTTCACCAGTGAGCGTGGACTGACAATGGCTGCAAATAACATTCATTAGCTGTCTCTCCCATTAAAAAGAGGGCCTTATAGCCCTCTTCTTCGAATTATCGCTTGTTTTTCTTCAGATGCGACATCAGACGTTTACGCTTACGCTGCTGAGTAGGCGTCAGCAGGTTACGTTTGCCTGCATACGGGTTCTCCCCTTCCTTAAACTGAATCCGGATAGGGGTACCCATTACATTCAGTGAACGACGGAAATAGTTCATCAGATAACGTTTGTAGGAATCTGGCAGGTCTTTAACCTGATTACCGTGAATTACCACAATCGGAGGGTTATATCCGCCGGCATGGGCATATTTCAGTTTGACACGGCGGCCACGGACCAGCGGTGGCTGATGGTCTTCTTCCGCCATATTCATCACACGGGTGAGCATGGAGGTATTCACACGACGGGTTGCGCTGTCATACGCTTCGGTAATCGATTCAAACAAATTACCTACACCGCTACCGTGCAATGCAGAAATAAAGTGCACGCGGGCGAAATCAATAAAGCCCAGTCGGTAGTCGAGAGCCTCTTTAACTTCTTCTTTAATTTCCTGTGATAAACCATCCCACTTATTCACCACAATAACCAGTGAACGACCGCTGTTCAGAATAAAGCCCAGCAATGACAGGTCCTGATCAGAGATACCTTCATGGGCATCAATAACCAGTAACACCACGTTTGCATCTTCAATCGCCTGCAGTGTTTTGATCACCGAAAATTTTTCAACCGTATCGGTCACTTTACCGCGTTTGCGAACCCCGGCAGTATCAATCAGTATATATTCGCGATCATCACGTTCCATCGGAATATAGATACTGTCGCGGGTGGTTCCCGGCATATCGTAAACCACAACGCGGTCTTCACCCAGAAAACGGTTAGTCAGCGTAGACTTACCAACATTCGGACGTCCGACGATCGCCAGTTTGATAGGCAGAGTCGTCGGATCAAAATCGTCTTCTTCGTCTTCAGGAATGCTGTCGTTTTCTTCTGCTTCAAGGGCTGCCCAATAGGCCGCATTTTCCTGCTCTTCGGTGAGCTCTTCAGGTTCTTCAGTTTCCATCCACGGCTCAAGTACCGCTTCGAGCAGGTTATGCACACCACGACCATGAGTAGCTGCAATCGGATGAATCTCGCCCATACCCAGTGAATAGAAATCAAGCACTGCATTGGTAGGGTCCATACCATCGGTTTTATTGGCAACCAGGAACGTCGGCTTCTGGCGGGTACGCAGGTGCTGTGCAATCTGTTCATCCGCAGGCATGATCCCCGCACGGGCATCCACCAGGAACAGAACGATATCCGCCTCTTCAATCGCCATCAGCGACTGGGCTGCCATACGGGTTTCAACACCCTCTTCCATGCCATCGATACCACCGGTATCAATCACTATATATTCCTGACCTTCTACCTCAGCGCGCCCGTACTTACGATCACGTGTCAGACCAGGGAAATCCGCCACAAGCGCATCACGGGTACGCGTTAAACGGTTAAAAAGAGTGGATTTTCCTACATTGGGGCGTCCAACAAGCGCGACCACAGGTACCATAATAAAGCCTCATTACAAAAAATATTTCGACCGAATCGGATGATTATAACGATTAGTTGTGCAGAGTTCAGGCTATTCACCAGAAAATCTACAGGCCGAAGAAAAACGAAACGGCCCCTGTATCACAGGAGCCGTCATTAGCAGGTCATTTTAACCCGTACTTTTGCCGGTAACTCAGCGTTTAAAGGCGTAAACCTCGCCTTTCTTCGCCTGGATAATCAGTTTATCACCGGCAACGATTGGCTGAGTCTGGAAGCCTGATTTGTCCACTTTTTGCTGAGCAACAAAGCGACCATCCTGAGTGTTCATCCAGTGCAGATAACCTTCACCATCACCAACCACCAGGTAACCGTCAAACAGTACTGGTGAGGTCAGATTACGGTGCAGCAGACCACTCTGACGCCAGATTTCAACTCCGCCATCAGCATTAACAGCATCTACACGGTCATCCTGATCGACCAGGTAAATCCGGCCATTATCTACCAGCAGGTTTTTCACGCCGCCAATATCACGTTTCCACTGAATCTGGCCTGAACGCAGATCCAGTGCTGATAAATCACCGTTATAAGCCAGCACATAAACTACACCGTTCACAATCACCGGAGTCGTATCAACATCACTCAGACGATCAATCTCTGTAGCGCCGCTTGGCTGAGAAATACGTTGCTGCCAGATCATCTGACCCTGGTTCATGATAACAGCACTGACGCGGCCGTTATCACCACCAACAATGGCTCCGCCAAAAGCGACTGCCGGGGCAGATTCACCACGCAGAGAGAGTGCCGGGATATCCAGGTTGACCACCCACTTGCTGGCACCAGTCGTCTGATCTAATGCCTGCAGAATACCATTACTGGTATGGATCAGCACCAGACCGTCACTGACTACCGGATGTGATACCGCTTCACCGGAAACCTGGGTGTGCCAGGCAACTGAACCGTCTTTAGTATTCAGCGCAAACACTTCACCGTGCTCACTGCCGATATACAGCAAATCACCCTGTACGGTGATCCCGCCAGACAGCATTGCGGAGAGGTTTGAAGAGAAGAAGCCGGTTTTGGTAGAAAGATCGACTTTCCATTTTTCCTTACCGGTATCCGCATCCAGTGCTTCTACGATACCAAAGCGGTCGGCCGCATAAACAACATTGTCCTGCCATGCCGGATGCAGATTAGAGTAAAAATCACCCACTCCGTCGCCGACCGACTTATCCCAGACCTGAGTCGGATTGAACTGATTCACCACTGTAGGCAGTGGAGACATTTTAACTGCATCTTCTTCGCCACTGAATAGCGAACAACCGCTGAGCAAAGTGACTGAAAACAGTCCCGGCAGCAGGTATTTACGTAATTCCATGCGCTCTCTCTTTACAGTCTTAGCTTAAATTATTCAATTTCATCTGCATCATCTGTTTCAGTGCAGGTGAAGCATTAGAATCAATACCTTTACTCCAGGCTGCACGGGCACCCTGGGTATCGCCTTTACTCAGCAAAGCATCACCGCGAACATCTGCTGCCATCGCCGTCCAGCTGTCCCCTTTCACATTATCCAGGGTTTTCAGAGCATCATCAGCCTGCTTCTGCTGTAACTGCAAACGTGCCAGGCGAAGACTCATCACCGCCTGGAGATTAGCATCTTCAGTATCTTTGATTCCCTGCTGAAGCTGCAGAGCCGCTTTATCAGTCTGCCCCGCATCAACATAGACTTTCGCCAAATCCATCGCCGCTAATGCGCCGTAAGAACCATGAGTCTGACTCACGAAAGCTGAAACAGCATCCAGTGTTTCAGGTTTATCAGCCTTCATTGCCTCTGTCAGTTGCTGGTAGCGGGCAGAGTTTTCCAGAGCAGTATTTTCCTGATGGCTGACCCAATAGCGCCAGCCACCCAGAGCAACGAGACCAATCACTATTCCAGCGGCCAGAGCTTTACCATTATTGGCAAAGAAATGTTTGAGAGCATCAGTCTGCTCATGTTCATTGCTGTAAACTTCCACGCAATCCTACTCCTGTAAAAGCTTAATAATATCCGTCAGTTACTGTAACGCAGACAGCAATACTCCGGATATGTCATCCCGGGTTACCGTTTGCTGGTCGCCGGAACGCAGATCTTTGATGACAACCTGGTTGTTTTTAACTTCATCTTCACCCAGTACCAGGGCCAGACGGGCACCCCACTTGTCTGCACGGGCGAATTGTTTTTTGAAGTTACCACCACCAAAATTGGTCATCAGTTTAATTTCCGGAATGGCATCACGCAGGCTTTCGGCCAACTGCATGGCAGCTGACTGTACGCCGGCACCGGAAGCGATAACATAGACATCGACTTTACGGGTCGGTTCAAATTCCGGGTTAACTGCCTGAACTAAAAGTACCAGCCGTTCCAGACCCATCGCAAAACCGACCGCCGGAGTTGCCCTGCCACCCAGTTGTTCCACCAGCCCGTCATAACGACCGCCGGCACAAACCGTGCCCTGAGAGCCCAGGCTATTGGTAACCCATTCAAACACTGTACGGTTATAATAATCCAGACCACGCACCAGGCGCTGGTTCACGGTATAGCTGATCCCCATATCGTCCAGCAGGCTGCACAGACCAGTAAAATGTTCGCGCGATTCATCATCCAGGTAATCACCTAACTGCGGAGCATCATTCAGCAGTTGCTGGATATCCTGGTTTTTGCTGTCCAGAACACGTAACGGATTGGTATACATCCGGCGCTTACAGTCATCATCGAGTGCATCTTTATGCTGCTCGAGGAATGCCACCAGTGCGTCACGATAATTTGCACGGGCTTCTAATGAACCAATAGAGTTCAGTTCCAGGCGAACATGTTCCGCAATCCCCAGGGCTTTCCACCAGCGGGCGGTCATCATGATCAATTCAGCATCAACATCCGGCCCGTTCAGACCAAATACTTCAGCGCCAATCTGGTGAAACTGACGATAACGGCCTTTTTGCGGACGCTCATAGCGGAACATCGGTCCGATGTACCATAAACGCTGTTCCTGATTGTATAACAGGCCGTGTTCAATACCGGCACGCACACAACCCGCAGTCCCTTCAGGACGCAGCGTCAGGCTGTCGCCATTACGATCATCAAAAGTGTACATCTCTTTTTCAACCACATCGGTCACTTCGCCGATGGCGCGCTTAAAAAGAGGAGTTTGTTCGACTATCGGCAGGCGGATCTCGCTGAAGCCATAGCCTGCCAGAACCTGTTTCAGGACCTGCTCAATTCGTTGCCAAAGTGCGGTATCTGCTGGCAGATAATCGTTCATTCCGCGGATAGCCTGAATATTCTTCGCCACGTCAAAATCTCTTAAAACAAAAAACCTGTCCGGCATCATACCTTATGAGGCAGATACCGCACAGGAGCAATCGTTAAACAATGCACCCACTCACGGAATGCATCTCCCTTATTTCTCAACCTGACGAACATCGATCCGGTGATTTTCATCCAGCATCGAAGCTTTAGCGCGAATTCGTGCTTCAAGCTGTTCAATCATATCAGTATTATCCAGCCGTTCACGTTGACGGACTCCGTCTTCGTAGAAACCGCTTTTTTTACTGCCGCCGGTCACACCCAGCGTGGAAACTGTCGCTTCTCCCGGACCGTTCACTACACAACCGATGATCGACACATCCATTGGGGTAATGATGTCTTCAAGACGCTGTTCCAGCGCATTCACCGTACCAATGACATCGAATTCCTGACGGGAACAGGTTGGGCAGGCAATAAAGTTGATACCACGTGCGCGAATACGCAGTGATTTAAGAATATCAAAACCTACTTTGATTTCTTCAACCGGGTCGGCCGCCAGTGAGATACGCAGGGTATCGCCAATCCCTTCCGATAACAGCAGGCCCAGGCCAATGGCAGATTTTACCGAGCCCGCACGGGCGCCACCGGCTTCGGTGATCCCCAGATGCAGTGGCTGATCAATCTGTTTAGCCAGCAGACGATAGGATTCAACGGCGAGGAACACATCAGAAGCTTTAACACTGACTTTGAACTGGTCGAAGTTCAGCCGATCCAGGTGATCCACATGGCGCATCGCTGATTCCAGCAGTGCCTGAGGGGTAGGTTCACCATATTTTTCCTGCAGATCTTTTTCCAGAGAACCTGCATTCACTCCGATACGAATTGGAATGTTGTAGTCACGAGCACAATCCACAACCTGGCGGATACGCTCATTATTACCGATATTACCGGGGTTGATTCGTAAACAGTCCACCCCGTATTCTGCGACTTTCAGGGCTATCCGGTAGTCAAAATGAATGTCAGCCACCAGCGGTACGCTGACGCGCTGTTTAATCAGCCTGAAAGCTTCGGCCGCATCCATCGTAGGTACAGACACACGAACAATATCTGCCCCTACCCGTTCCAGCGCTTTAATTTGTGCAACGGTTGCGTCAACATCTGTAGTCCGGGTATTCGTCATCGACTGGACGGCAATAGGCGCTCCGTCGCCGACTGGCACCTTACCAACATAAATCCGGGTGGATTTACGGCGGTTTATTGGAGCCTGGTTATGCATATTTTTTCTCCACAAGTCCCTTGAGACGGCACGTTACTGTGCACCAATCGTCAGGCGGGCGACCTGGTTTGTACGAATAAAACGACTTAAATCTACTGGCTGACCACGGAACTGAACAGAGACAGCCGCTGGTGCGCCAATTTTTAACCGGTATGGGGTTTTACCACTCAGGTTAAGCATTCCACCTTTGTGCTGCAAACCACTGAACAGCTTTTTACCTGTGGCATCAGTAACTTCCAGCCAGCAGTCCGCATTAAAATTCATCACCACTGCATCAGGGCTGACCGGTGCAGGAGTTGCAGCAGCAGGAGCAGTCTGGCTGTCAGCTGTTGCCGGAGTACCTGTAGTTGCTGAAGTCTGGTCTGCTGTGTTACCAGCGGCAGGCAGTGAAGTCTGGGACGGAGAAACGGCCGCAGGCTGCTCTGTTGGTTGCGTGGTCGTGTTACTGGCAGAAGCTGCCGGGACAGAGCCAGCAGTTGCCGGAGTAGTATCGGTAGCAACTGGTGCTGAGTTATTATCAGTCGGAGTACTGTCAGCATCACCGGTAGATAACGGGATAGACTGTTCATTGCCACTGGCAGAATTATCGGTAGCAGAATTGGTCATCGCGGCCATATCCGCCTGGGATGCTTTGTGGTTCTGCCACCACCATGCCACAGTCAGGCCAATAACCACCAGGATAACCAGCACAGTAAAGGTTGTCAGCATACCATCGCGCTTTTTACGCCTGCTGCTGCTACCCAGTGAGATATTGTGCATTGGGGTTATTTTGGCTGAACGTACCGGTGCCTGCTTCGAAAGCATTGGCAAAATGTCATCTTCCGGCACGTTGACCAGACGGGCATAAGAGCGGATATATCCGCGTAAGAAGGTCGCCGCGAGATCAGCCGGTGACTTATCCTCCTCGATATCGCGTACCGTGGACACTTTCAGGCAAAGACGTTCTGCAACATTCTGCTGCGTCAGCCCTTTGGATTCACGGGCTATACGCAGGCGTTCACCTGTGGACTGGACTGCAGATTTTTCTTGGGTGGCTTCAGTATTCATTAGCTAAATAACGCTGGTACTGTATCGAAAGTGGATAATTCCGCGCTAACTGGTCACCAAAACGTTTCACATCACCGGTGGCCTTTTGTCGCGCGGCGTAAAGAATCTCTAACCATAAACTTTCTGCACTGGCAGAACGTTGCTGGTGATAAATATCTGCCAAAAAACGCGTATCTGCGTACTTCAGTTGCTCCAGCCGCTGTCGGGCCTCTGTCAGTATTTTGGCTGCAGCAGTACTGTCAGCCCTGATAGCGGTAATCAACCTTTCAGCCGCCGGGGCAGTTTTTCCTGCATCCAGCAAACAGAATCCTGAGGATAGCAGAGCCTGAGTCCTGCTGCCGGTTTCTGTTGCCCGCATTGCCCGCGTAAATCGGGTCCGGGCTTTATCATACTGCCTTAAAGCACAGAGAAACGCACCGTAATTATTAAGCACATAGCCATTTTCCGGTGCCATTTTCTCTGCCTGAGTGTAACAGACTCTGGCCATATCATCATGCCCCCGGGTCTGATAAAGCCGGGCCAGCCCTAAAACCGGCCGGTAATCTTCAGGAGCATTCTGCCGGGCACGCTGCAAATGGCGTTCGGCAGCAGCGTAGTCCCTGGCCATAAGAGAGTGCAGCCCCAGTTGTAAACGCGCTTCTGATGCATGCCGTGGGCGCAAACTACTACAACCACTGACGGCCAGTAACACTACCACCACGTAAATTATACATATCTGTTGCGACATCCTTTGTCTCCTGCTCTGTCCGGGGAGCAGGAAGACTCACACAGTATGGAAAAGGAGGGAATGCCCTGATTGCTTAAGCTTAGACAGCCTTCACAGAGATTTCTTCACCTGCCGCTTTTTTGCGCATGGTACGTTTAGTCCGGTCGATAACATCCCCGGCCAATTGTCCACAGGCAGCATCAATATCATCACCACGGGTTTTACGTACGATGGTGGTAAAGCCATAATCCATCAGCACTTTAGAAAAACGGTCAACCCGGCTGTTAGAACTCCGGCCGTAAGGCGCTCCCGGGAAGGGGTTCCATGGAATCAGGTTAATTTTGCATGGGGTATTTTTCAGGACTTCCGCCAGTTGGTGTGCATGATCCGTACTGTCATTCACATGATCTAACAGAACATATTCAACAGTCACACGCCCCTGGTTGGCGTTCGATTTTTCCATATAGCGTTTTACCGACTGCAGGAAAGTTTCGATATTGTATTTTTTGTTGATCGGTACGATATCGTCACGCAGTGCGTCGTTCGGGGCATGCAGAGAAATTGCCAGCGCAACATCTATCATATCTCCCAGCTTATCCAGCGCCGGGACAACACCCGATGTTGAAAGCGTCACACGACGTTTTGACAGACCAAATCCGAAATCATCCAGCATGATCTCCATCGCCGGAACCACATTGTTCAGGTTCAGCAGTGGTTCACCCATCCCCATCATCACCACATTGGTGATAGGACGCTGACCAGTCACTTTGGCAGCACCGATGATTTTGGCGGCACGCCAGACCTGACCGATAATTTCAGAAACCCGCAGGTTACGGTTAAAGCCCTGTTGCGCAGTGGAACAGAATTTACACTCCAGCGCACAACCCACCTGAGATGAAACACACAGGGTCGCGCGATCATTTTCAGGGATATACACCGTTTCAACTAACTGATCACCGACACGGATAGCCCACTTGATAGTGCCATCAGAAGAACGCATCTCTTCAGCGACTTCCGGCGCACGAATTTCGGCCACCTGGCTCAGTTTCTGCCGCAGGACTTTATTAATGTCGGTCATTTGCTCAAAGTCATCACTGCAATAGTGATAAATCCACTTCATGACCTGATCGGCACGAAACGGTTTTTCCCCGAGCTGAAGGAAAAATTCACGCATTTGCTGGCGGTTTAAATCCAGCAGATTGATTTTGGCTTTTGGCGACGCGGCGACAGGCGTGACGGATACAGGAGTTGCTGCAGGTTCGGACATAATAATCTCTGGCCTCGTTGTTACACGTTATGGCACGGTTATAGGTAGACAGTTAAAAAGGAACACCCCTGCAGAACGATCTGCAGGGGTGCTCATTGTACATTATCTGTTGCGGGATGCCATTCAGGGTCGCCCCGTTTACTGACTATTTTGTCACTGTTTATTTACAGTGACTGCCCGCAGGGACAGATTAACGGGTACGCGGGCAAACTTCACCTTCAGCGAAGAAGTAAGCAATTTCACGTGCCGCTGATTCCTGAGAATCAGAACCGTGAGTTGCGTTTTCAGTGAAGCTGTCAGCGTAGTCGGCGCGTAAAGTACCCGCCAGAGCGTTATCAGGGTTAGTTGCACCCATCAGGTCACGGTGACGCTGAACGGCATTTTCGCCTTCCAGAACAGAAACAACAACCGGACCTGAAGTCATGAATTCTACCAGACCATCAAAGAAAGGACGGCCTTTGTGTTCTGCATAGAAACCTTCAGCCTGTTCTTTGGTCAGGTGCAGCATTTTTGCAGCAACAATTTTGAAGCCAGCGCTTTCAAAACGGTTATAGATAGCACCAATCACGTTTTTAGCAACTGCGTTTGGCTTGATAATAGAAAACGTACGTTCGATTGTCATTTTGACCTCAGTCTGAACTTCCACAATAAATCACCCGAACGGTTAAAGCCGACTGAAAACAGTGTACGAAATAACCATTCCGGCGAAGAAACGGCGCAAATTATAGGGGTCTGCGCCGCCATTGCCTACGGTAAATCGCATTTTTTTTGAAAAAATCCTGAGACGGGCCGCAGAATCGCAAAATGGTGAGCAATTCATGACCATTTTCGCTTTTACCGTTAACCGGAGTCTGTCTCTGAAGCTGACGTGCTGAACACAGCAATGCCACCTTTTTTCACCGTGAGATCTTGAGCTGGCTGGTAAAATCACCGACACTCAAAAAAAGCAATTGCACAGGAGAGGCTATGAATCCGGCACTTTTTGTCACTACCGACTGGCTGTCCGGGCATCAGAACGATGAACAGCTACAAATTCTCGATGCCAGAATGCTACCTCCGGGTCAGGAACTGACCCGCAATATCACCAATGAATATCTGGCCGGGCATCTGCCTGGTGCGCCCTTCTTTGATATTGAAGCGTTGTCAGACCATAGCAGTCCCTTCCCACATATGTTGCCACGGCCTGAGGCTTTTGCAGTCGCTATGCGCGAACTGGGGGTCGACAGTGATAAGCATCTGATAGTTTACGATGAAGGTAATCTGTTCTCTGCTCCACGGGCCTGGTGGATGTTACGTCATTTCGGTGTGGCACAAGTCTCTATTCTGGCTGGCGGATTGCAGGCCTGGAAAGCGGCAGGATTACCAACAGAAACGGGGAATCCGTCACTGGAGGATGGGAATTTCGACGCCCATCCTCAGCCGGGGCAGGTTAAACGGTTAAATGATGTCCTGCTGACCAGTCATGAAGGGGGAGCTCAGATTATTGATGCCCGTTCTGCGGCCCGTTTTAATGCCGAAGTAGATGAGCCCCGCCCTGGCCTGAAGCGTGGTCATATTCCAGGTAGCCTGAATGTGCCGTGGAATACGCTGGTTACCGATGGCCGGTTACTTGAGGATGAGCAGTTACGTGAGGTATTCCGTGCCGCCGGAGTGGACGTCAGCCAACCGGTAATCGCCAGTTGTGGTTCCGGAGTTACCGCCGTGGTCGTGTTAGCAGCACTGGCTCAGTTGGGAAATAACGATGCCACGCTATATGACGGTTCCTGGGGAGAATGGGGAAGCCGCGACGATTTGCCGGGCGTGCTATAACATCAATGTTCCGGGGGAGTATCCCCCGGAGACATTACAGAATACGCTGTCCGCCTTTCAAATCCAGCCCGCGCAGAAAACTGCCGTGCGGACGCTGGTAAAAGGGTTCAATATGGGCGGTGAAGAAGTGACTGACACCCGACGCCTGCTCATTCACTTCACAAAAATCAATTAGTGCATCATCCGGCAAAGTATCTATCGCAACATGCCCGGCCGCCTGAATAATCTCCTGCAGATCAGCACTCGCTTCAATACCAATCAACAGATTACCTTCCTGCTCAGCACTTTCACGACACCAGGCAAGAAATGCTCTGCGTACCGGTTTGTATTTGCCAAACAACTGCTTTAACGACGAAACCAGCTGAGCCGGAGGCTGTTCTACTGCCGACAGCAACAAGGTTTGCCCGTGGTCCGGAACACTGAACTCGCTGAGTGCATTCCCTGCCCCACTGAGCAGAGCGCGAATTTCAGCCGCAGTAAACTCTTTACCACTGCTGAGCTTTGGATTCAGGAACAGTGTTTCGCCGCTGGTCATTTCAAACAATGCCCTGGCGCTCAGTTTCAGTCGCGGCTTGTTTTCACCTGCAGCTTCGATAAACGCTGCTTCCGAAGTAAAGAACGGGATAACTGACTGCCCGTCATCTTTTTCCCAGTGTTCCAGCGAGTAACTGGCACTGTTTTCTGTCTCACCGGCAGACTGACTGCCGGCAGTCCAGACTTCAGATTCCAACAGTCGCTGAAAAAACTCAGGACGGTGAGCCGGCTCAGTAGCCGCTTTACTCAGTAGATCTTCAAGTGATGTCTGCATTTGTGACCTGCCCGAAAAACAAGGGCAGACCAGGGTCTGCCCAAAAATAACTGCCTGCTAAATTATTTGAGTAACAAATTAGCCAGAGTACGCACACCCAGCCCTGTCGCACCGGCTGACCACTGGTCAACGGCACTTTTACGGTAAGTGGCAGAACAGTCAATATGCAGCCAGCCTTGCTGGTAATCTTCGACAAACCAGGAGAGGAAAGCCGCCGCACTGCTTGCTCCGGCAGAATGTGCCGCGCTGGCAATGTTGTTCAGATCAGCAAAGTTTGATGGCAGATGCTGACGGTGGAATTCAGCCAGCGGTAAACGCCAGAACTGTTCACCTTCGGCTTCTGCGCTGCTCATCAGTTTAGCGGCCAGTTGGTCATCAAAGCTAAACAACGCATGATAATCATTACCCAGTGCAGTTTTAGCAGCACCGGTGAGCGTTGCAGCGTCAATCAACAAACGTGGTTTTTGTGCACTGGCGTCAATCAGCCCATCAGCAAGCACCAGCCGACCTTCAGCATCGGTATTCATGACTTCTACTGATTTACCGTTACGATAACGAATAATATCACCCAGTCGTAACGCACCACCACTGACCATATTATCGGCACAGCAGAGGATTAGCTTCACGCGTTTATTCAAACCACGACTAATTGCCAAAGCCAGTGCCCCGGTCAGAGTGGCAGCACCACCCATATCCGATTTCATCGAATCCATAAAGTTACTGCCTTTCAGGCTGTAACCGCCGGTATCGAAAGTAATCCCTTTCCCCACCAGGCTGATATCTACCGGTTCGGCTTCATCACCTGCCGGGTTGAAATCAAGTGTCAGCAATACCGGAGGTCGGGTAGAACCACGGCCGACAATATGTAATCCGTTGTAGCCTTGCTCCCGCAGATCTTCGCCCTTGGTGATGCGATACTTCACTGCATCACCACCCAGCCCGGTCAACAGATCAATAGCAGCACCAGCCAGTTCTTCCGGCCCCAGCTCTTCTGCAGGCAAGTTAATAACATCACGAACCCAGTCAACGATTTTTAGCCGGTTCTGGAATTCCTGTTTATCACTGTCACTCAACGCCGGCCACTGAACTTCACGATGGCCTTTAGGCGAACGGAAACCCTGCCAGAATGCCCAGCAGCGTTCGAGATCCCAGTGTTCTCCGGTCAGTTCAACCGAACGGATCCCCTGACCATCAATTCTGTGTGCAGCACGCTGGATAACCTGTAACTCATTCCCTGAAGAAAGGTGAATAGTCATCCCCTGATCAGCGCTGGAAATAATGGCTTTTTCTCCCCAACGGGCATCTGCGGCCTGCTGGCTGAGTCTGATCTGCATAATTTGTGTGGTCATGAAATCACTCCTTAATCGTTATTCGTACTCATCCATCCAGACTAACAGAATTGCTTCGAGGATTTTTTCATTAGAAGCTTCAGGATTATCATCAAAACCTTCCAGTTCACAAACCCATTGGTGTAAGTCGGTAAACCGGACTGTTTTCGGGTCAGTATCCGGATAGAGATCGTAAAGTGCTTCGCCGATGGTACGGCTGTCGGTCCATTTAATTGACATTTTGCTTCCTCAGACACAAAAAAGGCCGGAAATCTCCGGCCCAAAGGGAATATAAATTAATGTTCGCGTGCGTGGTTCAGGGTATAACGCGGGAATTCCACGACTAAATCTTCATCGGCAACGCGCGCCTGGCAACTCAGACGACTGTCTGGTTCAAGCCCCCAGGCTTTATCCAGCATATCATCTTCATCATCGGTGCTTTCAGCCAGCGAGTCGAATCCTTCACGAACTACGCAGTGACAGGTGGTACAGGCACATGATTTTTCACAGGCATGTTCAACTTCGATCCCGTTGCGTAATGCAACATCCAGGATAGTTTCACCAGGTGCAGCATCATAGACCCCGCCTTCAGGCAGCAGATCTTTATGGGGTAAAATTACAATTTTAGGCATTCTTAAACCTCATCCACAGAGTGTCCGGTCAGTGCCCGACGAATTGAGTTATCCATCCGGCGTGCGGCAAACTCCTGAGTCACTTGATCCAATAATTTAATTCCGGCAGCTATCTGTGCCTCGTCATTACCTTCCACAGCATCCCGCAGACTGTCCTGTGCATCGCGGATTTGCTGCAGTTCTTCTGCAGAAAGTAACGCACTGTCTTCTTTGAGTGCACCGTCGAGGCTTTCCAGCACTCGCAGGCCATCCACTTTTTGTTCTGCCAGTTTCCGGGCTGCCACATCATCACGTGCGTATGTCATTGAGTCAGTGATCATTGTCGCTATCTCATTTTCAGTCAGACCGTAAGACGGTTTTACCTGAATAGACGCTTCAACACCGGTAGACTTTTCCATCGCGGTGACGCTCAGCAGACCATCAGCATCTACCTGGAAAGTGACACGGATGTGTGCACCACCTGCTGGCAGCGGTGGCAGACCGCGCAGAGCAAACCGTGCCAGCGAACGGCAATCACTGACCAGTTCGCGTTCACCCTGAACCACATGAATACTCATTGCTGTCTGAGCATCTTTAAAAGTGGTAAATTCCTGAGCGCGCGCCACAGGAATTGTGGTATTGCGCGGAATCACTTTTTCAGTCAATCCGCCCATGGTCTCTAGTCCCAGTGACAATGGAATGACATCCAGCAGCAACATATCACTGTCAGGCTTATTACCTACCAGGATATCAGCCTGAATTGCAGCCCCTAATGCTACCACTTTATCGGGGTCAATAGAGGTCAGCGGTTGACGGGCAAAGAACTCACCCACGCTCTCACGAACGGCCGGAGTTCTTGTCGAGCCACCGACCATAACAACTTCGTTGACTTCATCAACGCTGACACCAGCATCTTTCAGGGTGCGGCGGCAGGCGATTAGCGTCCGTTTGACCAGTGGAGCAATCAGCGCAGTAAACTGTTCACGGCTGATGGTTCCCTGCCAGTCTCCCACTGCAACAGACGTACTCTCGTTATCGCTAAGGGCAATTTTTGTGGCGGTAGCAATATCCAGGATCTGTCGCTGTAATTTGCGATCACTCAGATCACTAATACCAGCTTCACGGCAGATCCATTCGGCTAACAGCTGATCGAAGTCATCACCACCGAGCGCAGAATCTCCGCCGGTAGCCAGAACTTCAAACACTCCACGGCTGAGACGCAATATAGAGATGTCAAAGGTTCCGCCGCCTAAATCATAAACCGCGATCACGCCTTCCTGCCCGGAATCAAGCCCGTAAGCAACAGCGGCAGCCGTCGGTTCGTTCAGCAGTCGTAGCACATTAAGACCGGCTAAACGTGCGGCATCTTTGGTTCCCTGACGCTGAGCGTCATCAAAATAGGCCGGTACCGTAATGACCACCCCGTCCAGTTCGCCGCCTAAAGATTCCCGGGCCCTGACCGCCAGTTCTGTCAGAATATCTCCTGACACCTGAATCGGGTTGATCAGACCTGAGGGGGTTTCCATCATCGGCAGGCCATTTTCACTGGCCCTGAACTGGTAAGGAAGGTGCGGATAGCGCTGCTGAATATCAGCCAGCGAACGGCCTATCAGGCGCTTCACCGAGCTAAAGGTATGTTGCGGATCAGTGGCTGCCTGCGCACGGGCATCCCAGCCGATAATCAACTGTCCCGGCCGGTAGTTCACCACTGAAGGTAACAAATGACGCCCCAGCTCATCCGGCAGCGTTTCTGCCTGTCCGCTACGAACTGTCGCCACTAAAGAATGGGTCGTACCAAGATCAATACCTGCAGCCAGCTTACGCTGATGAGGTGCAGCACTTAACCCTGGTTCACTGATTTGTAATAACGCCATAACGAGCTTCCCGTTTAAAAATCCAGCAATTTCTCTTCCAGCTTCTCTGCTTCGACGCGCAATCTGAAGAGAAATCGTAGCTTACGCACGGTATCCGCCGCTTCCGGCCATTGCTGCTGAGCAAATAACTGGCGCATTTGCTGACTGCGCTGCTGTTCCATATCATTCAGGCGGCTGAAATACGATGCCAGTGCATCACTGTTTTTCTGCTGTTCGATACCTTCCAGCTCTTCACGCAACTCCAGTTGCTCCATCAGAAAAGCCGTATCACGGACAGTGTGCTGTTCGTTATTAATATCGAACCCATGCAGAGACAACAGATATTCTGCCCGGGAGAGTGGCTGGCGCAGGGCCTGATAGCCCTGATTGATCGAGGCCGCATGCTGTAATGCTTTCAGCCGTTCTGCTTCCGGAGAGGTCGCAAACTTGTCAGGATGATACTGACGTTGCAGTGTCTGGAAATTGTCAGCCAGTACTGCGGTATCAATATCAAAGGATTCTGGCAAATCAAACAGGGTAAAATAATTCATAACCGGCCCGAATCTGAGAAAAAAATAAAAAAAACGCCCCAGCAGGCTGGGGCAGATGTTCAGTGTATGACACAGAAATTATACGTTGAAACTCTCGCCGCAACCGCACTCATCTTTCACGTTCGGATTGTTGAATTTAAAGCCTTCATTCAGGCCCTCCTTCACAAAATCCAGTTCTGTGCCATCCAGATAAACGAGGCTTTTGCCATCGACAACGACTCTGACGCCCTTCTGCTCAAACACAGTGTCTTCAGGCTGTGGTTCGTCTACAAACTCGAGCACATAGGCCATACCAGAGCAGCCTGATGTTCTTACGCCTAAACGTAACCCATAACCTGAGCCACGGTTTGCCAGAAAACTACTGACACGCGCAGCAGCGGAATCGCTCAGGGAAATCGACATCTCTCACCCTCGCTTACTTATCAGTTTTTTTGCTCTTATAGTCAGCAATCGCTGCTTTAATCGCATCTTCAGCCAGAATAGAACAGTGGATTTTTACCGGTGGTAATTCCAGTTCTTCAGCAATTTGCATGTTAGAAATGCTCTGAGCTTCATCCAGAGACTTACCTTTCACCCATTCGGTGATCAGTGAGCTGGAAGCGATAGCTGAACCACAACCGTAAGTTTTGAAACGTGCATCTTCGATGATGCCGTTATCACTTACTTTGATCTGCAGTTTCATAACGTCACCACAGGCAGGTGCACCTACCATGCCGCTACCGATAGTCGGGTCAGCATTGTCAAAAGAACCCACGTTGCGGGGATTTTCGTAGTGATCAATTACTTTTTCGCTGTAAGCCATTTTAAATTCTCCTGAAGACTGTTAGTGATGCGCCCATTCGATGCTGTTCAAATCGATACCTGCTTTAAACATTTCCCACAACGGAGAAAGGTCACGCAGCCGGCCGATAGAATTGCGCACCAGATTGATGGCATAGTCGATTTCTTCTTCAGTAGTAAAACGTCCTAAAGAGAAACGAATTGAGCTGTGGGCCAGTTCATCGTTCATACCCAGAGCGCGCAGTACATAAGACGGCTCCAGACTCGCAGACGTACAGGCTGAACCAGAAGATACGGCCAGATCTTTCAGGGCCATAATCAGCGACTCACCTTCAACGTAGTTAAAGCTGATGTTGACAATATTCGGTGCGCCATTTTCGAGATCACCATTCAGGTAAACCTCTTCCATGTCTTTCACACCATTCCACAGACGGTCACGCAGACGACGCAGACGAGCCATCTCGGTATCCATCTCTTCTTTCGCGATACGGTAAGCTTCACCCATACCGACAATCTGATGAACTGCCAGGGTGCCTGAACGCATGCCGCGCTCATGACCGCCACCGTGAATCTGCGCTTCCAGACGAACACGCGGTTTACGGCGAACATACAATGCACCGATACCTTTAGGTCCGTAGATTTTATGCGCAGAGAAAGACATTAAATCAACTTTCAGTTTACTCAGATCGATAGGCAGTTTACCTACGCTCTGGGTAGCATCAACGTGGAAGATAATTCCGCGTTCACGACAAATTTCACCAATGGCGGCAATATCCTGAACCACACCAATCTCATTATTAACATGCATAATGGAAATCAGAATGGTGTCTTCACGAATAGCATCCCGCAGGACAGCCAGATCAATAATACCGTTGGTCTGAGGTGTCAGATAAGTGACGTCAAATCCTTCTCTTTCCAGCTGACGGCAGGTATCCAGCACCGCTTTATGTTCGGTTTTACAGGTAATGATGTGCTTACCTTTTTTCTGATAGAACTGAGCCGCACCTTTAATTGCCAGGTTATCAGCTTCGGTCGCACCAGAGGTGAACACGATCTCGCGGGGATCAGCCCCGACCAGGTCTGCAATCTGATTACGTGCAATATCTACCGCTTCCTCTGACTGCCAGCCGAAACGGTGTGAACGGGAAGCGGGGTTACCAAACACCCCGTCCAGAGTCAGATACTGCATCATCTTCTCTGCAACACGCGGATCAGCCGGCGTGGTTGCAGAGTAATCCAGATAAATTGGTAATTTCATTGCTCTTAAACTCCGTACATCACTTCAATGCTAATAATTTATATTATGGCGAAGATATTACGCAGGCAAATAACGCCATAGTCTCTAGTTGTAAGCACGCAGCTTGACGTCAATGGCTGACTGCAGGCGTGGGTCAAGGAAACGTCGGTTATCATTATTTTGACGATCCGCTACCTCAAGAATTTCCTGATTATTCACTAATTCAGCCAGCGTGATATTATTCAGAAACTCACTGATTCTGTCACTTAAATCACGCCACAATACGTGCGTAAGGCAGCGTTCACCGCCCTGACAGCCTTCTTTACCCTGGCAACGGGTCGCATCGACAGACTCATCCACTGCCGTAATCACTGTTCCTACGGCAATCTGGCCGGCATCTTTACCCAGCAGATATCCACCACCAGGTCCGCGGACACTGGCCACCAGCCCATTTTTACGCAGGCGGGAAAACAGCTGTTCAAGATAAGAGAGCGAAATACCCTGACGCTCAGAAATATCGGCCAGAGGTACCGGGCCTTCATTGGAATGAAGTGCCACATCCAGCATGGCAGTGACAGCATAACGTCCTTTGGATGTCAGTCTCATCGTTATACGACCTCGATCAGTATCCGGTTACCGGAGTGTTAATAAAGTTGATAAACGTAAGTCTGACATTCCTGAGTAAAATGGTCAACTATTTAACCGGGTAAATTACTCAGGTATTTAACCGGACGTGCTGCCCGCTTTCCGGGACTACCCGCGGCTTTTCGGTTCCTTCTTTTCGAAAGACGACAGCATCCCGCGCAGAATATTCAGTTCATCGCGCTCCGGGCGGGCACGGGTGAACAGGCGACGTAATTTGCTCATCACCTGCCCTGGCTGGTCTTTACGCACAAAACCACTGTCCAGCATCATATTTTCGAGGTGGACATAAAAACGTTCCAGATCATCGACCAGTGGATACGGAGATTCTGCATACACCGGCGCCGGTGTTTTAGTGGCTTCAGCCTGTAGCCATGCCATCCGCACTTCGTAAGCAATTAGCTGTACTGCCATTGCCAGATTTAACGAGCTGTATTCAGGATTGGCCGGGATAGCAACATGGTAGTGACATTTTTGCAGTTCTTCGTTGGTCAGACCGACACGTTCACGGCCAAATACCAGTGCCACCGGAGCCTGCTGGCCTTCCTCAACACTTTTCACTCCACATTCTCTGGCATCGAGCATTGGCCACGGCAGTGAACGTGAACGGGCGCTGGTTCCGACGACCAGGCTACAACCGGAAATCGCTTCGTCCAGTGAATCAACGATGCTGGCATCACCGATTAAGTCGCTGGCACCGGCTGCAAGAGAAATTGCCTGAGAGTCAGGCTTAATCAGAGGGTTGACCAGATAAAGGCTGGAGAGGCCCATAGTCTTCATGGCACGGGCAACGGAGCCCATATTCCCGGTGTGTGATGTTTCCACCAGGACAATACGAATATTCTGCAACATAATTGGAGGCCGCTCTTAAAATGATGAAAGGATACTAACATAAAAAGAGACATTACCTGAACAGGCTGCTATACTTCTCCGCGTTTTTTCGTTCTTTAACATCCAGTGGGAATAACTGATGCATCCGATGCTGAACATCGCCGTGCGCGCTGCGCGCAAGGCCGGTAATTTAATCGCCAAACACTATGAAACGCCTGATGCTGTTGAAGCCAGTCAGAAAGGCAGCAACGACTTTGTGACTAATGTCGATCGCGAGGCGGAACGCCTGATTATTGAGGTGATTCGTAAATCTTACCCTCAGCACACCATCATCACCGAAGAAAGTGGTGAACTGGAAGGTGAAGATAAGGATGTTCAATGGGTTATTGATCCACTGGATGGCACCACCAACTTCATTAAACGTTTCCCGCATTTCTCTGTTTCAATCGCTGTACGTATTAAAGGCCGCACCGAAGTTGCCGTGGTCTACGATCCAATGCGTAACGAACTGTTCAGCGCAGCCCGTGGACAAGGCGCCCAGTTAAACGGTTACCGTTTGCGTGGGAGCTCTGCCCGTGATCTGGACGGTACTATTCTGGCTACCGGATTCCCGTTCAAAGTTAAACAACATGCTGCTCCGTTTATTAACGTAGTTGCCAAACTGTTCACTCAGTGTGCTGATTTCAGACGCACAGGTTCTGCCGCACTGGATCTGGCCTATGTTGCTGCCGGACGTACCGATGGTTACTTCGAAATTGGCCTGAAGCCATGGGACTTTGCTGCCGGTGAACTGCTGGTCCGTGAAGCCGGTGGTCTGGTCACCGATTTTACCGGTGGCCACGGTTATATCAGCTCAGGGAATATTGTTGCCGGTAACCCACGCGTAGTGCGGGCAATCCTGGCATCAATGCGTGATGAGTTAAGTGAAGCTCTGAAACGCTAATTCCGGGCAACGGCAGACTGTACTTTTGCAGCTGCCGTTGCTATTGTTGCCTGCTGTATTCGCCTTTCTCCCTCGCACTGTCACTTTCCCCCCTGTTACCAGGCTGTCCCCCTCTTTATACGAATAAAATGTGACTTCGCTTCAACCTCTGACTAAAACCTCCGGCAGATTCTTTCACCTTTTCTTATCATTAGTTAACCTCTGAAAATCCGTACTGCGCCGGGAGAGAATTATGAGCGAAGACCGACATACGCTGCCGGCATTATCCCGGAGCCAGCGGCAAAGCTACCTGACACTGCTATTAGTGATTGCGGATCATTCCCTCAGTGCTGCCCGGTTACAGCTGCCTGATATGCCTGACTTGACGGAAACAGAGCAAGACCTGCATCTGTTAACCGACATTCTGCGCAATAACTATCAGTTGCAGTTGGTGTCATTACCTGGCGAAGGTTACCGGCTCACTGGCAGTGAACTGCAAAAACGTATTTGTCTGTTTTCACATTTCAGACGCCTGTTACGCCAGACTCCGTCACTGGCAAATATTATCGCCCTGAAAGTCGAACAGCGGTTGCAAAACCGGAAGCTCCCTTCACTCGTTTTCGGATCTGAAACCTTCACACAATTTATTCCGGCTACCCTGCCATCACAGTTGTGCAGCCACCTGAATGACAGCAATCTGTTGCTGCTACAACTTGTGCTGAATTACTCTTTTGCCTCTGCCGAACGGGTGCGATTTAATACCCGCCAGCGCGAATGGTTAGGCGCTAAAGAGTGGTTGCCAATGGCCAATAATATTGCCACTTATTGCCAGCAGCAGGGCATGCCAGCAACATTACTACCAGAAGATGAAGTCCGTTTTCTGGCTCTTTTACTGACACTGCTGGATACCCCCTCCGGAAATCTCCAGCATGGTCACCTGCAAACACAGCTAATGAATGCCTCGGGACAACTGATTCACCGTTTTGGCCTGCTTTCCTCAATTGATATGTCGGGTAATATTTCCCTGCAGCAGAGGTTGTACTGCCACCTGAGTCTGGCTATTGAGCGGCACTATTTTTCTATCGGCATCGACAACAGTGTCAGCAATGAATTGATTGATATGTATCCGGGCATGTTCCGCCTGACATCACAGGCGCTATCAGTATTTGAACAACAATATCAGCTAACTTTCTCCCGACAGGAAACTATGCTGATAGCTTTGCTGCTGGTCTCCGGTGCAATGGAAGTTACCGGTTATGAGGAAAGGCAGATTATCGTTCTGACCAATGACAATCCGGAACTGGAACAGGAAGTAGAGAGGATTTTGCGAGAGTCGGTATTGTTGCCGGTAACTGTGCATCGTCAGACGCTTAACAGCTTCCGTCAATACGGCGCACCGCGTGGAGTTGCACTGGTGATCTCTCCTTATATAGTCCAGTTGCCGCTATTTTCTCCTCCGTTGATTCACACCGAACTGCCAATTACGGATCACCAACAAGAGTGCATCCGCAAAATACTGAGTGCATAAAAAAACGGCCCGCTGTTGAACTGCTTAATACAGTCACAGCGAGCCGTTTAAAGCGCTGATTACATGAGGTAATCAGCGACGCTCAGAATCAATAATCTCAGGCGTAAACCGGCAGGCGTGCACAGATTTCCAGCACTTTGCCTTTCACACGCTCGATAGTTGCTTCATCGTTAATGTTATCCAGAACATCAGCAATCCAGCCAGCCAGTTCGCGGACATCGGCTTCTTTAAAGCCACGACGAGTTACTGCCGGGGTACCAATACGGATACCTGAAGTCACAAACGGGCTTTTCGGATCATTAGGGACACTGTTTTTGTTCACAGTGATATTCGCACGTCCCAGCGCTGCATCAGCTTCTTTACCGGTCAGATTCTTATCCACCAGGTCCAGCAGGAACAGATGGTTATGAGTTCCACCGGAAACGATGTTGTAACCACGAGCCAGCAGAACTTCTACCATCGCTTTCGCGTTGACTGCAACCTGCTGCTGGTAAGCTTTAAACTCTGGTTCCATGGCTTCTTTCAGCGCAATCGCTTTACCAGCAATAACGTGCATCAGAGGACCGCCCTGGCCGCCAGGGAAAACAGCAGAGTTCAGTTTTTTGTACAGATCTTCATCACCACCCTTCGCCAGGATAAGGCCGCCACGCGGACCTGCCAGGGTTTTATGGGTAGTTGAAGTCACAACGTGTGCATGAGGAACCGGAGTCGGATAGACACCTGCAGCAACTAAGCCTGCAACGTGCGCCATATCAACGAATAACCACGCACCCACGCTGTCAGCAATCTCACGCATTTTTTCCCAGTCACACACACCTGAGTAAGCAGAAAATCCGCCGACAATCATTTTTGGCTGGTGCTGTCTAGCTAATTCAGCCAGTTCGTTGTAATCGATTTTGCCGCTTTCGTCGATGCCGTAAGGAACCACGTTATAAAGTTTACCGGACAGGTTGACCGGTGAGCCATGAGTCAGGTGACCACCGTGTGCCAGGTTCATCCCAAGGATGGTATCGCCGGGTTGCAGTAATGCGGTATAGACTGCAAAGTTAGCCTGAGAACCTGAATGTGGCTGGACGTTAGCAAAATCAGCGCCAAACAGCTCTTTTGCACGGTCAATTGCCAGTTGCTCTACGATGTCAACATATTCACATCCGCCGTAGTAACGCTTCCCGGGATAGCCTTCTGCGTATTTATTGGTAAGCTGTGAACCCTGAGCTTCCATTACGCGTGGGCTGGTGTAGTTTTCTGAAGCAATCAGTTCAATGTGCTCTTCCTGACGCACTTTTTCCTGCTCCATCGCTTCCCACAGTGGGGCATCATAATCGGCTATGTTCATATCTCGCTTTAACATCCGCATCTCCTGACTCAGCTAACCTAAAAACGGCATTTTAACACCCATCGGCGGGCAACGGCCAACAGTGTAAACTCTTTTAACGGTGGACGGTAGCCGGAATACACTCTTTTTGCGCAAACGATTGGCAATCAGCATTGTTGCGGATTAACTGCTGAAAATAAGCTCCTTTTTTCACCGGATTGTTTCCTGCTATCAGGCCTTATGATGATTTTCTCTGCAACATAAAAAGACCCTGTGAACACTAAGCCTGTTTACATTCTGCGTTGCTGGTAATAACATGCATTTAAAATACATGTTTAATAATTCACTGAGAGGAACTCAAAATGCCTGATATCAAAACACTGGAACTGGTGAGATCGACCCTTCCTGCCATTGCTAATGCCGGTCCTGCGGTCACAAAGCACTTTTACCAGAGAATGTTGAGCCACAATCCGGAACTAAAAAATGTGTTCAACCTGACAAATCAGACTAACGGCCGCCAGCCGGAAGCTCTGTTTGCCGCGCTTTGTGCCTACGGTAGCCACCTGGATAATCCCGCCGCATTACTGCCTGCCGTCGAAAAAATTGCCCAGAAACATGTCAGCCTTTCAATAACGCCGGAACAGTACGCCATCGTCGGGGAGCATTTGCTGGGGACTATTCGCGAATTGCTAAACCCGGGAGAAGAAGTGATTAACGCCTGGGCAGAAGTATATGGAGTACTTGCGGGCATATTTATCAATCGTGAAGAGCAGATTTACCAGGAACATGAGCATCAGCCTGGTGGATGGCGCAATACCCGGCGATTTATCATCAGTGAAATTACAAAGCAAAGTGATGTCATTAAAAGTTTTGTACTCACACCGGAAGACGGTTTAGCGGTAGCAGGCTATCTGCCGGGTCAGTACCTGTCAGTGTACCTGCAACCAGAAGGCATACCTTACCGGCAAATCAGACAATATTCACTGACCCGCAGTACCAATGGTAAGGATTACCGGATTGCCGTTCGTCACCAGGACGGCGGAACCGTGTCTGGCTGGCTGCATCAGCAGGCTAAATGTGGTGACCGGTTGGAAGTTGCTGTGCCTGGTGGTGATTTTGTCCTGGACGAGTCACTATCACCTGCCCCGTTAACGCTGATCTCTGCTGGTGTAGGTCAAACTCCATTGCTGGCTATGCTGCACCAACTGGCAGAACAGAACTATCCGGCGGAAGTTAACTGGTGGCATGCCACACACAGCAGTAAAACTCATGCTTTTGCAGATGAAGTAACAACGCTGGGTAATCAGTTGAAGGAATTTCGTCAACTGCTCTGGTACAGCACACCACAGGCCGGAGATAACCCTGCTGCACAGTTCAGTGGACGAATGGATGTCAGTCTTGCTGGTGCGAGTCAGTTCAGCCCGGACCGTCATTTTTATCTTTGCGGGCCTCTGGAGTTTATGCAGTCAGTCTTTAAACAACTGACAGCAGCAGGCATTGCGCCTGAACATATCCATTATGAGATGTTCGGGCCGCACAAATCGCTGTAGAAATGCAGATTCACCGGGCCATGCTGACACAATGTATGGCCCGGCTAAGCTATCAGATAGCTTCTTCGTCTTCTTCACCTGTACGGATACGAATAACACGGGCAACATCGAACACGAAAATTTTACCGTCGCCAATTTTGCCTGTCTGCGCCGTGCGCATAATGGTGTCAACGCAGGTATCAACGATATCATCAGAAACCACCAGTTCGATTTTCACTTTAGGCAGAAAATCGACCATGTATTCAGCACCGCGATACAACTCGGTATGCCCTTTCTGGCGGCCAAAACCTTTCACTTCCGTGACAGTCATCCCGGTAATACCTACTTCAGCCAGAGATTCACGAACATCATCCAGTTTGAAGGGTTTAATAATCGCATCAATTTTTTTCATATCAGAACCTTATCTTTCGCCAGTGATCTCCGTTGCCGGTTGTTTAGCGGAACGGTATCAGTTAAACCACAGCGTTTTTGCTGGCACCACCGGAATGGCAATAAAAATAACTGGCAGCAAATTACCCTTTAAAATCGCTCGCGTCCAGTTCATGACGAGAGAGAAGTTTATAAAATTCAGTACGGTTACGTCCCGCAAGCCGTGCAGCATGGGTCACATTCCCCTGAGTCATCTGCAACAGTTTGCGTAAATAATTTAATTCAAACTGATTTCTGGCTTCGGCAAAAGTCAGTAATGCCGTATTTTCTCCGGCCAGAGCCTGTTCAACAAGACGGTCAGTGATCACCGGGGCAGTGCTCAGTGCCACACACTGTTCAATCACATTTACCAGTTGCCGGACATTACCAGGCCAGCTGGCCGCAATCAGCCTTTTCATGGCTTCAGCCGAAAAGCTGCGGATATGAGGTTTATGCCGGTCAGCAGCCTGTCGCAGCAATGCGTTAGCCAGCAATGGAATATCCTCTGCCCTGTCATTCAGTGATGGCAAACGCAGCGTCACGACATTGAGGCGATAGTAGAGGTCTTCCCGGAACTCTTTTTTCTCCATAGCTTTCGGCAGGTCACGATGAGTAGCTGAAATAACCCGAACATCGATAGCCACATCCTGATTACTGCCTAATGGCCGGACGGTTCGTTCCTGCAATACCCGTAACAGTTTCACCTGCAACGCTGCAGGCATATCGCCGATTTCATCCAGAAACAGTGTTCCGCCCTGAGCTGCCTGAAACAGACCTTCTCTGGCGTTCAGGGCCCCGGTAAACGCACCCTTCGCATGGCCAAACAACTCCGACTCCAGTAATTGTTCCGGCAAAGCGCCACAGTTAATCGCAATAAACGGGCGATTTTGCCGCGGGCTGGCATGGTGAATAGCTTTCGCCAGCACTTCCTTACCAGTACCGCTTTGTCCCTGAATCAGAATACTGACATCCGAACGGGCAACCATTTGTGCCTGCTCCAGCAAACGCATCATCACCGGACTCCGGGTCACAATAGTGTCGCTTAACTGGTGTTCAGTTACCGTTCCACGCTGAGCCAGCGCCTGATCAATTGCCTGGTATAATGCATCACGATTGACTGGCTTGGTCAGAAAACTACATACGCCCTGCTGGGTTGCAGAGACAGCTTCGGGAATAGAACCGTGAGCCGTCAGAATAATCACGGGCATCCCCGGAAACTGTTTCTGAATTTCGCCAAACAGAGTCAGACCGTCCATATGATCCATCCGTAAATCACTGATCACCAAATCAACCGGTTCACGAATTAAGTGCCGTAAAGCATCGGTACCATTTTCGCAGGCTGCAACCAGAAAACCCTCACTGCGTAACCGCATGCCAAGTAGTTTGAGTATTCCGGGATCATCATCCACCAGTAATAATCTTGCGGCTTGTTTTGTCATGGATTAATTAGTTTCCTTTTCCTGTCCACCCGCAACAGCAGATGAGTGAAGATGCGAACTCTCCTGAAGATCAACGGGTTTGCGATTGGACAACTGGCGTTCAATATCCGCAAGCCTCTGCAACTGCTGACGTTTATCTGATAGCTCCTGCTGAAGCTGTTGCTGTTGCACACGTAGCGCTGCCATTTCATTGTCGCTGCTCTGGCGAAGCTGCTGATATTTCAGTTCAGTTCGCGAAGCATTCAACTGACTACTCAGATTGTCCCGCCATAGCTGCAACAGCGGCCTGACTCCGGCACTGACTTGCGGCTGCCAGGCAGACATTTGATCCAGCATCTGCTGCCGTTGCTGATCGGTTATATCAGCTCCGGACAATAAAATATTGTGAAGAAAAGAGTGTGCCCAGCTGTCAGCAATAACCTGTTCAGACTGGCGAAAGTTATCCGCAGTAGATTGCTGTTGCACACACACCATCAACTGTAACCAGTAACGCGGATCATTTTGCTGATCCTCCGTCATGTGTGCCGTGGCTGAAAGGCAACCCGCCACCGGCGCACTGGCAACCAGATTCGTTGATTGCATATCCGTGGTGGTTCTTCCCCCGGACTGGCTGCAGGCGGCCAGTAAGGCCACCAGAGATACTGACAACAGACGCAGATAAAAAAAGTCACTCATGGCTGATTAGCCCCGTTAGTCAGCGGTAATTCAATCCTGAAACATACCTCAGCCGCATTTTTATTAACCAGTGTGAGTTCACCCTGCATACGCTGGATACAATCTTTGGCTATGCTCAGACCCAGTCCGCTGCCTTTTACCGGTCCCCGGCGCTGTCTGGCTCCCTGGTAAAAAGGCTCAAATATCATTTTCTGTTCGTGCGCTGGTATCGCCGTACCACTGTTAGACACATCAATCCGGACTTTGTCACCCTGTCGGCTGGAGGTAAATGTCACCCACCCTCCGGGTTTTCCGTAATTTATGGCATTGGAATAGAGATTATCCAGAGTCCTGGCCAGTAACTGTCGATCAGCAAGGCAATATTGTTCCTCAAGAACTATCTCTGTCTCAATATTTCTTGCGCTGGCGGGCAATGCATGTGCAGTTACCACACCGTCGATAACATATTGCAGATCAACAGTACTCATCCCCCCACCGCTGTCGGCACTATGACGATTATAATCCAGTAATTGTTCGATCAGTGTCTGTAAATGCAGGCTACTCTGGTCAAGTATGGCAACTATCTCTTTTTGTTCACTATTCAGCGGGCCAGTGACTTCATCTTCCAGCAAAGCACTGCCTTCACGCAGACTTGCCAGAGGCGTTTTCAGCTCATGTGAGAGATGGCGCAAAAATTCGTGACGCTGAGCTTCCAGCCAGGACAGGCGTTCACTCAGCCATACCACCCGCTGCCCCAGAGAACGAATTTCATCCGGGCCACGAAAGTCGATGGTTGCATCTATCTCCCCTCCTTCTCCCAGACGGTGGATCATTTGTTTGAGATTCTTAATCGGCCCGATAATCATTCGGGTAAACAGCAGCATAAACACCAGACTGATCAGAAACAGCAACAGGGCCTGCCAGCCAAAAAAAGCTCCCCGGTCCGCAATTTCATGCTGCAGTTCTAAACCCCGGGTAAATACTGTCTGACGGGTCTCTTCAACCAGCTGGCTGTTCGCAATAGAGAAAGCTATCAGATTATCAGAAGCAGGTTCCTGCGGATTACCCTGATCACAGTGCATTTGGCTGAGCTCAGGCAACAATTGCTGAATTTTCTGCAGGGACTTTAGCTGCGGCAACCGTTGCAGATGCGTACCGGCCATTTGCTGATAACGCAGGTATTGCTGCTGATACAACGATTCCAGTGTCGGATCATTCAGCACGCAGAACTGCCGGTAATTACGCTCGATTTCCAGCGCACTGCGTGCCATAAGTTCACTCAGACGAACATCGGTAAAGGTATTACGGTTAGTTTCCGCGGCCTGTTCACTTAGGCTGGAGAAACTCTCCCAGGCCTGCCATGCCAGGATAAGTAATGGTAGCAGGACCAGCACAAAGGCCAGCAGTACCAGTTGTCTTAGCGAACGGGGAACAAAACGCCAGCTTTTCAAAGTCATCGCCATCAGGGAGTAAAACTCAGATGCTAGCCGGATTAACGTCAGGAAGGAAGCCGCTCAGATTAAAACAGAGATAAAGAGATATTTTTGTCCCCTCTGGCATGAGGGTCGCAAACGCCTGAAAAGTATAACGCCGGTAAAAACCGGCGTTATGGAAGAAGGCGGTGCCTTACTCAACGTTACGCCCGTGGCATGATAACGCAATAAAACTTACGATTATCAACAGTCGGACGGCAGGCACCTTGGGGCGTCATTCAAAGTTTATGAGCTCTTGACCGCTTTCGCAGGGCATCATAAAGAGCAGAATGAGCTGCGGGATGTATAATGCAATAGCCATGCCACAAATTACAAGTCTTTTTATATCAATAGTTTGATTAGATTTTTCGTCGAATTCTTCGGCAACTCCGCCTTAAACTGTCTCCCCGGAGAGACAGTTTAAGCCTGTTCTGTGAGCCTTATTATTTTTCAATGAGTTAAGTGTCACAAATCAGAGACAGTTCGATCACTTAAAGTGTCGTCGAAATGACACTTTCACTCAGAAGCTCTCTCCCGACCCCCGAGATAACGATAATAAAAAAGGCACCCCGAAGGGTAATGCCGATCGTTTAAGGATCATTTGACCGATCCGGTGGTTGGTGTAAAAAGGGTTCATGTGCAGACATAGACCCTTTTTAAATGGAACTTTCGCAAGCTCTCGGCATTATTAATCTCACTGCTCCCGAAGAAGTACAGAGCCTCTCTGACCTGCTCTCTCCTGACCTCATCCGACAGGCGTTTTCCCTCACTGATACCGTCACGCTGCGTAAGCGTAAACTTCCCCTTGAGTCGATGGTCTGGCTGGTTATCGGTATGGCCATATTCAACAATAAGCCCATGAGCCATATCGTGAATTTGATGGATATTGTTGACCGGACCGGACGGTCATTTACCGCACCCAGCTCTGTGATTGCCCGCCGAAAAACACTGGGCGAAGATGCCATCCGGGTCCTGTTTGATCTCACTCAACAACACTGGCACGAAGAAGCCAGACATCCCCTCTGGCACGGGTTGACGCTTAATGCTGTTGATGGCGTTGTCTGGCATACCCAGGACACTCCTGAAAATGCAGAGGCCTTCGGCAAAGCATCTAATCAGCATGGTGAACGCGGTTATCCTCAGGTTCGTATGGTGTGTCTGATGGAACTCAGCAGCCATCTGCTGCGTGCAAGTGTGTCAGGTCGCTACGATATCAACGAAATGCGGCTGGCCGCTCAGCTGGCAGAAAATGCACCGGATAACAGTATTACGCTGTTTGATAAGGGCTTTTACTCTTTAGGGTTGTTACATGACTGGCATAATGCAGGTGAAAATCGCCACTGGCTAACGCCGCTGAAAAAGAACACTCAGTATGAAGTGGTACGAAAGCTCGGCAGGCAGGACGAACTGATACGACTGAAAACCACGCCTCAGGCCAGAAAGCAATGGAAAGGCCTGCCGGAAGAACTCATAGTGAGGCTAATCAGGCGGAAAGTGAACGGGACGGAACGGCAGGTAGTCACTTCCATGACAGATGCGATGCGTTATCCGGCGACTGACGTGGCAGAACTTTATAAGCATCGCTGGGAAATCGAGCTGGGATATCGTGAGGCAAAGCAGTTTTTACTGGGAAACCGCTGGACGCTGAGAAGCCGGTTGCCCGATCTGGTGAAGCAGGAGCTATGGGGAATACTGCTGACGTATAACCTGGTGCGTTACCAGATGATTAAAATGGCGTTCAGCCTGAAAGGAAATTACCTGCCTTACCAGTTGAGCTTCAGCGGTGCAGTATCAGAGATATTACGGCTACTGATCGGTCTGCCGTGGGCTTCACCGGGAGCCATCCCGGGTCACCTTAAACACTTTTACAGTAATGCCGGGATGCTGAAACTGCCACCACGACGAGAACGGGAATATGTGAGAGAAGTGAGGGAGAAAAGGTCGAAATATCCCTTTAAAAACAATGCCGGTCACCTTAAGTGACCGGCATTACCCCGAAGGGTGCCTTTTATCAGAACTGCTTGTCAGGGCTTATCAACCCAGCTGATGACGCGCATTACGGAAAATACGCATCCATGGGCTGTCTTCACCCCATTCAGCCGGATGCCAGGAGTTACTGACGGTACGGAACACGCGCTCCGGATGAGGCATCATAATAGTGACGCGACCCGAAGTGTTGGTTACAGCAGTAATACCTTTCGGAGAACCATTCGGGTTCGCCGGGTAATTCTCGGTAACATTACCGTAGTTATCTACAAAACGCAGGGCAACCAGTTGCTGCGATTCCAGGGCATTCAGCTGTTGCTGATCCCGTAGTTCAGCAAAACCTTCCCCGTGAGATACCACGATAGGCATCCGTGACCCGGCCATACCTGATAACAACAACGACGGGCTTTCTGTGACTTCAACCAGACTGAAACGACCTTCGAAGCGCTCTGACTGGTTACGCACAAAGCGTGGCCACAGTTCACTTCCAGGGATCAGTTCACGAAGATTGGACATCATCTGACAACCGTTACACACCCCGAGCGCCAGTGTCTGATCACGATGGAAGAACTGTTCAAAGGTTTCACGAACCCGTGGATTAAACAGGATCGATTTTGCCCAGCCTTCTCCGGCACCCAGCACATCGCCGTAGGAGAATCCGCCGCACGCAGCCAGAACCTGGAAGTCATCCAGTTGCTGACGTCCGGCCAGCAAATCACTCATATGCACGTCGACCGCATCAAAACCTGCACGGTGGAACGCTGCCGCCATCTCAACATGTGAGTTAACGCCTTGTTCACGTAACACCGCCAGTTTAGGGCGTGCTCCGGTAGCAATCATCGGTGCGGCAATATCTTCCGACGGATCAAAACTTAATGAAACGTTCAGTCCCGGATCGTTATTATCCTGCTTAGCCTGATGTTCCTGGTCAGCACACTCAGGGTTATCGCGCAGGCGCTGCATCTGCCAGGTTGTTTCCGCCCACCAGTTACGCAGAGTTGAACGTTTTTCCTGGTACACTACCTGCTCAGAAGAACGTACGATAAAATCATCGCCCTGCTGCGCAGAACCCAGGACATGCAGGCAATCGCTTAATCCGTGTTGAGCGAACACTGCGCTGACTGCGGAATGTTCCGCCGCCGTAATCTGGATAACTGCACCCAGCTCTTCGGTAAACAGAGCAGCCAGTACATCCTGACCCAGCGTTGCGATATCAACATCAATTCCGCAATGCCCGGTAAAGGCCATTTCTGCCAGAGTGACCAGCAAACCACCGTCAGAACGGTCATGGTAAGCCAGTAATTTTTGTTCGGAAACCAGCTGCTGGATGGCATTAAAGAAACCTGCCAGTTGCTGTGCACTACGCACATCCGCAGGCTTATCACCCAGTTGGCTGTAAACCTGGGCCAGCGCAGTCGCCCCCAGAGTATTTGCACCAGCACCCAGATCGACCAGCAACAGCAGATTATCAGTCTGAGTCTGCAGCTGTGGTGTCACGGTACGGCGGACATCTTCAACACGGGCAAAAGCAGTAATAACCAGCGACAGTGGCGAGGTCATTTCCCGCGGCTGATCATTATGCTGCCAGCGGGTTTTCATCGACATCGAGTCTTTACCCACCGGAATGGTCAGACCCAGCGCAGGGCATAACTCTTCACCGACAGCTTTCACTGCGGCATACAAGCCGGCATCTTCACCCGGGTGTCCGGCTGCAGACATCCAGTTAGCAGACAGTTTTACCCGGGTAAGCTCACCGATGTCGGTCGCTGCCAGGTTAGTCAGTGATTCACCTACCGCCAGTCGTGCCGAAGCTGCGAAGTCCAGCAGAGCTACCGGAGCACGCTCACCTAACGCAAACGCCTCGCCATGGTAGCTGTCCAGGCTGGCTGTCGTGACCGCACAGTTAGCTACCGGCACCTGCCATGGACCCACCATCTGATCACGGGCAACCATACCGGTAACAGAACGGTCACCAATGGTGATCAGGAAAGTTTTCTCAGCCACACCTGGCAGGTGCATAACACGTTTAACAGCGTCAGCCACCGAAATATTTTCCCGTGCCAGAGCTGTTCCTTCTGCTTTCAAAGTGGTCACATCACGGGTCATTTTCGGTGTTTTACCGAGCAGAACATCCAGCGGCATATCAATCGGCTGGTTAGCAAAATGCTCATCACTCAGAGTCAGATGCTGTTCTTCTGTGGCTTCGCCGATCACTGCATAAGGAGCCCGCTCACGCTGACAGAGCTGTTCGAACAACGCCAGTTTCTCCGGCGCAACCGCCAGTACATAACGTTCCTGCGATTCGTTACACCAAACTTCCAGCGGGCTCATGCCTGGTTCATCACTCAGGATGTCACGCAGGTTGAAACGGCCGCCACGGCCACCATCGCTTACCAGTTCCGGCATCGCATTCGATAATCCACCGGCACCCACATCATGAATAAACAGAATCGGGTTCTGTTCACCTAACTGCCAGCAGCGATCGATCACTTCCTGACAGCGACGTTCCATTTCAGGGTTATCACGCTGAACTGAAGCAAAATCCAGGTCTGCGTCAGACTGACCCGAAGCCATAGAAGACGCGGCACCACCACCCAGACCGATATTCATTGCAGGACCACCCAGCACAATCAGTTTTGCGCCAATGGTAATCTCACCTTTCTGCACATGATCGGCACGGATATTACCAATCCCGCCGGCCAGCATAATCGGCTTATGGTAGCCACGCAGTTCTTCACCGTTGTGACTGGTAACCTGTGCTTCATAAGTACGGAAGTAACCGTTCAGTGCCGGACGTCCGAATTCATTGTTAAAAGCGGCTCCGCCCAACGGGCCTTCGGTCATAATGTCCAGTGCAGTAACAATTCGTTCCGGCTTACCGAAATCCTGCTCCCACGGCTGTTCAAAACCAGGAATCTTCAGGTTAGACACGGAGAAACCGGTCAGGCCTGCTTTCGGCTTAGCTCCACGCCCGGTCGCCCCTTCATCACGAATTTCGCCACCGGAACCGGTCGCAGCGCCCGGCCACGGAGAAATAGCCGTTGGATGGTTATGAGTCTCCACTTTCATCAGGATATGAGCATCTTCCTGATGGAAATCATAGATACCCTGTTTATCATCGGCATAAAAACGCCCTACTTTCGAACCTTCCATCACTGCAGCATTATCTTTATAAGCCGACAGTACATGCTCCGGATTTTTTTCGAAGGTGTTTTTAATCATCTTAAACAGCGACTTTGGCTGTTTAACACCGTCAATCACCCAGTCAGCATTAAAAATCTTGTGGCGACAGTGCTCAGAGTTCGCCTGAGCAAACATATAGAGTTCAATGTCGTTTGGATTACGCCCCAGCTCAGTAAATGCTGCCAGCAGATAATCAATTTCATCTTCGGCCAGAGCCAGCCCCAGCGAAAGGTTGGCTTCCTGCAGAGCTGAACGGCCACGGCCCAACACATCTACTGCTTTAACCGGCTGTGGCTCATGATGAGCAAAGAGTTGTTCCGCCTGGGACAGAGAGCTGAATACGGTTTCCATCATCCGGTCATGTAACAGTGCAGCCAGTTGGCTCCACTGAGCTTCAGACAGTGTGTCAGCCTGAATATAGAACGCCAGACCTCTCTCCAGCCGCAATACTTTTGATAACTCACAGTTATGAGCGATATCAGTTGCTTTAGAAGACCACGGAGAAATGGTACCCGGACGCGGGGTTACCAGTAATAAACGTCCGACAGGTTCATGCTCTGCCAGCGAGGGACCGTATTTAAGAAGACGTTGAAGACGATTCTGTTCGTCCTGAGTCAGCGCTGAGCTGACATCAGCAAAATGCACATATTCGGCATAAATCTCACTCACCGGCAGATGAGCGTCGTGAAAGCTGGTCAACAGTTTGTTAATACGAAATGCCGACAGAGCGGGCGAACCACGCAAAATTTCCATCATTAAAGATCTCTCGTCTTCGAAACGCCGGGCGACGCTTCATTGGGCGCAACAGGGGAAAACGGGGCATATTATAAAGAATAAGCCCCCGTTACGAAACCGTTTGCGCGGATTTTATCTGTATAAATCGCCGATTAAAAAACACACATTTCTTGCTATAAAAGTTGCTCTTTGCCTTTTTGTTGCTCAGAATGCACTTCGCGTCGGGGTACTATTCCTGTTTTTTATATCCTGCCAAAAGGCTGAACCCGGCGCTGATTAACGAGATAACTACTTGAAACATTTAAAGTTTAATTATCTTTTGATCGGTCTTGTCACTCTATTACTGGCAATGGCTTTATGGCCTGCGATTCCCTGGCATTCAGGTTCACAAGACACTCTGTCGCAGATTAAATCGCGCGGAGTTTTGCGTGTCAGCACCATAAATTCGTCACTGACCTGGCAAAAGATAAATAAAAATCCCACGGGGATGGATTACGAACTGGCAAAACGCTTTGCAGACTATCTGGGCGTAAAGCTGGAGGTTACCGTTCGCCCGAATATTGAAAGCCTGTTTGATGACCTGAAGCATCACAGAGCGGATCTGCTGGCGGCGGGCCTGACCTGGGACACTACACGCCAGGCAGAATACCGCAGTGGTCCGGCGTACTACTCCACGACACAGCAACTGGTTTACCGTGTGGATAAGCCACGCCCAAAAAACCTCGGTGATTTACATGGCACATTGGCAGTCCCGTCGGAATCCTCATTTGTTCCGACACTGGAAGCGGCCAGACAAGGGAAATTTCCACAATTAAGCTGGGAAATTGAGAAAAAACTCAGCCCGCAAGAGATGCTGGAGCAGGTTGCCGCAGGAAAGCTGAATTATACCATTGGTGATTCTGTCACCATCGGTATGATGCAACGTATCCACCCTCAGCTGGCAGTCGCTTTTGATGTGACTAATGAAGCGCCGGTAAACTGGTATATGGCTAAATCATCTGATGACAGCCTGAATGCGGCGCTGCTCGACTTTTATAACAATATTAATGAAGAAGGCACTCTGGCCAGGCTGGATGAGAAATATTTAGGGCATACCGGCAGCTTTGATTATGTTGATACCCGTACCTTTTTACGCGCAATTGACAGTACCCTGCCTTCCCTGCAACCGTTGTTCAAGAAATACGCCAGCCAGATAGACTGGCGATTACTGGCAGCGATTGCCTATCAGGAATCTCATTGGGACCCGCAAGCCACCTCACCAACAGGTGTCAGAGGCATGATGATGCTGACTCGTAACACGGCGGATAGCCTTGAAGTCAGCGATCGGCTTGACGCGGCCGAGAGTATTCGTGGAGGCAGCCAGTATTTACAGAAACTGATGGATAAAATGCCGGAAACCATTCCTGCAGAAGAACGCATCTGGTTTGCCCTGACAGCATATAATATTGGCTATGCACATATGATGGATGCCAGAAAACTGACAATGAAGCAGGGAGGCAATCCGGACAGCTGGACAGATGTAAAAACCCGACTGCCGCTACTGGAACAGAAGCGCTACTATAGCCAGACAACTTATGGTTACGCGCGCGGCGGTGAAGCCTATAATTACGTCGAAAATATCAGGAAATACAACATCAGCCTGGTAGGTTATTTGCAGGAAATGCAGAAAAAACGGCAACTCTCTGCAGACCCGGCAACCACCAGCGAACCGCAAATTGCCATGAACTGATCTACTGATTTTCCCGCTGCGCTAGTCGCAGCGCTTTTTTTTGTGCCCTGCGTAACCGAAAGAAGTCACTAAGCTGAGCGGCACACTCATCAGCGAGAACCCCGCCAGTCACCACTATTTTATGGTTCATTCCCGGGTGGCCGGGCACATCCAGCAACGAACCCGCTGCACCTGTTTTGGCATCTGCAGCCCCGAATACCAACCGGGCAATCCTGCTATGTACCATTGCTCCCGCACACATAACACAAGGCTCCAGAGTGACATAAAGGGTGGTGTCCAGTAGCCGGTAATTACTTAGCGCCTTCCCCCCCTGGCGCAGTGCCATGATTTCAGCATGCGCGGTAGGATCATGAGATGCAACAGGGTGATTCCAGCCCTCAGCAATAATGTTCCCCTGCCAGACAAGTACCGCCCCGACCGGAACTTCATCATTTTCCTGAGCCCGTTTTGCCAGCATTAATGCATGGCGCATCCAGTACTCGTCATTTTTTTCGGTCACACTATGCCCCTGGTCGTTGTTATCGCGGCGCATTATACCGGGATCACTGATGAATGCGAGAATAGCACCCTCGACAGGCCATCAGCGATAATCACGGAAATACGCCCATAAAAATATAAATAAAACTTATTATAGAAACAAAATTTGATACTTTTCATTAACCCGATCCACGTATTTTATATTGATTTTCTGGCGTAATACCTGGTGGTGTCACTACCCACCCGGAAGACTACCAACATAACCACATGTTTTACATATCAAAAAGAAATGAAAAACTCAAAACAAACTCTTACATGAAACCGGAATAATCCTTTGAGATTAATCTCATCACTATGTTAGTCTCGTGGTTGATTACATAAATATTAAATCAAATTAACCAATAATAATCATGATGGCAGGGAAAACGCCTATATTTTCGGTAACAACCAGTGCGAAACACTCTGTTTCAAGCCAGCTAGTTTTGTCGCTCATCAGACTAAATACACACTGCAAAAGGTTACTTCATGAAAATCAACAAGATGCTGTTATGTGCTTTAGGTTATGCATTGACAACCAGCGTAGTTCCTTCTGTTGCCAGTGCGGCAGAAGGCACTTTATCCGGACAGGTGGGGGTTCAGGTCACGATTAAAGAAGGCTGTGCAGTGACCAATGGTAGTTCGTCTTCCGGAACGAACAGTTGGGGAACGCTGAATTTCGGAACTTACGCTGATCTGACCGCGGCTATCAACGGAACCGTGCTCGGTTCTGACGGAACAAATGCGGTGACCATTACCTGTACTGATGGTCTCACTCCAACCATGACTCTGGATGGCGGGAAGAATGAAGCCAGTAATGTCAGGAATATGGTCAACACCAGCGGCACCACTACTACAGATATTGCCTATCATCTCTATTCTGATGCCAACCATACTACTGAAATTGAACCCGGCGGTTCAGTCTCTCTGACTGCGGATGGTGCCGCGCAAAGCATCCCGATTTACGGACGTATTGTACCGGATGACCAGACGTCAACCTCTCCGGCTTCAGGAACTTACAGCGATACAGTGACAGCCACACTCTCCTGGTGAGTATTAATCGCACCATTGCCTTTATGGTGCTGTTTTTGTCGCTGGTAACCGGGGCCACCGCTGATACAACAACCAGTAGCTTTACCGTATCGTCGGTAATCACCAGTGGTTGTGCTCTGGGGACTGACAGCAATGACACAGTCACTGATTTTGGCGCCATCGATTTTGGATCGATGTCGTCAATTGCCGGTAATGTGGATGTTGCCAGTACTCCGGGCGCAGGTTCGGTAATTGTTACCTGTACCCCCGGGATGTCAGTATCCATTGCTCTGGATTACGGTCTTCACGGTGGCTCAGCCAGCGAACGCTATCTGGAAAACAGCACGACCGAAGCAACGCTGGGATATCAGCTTTACCAGGATGCCGCACACTCCCTTGTCTGGGGAACTGATGCCCTGGCTTACAGTGTCGCCTCTTTCCCGGATACCACCCAGACCTACACCATTTATGGCCGTTTATTTCCGGTCACGGGTTTACCTGCCTCCGGCACATACACCGACACAATTACCGTTACCCTGACTTATTAAGAAATTTACATATATGAAAATTAAATATTATTTATCTGCACTATTAATTCTGCTTTCCGCCACGGCAATCAATGCACAAGCAGCCAGCTCGGTTTTAGTCTGGCCAATTTTTCAAACTATTAGCAGTTCGGATAAAGGCTCCGAGTTATGGCTACAGAACCGTGGCAACAGTGCGGTCACTTTGCAATTGCGGGTATTTAAATGGCAGCAACGTAATTCTGCCAGTGTCTATTCTGATCAAAAGGCAGTCCTCGCCAGCCCTCCATTTGTCACGGTTCAGCCCGGGCAAAGACAATTAATACGCCTGATTCGTCTTCAGGCCACAGCTCCACAACATGAAGATGCTTACCGGATTGTTATTGATGAGATACCTGGCAGTACGGCCTCTCAGACCAATACCAACAGCGCGGGCCTTATTATGCGAATGCGCTATGTTTTACCGCTGTTTGTTTATGGGCAGGGAATGTCCCCCGTCAGCCAGGATGGGCCGGTGAGCAGTATCCGCAACAGCCTGAGCTGGAACATTGCCAGCAAAAAAGGCCAGGCATATCTGGCTATGACTAATCATGGATCTATGCATGCACGGCTGAGTGATATTTTCTGGGGAAGTGATGCCCAACATCCAACGGCCTATATTTCAAAAGGCTTTTTAGGCTACGTTTTGCCGGGCCAGACCGTTCTGTTTCCACTCCCTGCACATCAGGCCCCGGGAAATTCATTATTCAGCCGGCTGGCAGATAATGTTGCTCCGGTGGGCATTACATCCGGCAGATAACCATGCCTAACGCATTTCGCCCGCTGTGGTTGAGTATTGCCTGTACGTTACCGGCGCTGGCGCTGGCCGACGACTACAACCAACTGCCTCCGCCATCTCTCAGCAGTGCTGAAAGCGAAAGTTATACTCTGTATCTGACATTATCCGTCAACGGCACACCGTCGCCTGGCCTGGTGCCGGTTCAGGTGAAAAATGGTCATTACTGGATAGATGCGCTCCCTCTGTTAAAAGCACATTTGAGGCTCGAACCCCCGTCCGGTTTAACTGATGTTTCAACACTACCGCAGGTACAGGCCCGTTATGATAGTGCCCGACAGATCCTGAATCTTCAGGTACCCGACCAGTGGCTGCCGGAGCAGCAACTTGGCAGTGGCTTTTCAAAAAACAGCCTTCGTCCGGTCAGCAGCAGTGGACTGTTACTTAATTATGACTCTTATAGTCTGAGATCCCCTGGCGGCGGAACATCTGCGAATACCTTGCTGGAAGGTCGCTGGTTTGGTGCAGCCGGAACTCTTTCACAAACAGGAGTCTGGCGTAACCAGTGGGCCGGGATAAACGCTACACCCTCAGGATATGTCAGATATGATACGGTCTGGAAATACAGCGACATTTCAAAACTCATCAGTGTTCAGGTCGGTGATTTTGTCAGTGATTCAGTGACATGGAGCCGCTCAGTACGTATGGGCGGAGTCCGTATCAGTCGTAATTTCACTGTCCGCCCGGACCTGGTAACGTACCCGTTACTCAACTGGAGCGGCACTGCCGCAGTGCCAGGCACCGTCGATTTATTTGTCAACGGCTATAAAGCCAGCAGTCAGGCCGTAAATTCCGGACCTTACAGCCTGACCAATGTCCCGTTTATTAACGGTGCCGGAGAAGCTACGGTGGTGACCACCGATGCACTGGGCCGCCAGGTATCCACCACCATCCCATTTTATGTATCCAATAAACTACTGGCGAAAGGGCTGAGTGACTTTGATTTTTCAGCAGGAAGTCTGCGCAGAAACTATGGAACTGACAACGCAGATTATGGCAATGCTGCGGTTAGCGGGATCTACCGCTATGGACTGAGTAATCAGCTGACAGGGACTGTACACAGTGAAATCAGCAACGGACTGATGCTGACAGGGCTTGGAGCAGACTTTACTCCGGGCCGGTTGGGCACAGTTAGCCTGTCGGCCAGCAGCAGCCAGAACAACCAGCATGAAAGAGGGTATCAGTACACCTCCGGCTGGTCTTATTACAGCAAATTCTGGAGCCTGAATCTTCAGCATATTAGTGTCAGTGGTCATTATCAGGATCTCTCTACTACAGACACCAACATGCAGTTAAGCCGGCAGTCTGACCAGGCCACGGTCAGCATCATCCCGGCCGGTAAAATTTACGGGACTTTTGGGCTGGGCTATTTTTCAGTGCAGGCTAATGACGGCACCCGAACCCGACTGGCCAATTTCTCCTGGAGCCATAGCCTGGGGGGAAATTCCAGCCTGAGCCTAAGTCTGAACAGAGACCTTGGCAGCAACTCCGTTACCGGAGTCGCACAAATCACCATTCCGTGGGGAGACCAGTCTGTAGTTAACAGCTCCTCCAGTCTTGCGGCCAATGGTCATATCACTAACCGGCTGGAATATACCCGAACGGCGCCAGTAGATGGCGGCGTTGGCTGGACAGTAGCGCACTCCCTAAGCGGAGACAGCTATAACCAACTGAACCTGACATGGTTAAACCGTTACTCAAGCCTGAGTGGCGGATATTACGGAACCACTGGTCAGTCGGATCAATGGTTTGAAGCCAGCGGATCTGTCGTCGTTATGGATAATGACCTGTTCTTATCTCGCCGGATTAATGACGCTTTTATCGTGGCCGATACTGACGGATACCCGAAAGCCAGTATCAGTTATGAAAACCGCCATGTTGGTGATACTGACCGCAGTGGTCATCTGCTTATCCCCTGGGTTTCAGCCTGGTACCCTGGCAGGGTATCGATTAATACCATGGACTTTCCGACAGATACCGATGTCCCGGTATCAGAACAAAAAGTCGCCGTACGCGAAGGCAGCGGTGCAATTGTTCATTTCTCCGTAGAGAAAGTACGTTCTGCCGTGCTGACGGTGACCGATCAACATCACCATCCCTTACCGGTAGGTACCCCGGTGGATGAGATTAACAGTGGTCAGACTGGAGTCGTCGGCTATGACGGCCAGGCCTGGCTTTCACACCTTGGGCGGCATAATCAGCTGGAAATTATGACCGCCAACGGAACCTGCCACTATTCCTTTGACTTACCTGAAGACACCCCTGTACCGGCCATTATCGGCCCGATAATTTGTCAGTCAGCCCCAGCCCCGGAGGCATTACATGAACATTAAATTGTTAGCCCTGAGACTGCTATTGTTGTTAGTGGCAGGTATTTCACATTTTGCCAGGGCAGACTGTAGCACTATCTCGTCCAGCGGAAATTTTGGAACCGTCAGCTCATTTACCTTAGCCAGCACTGCAGAAACTGTTGAAACCGGGTCGGGTTTCACCTGTTCAGGCGGTTTATTAACCCTGCTCAGTACTAATACTATTACGGCCACCCTGGCCTCCTCCACCGGAGAAAGCGGCACAACGCCACAAATGGTCAGCAGCTCCGGAGCCAGTTTCCCCTATACTATCTGTGCAGCCTCAGACTGTTCTTCAACGTATTCGATAGGTCAGACCATTACCTGGACATCAACATCACTGCTTGGATTACTGGGATTGTTTAATTCCAGTGATGGCACCTTACCACTGTATATCCATACGACGGCTGGGCTGAATGTGCCTGCGGGGACTTATACCGATACGATTGTCATCAACTGGAATTATAATATCTGTTTTATCGGCCTGCTGGGGTTGTGTGTCTATACCAACGGTACGGCGACATCCACAGTAGTTTTCTCAGCTATTGTGACCAATGACTGCGCGATTGTAGATGCGCCAGATGTCGATTTTGGCAGTGCGGCGTTGCCGGCAAATTTTGCATCCATCGCCAGTGCATTAACGGTGCGTTGCACCAAAAATGCCGCCTATAAAATTAACCTGACCAGCAGTAATCCGTTGAGCGGCGATTTCCGGCAGATGGCATCAACCAGTGACGGAACGACCCATTATTTGCTGTATCAGTTTTATCAACCGGACGGAACCGCCTGGACGCCCGATAATGATCTGAGTGAAACCGGCACTGGCGATTCACAAACGGTCAACTATACCGCTACCGTTGATACTGCCCAGACCAATAAACCGGCGGGCAGTTATAGCGATACGGTTACCGTCACCGTAACCTATTAATCTTTATCAGCCACCGCCGGAATTGTTGTTAGTCGAGTTGCTGTATGCTGCCGCTGGCCGTAATACGCCAGCGGTACTGGCAGTAATCCATTAACGGGGTATCGAAGTTGCTGTCACTGTAGCCGCTATGCAGTTTTGGTAAACAGCCGATACGTTGTTCGAGTTCGATCACTTTTTGGCGTCCAAAACAGCGCAGGCTGAGAACCCGGCCGCCGAAACGCCGCTGCATCTGTGAACCAATCAGGTTCACCTGACAAAGGAAAGAAGCAGAACCATAAATCCCCTCAACCAGTGACTGCGGTGAACCGGTGACTAACCAGACCCTGGTATCGGTATCCTGTAAATAGCCATACAAGCGCTGAAGAACTTCCGGGAAAGGGGTGATATGTTGTTGCGCCCACCGGCAAAACCCGGTTTCCTGTTGCTGCAAGAATCTTTCACTGTGCCCCACGGTAACCGCCCACAATAGCAGGCTCACCGGCCAGCGCGCAGCCTTATTCAGCAGCAGTGCCCCGATGATCACCGGTGCAAATAGTAGTACCGGCAACAGATTTAATGGCTGGCGCACCAGACAGTAGCGCAGATAACAACAAAACAGATCCTGCTTATGCAGTGTGCCGTCGAGATCAAAGAATACGATGCGTTGTTGTGGTTTCATCATAAACTCCTGTTAATTCGGTCATTCAGCTGTCAGCAAGCTCTGTATATCACTCCCATATTAAGGGCATATTACGCAAGACGCGTTATTATATCAGTGCAGCCGTGGCACTATGCAGTAATAGTGCATAGTTGTGGTGCAACTTAACTGCAGTTCTCCGGATGACCATAGCATACATCGTTATCTTTTCTGTTCCCTGGCAACCCACTGCTGGATAAAAAAACCATTAAAACATACAGATAAAAATAAATATTGTTTAAGACAATAAAAATGCTGTCAGGATTCTCGTGGCTCAGGAATAAGAATTGCACCTTCTTCAGACCCGACAAACTGCGACAGGATTTCCGGCAATGTATAAAGAATCACCGGCTTTGATTGATGATCAGACTGTAGAAACTTTTCAGAAAGATGGTGTAGTTTTACTCAAGGGTGTATTTAAACCCTGGGTGGATACCCTGGCACAGGGGATCAGCGAGCTGATGGCGAATCCCAGCGAATACGGTTTCGCCCGAACCGTGATCCCTAAAGACGGATCAGCGCCTTTTTTCCAGGATTATTGCAACTGGTCCCGGATCAAAACATTTGAAGACTTTGTATTTAATTCCCCGGCCGCTGAAATTGCCGCCCGATTGATGCAGTCCGAAACAGCCCGCTTTTTTCATGAACATACACTGGTGAAGCAGCCTGGTGGTAGCACCATTACCCCCTGGCACCATGACCAACCCTATTATTGTGTCGAAGGCCGGCAGAATGTCAGCCTGTGGATACCTCTGGATCCGGTAGAGCAATCCATCTCTCTGCGTTGTATTCGTGGATCGCACCTGTGGGGCGATGAATTCAGCCCGACCCGGTTTAATGGCACCAAACTCTACGAACATAAGAATTTTAAAGAGATGCCGGATATTGAAGCTCATGCTGATGAATACGACATTGTCAGTTGGGCAGTAGAACCCGGTGATGCTGTAGCTTTCCACTACCGGACCGTTCATGGCGCGGCAGGAAATCATTCAGCCCGTTCGCGTCGTGTATTCTCTGCCCGTTGGGTAGGCGATGATGCGGTGTTTGTTGACCGGGGCGGAGTGACCTCGCCTCCATTCCCTGAGCTGACTTTAAAGAACGGCGAGCCACTGATCGCCCCAATTTTCCCTCAGATCTGGCCGACAAAATCGGTTGCCTGAATCTGATCCCCGGGTTGCTCCCTTCATCTTCACTGAAGGGGCAACTGCCCTCTCTATGGAAGTAACACGTAACGCTGCCCACCCGGAGCTCTCACCCATTCGTCAGTGATACCTAGTCATAAGCCTTTACCGACATGCTCATGACGTAACCGAATGCTCAAAACCTCGTCATTATTGGGGTTTTCCGGGTTATGTGTTACAGTGCGCGGCATTAAAATTCCCGGCCCTGAGCCCCGTAAACATAAACTTGCTGACTAAAAGTTATCGCGGGGTGATTTACTGTTTGTGTCGCGGTTGTGTTTCATGCCAGTAGGTTGTTACGGCATGACTGTACTTAACGCCCTTCAGACAATCATATCCGGGAAATAAAGCCCCTATAACAAACAGATTCAAAGAGATTAAAAAGGCAGTTAACCGAAATGTCTTTACTGATTACCGAACGTTGTATCAATTGCGATATGTGTGAACCGGAATGCCCTAACCAGGCGATTTCGATGGGCAGCTCTATTTATCAGATTGATGCAGAGCGTTGTACAGAGTGTGTCGGTCATTACGATGCCCCGACCTGCCAGAGTGTCTGCCCGATCAATAATACGATAATTACTGATCCGCAGCAGACAGAGACGACTGAAGCTTTATGGGAAAAATTTGTTACGCTGTGGCATTCGGTCTGAACACCCCAGTGCTTTAGTTTTCCAGAATCACCGTTGCACAGGCATAGCGGCGTTCATCCGCCAGGGTTACATGGACATTCCGCACCCCTAAATCTTCCGCCAGGCTGTTTGCCTGGCCAAAGAAACGCAGACACGGTTTCCCCAGCGCATCATTAAAGACTTCAAACTGATTAAAAGCCAGACCACCCCGGATACCGGTACCAAAGGCTTTCGCGACCGCTTCTTTCACCGCAAAACGCTTTGCCAGAAAACGGACCGGCTGATGATGTTGCTGATATTGCTGCCATTCGAACTCAGTCAATACCCGGCGCGCCAGCCTGTCACCGGAGCGACTAATCACCTGTTCGATACGCTCAATCTCAACAATGTCGGTACCCAAACCCAGAATAGCCATTACCGACGTGATTCTCTCAGCAGTACTTTCATTTCGCGTACTGCTTCTGCCAGTCCGCTGATCACTGCCTGGCCAATGATTGAGTGGCCAATATTCAGTTCATGCATTTGCGGGATAGCAGCGACTGGTAACACGTTGTGGTAAGTCAGGCCGTGACCGGCATTCACTTTCAGCCCTTTTGAAGCTGCGTATTCCGCCGCTTCACGAATACGTTCCAGCTCTGCATCCTGCTCCGGACCTTCAGCAGCTTCGGCATAGGCACCGGTATGAATCTCGATATAGGGTGCGCCCGAGGTGACAGCTGCATCAATCTGTCGGTGATCCGCATCGATAAACAAAGAAACAAGAATGCCTGCCGCAGCGAGACGTTTCACGGCATCATTAAGTTTCTGTTGTTGACCGGCCACATCCAGTCCACCTTCAGTTGTTACTTCCTTGCGGTTTTCCGGTACCAGGCAGCAGAAGTGAGGACGAACTTCGCAGGCGATGGTGATCATTTCTTCGGTAACCGCCATCTCCAGGTTCATCCGGGTCTGAATGGTATCGCGCAGTAATCGGATATCACGATCGGTAATATGACGTCGGTCTTCACGTAAATGTACTGTGATGCCGTCAGCACCCGCCTGTTCTGCAATAAAAGCAGCCTGGACAGGGTCCGGATAGCGGGTTCCGCGGGCATTGCGCAGGGTCGCGATATGGTCAATATTGACCCCTAATAATAGTTCCGTCATGACAATCCTCAGTCTGAATAATCACACCTTGCCAGGCACCCCGTTTACGGTTTGTTTTGCGGTGGTACGACGGCAGGTAAAGTAAATTGCCGGAATAACTCCTGGCTTTTTAGCGGCTTTCCACCAAGATAAGGCTTTAGGGCCATGCGTGTAAAACGTTTTGCGGCCCTTAGCGTATCGCTGTCAGGAAATTCACGGGAATACAAAGCCTGCAAATGACGGCCGGTAAAACTACGCTGGTTAATCACCAGACTGGCAATAAAACCTTTTTCCTCACGATAACTGTAAGTCATGGTTTCACTGACGGGTTCACCGCTGCCGGCACAATGTAAAAAATCGACGCCATACCCAAGATGTCCCAGCACCGCCAGCTCAAAACGGCGTAACACCGGTTCTGCTGATCCCGTTGCCGAAGCCAGCCCCTGGATACAATGAAGATAATCAAAGAAGAGTTCGGAGAAGGGAATTTCCTGTCCAAGTACCCGCGACAGTAGTTCGTTGACATATAAACCGCAGTACAGGTAGGTCCCGTTAAGCGGCAGTGCCAGTGAAACAGCTTCGGCACTGCGCAGGGTTCTGATATCACCTTTACCGGACCAGCGGACCAGCAAGGGAGTAAAAGGCTGTAAGGCTCCTTTTAACTGCGAACGTTTGGCCCGCGCACCTTTAGCCAGCACCCGAACTCGTCCTTCATTCTCACTGAACAAGTCCAGTAGTAAACTGGTTTCGCTGTACGGGCGACTATGCAGCACAAAGGCGCGTTGCCAGCCTTCCATAAATCAGAGGTCGTCGGTATAACCCAGGCTGCGTAACGCACGTTCGTCGTCCGCCCAGCCGGATTTCACTTTTACCCACAGCTCCAGATGTACTTTAACTTCAAACATCTGTTCCATATCTTTACGGGCTTCAATACCAATAGTTTTGATTTTGGCACCTTTGTTACCGATTACCATCTTCTTCTGGCCTTCACGTTCCACCAGTATCAGACCATGAATGTCATAACCGCCACGCTCATTATTCACAAACTGCTCAATCTCAACAGTGACTGAATACGGCAGCTCTGCGCCGAGGAAACGCATCAGTTTTTCGCGGATGATTTCTGAAGCCATAAACCGCTGAGAGCGATCGGTTACATAATCTTCCGGGAAATGATGATCAGCTTCCGGCAGGTGCTTATGCACAATAGAAGCAATGGTGTCTACATTATTACCGTGTTCTGCCGATACCGGCACCACATCCAGGAAGTCCATTTTCTGGCTCAGCATCTGGATATGTGGTAGCAGGATAGATTTATCCTGTAGGTTATCAATCTTGTTGATTGCCAGAACGACCGGCGCTTTGCCAGCCTTCAGTTTACCCAGTACCATTTCATCGTCATCGGTCCAGCGGGTACCTTCCACTACGAAGATAACCAGTTCTACATCTCCAATAGAACTGCTGGCAGCTTTGTTCATCAGGCGGTTGATGGCCCGTTTCTCTTCCATGTGCAGGCCCGGGGTATCCACATAGATTGCCTGATAATTATCGCGGGTATCGATCCCCATAATCCGGTGCCGCGTGGTTTGCGGTTTCCGTGAGGTGATCGAAATTTTCTGTCCCAGTAACTGGTTCAGTAATGTGGATTTGCCGACATTAGGCCGGCCGACGATTGCGATAAAACCGCAATGGGTTGCTTGTTCGCTCATTCCATTCCTAACTTAATCAGCGCCTGCTCTGCGGCTGCCTGTTCTGCTTTGCGGCGGCTGGAACCAACCCCAACCACTGCTTCTTCCATTCCGCTGACCTGGCAATGGATGGTAAATTCCTGATCGTGGGCTTCACCACGCACCTGTACCACCAGATAAGATGGTAATGGTAAATGCCGGCCCTGCAGAAATTCCTGCAGCCGGGTTTTAGGATCTTTTTGTTTATCACCAGGACTGATCGAGTCCAGGCGACTCTGATACCAGCTCAGGATCAGCTTTTCAATTTGTTGAATATCACTGTCGAGGAAAATACCGCCGATCAGTGCTTCTACCGTATCAGCCAGGATGGATTCACGACGAAAACCGCCGCTTTTCAGTTCACCCGGCCCAAGGCGTAAACATTCACCCAGTTCAAATTCCCGTGCCATTTCTGCCAGCGTATTACCGCGAACCAGCGTTGCACGCATCCGGCTCATGTCACCTTCATCCACCCGTGGAAAACGGTGGTATAAGGCATTGGCAATCACATAACTCAGGATGGAATCCCCCAGGAACTCCAGCCGCTCATTATGTTTGCTGCTGGCGCTGCGGTGGGTTAAAGCCTGCTGCAATAAATCTGCTTGAGTGAAAGTATAGCCCAGTTTCCTCTGGAGCTTATTAATCAGGATGGGGTTCATGCGTTTCCAGCTCTTAGATTACGTCTGTTGCTCTGCACATGAAACAGGGCTGATACAGCTCTCTCTGTTTCGTGTGCAGTGGCCTGCCGGCCAGGGTCAGTAACAAGGCCCGCTAAGCGGGCCCACATAGGTATTAATGAATGCCACCAATACGACTCAGGCGAACTCCGGTAGGCCATTTGCCTTCCTGTTTTTCGAAGCTCATCCAGATAGCAACGGCTTTACCCACCAGGTTCTTTTCAGGTACGAAGCCCCAGTAGCGACTGTCGGCACTGTTATCCCGGTTATCACCCATCATAAAATACTCACCGGCAGGAACCACCCAGGTGGCTGGCTGTTGTCCCGGTTGCTGATAATAAGAACTCACCTGACTCTGAGCTTCGTTTACCAGTAAGATATTATGCGTGACATCACCGATGGTTTCTTTACGGATACCAAGGCGTAAACCACCTTTCATGCTTTGATCCAGTGGTACCTGGTAGAATCCGTTACCCACTTCATTACCATCAAAACCACTGAAGGTCTGAATAAAGTTACTCGGTTCCATATCACTATAGGTCACAGGTATTGCATTACCACATTGCCCTGAACCACAACCCGGAGTGACCGTGATGGTTTTGCTGTAAGGATCAAACACCACTTTATCGCCAGGTAAACCGATAACGCGCTTAATGTAATCAACACTTGGATCTTTCGGGTATTTAAATACCGCGATATCACCACGTTTCGGATGACCGGTCGGGATCAGCGTTGTCTGAGTGATTGGATCTTTCAGACCGTAGGCAAATTTCTCTACCAGGATAAAATCGCCAATCAGCAAGGTCGGCATCATTGATGCTGACGGTATCTGAAACGGTTCAAAAACAAACGAACGCACGATGAAAACAACAAACAATACCGGGAAGACCGATATTGCCGTTTCAATCCAGCCAGGATGGCGGTCCACGGCGTTCAGTGTTTTTTCGTCCAGTGCATTACCCGCCATTTCACGGGCCTGCTGCTGCTTTTTACGACGGGCAGGAGCCCATACGAATTTATCAATGCACCAGATGATTCCGGTAATCAGAGTAGCTAAAGCCAGAATCAGTGCAAACATATTTGCCATGCCAGGTCCTTATTTGTTGTCCTTGCCCACATGCAGAATGGCTAAAAACGCTTCCTGAGGTAATTCTACATTACCTACCTGTTTCATACGTTTTTTACCATCTTTCTGTTTTTGCAGCAGCTTTTTCTTACGGCTCACGTCACCACCATAACATTTGGCGAGTACGTTCTTACGTAATTGTTTCACTGTTGAACGGGCAATGATGTGATTACCGATTGCAGCCTGAATAGCAATATCAAACTGCTGACGCGGGATGAGCTCTTTCATTTTCTCAACCAGTTCACGTCCGCGGTATTGCGAGTTATCGCGGTGGGTAATCAATGCCAATGCGTCAACGCGATCTGAGTTAATCAGAACGTCAACACGTACCATATCAGAGGCCTGGAATCGTTTAAAATTATAATCCAGAGATGCATAACCCCGCGAAGTGGACTTCAGACGATCGAAGAAATCAAGCACGACTTCGGCCATCGGAATTTCGTAGGTTAAGGCAATCTGGTTTCCATGATAAACCATGTTGGTTTGCACGCCGCGTTTCTCAATACAGAGTGTAATCACATTTCCCAGATATTCCTGTGGGACCAGCATATGACACTCTGCAATCGGTTCGCGTAATTCTTCAATATTGTTCAGCGGTGGTAATTTCGACGGGCTGTCGACATAGACCACATTGCCGTCGGTAGTCTGAACTTCATACACAACAGTAGGCGCTGTGGTGATCAGATCAATATCGTACTCACGCTCCAGACGCTCCTGAATAATTTCCATGTGCAGCAGGCCCAGGAATCCACAACGGAAACCAAAGCCAAGCGCCGTAGAGCTTTCCGGCTCATAAAACAGTGAGGCATCGTTCAGGCTCAGTTTGCCTAAAGCATCACGGAAAGATTCATAATCATCAGAGCTTACCGGGAACAGACCGGCGTAAACCTGTGGTTTAACTTTTTTGAAGCCTGGTAATGCGTTTTCTGCCGGATTACGGGCACTGGTCAGTGTATCCCCGACCGGAGCACCTAAAATATCTTTAATCGCACACACCAGCCAGCCAACTTCTCCGCATCCCAGTTCATTGCGATCAAGTTGTTTCGGCGTAAAAATACCTAAACGGTCAGCGTTATAAACCTGACCGGTACTCATTACTTTAATTTTATCGCCTTTACGCAGCGTGCCATTTTTCACCCGCACCAGCGAGACAACCCCCAGGTAGTTATCGAACCAGGAATCGATAATCAGTGCCTGCAGCGGAGCTTCCGGATCACCTTCCGGTGGCGGGATATCACGAACCAGTCGTTCCAGAACTTCCGGTACACCAACCCCGGTTTTAGCGGAACAGCGAACTGCATCCGTTGCATCAATACCGACAATATCTTCAATTTCCTGAGATACACGATCAGGATCGGCCGCCGGCAGGTCAATTTTGTTCAGTACCGGAACAACTTCCAGGTCCATTTCCATAGCGGTATAGCAGTTTGCCAGGGTCTGAGCTTCTACCCCCTGCCCTGCATCCACGACCAGCAAAGCACCTTCACAGGCAGCCAGCGACCGGGAAACCTCATAAGAGAAGTCAACGTGGCCCGGAGTATCGATAAAATTAAGCTGGTAGGTCTGCCCGTCCTGTGCATGGTAGTCGAGGGTAACACTCTGTGCTTTGATGGTAATACCGCGTTCACGTTCCAGTTCCATTGAATCCAGAACCTGAGCAGCCATTTCACGGTCGGTTAACCCGCCGCAGGTCTGAATCAGGCGATCAGAAAGCGTAGATTTGCCGTGATCGATGTGCGCTATAATGGAAAAGTTTCTTATATGCTTCATTTATATGAATATCTTCGCGTAAAAACGTCTGTTGAATACCAGGGCACAGAGATGATAAGTAACATCACTCGTTACTCGTGTTGAGTCAGCCTCATTAATGAGGTGGCATATTACACTGTTAAGGGCCTGTACGAAAGCCGGTAACCTGGTGTAATTGCTACAGAGAAAGGTAAATTTTAGTACGGGGAAGGCCGGAAATTATCCGGCCATCATGACATTCTGTCTACTCACTCTCTGCCGTTTCGAAGCGCAAAGAATCCGGAGGTAATGCCACACTTAAGATTACTGGCTGAAAAGCTTCTTTATCACCAATCAGGGCTGAGATGCCTTTTGATAAAATGAAGCCTCCAACGCCGCCCAGCAGCGCACCGCTGGCAGAAGCCAGATCAGAATGGAACAACGACTGGAACAGACCGGCCACAATAAACAAACCCAGCAATGGCGTCATATAAACCAGTAACGCAGACCCCAGCAGGCTGCTCTCACGAATACCTAATTCAATACGCTGACCAGGTTGCAACGGCTGTTTACTGGCAATCTGCATAACTTCTGCATCTTCAGGCCCCAGTTTATTCAACAGATGGCTGCCGCAACCTTTACGGGCGTTACAGCTGTTGCAGGAGGTTTTTGCTTCGGTATGCAGTGTCGCGATCCCGTTTTCCCAGGAAGTCACGGTTGCCCATTCTCTCATCATAATTAGTTACCTACGTCGACATTATCCGCAATACGCTTTGCAGTGGCTGCAGGCAACTCACCCACAACACTAATTTCCTTATTATTACGTATTTCGACCTGAATCGTACGTCGTCCAGTGCGCAATGCCTGGTTCAGGCTATCTTTATCAGCATCCGTGACATTAATGGTAAAACTAAATAAACCGTCAGAGTATAGCCTGGTTTCAAACGCTTTCCCCATCGTAGGAATCTGACGACGGGTTTGTGAAATCATCTGCATTCCGGCCGGGACCCAACCGGGTTTCCAGTTGAAATTCACTTTATCTCCCGCAGGAAGAGAAAGTACTGGCGGCAGATTAGCGTTTTTCAGTGATTCCATCATATGGCTGACGCCTTCATCTACTGCGAAGCTGATCACCTGATATTGTTCGATAGGTTCGCCGTCCTGAGCCAGCAAATCCACGCGTAGCGGCAAAGAAGTATCCACATCCAGCCAGATAACATAGCTGTAGCGGGAACCATCATGCGAAACCACACGCACAACATCACACATCTGATCGGCAACACGAGAGCGCCCTACCGGAATAAAATCATAATAGTTTTTCAGCCGGTCAAAATCAGCATACAACACCGAAGGTAACCCATCGATGATGTGCTCGCCCGGTAAGGTAAAAGGTTCCAGACCGGCTTCAAAATAGCTGATTTCTTTGCCGCGTTGAATAATTTCACGCCGCGGGCCATCCATCTGCAGCAATTGTGCATAGGTCTGACCAGAGACAATCGCATGGCGATAGCGTAAGGATTCTATCCCCTGACGGGAGACATTAATGTAGGCAAATTCATAATTGAGGGTGGCACTGGCTTTTTCCATCTTTTCCAGCATGACCTCAGACGCAGAATCCTGCGCTGAGGCCACCGATGAAAACAGCAGACTACCAGCCAGAGTAGCAATCAGAATAAAAGGTTTTTTCATTACTGCTGCTGAATACCCAGAGACTGATTACCCGGCACATTGATCTGAGCCTGCTCAGGAACACCTGATTCAAACTGATCGTTATTCAGACGACGCTGTAATTCATAGTCCTGGAGCATCGCGTTAACACGGCGACGTTGCTCCTGAACCTGCTGAGTAGCGTTTCCGGCATCAAAAATGTCAGAAGGCACTCCAAGGCTAACCGGAGATGCTTTACCCATCATTGGCAGAGTATTAAACGCCGGGGTATCCGAAGTGTCCGCGACATTGCCTGAACCTGTCGGAGAATTACCATAATGCTGTACACCCACGATCACCGCCAGCGAAACACATGCTGCGACACCAACCTGTGCCAGCTGGGCAGCCCACGGACGTTTTTTGCCAAAAAACGGCATTTTGCTCCAGCGTGAAGGTTCTGGCTGCGCTTCCGGGATAAACGGGGTCACATTACGGGCAGGTTCCTGCGCGATAGCTTCGGCCACACGGGCAGAAATATCAAAATGAACCACTGTACCAACATCGCCACGTAACGTATCACGAATCAGGTGATAGCTTGTCCAGCTTTGCTGCAACTCCGGGTCTTTCGCCAACGAAGAAAGCAATGACTGATCTAAGATTTCACCATCCATTAAAGCGGAAAGTTGTTCTTTCTGCATGCCTTTTACCTTTCAAGTAGCCGCCATCACTAACGTTGGATCAGCGGTTGAACTTTGTTATCGATAGCCTCACGGGCCCGGAATATCCGGGAACGCACTGTCCCGACCGGACAGTCCATAATCTCGGCAATCTCTTCGTAACTCAAACCATCGAGTTCCCTGAGTGTGATTGCCATCCGTAAGTCCTCAGGTAATGTTTCTATAGTTTTAAAGACAATTTGTTTCAGTTCTTCTGACAACATTAAGTTCTCAGGGTTCGAAATTTCTTTTAATGCACCCGCACTTTCGAAATTTTCTGCATCAACCGCGTCCACATCACTGGATGGAGGCCGGCGTCCCTGAGCAACCAGGTAATTTTTCGCTGTGTTTACAGCTATACGGTATAACCACGTATAAAAAGCACTGTCGCCACGGAAAGACTCGAGGGCACGATAGGCTTTAATAAAAGACTCCTGCACCACGTCCGGCACATCCCCTGACGGTACATAGCGCGACACAAGGCTCGCCACTTTATGCTGGTATCTAATCACCAGTAAGTTAAATGACTTTTGATCTCCTTTCTGGACGCGCTCAACAAGAACCTGATCTGTTAACTGCTCGCTCATCCGAGGTAATATCCCCACAAATATGTTCTACATCCAATTAACCACCAGCAACATCTCACATGATCTGAGCAAGCAGTGACTTAGAGTAGATACTTTAAAGAAAGTTCAGCGTTTCCCTGTATTCTCCGGGTAACAGCATAATTTAACTGTTTGTAATAACGTCCCGGGCCTTGTGCTATCGATGAACTGCGTCACTCCTCTCCCGTCCCAAAACGGGCAAAAGGTGATTTAACAGGCAGGTTACCTCATCGAACAAAGCATTTCATCTCTAATTCAAGGTTCTGTTTAGGGTTTTAATAAAAAATCGCTGCAAAACAGAGATTGTCATATGCTTCTGTCTTTCAGGTAAACCACGCTGCAGTTTTTTTACGAAAAATGAGGGAGATAGTGACAATTTTTACCAGATACCTAATCTGGCGGCCGGCACTATTCCGGCAGACCGGCTTTCTGGCAGGAGTCAGGTAACAAGGCTTTTAGCGCGATAAATAGAAACTTCCTGTCAGCTGTCGGTAGTCATCGGAATATCCACCGGAAGACTCACGGATCACCAGACGGTCGTCAACACATTCCCCGGAATTTAATGAAAAAGCCACAAATAACCGGTGTGGTTGCCGCCCGGCAAACTCACTAATTCGGCGGCAATGACGCAGGGTCCAGCCATCCTTTTTTGCAAGGGAGATGAACTCCTCCCCGGCAACCACCGGCAATATCACGCAAAACCAACCATCCGCCGCGAGATGTTGCTGCGCACTTCGCAACAAAGCCTGATGACTCAAAGTCGTTGTGTAACGTGCGGTTTGTCTGGCGCTACTGCTGCAGTTCACCCCCGGAGAAAAAAACGGAGGATTACTGACTATAACAGTATAACGACGGGAGAACGGAGCCTCCCAGGTCAGGATATCAGCATGATGAACCTGTATCGCATCTGGCCAGGGTGACTGTGCAATATTTTGCTGTGACTGACTCACCGCCGCTAAATCAATCTCAACTGCATCAATCTGCGGAACACTGCCTGCCTCATGGATACGCTGCGCCATCATTAAAGAAATCAGGCCACTGCCACTACCAATGTCCAGTAAACGGCCATCAACAGGGACTGGCGCTGTAGCACCTAAAATAATACCGTCAGTGCTGACTTTCATGCCACACTGGTCGTGGGCGACAAAAAATTGTCGGAAGGTAAAACCATTTTTCTTAAAACTCTGTGACACGGCAATCTTTCCTGTCCTGCATTACCAATACAGGGTCAGTCACCCTGTTCAGGGAGTGTAACCGCCTGACAGAAAAATTACCGTGAAAAATCGCCGTCTTCGGGAATTTTACCGTCAGAAATGCCCTTCTGCGGTCAACAGACGCAGACAACAGATGAAGAATGCGTCTGAAGTGTCTATAATCAGCGCCCCAAACAGAGGTAGACCATGACTGTAACCACATTTTCCGAACTTGAATTAGATGAAAGCCTGCTGAATGCTCTGCAGGATAAAAACTACGAGCGCCCTACTGCAATTCAGGCAGAGGCAATTCCTCCTGCGCTGGAAGGCCGTGACGTCCTGGGTTCGGCGCCCACAGGGACCGGAAAAACAGCGGCCTACTTACTGCCGGTTTTACAACATTTACTCGATTTCCCGCGTAAAAAATCCGGACCACCGCGGATTTTAATCCTGACTCCAACCCGTGAACTGGCAATGCAGGTAGCGGAACAGGCGCGTGAGTTGGCGAAATATACCCACCTGGATATTTCGACGATTACCGGCGGTGTGGCTTATATGAACCACGCCGAAGTATTCAGCACCAATCAGGATGTTGTGGTCGCGACTACCGGTCGGTTGCTGCAATATATTAAAGAAGAAAACTTTGACTGCCGCGCGGTTGAAACCCTAATTCTTGATGAAGCAGATCGGATGCTGGACATGGGGTTTGCTCAGGATATTGAAACCATTGCCGGGGAAACCCGCTGGCGTAAACAGACATTGTTATTCTCTGCCACGCTGGAAGGCGAACATATTGAAGATTTCGCAGATCGTCTGTTGAATGACCCGGTCACTGTTGAGGCGGAGCCAAGTCGTCGCGAGCGCAAAAAAATCCAGCAATGGTATTACCGCGCCGATGACCTGGAACATAAAACCCGGTTGCTGATTCATCTGTTAAATCAGCCGGACGCCAGCCGTACTATCGTTTTTGTTCGCAAGCGTGAACGGTTACACGAAGTTGCGGAATGGTTGCGTCAGGCCGATATACGTTGCAGCTACCTTGAAGGTGAAATGGTTCAGGCAAAACGTACTGAAGCCATCAAGCGCCTGACCGAAGGTCGTGTGAACGTGCTGGTAGCGACTGATGTTGCGGCTCGTGGCATTGATATCGATGATGTCACTCTGGTTATCAACTTTGATTTGCCACGCACGGCTGATATTTATCTGCACCGGATCGGCAGGACTGGCCGCGCCGGTAAAAAAGGCACTGCACTTTCTCTGGTTGAAGCACATGACAATGAGTTGCTGATTAAAATTGGTCGCTACCTGAATGAACCACTGAAAATCAGAACTATCGAGGATCTACGGCCAAAAACCCGGGCGCCTTCTGCTACGGGGCCGAAGAAGCCGTCGAAAAAACAGCTGGAAAAACGTAAACAGAAGAAAAACGAAGAAGCACAAAAACCAAGAGTTAAAGTGCGCCATCGTGACAGCAAAAATATCGGAAAACGCCGTAAGCCAGCAGCATCTTCAGCCGGTTTGGCCTCCGGAACGACGGAAGAGTCTGCAGAGTAAAATTAACCAGCTGTACTATTTACCGGTTACAATTTCACCGGTTGTAATATTAAGTCGCCCGCGCCGGGCGATTTTTTTGTTTTCATTTCTGCTTATTTGTCGCTTTATCACCGGATGCAGTCAGACCGACGATTAAAACCACCCGGTCCATTTTACTGCTTTATAATTAATGAGTTAACAATAACAAAAAAGGCGCTTAAGCGCCATTTTCAGACCAGAAACCCGTTACAGGCTTTCGGTAAATGTACGGGTGATGACGTCACGCTGCTGTTCCGGGGTCAGAGAGTTAAACCGTACCGCATAGCCTGAAACCCTGATGGTCAGTTGCGGATATTTTTCCGGATGTTTTACTGCGTCTTCCAGTGTTTCACGACGTAGTACATTGACGTTAAGATGCTGACCACCCTCTACCCGAACCTGTGGTTTCATTTCCAGCGGGATCTGACGATATTCAATTTCGCCGAGTTCCCGGAGTGGGACTAGCTGGTCTGGCTGGTAATCCCCTTTTGCACACAGGCAGCGTGCTTCTGCATTTTCTTCATCCAGTAACCAGAAAGAGTTAAGCAATGCATTATTGCTGGATTTAGTGATTTGAATTCCGTTAATCATAGGTTGCCTCCGGGGCTGATACTGTCTAAGCAAAGATTTTGTCTGGATCAACTTCATCATCATTGTATAACTAATGAGCAGACTCACTTCCTTGACCTTTATCAATAAACGGTCACCGGCTCTGACATACAAAAAACAAGCTATTGATATTAAATATATTTTCAAATAAATATAATATGTAACTTTTCAAATTATTTTTAAGCCTTTACCCGGAAGATAAAATCATTAAGCTGACCGGCATGATATTCAGGAGGGAATAATGACAACTTTAACATGGCATGACGTACTGGCCCCCGAAAAGCAACAGGACTACTTTATTCAAACCCTGCAAAGCGTTGAGCAACGCCGCAGAGAAGGAGTCACCGTATACCCTCCGCAAAAGGATGTTTTTAATGCCTTTCGGTTAACTGAACTGCACCAGGTTAAGGTAGTTATTCTTGGACAAGACCCGTATCACGGTCCGGGCCAGGCGCATGGTCTGGCTTTTTCGGTGCTACCCGGCGTGGCAATACCTCCTTCATTACTGAACATGTACAAAGAGCTGGAGCAGGATATTGCAGGATTTACCCGGCCTAATCACGGTTATCTGGCCAGTTGGGCAACTCAGGGGGTACTGCTGTTAAATACTGTATTAACCGTTGAAGCAGGCAAAGCGCACTCTCACGCCAGACTGGGCTGGGAACAATTCACGGATACCGTCATTTCGCTGATCAATCAGCACAGGGAGGGAGTGGTATTTCTGTTATGGGGTGCTCATGCCCAGAAGAAAGGCGCAATTATCGACAGACAACGACACCATGTTTTGCAGGCGCCACATCCGTCACCATTGTCGGCTCATCGCGGATTTTTTGGCAGCAAACCTTTTTCTTCAGCTAATGCTCTGTTACAGCAGTCCGGCCGGGACCCTATAGACTGGATGCCGATACTACCATAAACAGGTAATCGTCTGGCCGGCAGACCCGGACAGACGATTCAGCATCTGCGGACAATCCATGAGCAAGATCGTGGATTGCCCCGTCAGCTCGCCTGCAGTAAATTCTGCAGGCGAAAATTATGCCTTAGCTTTGGACACCGCAACCATCGCCGGACGTAGCAGACGGCCATTCAGGGTGTAACCATTTTGCATCACCATCAGCACGTGGTTTGGCGCGACTTCATCAGATTCAACCATTGACATCGCCTGATGAACATCCGGGTTGAAAGGTACGTGGGTTTCACCTACCACTTCCACACCAAATTTACGCACTGCACCTAACAACGATTTCAGGGTCAGTTCGATCCCTTCGATCATTGAAGCCAGCTCACTGTTACTTTTATCAGCAACCTGCAGTGCACGTTCCAGGCTATCAATCACTGGCAATAATTCGTTAGAAAATTTTTCCAGCGCAAATTTATGTGCTTTCTCGACATCCAGTTCGGTGCGACGGCGAATATTTTCAATTTCAGCCTGTGCACGTAACTGCGCATCACGCACACCGTTACTCAGTTTCGCCAGTTCGGCTTCCAGCTGAGCAATACGCTCATCGCGTGGATCTTTAGTCCCGGAAGTGTCTGCATTTTCAGCCGCAGTCTGTTGTTCTGCCGCCTGCTCTTCTGAAAATTGCTCGTTAGGGTTATTCTGTTCTTTACTGCTCATGAAAATCTCCGCGTTTTCCATATTCATTTCGCCGTTGGGCTTATTATGGGGATCAAAATTACGGATTCAAGGGACTGTGTAATATTGACTGGTGTTTTGGCTGGAGGAATTGCCTGCAAATGAACAAAATTTTTAAATGTATCGGAATTGTCGGCCACCCGCGCCACCCGAATGCCCTCGCCACTCATGAAATGTTGTGCCACTGGCTGACCGGTGAAGGCTATCAGGTGATAGTTGAAGAACAAATTGCCAATGAACTCCATTTGCAGCAGGTAAACACCGGCACATTAGCAGAAATTGGCCAGCAGGCTGACCTGGCAGTGGTCATCGGTGGTGACGGTAATATGCTGGGCGCAGCCAGAATTCTCTCCCGCTACGATATTAAAGTTATCGGTGTTAACCGCGGCAATCTTGGATTTCTGACAGATCTGGACCCTGAGAATGCCCGTCAGCAACTGGCTGAAGTCCTTGATGGCCATTATTTCACTGAGCAACGCTTTTTGCTGGAAGCGAAAGTTGCACTACCTCAGGGATCGCCCCGGATTGCCACAGCCATCAATGAAATAGTGCTGCATCCCGGGAAAGTAGCCCATATGATTGAATTCGAAGTATATATCGATAACAACTTTGCTTTCTCTCAGCGCTCTGACGGGTTAATTATTGCCACCCCAACCGGTTCAACCGCTTACTCACTCTCAGCCGGCGGCCCGATTCTGACACCAGGCCTCGAAGCTATCAGCTTAGTCCCGATGTTTCCTCATACACTGTCAGCAAGGCCTCTGGTTATAAACAGCAGCAGTGAAATCCACCTGCGTTTCTCATCATTGCGCAGTGATCTGGAAATCAGTTGTGACAGCCAGATTGCGTTGCCGATTCAGGAGGGGGAAGAAGTACTGATCAAACGCAGCCCACAGCACCTGGACCTGATACATCCAAAAAATTACAATTATTTTAATACGTTAAGCACGAAACTCGGCTGGTCTAAAAAATTATTTTAAAAATGTGCCGGCCCCTCTTTACTGTGTAAAAAAGCGGATTATACTGTATAAAAAAACAGTCATGTTTTTCTATACAGGTGATATTATGCTGGCACAACTGACCATCAGTAATTTTGCAATTGTCCGTGAACTGGATGTCGACTTCCAACAGGGTATGACCACCATCACCGGGGAAACCGGTGCCGGTAAGTCGATTGCGATAGATGCGCTTAGCCTGTGCCTGGGCGCCAGAGCAGAGGCCGAAATGGTCCGGCCTGGCGCTACGCGGGCAGATATCTGCGCTCGCTTCCGCCTGCAATCCTCCCCGTCTGCCCGCCAGTGGCTGGCAGACAATCATCTGGATGATAACGACGAGTGTCTGCTGCGGCGGGTCATCAATGCCGATGGGCGTTCACGCGGCTTTATCAATGGCACAGCCGTACCACTTTCACAACTACGGGAACTTGGCCAACTATTAATTCAGATTCATGGCCAACATGCTCATCAGTTGCTGCTGAAACCTGAGCATCAGCGTTTCTTGCTCGACGCTTATGCCGATCCAACTCCGTTGTCTGATTCTATGCGCCATCACTATCAACAATGGCATTCTGCCTGTCGCGCGTTGGCCAGCCTGCAGCAACAGACCCTGGAGCGGGAGTCCCGCAGAGAATTACTGCAGTATCAGTTGAAAGAGCTAAACAGTTTTGCACCTGTCGCCGGTGAATTTGAGGGGGCAGACAATGAATATAAACACCTTGCCAGTAGCGGACAACGCTTAACACTGAGCCAGCAGGCGTCACGAATGATTTCTGAAGGTGACGACATCACCCTGCAATCTTTGCTGCATACGGCTCGCCAGAGCGTCAGTGAATTACTGCCAATGGATGAAACCCTGACGCCGGTTCTGACCATGCTGGAAGATGCTGCTATCCTGATAAGTGAAGCCGGAGATGAACTTCGTCACTACTGCGAACGTATTGATCTGGACCCTAACCGTCTGCAGGAGCTGGAACAGCGTATCTCACGGCAGATTTCACTGGCCCGCAAACACCATGTCTCACCGGAAAACCTGCCAGAGCTGCATCAGCAATTACTGTCTGAATACCAGCAACTGGAATCACACGACGAAGAACTGGAACTACTGAATCAGCAGGTTAATAAACATCACCAGGCCGCCCTGCAAACAGCACAGCAACTGAATCAGCAACGCTGCCAGTTTGCGGCTGAACTCTCTGCCAGAATTACTGATTCAATCCATCAGTTATCGATGCAACATGGTCGTTTTACTATTGATGTGACATTCAATGCTGATCGCCTGACTCCTGAAGGTGCAGATACCATCGAATTCCGTGTCAGCACTAACCCGGGACAACCTTTACAGCCATTGGCTAAAGTAGCCTCCGGTGGTGAATTGTCACGTATCGCACTGGCCATTCAGGTTATCACTGCGAAGAAAATGGAAACCCCGGCAATGATTTTCGATGAAGTGGATGTTGGAATCAGTGGCCCGACGGCCGCCATTGTCGGAAAAATGCTGCGTCAACTGGGAGAATCAACCCAGGTGATGTGCGTTACGCATCTGCCACAGGTCGCGGGTTGTGGTCACAGCCATTTCTTTATCAGTAAAATGACCGACGGAACCATGACTGAAACCCAGATGCGGCTGCTGGATAAGCAGGCAAGACTGCATGAGTTAGCCCGGTTACTGGGAGGAAGTGAAGTCACCCGCAATACCCTGGCCAATGCCAGAGAACTTTTAGCGGCGTGATTTGGCACTTTTTTATCGTTCGGAAGTCATATGCATACTCTGCAAAGGTTTCCATCCGGCGAAAGGTCTATTATTATCGATATCTTATCTCGCCGGACGAAGCAAACCTGTTACAGGCAGAATTCATCGTTGATGGCAAAAACCGCCTTGCACAGGCATATGTGTCCGAAAAAGGAATGTATACATGCGCAGTAAAATACTGGCTGCTGCTGCAGTAGTAATGTTGATGGCAACCGCTGGTTGCTCAACTATCGAAAAGGTCGTCTATCGTCCGGATATTAACCAGGGCAACTATCTGGTCGCGAGTGATATTAGTAAACTTCATACCGGCATGAATCAGCAACAGGTTGCGTATACCCTCGGAACTCCGATGATGCGTGACCCGTTTGGCAGCAATGTCTGGTATTACGTGTTCCGTCGTGAACCAAGCCATGCAGGTATCACTCAGCAGACCCTGACTCTGACTTTTAACAGCAGTGGAATACTGACCAATATTGATAACAAACCGGCTCTGACAAAAAACTAGCCGGTTAGTATTCCCGGCAACAGGCTCCGGCAATAGAAAACAGGACAGGACAGCGCAGTGAATACTGCGCTATTTTTTTGTTGAAAATTGCCCGGGGGAGTTATTTTTTGTTCGCGTTAGCAGAGCGTTCAGCCCTTTGACGACGCAATTCTTTCGGGTCAGCCAGCAACGGACGATAAATTTCGACTCTGTCACCGTCACTCACCTCATCATGCAGTTTGACTGCACGGCTGAAAATACCGACTTTGTTTTCAGAGAGATCAATATCTCGTCGCAAAGTTGTCAGTCCGGATTCGATTATCGCCTGTTCAACGGTACTGCCTTCAGGCACTCTGACTGTTCGCAGGTACTGTTTTTCAGGCAGAGCGTAAACCACTTCAACCTGGATATCAGCCACGATAAACCTCTTTAGCCCTGACGGTAAACGCCTGCACCATGCTGTTAGCTAGTTCTTTGAAGATCCGACCAAATGCCATTTCAACCAACATATTGGTAAATTCAAAATCAAGACTTAGCTCAACCTTGCAGGCATCATCGCCCAGTGGAACAAAATGCCAGCCACCAGTCAGCTTGCGAAACGGACCATCGACCAGTTGCATGTGAATACGCTGATTATCGGTCAGTGTGTTGCGGGTAGTGAACGTTTTACTTATCCCGGCTTTAGAAACATCCACCGAGGCGGTCATTTGATCTTCTGAACTGTCGAGGATCCGGCTGCCGGTGCAGCCCGGCAAAAATTGCGGGTATGCATCAACATCATTCACCAGCCGGTACATCTTTTCAGCACTGTACGGGACCAGCGCTGAACGACTAATCTGGGCCATAACACTTCCTGCTTAGTAAAAAACCCGACGATCATACCAGTTTCAACAGTTAAACAAAAATGTCTTCATGCTACCGGCGTGCTAGAATGTGCTTCTTATTACCCCCGAGACGGGGGATGGTTTCTGCGCATAAGTGGTGTAAAATAAGCAATATTATGACTAAGAAAAAAGCTCACAAACCCGGTTCTGCAACCATTGCCCTGAACAAACGCGCCCGCCATGAGTACTTTATTGAAGAAGAATTTGAGGCCGGACTGTCGTTACAAGGATGGGAAGTAAAATCTCTTCGTGCCGGCAAAGCCAATATCAGTGAAAGCTACATCCTGTTACGTGACGGTGAAGCCTTTCTGTTTGGTGCTACCTTTCAGCCGTTGATTGGTGCTTCAACCCATGTGGTCTGCGATCCGACCCGTAACCGTAAATTATTACTAAAACAACGTGAGCTGGATTCGATCTTCGGCCGGGTTAACCGTGAAGGCTATACCATCGTTGCGTTATCGCTCTACTGGAAAAATGCCTGGTGTAAGCTGAAGATTGGCGTTGCAAAAGGTAAGAAAGAACACGATAAGCGTGACGACATCCGTGAACGTGAATGGAAAATAGACAAAGCACGGATTATGAAGAAAGGAAATCGCTAAACCACTGGTGTAGCAGACGCTTTTCCTGATATAGTGTACCACAGTACTTGGGGCTGATTCTGGATTCGACGGGATTTGCGAAGCCCAAGGAGCATGCCGAGGGGCGGTTGGCCTCGTAAAAAGCCGCAAAAAAATAGTCGCAAACGACGAAAACTACGCTTTAGCAGCTTAATAACCTGCTAAGAGCCCTCTCTCCCTAGCCTCCGCTCTTAGGACGGGGATCAAGAGAGGTCAAACCCAAAAGAGATCGTGTGGAGACCCTGCCTGGGGTTGAAGCATTAAACTGAATCAGGCTAGTTTGTCAGTAGCGTGTCCATCCGCAGCTGGCCGGCGAATGTAAAGACTGGACTAAGCATGTAGTGCCGACGGTGTAGTAATTTCGGACGCGGGTTCAACTCCCGCCAGCTCCACCAAATTCTCCACCGGTGATACCAGAATCACCCGGTGAAGTCCTGAAAGCCCGCATGGCACAAGCCTTGCGGGCTTTTTTGTGCCTGTAGAAGTCCGGGTCCCTCGCCCGAATCCAGTGATTAATGGTTTATGTATTGATATTCTTACATCAGGGCCTGGTGCTCCTGTTTGCGTGTCATTAGGCGGATTTGTTGGCGATGCTTTTGCGGTATGGGAAACAGGCAACTGGTGGAAATAAAGATGGAACAAGTCTCTACACTATCACTCTGCGAAATCAGTGAAGCAACAGATACCACTCAGGCTCGATCCGAAGTTTTGATTGGCGGTAACTCAACGGGGATTATTATTCCAGGAAAAGTGCCTGAAGCTGTAATAAGAGTTGATGAGCGCCGCTATCTCTTATTCATGACAGATGACATTATCTATGAGGAGATGCTGACAGTATTACTGTTGGATCTCTCTCAAGGTGTAATAGAAGAACTGACTATCGGAGCCGCTTATTCTTCGGGTTATTTCGAGGATTTAAAGGTTTTGCCCCATTCCGCCAGCTTCCGTTTTATCGGTGATACCACCTGGACAGTAAAAGTATCTGCATCTCCCACGTTAAAACTGCCGTTTTCCGATCCTCGCGGCGTAAACCGTCCTATGGGTTTAACAAAATATATTTATGTCTCCGCTAACCCTGCACCAACCAGGGCTGGCAATAATAGATAGAGAAGGAGTGACAGGCAGGGAGGTATTAAACAGGCCAGGAAAATGGTCAGAGAGCCGGTGGAGACTTACACTACATCCCTATATGTCACTCAAATACAAAACGCCCGGTGAAGTCTACCGGGCGTTACAGGGTTGAAAACTGTCAACCTATATCAAGACAAGTCAATCAATAACCGACTGGCAGTCCGGCAGCTCATTATCGAACGCCTGAGCCTGACCTGCATGAAGATAATTATTCTCAACTTCAGTCGGGATCAGAAGCGGTAGCCAACGCCAAGGTTAAAGCCGTTTATTGCAAAACTTTTCTCAAATTTAACCCTGGTGCCTTCATAGCCGAAATTAACGGAGAAGTTCTCAGTCGGGTTAACAATAACACCGGCACCATAAGCGAATGACGTTGCACTACTGCTAAACTTTTCTGAATACTGAGTAAGATAGGTTGTTTTACCTTCAGCTTTTGCCTGAACCGCCCCAATAAGGGCATAAATGCTGACATAATCATTAATGCGGTAGGCCGGTCCGGTCAGCAATGAGTAGTATTTCAAAGTATCATGGCCGTCATATCCACTGGGGTCACCATTAAAATCGACCCGGTATGAATAGTCATTATCACCTTTCATATAACTGAATGAACCGATTACACTGACAGGCGAATCCCATTCATAGCGATACTGGACATTTATCCCGCGAATATTTTTAAAATCCGCCACTTTACTCTGTGCATAACCGACTGAGACCGTGTGACTGTCAGCCAGCACGCTGGTATTGGCAAAAAGGCCACCACAAAGTAATGCCGCCATCATAATTTTTGCTTTCATGAGTTTTAATTCCTTTTAAAAATGTGTCAATCAATTGCCCGCACCTTAATGCAGGACTTCACTACCTGAACCCTCAATCCACCGTAGACAACGACTGTATTTTCACTACGGTGACCGGGCCGGTATTCTAGAAAGGCATCTGGCGAATTCAACGCGAAGTGAATGTGAAGCAGCCATGCCTGATTCTGCCAATACTCCCCCAGCTCTCCCTGATTGTTCAGATAAGCCGGGTTTACTGTTTCCACTGATGCTCCTTGTCAGAAAGGCTCCTACGGCTTGCCCGGTTGTAATTTTGAGGGTCGGGTCAACTGCTTTAACAACCCGCAGGAACTTTCTTACCTGGTAATATAATCCCAGCCAATATTCCACCCGTAGCTTCCAGCAAAGCCTGATTCTTCCCTTCCAGGTTATACAGAGCCGTGCAGCATCTGCTGCGTAATCCGCTCCTTCCAATGCTGCATCACCAGTATCAGCCAGGGCATTAATGATTGCGTTGGCGATAGCCGATGTCGTACCGTTACCTACAGCTTATCCCGTAGCTGATCTTTCAGGTATTCAGCCGCCTGTTTAACCAACTATCTGGCTTTATCTCCACTTTGCGAGTTATTCTCAACAACAACTCCAACCGAAGAATCTGGGATTCGTCAGCTTACTGATTTGTTTTTTTACTACCATTACGCTCCTGGAGCCTTGCTTTTATCCATATGCCACTCCCTAGAATAATTCCACCGGGTATTGCCTTATGCAGCGTATAAATCGACTCTTGTAAGAAATCAAAATAGAGTTCATAACCATTTTTTAAGTAGAAAATAAGAGCAATACTTAAACTCAATAAAAAAATCATTAAAAAAATCGCAGCTATCCAATAAATAATAAGAAAAATAAACAATGGGATATCAATTTTTTTGAATCTCATTATTTTTTCCCTTTGTGATCATCTAGCTGATCTCTAAATTTATTACCAGTCACTTCAGATGTAAGAGAACCAATCGTAGCTTCAGCTACGTCAGAAGCCATTTCCTTTATCACTGGCTTCATTACCTCTGATGCTACTTTTCCAGCCACACTACCTATTCCAGCACCAGCCATAGAGTTGACCGGATTCTCTCCCTTAATACCGCTACCCACCGCAGCACCTCCCATATTGATCGCTGCTGATGTACCGATGCCTTTACCGGTAGTTGCGGCTGAGGTTATACCAGCCATAATCACATCAACATAACTGAATGGTTCATTTCCTCTGAGCTGAACACCGGCATTACCCCCTATACCGATAGCCGCATTTAACGCCATACCTTCTTTTATCGTAGTACCCGGGACATTCGTACTAAACATTAGCGGTGCATCGCCAATACTGGCATTCGATTTATGGTAGCCCCAGGTATTCATAATAGTTTGTGCCTGTGACATGGCTTCCGAGTCCGGATTACGTTTTATATAATCCTGCCCTGAGATCAATCCTTTAACCAGTTCCTGCGATACTGCCGGACCATATTCCTTTTCCATCTCAGACGCATAAACACGCAAATAACCTGCCAGTTCTGCCCGCTCAGTGCTGCTTATTTGTGAAGGGTCTCGGGTGAACTTATCCACCAGCGCATCACTGCGTTTATCGGCGTTTTCCAGCTTAATCAGCTCATTCGCAGCGGCCAGTGATTTATCACCCTGCTTTATTTTCTCTATGGCTTTAGCGAGCTTGTCGGAGTCGGTGTTACTCAGGAAGTTATTCTCAACCGCATTTTTCCCCGCCTGCGCACCCGCCACAGCATCTGCCGTGCTGTCACCGGCCAGGCCTCCCGCAAGGCCCGCTGCCAGAGTTCCCAGCGCGCTGATAGTCTGACGCTGCTCTTCGCTCAGGTCTTTCCGGTCAACGCCCGGATAGAGCTGTTGAGCGATAAATTCACCGGTGGTCGCCCCGGCTGCACCGGCTAACGCGCTGTTACCGTTAATCTGCGCTACTACCGCACCCAGTACCGCATGCGCCATCAGGTTCGCTTCAGTATTAACCTTACCTGATGCATCTGTGGTCATATTGTGAATGACCTCAGCCAGATACGGCGACGAACCACCCGCTATCGCTTTTGCCAGGTCACCACCGGCCAGGCCCTGTACCGCAGCGGTAACCGCCTGGATACCCTGCTGGATGGCGCTGCCGGTTCCCCATTGCTGCTGCGCATTTTTGTAGCCAGAAGTTTCTTTCAGGGCTTTATCATATGCGGCACGTTCTTCCTTCGTGGCATTTATGCCCGGCTCTTTAACACCTTTCGTAGCCAGTTCTGCCTTACCTGCTCTTGTCACCTGAATCCGCCCCTGCGTCCTGGCAATATCCCCGGCCTGAACCCCGATTTCCCCTATCAGTTGAGGACTGATTGACGGGTAAGCTAACACCGGTCTGTACCGGGGCGGCTCTTTATTGCTTAGAGGATGGTTCTTCTTTTTGTTTTATCCTGGATAAAAGCCAGATACCTACTCCTGTGGGGATTCCCACCACGATACCTCTTTTAATTGAAAAAAAAACATCCTCATGCCAGCCAAAAATGAAATTTCCATTTTTAAAATAAACCAAAATTGCAGCACATAAGCAGCCTGACAAAAAAGCAAGAATCATGGTAACGATAAAAGTTATTATTAAAATAAAAAGAGATTTTAAGCCATAAGTATTAGGTCTCATTTCTTATCTCCCGCATTCTTTAGCTTATCTTCAACTTTACTTCCCGTAGTTTCGCTAATTACAGAGCCGCCAATAGCTCCAGCAATACCAGCTGTTTTATCTGAGACAATTGGGAAATATTTATTACCAACTTCTACAGCTTTACCTCCGCCAGCACCAATTACAGTACCAATAACTGCACCAGCTACAACCGGAAGTGTATCTTTCCCCTGCAATTTAGCGCCAGCATAAGCTCCGGTGATACTGGCCGCTTCAGTAAACCAGAATCCTTTACCCTGCGTTAACGCACTGACACCAGTAGCAATAAGTGCATCGGTGGCACTGAAAGGGTCGCCATTGTTCAACTGGTTAAACACGTTTGCTGAGCCGCCTATTGCTCCCGCAGCAATAACACTTCCCGCCGTTGCGGTAGTTGGTAGCAGAACAGGAGCCACAACGGTTGTCATCCCCGCGCCCCAGGCAGTTAACAGTCCGGTGGCCGGATTCTGGTTTGCTGGTAAATCACCTTTCGCATTCTTGCTCAGCGCCGCGTTTATCTCTTCCGCTGTTGCTCCGGCTTCGATCATTGAGCTTCCCAGCGAGGCCGCTGCCTGACCATAGCTCCCCAGCCCGCCAAGGTTGTTGTTATTGGATGAGTTCTTCCCCGCCTGCGCACCCGCCACAGCATCTGCCGTGCTGTCACCGGCGATACCGCCAGCCAGGCCCGCCGCCAGGGTTCCCAGCGCGCTGATAGTCTGCCGCTGCTCTTCGCTCAGGTCTTTCCGGTCAACGCCCGGATAGAGCTGTTGAGCGATAAATTCACCGGTGGTCGCCCCGGCTGCACCGGCTAACGCGCTGTTACCGTTAATCTGCGCTACTACCGCACCCAGTACCGCATGCGCCATCAGGTTCGCTTCAGTATTAACCTTACCTGATGCATCTGTGGTCATATTGTGAATGACCTCAGCCAGATACGGCGACGAACCACCCGCTATCGCTTTTGCCAGGTCACCACCGGCCAGGCCCTGTACCGCAGCGGTAACCGCCTGGATACCCTGCTGGATGGCGCTGCCGGTTCCCCATTGCTGCTGCGCATTTTTGTAGCCAGAAGTTTCTTTCAGGGCTTTATCATATGCGGCACGTTCTTCCTTCGTGGCATTTATGCCCAGCTCTTTAACACCTTTCGTAGCCAGTTCTGCCTTACCTGCTCTTGTCACCTGAATCCGCCCCTGCGTCCTGGCAATATCCCCGGCCTGAACCCCGATTTCCCCTATCAGTTGAGGACTGATTGACGGGTAAGCTAACACCGGTCTGTACCGGGGCGGCTCTTTATTGCTTAGAGGATGGTTCTTCTTTTTGTTTTATCCTGGATAAAAGCCAGATACCTACTCCTGTGGGGATTCCCACCACGATACCTCTTTTAATTGAAAAAAAAACATCCTCATGCCAGCCAAAAATGAAATTTCCATTTTTAAAATAAACCAAAATTGCAGCACATAAGCAGCCTGACAAAAAAGCAAGAATCATGGTAACGATAAAAGTTATTATTAAAATAAAAAGAGATTTTAAGCCATAAGTATTAGGTCTCATTTCTTATCTCCCGCATTCTTTAGCTTATCTTCAACTTTACTTCCCGTAGTTTCGCTAATTACAGAGCCGCCAATAGCTCCAGCAATACCAGCTGTTTTATCTGAGACAATTGGGAAATATTTATTACCAACTTCTACAGCTTTACCTCCGCCAGCACCAATTACAGTACCAATAACTGCACCAGCTACAACCGGAAGTGTATCTTTCCCCTGCAATTTAGCGCCAGCATAAGCTCCGGTGATACTGGCCGCTTCAGTAAACCAGAATCCTTTACCCTGCGTTAACGCACTGACACCAGTAGCAATAAGTGCATCGGTGGCACTGAAAGGGTCGCCATTGTTCAACTGGTTAAACACGTTTGCTGAGCCGCCTATTGCTCCCGCAGCAATAACACTTCCCGCCGTTGCGGTAGTTGGTAGCAGAACAGGAGCCACAACGGTTGTCATCCCCGCGCCCCAGGCAGTTAACAGTCCGGTGGCCGGATTCTGGTTTGCTGGTAAATCACCTTTCGCATTCTTGCTCAGCGCCGCGTTTATCTCTTCCGCTGTTGCTCCGGCTTCGATCATTGAGCTTCCCAGCGAGGCCGCTGCCTGACCATAGCTCCCCAGCCCGCCAAGGTTGTTGTTATTGGATGAGTTCTTCCCCGCCTGCGCACCCGCCACAGCATCTGCCGTGCTGTCACCGGCGATACCGCCAGCCAGTCCAGCCGCCAGAGTTCCCAGCGCGCTGATAGTCTGCCGCTGCTCTTCGCTCAGGTCTTTCCGGTTAACGCCCGGATAGAGCTGTTGTGCGATAAATTCACCGGTGGTCGCCCCGGCTGCACCGGCTAACGCGCTGTTACCGTTAATCTGCGCTACTACCGCACCCAGTACCGCATGCGCCATCAGGTTCGCTTCAGTATTAACCTTACCTGATGCATCTGTGGTCATATTGTGAATGACCTCAGCCAGATACGGCGACGAACCACCCGCTATCGCTTTTGCCAGGTCACCACCGGCCAGGCCCTGTACCGCAGCGGTAACCGCCTGGATACCCTGCTGGATGGCGCTGCCGGTTCCCCATTGCTGCTGCGCATTTTTGTAGCCAGAAGTTTCTTTCAAAGCTTTATCATATGCGGCACGTTCTTCCTTCGTGGCATTTATGCCCGGCTCTTTAACACCTTTCGCAGCCAGTTCTGCCTTACCTGCTCTTGTCGCCTCAATCTGCCCCTGAGTTCTGGCAATATCTCCGATCTGGCTTCCTATCTCTCCTATCAGCTGCGCTTCCCTTAACCGGTTCTGCTCCTTCTCCTTGTCAAATATCGGGGACAATGTCTGATTGGCATGTTCGACATCGCGGCTCAGGTCATCAAGGTTTTGCTGCTGATTGTCCTTATCGCGGATTTTAATCGCGCCTTCACTGACTGCCGAATGAGTAACCGAACTGTCGCTGTCGCTGCCATTAAAACCCACCAGCAGGTTACTGGCCATATTGCCCAGAAACTGGCCGCCCGCGCTACCGCCTGTGCTGGCCCCAACGCTTTGGTGCTCAACCTTGTATTCGGCGCTGTTTTTAATATCGATGAACCCGAGGGTTCCGGTGTCGAGTGCATTCAGGCTGCCATCCGCCGTCGAGCCGATAACCGCACCGTTGAGCTGCGTGTGTTCACCGACACTGATATCAAAACCACCGTTGCCGGCAAAGATACCCGTCTGCTCCTGCACGCTCTGGTACGTGCTGTGCATGTTGTCCCGGCTCAGGTTAACCGAAGCACCGCCCCCCATGCCTGCACTGGCACCCGCGCTGATATTTTTCTGTGTCGAATCGTAGTTGTCAGTATCCTGTTCGCTGGTCAGGGTCAGATGACGCCCCACATCCAGAGTCACTTTTTTGCCACTAACCTGCGCCCCGCTCAGGGTAGTGTCCCTGCCGCTATTGATGGTCAGATGATTTCCGGCATTAATGGTAGTTTCATTATGGCTGATGCCGTTGCCGGTCTCTGAACCTTTGCCCTTATTGACGCTGGCGCTCACCGTTACACCACCGGAGCCCTGGCCAAAGTTAATACCTGCGCCCACTGACGATCCGTGACTTTCATTTTTTCCCTCCAGTGTCTGACTGTTCAGCCCGGAGAAAAGATTCACGTCCCGCGCCGCATTCAGGCTGACCTCTTTCCCGGCCTGCAGCTGGCTGCCCTGAACGCTAATATCGGTTCCGGTGGCGTTTAATGTCAGATTATTGCCCGCGGTCAGCGTACTGCCCTGGCTTTGGCTCTGAGTACTGGTCTGCGTTGATTTAGATGACTGGCTGCCATATGAAAGGTTGATACCAACCAGACTACCCTCACTGCCGCCCGCTTCCGCAAGGGACACCGACTGCGCGGCCTGCACGCCGCTGAGTGCCGATTTCATCCCCTGCAGGGCAGCCAGCCGATCGTTGCTCTGCTTACTGGCTTCGTTGGCACCCGACACAGCTGCGTTAATCGCACTACCTGCCGTACCGGATAAGGCCAGCGTCAGGCCGCTCTGCTTTTGTTCCACCGTATGGGTCTGCGAACTCTGATTATCTGTCGCCAGAATGTTCACTTCTTTACCGGTCAGGTTAAGGTCTTTTCCTGCCAGCACGTCTGAACCTTTTACGGTCAGTTGGTTACCGGCCGTCAGGTTAACGTTGCCCTGAGTGCTGCCAACAGTACTGCCCATGCTGCTTAAGCTTTGCCCGTCATCGGTAATTTTCAGGCTGCTGCTTCCGACACTAAAACCTACTCCGCCAGTGCCGGAAAAGCCTGACTTTTTCTCCTGGTACTGATGAACTTCCTTCCGGGTTTCTTCAGCGGTGCTGATTGTCAGGTTGTTGCCTGCGGTCAGGCCGACATCCTGCGTTCCGGCAATGCTGCTGCCGGTGACAGTCAGGTCATGTCCGGCCTGCATAGCGATGACGTTGCCACTAAAGGCACTGCCTGCCGCTGTCTGGCTTTGAATCTCATCATGGGTGGTGATCGATTTTTTTGAAAGCAACCCGCTGCTGGTCTGGTGGCTGTTTTCTGTCAGATGGTAGCTGTCGTTGCCGTAGGTAATGGTGAGATCATTTCCTGCCACCACATTCAGACCATCCTGCGCATTGACGCTCGCGGCACGGGCATTAAGGTCGTGGCCGGCGACCAGGGAGACATCGCCACTGCCGTTAATCTGCGTCCCGTTCTCAAAAGATTGAGTCAGGCTGCGGTTATTGCCGCCACCCCAGTCACCCTTTTCACTGTGCGTGGTCGTCACGGTACCCAGATTCAGGTCATTTCCGGCACTGAGCTGCGTCTGGCTACCCGCACCGGTGTTGCTTATCTGGCTGGCAGTCAGATTAATGTCGTGCACTGCCTGCAGACTCAACTGACCCTTGTCGTTTTGCACATAAATTCCGGCAGGACGATCAAAGGTGATATTACCCACGCTACCGCCCAGCGTACTGCTGCTGTTAAAATCTCTCCCCGCAATGGCGGTCAGTCGGTCACCCGCCTGTAAGGTGCCACCGATATTATTGATGTCGGTGACTGCCCGCAGGGCCAGTTGATTGGCGCCAATAAAGCCGCTGTTATTGAGGTTATCCGCAGTAAGCTGGGTGACTTCCCGCCCGCTGATATGACCGCTATTGGTCAGGTCATGACTGACATTTAATGCAATATTATTACCACTGAGTAACGCGCCACTACCATCCAGGTCGCCTTGCTGAACCCGCGCATACACCTGCGGCACCAGTACACTTTGTACCGTGCCATCGGCCAGCGTGATCTCTTTTTTCACCAGCCACACCATGTCACTGGTCAGCAGCGCCATCTGCTGTGGAGTCAGTGCCACGCCCAGCGCGAGCGAGAACTGCTGGCCGAAGGCTACCCCCGCATTCATCAACGCCTGGTATTGATCTTCGTCATTACTGTAGCCCGTCAGATAGCGATTACCGGTCAGATTCAGCACCTGCTGTTTAATCAGTTGTTGTTCGTAGTAGCCATCACCCAACCGTTTCAGCAAAGCGTTCGGGTCGTTGGCAAGCGCGTTCTGCATATAATCACTACCCAGCCACTTTTTCTGTTGGGTAAAACGCGGATCGGTTTCAATCAGATAGCGGGCATCGACCTCCGGCTGAACATGGAACAGGCTGTTATCAGGCAGCGTGATAACTGGGCTTATCAGGCGGATCACCGTATTATCGTCGCCCGGTGGAATCACATCGACAATCTGCCCTGAAGGTGGGGTGACCGGCATTAACCCGCTATCGGCCGTGATATTGGCTGCATCAACAATAGCAGTACTGTCTCCGGCGGTATTGCGTCCGGCTACTGTAAAGCCGCTACCGCTGGCCTGCGAGTTACCCTGCCAGTCCATGGTTTGCAGATCAATGGTCCGGATAGTGGCAGTCGGCGTGTAACTGCTGTGATCTTTACCCTGTGAGGTTTTCGTTCCACCAGGTCCTCCTCCCGACTTTTTAGCATACCAGTGGATCTGGCTACCAATATCGGTGATCACCCTCTGGCCGGCAGTCGCGATATTGTTCAGCTGATTAATGATGCCACCCAGCAGCCCCCCGGCCACAATCCGGCTGTCGTGATTATTAACCTGATCACTATTAATGGTCAGATTGCCTCCGGCAATCAGCTGGCCGGGATCGCTTGCCACTACCTGCGTTTCGGTGATGGTACGGGTATAGATATATTGGTAGAAATTATTATTGCGCGTGCCATCCGGCATAATCGCATCCTGCACTTTGTATTTATTTTTATAGCTGGTATCAATATCCGCCCAGTCAAAGCGGTTAACCGCCCCCTTGAGCACGGCTTCATTGTGGTATGATTTTTCTACTACCACGACCTGTGTCACTAAATGGTCATTGATGTTATTGAGCTGGCCGACATTCAGCGTCATATCACCGGCGGATTCCAGCGTGGCACTGTGATTATTGAAAACCGATGCCTGTCCGGTTGCCCGCCAGTTATTATCCAGCGCACCGCCAATAGCGGCATTTCCTGCACTATATATCAGCCCGTGGTCGAGGTTATTGATCTCCGCTGCACCAATATCCAGCTGATCGCGGGCCGCAATCGTCGCCGCGCTACCATTTTCAGCCAGATTGTTCAGTGTCGCGGTTTGCAGTGCAATATGGTCACCGTACAAACGCCCCGTGCCGGTGTTAGTCAGGTTAGAAGCGACAACATGAGTCAGGCCGCCATCCAGCAAACCCCGGTTAGTTAAATCGTTGGTCAGCAACAGATGGTTTTCCCCGGCACTGATTTCAGCCGGTTGCTGGTTGTCGAGGCTATCGGCATGAAGCGTCAGTACACCACCTGCTTTGATCACTCCCTGATTCGTCAGGCTCTGATTGCCAAGGCTCAGGTTCATGTCACCATTAGCGACCACCTGTCCCTGATTGAAATAAGCCTGTTGCAGGACTAATGCCATTGCGCCTTGCGAAAGTACGCTGCCATCGCCGGTCAGTGAACCGGCGGTCAGATTGAGTTTTTTTCCGGCAATCAGTGTCCCGGAAGTATTGATAAAAGAGAGAGTATCGCCTCCGTGAATGTTCAGCTTGGCAGATGACGACAGCAGGCCTTCACTATTGTCGAGATGTTGTGTTCCGGTGATTTCCAGTAAATCTGTCGCCCGCAAAATCCCCCGGGCATTATCAAAATTACCGCTGTCGAGGGTGACCGATGTCCCCTCAATCCCGGTGTTATCCGCCTGAGTATCACGGTTAATCAGCTGGAGGGCCGTGATAGCGAGGTTAGCTCCGCTGCGGATCAGCCCGTGAGTGTTGGTAATCAGTCCTTTGATCGCGTTTATCGCCACCGTACCTACCACCTGGATTTGACCTTCAGTGTTATTGAGGCTTCCGGTATTCAGTTGTGCATCTGCGGCGACGGAAATAATGCCCCTGCTATTGTCGAGCGTCTGGTCCTGAGTATTGATTTGCGCCGTGCCTGAGCTGCGGATCTGTCCTGACCGGTTGAGCACTGTACCGCTCAGCAGGTTAAGCGACTGGCCCGCGCCAATCTGCCCTTGTGTATTTATCAGCTCATCGCCTGAGGTATTAACAACCATCGAGCTTCCGGCCTGTAATAATCCATGCTGATTGTTGAAGGCGCCTTGTGTGGTGAGCGCCAAATCTTTATTGCTTATCAGGCTTCCGTTGAAGTTATTCAGTTCTGCTGTCGCCAGCGTACCACCGCTGGCACCGATATAGCCCCGGGTATTATCCAGTGCGCCACTGCTAAGTAACAGTGTTCCCTGGCTAATAATACCGCCGTTGGTGGTGCCGTAACGGTTGCTCAGGAGGCCATTTTGCATATCAAGCTGCATATCACTTCCGGACTGTAGCAGCCCGTGGTCATTATTGAGCCCGCGACTTTGCAGCCACACTTTTCCTGCGGCTGCCAGGCTCCCTTGTTGATTATTCAGCAGGCTGAAGGTGGTGATATGCAGCGACCCCTGTTGTGCAGCGGTCAGCTTCCCGTTCTGGTTGTTCAGGTGGTCAGCCTGCAGATTAATATTGCCATTCGCTGCCAGGCTTCCGGACTGATTATTCAACGCGCCGCTCACCGTAACTGACATATCGCCGCTCCCGGTCTGCACCAGGTTGCCACTTTGATGCGAGAAGAAATCTGCTGTCAGCGTAATCCGGTCAGCCCGGGTGGTGGCGTTATCAAGTAGCAATTGCGAGGCACTTAATCCCAGCGCTCCCTGGCTCAATAACGTGCCTTCCGTTCCTGTCATCTGGCCGGTCAGCACATCCAGCGAGCCGTTTCCGTAATGAGCGACCAGCCCTTGCTGGTTATTCAAAACAGCAGTTGTCAGGCGGAAATTATTGCTGTTACTGGCCAGCGTACCGGCACTGTTGTCGATCCCCCCGGCAAAGGAGAACATCAGATCATTGCTGCTGAGTTGCTGTACCAACCCGTTGCGGTTAGACAATTTGTCTGCATTGATAGTGAGTTGTCCGGCGGAGATTTTGCCGTCATTGTTATTGAGAGTGCCTGATGTCCGGGCAGTAAACTTTTGACTGGCAGACAGCGTGGCACCGGAGGTGCTGATATCTCCGGTCGTCGCCTGAATCGACACATTGTTGCCATAAGTCTGGCTGTCGCTGAAATCCAGCACCGCGCCCTGTACCGTTAATCTCCCGGCAGCGGAGTTTTTTCCGTTGACGGTCAGCTTTCCCTGACTGGTTAAGCTAAGATCACCGGCGGCCGCCAGCGCGCCGTCACTACCCATCCCCGCTGCGAACACACTGGTTTTATTACTATTAATTCCTGCGGCGCTTACCGTCGTATTGTTCTGCGCGGCGATCACGCCCCGGTTAGTCAGCGTACCACGGCTGCTCACGGTGGTATTGGCCGAGGCATACAGGTGGCCCTGATTATCAAGATAGCCTCCGGTGGTCAGCTGCAGATTGTTGGTGGCTGTTATGTATCCGCTATTGCTGATACTTCCGTCGGCATTAACCACTACATCTCCTGCCGAAGCACCAATATTCCCGGCGTTATGCACCCCAACTCCAGTTTCTGTACCCATCAGGCGAATTTTATTGGCGTACATACCTCCCAACGCCGCCACATCGATGGCAATGCCGGGCGATACGCTACCATCGGCGGTTTTGGCAGCGACGACGTCGTGCGCTGCATCCACCACATTACGCCCGGCGGTGACTTTCAGTTGACTGGCCCAGACCCCCGCATTGATTTTCACTGCCCGGGCAATCAGGTCAGTACTGTCCTGCTGACGACTGTCCATACCTGCGCCAGTGACGACAATCTCGCCCTGATTGACGTCATAGCCACTGATTTGCCCATTATTTATCTGTACCTGACCGGTGGTCAGGGTGGCACGGTTGGCGTTGATAAAACCACAACCATTACAGGTAATCCCTGACGGGTTGGCTATCACCACCTGTGCTTTTCTTCCGGCGATTTCCACGAATCCATTTAACTGGCTGGGATCCCGTGAGTTAACCTCATTAAGAATGATTCTGGCCTCGCCCTTTGCCAGATTCGGGTTGCCGGCAACCATCCCCCCCAGTTGAGTCTGTACATTGTTATGGCTGTTATTGAGAATGGCACCCTTACTATCAACATTAAACTGGCTGTATTTATTGTGCGACACCCCGCCAGCACCCGGTGGCTGAATATTGATCTGAGGGATACCATTAGCACTGTTAATTATGGTGGGCTGCTGACCGCCAGGTGCACGACTATCAGCGACAATACCAGCCTGCACAGGCTGGACAGCACCTAACGCCAGCAACATCGCAAAACAGATGCCATGAACTTTGCCCGTTAACTGGCTGAAGGGATGTACGGTGCCGGAGCGAGACGCTGACGCTCCGGCACGACCAGCACCGGCAATATCTGCGACAACCATCAACAGGCCACGCGCCTGATTAAATACAATACGGTAGAGGTTCTTATTCATGACAGCGTCCTTGCTTTAAAATAAAGTCTTGTCGCGCAGTAATACCCGCTGGTTTTGCCACTCCGGTACTGCAGCTGCGAGACAGAATTTTCAGAGAAAACGAAATACCTGATCCTGGTATTTTCCGGAATGCTTCAGGGCAGAAACGGTAGCCCACACCGGGAATTATCGCTAAACGCTCCGGCTTGCATCTTCGTCTGTTAGTATTGCCAGTTGAGGTTAAAACCGAGCGACAGCGGGTCAGTTTTGAAGCCCCCGGGTTTAGAAAACGGCACGGCGGCAAACAGATCATAACCGGTATTAAATGCCGAACCACGAATGCCGGCAGCGCCTCCGGCCAGATGGTTACCTACCAGATATTGCGAGCCATGACCGCCTACTTCGCCGTAATCAACGCCCAGATAAAGTTCCTGACCTGAAACCGGGGTAGCCCAGGCGATATCATTGCGTACCATCCAGCCACGATCGGCGTTCAACGTACGCTCCCCGTCAAAACCACGCACCGTCCAGCGATTACCAATGGCGAACTGATCCTGCGGTGTCAGCAACGTATTGCTGAACTGCCGCTGATATTGCAGGTTGTAATGGAATTTTTGGTTAACCAGTGCGAAAGGAATATCAAGCTGTGCTGATATCTGTACGATTTTGCTCAGTGCTGTAGCATCGCCGAAATATTCTTCCGGGGCAGGCTGTGCACCAAACCAGCGGGTACCTCGCTGGTATCTGATGCCCGTATCCAGCGTTGTCTGAGCAATATAGTGGCGATGTTGTAAACCAATTCTCCAGGAGGCAGTTCGGCGGCGTTGAACTTCAACTTCGGTATCATCAACATAGTTTTTCGATTCCCTGGCCTGCACATCGTAAACCAGCGTCGTTTTCTGACTGCCGCTACGATGCAGGATGCGGCTGACCTGAAAACCAACATTGCTGCTTTTACCACTGTAACGGTAATCACTGTTCAGACCGGCGACCGTCTGGTGATAGTGATAACTGTTGGCCGTGATGCCAAACATCCAGTACCCCACAGGTACGGAGTAGTGACCGGTAATATTATCCGCGCCTTTTCCGCCCTGCCTGTCCAGGCTGCGGCTACCGGACAGATAAAACAGATCGCTGAGCGAGAGAGGATTATCCAGAGACAGTGTCAGCCCTCCCTGATAACGCCCGGTACTCCGGGTACCCGAATCATCCAGTGAAGCGCCCACCCGCCACATCCGTTGTTGTTGCCACAGCAACGCAATATCACTCTCTCCCGGCTGACTGCCGGGTAAAATTTCCATACCAGCCTGTACCGTGGGCAAGCGCTGCAGATTCTCCAGCCCCTGCTCGATATCTCGCAGATCTAACAGCTTACCTTCATGGGCCGGGAACGCACTGTACAAAGTGATGTAGTGACCGCTTTCCGGTGTTAGTTTTATCTGCCTGATATTACCGGGGACGATTACCAGTTTAAGTTTGCCACTGTTGAGATCCTGCTGCGGTGCCAGCACACGGGTAGTAATATAACCGTGCCCTACCAGTCGGTTTTGCAGGGTGCTCATTAGCAGGTTGATGCCTTTGCCACCCAGACAATAGCCGATCGCCTGATTACTGATACGTTGCAATGGCAACCAATGCGGTAGGCTGTCAGCACCTGAAAGGATAACCTGCGAAATAGCAAAACATGGCGTTTCCTGCGGGAAACTGATCCGGCCAAAACTGCTGACCGGCGCAGAGAGGCGCACCTCTGGTGCATTTGGGGTCAGGCGCTGCTCTAATGCCCGTTGTTGCTCCTGCTGGTGTATAAATTGCCTGTCACCCGCATCCGTTATTTTTCCAGACCCGGAGCCTGCCGGACTGACTAACAGTGAGGGGGCTGCCGGGGCTGAAAGCACCGGCAAAGACAGTAACGTTAACAGAGTCATGTACGCGCAGCACCGCGTCTGATGAGCAGGGTTTATCACTTCATATCCTTATGAGCTGAACACAAAACATCCTTTTTGTGTCATATATTTTTTCACAAACTTACATTTACTGCAGAATATATCAATAAAATGATCAAAAACCATACAGTAGATTTCTGTTTTGTGATTTCCAACCTTTTTTACTTATGCGACCAACCGGCGGTGGCTAATGACAGATGAGCCATGTGGTGATAGTGAAAGAACCGGAGATAAGAGTCAGCAATTGCTGCTGAAATGAACCCTGCCCTGCAATCAACAGAAAAATGAAACAGGCGAACAGCCGCCGGCAGTACGACCCACGGGTCTGTATATGATCTGTGATGGCTCCGGAGCCTGCCGGGTTAACAATCACGATGTATGGATAGCAGACGCGAAGGTCGTCCGGCTGAATGAAATAATCAACATGGCAGGGCTGAATCGGAGCTGTTTAACGGCCTGGACCGGATAGCCATTCTCGATTCCCAGCGTAGACTATAACGGAACCACAGCCGGGATTTTTATCCCCTGTCAGAATCAGAATAAATTACAGGTCCCTGCCTACCGTTGCTTTTGGTCTCTGAGGCGCGTCGAGTGTGCAGCTAACAGATCACCACGGGTGAGGATGCCTGTTACCTGCGGACAGGGATCGTCACTTATCACCAGCAACCGTCCAATATCTGACTCAACCATATAGTCTGCCGCTTCCCGCGCGGAATGGGTTTCGCTTATCGTCAGTAACGGGCGGGAAATACAATCCCCCACAGTCATATCCAGTGGCAGATGAGTATTCGAGATATCCTTACGAGTGATCATCCCGATAACCTGCCCGTTATTTTTAACAGGATACCCCTGATGCTGAGCATCTTCGCTGTGTTGCTCAAGCCACTGACGAATATTCTCCAGGGTGCAGCCAGCGTCGATAAACACCACATTCCTGCTACATATCTCGCCGGCGCTGATGGTCGCAAGATAGTCGCTGCTATAATCAGAGGGTACCCTGACACCCCGACGATGAATTTTTTCGGTCATAATGGTTTGCTGCATCATCAGCCCTGAAACCAGATAAGCTGCAGTACATCCCGCCAACAATGGCAGTATTCCATGTGATTGCCCTGTGGTTTCAAATGCAAAAACTACTGATGCCATAAATGCCCGGGAAGCCCCTGCAAATAATGCCGCCATCCCGACCAACGCAGCAATTCGCGGATCAATCCCCAGTTGTGGAAATGTGGCACTGATCGCTGTACCGGCAATCCCCCCCAATGCACCACCCACCATAAACAACGGAGCCAGTGTTCCGCCGGAAGTCCCGCTGCCTAAGGCAACTGACCAGGAGAAGAATTTAAAAAAACACAGTACCAGCATCGCATTCACCGCCATGTGGCCGTTCAAAATTGCGGAAATATTGTCGTAACCCACCCCCAGGGTTTGTGGCTCGATAAAACCCACTACGCCAATCACCAGCCCGCCAATCGCTGGCCAGTACATCCAGTGTAACGGCAATTTCTCAAAGGCATCTTCAACGGCATAGGTGAACTTTGTTACTCCAACAGCCACCACACCCAATACTGCTCCCAGCAGGGTATAGAAAATTAACGCCTCAACCCCGGGTTGTTGAATATTAGACATAGCAAATACTGCATGGTCACCTTCCAGCACATAACGCAGACTGGTTGACGAAATTACAGCGATAATCACAGGGATCAGAGTGCGGGCCCGGCGTTCAAATAATAGCAGCTCAACAGCCAGTAGAATGGCGGAAAGCGGTGCCGCGAAAACAGCGGCCATTCCTGCAGCCGCGCCCGCCGCCAACAAAGCTTTGCGCTCATCCGCGGTCACTCTGATTATCTGACCAAACAATGACCCCAGTGCACCTCCGGTCGCAATAATTGGCCCTTCAGCACCAAACGGTCCTCCGGTACCAATCACAATGGCTGAGGAGACCGGCTTTAGCCAAATCATGCGTGGTGGAATACGGCTCTGATTACGCAGTACCTGCTCCATTGCTTCAGGTATACCGTGGCCGCGTATCGCTTTAGAGCCCCACTTTGCCATGGCACCGACAATAAAACCGCCGACCACTGGCACCACGATAACCCACAGACCGAGGTGATTCATTGCCGGACTGCTGAACTCAGTAGAAAGTCGCGCATAAAAAGTAAAATTGGTAATCAGACCAATCAATGCCAGTAGACCATAAGCGATCAGCGCAGCAGCAATTCCTAAAGGAAGAGACAGAGCAGATATCAGTAACACTCTGCGATCGGGAAACGAAGATTGTCTTGCTGGCAGTGCGGCTTCCAGTGACGGAGCCACCGGAATTGCGTCATTTATTTGTACCGAAGCGTATTTTGAGGTCATCATTTCAGGCTCGTATTTCGCGGAGAATGTGGGGAGAGAACAGAGGCCTTCGTCGAACCTTCCGACATGATGGTTTGGCCTGCCATTCTGAATTCAGCTCGTTTCTCTGCCTGTATAAGGATATCGATCAACTCGTTTTCATCGATATCCACCAGATGTCCACGTTCGATCAGTTCAGCATGTAAATCAGCCGCGTTTATGCCCGGTCCGCCAGATAATACGGGCTGCTGTGTTGGCCGGTGATGTGATGGCCGGAGATTAGGATAACGTCGCCTGAACAGGTTATTCAGTATCAGAGCCGAAGCAACAAGCAGCAATGATTCAAGCATCACTGGCATAAGAACAAAATAATACCCAAGATGAGTGATCGTCGGGCCACCGAGTACTGCGGTCGCCGCGACAGCTCCACTGGGCGGATGAAGGCAGCGTAAGAAAAACATTGCCACAATTGCTAATGCTACCGCGCAACCAACAGCCAGTGCGGTATCCTGTATCCATAGTGCGCAGGTCACCCCGCTGAGTGAAGCCAGCAAATTACCACCAATGACGACACCGGGCTGAGCCAGCGGGCTGGATGGTGCGGCAAACAGTAAGACCGCTGACGCCCCCATTGGAGCAATCAACCACGGAATGTCCTGGGCCAGCAGGGAGTGTGATATCCATGCCGTCAGCATCAGCCCCAAAGCAGCACCAATGGCTGATAAAAAAAAGCCAGGGTCATCCCTGAGTAACAATATGGGCCTGAAACTGTACAGGTTTTGAATATTTATCCGGGGCAACGATTTCATTATCAGTATAGGAAAGTTAAACATGATTTATATCATGTTATGATATAAATCATGTTTACTTCAACTTTAATCATGTTTTTTATCAAGTGAGTTTTTGACATGAAAAAAAGCCAGTATGAGGCGTTGTCTGAGTTCCGCTATCAACTCAGACGTTTTTTGCACTTTAGTGAAACCATTGCCCGAACTGAAGGGTTAACTCCTTTGCAGTATCTTTTGTTACTGCATGTTGAAGGATTTCCGGGTCGTCACTGGGCAACAGTAGGAGAACTGGCGGAGCGTCTGCAGATGCAACATCACGGTACTGTTGCACTGCTAACCCGTTGTGAATCCCTGGGTCTGGTGGAGAGAAGAAAGAACGAACATGACCGGCGTTGTGTTGAGGTACACCTGCTGGCAGAAGGACAACGAAGGCTCGAAAAGCTGGCGGCCCTGCACGAAGCTGAACTGACATCCCTGAAAGATATTTTCCAGGTTAATCAGATTACCGCCTTTAATAATGAAACATTACCTGCCGATGGCGGTAAAAAGAAACACAACTCATAAACCTCAACATAGCGCGCATCTGTGGCACTCACTCAGACTGCCTGATGGTGTGACTTTGCTGCGTACTCCCCCTCTCCAGTTGAGATCCGGGGCAACCTCCAGGGCTGAGAAGGTAGCATATGCCGTTTACTGTTTAAACACAGGTTTTCTACGGTAGTTTCGGTTCGCTGTCGGCAGGATTAACAAGAGGTGAATCCCGTCCCCGGGATCACCTGCTTAACAACAGGTAATGTTCTGGCGTTGTCCCGCGAAAATAGCCGTAAACCGTCGGTAAGCAGTCACTCACGTCGCGATAACTGCTCACTTCGCAGATCTGCGGAGTGAATAGCGCAGCTCAGTTAAAAGTTTCACTCACTCGTTAACATCACCAAAGTCCTGTTCTGAGCATTTCAGGGAAAGTGGCTGGTCGGCTAAACACTATGCTGCAATCTACGGCCTGCAAGCCGCCCATAACGGGTCCCTTAACTACAGGATTTATCATGAAACCACTTCGCCTTGCTTATTCATCTTTATCGCCCGAAGCCTATCAGGGGCTGCTGTCGGTTAAAAAATCCCTGGAGAAAAGCTCGTTAGGTAGCCAACTGATTGAACTTGTCTATCTGCGTGTATCGCAGATCAATGGCTGCTCATTTTGCCTGGAAATGCACTCAAAATCGCTACGTGATGGCGGTGAAAAACAGTCCAGACTGGATGCAGTAGCTGGCTGGCATGTCAGTACTCACTTTACTCCGCGCGAGCGTGCAGCACTGCAATGGTCAGAATCTCTGGCCAATGTCGCCGGGACTCATGCTCCTGACAGTGATTATGACCTCCTGAAATCACATTTCACGGATAACGAGATCTCTGATCTTACTTTTGCAGTAGCCCTTATGAGCGCATTTAACCGGCTGGCCATCGGTATGAGACAATAATTGTTTTAGACAGGAACGAATAACAGGAACCGCGGGCCGTTGGTGTTACCGGAACGCTGGCTCGTGCCCGGTTATCTGCCATCTAACGGCCAGCAATGGCCGAATCGCCTGGTTGCTGACAACATCGTTAACGCATGGGAAAATTAATTAATATATTGTTTTTTAATAAAATAAACACAGTAATATTCATCTCTGCGCAGTACTCCCCAAAACTATTTTTTTCGGTATAATTGGCGAATTCATTTCCTGGCTGCCTGTTTCTACAGCATCGATAATTTGTTATTGATAAGAATAGCGGCCGAACTAAGGTAGAACGCCGCATGAAAATTCCTCACAGACTCCAGCCTCTTATCGATGATGGTTTAATCGATCAAGTGCTGCGGCGGTTGAAAAGCGGCAAAGAAGCCGATGTTTTCACTGTCGTCTGTGGCGATGAGATTCGTTGTGCCAAAGTTTATAAAGAAGTGACCCAGCGTAGTTTTAAACAAGCCGTGCAATACCAGGAAGGACGTAAAGTCCGCAATTCCCGCCACAGCCGGGCGATGCAGAAAGGATCGAAATTCGGCAAAAAGCAGCAGGAAGAATCCTGGCAGACAGCAGAAGTCGATGCGCTGTTTCGGCTGGATAATGCCGGAGTTCGGGTCCCCCGCCCTTATGTCTGCATCGATGGGGTACTGTTAATGGAACTGGTCACCGATGCCGGTGGCGCCGTTGCCCCGCGACTGAGTGATATTATGCTGGATGAGCAGCAGGCAGAGGCGGATTTCAGGGTGATGATCCGTCAGATTGTCCGCATGCTGTGTGCCGGCGTAGTCCATGGTGATTTGTCAGAGTTTAATGTGCTACAGAGCGCGGAAGGCCCGGTCATTATTGATCTGCCGCAGGCCGTAGATGCCGCCGCCAACCATCATGCAGTCTCGATGTTTGAACGTGATATCGGCAATATAACCGCGTACTACAGCCAGTTTGCTCCGGCACTGGCAGACACTCAGTATGCCAAAGAAATCTGGTCGCTTTATGCACAGGGCAAACTAACTCCGGAAACCCCGTTAACCGGAAAATATGCCGAACAGCAACATAAGGTGGATATGGAGTCACTGCTTGATGAAATCATCACAGCAGAAAATGAGCATTATGAACGACTGAGGTCAATCCGGCAGAATAATGAGGATGAGTAATCACCCTGTTAACTTCAGAGTATTGGACAACAATAAAATGAATCACAACATATTATAATTCTCATTTATCATATATTAGTGTCTTTTTTAATAATGCAGACACCGATATAATTCATCCTGCCCACCTTCCTAAATTTAATTCATCAGGATTTAATCGATAATGATTTTATAAGAATACTCTCAATGTTTCCCGGCATAGTGAATTATTATCTATTCTTTACAGGTCACCTTTAAATTCTATATCAGATGAGGAGATTGGTTATGATTAATCGCACAATTAAAGGATTGTTAATTCTCACGACAATGGCTGTGCTAGCCGGATGTCAGCATAAAAGCGATGCCATAGATCAAGGAAGACCGCAAGCTGCCGGCGGGCAATCCGTTCCGGGTGGTCCTGTGGGTCAGGGTCCTGTAGGCCAGCCTCAGTCATAATATCAGCAAGTCTTCCATGGGTACGGGTTATTACCTTATCCTGTTAAGACTCAACATATAATGTTCAGAACATTATATATACCGTATCCGGTCTCGGCTGATGCCAGAAGAAAAAAGAATCTGGCAGACCTGATGACCGGAATTATATATAACCGCCGGCTAAATAACGGCTCTCCCATAACTTTTCAGCGGTTAATTCTGAGCGAGTGAAATAATTAACCTGCCTGTTATCTACTTTTCAAAGTGTTCACAGGATCAGATTCTGATTTTCCTTTATCCTGCAGAGTATTTGCAGAGGTCATTTCAAACCGCACCTCCGGGTCCATCGCACTTACCGCTTTTTGTAGTTCTGCCAGGGCAAATTTGAGCGAGGCAACTTCCTTTCGCAAAGCTTCAACTTCACTTTCCCGTGATAACGGATGGCTGGTTTTTGGAAAAGCCTCGAACACATCCGCTTCCAGAAACATGCGAACCTGGCGGTTATCGACACTGACCAGCTGATATTTCAGCCGGCCACTGTTGATCGCATTATAGATAGTTTTACGACTGACTTTCGCCATATCAATGACATCACTGATTCGTAGCATCTTGCCCTTCTCCGACCCGCTCACATCACGCTGCATTGTATCTTACTGCGTGATGACCGCATGGGTGAAGACTTTTGCTATTTCCTCTGTGCTTAGATGGCTGATTTCTTCAACACGCTGGCTGTCGGCAAGCAAGGCAAACAGGGACTGGATAATGGACACTTTTTCACAGGTCTGATCAATCGCCATCATGACGATTATCTGTGGCACCACCACCTGTTCCGGTTCATCTGTCCGGTGAAATTCCACGCCAGCCTGGTTAATCGCCACCGCAAATCCGGTTTGTATCACATGTTCAAACTCAGTATGCGGAATAGCCACACTGTGGGTTTCCATAAAAATGCCGGTAGGGTAGATTTTTTCCCGCTCCAGAACTCCGTTAGCAAACCCGGGATGCACCAGCCCGTCGTGTTGCAGACTGGCAGCCAGGGTTGTAAGTAGTTCGGTCCGGCTGACCGGGGTAGTAAATTTGAAAACACGTTGTGCACTGAACATCATGGCTGGCTCTCCTCTGTGGCTTCTGATAATTGACGACTTTCCACAGCCAGTTTTCTGCGGTTCCACAGCAACAACAGTATTGTTAGCACCGATATAACTGCGATCCCAATAGCTTTAAAATTGAATCCCTGGATAATGGCCCATGGCAACATCGAACCCGCATAATCCAGACTACTGATACTGGTTGTTCCCTGAGGGAGTGAAAAACCGGTACTAACAGCGGTACTGGTCACTATCGGGGCCAGACTGGTGCCAATCAACAATGCCAGGCTTAATGTCAAAATGCCTGTCAGCAGAGTACGGAACATATCGCCACGGCATACTGCCGTTACCAGAACAAAAGCAAATGGCAGTCCGGTTAACGACGCAAATGGCAGGAACTCATTTCCGGGAATCACCGCAGCCAGCACCAGCATCACCGGAATCATCAGCATCGACACAGATAATGTCACCGGATGACCCACACTAACCGCTGAATCAAGACCGATAGCAATATTACCAAAGGCACCGGCACGGGACTGAGCAATCTCCTGGATCCGTTCACTGATAGGATACACACCCTCCATCAGCATTTTTGCCATGCGGGGTATAATGGTCATGACTGCTGCCATAGTAATTGCTGTCTGCAGAATCGCCTTAACCTCAATACCGGCAATAATTCCCAGTAACCCGCCAATAATTGCCCCTAAAGACGCCGGATCTCCCAGAATAGACAGTCTTTTCTGGATGACTTCGGTATCAATTTTGATATCCCGTACTCCGGGAATACGATCGACAATAGCATTCACCAGCCAGGCTGCCGGCACAAATGAAGCAGAAAAACCATGTGGTACAGATATCGAAGGCAGATTGAGATATTTTTCCACATCCTTAGTGGTGCGGTCCGCAATCACCATCGTTACCATACAGTTAATGACTGCCGCAAAAATCCCCATCCACAAACTGTCTGTAATAATAGCTACCAGTGAGCCTGTAAATGCATGGTGCCACAAATTCCAGATATCGACGTTAAGTACGCGGGTGGTTTTGGTATAGAGCATAAAGACATTAATCGCGACACATACCGGAATCACCAGCGCCCCGACACGGGTTCCCATGGCCACAGCAGCTGCAGCCGGCCAGCCAACATCCAGTACTGAAAGATGCAAACCAAAGCGTTCGACCAGTGCATTACTCACCGGGGTCAGCGATTCGATCATCAGGTTAACGGTGATACTTAAACCGATGAAACCTATCCCTACCATCAGTCCCGCACGAATAGCCTTAGCTAATGGCAAGCGCAGAATCAGCCCGAGGATCATAAAGATCAGAGGCATCATTACGGATGCCCCCAGACCCACAATGTAGTCAATAATAAACATGGCTTAACTCCCGGCGAGAATTAATTCTTTTACGCTGCTAAAGACTTTTTCGGTTCCCATACCTGTCAGTAATGGCAGTGCATTAACCACCGGAATAGACAGGCTTATCGGGGAAGTAGAGACGATGAAATCAATATCATCGCGGGTTTTCGCTTCGGAAACCGTTCCCTGTGAGATACGAACTTTATCCAGTAAATTCTCTTTCTTCAGGTAGTCCTGCAGTTTGTTAAGTGCAACTGTACTGGTCGCCACGCCGGCACCACAACAAATCATCATATGCTTCATAATTCCCCCTCCATTTAGTTAGCGGAATTAAAGCATTTCATGATATGCATAATTGTGATCTATGTGTAATTTTACACACCGAATACACTATGATTAGCACTACCAAAATCATCTCATTGAAAATAAATAATTTTTAAACCAATAAAATAATCACCTCTTAATAATTATGTTAATCTGCTCACGGTTTTGGTGGGTTAACCCCGTCAAATATTAAGGTTATTTATGATTTTCGGTCGATGTTAAACAATCTGAACTAAGTTATCGCTGTACCGTAGAACCTCTACTGTTAGCAACATGTAAGGTTACGAGCCAGCCATTAAAAATGGATAGGTTTCCCGGCAATGCATACCAGAAATCTCCTGGCGGTCGGGTAGAAATATCAAGGAATTATCAATCAGTTTATCGGGTTTAATTGGTTATGCCTGTTAAATGTGAATTGACAGGCATAAACAGTTCACGGAGAATAAATCCGTTAGCTACCTGATTATCTTATTTATCCCACGGGGTAGTGGCACTATTTAATTTTCTCCTGAGGGTAATCTTTAATAATTATCCCTGCGATGCTTGTCTGCGATCACAGATAATACATTAATAACGATAATGCGGACCCTATTATGATATTCACTGGCATCAGCCATTTGTTGCAGCATCCGTTCGTTACTGCGGAAAATATTGTATTGTCATGAAATCAGCTATCGGTTTTCTGAGCTGTTATTTCAAACTGCTCTACAAAATAAAACCAGAACTTCGCGTATTTGTACCGCTGGTTTGGCTGTTTCTTTTTCTGCCAACGAGCAGTTTCGCTGCCTTATCAGCCGATAAAACTGATTCTGTCGCTAACCGGATTGTCAGTGGAATAATCAGTTTCACTCACTGGCCAGGTAAAAGTGGTTTGCCAAGGCTTTGTATTTTCACCACAGCCAGGCATCTTTCATACAGTAATGATTACATAAGGTCTCAGCCGGCTAAAGCCTTTGATATTACCTATATTAATGATAAAGCCAGCCTGCCTTCTGCACAATGTGATGCCATCTATTTTGGCAGTGAGACCCCACAGCAACAGTCAGATATTCTGGAAAAGACCAGAGGTCGTCCAACATTATCGATTGCCGAAAATAATCCGGGCTGCACTCTGGGTGCAGTATTCTGTTTACTGGTGAAACAGTCTCCGCCTGCGTTCTCTGTCAATCTGGATTCTCTTTCCAGAAGTGGGGTTAAAGTCAGCCCTGATGTCTTGTTACTTTCACGGAAAGGATACTGATATCATGGATTACAGCAACAGCAGGAAAGATAAAACATCACTGATCTACAGGTTAAGGAAAGTTAGTGCTATCAATGCAACGCTGATTTTACTACTGTGCTGGATGTTTCTTTTTTCGACTTCGCTGTTGTTTATTAAACGATACGAACTCCGGAATCTCGAACTGATATCGACGATTCTTAGTAGCAGCCTGACCGCCAGTGTCGTGTTTGAAGATGCCCATGATGCCGCAAATAAAATAGCCCAGTCCGGAGCCAGGGGGATGTTCAGCTCGGCAGTGCTAAAGACAGAGCACAATACTCTGATTGCTCGCTGGAATAATGATAATGATGATAATAATGAAAGCTGGTTTCGCCACACCCTTCGTTGTTGGGTATTTTCTTCCCCGCTGGAAATTAATATTGTTCACTCAGATAAAGTTATTGGCCATTTAACGATCACCGGCAGTATCAGTGGTGTTGCTGACTTTGTTAAATATTCGGTAATTATTTTGCTGGTTGGAATTGTTATTGTTATATCAGCTTCAGTGATTGTCAGTGAACTGTTACACAGGAGTATCGTTGACTCACTGCGTAATATTACTCAGCTGATCCATAATATCATCGAACATCGTGATTTTTCGCAGCGAATCCCTCCTATAGAAATTAAAGAGTTTAATGTTTTATCCGGTGATATTAATAAGCTATTAAGCGAAATACATTCGTTACAGGCATCTTTGTTAAGTGAAAATCAATTACTGGCAGCAAAAGCATTGAAAGATCCACTGACCGGAATTTTTAACCGCTCAGCCTTTGTGTTACATTTGCAAAAATTGCTCGATTCTGCCGCTGATAAACCGTTTGTACTACTATTTATCGACAGTGACCGGTTCAAAAGTATCAACGATAACTGGGGTCACAGTGCCGGTGATGAGGTACTGAAAACTATCAGTCAGCGCCTAAGCCAGTTCGAATCCGACAACGATATGGTCGCCAGAATCGGCGGCGATGAATTTGCGATGCTGATGACCCGCCTGGCTGATGATTATCAGGTACAACAGCTTATCGCTCATATTTCTTCGGCAATCGCCATACCAATTATTTTGGATAACGGGATTATTATAGCCACCTCAGTGACCATTGGTTATGCATGGTCGCGTACTTTTGATACTGCCAAAGATATTACTGAACGGGCAGATGCCAATATGTACAAAATAAAAAAAACTCATGGAGATCAGAGATGAAAGTAGTAACCGGCCTGGTTTGTGTTTTATTGCTCTGTACCGCAGGTTGTCAGACCCGCGGTGTATTTAGCTCAGCCCAGATAAAAGGAATGCAGGAAGAGGGTTTTACTCAGCAAAATGATGGATGGTCTTTAGGTTTATCTGACCGTATCTTGTTTGGGATTAATGAATCATCGCTGACCGGACAAAGTAAAGCGAGCATTAGCCGTATTGCCGCAAAACTCTCCTCGCTGGGGATTCGTCACCTGAGAATAGATGGCTATACCGATAATTATGGTGAAGTCTCCTATAATCAGCAATTATCACTGAAACGCGCCAATGTCGTCGCTGACCAGTGGTCTGCTGGCGGGCCGGTACCACGTGAAAACATACAGACCCGTGGCCTGGGAATGAAATACCCAGTGGCAAGTAATAGTACCAGCCAGGGCCGTGCTCAGAACCGCAGAGTCGCTATTATTATTGCTGCCCCCTGAATTATCCATACCGCTGCGCCGGGTTCCGGTCTGGCTGAGAATAACAGATAACCTGCCCGTGGAAATACTTTACTCCCCGGGCGGGTGTTGTTTATTCAGGCGGTCATTCCACCGTCCACAAACAACTCTGTTCCGGTAATAAAACTGCTGTCCTCTGAGGCGAAAAACAGGGCTGCTGATGCAATTTCTTCCGGCTTACCGATACGTTTCATCGGTATTTTTTCGATAAACCCTTGCCGGACTTCATCACTGACGCCGTCAAAGATAGGGGTATCTGTCGGACCCGGACTTAAAATATTTACCCGTATTCCCAGCCCTGTGAGCTCTTTGCTCCAGGCAAGGCCGTAGCTGCGAACAGCCGCTTTCGTTGCCGAATAAGTGCCATAACCCGCCGGATTAGCTTTACCGGCAATCGATCCCAGTAAGATGATGCTACCGCCCTGAGCCATTAGCTTTACACCTTCTCTGACCGTGATCACCAGTCCACGAACATTAGTCGCAAATAACCGGTCAAAATGCTCTTCAGACAATAAATTCAGAGGAGCTGGTTCACCTATTCCGGAAGCAGCTACCAGAATATCCACCTGTGCCACTTTTTCTGATATCACAGAAAATAAACGTACAATATCTTCGCTTTTTGTCACATCACACTGAACCCCTTCGGCTGCCGGGCCCAGTAATTTTATCGCCTCATCGAGTTTATCCTGACGTCGGCCAGCAATGAAAACCCGGGCCCCCTGACCAATAAAGCTTTGGGCAATGGCTAATCCTATTCCACTGTTGCCGCCGGTGATTACCGCCGTTTTTCCTGTCAGTTTTAGCATGTTTATCTCCTGAGTTTTGACTCAGCAAAGATACACGGTGTATATTTAGTGTCAATTACGCACCTGGAGTAAACCAGGTATACATCAGGAAACTTCCATGACTCAGAATGTTGAATTAGCCCTGGCAGAAATTAATGCAACGCGGGTGGTACTCGATCAGATTGCCAACAAGTGGTCAATTCTGATCCTGACGGTACTGTGTCCACAACCAGCCCGTTTCAATCAGTTAAAAAAACGACTTGATCCAATTACCCATAAAGCACTGACCGAAGCACTCAGAAGACTGGAGAAAAATGGGCTGGTCAATCGCCGGGTGATAGCCTCTTCTCCTGTGGCAGTAGAATATTCAATAACTGAGCTGGGTCTATCGTTAAAAGATCCGTTTGTGGCATTGGTGCAGTGGGCCAGTCGCTATAATGAAAGCATTGCCTCTGCTCAACAGGAGTATGCAGAAAAAAACGCCGCTGAGTGTAGCAGCATCGTATAGTGCTGGCGGGGCTGACTGAGGGGTTACTCCAGACACTGGCGGATTTTTTGCCAGGTTTCTGCGGTCGCCGGATTAAAAATCATCATGCTGAGTTCCGGCTGCCCATCCACCAGCAATGAGGTAAACTCCAGCTCTATCTCTCCCAACAACGGGTGATACATACGCTTTCGGCCTTCCCCGGAGTGAGCCACATCATTGCTGCGCCAGAATGCCTCAAATTCGGGACTGACTACCGATAATTCTGCCACCAGTTGTTGTACTTCTTCGGTTATTCCGGCCCGGGCGATATCCGCCCGAAATGCGCTGACCATAAAATGGGCCAGACTCTGCCAGTCAGCCTGAATTTCACGCATCTGCGGATCAGTGAAAATTCTCCGTAACACATTGCGCTGCTCTGGTGGCAACACACTGTAATCCGTCATAACTTTCGTCGCCGCACGGTTCCAGGCCACGACTTCCCAGCTACGGGTTCTGACTATCGCCGGGCTGTAGATCAGTGCATCAAGTACCCCCTGAAGGCGAGGGGTCACTTTCTCCGGTCCGGCAGACAGTGCTGAGGGTGGATGGCCGAACGCCAGTAAAAACAGATGTTCCCGCTCGGCTTCACTCATCATCAGACCGCCGGCAATCCGCTCCAGGACTTCTCTGGACGGAGAGCCTCCCCGCCCCTGTTCCAGCCAGGTATACCAGGTAGGGCTGATATTTGCCAGCGAGGCAACCTCTTCACGACGCAGCCCCGGAGTGCGCCGGCGACCGGCAGCAAAGCCAAAATGATCAGGATCGAGCCGTAACCGACGACTGCGTAAAAATTCACCTAAAGCGTTGTCCGCGTGATCAGTTGTCATAGTGTTCCTGTTAGTTTTTATACCCTGATAATCTCACTACTTTTATCCTGTGACGACGCGGATACACTGAGTTTCAGAACATGTGACCCGGAGAAACAGACTATGCGAGTATTCTTAACTGGTGCAACCGGTTTTATTGGCTCCCGGATTATTGGTGAACTCACCGAAGCGGGACATCAGGTTATCGGGCTGGCCAGAACAGAGGCAGCGGAACAGTACCTACACCAACGTGGCGCTCTGGCGCACAAGGGAAGTTTAGAACATCCTGAGACACTTACCGCAGGGGCTTCTCTGGCTGATGCCGTGATTCATTGTGCCTTTGATCATAACTTCGAAAAATTTGCAGAGAACTGTGAAAAAGAACGTGAAGCCATCAAAGCGTTGGGTGCTGGCTTACAAGGCACCGACCGGCCACTGATCATTACTTCGGGCACCGGAACCGGCGATGCCGGAGACGGGCTTCCTGCCCGGGAATCGGTGTTTAACTCTGACCATCCTAACCCACGTATCGTGTCAGAACTGGAAGGTACCAAATTACTGGCCCGGGGAGTTGATGTGCGTGTGGTTCGTTTACCGCAGGTCCACGATACCACCAGGCAAGGCCTGCTTTCTCCGTATGCCGCCATCTGTATTCAACAGGGCAAAGTTGCCTGTGCGAATAATGGCAGCAACCGCTGGCCGGCAGTTCATGTCAGTGATGCCGCCCGCCTGTATGCACTGGTTCTGAAGAGCGGACAAAAAGGGCAACGTTATAACGCGGTAGCGGAAGAAGGAGTGACCAGTGATTTGATTACTCAGGCACTGAGTCAGGGGCTGAATTTACCCCGGGTATTTATCAGTGGTGATGAACTACAGGCATTCTTTGGCTGGATGAGCATGTTTGCAGATAAGGATATGCCGGCTTCAGGGACATGGACTCAACAGCAATTAGACTGGAAACCGCGTGGCCCTGGCCTGATCGAAGACTTATCGAATATGGATTATCGCCTGTTCAAAGGCGAAACCGTTTCCTGACATTACGGTCAGACACCGGTATTGCGGTTGGATCCCCTTTTATCAGATACAGAAACCGGCAGCTTATTGTTAAGGCTGCCGGCAACCCGATGATGAATTACAGCTGCAATAACGCCGCAGCCTTGGTGGCTATTTCTGCCAGAACGGGCTGAATAACGAGGTAATTAACGGAAGCTCGGTTACCCCGTCGCGGGCCAGGAAATGGCCCTGATCAGGTAAAGCATAAAAAGGTGCTGAAAGTTGCTGGCTTAACCGTAAAGAATATTCCGGCGGGACTATCTCATCATTCAGTGAACCGATAACCACCCGCTGTGAGATCCTTGCAATTACTGAGCCCGCATTCACAGGTTCCCGGGTAAAACTGTCTAACATTTCCAGTCCGGGTATGGGTTCACTGAATCCGGATACCAATAACAGCCCACCAGCAACGGCTTCCGGAAAACGCTGCGTCAGATAATTGAGCAAGGTAATACATCCGAGGCTGTGTCCCACCAGCCAGCAATTTTCATCGGGTTCACCGATGCTTTCTGTCAGGGCATCCAGCCAGGCTTCAGGCTGAGGAGCCTGAGAATCGGGAAGCTTTGGAACGGTGACATTCAGACCTGATTGTTCGGCCTGTTGTTGCAGCCATGGGAACCAGTGATGTTCCGGTGCTGCCATAAACCCATGGACAATAACCAGTCTTTTTGCTGCCATCTCTTTGTTCTCCATTGCACACTGATGAACTCCGTCCGACCGGAAGGATACCGGCAACAGTTTGTATCTGCGGAGGTATTTGCACAACTATCAAATAGTGCAAAGCAAGTCAGTTGCATGAAACAAGTGAGAACGGGCAGGATTTATGTTCGCCGGGAAAGACATTTCTGAAAGGATTGTGAAACTGTCCGGAAGCTAAGCCCGATAGATTATGCCCCACTACTCCTAAAATTTCAGGATACAGGCTTTCGGGGTTATGTTGCAGAACACACTCAAAGGGCCGCCGGCTGACAATCTGAGGCCAGCTTCTGCAGATGCGTCACTTTAACAGAGCGGCTCGTTCACGCTTCCTCGCATGCATAAAACAGAACAAAGGTACCGGCAGGGTCACCAGTAACAGTATCCAGACCAGAGTGTAAACGGCATCCACACCGTCGTTTTGCAGATTGGTATATAACTTGACCGGCATACCTTGCGGGAAATAGGCAAAAATCATCACAATGCCAAACTCACCTACTGCACGTACCCATGCCAGAGCGACCGCCGATGCCAGCCCCGAAGCAGATAAGGGCAGAACCAGGTAACGAAACCTCTGTAATGGTCTGGCCCCCAGAGTTTGTCCTGCTTCCAGCAAACTGCGGGGAACTGCAGCAAATGCTGAACGGGCAGTCACAATAAAATAGGGTAAACCACCATAGATTTGCGCCAGAATAAATGCCCCCGGATTGTTAACCAGTGTCAGGCCAACTGAGGATAACCACTGCCCCGGCAGACTGTAAGGTCCCAGCGCCGAGATAAGCAGTATCCCCATCGCCAGTGGTGGTGTCATTAAAGGTAACAGTACCAGCAACTCTACCAGCCGCCGCAGGCTACCTTCCCGTGCTGAACTTGCCAGCCACCAGGCGACCGGTAAACCAGTTAACACAATCAGCAGCAGTGATACCAGCCCATAGCCGACTGACACCAGTACCGAGCCACCGTCTCCGTATGACAGGCTAAAATTATCCCACGGAGTAATTCCCAGTAAGGTGGCAAACGGCAATGCCAGCAACAAAAGTGCAGGCATGGCCAGTAAAGCTAACAGGGGCAGTCGCGGAGGCATGCTAATCAGTATAACGCCTTACCTTTAGGTTCAGCATAACCACTTTCGTGGAATAACTTCTGTCCCTGCGATGAGCGCATAAAGTCGACGAATTTCTCGCCCTGAGCGACACCGTTTGGCGCATTTTTCAACACAGCTGCATAATAAACCAGTGGTTGGGTATGCAGTACTTTATCCTGGCCTTTGCTGTCTTTAATGGTAAAGCTGACTGTGTCGTACCACTGCTTTTCCATGTCCGGATTGCTGAGGTTTATTTCATCAGGGAATTTCAGGTAAGGCAGTTTTGCAGAGATTACCTCACTTTCGTAGCCTGCAGCTGCATCCACCTGTCCGCCTTCCAGCCGCGTCAGCAACCCACCTTCCAGGTTAACCTGGCGCGGGTTTTGTACCCCACCCAGAATCTTATTGGCGATACCAGGTTGTTTATAATATTTCTCTGCCAGCAGCAGTGTGAATACTATGTTCTGCCCTTTAGGATCGAGGTAAGGATCGGTGCGGCCAAATTGCAGTCCTGGCGTCGCCAGTACTTTCAGCCAGCTGCCATCATTTCGGCTATTGGCTGCGGCAAATTCGGCGGCATATTTACTTTTGGGGTTGTAGGCAATCACCATGCTGGTACTGGCAACTGGCACTGCATTATCGATTAAACCGGCATCTTTCAGGATCTGCATCGGCCCGGGAGTGATAGAGACAAAAACATCGGCAGTAACTTTATGGCTGGCCAGTAACCGCGCCATTCCGTAAGCACCTTGCCCCTGGCCCTGATAGGTTCCGTGCTGTTGACTGGCAAATGCCGGCCCCAGAGACTGATCCATAACTTTGCCCATCGAACCGGCATAAGTCACACGAATATTATCTGATGCCAGTGCAGGCATACTGACAGACAGAGCAACTAATAGTGAACAAATAACCCTGGACATACTCTTCAGCCCCTTTCGATATGTAAGAAAATATATAGCGATTATCCGGGCTTACTGACAGGAACACAATGTATTTATGCCGGTTTTTTGTGCGGTTTGCAGGGTAGCTCACCCTCCTTCCGCCTAATGGGTACTGCTGATATGTTTACTGGTCAAAATCGGTAAATCAGCCTGGGGGTGTTCCAGCTCTTTGAGGATACCGCAATCACGGGTTGGCAGGCTGTCATGGCAAGAGTCGCGTAAATCCGAGAGTTGTTTTTCCAGTGCCAGTAGTTCGCTAATCCTGGATTGAACATGGCTAAGATGCTCATCGATTAGTTGATTTATCACCGTACAATCGGCCTCCGGTTGACTACGGGCCTGTAATAACTGTTTGATTTCATCCTGTGCCATATCCAGGGCACGGCAGCGACGAATAAACATCAGAGTATCCAGATGCTGCTGATCGTAATAACGGTAATTATTATTCTGATCACGCAGAGCCTCCTGCAACAGCCCCTCTTTCTCGTAGTAGCGGATAGTACCGACACTACATAACGATAAACGCGCCAGTTCGCCTATTTTCATTTTCTCTCCTTTGCGCCTTGACCCTACAGCGACTACAGGGTTTTTACTATAAACACCAGGGTACACCTACCGGGAGAAATAATGAACATCTATAAAAAAAATAACCTCGTACTTCAGCCTGATGGATCACCTCAATCCGTAGGGAAAATTAAAGCAGTAACCGCGATAACATTGCCTTCCGCCGCTGATGAGCAAGATTCCTGTGGTTGTTGCAATGACACACAACCGCAATTTACCGGTATTCCTGCAGGTAAAAGCACCCGTGACGGCAGCGTAACGGCAATCCGTATTATGCAAATGGATTGTCCGGTTGAAGAAAACCTGATCACTAAAAAGCTCTCCGGAATGCCGGGGGTTGTCAGTCTGCAGTTCGATTTAATTCAGAGAATACTGACCGTGACTCATCACCAGGAAAAACTGGACGAAATTATGCAGGCCATTCGTTCTCTGGGATTCGAGCCAGAACTGCCCTCTTCCTCCACAGAAAGCTCTCCGGTCATTCAGCCGCGTTTAAACTATCTGCCGTTGATAATAGCCGGAGTGTTGGCATTTGCCGCCGAACTTCTGCACTGGTGGCAGTTACCGCCGCTATTTCAGGCGCTATGTGCTCTGGCAGCAGTACTGCTGGCGGGGCTGAAGACTTACAAAAAAGGCTGGATTGCGGTTAAAAATTTCAATCTGAACATTAATGCACTGATGAGTGTTGCGGTGACCGGCGCACTACTATTGCAGCAGTGGCCAGAGGCCGCCATGGTTATGGTGTTGTTTAATATTGCCGAATTGATTGAGGCCAGGGCATTAGATCGTGCCAGAAATGCCATTGATACTCTGCTGAAACTGGCGCCCGAATGGATGACAGTTTGTCAGCCTGATGGCAGCTGGCAACAAATGCAGCCCAAAGATGTGCCTGTTTCCGCCATTGTCCGGGTGAAACCAGGTGAAAAAATTGGCCTGGATGGGGTAGTGGTTAACGGAAGTTCGACAGTCAATCAGTCAGCCATCACCGGAGAAAGTCTGCCGGTAGAAAAGAATCTCAATGACAGTGTATTTGCCGGTACGCTGAATCAGTCAGGAAGTTTCGATTATCAGGTGACTTCCAAAGCTCAGGATACCACTCTGGCAAAAATCATCCGATCGGTGGAGTCAGCGCGGGCCAGTAAAGCACCTACCCAACGGTTTGTTGATCAGTTTGCGCGGATTTATACCCCGGTAGTTTTTGTACTGGCTCTGGCGATCGCCCTGCTGCCACCTCTGCTACTGGCACAATCCTGGTCATTATGGATTTACAATGCACTGGTGATGCTGGTAATTGCCTGCCCTTGTGCGCTGGTGATTTCTACCCCTGTCACTCTGGTCAGCAGTCTGACTGCGGCCGCCCGCATGGGGATACTGATTAAAGGCGGCGTTTACCTGGAGCAGGGAAAAAAACTGCAATGGCTGGCGCTGGATAAAACCGGCACTCTGACGCAAGGCAAGCCTGAGGTCACTGACGTTATCACCCCCGGTGATGCAGACAGGGATCAGCAATTAACCATAGCCGCCAGCCTGTCAGGTTATTCTGATCATCCGATGTCTGAGGCCATCACCCGCTTTCATACAACTGGCCAGACGCTGAATATTAACGGATTTACCTCAGTCACCGGACAGGGCATCACAGGCCAGATCGGGGGAGAAGATTACTGGCTGGGAAATCGTCGTTTGCTGGAATCACAGGGTATTACGATGACCGACAGTGAAGACCAGTTTAGGTCACTGGAGAGTCAGGGGAAAACCCTGGTATTACTCGGCAGTAAACGCGGATTACTGGCGATATTTGCACTGGCAGATACCGTTAAACAGACCAGCAAACAGGCCATTGATGAACTGCATCAGTTGGGCGTAAAAACCCTGTTATTGTCCGGTGATAATCGGTTTGCAGTGGAAGAGATTGCCCGCCAGGTAGGAATAGATCAGGCCAGAGCACAGCAATTGCCGGAAAATAAATTACAGGCAATCGAAGAGTTTAGCCGTCAGGGTGTGACCGGGATGGCAGGTGACGGAATTAACGATACCCCGGCACTGGCCAGAGCGGATATCGGTTTTGCTATGGGGATTGCAGGGACGGACACTGCCATCGAAACTGCAGATGTGGCCCTGATGGATGATGATTTACGTAAAATTGCCATGTTTGTCAGACTATCACGCAAAACTGGGCAAATTCTGGTTCAGAACATCACTCTGGCGCTGGTTATCAAGCTGGTATTTCTGATTCTGACTATTGCCGGAAAAGGAACTTTGTGGATGGCAGTTTTTGCTGATGTCGGTGCCAGTCTGTTAGTCGTGGCTAACGGGTTAAGAATACTCCGCTATGATGCCGCGGTAAAAACAGCGCTGCCAGACTAAATTACTCAGCGGCCGGGACCACAGGCTGGTCTCCGGCTCCGCTGGCTGGATTCCGATATCCTGTCAGCTGAAATAACACCTGGTTATCACTGGCCAAACATTGCAGACCAGCTACCGTCGTAGTTAGTATCTGCATACTGCTTTATTTCAGAATTGCGGGCAACCAGCTGTTTCAGATGGATTAAGCTTTTTCCATCAACACCGGCAATACTTAAATATGAAAATGGCCACCATCGAATTTCTTATCTAAAAAGAGGGCGACAGAGTGAAAAAGATTGTTTTTTTTATCATGTTAGCTATTTCACCTTTCGCTTTGGCAAACAAACCTCCGGGTGCTGATAACAGCATCTCTGTTCAGTCAGCCATTCATTCCTGTTTCGGAACGCAAGGGGCTGGAATCTGTCTGCAATCTGTTCTGGATAAACAGAAAAAACAGAATAGTCAGGCATGGACTCAACTGGCTAATGGGTTAAAAGACGCAGAGAATAAAAAAGAGATTCTGGAAAATCTCAGCGCAGGAAAGAAAGCCTGGGAAATGAGTATCCTCCACGACTGTGAGGCCGCAGGCTTGATGAACACCAAAAACAGCCCTGCCTATAATAATGATTTAACCGCATGCCTCGCCAGTCACTATGCCTTCAAAACTGCGTTTTATAACAGTCTGAATGCGCAGGGAGATGACAGCGGTGAGAAAAATCTTCTGGAAGAATACAGAAAAAGCAAAAACAAATAGCGATATCAACAGGCGGTGAACCAGATTCCTGCCGTCAAAAGCAGAAACGAAAAAGGGCCACGTCATTGCTGACATGGCCCTGAATAGTGGCGGAACGGACGGGACTCGAACCCGCGACCCCCTGCGTGACAGGCAGGTATTCTAACCAACTGAACTACCGCTCCGCTTCATTCCCCGTCGGGAACGAGGCGAATATTAATGGCCTTCACTCAACCCGTCAATGGTTTTTCTTCAGCAATCAATGTGTTTGCCGCTTTTTTAGTCTTTCGGCTATTCTCTGTAGTGATGCATTAAACACGCCACAGACAACTGCCTCCTTTTTTCAAAACCAGATCCAGTCGTGATTCATGGGCAGCAATTTCATCATCGTCCGCACGAATCACACGCAATCCCCCACTCGCCTGAACTTCACGATGGGAAATGCCCTGTTCAGAGCTTTGAGAGGCATCGGTGTCAGAGGCAAACGTCAGTGTCGTTTGCCCGCCGGTCATAGCCAGATAAACATCAGCAAGAATTTCGGCATCGAGCAATGCGCCGTGCAGAGTACGCTTGGTATTATCGATATCAAATCGTGAACAAAGTGCATCAAGACTGTTACGCTTACCGGGGAACATCTTACGTGCCATCAACAGGCTATCGGTTATCTGACAGAAAGTTTCTGTTTTTTCCAGTCCGCGATTCAGTTTTCCGAACTCATAGTCCATAAAACCGATATCAAACGAAGCATTATGGATGACCAGTTCAGCCCCACGAATATAATCCATGAACTCATCGGCCACCTGGGAAAACACCGGTTTATCCAGCAAGAACTCATCTGATATCCCGTGAACTCCGAACGCTTCCGGATCCACCAGCCGGTCGGGTTTCAGATACACATGAAAGTTATTCCCGGTCAGACGACGATTGATCACTTCGACCGCACCAATCTCGATGATGCGGTGACCTTCATAATGTACACCGATCATATTCATACCGGTGGTTTCTGTATCGAGAACGATTTGGCGGTTTTTTACTGTGCTCATAGGGGCCGTTTATGTCAGACTTGGATTTTTCACAACAGGAAGTCTACCAGAGATGTGCAAACAGGTAGAAATTTTCACCGACGGTTCTTGTCTGGGCAATCCCGGGCCAGGCGGTTATGGTGCAATTTTACGCTACGGACAACACGAAAAAGAATTTAGTCAGGGGTACCGACTGACCACCAATAACCGGATGGAGCTAATGGCAGCGATTGTCGCGCTGGAAGCTCTGAAAGAAGCCTGTGATGTCACTATCAGCACCGACAGTCAGTATGTCCGCCAGGGCATTACTCAGTGGATATTTAACTGGAAAAAACGTGGCTGGAAAACCGCAGATAAAAAACCGGTTAAAAATGTAGATCTGTGGCAACGGCTGGATCAGGCATTACAGGGACATACCATTGACTGGCAATGGGTCAAAGGCCATGCCGGGCACCCTGAAAATGAACGCTGCGATGAACTGGCGCGTCAGGCTGCCGGAAAAGCTGACCTCGAAGATACTGGCTATTCCGTTTTATCATGATCATTGGCCTCAGATAGCTGTCGCGTAACATTGACAGTTGATCTGATCCTTGGCCTGCTGGCGGATAATTTATTCCGGGTTGGCGTCAATGGCCAGGTTCGTTTTCTGGCCACTAAGATATTAATACAGCCCAGTGCCGGCAGATGGGCGCTGATTAATTTACCGCCCTGTTGCTTCCAGGGCACGACCTGAAAACGGCTGCGGCAGATAATTTCATAATTAAGCAGCCCCAGCCAGTCAACCAGACGCCCCTGACTGAACATCCGGCCATTCCAGGGAGAATGTCGGTGCAGGCCCGGCACGATTTTACCGATACCCAGCAGGCTATAAGGATTAAAGCCACTCAGGATAATCCAGCCGTCATCAATCAGTACCCGGTCAGCTTCCCGTAGCACCTGATGTGGATCCTGGCTCCAACTCAGAGTATGAGCCAGTAAACAGGCATCCACAGATTTACTCAGAAATGGCAACCGACCATATTCCCCGGCCACACCACCAGCGACACACGACGGACTGACGTCTACCTGATGGCTGATAGCACAACTACGGGTATCAATAGCGCTGCTTAACTGACCTATTTTAAGCAAATGTGTGCCGTACAGCTTATTCAGGTAAGGTTGCAGGTGATAATTCAACGCGTCATGGAAATAGTTGCCCCAGGGCATATCTTCCCAGCGCTCAGGGGCTGTCAGAATTTGGCGTGTTTTCGCAGGCTTCATGTTTTACCATCATTAAAACATTCAGAATTATGAGAGGCGAGTATGAGTCTTCCCCGTTTGAATCTTACCAGTATCCCCGCGCTTCGCGATAACTACATCTGGGTACTCAGCAATACCCGGGGACAGTGTATTATCGTTGACCCGGGAGAAGCTCAGCCAGTGACAGATACTATAGCAGCAAATCAGTGGCAACCTGTCGCTATCTTGCTGACTCATCACCACAGCGATCACGTAGATGGAGTTGCTGAGCTGGTCAGAAAATGGCCGGAACTGGTGGTCTATGGCCCACAGGAAACCCAAAATAAGGGAGCCAGACAACTGGTCCACGGTGGGAGTACCATCACAATTCTTGAACATGAGTTCAGTGTAACTGCTACCCCCGGGCACACTTCAGGACACGTATCTTACTACAGTGAACCTTATCTTTTCTGTGGTGATACTATGTTTTCTGGTGGCTGCGGAAGGCTTTTTGAAGGCACTCCTGAGCAAATGTATGACTCATTTCAAAAACTTAACAACCTACCCGCAGACACACTCATATGCTGCGCACATGAATATACTTTATCAAATATGGCCTTTGCCGCCGCAGTATGGCCGGAAAATCAGACAATTCTCGCTTATCACCATAAAATTAAGCAGTTACGCGATAATCATCGCATTACACTGCCTTCAACCCTGGCAACCGAACGGGAAATTAACGTTTTCCTTAACACCCACAACACTGATTTACAAAGAAATATACTGCCTGATGTAAATTTACCGGCAGCATCGCAAGTTTTTGCTGCCCTGCGCCGTAAGAAAGACAACTATTAACATTTTTCATTGTGTTGTGCCGTTGCGTCACGTATGATTGCTCGTCTTTTAATCTACTATCAACGATGACACATACATGAAGGCTAAAGCGATATTATTCGCCTCGGTCTTGCTGGTGGCATGTCAGGCGTCAGGGAAAGATGCTGATGTACCGGTCCAGCATGCACAGAGTCTGTCTTCGGCTGGTCAGGGAGAAAATGGGAAATACGGGGAGCGAATGTTGTCGCCGCGATGGCAGGATGATGGAACTAATATCGCACAAGACAGCAATCTCTGGGTTACCATTAGTGACGAGTTGAAGATGGGGATTCCGGATAACAGCCGGATCCGTGAACAAAAAAATAAGTATCTGAGAAATAAGAGCTATCTCCACGATGTAACATTACGGGCAGAACCGTACATGTACTGGATAGTCGGGCAAATACAGCAACGTAAAATGCCGATGGAACTGGTACTGCTACCCATAGTGGAGAGCGCTTTTGATCCGCATGCAACCTCAGCCGCTAATGCCGCAGGCATCTGGCAGATTGTGGCTAGCACGGGTCGGAATTATGGACTGAAACAAAACCAGTGGTATGACGGTCGCAGAGATGTTGTTGCATCAACGCGGGTTGCTCTGGATATGCTGCAACGCCTGAATAAGATGTTTGACGGTGATTGGTTACTGACAATTGCTGCTTATAACAGTGGTGAGGGTACAGTGCTAAAAGCCATCAAAGAAAATAAGGCGCGTGGAAAACCAACCGACTTCTGGCACTTATCACTGCCAAAAGAAACGACGGTTTACATCCCGAAAATGCTGGCATTGAGTGAGATACTGAAGAACAACAGACGTTATGGTGTCCGTTTGCCGGCACCGAACGACAGCCGTGCTCTGGCACGGGTTGACGTTGGGCAGCAGATTAAGCTGACCCAGGCGGCTGAAATGGCAGGCATTTCGGTTTCACGACTGAAGAGTTTTAATGCCGGGTATAAAAAAGGGACCACTGCTCCCCACGGACCACAGTACATTATGGTACCGAAGTCCCATGTTGAGCAGTTGAAAATGTCTCTGGCTTCAACAGATATCCAGGCGATTCAGCCTGAACTGATGGCCAGTAATGACAATATACCGCAGCCACGCAGTTACAGAGTTCGTCGCGGAGATACACTTTCTGCAGTAGCCGCTAAAACAGGTATCAGTGTTCGTTCCCTGAAATCACTGAATAATCTGAGAACGGCAGCGCTAAAACCTGGACAGACACTGAAGCTTGGTTCTGGTAATACCAGAGTGAGCCAGCTGGCAGATAATGGAAACAGTATCACCTACAATGTTCGCAAGGGTGATTCTCTTTCCAGCATCGCTGTACGGCACGGCGTAAACATCAAAGATGTTTTACGCTGGAATGCACTGTTGTCGGATGAGCGTTCATTACGACCTGGCGATAAACTGACGTTGTTTGTGAATAACAGTTAGTTTTGCTGCCAAAAAAGGGCTGACAATTGTCAGCCCTTTTTTTATTGATAAGCAAGCCTTTGACACTGATCAGAAAGCAAATTCAGCCTGCAAAGGATTATGATCAGAAGCTGATGTTTCTAGAACAGCAGCATGCTTCACATCCATATTTCGGTAGAAAATAAAATCCAGTGGCCGGCCAAAGGCTGTACGACGCAAATCATGGGCAAACATAACCTCACGTAGCCCCAACTGGCGCATAAACTCATAGAGCACGTGGATACGTTGCCGACTCCATGCATTAAAATCTCCGGCCATCAATACCGGGCCATTATGATGCTCTATCTGATCGCCAATCACTGCCAGTTGTTTGCGATAAACATCAATCCCCAGACTAAAATTAACCGCATGAATGTTAACCACCATCAGCATCTTTCCGCCAGCTAACGGATAAGCAGTAACTAATGCGGATTTTGCCAGGCGCAGTAAGGGTTCACGTTCGCGTAACGGACAACAATACACGGCATGAGCAGACGCAAGAGTCATCACACCTGAAGGATGTTGAGGCAGTACCAGTGCCGGGACCTGATCGGCAGCCAGATAGTGAGTGGTGGCGAACTGAATCAGTTCCGGTGTAGTTTGCGCTTCCTGCAACAGCACCAGGTGTGAATTTTTACCGAAATTCTGCAGGACCGATTGCCACTCTGCACGCTGCTGTTTGAAAATATTCCACACCAATACCTTTAACCGCGCTTCGGTGGTCAGTGGTGTACCGGCAGGCAATGCCTTCCCGACATGTAACAGAGCTGCCGGAGGAAAAGTTCGTTCCACAGGCTGTCCTGCGACATATCTCATGGCATAAGTCTTTTTCTGCACGTTAGCGCCTGCTCTTATCAAAACCCGTTTTTTTTCCCATAACTCAGTTATAGGGATTTTATGCCCGGGTTTCAATCAGCAACCGTCAATTCCAGTGTGCCGCCACACTTTAAATCCATAAAGGCTGGTCATGGCCAGCCTTTTGCCCTGCCAGCCCCTAACTGCTGATCGCTGTCTGGTGCCGTTTATCTGCCCGCCCTCCGGCAATCACCATCACCAGAGCTACCAGTACAATGACTGCACCAACCCACGGAGTTTCTGACAGTCCGTAATGCGTGACAATCTGACCACCAACCAGAGATCCCAGAGCAATTCCAATATTAAAAGCGGCAATATTCAGTCCTGAAGCCACATCCACCGCCCCGGGGGTAATTTCTTCCGCTTTTTGCACCACATAGACCTGCAAGCCAGGTACATTAGCAAAAGCAAAAATCCCCATCAGTAATACCGTAATCAGTGCCGGATACTGTAGTGAAGCTGTCACCTGGAATACCAGCAATAGCACGACAAGGCCGGTAAAAATAATAGTCAGTGCCGGGACCGGGCCATTTTTATCCGCCAACCGGCCTCCCCACAGGTTGCCAATTGCCACTGAAATACCGTAGCCGAGCAGAATCAAACTGACCGCTGATGGTGAAAACCCTGCCAGTTCCTGCATCATTGGCGCAAGAAAAGTAAATGCAGTAAACACCCCGCCATATCCTAACGCGGTAATGGCATAAATCAGTAACAAGCGTGGATGGGTCAGAACACTGAGTTGCTGCTTTACACTAACCGCTGCACGCTGAGGGATATCAGACGGAACCAGCAGCAGACTGGCCAGCAAAGCAATCAGGCCGATAAAAGAAACCGCCAGGAAAGTTTCACGCCAGCCAAAATGCTGGCCGATAAATGTTCCCAGTGGCACACCGGTGACCAAAGCGACTGTCAGCCCCCCGAACATCAGGGCTATTGCTGAAGCCGCTTTCTCTTTCGGGACCAGACTGGTTGCAATGGTGCTGCCTACTGAGAAGAAAACACCGTGTGCAAGCCCCGTCAATAAGCGGGCAATCACCAGAGTTTCATAATCCGGCGCCAGCCATGCCACCAGGTTACCTACAGTGAATAATCCCATCAGGCCAACGAGCAGCAGTTTACGTGGCATTTTTCCCGTCAGTGCTGTCAGTAACGGAGCTCCGACAGCGACCCCGACAGCATAGATAGATACCAGCAATCCTGCGAGTGGTATTCCAATCGACAGTTGATCAGCAATGGCGGGAATCAGACCGACAATTACAAACTCGGTTGTCCCTATGGCAAATGCACTGATAGTCAGTGCGAGTAGTGCTAAAGGCATTTTTATCTCCGGAACTTCTGTTATTAAGATGACGCGAAGTATCCCGCTATGTTTAAATGACAAAAATACCTATAATCTCAATTGAATTTTGCTACCGGAGCAATAATGAAAGCCTCCTCAGAAGAAATGGCCATTTTTGTCGCGGTTGTAGAAAGCGGCAGCTTTAGTCGTGCAGCAGAACAACTTGATATGGCCAATTCGGCCGTCAGTCGCTCAATTAAGAAGCTGGAAAATAAATTTAATATCAGTCTGCTGAACCGGACGACGCGCCAGTTAAGTCTGACCCGTGAGGGAGAACGTTACTTTCGTCGCGCCCAGGCTATCTTGCAGGAAATGGCTTCTGCCGAAAGTGAATTACTGGAAAGCCAACAGATCCCGGTGGGTAATTTGAGTATTGATGCAGCCACGCCGGTTTTGCTCTATCTGCTAAACCCACTTATCGCCAAATTTCATCGTCGCTATCCGCAGATTAATCTGTCGCTGATCTCTTCTGAAACTTTTATAAATCTGATTGAACGTAAAGTAGATATTGCTATCCGGGCGGGTACCTTAAGTGATTCGACACTGAGAGCAAAGCCTCTGCTAACCAGTTACCGGCGTATTGTTGCCACTCCGGCCTACCTTGCAGAGTGGGGTACACCAGAAACTGCCGCAGAATTGAGCCAGCATCGTTGTCTGGGGTTTACTGAGCCAGCCTCACTCAATTTATGGCCACTTCACGTGGCTGACGGGGAACTGTTGCCTGTAACTGCCGCCATGAGTTCGAATAGTGGTGAAGTTATTAAGCAGTTGTGCCTGCAGCACAATGGAATCGCCTGTTTGTCAGACTTTATGGTGGATGATGAGATTGCCCGTGGAGAACTGGTCGTCCTGCTGGCAGACAGCACTCAGCCAGTAGGAATGCCGGTGAGTGCTGTATTTTACAGTGATAACGCAGTCAGCAGCCGGATCCGCGCTTTTATCGATTTCATTAGCAGCGAACTGTCTGCCCGGCAGGTTTAATCCCAGTCCGGAGCCAGTCCCTCAGGGCTTACCAGACGGTTAGCAGACTCCAGAGCTGCAATCGCCGCATAATCATCAGCATCCAGCTGAAGTGAGACGGCCTGCAGATTGCTTTGCAGGTTTTCCGCTTTTGTTGAAGACGGGATCACTGAGTATCCCAGCCCCATTGCCCAGGCAAGAATGACCTGAGCCGGAGTCGCATTATGTTTTTCAGCAATCCGGCCAATCACTTCTGACTTCAGAGCTTCACCATAAGCCAGCGTCATGTAAGACGTTATGTGGATGCCCAACGTTCTCGCATAATCGACAACTTTCTGGTTTTGCAGAAACGGTGACAGTTCTATCTGATTAGTGGCAATATTCTCAGCGCCAACGGCATCCACCGCCTGCTGCATAAGATCAATGGTAAAGTTAGAAATACCGATTTCCCGAGTCAGCCCCAGAGCCTTAGCCTCAACCAACGCCTGCATTGTTTCTGCGACAGAGACAGCCTGACCAGGTGACGGCCAGTGAACCAGTACCAAATCAGCATAACTGGTCTGTAGTTTTTCCAGACTGGCTTTCAGGCTGGGAATAAGTTTGTCTGCAGACAGGTTTTCCACCCAGATTTTAGTTGTCAGGTAAATATCCTGGCGGGCCACACCACTGTCGCGAATAGCCTCACCCACCGCAGCCTCATTATCATAGATCTGCGCCGTATCAACCGCCCGATATCCCAGAGCCAGTGCCTGAGTAACAGATGCTTTGACTACTTCATCCTTCAGACGGAAGGTGCCTAAACCAAACAGTGGAACAGTCATTGTATTTTCTCCTGTAGAAATTATGGGGTAAGTATTGCAACCCTTGCCTTTCAGAGAAATGACATAATTGTCATAATATTTTTGCATAAACAGCAATAATTAATCTGTTCTGTTATCTGACAGCTTTCGCACACCTTCCTAAACTGCGCTGTAAAAAGGAAAAAACCGCTACAAATAAATCACCTACCGCCTTATTCAATAAACACATAAGCTTTCTATAAATTAATCGAAAGTAGTTATATCAATTATCACTAACATCTTCTGTTTTGTTATTTCTCCGTGTGGTTTTTCCGAATTAGCATCAAATCTTTAAAGGGGAGAACACCATGAAAAAAACCGGAAAGATTGTCCTGGCACTCAGTGCCTTAGCTTTATCCTTATCTGCACAGGCCGAAAATATTGTGGTTGGCTATCAGACAGGGGTTGACCCTTCGAAAGTCCCACAAGCGGCTGGCACTTATGATAAAGAAATCGGCCAGAAGCTGGACTGGCGCCGTTTTGACAGTGGTCCGGGAGTGGTTTCAGCACTGGTTTCCGGTGCCATTCAGATTGGTGATTTAGGTTCCAGCCCTTTTGCGGCAGCAGTATCACGTAAAGTTCCAATTGTTGCTTTTCTGGTGGTGGATCAAATCCAGTCTTCAGAATCACTGGTGGTACGAAACGGCAGCGGAATTAAAAGCCCTGCGGACCTGAAAGGTAAAACCATTGCTACCCCTTTTGTGTCAACCTCACACTTTAGCCTGCTGGGTGCACTGAAACACTGGGGCATCTCAGATAAACAAGTAAAAATCGTCAATCTGCAGCCCTTAGAAATTGCAGCAGCCTGGAAAAGGGGTGACATAGATGGTGCTTTCGTTTGGGCTCCGGCACTCAGTGAAATTGAAAAATCAGGTACAGTCCTGACTGATGCAGCACAGGTTGGAAAATGGGGAGAGCCGACGTTTGAAGTCTGGGTAGCGCGTAAGGACTTTGCCGATAAACATCCGGAGATACTGAAAAAATTTGCTGCCGTTACCCTCGACAGTATCAATGATTATCGTCAGCACCCGGAAAAATGGAGTGCGACATCAGCAAATGCTGCCGCAACTGCACGGCTGGTCGGGGTTAATCCTGCCGATGTTCCGGCATTGATCGCCGGAAACAAATACCCTGACACCAGTGAACAGGCAGGGCCTGAATATCTCGGCGGTGGAATTGCGAAAGCGACGAAAGCTACAGCAGAATTTCTGTTTCAGCAAAAACGAATTCCTTCAGTACTTCCTGACTACAGTCCGTATGTCAGCAGTCAGTACATTCCCGCAGCACATTAACAGGGGAAAGCTATGAGCCGGTTAACTGCAAATAATATCAGTCTGTCTTATACCAAAGGCCGTTCGGTTCGCCCGATTATTCAGGACTTCTCTTTGAGCCTGGAACAGGGAGAAATCAATGTATTACTGGGATCTTCCGGTTGTGGTAAATCGACAATACTGAATATCCTCGCCGGCTTCAAAGCTCCTGACTCTGGAGTTGTCAGCCTTGATCATCAGCAACTGACATCTCCCTCAGCAGAACGTGCGGTGGTATTTCAGGATCATGCTCTGATGCCCTGGCTAAATGCCATCGATAATGTCGCTATCGGATTACGGATTAATGGCGTTAACAAACAGGCAAGACACCAACAGGCACTACACTACCTGCAGTTGGTCGGGCTGGCGGATTATGCCAGCCATTCAGTCAGTGAGTTATCCGGAGGTCAACGCCAGCGGCTCGGCCTTGCCCGGGTACTGGCAATCAAACCACGATTTATTTTGCTCGACGAACCGTTCGGCGCTCTGGATGCATTAACCCGCGAAAAGATGCAGCAGTTATTACTGCGAATCTGGAAAGAGACCGGAGTCGGCATTTTATTAATTACTCACAGCGTCGATGAAGGTCTGTTACTCGCCAGTAATCTGCTGGTACTTAAAGGCCCGCCACTCGGTGTAATTGCCCGTTTTAATCCCGAATTTTCCCGCCGGTTCCATGACGGAGAAAGTGTCAGAACGCTTAAGGCTGAACACTCATTCTCTCAACAACGTCAGCAGATATTGGATCTGTTATTGGAGGAGAGTGATGACTAATAAAGCTATCGATCAGTTAGCCCCCCGAACGATCAGTGGAGCCCCAAAGGCAACATTTCGCCTGAGTGAGCATCCGACATTAATTTCATTGTTCAGTATTGCAATAGTTATTCTGCTTTGGGCTATCGCTCCCTATGCAGGATGGCTTAATCCGTTATTTTTCCCTACGATTCCGGAATTACTGAAAGCATTTTCTACCCTCTGGCAACAGGGATACCTGGATGTGACGTTGGGGCAGCATATTGAAGCCAGTCTGTACCGGGTGCTGGCCGCACTATTTTTTGCCCTGATTACAGCATTGCCTTTGGGAATACTGATGGGGCTAAACAAAATTGCCAAAGCGGTAGTTGACCCGTTTATTGATTTTTATCGCCCTATCCCACCACTGGCCTATTTGCCGCTAATTGTTATCTGGTTTGGTATTGGTGAAGTCTCGAAAGTTCTGCTGATTTACCTGGCGATTTTTGCCCCACTGGTGATTGCAACATCAGAAGCGGTGAGACGTGTCGATCGCAACCGGATTCAGGTCGTCAGGTGTCTGGGAGCAGGATACGGGCAGGTTGTAAGACTGGTTATCCTGCCTGCTATTTTACCGGACATTATCACCGGATTGAGAATTGCTTTGGGTGTCGGCTGGTCTACTCTGGTTGCCGCAGAACTGATAGCCGCAAATCAGGGGCTTGGATTTATGGTGGAATCAGCGGCCCAGTTTCTCTCCACTGAGGTGGTGGTTGCCGGGATCATTATCATTGCGTTTATTGCATTAATTATCGAGTTTGGCCTACGCCAGGTTCAAAAACATTTTGTCAGCTGGAGTTTGCATGATGCCCAAAGTTAAACGGATTGCCAGTGCGCTGGGCGCAGAGATCAGTGGTATAGATTTATGCCAGGATCTTCGGGCAGAAGAAGTTGCATTAATCAGACAATTACTGCGGGAACATCAGGTTATTTTCTTCCGCAATCAGCCGGTAACTCCGGCACAGCAGGCACGTCTGGCCAACCATTTTGGTGATCTCCATATACACCCGATTTACCCGTCGTCACCGGAAAATCCTGAGGTCATGGTTCTGGATACTGAGCTCAATGATTTACGTGATAATGCCCTCTGGCATACAGATGTCACCTTTATTCAGACACCACCGATGGCTTCACTGTTGAGTGCCCGTCAGGTGCCAGAGTTTGGCGGGGATACATTATGGGCAAGTTGCAGCGCCGCCTGGAACGCTCTGTCGGCCCCGTTACAAGCTCTGCTTGAACCGCTGCATGCGGAACATGATATTACTTTATCCTTTCCCGTCAGCCGTTTTGCCAGTACTCCTGAGGCATCAGAGCGGTTTGATAAAGCCAGGCTCAACAATCCACCAGTGATTCACCCGGTGGTCAGAGTACATCCGGAGACGGGTGAAAAAGGGTTATTTGTCTCAGCCGGTTTCACTCGTAAAATTGTTGAACTGAATGATAATGAAAGCCGTGCTCTGCTCGATTTATTGTTTGCTCAGAGCACCCAGCCAGAATTCTGTGTGCGCTGGCACTGGCAGCAATATGATCTGGTCATGTGGGATAACCGCATTACACAACACTATGCCTGTGATGATTATCGTCCACAGCGCCGTGTGATGCACAGGGCCACTATTCTGGGAGACCGGCCAAAAGGTATCAACGGATAATATTCTCGCTATATCAATACCTCCGGAGGTTTGGTGCCAGCTCTTGCAGCACCCTGCTTCCGGCAGGACCACAGCGATTTAACTGATATCACAACTCATTTCCGCGGGTTTATCCCCGGATACTTCCTTTGTCTGCCGTCTCACTTTTACTCTGGAATACCCTCTCCTTCTCTTTCCTGCTAGTACGACTCTTCAGATATCCTGACAGAAAATATTTACCGCAAAAATCATCTATCCTGGCAGAAGTTCTACCCTCACTAATGTTGTGATATACGGGAAATATTTCAGATATATATATTATGAGTTCAGCGATCCGGAGATTTATCGTCTAAATATCGGCAGTTTTTGTGATATGAGTCACAAATAACATGACACCACGCACCTCAGCTGTTATAGCTTATATAGATGTTTTTTTATCTGCTTATATCTTTTAAGTATGAGTAGTACGTAACTTTCGCACTACTCCTGCTTTCAGACCACATTATCGGACAGATAACCGATGATTCCCAAATTACTTATCGCAAGGAAAATACACTCCGCTCATTAACTATAAAAGGTAATTATGACTGATCCACAGCTCAAACACTCCTCACCTGACAGACCACCGGAAGTCTCAGATATAGCCGGGACCGAAGAGAACAGTACAACTTATTTTCTCAGCGCAGATGCCTTTCTGTTAACTGCTACCGGAATTGCCGCTATTGCGGGTTTTCTTTACGGGTATGATACCGGGATTATTTCCGGTGCGTTGTTACAAATCAGCCACGATTTTTCACTATCCGGCCAGGCTCAGGAACTGGTCACCAGCGCCATTCTGGTTGGTGCAGTGATGGGCGCGCTGGTTTGCGGAAAACTCTCTGCAACTATTGGTCGTCGCTATACAGTCATGACTGTCGCAGCGATCTTTGCTATTGGTGTTCTGGCCTCAGGCTGGTCAGATTCGGCCACAGCACTGGCTTTGGCTAGAATTGTGCTCGGATTTGCCGTCGGCGGCGCTTCACAAATAGTTCCGGTATATATTGCAGAGCTGGCGCCTTCACATAAACGTGGCCGGCTGGTGACCTTTTTTAATATTTCCATTGGTGTCGGAATTCTTACTGCAGGACTGGTCGGTGCATTCCTGCAGGATATCTGGAGCTGGCGGGTGATGTTTTCCGTTGCAGCTATTCCAGCGCTTATTCTGATGTTTGGTATGCTGCCACTCCCGGAAAGCCCACGCTGGCTGGTTGGGCAAAAACGAACCCGTGAAGCACGTATCGCTTTAAATATGGTACGAGAGACGGATCGTGAAGTTCGGCATGAACTTAGAAATATTCAAAAAGTGCACGATAAAACAGAACGAAAATCTACGATGGGATGGAAGGATCTGAAACAACCCTGGCTACGCCCTGCGCTATTTGCAGGCTTAGGTGTCGCGGCCTTTACTCAGCTCTCCGGCATAGAGATGATGATCTACTATACCCCGACGTTTCTGACTGATGCAGGATTCAGCCGCGCAGCTGCCCTGCACTCTGCGCTGGGTGTCGCGGTTATCTATCTGGTGCTGACTGTTGTGGGTAAGTTGCTGGTTGACCATATTGGGCGCCGTAAATTAACACTCTGGATGATGCCCGGAGCAATTATCAGTCTGATACTGCTGGGCACGGTATTTATTCTGGACAGCCACGGTGGCAGCCATGGCTGGTTAGTGGTCAGTTGCCTGTTTGCTTTTATGGTGTTTAATTCCGGGGGTATCCAGGTCATTGGCTGGTTGATTGGTTCGGAGGTTTACCCTACCGGTATCAGAGAAAAAGCGACCAGTCTGCATGCAGCCATGTTATGGGGTTCAAACCTGCTGCTGACTGCAACTGCTCTGTCACTGGTTAATATCTTAGGGATTGGCGGGGCTATGTGGTTCTATGCCTTACTGAACTTACTAGGCTTCCTGTTTATCTATTTCGTCGTGCCGGAAACCAAAGGCCGTTCACTGGAAGAGATAGAAATCTCGCTAAAAGAAGGCCGTTTTTATCCCCGACAGAAAATTAAAGAAGCTAAGCAAACTCAGTCTCCGGCTCAGTCTGGTTCCTGATTATGTAGGTTTAGCAATTTACCTGTTGGCTGCAAGTCCCTCCGTTTGTACGGGGGGATTTTTTTGACTTAGCTTTGAACTTACGGCTGGCATACTCAGCGCAGATTTCGACAAACAATTGTCTTGTGTATATAAATAACCGGGGCCCGGGCTGTCAAATCAGCAGTGAATGGTGTTAAAAATCTCTGTCGCAGGGGGAAACAGGAGCAAAAAAAAACCGCACATCGAAATGTGCGGTCTTCTTATGGCATATCAATCGGATATGCACTGTATAAAGTGGCGGAACGGACGGGGCTCGAACCCGCGACCCCCTGCGTGACAGGCAGGTATTCTAACCAACTGAACTACCGCTCCACCGATTCTGTACTGAACTCAGAAACTGTCTGAACTCAGGTATTTCACCTTTTACCCGTCACGGTAAAAGTCATGACCATTATTCCGGTCGTAATTGGATGCCTGGCAGTTCCCTACTCTCGCATGGGGAGACCCCACACTACCATCGGCGCTACGGCGTTTCACTTCTGAGTTCGGCATGGGGTCAGGTGGGACCACCGCGCTCTAGCCGCCAGGCAAATCTTGGTGCCGTGTCCTGTGTCTTTTTCACTGATACTGCGTTGACTGCCTTTGTGCTGTTCAGTCACATACTCATGTATGCTCCTTCTCATCACGCAGTTGCCGCCTTGTCTCAGCGCAAAATCCTTCGGACGTTCGTCCGCAGAACACTGCTAATTTTTTAATTTAACTATCAGGAACTCGCTGAAAATTCTTTTGCGTCTCTGCAAAACGCCTCTGGCGTTGTAAGGTTAAGCCTCACGGGTCATTAGTACCGGTTAGCTCAATGCATCGCTGCACTTACACATCCGGCCTATCAACGTCGTCGTCTTCAACGTCCCTTCAGGACTCTCAAGGAGTCAGGGAGAACTCATCTCGGGGCAAGTTTCGTGCTTAGATGCTTTCAGCACTTATCTTTTCCGCACTTAGCTACCGGGCAATGCCATTGGCATGACAACCCGAACACCAGTGGTGCGTTCACTCCGGTCCTCTCGTACTAGGAGCAACCCCCCTCAATTCTCCAGCGCCCACGGCAGATAGGGACCGAACTGTCTCACGACGTTCTAAACCCAGCTCGCGTACCACTTTAAACGGCGAACAGCCGTACCCTTGGGACCTACTTCAGCCCCAGGATGTGATGAGCCGACATCGAGGTGCCAAACACCGCCGTCGATATGAACTCTTGGGCGGTATCAGCCTGTTATCCCCGGAGTACCTTTTATCCGTTGAGCGATGGCCCTTCCATTCAGAACCACCGGATCACTAAGACCTGCTTTCGCACCTGCTCGAACCGTCACTCTCGCAGTCAAGCTAGCTTATGCCTTTGCACTAACCTCACGATGTCCGACCGTGATTAGCTAACCTTCGTGCTCCTCCGTTACTCTTTGGGAGGAGACCGCCCCAGTCAAACTACCCACCAGACACTGTCCGCAACCCGGATGACGGGTCTACGTTAGAATATCAAACATTAAAGGGTGGTATTTCAAGGATGGCTCCGTACGAACTGGCGTCCGTACTTCAGTGCCTCCCACCTATCCTGCACATCAAGGCTCAATATTCAGTGTCAAGCTATAGTAAAGGTTCACGGGGTCTTTCCGTCTTGCCGCGGGTACACTGCATCTTCACAGCGATTTCAATTTCACTGAGTCTCGGGTGGAGACAGCCTGGCCATCATTACGCCATTCGTGCAGGTCGGAACTTACCCGACAAGGAATTTCGCTACCTTAGGACCGTTATAGTTACGGCCGCCGTTTACCGGGGCTTCGATCAAGAGCTTCTCCTTGCGGATAACCCCATCAATTAACCTTCCGGCACCGGGCAGGCGTCACACCGTATACGTCCACTTTCGTGTTTGCACAGTGCTGTGTTTTTAATAAACAGTTGCAGCCAGCTGGTATCTTCGACTGGCTTCAGCTCCGGGAGCAAGTCCCTTCACCTACGCGCCAGCGTGCCTTCTCCCGAAGTTACGGCACCATTTTGCCTAGTTCCTTCACCCGAGTTCTCTCAAGCGCCTTGGTATTCTCTACCTGACCACCTGTGTCGGTTTGGGGTACGATTTCGTGTTACCTGGAGCTTAGAGGCTTTTCCCGGAAGCAGGGCATTTGTCACTTCAGTACCGTAGTACCTCGTCATCACGCCTCAGCCTTAAGAAGTTCCGGATTTGCCTGGAACCTCAGCCTACACGCTTAAACCGGGACAACCGTCGCCCGGATGACATAGCCTTCTCCGTCCCCCCTTCGCAGTAACACCAAGTACAGGAATATTAACCTGTTTCCCATCGACTACGCTTTTCAGCCTCGCCTTAGGGGTCGACTCACCCTGCCCCGATTAACGTTGGACAGGAACCCTTGGTCTTCCGGCGAGCGGGCTTTTCACCCGCTTTATCGTTACTTATGTCAGCATTCGCACTTCTGATACCTCCAGCAGACCTCACAGCCCACCTTCAACGGCTTACAGAACGCTCCCCTACCCAACAACACATAGTGTCGCTGCCGCAGCTTCGGTGCATGGTTTAGCCCCGTTACATCTTCCGCGCAGGCCGACTCGACCAGTGAGCTATTACGCTTTCTTTAAATGATGGCTGCTTCTAAGCCAACATCCTGGCTGTCTGAGCCTTCCCACATCGTTTCCCACTTAACCATGACTTTGGGACCTTAGCTGGCGGTCTGGGTTGTTTCCCTCTTCACGACGGACGTTAGCACCCGCCGTGTGTCTCCCGTGATAACATTCTCCGGTATTCGCAGTTTGCATCGGGTTGGTAAGCCGGGATGGCCCCCTAGCCGAAACAGTGCTCTACCCCCGGAGATGAATTCACGAGGCGCTACCTAAATAGCTTTCGGGGAGAACCAGCTATCTCCCGGTTTGATTGGCCTTTCACCCCCAGCCACAGGTCATCCGCTAATTTTTCAACATTAGTCGGTTCGGTCCTCCAGTTAGTGTTACCCAACCTTCAACCTGCCCATGGCTAGATCACCGGGTTTCGGGTCTATACCCTGCAACTTAACGCCCAGTTAAGACTCGGTTTCCCTGCGGCTCCCCTATACGGTTAACCTTGCTACAGAATATAAGTCGCTGACCCATTATACAAAAGGTACGCAGTCACACCATAAAGGTGCTCCCACTGCTTGTACGTACACGGTTTCAGGTTCTTTTCACTCCCCTCGCCGGGGTTCTTTTCGCCTTTCCCTCACGGTACTGGTTCACTATCGGTCAGTCAGGAGTATTTAGCCTTGGAGGATGGTCCCCCCATATTCAGACAGGATACCACGTGTCCCGCCCTACTCTTCGAACTCACGATGTGTGCATTTTCATGTACGGGACTTTCACCCTGTATCGCGCGACATTCCAGACGCTTCCACTAACACACACACTGATGATGGTTCAGGGCTGCTCCCCGTTCGCTCGCCGCTACTGGGGGAATCTCGGTTGATTTCTTTTCCTCTGGGTACTTAGATGTTTCAGTTCCCCAGGTTCGCCTCGTTAACCTATGAATTCAGTTAACGATGATGCACTGAGTGCACCGGGTTTCCCCATTCGGACATCGCCGGCTGTATCGGTTCATATCACCTTACCGGCGCTTTTCGCAGATTAGCACGTCCTTCATCGCCTCTGACTGCCAGGGCATCCACCGTGTACGCTTATTCGCTTAACCTCACAACCCACAGACGTCTTGCAACGACTATGAATCGTAAAAGTTTTTGAGAGACTCTGAATAACTTTCGTCATTCATTGTTTTCAAATTTTCAGCTTGTTCCGGATTGTTAAAGAGCAATATCTTAAACATGACTCGTAAGTCATCTTTAAGATAAGTATTCAGTGAGCATACTGAATGATGGTGGAGCTAAGCGGGATCGAACCGCTGACCTCCTGCGTGCAAGGCAGGCGCTCTCCCAGCTGAGCTATAGCCCCATCGATGGGTAAACTTCTGTACCTTAATTCTTTATCAGACAAGGCATGGCTTCACGACGCATAGTGAACTATGCGAGCCGGAGTCGTAACGCCGTATGAGAAAGAATTTGGTAGGCCTGAGTGGACTTGAACCACCGACCTCACCCTTATCAGGGGTGCGCTCTAACCACCTGAGCTACAAGCCTGCAGAAGATTACTGCTCTCTTTATTTTCTATCAGACAATCTGTTGTGGACACTTCGCGGGAACGTATCTTCAGGTAAGGAGGTGATCCAACCGCAGGTTCCCCTACGGTTACCTTGTTACGACTTCACCCCAGTCATGAATCACAAAGTGGTAAACGCCCTCCCGAAGGTTAAGCTATCTACTTCTTTTGCAACCCACTCCCATGGTGTGACGGGCGGTGTGTACAAGGCCCGGGAACGTATTCACCGTAGCATTCTGATCTACGATTACTAGCGATTCCGACTTCATGGAGTCGAGTTGCAGACTCCAATCCGGACTACGACGCACTTTATGAGGTCCGCTTGCTCTCGCGAGGTCGCTTCTCTTTGTATGCGCCATTGTAGCACGTGTGTAGCCCTACTCGTAAGGGCCATGATGACTTGACGTCATCCCCACCTTCCTCCGGTTTATCACCGGCAGTCTCCTTTGAGTTCCCGACCGAATCGCTGGCAACAAAGGATAGGGGTTGCGCTCGTTGCGGGACTTAACCCAACATTTCACAACACGAGCTGACGACAGCCATGCAGCACCTGTCTCAGAGTTCCCGAAGGCACCAAAGCATCTCTGCTAAGTTCTCTGGATGTCAAGAGTAGGTAAGGTTCTTCGCGTTGCATCGAATTAAACCACATGCTCCACCGCTTGTGCGGGCCCCCGTCAATTCATTTGAGTTTTAACCTTGCGGCCGTACTCCCCAGGCGGTCGACTTAACGCGTTAGCTCCGGAAGCCACGCCTCAAGGGCACAACCTCCAAGTCGACATCGTTTACGGCGTGGACTACCAGGGTATCTAATCCTGTTTGCTCCCCACGCTTTCGCACCTGAGCGTCAGTCTTTGTCCAGGGGGCCGCCTTCGCCACCGGTATTCCTCCAGATCTCTACGCATTTCACCGCTACACCTGGAATTCTACCCCCCTCTACAAGACTCTAGCCTGCCAGTTTCGAATGCAGTTCCCGGGTTGAGCCCGGGGATTTCACATCCGACTTGACAGACCGCCTGCGTGCGCTTTACGCCCAGTAATTCCGATTAACGCTTGCACCCTCCGTATTACCGCGGCTGCTGGCACGGAGTTAGCCGGTGCTTCTTCTGTCAGTAACGTCAATGCATAGCCGTATTAAGACTACACCCTTCCTCCTGACTGAAAGTACTTTACAACCCGAAGGCCTTCTTCATACACGCGGCATGGCTGCATCAGGCTTGCGCCCATTGTGCAATATTCCCCACTGCTGCCTCCCGTAGGAGTCTGGACCGTGTCTCAGTTCCAGTGTGGCTGGTCATCCTCTCAGACCAGCTAGGGATCGTCGCCTAGGTGAGCCGTTACCCCACCTACTAGCTAATCCCATCTGGGCACATCCGATGGTGTGAGGCCCGAAGGTCCCCCACTTTGGTCTTGCGACGTTATGCGGTATTAGCTACCGTTTCCAGTAGTTATCCCCCTCCATCAGGCAGTTTCCCAGACATTACTCACCCGTCCGCCACTCGTCACCCAAGGAGCAAGCTCCTCTGTGCTACCGTTCGACTTGCATGTGTTAGGCCTGCCGCCAGCGTTCAATCTGAGCCATGATCAAACTCTTCAATTTAAAGTTTGATTTGCTTAAACGAGTTAAGCGATGCTCAAGTGTAAAACACTCATAATGAATTTTATTATGTGTTCACTCTTAAGACTTGATATTTTTTACGTCCGGAGACGCTGATATCAATCCTGCGAGTGCCCACACAGATTGTCTGATAAATTGTTAAAGAGCGTTGCAACTCAACCGCTTAGGTTGTCGCTGCGAGGTGGCGTATATTACGCTTTTCACCTCAGGAGTCAATCACTATTTCGTGATTTTTTCTCCGGACCGAATCGCTTCAGTCCCTGTCACGCCTTGGCGCATCGCGCTTTACCGTGTCAGTGGGAGCGCATTATAGGGAGATTAAATTTTCCCGCAAGCGCTATTTTGAATTCTTTTTCCGATAGCTGAATTTTTACTCACATCGCACTAAAAAACCGCTACCTGCCCTGCAAAAACGACAAAAACGGGCAAAAAACGCCCGCTTTTGTGATTAACATGAGTCAGTAATTACTGATGAGCGACGATTTCGCCATCGCGTACTTCCATTTCGATGGTTTTACCCGGCACCAAATCACCAGAAAGAATCTGCTGAGCCAACGGATTCTCAATTTCCTGTTGAATAGCTCTTTTCAGAGGCCGCGCCCCATAAACCGGGTCGAAACCTGTCTGACCTAACAGTTTCAGAGCCTCATCAGAAATGTGTAACTGATAACCCCGCTCTTCCAGACGTTTATGTAACCGCTGCAACTGTATCTGTGCAATTGATGCAATATGATCAGCCCCTAATGGATGGAAGACCACCAGCTCATCAATACGGTTGATAAACTCAGGCCGGAAATGATGACCAACAACGCTCATGACTAACGCTTTCATCTCACCATAATTCAGTTCACCAAACCGTTCCTGAATTAAGTCTGATCCCAGGTTAGAGGTCATGATTATCACGGCATTACGGAAATCAACGGTACGCCCTTGCCCGTCCGTCAGACGTCCGTCATCCAACACCTGCAACAGAATGTTGAATACATCCGGGTGCGCTTTCTCAACTTCATCAAGTAAAATCACCGAATACGGGCGGCGTCTGACCGCTTCAGTCAGGTACCCCCCCTCTTCATAGCCAACATATCCCGGAGGTGCACCGACCAGTCTGGAAACAGAATGTTTTTCCATAAACTCAGACATATCAATCCGCACCATCGCCTCATCGCTGTCAAACAGGAAGTCAGCCAGTGCTTTACATAATTCAGTTTTACCCACCCCGGTAGGACCAAGGAACAGGAACGAACCCACCGGACGATTTGGATCTGCCAGTCCTGCGCGGCTACGACGAATAGCATTCGCGACTGCTTCAACCGCTTCATCCTGACCAATCACCCGATTATGCAGAGACTCTTCCATCCGCAACAATTTATCGCGTTCACCTTCCATCATTCTTGCGACCGGAATTCCTGTCCAACGGGCCAGCACATCAGCAATTTCTACGTCAGTTACGCGGTTACGTAACATTTTCATGGATTTGCCTTCCGCCTGAGTTGCGGCAGCCAGCTGTTTTTCCAGATCAGGAATTTTACCGTACTGCAGTTCTGACATTTCGGCCAGGTCCCCGGTACGACGAGCCTGTTCCAGAGAAAGGCGAGCCTGCTCCAGTTCGGCTTTGATATTCTGGGTTCCGGTCAGAGAGGCTTTTTCCGCTTTCCACTCTTCTTCGAGTTCAGCATATTCACGCTCTTTCTGGTTCAGCTCAGTTTCCAGCATTTCCAGACGTTTAACGCTGGCATCATCGGACTCTTTTTTCAGAGCCTGCTGTTCCAGTTTTAACTGGATGATCCGGCGTTCAAGACGGTCCAGCGATTCTGGTTTAGAATCGATCTGCATACGAATACTGGAAGCCGCTTCATCAATCAGGTCGATAGCTTTGTCCGGCAACTGGCGATCAGCAATATAACGGTGCGAAAGATTCGCTGCTGCAACAATCGCCGGATCGGTAATTTGCACATGATGGTGCAATTCATAGCGCTCTTTCAGGCCGCGCAGAATGGCGATGGTATCTTCTACTGTTGGTTCAGCCACCAGCACTTTCTGGAAGCGGCGCTCAAGTGCGGCATCTTTCTCAATATACTGACGATATTCATCAAGCGTTGTGGCACCTACACAGTGTAATTCCCCACGAGCCAGTGCAGGTTTCAACATATTGCCAGCATCCATTGCGCCGTCAGCTTTACCGGCACCCACCATGGTATGAAGCTCATCAATAAACAGGATGACATTACCTTCCTGTTTAGACAGATCATTCAGCACCCCTTTCAGGCGCTCTTCGAATTCACCGCGAAATTTAGCCCCGGCAACCAGTGCACCCATATCCAGTGCCAGCACCCGACGGCCTTTTAAGCCCTCCGGGACTTCACCATTGATAATACGTTGTGCAAGCCCTTCAACGATCGCGGTTTTACCTACCCCGGGCTCACCAATCAATACCGGGTTATTTTTGGTACGACGTTGCAATACCTGAATAGTGCGGCGAATTTCCTCATCGCGTCCAATCACCGGATCGAGTTTTCCCTGCTCGGCACGTTCAGTCAGGTCGATGGTATATTTTTTTAATGCCTGCCGTTGATCTTCGGCACCTTGTTCACTCACGTTTTCTCCCCCACGCAGCTGATCGATTGCACTGGTGAGTTTCTCAGTGGAGGCGCCTGCTGATTTCAGAATATCAGCCAGTGCTCCGCGGGATTCCAGCGCAGCAAGTACAAACAGTTCAGATGAAATAAAGCTGTCACCGCGTTTTTGAGCCAGCTTGTCACACAAATTTAATACACGAATTAAATCAGCCGACGGCTGCACGTCGCCGTCACTACCTTCTATTTGTGGCAGCCGTTTTATGGACTGACTGATTTTCTCCTGAATTGCCGCAACATCCAGTCCGGCAGAGGAGAGTAAAGGACGCACCGATCCCCCTTCCTGAGACAGTAATGCGCTCATAAGGTGAAGAGGTTCGATAAATTGATTGTCGTTGCCGAGAGCCAATGACTGTGCATCGGCCAGTGCTAATTGAAATTTACTTGTTAGACGATCCAGACGCATAATTCCTCCTGTTAAAGGTCAAAATGCTACAGGAGATTAAATGAGGCCAATCCCTCAAATATTCAAGTTTAATGACCCGGAAAACAAAGAAAAATTATACGTACAGGATCGTCCAGCGGCTAAGATTATATCAGCCACACCAAAGTTGCCATACGTCCGGTATTGCTCTCTCTCCGGTAGGAGAAAAAATATTCGCCTTCAGTATAGGTACAACGCCCGCCACCACTGATGGAAACGACTCCGGCACGGGTTAATCGCTGGCGAGCCAATAGCCAGAGATCCGCCATATATTTGCTGTTATGTGGGAGGAAAGCCTGGTCAGCGGCAGGATCTACCGCAATAAATGCATCACGAACTTCCGGGCCAACTTCAAAGGCCTGAGGACCAATGGCGGGTCCCATCCAGACCAGGACCTCATCCGGAGGGCAACTAAACTCCGCCAGAGTTTTTTCCAACACTCCCTGACATAATCCGCGCCAACCGGCATGAGCAGCGGCCACCTGCCGCCCGTCAGCTGAACAGAAAATCACCGGCAGACAGTCTGCGGTCATTATTGCGCATACCTGACCGGGCTGAGTCGTCTGGCAGGCGTCAGCAACCAGTGGCCCCTCCGATGCTGCAGGCAATGACTGTACATCAGTACCATGCACCTGAGTCAGCCATGCTGGCATCGCCGGCAACCCGGCAAGTTTGCAAAGCTGCTCGCGATTTTTTTGTACCGTCTGCGGACAATCCCGGACGTGATCACCCAGATTAAGGCTGTTCCAGGGTTCCTGGCTAAATCCACCAATTCGGGTTGTGGAACAAGCTCTCACATTTGCCGGTGCTGGCCAGTCCGGGATAATCAGACTCATAACCAGTCCATTTCATCTTTATGCAGTGCGGTATCGGCTTTCAGTGCCTCGATCAGCTCGACCATATCCTGAGGAAGCTCAGCATGCCATTCCATCTGAATCCCCGTAATAGGATGATACAGACGCAGCATCGTGGCATGCAGTGCCTGACGATCAAAATTCCGCAATACTGTAATAAACTCTTCCGAGGCTCCTTTAGGCGGGCGCGGTCTTCCGCCATAAAGTTGGTCACCAATTAACGGATGGCTCAGGTGGGCCATATGTACACGAATCTGGTGAGTACGTCCGGTTTCCAGCCGCAAGCGTAACCGCGTTGATGCACGGAAATGCTCCATAATGCGGTAATGGGTCACTGCCGGTTTACCCATCGGATGCACACTCATGTGAGTACGTTTAGTCGGGTGGCGTGAAATTGGTTCATCCACGCTACCACCAGCAGTCATAGTACCAAGCGCCACAGCCTCATATTCACGGGTAATTTCGCGACGCTGCAGACAATCCACCAGATGCGTTTGAGCAGGAACCGTTTTGGCAACCACCATCAACCCGGTCGTATCTTTATCCAGACGATGGACTATCCCGGCCCTGGGTACATCAGCAATAGCAGGATAATGGTGTAATAATGCATTCAATACAGTACCATCCGGATTACCGGCACCGGGATGCACAACTAAACCACGAGGTTTGTTAATAACGAGGATATCATCATCCTCGTAAACAATATCAAGTGCGATATCCTGAGGCTCCCAGCGGAGTTCCTCTTCGATTTCGGCATCAATACTAATCCGCTCACCGCCGAAAACTTTTTCTTTCGGAATGGTTGCTGTCACTCCGTTGAGAGTGACTCGTCCCTGCAAAATCCAATCTTTTATGCGGGAACGTGAATAATCAGGGAACAATTCCGCCAAAGACTGATCTAAGCGTTGTCCAAGTTGCGCTTCGGAGACTGTCGCGGTGAGTTGTACTTGTTGTGCCATATAAGCTTCTTTCGTTAACGTTGGGTTTTCACGGCAAAGCCGTTTACTATAATGTGCTATCTTAGCTGAACATCAATGGAAGCTTCACAGAAAGCTTCCGATAAAACTTTGAGGATAATCATTTCGTCATGACGCGTATGAAACATCTGGTGGCCGTTGCCACTCTGGGCCTGGCACTGGTGGGATGTTCCGGCTCTAAAGAAGTTGTCCCGGACAACCCACCGTCAGTGATCTATGCAACCGCGCAGCAAAAACTGCAGGACGGGAATTTTAAAGCTGCTATTACCCAGTTAGAAGCTCTGGATAACCGCTATCCTTTTGGTCCTTATTCACAGCAGGTGCAGCTTGATCTGATCTACGCCTATTACAAAAATGGTGACATGGCTTTGTCACAGGCAACGATTATCCGTTTCATGCGCCTCAATCCAACCCATCCAAACATCGACTATGTGCTGTACATGAAAGGTCTGACAGACATGGCTATGGATGAATCTGCGGTGCAGCATTTCTTTGGAATCGATCGTTCAGACAGAGATCCAACCAATGCACGCCAGGCGTTCACTGATTTTTCTCAGTTACTGCAGAACTATCCACACAGCCAGTATGCTGCCGATGCCAGAAAACGGCTGGTCGCGCTGAAAGATCGTTTAGCGAAATTTGAACTCTCAGTGGTGCAATACTATACCAAACGTGGTGCTTATGTCGCGGTTGTTAACCGTACTCAGGGTATGCTGAGCAATTATCCGGACACCGAAGCCACCCGCGAAGCATTGCCACTGATGGAAAATGCTTACCGTAAAATGCAGCTGAATGGTGAAGCCGATAAAGTGGCGAAGCTGATTGCAGCCAACAAAAGTAGTTAATCTGAACAGTTCGAACTGAACTCTTTCAGCGAAAAAGGCAGCCATAAGGCTAATGCCGGTCACTTAAGGTGACCGGCATTGTTTTTAAAGGGATATTTCGACCTTTTCTCCCTCACTTCTCTCACATATTCCCGTTCTCGTCGTGGTGGCAGTTTCAGCATCCCGGCATTACTGTAAAAGTGTTTAAGGTGACCCGGGATGGCTCCCGGTGAAGCCCACGGCAGACCGATCAGTAGCCGTAATATCTCTGATACTGCACCGCTGAAGCTCAACTGGTAAGGCAGGTAATTTCCTTTCAGGCTGAACGCCATTTTAATCATCTGGTAACGCACCAGGTTATACGTCAGCAGTATTCCCCATAGCTCCTGCTTCACCAGATCGGGCAACCGGCTTCTCAGCGTCCAGCGGTTTCCCAGTAAAAACTGCTTTGCCTCACGATATCCCAGCTCGATTTCCCAGCGATGCTTATAAAGTTCTGCCACGTCAGTCGCCGGATAACGCATCGCATCTGTCATGGAAGTGACTACCTGCCGTTCCGTCCCGTTCACTTTCCGCCTGATTAGCCTCACTATGAGTTCTTCCGGCAGGCCTTTCCATTGCTTTCTGGCCTGAGGCGTGGTTTTCAGTCGTATCAGTTCGTCCTGCCTGCCGAGCTTTCGTACCACTTCATACTGAGTGTTCTTTTTCAGCGGCGTTAGCCAGTGGCGATTTTCACCTGCATTATGCCAGTCATGTAACAACCCTAAAGAGTAAAAGCCCTTATCAAACAGCGTAATACTGTTATCCGGTGCATTTTCTGCCAGCTGAGCGGCCAGCCGCATTTCGTTGATATCGTAGCGACCTGACACACTTGCACGCAGCAGATGGCTGCTGAGTTCCATCAGACACACCATACGAACCTGAGGATAACCGCGTTCACCATGCTGATTAGATGCTTTGCCGAAGGCCTCTGCATTTTCAGGAGTGTCCTGGGTATGCCAGACAACGCCATCAACAGCATTAAGCGTCAACCCGTGCCAGAGGGGATGTCTGGCTTCTTCGTGCCAGTGTTGTTGAGTGAGATCAAACAGGACCCGGATGGCATCTTCGCCCAGTGTTTTTCGGCGGGCAATCACAGAGCTGGGTGCGGTAAATGACCGTCCGGTCCGGTCAACAATATCCATCAAATTCACGATATGGCTCATGGGCTTATTGTTGAATATGGCCATACCGATAACCAGCCAGACCATCGACTCAAGGGGAAGTTTACGCTTACGCAGCGTGACGGTATCAGTGAGGGAAAACGCCTGTCGGATGAGGTCAGGAGAGAGCAGGTCAGAGAGGCTTTGTACTTCTTCGGGAGCAGTGAGATTAATAATGCCGAGAGCTTGCGAAAGTTCCATTTAAAAAGGGTCCATGTCTGCACATGAACCCTTTTTACACCAACCACCGGATCGGTCAAATGATCCTTAAACGATCGGCATTAAGCCATAAGGCTGCCTTTTCATTTTTGTCATCCTGTCGATAATGGCCGTTTTTTCGGTATCTGGCAATGGTTATCGGGGGTTTCTGTGGTGATTTTTACAAAACGATGTTATTGACAAAAATGGACATTATTTTGTGATCCAGATCACATTATTGTTATTACAAGCCGTTATTCTGGTTATCAATCTGATGGTAACGAGAGAGGTAAGTGCGATGATCATGAACATCACCAGTAAACAAATGGAAATTACCGACGCTATCCGCAGTCACGTTGAAGAGCGTATTACCAAGCTCGAGAAATGGCAGACGCCGCTGATCAACCCGCATATCGTACTCTCAAAAGAACCTAAAGAATTTGTCGCCGATGCGACGATTAACACGCCAAACGGCCCGTTAGTGGCTACCGGGCGTCATCAGGATATGTACGCCGCCATTAATGAACTGATTGCTAAACTGGAGCGTCAGTTAAATAAAGTTCAGCATAAAGGGGAAGCCCGCAGAGCCGCAGCCAGCGTGAAGGATATTATCCCTACCGAATAATCCAGCCACTGAAGACGCGCCATCCGGCGCGTTTTTAGTTGACGGGCTCCGCCGCAAAAGCTAATCTCGGTTTAACTAAACGCAGGAACAGTTACATGCAAACTACAATGTTTTTCTTCTCATTCTTTTTTAGCTTCCCCCCCTCCGGGAGATGATTCGTCCTGTAAGAATGAATGAGAAGACGAACAGAAAAGCCTCCCAACCGGGAGGCTTTTTTATTGGGTATAAAAATAACAGGAATACAGGTGACAATAATGAGTGCAGATCTCTCTTTAGACCAGCTGAGGGAAAGAATCAGCCAGCTGGACAATCAACTGCTGGCCCTGCTGGCAGAACGGCGGGATATCTCAGTTGCAGTCGGAAAATTTAAACTGACCACTCACCGTCCGGTCCGCGACATTGAAAGAGAAAAGCAACTGCTCGAGCTATTGATCGATAAAGGCAAGAAACTGTCACTCGACAGCCATTTTGTCACCCGTATTTTTCAGCTGATCATCGAGGAATCGGTGCTCACTCAACAGGCATTGCTGCAAAAAGCCCTGAACCAGTCACAGGAAAACACTGCCCGTATTGCTTTCCTTGGCCCGAAAGGTTCCTATTCACATCTGGCCGCACGGCAGTATGCATCACGTCACTTTGATCACCTGACGGAAATTGGCTGCAGTAAATTCCAGGATATTTTGCAACAGGTTGACTCCGGACTGGCTGACTATGCCGTACTGCCACTGGAAAATACCAGTTCTGGTTCAATCAATGATGTCTATGACCTGCTTCAGCACACCCGTTTGCATATCGTCGGTGAAATGACGCAGCCAATCGATCACTGCGTACTGGTCCCGTCAGAGACCTCACTGGACGAAATAACAACTGTCTATAGTCATCCTCAGCCTTTCCAGCAATGTAGTCAGTTTCTTAACCGCTACCCACACTGGAAAATTGAATATACAGAAAGTACTGCAGCAGCCATGGAAAAAGTGGCAGCAATGCAGGACAAGCACGTTGCAGCACTGGGAAGCGAAGCCGGAGGAAAACTCTATAATCTGCAGGTTCTGCAACGTGATTTAGCTAACCAGCAACAGAACATGACCCGTTTTATCATTCTGGCACGCAAGCCGGTTAAGGTTTCCGAACAGGTTCCGGCCAAAACAACTTTACTGATGGCAACCGGGCAGCAATCAGGTGCGTTAGTTGATGCATTACTGGTTCTGAGAAAACAGGGACTGGTCATGACAAAACTGGAGTCACGGCCTATTCATGGTAATCCGTGGGAAGAAATGTTTTATCTGGATATTCAGGCCAATGTCCACTCGCCGGCCATGGAAGAAGCGATTGAAGAGCTAACCGCACTGACGCGGTTTATCAAAATTCTTGGTTGTTATCCCGGGGATGATGTTATCCCGGTTTCGGCAGAATAACAGAATGCCAACGGGCATCGTTAACGATGCCCGTTGCAGTAATATCACTTCCGGCGGTTACTGACGATTATCGTTGGCCGAGCGGAGTAAGCCACGGCTTTCTGCCATAAATGAGCCGGCATAATCACCAAACCAGTGCTCAATACGACGGAAGCTTTCAATAAACGCTGATTTATTACCCGTTTCCAGCAAGCTAATGGCCTCGCCAAACCGGGTGTAATAACGCCGGATTAATGCCAGATTGGCTTCCGAAGACATAATAATATCTGCATACAATTGCGGGTCCTGCGCAAACAGGCGGCCTACCATCGCCAACTCCAGCCGATAGATAGGAGAAGACAGAGCCAGCAACTGTCCCAGGTCAACATTTTCCTCAGCCAGATGAAGACCATAAGCAAAAGTCGCAAAGTGCCGCAGAGCCTGAATAAACGCCATATTCTGGTCATGCTCTACTGCACTGGTACGATGTAAACGCGCACCCCAGACCTGAATCTGTTCCAGCAGCCACTGGTAAGCTTCCGGCTGGCGGCCGTCACACCACACCACCACCTGTTTTGCCAGGCTTCCACTGTCAGGGCCGAACATTGGATGTAACCCAAGTACCGGTCCAGGGTGAGCAGCCAGCATCGCCTGTAAAGGCTGATTTTTAATGGATGATAAATCCAGTAAAATACATTTTTCCGGTAACGGAGGCAGCTGGCTGATTACCTGCTCTGTCAGATGAATTGGCACACTGATGATCACCATCCCGGCATCCGCCAGCAGTTGTTCTGCCTGGTGCCAGTCATCTTTGTCCAGCGACTTTACCTGATAACCGGACAAGGTAAGCATTTTGGTAAATAACCGCCCCATCTGGCCATTGCCACCCACGATCACTACCGGGCCAAGATCAGGATTCAGTGTTTTAAATCCTTTATCATTCTCGCTTGAGTAAGATTCACGCATTACACGCCGCAAAACATCCTCAATCAACTCAGGTGGTACACCCAGTTGTTCAGCTTCTTTACGACGCGAAGCCAGCATGCTGGCTTCACGCTCCGGAACATAAATAGGCAATCCATAGCGGCTTTTGACTTCACCAACTTCTGCTACCAGTTCAAGACGCTTTGCCAGCAATTCCAGCAAAGCTTTATCTGTTTCATCAATTTTATCGCGTAGCGCGGTTAGTTCAGCCACCATGACTCATAACACCTCTTGTGACGCCTGCAACGTACTACACATATCCTGGTGAATATCACGCAGCAGGTCTTCTGTCGTTTCCCAACTAATACAGGCATCGGTCACCGATACCCCGTAGCGCATTTCTGAACGAGGTTGTTCAGAAGACTGATTACCTTCATGCAGATTACTTTCCAGCATCAGCCCAATAATCGAACGGCTGCCATCTTTAATCTGTGCCATTGCTGATTCAGCAACCGCCGCCTGCCGGCGGAAATCTTTACTGGAGTTACCATGACTGCAATCTATCATTAAAGAAGCCCGTAATCCTGCATTCTGCATTTCTTTTTCACAGGCCGCGACATCCGCAGGGCTGTAATTTGGTGCTTTACCGCCACGCAGAATAACATGCCCGTCCGAATTTCCGCGGGTCTGTAATAAGCATACCTGCCCCGCCTGGTTGATACCTACAAAACGGTGAGGCATTGCTGCGGCACGTAACGCGTTAATTGCCGTGCTCAGGCTACCGTCGGTACCATTTTTAAATCCTACCGGCAGAGAAAGCCCGGACGCCATTTCGCGATGAGTCTGAGATTCGGTAGTTCTTGCACCAATAGCTGCCCAGCTGAATAAATCGCCCAGGTATTGCGGTGAATTAGGGTCCAGCGCTTCGGTTGCCAAAGGAAGCCCCATCGCCACTAATTTCACCAACAAATCACGGGCAATATGCAGTCCCTGTTCAACATCAAATGAACCGTCCATATGAGGGTCGTTAATCAGTCCTTTCCAGCCTACCGTTGTACGAGGTTTTTCAAAATAGACCCGCATCACCAGGTAGAGGCTGTCACTGTATTTATCTGCCAGCTGCTTATAGCGACGCGCGTATTCCAGTGCAGCTTCAGGGTCATGAATGGAACAAGGCCCACAGACCACCAGTAAACGACGATCTTCGCCGGAAATAATCCGCGAAATTATCTGTCGGGAGGCAGAAATTTGCATCTCCTGCTGTTCGGTTAGTGGAAACTGAGCTTTTAGCTGTTCGGGGGTAATCATGACCTGCTCATCGGAAATATGTACGTTATTCAGCGCGTCTTTTTGCATGGTGCTTATCCTGTGAAATTTGCAGTTCCGGGGCTGTCTCTGCTTTATGAGTCACAGACTATCACAGATAGTAAAGTATTCAATCCACAAGGTGTACACTTTAATTTACATTATGACGATTGCGGTCAAAATAAAACGACAATCGTAAACAAAAATATACATTAAAAACAGCAAATGACTGAAGTTGTTAGTGATCAGCTAAAAAGCTCCGCAACGTGAGTATCGTTATTTTTTGATATTTATTTTTGGGAAAATATGAAAAAGGCAGAGCGCAGTGGCCGGCAAAGAGATCTGAGACAGGTAGCAGGCAGGAAAAAGAGATCCCGCTGAATGCAGGATCTCTGTAAGAAGATAAAAATCAGATTATTTGTTCACGCTAACATCAATTCCCGGGAAATAATGAGCTGCCAGTTTTGTCAGCGTCCCGTTGCTCTGAATCGTGGTAATTGCAGTATCCAGTTTCTGTTTCAGCGCCGTATCACCTTTACGTAACCCGAAACCAATTCCGGTGCCTAAAATCACATCGTCTTCCACTGGTTTACCAACGAAGGTGAAATCTTTGCCTTGAGGTTTATCCAGGAATCCATCTAACCCTGCGGCTGACATCACCAGTGTTCCGTCAAGACGGCCTGCTACCATATCGGTGTAAACCTGATTCTGGTCCTGATAAGAGACAACATTAACCCCCTGAGATTCCCAATGCTTTTTAGCATAGGTTTCCTGGATAGATCCCTGTAATACACCAATGGATTTACCTTTCAGACTCTCAGCGGTCGGGCTAAGTGCCTGCCCTTTTTTAGCAATCAGCATACTGGGAATACGATAAATAGGTACCGTAAAGTCGATGCTTTTGGCCCGTGCTTCGGTAATATTCATTGCCGAGTTAATTGCATCAAATTTCTTCGCCTGAAGCGCCGGAATCAATGCATCAAAGCTGCTTTCAACCCACTGGCATTGCAGATGAGCTGTCTGACAAACGGCTTTACCCAACTCAATATCAAACCCGACCAGTTGGCCCTGGGAATCCCGGCTTTCAAATGGCGGGTATTGTGATTCCAGCCCGTAACGTAATGTATCTGCACCAAATGCCTGTAAAGCGGTACACATACCTAATACCATCCATAATGCTTTCATTTTCTTTTGCATATTCTGACACCCCAAATCTGGTTATTATTGTTATCCCCTGTCGGGGAATGGACAGTGGTTTTGTTCAGCAATCAACGGCGATGCCGGCGTCAGGCCGGAAACGAAAAACGGCAAAGCGCTTCAGCACCAGCTTTCAGTGTTTCTTCATCTTTCGCAAAAGACAAGCGGATAAATTTATTATCTGTACCATCGGTATAAAATGCTGATAACGGGATGGTAGCAACTCCGCATTCGGTGATGAGCTGGGTGACAATCTCGCTGTCAGCCTGCTGACTCAGATGCCCGTATCCGGCCAACATAAAGAATGAACCAGCGCTGGGCAATAACCGGAACGGTGAATCAGCCAACAGGCTCGCCAGTAAATCTCTTTTTTTCTGATAAAAAGCAGCAAGACTAAGATAGTGTTCCGGATGACGTAAATACTCCGCAAACGCCCATTGCATGGGGGTATCGGCAGAATACATCATAAACTGGTGGATTTTAATGATCTCTCCCATAATCGCTGCGGGAGCCAGGCAATAACCCACTCGCCAGCCCGTCACATGGAAGGTCTTACCAAAAGAAGATACGATGACACTGCGTTCTGCCAGTTGTGCATCAGTGGCCATACTGAGATGCTTTTGCCCGTCAAAAATAATATGTTCGTACACTTCATCAGACAGGATCACAATATCGGTATTTCTGGTCAGCCGGTTTAGTTGCTGTAAATCCTCAACCGTCAGGGTTTGCGCCCCCGGATTGTGTGGGCTGTTAAGAATAATCATCCGGGTTTTCGGGGTAATCGCCGAAGCCACCGCTTGCCAGTCGATGGTAAAACCGGGAACGGTAAGTTTCAGCCCCACAGGGGTCGCCCCCTGTAAGCGGACAATAGGTGCATAACTGTCAAAAGCGGGTTCAAAGAAGATCACTTCATCTCCCTGATGTACCAGCGCTGAAATCGCCATAAACAGCCCCTGACTGGCACTGCCGGTGACCAGGATTTCGTCAGCCGGATCATACTCACGTCCATACAACTGCTGTACTTTTGCGGCAATACCTTCACGAAGCACCGGCAAGCCAGCCATTGGCGCATACTGATTATGGCCTTCAGTCATCGCCCGGCTCACTGCTGAAATCAGCGTAGGATCGCAGGGAAAATTAGGCGCGCCCTGGGAGAGATTAATCGCTTTATGCTTTGCGGAAAGATCACCAATTACACTAAAAATGGTGGTCCCTACATCTGGAAGCCTTGAACGTAAAGTAACGGCGGTATGAACAGTCATGCGTAACCCCTGAACGTTAAACGTGAGTATGTGAAATCTGACAGAGATATATTCAACGGTGACAACGTTAGGAGAACAAGCGAAAAGTTGTCATAATAGCCATGAGTTAAATGCATAGCTGAGGTATTTGTGTCAAAACGCTCCCTGCCGTTGAACGGGCTCCAGACTTTTCTGGTCACTGCCCGACACCTGAATCTGACCCATGCAGCCACCGAACTATGTATTACTCAGGGAGCCGTCAGCAGACAGATTCAGACTCTGGAAGCCTGGTTCGGATTTCCGTTATTTAACCGTCATGCTCGCGGCCTGACTCTGACCCCTCGTGCTGAGCAGTTGCTACCCGAACTGACTCAATTACTGGAGAAACTGCACCGGTTGACAGAACAGGTCAGGCTCTCACCAGAACAGATACGTCTGAAAGCTCCCAGTTGCGCCATGCGCTGGCTGGTTCCACGACTGGTCTCTTTCGAACAGCATTATCCGCAATTTCATGTCGCTCTGACGACCACGCTGGATCACCGACGGCAGTTGGAGGATTTTGATGCTGCTGTTATTTATGGTGCCGTTGATTCGCCCGGGGAAAAACTTTTCGACGAAGAAATCACCCCGGTACTGGCAGGACATCTGACAGCTCCTGAAAACTATCAGCAACTGCAAAATTATACGTTTTTGCATCCTACCCGCGATATGTCAGACTGGCAGTTATGGCTGAATAAGCAGGCCGCACCACCAGAGATGATTCGTAACCAGCATTTTGAGACTATGGATTTAGCCATCAATGCCGCCGCGCAAGGTTTCGGAATTACTGTAGCCGATATTCATCTTGCCGCACCTGAAATTGCCCAGGGAAGGCTGATAGCACCGTTTCATCAGACTGCCAAAACCGGGGCCAGTTACCGGCTGTTGCACCGGACGACAACAGTTAAAGATGAAGCTTTAAAAACATTGATCCACTGGCTTCATCAGCCAGTTAAACCGACTGCCAACGGGAAATAATCTGCTGAGCCGGCAAAACCTGAATCTGGTTATCAGGCAGAGAGAGTTCCGCCCAAACTTCATTATGCTGGCTGATTAACTGTGCTGCAGTGACTGAATTTCTTTCTGCGGTGGTGTGCGCATCTGCGGCTACCGTAATTGCGTATCCCATACTGGCACCCACTTTAATGGTGGTATCTACGCAATAATCTGTCGCGCATCCACAAACGGTAAACGCCCTGATCTGTGACTTTTCCAGTTCTTCTGCCAGCGATGTCCGGTAAAAGCTGTCGCAGGCTGTTTTACTGACATATCCGGCATTTTCAGGCTGGTAAAGCCCGGAAACAATCTCCCATGACGGATGTCCGGGCTGCATTTCACCTTCGCAATGTTGGATAAAAATCACCTGATCTGCCGCGCTGATTAACTGATTCATTACTTTGATTTTTTCATCGACAAGGTAGCGCTCTGTGGCCAGCACCCCTTGTTGCATATCGATAACCATTAATACGTTAGACATCATCTGCCCTTTTAATACGTTTCGTCGTTGAGTTATTGTCCCGGAAGGAATATCCGGGAATAAACGCCATAACAGCCACTATCTATTAATTTTGTGTCCTGACGCGGATTACTGATGTAAATCCCGTGCAGCAGGGTTGCATTAGCGGCTTCGCCTATGTATTTTTATGCAGATTATTAGCATAAAACGACAGGGTATATTCAATGATTAAACAACTTTTTGCCGCTGCCTGCCTGATGGCTGTCAGTTATGGCAGTTTTGCCGCCGGAGAAACTTACGTAGTCGGTTCAGGAGGAACTTATCGCCCTTTTGAATACGAAAACAGTCAGCAACAGCTTGAAGGCTTTGATATCGATCTTATTAAAGCCATTGCAAAATCTGAAGATTTTAATATTAAATTAGTCAATACCCCCTGGGAAGGCATTTTTGCCACGCTGGGTAGCGGCGATCGCGACATCATTATTTCAGGTATTACCATTACTGATAAACGTAAAATGATGGTCGATTTTTCAGCGCCGTACTTCCCTGCTCAACAGGTTATTGTGGTACCACAAAATTCAAAAGTGACTTCGCTGGCCTCACTGAAAAGTGAAAATGTCGGAGTGGTTAACTCCAGCGCAGGGGATATTGCGGTATCCGACACCCTGGGACGCAATAGCACTGCTATTAAACGCTTCGATAATACTCCGCTGATGCTGGAGGAGTTATCTCAGGGCGGAGTCAGTGCCGCAGTCGGGGATGTAGGTGTTATTAAATACTATATTAATCAACACCCTGACAAGGACTTCAAACTGGTTGATGACAGCAAATTCGAGCATCAGTATTTCGGAATTGCAGTAGCTAAAGGCAATACGGCACTGAAAAACAAACTGGATGATGGCCTGAAGAAAATTGTTGCCGACGGTACTTACGCAAAAATTTATAAAACCTGGTTCGATAATAACGTTCCAACCCTTCCTGCCGAATAATATTCGCCGTCACCCCCTCATGATGCAGCGCTGGCTGTGTCATGAGGCTGCTTCAGGTAATTATCATGAGTGGATTTAACTGGGAAATCATCCGGGACTATGAACCCTTGTTCATTGAAGGCGCCCTGATGACACTGAAATGTACGGTTATCTGTATTATCACCGGCACATTATGGGGACTTATTCTGGGACTCGGCCGCCTTGCCCGTGCTGAGCATGGTCCCTGGAAATACATTCTGGCAATACTGGTACAATTTCCGGTGCGTTTTTATGTCAGCGCCATTCGTGGAACCCCACTGTTTGTTCAGATAATGGTGGTTCACTTTGCGTTGATCCCGCTATTTATCAATCCTAACAACGGAATACTGGTTTCATCAGGGATTATGGGAGGGGATTTTGCCAGAGAATTACGTTCGGACTATGGTGCATTTCTCTCCTGTATAGTTGCTATTACCCTGAATGCCGGGGCCTATGTTTCTGAAATTTTCAGGGCTGGTATTCAGTCCATTGATCGTGGGCAGATGGAAGCATCCAGAGCGCTGGGGATGCCATGGTGGAAAAGTATGCGTAAGGTCATTCTGCCGCAGGCCTTTCGTCGGATACTTCCACCACTCGGTAATAATGCGATTGCCATCGTAAAGGATTCTTCACTGGCTTCGGCCATCGGGTTGGCCGACCTCGCTTATGCAGCCCGTACAGTTTCCGGTGCTTACGCAACTTACTGGGAGCCCTACCTGACAATATCAGTTATTTACTGGGTAATTACGTTCCTGCTTGCCCGGCTTGTTGACCTGACAGAAAAAAGGCTGGCTAAAAGTGATTCACGTTAATAATTTGCACAAATACTATGGCGAATCTCACGTATTACGTGGGATTAGCTGTGATATTCAGCCCTCTGAAGTGGTATGCATCATTGGCCCCTCCGGGTCAGGCAAAAGTACCTTTTTACGTTGCCTGAATGCACTGGAAACGGCCACTGAAGGAGAGATTTTCCTTAACGGTCAGCCAGTACATGACAAAAAAAGTGACCTGAACAAGATCCGCGAGTCTGCCGGAATGGTATTTCAGCGATTTAACCTGTTTCCGCATATGACGGTTCTGGAAAATATCATCATGGCTCCTGTAAGCCTGAAAGGATTATCCCGGGCCGCCGCGACTCAACAGGCTGAAATATTACTGAAAAAAGTCGGACTGGAAGATAAAAGCAAAGCCTGGCCAGCCAGCTTATCGGGGGGACAACAACAGCGGGTCGCCATAGCCCGTGCACTGGCTATGTCACCGCAGATCATGTTGTTTGATGAGCCAACCTCGGCACTGGACCCTGAGCTAGTCGGCGAAGTGCTGGAAGTAATGAAAACTCTGGCTCGCGAAGGCATGACCATGGTGATTGTGACGCATGAGATGACCTTTGCGCGTGAAGTGGCTGACCGGGTCATTTTCATCGATCAGGGGATAATACAGGAACAAGGGCGACCTGAAGATATCTTCACTCATCCGCAGAACCCGCGTACACAAAGCTTTCTGAGTAAAGTTCTTTGAAAAAAAAAGCATCCGGCAAGCCGGATGCTTTTTTCCCGCATAACATCACTCAGGGATGTAATGCGCTGTTCAGAATGATTGAAGTAATCACGCCACTGGCAATCGCCACCAGCACATAATTACCATCAACATATGACCAGCGGTGACCATAAGGTGGTGGTGGTAAACCGCGGTTATTCCAGTCATTCACCCAATAATGCGGTCCACGGAAATCACGCGGGAAACGTTGTCCGGGTTCAAAACGATGTCCCCGCCATGCAAAGGAATTGCCACGACCTGGTCCACCGCCCTGCCAGTGGGGTCCGCCATGAGGTCCGCCCTGCGGCCCACCATGAAAACCTCCATTTGGGCCGCCGTGAGGTCCACCTTGCGGGCCGCGTCCGCCGTCCTGGTGATTACCGCCCCCATGATGATCCCACTGTCCATGGTCATCCGCACTCGCTGGCGCAGAAGAGATTACGCTGACTAACATCACAGCTGGTGTCAGCAGAGCCATCCGTGATTTTTTCATCTTTTTTCCTCCGGAAAATCGATACCGTATAACGCTGACAGTTAGCGGGACAGCGCACCGTTAAGAATAATAGAGGTGATAATCCCGGTAGCTGCGGCCATTAACACGTAATTGCCGTTGATATTCGCCCAGTAATGACCCTGTGGTGGCTGAGATAAGCCACGGGCACGCCAGTCATTCACACGGTACTGAGCACCGCGATAGCTTTCAGGTGCTGCATGGCCTCTGCGGAAATCATTGCCATGGAAGGCAAAGCGCGAAGCCTGTTGGCGATGTGGCTGACCATGCTCACGATCACCCGCCTGTTGTGGACGGTTTTGACCGCCCTGATGCTGTTGCCCCTGACCCTGATGTTGTGTACCCTGGCCCTGGTGATCATTCTGCTGATGTGGCACCGGACGTCCCTGATCATCGCCAGGAGCAGCCATTGCTGAAGAAATACCGACACCGTTGGTAATGAGTAAGGTAGTTAATAAAGCAATTATGGTACGTTTCATTGTTATGTTCCTCACAGGAGATATGCAGGTAATTATGGATAAGAGCTGTGAGTATTTTATGAAGATTATTCCTGGTTTAACCGGCAGGAGTGTGAACAGTCATTACACCGGTTAATTTCCTTAACGCAATCCTTACAGCACGTTTAAATTAATGACAATTCGCAGGATAAACAGGGGTTTCGTGGAATAGCCGAAAGGAAAAATAACAACTATCCGGGGAAGAAAAGAGCGATGGTATGCAAAGTAAAGCCTCTTCCTGCCCGCAGGCAGGAAGAGTCAGAGATTACCGGCGCAGGGAGTCTTCTCCCCAGGCAATCCATTTATAAGTCGTCAGAGCTTCCAGTCCCATCGGGCCACGGGCATGCAGCTTCTGAGTGCTGACAGCCACCTCCGCTCCCAGACCAAACTGTCCGCCATCAGTAAAACGGGTGCTGGCATTAACATATACCGCCGATGAATCAACTTTATTCACAAAGTCATTAGCATTTTTCAGGCTGCGACTCAGGATGCCATCAGAATGCTGAGTGCCGTGTTCACGAATATGGCTGACCGCCTCATCAAGACCAGCGACCTGTTTAATATTCAAATCAAGTGACAGCCATTCATCGTCATAATCGCCTTCAGCCACGGCAACTGTCTCAGGTTGAAAGTTTCTGACCTGCGACAGAATGTTTTCGTCGGCATGTAAGATAATCTGCTCTTCTGCCATCCGGCGACAGAATCGCGGCAGAAACTCAGCAGTAATATCCCGATGAATAAGTAATGTTTCCAAAGAGTTGCAGGCACTTGGACGCTGTTTTTTTGCGTTAACAATAACATCGAGTGCAGCGTCAATCTCCATGGTCTCATCAACATACAGATGACAAACACCGATTCCTCCGGTGATTACCGGAATAGTTGATTGCTCCCGACAAAGTTTATGCAAACCGGCCCCACCACGAGGGATCAACATATCAATATAGCGATCTAGCTTCAGCATTTCTGTGACCAGTTGACGATCAGGATTATCGATCGCCTGGATTGCCGCTTCCGGAAGTCCATGTGCAGCCAGAGCCTTCTGAATAACACTGACGGTCATCGCATTTGTTCTGACCGTTTCTTTACCGCCACGTAAAATAACCGCATTCCCGGTTTTGAGGCACAGGGAGGCAACGTCCACGGTGACATTTGGCCGGGCTTCATAAATAACACCGATCACTCCCAGCGGCACACGACGGCGCTCAATCCGCAGGCCGCTGTCAAGCAGGCCTCCGTCAATCAGCTGCCCCACCGGATCTGCCAGATTACAGACCTGGCGAACATCATCGGCAATTCCTTTAAGACGTTCGGGAGTCAGTGTCAAACGGTCAAGCAAGGCATCCCCCATTCCGTTGGTCCTGGCTTCAGCAACATCTTCTGCGTTTGCCCGCAGAATAGCCCCGGCTTCCAGCTCCAGCTGGCTGGCAATGGTCATCAGGACCTGGTTTTTTTGTTCTGTGCTAAGCACAGAGAGTTGGTATGACGCTGCACGAGCGGCTTTACCCATAGTCTCAAGCATGATAATTCCTTAACTGACAATCATGTCGTCGCGGTGTACCGCAACTGCACCGTATTCATAACCCAGAATTTCACTAATTTGCTGACTATGATGCCCCGCAATCATGCGTAATGCATCACTGTTGTAGCGTGAAACTCCATGAGCAATATCCCGCCCCTGCAGGCTGCGGATTGAAATTACTTCACCGCGGGAGAAATCGCCCTGAACCTGACGGATACCTTTGGGTAACAGAGAACTTCCGCGTTCCATTAACGCATTCAGTGCTCCGTCATCAATGGTTACCGAACCGGCAGGAGGTGCGCCGAAGATCCAGTGTTTACGGTTTTCCAGGCGATTTTTCTGCGCATGGAATAAAGTGCCGGCCGGTTGTCCGTTCAGCACCTCATTAATTAATACCGGCTGACTACCACTGGCGATTATCACGTCAATTCCTGCACGGCAGGCCACATCGGCTGCCTGCAGCTTAGTTGCCATTCCGCCAGTTCCCAGGCCGGAAACACTGCCACCGGCAATCATTCGCAATTCATCATCAATGACATGCACATCGGTGATCAACCTGGCATCCGGGTTACTACGGGGATCGGCAGTGAACAGCCCTTGCTGATCGGTCAGCAACAGTAATTTATCAGCGCCTGACAAAATAGCGGCCAGCGCGGATAAATTATCATTATCGCCGACCTTTATTTCAGCCGTCGCCACCGCATCATTTTCATTGATAACCGGGATAATCCGGTTATCCAGCAATGCATGTAACATATCCCGGGCATTCAGAAAACGTTCTCTGTCTTCCATATCAGCACGGGTCAGCAGCATCTGACCAACATGCAAGCCGTAAATACCAAATAACTGTTCCCATAACTGAATCAGTTGACTCTGACCAACAGCTGCCAGCAATTGTTTAGAGGCAATGGTGGGGGGCAGTTCGGGATAACCCAGATGTTCACGTCCCGCGGCAATTGCGCCGGAGGTCACAATAACAATCCGGTGACCGGCATCAATGGCCTGAGCACATTGCCTGACCAGTTCTACGATATGCGCACGATTTAACCGGCGGGATCCGCCGGTCAGTACGCTGGTTCCCAATTTGACCACCAGGGTCTGACTGCCACTCATATTTCCTGCCATTTCACCAATAAACAAACCTTCCTTTTAGCAGGTGTCGGGCGGGAATCCAACCCTTATTCCGCCACAGACCAAAGATAAAAATATTTATCCGTTCTGCGGGCAGAGTCAGACGTTTTTACCGCACAAAACAGGTGTTTTTTGTGCTCAGGCCCATAAGTAAAACTCAGCCGGATTCTGAGGGCTCTCCCTTGTGTATCGGCTAAACGTTCCGGAGTGACCATCGCGTATGTCTGTCGAACCAGCAGTGATAACCTGTGGTAACTCCGGAGACATTAGCCATAATGGACATTTACAGGATTAAGCAAGTGAACAATCGCGGGGAAAGGAGGTTCGCTGATACAGGGCAGAATGCATTCTGCCCTGTGCGGATTTACTTCGACTGCTGTACGAATTTTTCTGCACCAGCTGCCGGTATCAGCTGAATATTGAGCTGAGTAAGCAGGGCTTCCAGGCGCGGAAAAAATTTTTGTAATGTCTGTTCGACACCCTCTTTATCTTCCGCTTTCTTTATCACGGTTTCCTGCCAGTCGCCTTCTTTGTCAAATAATCCGTAAGCATACTGGTACGTGAAATGATCATCCTGCGCTTCTAATGTCAGCCACCAGCCCCAGAACTCACGTTTTTCAGGTGCAGGTTTGACATTCACACAGACTGCAAGGCAATCGAAAAAGAAGTTCTCCGCCCCGCATTGATTTTCCCTGAGATACGGTCCCAGTTCATTAAAACGCTTTAAAAGACGTCCTCTTAGTTGTCCGCCAGGTAATGCCATGACTTCACCTCCATTATAAGATGGGTCAATTTTTAACAAACCTGCTAATAATCGCAACTTATCTTTTTAGATGCCCTGCCAGCCAGTCGCTGATTTCTACGATCGTGCGCTCAAAGGATGCCATCACCGGAGTATCGGCAATCCTGATTAATTTCCCCTTAGCAGAAGAATTGCAGATGAGCTCAGAATCCTCCGCCGGACTGTAGAGATTATTCTTCCGGCAAGCCGATAACATCGGTAGCGGAGTCCGCCTGCCGAGCAAACCCTGAGTTTTAAGCGAATAAGCATTCATTTCTGTAGATAATGTTGCATCGCTGCGGGTCGTTTTACCCAGGCGACTGGCCAGAATATCAAGAAACATATCCGGAACCGCTTGCTGCAACGAGGGATCCGTCAGTAAACCATGCACTATAGGTTCCTGGCAGGCGACTGCACGTAACCTTGGAATTTCCAGATAAGCCAGCCTGACAGCGACATTCGCGCCAAACCTGTGTCCCCAGATGCCGACACGTCGGTGGTCAATCCACGGAACATCAGCCAGTTGTCGCAGGACCTGTTGATGCAACATGCTGGTATCCTGGGTCAGATGCCAACGGGAACTGTAGCCGACCGAAGGCATATCAATGGTGAGCATTGCCAGTCCACGGGGTGCCAGATAGTCGTGAAATAACCGAAAATGATCAAGCTGAAGTGTATCCAGCCCGCCACACAACATCACTACCGGATAAGGGGGTTTTACCTGCCCTGGCATATGCAGAAAGGCGTTCACCGTTTTACCGTCTTCCATTCGGAAACTGAGAGATTTCAGTTCACCCGACAAAAAACCTGTTGCCTGTTCATAGGCACGGTAAGCCAGTAGTTGCGCCTGATCGGCCAGTTCGTCACCACTTAAATGGGGATAGGCAGCCACACTGAATAAATTTGCGGCATGCAACCAGTACTGGCCCGCAGTGTCATTATCCTCTTGCTGCTGTGCCAGCTGCTGCCAGCGGGCAGCCTGAACTGACCATTCATAAATCCAGTTACCATTACGGTATCCACGAACAGTGTCCAGTTGCTGTTCGTTAGTTCGGGCGAGTGAGCTCGCCGCCACTCTGGACAGCACTTCATTGATTTCGATAGCCGGAACACCTCGCCAGCTCCACACCAGTGGCGTGAGCGTCCGGTACCAGCGCTGCGGAGATTTAGCAGACATCACTGAGGATGAACCTGCCACATGACCCGCAATATGACGGACTAAGGATGAGGTTTCAGGATGTTCAAAACGGGGTTTAAACAACTCTTCACTAAGATTTTTCTCCGGCATAGCCACAGCTCCGTGGGCGGAAAATAATGAAGCAGTGTACCTGAGAGAAAACGACGAGGCGATGACGGAAAACAAAAAGCAGCATTCTTAAAACTCAGAATGCTGCCAGGTAATGATTAATCTTTGACGATTGGCGGTACGTAAGCCACACCCATATCCCAGGGTTGTTCGATCCAGGTATTCTGTGGAATATCGATCACATAGTCGTCCACCAGAGGCTGACCAGCTGGCTTGGCAAAAATGGTGACGAAATGTGCTTTAGGGTACATCTCACGAATAGCTTTCGCAGTGCCGCCGGTATCGACTAAATCATCGATAACGATAAAGCCTTCACCATCACCCTCCGCACGTTTAACAACTTTCATATCGCGCTGATGGTCATGATCGTAGCTGGAGATACAGACTGTATCAACGTGACGGATCCCTAACTCACGGGCCAGCAATGCTGCGGGTACCAGCCCACCGCGGCTGACAGCAATGATACCTGTCCACTGTTCCACCGGCAGCAAACGCCGGGCGAGATTACGGGCATGGATTTGTAACATATCCCAGGTGACGACGTATTTTTCGCTCATTTAAAGGAGTCCCGGCCAATACAGATGACCTAAATTAAGTGCAAGGGTAAAAAGTTTGCGCGAGATTATAAGGATATGCCGCACTAAAAACCAGCATCTGCTGCTGCCAGGCGCTTTTTTCCTCCTCAATTCCCCCGCCGGTTACCAAACGATGGTATTCTCAGGCCATGCCGGCAGAGAAATTTCCTCGCTCTGCCAGACCAATGTAAACCCGGGCAGACCTGACCCGCAACATTACAGGAGAGTAATTGTGTCTGAACTGTCTCAGCTTTCTCCACAGCCTTTGTGGGATATCTTCGCAAAAATCTGTTCTATCCCACATCCTTCTTATCATGAAGAAGCCTTAGCACAGCATATTATCACCTGGTCCAAAGAGCAGGGATTGTGGTGTGAACGGGATAATGTCGGAAATATTCTGATTCGGAAACCGGCAACTGCGGGCATGGAAAACCGGACTCCGGTCGCGCTGCAGGCCCATCTGGATATGGTGCCACAGAAAAATAACGACACTGTGCATGATTTTACCACTGACCCCATCCGCCCCTATGTTGACGGTGAATGGCTGAAAGCCCGCGGTACGACTCTTGGAGCTGATAATGGTATTGGTATGGCCTCGGCTTTAGCCGTTCTGGCCGATGACACAGTGGTCCATGGGCCACTCGAAGTCCTGCTCACCATGACCGAAGAAGCAGGAATGGATGGCGCATTTGGCCTGCAGTCTGACTGGCTTCAGGCCGATATCCTGATTAACACCGATTCGGAAGAAGAAGGTGAAATTTACATGGGATGTGCCGGAGGCATTGACTGTGTAACCGAACTGCCATTACAGCGTGAGGCCGTATCCACAGGCTACGAGACGCTAAAACTGACGTTAAAAGGTCTGCGTGGTGGTCATTCCGGCGCAAACATTCATATGGGACTGGGCAACGCAAATAAATTACTGGCTCGTTTTCTGGTCAACGTGAGCAAAAAAGTAGATCTGCAACTGGTTGATTTTAATGGTGGGACTCTGCGCAATGCTATCCCCCGCGAGGCCTTTGCCACTCTGGCAGTCAGTCAGAAAGATCGTCAGCAGTTTGACCAGGCCGTCAGCGATTACCAACAGTTGTTGAAAAATGAAGCAGGCCCTAAAGACGAGAATGTCGTGTTGTTGACTGAAGCAGTCACCACAACACAAGCGGCATTAACTGTGGCCAGTCGTGATACCTTCCTGCGGTTACTCAATGCCATCCCGAATGGCGTGATTCGTAATTCAGACGTAGCTGTCGGCGTTGTGGAAACCTCTCTGAATGTCGGAGTAGTTACACTCAATGACAAGACCGCTGAAATTATCAGTCTGGTACGCTCACTGATCGACAGTGGTAAAGAGTATGTCGTGGATACCCTGACCTCTCTGGGTGAGCTGGCGGGTGCAAAAACGCTGGCGTCAGGCAGCTATCCTGGATGGGAGCCGGATAAGAATTCGCCAATCATGGCAAAAACCCGGGAAATTTATCAGAAACTGTTTGGTAAAATGCCCGATATTCAGGTGATTCATGCCGGACTGGAATGCGGGTTATTCAAAAAACCTTATCCGCATTTAGATATGGTCTCGATTGGTCCGACCATCACCGGCCCGCACTCACCGGATGAACAGGTTCATATTGGCAGTGTTGGTTTATACTGGCAGTTACTGACTGGTCTGTTAAAAGAAGTGCCGGTGAAATAATTGTCCGCACTGTGGTTGACCCCGGGTATTTTGAGTTAAACGAAAGCCAGAGCCCTGCTCTGGCTTTTTTGTCACCAGCTATCTGACTGGTAAAGCTCCATTTCGTAACCACATCTTCTCTGCCTGACGGTAATGACAGCCCTTCCCGTTTGGAACAAGCCACTCTTCTTCGCTAAATATCCGGGCCGCAGCCAGGCATTGTGACCTTCAGATGTTATCTGTTTTTACACAAGTAAAAAGAGACCGGCTAACTACGGGATTCACCCTCTTTTGCAAAGGGATAAGCTCGCCCTTCATTAAATATCCACGGCTGATGTTGCTGGCTACCGGGAACAAAAATAGCCCAGTTTTCCCCCAACTCTCTGCTCATGGCAGCAAACACAGGCAAATTAGATTTCTGCTGAGCAAGATAGCTGAAACAGGTATTAAACCCATAAAACTGCACTCGTGACGCTCTCTTTAATGGCGGCCGGGGCAATGCTGACATATCGATGTTTTGCAGAGAGGCATTCACCTTAAGGTTTTCCCGCCTGACTTCTGCATGGCTAACCTTACCGGTGCAGTATTCAGTGGAACTGAAACCGGAAAACAAGGGGATATATTTTAAAAAAACATCCCTCATTTTACTGACATTCAGCATCTCGTTCTGATGATTCCATGATGCTATACGCACCAGCCCTTCCGGAACCGGAGCCCGCCCTTCCTGACGCTGAGCCAATGAGGGTTTAAGTATGGAATTATGCGCGATAAAACCTGCATTAACCTCAGCAGCGCTATTATCCAGCCTTTGGGCATTGCCTTGCTGATCAACAATCAGAGGAGATGGCAGAGCAGTAACGGTATTATTGGTATATTGATTATAAATCAAATATCCCTCTTTTCCCCTGTCCGCCATTAAATGCAAATTCATAGCCCGCGCAAATCGTAATGCTGTTGACCCACTTTCTGTATGAAGTGAGTCAGCATCATCATGATTGCTACAGCCAGACAATACAATTATCACGACTATGGCAGTCAGCCTTTTTAATTTCATGTTTATCATAGATTTCACTCTTATTGTTATCTAACAAGAACATCTATAACCTTGTTAAACCAGAGGTTTTATTACAACAAAATAAGATACCTGATTAATGACAGGTAATAACAAACTATAAAAACACTATCTCTGTTTTAGCAAATTAAATAGTCAAAAAACGGACAGCCTCGAAATTTTCATCGACTGGAAATATATCCCTGACATAACAAAACTGTTGCTTATGAAGACTCAGAAAATAACACCATTGTGTTATTTCAGAATATTGATAGCTCAAAAGCCTAATGTTAATTTTTTCGCAGTACTGTTCAGACCAATGGCGGCAATCGTTTTGCTCCTTCTCTGATCGGTCATTCAATAACTGACAGATCATTCTGCAGACGTTAGGTTTCACACTAGCCACCAGAGAATATCCACTGCGGGTTCCTGCTTTTAGGGAGTGTAACAACAGAATCTTTCACCAAATAATCCCACAAGCTTGTGATTAGACGCTAAAAATTCGTCAGTTTTGAGATAAACCGATCATTCTAATCAGACTTCTGGATGGCTAAACGTCTTTTGTGGTAGCTTATGACCCCTGTCACTCAGGAAGCGCGGATCGCAGACTTCTCAGACAGAAACCCTGTAGTCATTACTTAGCTGTGTATGGATAAATTATGGCCGATGCTCACCGCCTCGAAATGCGCAATATATCGATAAATTTCGCCGGATTTGCCGCGCTGGATAATGTTGATTTTATCCTGGAAGGGCATTCGGTACATGCTCTGACGGGCGCTAATGGTGCCGGTAAATCAACGCTGATGGCAGTGTTATCCGGTGCACACCACCATTATCAGGGCGAGATATTGCTCGACGGCCAGCCACTGGATATTCGCACACCACTTCAGGCTAAACGGGCAGGAATCCATCTGGTACAGCAAGAGGTGGATAATGGTCTTATACCGACGCTCAGTGTGGCAGAGAATATCATGCTCGATTATCTGGCTGCCCCCGGACAGATCTGTCGTTGGGGAGAAATATATCGCCAGGCCGCAACACTGTTAAAACAACTCAATGTTTCTATCGACCTGCGTCAACCGGCGGAACGATGCTCGCTGGCAGAAAAACAACAAATCCTGTTGGCCCGTGCCCTGTCTCACGAATGCCGTTTTCTGATTCTTGATGAACCCACGGCCCCACTGGATCAACATGAAAGTGAGCAGCTGTTCAGTGTGGTCCGAAATCTACAGCAGCAGGGGATCGGAATTGTTTTTATTTCCCACCGCATTCATGAATTAAAAACTATCTGCGATCAACTCACCGTGTTGCGTGACGGAAAACTGATTGAAACTACAAAGATGAATGCCCTGAGTGGTGAGCAGATCGTTGAAAAAATGATAGGACATACGCTAACTGATTTGTATCCACCGGCCCGCCCGGCACATTCCACAGAACAGTTACTGAAAGTGGAAGGCTTGCATGACAAAAAACTGCTACAGGACATCAGCCTGACACTACATAAAGGGGAGATCCTCGGTATTGCCGGGCTGGCAGGGGCAGGTAAAACCGAATTGTGCAAAGCTCTGTTTGGGGCAACCAAAAGTAAGGTGTCCCGTTATCAGTTACACGGAAAACCCTGGGCTCCCCGTTCACCTGCCGATTCAGTCGCTGCAGGCATCGCTCTGGTGCCGGAAGAGCGACGCAAAGAAGGTATTTTTATTGATGAATCGGTTGCGATGAATCTGTCTGTCAGTGCGGACGATCGCTTTTCCTCTCATGGATTTTTTAGCGTAAAGCAGTCAGTGCAATGGGCGCAGCAGATTATTAGCAAGCTTGCAGTGAAAAGCCGGGGTCCTCAACAGACATTACGCCGTTTGTCGGGGGGAAATCAGCAAAAAGTCGCCATCGGTAAATGGCTGGCCAGCCAGTCTGACATTCTGATTTTCGACGAACCAACCAAAGGCGTCGATGTTAAAGCTAAATCCGATCTTTTCTGGTTAGTCGATGAGCTTGCCAGAGAAGGCAAAGGGATTATCTATGCTTCCGGTGAATTTGCCGAGCTGGTCGGGTTATGCGATCGAATTTGTGTTCTCTGGGACGGGCGGATCGTCGCCGAACTGGAGGGAAAAAATGCCAGTGAAGAAACACTGTTACTTTATTCAACCGGAGGAACTCCTGCGTGAGCAGCACCCCTAATTCAACCTCTTCAGCGATTAGCTGGCATCACCGTTTTTTTGATTTCCTGTATAAATGGGGAATGTTACTTACTGTAGTGATCCTGCTGGCGGGTTTTGGCCTGACTGCCAACGGATTCCTGGAGCCGGATAATCTGCTGAATATCCTGCGTTCGATAGCCATCGTTACAGTGATTGCAATGGCGGTTGCGGTGTCACTAACCGTTGGTGGGTTTGATCTGTCGGTAGGTTCAACCGCATCGTTAGCCAACGCACTGGTTATTTCGATGTTTGTCTGGCACGGTTTTGGTACCACCACCGCCATCCTTATTACTCTGGCCCTGTGCCTGTTAGTCGGGTTGTTTAACAGCTTCCTGATTGTCGTTCTGCGTATACCGGACATGCTGGCAACACTGGCAACATTGTTCGTGGTACAAGGGGTTGCTATGACTTACAGCTATGGCGGTTCCATCACTCAGAATATGGTAATGCCAAGTGGTGACATGGCTGAAGGCATTATTCCGGCAAACTTCAGTGTTCTGGGTGAAATTCCGGGCATTGTAATCATCATGCTGGTCGTAACCGTCATAGCCCAGATTGGTCTTTCACTGACCAAACACGGTCGTCGGATGTATGCGTTGGGGGGTAACCCGGAAGCTGCACGACTTTCCGGTATCCGTACCACCCGTTATCGGGTTGCCGCCTACCTTCTGGCATCGTTGCTGGCCGGGCTTGGTGGCATATTACTGGCATCCCGAATCGGTTCATCTCAGGTCAACGCAGGCAGTGGTTATCTGATGGATGCTGTCGCCGCAGCCTGGATAGGTTTATCACTGGCAGGGTCAGGGAAACCGAATGCCCTGGGCACACTGATTGGGGCCATCATACTTGGTGTGCTGCAAAATGGCCTGGTGATGTTATCTGTGCCCTACTATGCAATGGACATTATTAAAGGTCTGGTGCTGGCACTGGCACTGGCGCTGACTTATTTTCGGGGGCGTCAGGGATAACTTATTTGTGCCGGCAGTGGCTGTCATTGCCGGCATGTGACCGACAAAGCATTACAGCCCCAACGGCAATTGCCGTTCGGCATAGGGGTCAGGCAATGTCACCTGTAAGCCAACCAGCCTGACGCCTCTGCCAGCCCGGCGCTCATCCCAGCTTTCCCTCGCAATCGTCAGTAGATCCTGTTTATTCAATACCGGCCAGACGTGCTCGCGGCTGGTTTGTTGAAAATCTGAAAATTTAAACTTCACCCCCTGACGGGAAATTCGCAAATCAGGACGGACTTTTTTGAGCCGGCGTTCCAGCTCAGGATAAAGCAACTCCAGAACTTCAAGACACTGCTCCCAGCGATCGATATCCTTCTCCAGCGTCGTTTCAACGCCAACCGATTTGCGCTGCCGATCGGCAATGATATCCCGCTCATCTATCCCGTGACTGCGCTCCCAAAGGACGCGGCCAAATTTTCCAAAATTTTTCAGTAACGATGACAAATCAGCCTGCCTGACATCAGCACAGGTCTTCAGGCCCATATCCGTCAATTTTTTGGCTGACACCTGCCCTACCCCGGGGATTTTCTCCAGCGGCAGTTGGCAAATAAAGGAGTCCATTTCGGCAGGGGTAATGACGAACTGGCCGTTAGGCTTATTCAGATCAGAAGCAATTTTAGCCAGAAACTTAACAGGTGCCACTCCGGCTGAAGCTGTTAATTGTAATTCCTGCCAGATAGCCTGGCGAATATCCCGGGCAATCAGCGTTGCCGAGCCATGAAACTGCGCACAGTCACTGACATCGAGATAAGCTTCGTCCAACGAGAGTGGTTCGATAAGCGAAGTATAACGGGCGAAAATTTGTCGGATATGTTCAGAAACCTGTTTATAGACATCAAAACGACCTGGCAGCAATGTTAGCTGCGGACACAGTCGTAGCGCCGTTGCTGTCGGCATAGCACTCCGGACTCCGAATTTTCGGGCCGGATAATTCGCAGTGCTAATGACACCGCGTCGTTCGCGACTGCCACCAATTGCCAGAGGGATATCCTGCAACGATGGATTATCGCGCATTTCAACGGCTGCATAAAAACAGTCCATATCAACATGAATGATTTTACGCATCTGCCAGACCCCGGTATAAACAGAGCAAGTACTGTATAAATATTCAGTTAAAATATCAACTACAGAGTATCAGTCGGCCTGTCTGCTTTTTAATCAATCGCAGAAACCTGACTGACACGACTATTGATACAAATTTATGCGTCTGTTGCTTGATAAAACTGCTGACAATGCTAATGTTGCGCTTAACCAGCGCAATGTAAGATTAATCCGTAGCGATGGTATAAAAGACAGTATTCTCTCACTCTTTGTTCAAGGTAGTAGCAGCATGCGTAAAATCGCACTTTTCCTTGCGATGCTTTTAATCCCGGCCTATTGCCTGGCGATGACCGAAACTCCGGTCTCCCCACAGCAGCCCGTCAGTAAAGAACTCAAACAACAGTTGCTGGGTACCCCGGTATTTATTCAGATCTTTAAAGAAGAACGTACACTCGATCTGTACGGCAAAATAGGTAATGAATACCGGCTGCTGAACAGTTTCCGGATCTGCGATTTTTCCGGAGGTCTTGGACCGAAAAGAGTCGAGGGAGATTTTAAAAGTCCGGAAGGATTCTATTCTGTGCAGCTTAATCAGCTAAAACCGGACAGCCATTTCTACCGCGCTATTAATATTGGTTTTCCAAATCAGTATGATCGCGAAAATGGCTATAGTGGTAACTATCTGATGATTCACGGCAACTGCGTATCGATTGGCTGCTATGCCATGACCAATGCCTATATGGATCAGATTTATACCTACGTGAATGCTGCACTGAGAAATGGCCAGTCTGAAGTTGAGGTGAATATTTTCCCGTTCCGGATGACCGACAGTAATATGCAACGCCACCGGGATTCAGCTTACTTCAGTTTCTGGAAACAGTTAAAACCAGGATATGATTATTTTCTCAAGCATAAGCAGCCGCCGAACGTGACCGTAGATAACGGGCAATATGTCCTGAATCAGAACCCGTTCAGCAACAGCTCAGAGAATGCTTCAAAGACTTTCCTGGCGCTCACCCAGACAAAATAACTGCCATTCACCTGGTGCAATCCTGTGCCAGGTTTCATTTCCCGTCAATGGCTGCGTCGCGACCACTGTCACTACGTCCTGAGGCGTAGTCTGCTGCTGAAAATCAATTTCAACATCCTGGTCAATAAGAGTGGCTTTGCCAAACGGCGCTCTGCGGGTTATCCAGTGCAGATTGGTTGAGCAGTAAGCCATCAGATAACGTCCGTCTGACAGCAGCATGTTAAACACACCCATTTTCTGCAACTCAGCAGCCAGTGTAGCAATATAGCGAAAAACAGCCGGCCAGTTTCCCGGAGTACGCGGATAACGGGTCGCAAGTTTATGCAAAATCCAGCAGAAAGCCTTTTCACTGTCGGTTTCACCCACCGGGCGAAAATTCCCGCTATCCAGTTTCTGATAACCCGTCAACTGCCCGTTATGTGCATAAGTCCAGTGACGACCCCAAAGCTCACGGGTAAACGGATGGGTATTTTCCAGCGAGACCATACCGCGATTCGCCTGGCGAATATGGGCAACCACCGAATGAGATTTGATGGGATAATCACGGACCAGACTGGCAATCGGCGAATCAATACTCGGCAGAGGATCTTTAAACGTCCTGCATCCCTTTCCTTCATAGAAAGTAATACCCCAGCCATCTTTATGTGGCCCTGTCCCGCCACCGCGCTGAACCAGCCCGGTAAAACTGAAACAGATATCAGTCGGCACATTGGCGCTCATCCCGAGCAGTTCACACATCAGTTAAAACCTCGTTAAATTCCCGTCGTCAGGCACAATATGCAACAGATAAGTAAAGGAATAGCATGCGGGCCATCCTCTGGCAAGTCGTCAGAGGTAGCCAGCCGGGGTATTTCAGCAGGTGTAGCAAGATATGATTACTTCGCCATCTCTTTTTCGATCAGCAGGATCAAAATATGGATAACTTTAATATGAATTTCCTGAATACGATCAGCAAAACCAAAGTGCGGTACACGAATTTCGACATCTGCACTGCCATCCATTTGACCACCATCTTTTCCGGTCAGAGTAATCACTTTCATCCCCTGAGCACGTGCCGCTTCAATAGCTTTGATGATATTCGCAGAATTTCCTGAAGTGGAAATACCTAACAGAACATCCCCTGCACGGCCCACGCCTTCAATATAACGTGAGAAAACATGATTATAACCGTAGTCATTACTGACACAGGAGATATGGCTGACATCTGAAATCGCAATCGCCGGGTATGCAGGACGGTTTTCCCGGTAACGGCCGGTTAATTCTTCGGCAAAATGCATCGCATCACAATGGGAACCACCGTTACCACAGGAAAGTACTTTTCCTCCGGCCTTAAAACTGTCGGCCAGCAACACAGCAGCCTGCTGAATTGCCTGAATATTGTTTTCATCTTTCAGGAAGTTGTTAAGCGTTTCTGCTGCTTCATTCAATTCTGAACGAATAATATCCTGGTACATAGGGGATGTCCTTGATCGGAAAATTAACGCCGCCAGTTTAGCCCAATCATCGGGCAGTGCAAGCCTGCGACAAGCTTATCCTGCTCAGATTGTTATCCCGGTCGCGCCAGCTCGCAAAATGTTGTCGTACAGCAGAGATTCTGTGAGATGGATTGTAATTATCATGTGAACTGATTGATAAAAAATCCCAGCTAAATTACACCATAATGACAACAGGTCAGACCTCTTACCATGAACGGAGCAGTTTACTATGATAATACTCAGTATACTTGCCACCCTGGTGCTGATTGCCGTGCTTATCGGTCGGCGCCTGACATTGCGAACTTCCAGCCTGATTCTGGCTGCCTTCGGGGTTGTACTCGCCCTGTCCGGCTTGTGGAATGCCTGGGTATTATTACCGGTATTCCTCATTCTGCTGATTCTCAATGTACCGGCGCTGCGTCAGTCACTGATCAGCCGGGCTGTCATGAGCCGGTTTAACCAGGTCATGCCGGCAATGTCCACCACAGAAAAAGAAGCCATCGATGCCGGTACCACATGGTGGGAAGGCGATTTATTCAGTGGCCGTCCTGACTGGCAAAAACTGCACAGTTACAAGCAGCCGGAACTTAGCCCGGAAGAGCAGGCATTCCTGGAGGGTCCGGTTACCGAAGCCTGTCGTATGGCCTGTGATTTTCAAATCAGCCATGAGCTGGCCGATCTTCCTCCTGAACTCTGGCAGTACCTGAAAGATCATCGCTTCTTTGCCATGATCATTAAGAAAGAGTATGGCGGTCTGGAATTTTCTGCCTATGCCCAGTCTTTGGTGTTACAAAAACTGGCCGGGGTTTCCGGTATTCTGGCAATTACCGTCGGGGTACCTAATTCTCTTGGACCAGGAGAATTGCTGCAGCATTACGGTACTGATGAACAGAAACAACACTATCTGCCGCGACTCGCGCGTGGCGAAGAGATCCCCTGCTTTGCTTTGACCAGTCCTGAAGCGGGCTCAGATGCCGGAGCTATACCAGATACAGGTGTGGTCTGCTACGGCGAATGGCAGGGTAAACAGGTGGTGGGTATGCGTCTTACCTGGAACAAACGCTACATCACCCTGGCACCAATTGCCACCGTTCTGGGCCTGGCATTCAAACTGTACGATCCTCAACATATTCTGGGTGAGACCACCAGCCTTGGGATTACCTGTGCCCTTATCCCGGTAGCCACCCCCGGGGTAGAAATTGGTCGTCGTCATTTCCCACTAAATATTCCTTTCCAGAACGGACCAACCCGCGGCAAAGATATCTTTGTCCCGCTCGATTACATCATTGGTGGTCCGAAAATGGCCGGTCAGGGATGGCGGATGCTGGTTGAATGTCTGGCGGTTGGTCGTGGAATTACTCTGCCTTCAAACTCTACCGGCAGTCTTAAAACTATTGCCCTGGCCACCGGCGCTTATGCCCGCATTCGTCGTCAGTTCCGTATTCCGATTGGAAAAATGGAAGGTATTGAAGAACCACTGGCCCGCATTGCAGGAAACAGTTATGTCATGGACGCTGCTGCATCACTGATTACTTACGGTATTGTGGCCGGGGAAAAACCTGCCGTGCTATCTGCCATCGTCAAGTATCACTGTACCGACCGTGGGCAACGCAGCATCATCGATGCCATGGATATCGCCGGGGGTAAAGGCATCATGCTGGGCAAAAGTAATTTCCTTGCCCGCGCATATCAGGGAGCACCCATCGCAATTACTGTTGAAGGGGCTAATATTCTGACCCGCAGCATGATTATCTTTGGTCAGGGGGCAATTCGCTGCCACCCGTTCCTGTTAAAAGAGATGACAGCGGCACAACAGCAGGATCTGGCCGGATTTGATGACGCTTTGTTCAGACATACCGGTCATGTTGCGGCTAACCTGCTATGCAGTCTGTGGCTGGGGATAACCCGCGGTAAAGGCAGCCGTGCTCCGGTCAGTGATGCTACCCGGGGTACCTATCAGCAACTCAACCGTCTGAGTGCTAACCTGGCATTACTGGCAGATATTTCCATGGCAGCCCTTGGAGGCAGCCTGAAACGTCGTGAGCGGACTTCTGCACGCCTTGGAGACATTCTGAGCCAGCTCTATCTGGCTTCGGCGGCGTTGAAACGTTTTCATGATGAGGGGCGTCCGCGGGAAGATTTGCCACTGGTAGAATGGGCAGTGAGTGATGCGGTAAACCGCGCGGATACCGCGATTGAAGAACTGCTACGTAACTTCCCGGTCAGATGGCTGGCGGGGGTTTTGCGGCTGTTTATCTTCCCCACCGGACGCTACAGCCAGGCACCGACTGACCGGCTGGATCATAAACTGGCTCAGATTCTGCAAACTCCGTCAGAGACCCGCTCACGCCTGGGCCGGGGACAGTATCTTGCAGCCAGTGAAAACAACCCTGCCGGGTTGGCAGAGCAGGCGTTGAACGACATTATTGCGGCAGAAAATCTGATGGACAGAGTATCACCACAGTTGAAGAAAAAACCGCAATTTGTCCGGCTGGATGAGCTGGCCGATGAAGGTCTGAAAGAGGGATGGCTGACGCATGATGACGCTGAAATTTTACGCCGTGCTGAGGTGAGTCGGTTGCAGACCATTAATGTTGACGACTTTGCCGCGGATGCACTGGCCGCAGCAAGTGATAAACCTGCGACAACCAGCGACGCTCATCCGGGAAAAGCAGCCTGAATCACTGAAATGGATCCTGCCTCAGGCAGGGTCCGTTTTCAGGCGGTCTGACGGATACGGGCAACCAGAGCATCTGCGTCCTGAATATGAGCCGCAGCAAGAATTAAGGTACGCCCCAGAGTGATAGCATGACGCAGACAATCAAGTCGCATCATATCGTCGCTTACTTCACTAATATCCGCGACATGTGACATCCCTACGGTACGCCGGATAAGTTCTGTTCCGCTGAACCCGATAGCATCCTGCCAGACTTTCTGTAAAAAACGCTCAGCATAACCGGGGACAGCCAGAGCTATATCGCGGGTCTGTTGACTACGGGATAAAAATTCTGCGCTGAAGGTCTGCCACAAAGTAACAATATCTGCCAGACGCTGCTCTCTGGCGTCAGCAGCTTCTCTGGGAGCCAGTAAACCAGGCAGACCACAATAGTTCAGTAATAAATTACCGATAGCGGTACCAATATCAAAACCCATCGGGCCGTAATAACCAAATTCGGCGTCGATAGCCTTCAGTCCGGTTTCAGTCACAAAGATGGATCCCGAATGTATATCCCCGTGCAACAACGTTTCGGCATGAGTCAGAAAGGCAAATTTCAGCTCTGCAATTCTAAGACGCAACTCACCATCGTCACGTAACGAAGCCACCAACGGCTCCAGAGCCTGCGGATAATCATTTCGTGGATGTTCGGTATAAGGATCGTTAAAGAAAAGATCTTCAGTGATCTCACACATCTCCGGGTTAATAAACTGCGCTACCCGGGCTTTCTTCTCATGAGCGTGCAGTGCAAAATCAGAACCGGAAAATAGCACACTGGCCAGATAATGCCCCAACTGTGCTGCAGCCCGGGGATAGTACCGACCCCGGACTAATTCACCGCGCCAGATTTTGTAATCAGAAAGATCTTCCATCATCATTACTGCCAGCTCTGGATCATAGTGCGTGACATTGACAGTATGCTCAGGACAGAAACGATAATGCCCGATCAGAGTTTCAGCCTCCAGCCGGGCACGATCCAGAGTCAGTGGCCACGACTCACCCACACAGCGAACATACGGCAGGGCCTGTTTGACAATAACCCGGCTAACTCCCTGTTGATCAAGAATTTTGAATACCAGATTCAGATTGCCGTCGCCAACCTCCAGCGCATCCACCAGTGTTTCCGGGTGTTTCAGACCGGAAAATTTTCTGGCATATTCCACAGCATCTGTGGCGGTGAATGTTTGGTATTGCGACATTGCCTGTATCCTCTCTGCTGATAACTTGTTATTTTAAGCCGTTCAGACGTCTACACATCCATCACGCATATTGGCATACTAACCGCCCGTTGAGCAACCCGGAAATGATAACGATGCAAAACCTGCAAACCACCAGCCTGAAAATTGTCAGTAACCAGTTATGGATCCTGGATCAGCAGGCCCTGCCTCAGGAAAAAAACTGGCTGAGTGCCCATACTACCGGTCAGTTGGTTGAGCATATTCATGCTTTACGGGTCAGAGGCGCACCGCTGATTGGCCTGTCGGCGTCACTGTTACTTGCTTTGCAGGCCGGGGCCGGAATGCCACGTAATGCTCTACAGGAATCATTACAAACCTTGCGGGCTGCGCGCCCGACAGCGGTAAATCTGATGAATAATCTTGACCGGATGTCACAGGCGCTGGCTGCTGATCAATTTGTATCAGCAATGGAGGAAGAAGCTCTGCGGCTTATCAACGAAGACCGCCAGCTATGCGACAATATTGCCGATGCCGGCGTACCGCTGGTTAAACCAGGCAGCCAACTCCTGACTCACTGTAATACTGGCGGACTGGCAACGGCCGGAGTCGGCACCGCACTCGGTGTTGTTCTGCGAGCCTGGCAGCAAGGGAAAGTGGCGAATGTCTGGGTTGGTGAGACCCGCCCGCTATTGCAGGGAGGACGTCTTACCGCATGGGAGTTGTCGGAAGCCGGAGTCCCCTGCCAGCTAATCACTGACAGCATGGCAGCAGCGCTTATGGCAGAGGGCAAAGTTGATGCTGTCTGGGTCGGGGCAGACCGGATTGCCGCCAACGGCGATGTAGCCAATAAGATCGGTACATATAGTCTGGCCGTGCTGGCCCGTCATCACGGGATTCCGTTTTATGTTGCCGCTCCACAGACTACTCTGGACCGCTTCTGTCCTTCCGGAAAACAGATTCCGATTGAACAACGTGCCGCCACCGAAGTCACCGGGGTGTCCGGCTGCTTTGGAGCGGTACAGTGGGCTCCGGAAAATATTCGGGTGCATAATCCGGCTTTCGATGTGACTCCGGCGAACCTTATCAGTGGTTGGGTACTGGACAGTGGTGTGGTAACTCCACAACAGGTGGCTGAAGGCATATTTCACCCAACCAAAACCCTGTAGCAATCACTATCCCCGTCAGGCCAGACGGGGATAACTGTCTGCTATCTTGTCACCGGTAAACCGTGCCACCCAACCTTCCGGATTATCAAAGATTCTAATCGCGGTAAAATTAGGCTCTGAACCCATATCAAACCAGTGGGCAGTTCCTGCGGGCACCGAGATCAGGTCGTTCTTTACGCACAGAATTTGATACACATGACCGTCAAGGTGCAGGCAAAATAACCCTTCCCCTTCAACAAAGAAGCGCACTTCATCTTCGCCATGAGTATGTTCTGACAGAAATTTGTCACGAAGGACCTGCTTATCGGGGTGGTTAGCCCGCATACTGATCACATCCCAGCTCTGGTAGCCTTTTTCTGCTACCAGTTTCTCTATCTCATGCTGATAGGCTTCCAGCACGCTATCCGGCGTTGGGTTATCCCCTAAATCACGGTCAGCCGCCCAGCGTTCAAACCGGACATGCTTTTCTGCCAGCTTGTCGTGAATTTCGGTGGCCTCTTCACTGTGCCAAACCGGCTGAAGAGCATCACTGTCAGTAAAAATCGTCAAAGCACTCATCTCAGATCTCCTGTGGGTTAATCTGCTCAAAACTGCTCACCTGAAGGTGAACGCTGTCGTTATCAGCATCGTCGCGGATTAACTGCCGCGTTTTCCAGCCAGCCTGCTGTGCTGCATCCAGTTCCTGGTGGATATCTGACAAGAACAGCAGCTGTCCGGCATCAATTCCCAACTGACGTGCAATATTCCGGTAAGACTCTACTTCCCGCTTGGCTCCCACATGGGTATCAAAATAACCACTGAACAGGTTATTGATATCTCCGGCATCGCTGTAACCAAATAACAGCTTTTGCGCGGCGACCGAACCAGAGGAGTAGACATAGAGTGCCAGCCCCTGCTGTTGCCAGCTTCTCAATGCCGGCAATACATCCGGGTATAAATGTCCGGTAAAACTGCCGTTCAGATAACCCTCCCGCCAGATCATCCCCTGCAATGCCTTCAGCGCAGTAGATTTACGGTCTTCATCCATAAACCGGTACAGTGCGGTAATCAGTTGCTCTCTGTCAGCAGCGGGTTGTGCCAGCTCGATTTTAAGGTCATCAAGCGCCTGAAGCACTTCTGACCGATGAATATTTTGATTAATCCATGATGCCAGGTGCTGACGTGCATAAGGAAATAACACCTGGTGGACAAAGCGGATATCACTGGTTGTTCCTTCAATATCCGTCACAATTGCTCGAATCATTCACCCTCCGCAGCATAGCTGCCTGTTGTCTGAAAAACAGACATTATTTTTTTAGGTTCAGCAACGCAAATTACTATTTAGCCATCTAAGTGTCTTGATTGCCAAATATTACCATCCTGTTTATAGTGGCATCAATAAAGGTATAACTGACAAGTGATTAATCTTTCACCCGGACAGCCGCAGATAAGGCAGAGTAATAATGACGCAGCAGACCTTCACCCCCGAAAGCAAACTCCCTGCTCTGGGAACCACCATTTTCAGTCAGATGAGTGCCCTGGCACAACAACACAACGCGATTAACCTGTCACAGGGATTTCCTGATTTCGATGGTCCGGAATATCTGCAACAGCGCCTGGCCTTGCATGTTAGCCAGGGAGCAAACCAGTATGCACCAATGACCGGAACCCAGTCGCTGCGCGAAGCTATTGCTGAAAAAACTCACCGCTGCTATGACTTTACCCCGGATGTGAATACCGATATTACGGTCACGGCCGGTGCTACCGAAGCCCTGTTTGCGGCGATCACCGCGCTGGTCAGACCGGGTGATGAAGTTATCTGTTTTGATCCAAGTTATGACAGCTATGCGCCCGCGGTAGAATTATCCGGCGGCATCCTGAAACGTATCGCATTACAGCCACCGGGATTCCGTCCGGACTGGCAGGCATTTGATCAGTTGCTGAGTGATAAAACCCGGTTAGTGATCCTCAATACCCCGCATAACCCAACAGCCACTGTCTGGCAGAGTAGCGATTTCGCCAGCCTGTGGCAGGCAATTCAGTCACGGGAAATCTATGTCCTGAGTGACGAGGTTTACGAGCATATCTGTTTTGCACCTGCCGGACATGTCAGCCTGCTACAGCACCCACAATTACGTGAGCGCGGAATTGCGGTATCGTCTTTTGGTAAAACATTCCACATGACTGGCTGGAAAGTAGGTTACTGCGTGGCTCCTGCTGGTATTTCAGCCGAAATTCGCAAGGTTCACCAGTTCCTGACCTTTGCCGTAAATACCCCGGCGCAGCTGGCACTGGCGGATATGCTGCGTCAGGAACCGGAGCATTATCTGGAATTACCAGAGTTTTACCGCAGCCGCCGTGATTTCCTGACCAATGCACTGCAGAACAGCCGTTTTAAAGTTCTGCCGTGTGAAGGAACCTACTTCCTGCTACTCGATTACAGTGCAATATCAGACATGGATGATGTGAATTTCTGCCTGTGGCTGACCAAAGAAGTCGGTGTTGCAGCCATTCCGTTATCGGTGTTTTGTGCCGGTGAATTTCCTCACAAGCTGGTCCGTCTCTGTTTTGCTAAGCAGGAATCCACATTGCAGGCCGCTGCGGAGAAATTATGTCAGATCTAAAAGTCGCGCTATTACAGCAACCCCTGGTCTGGATGGATGGTGAAGCCAACTTTCGCCATTTTGAACAGGCTCTGAACGAAGTCTCCGAAGCCGATTTGATTCTGCTGCCAGAGATGTTCACGACCGGTTTTGCTATGGAAGCGGCTAAAAGTTCACTGCCTGAGCCGGTAGTCATTGAGTGGTTACATGCTCAGGCTAGCCGTTTTCAGGCCCTGGTGGGGGGAAGTGTTGCACTACAAACTCCGGAAGGCGCAGTGAACCGTTTTCTGCTGGTTACCCCGGAAGGTGAGGTTCATCGTTATGATAAACGTCACCTGTTCCGGATGGGGGATGAACATCACTATTATCAGGCTGGTCAGCAGCGGGTGATCGTTGAGTGGCGTGGCTGGCGGATTCTGCCACAAGTCTGCTATGACCTGCGTTTCCCGGTTTTTTCACGTAATCGTAATGATTATGATCTGGCACTGTATATCGCCAGCTGGCCGGCACCACGTAGTCTGCACTGGCAGGCACTGTTGCTCGCCAGAGCTATCGAGAATCAGGCTTACGTGATGGGTTGTAACCGTGTAGGGGATGATGCGAATAACCACAGCTACAGTGGTGACAGCAGAATCATCAGCCCGACAGGTGAGCTGCTGGTTACATTACCGGCCAGTCAACCCGCGGTTGCTCAGGCAGTTCTGTCACTGAGTGAGTTACAGGCCTATCGCGAGCGTTTTCCGGCCTGGCGTGATGCTGACGATTTTACTCTTGATCTGTAAATATCACTGACAGCTGGCTGTGATGATTTTCCACAGCCAGCTGTCAGACTGATATCAGCTACCGCGATAGGTTGACCATGACCATGGTGTAATCAAAAATGGCAGATGGTAATGGCTGCCTGCTTCAGGGATCAAAAAATCAATCTGTGCCGTCAGGTACAATGACTGTCGTCCGGTCACCGCAAAATAGTCACCAATTTCTGCAGTCAGTCGGTAATGTCCCGGAGTTACTGGTTCCGTTGTCAGTGATTTCAGTCGCCCGTCATTGTCCGTTTTCCCCTGTCCTGTCAACGACCAACCTTCAGGTGATTGCTGCTCCAGAGTAATTCTGACATCGCGGGCGGGTTTGCCGAGCGCTGTATCCAGAATATGGGTGGTGATAGTGCTCATGAAAAGATCTCCTGCAAACGCAACAACGTAATCTCCCGCAGTTGCTGAATGCTTTCCTGTATCTCAGTGGTGTCATTATTATTCAGACGTTGCTCCAGGCAAGCCAGAATATCCTGTGGGCTGCGCCCTTTGGCCCTGATCAAAAAGATACGACCGAACCGTTGTTCATAGGCTCGGTTTCCCTCTGACATCTGTTGTTTTATCTGACTATCTGCTGAGAGTACAGCAGACTGTTCAGAACGTGATGCCGTAGCATGCGACTGACTGCCGGTAGCTTTTTCACCAATCCGCGGATGGGCACTCAGTGCCTGCAGCAGTTCCGTCTCCTGCCAGTTTTCTGTCAGCGACCGTGCAACCTCCATTAACTGAGTGGCTGAATCAAACGGTCTGGCTGCCACCAGCTGTTGCTGCCAGCTTTCTATTGCAACACAGGCTTCAATGGCAGCTTTAGCTTCTGATAGCGAAAGGTGATTAAACTGGACGATATTCATCAGACAACACTTCTCCGTATAATCAATAGCTCAGGCAGCAGACTTATGCTGGTCAGCAACCCGCTGAATCGCCAGCAGGTAAGCACGAATAGCCAAAGCCACATCTTCCGGGGTGACTGACTCAGCCGGGTGATGGCTGATACCGCCGGCACAACGAACAAACAGCATCGCAACCGGCCAGCATTCAGCAATCGCAATTGCATCATGCCCCGCACCGCTGGGAAGTAACATTGATTGCCCCTGAACTTCAGTAACCGCATCGGTAAATGCCTGTTGCAGCCCTTCATCACAAGCAGTTGCCGGAATTCCATAGAACTCTTCAGCGCTGAACTGTAATCCACGACGCAGGGCAATTTGTTTCCCCTGTTCAAGTAACGTTTCCAGCAGCGCGGCCAGAGGCTCGTCCTGCGGTCCGCGAATATCCAGCGACAGTTTCGCTTCTCCGGCAATCACATTAACAGCCCCGGGAGCACAGGAAATGGTACCAACCGTGGCCACCAGCTGAGAACCGCGCTGTTGAGTACAGCTTTCAATAAAAACCATCCACTCTGCTGCCGCCGCCAAAGCATCTTTCCGGTGAGTCATCGGAACTGTGCCCGCGTGTCCGGCAAGCCCGGTAAAGCGGCAATTCAGACGTCTGGCTCCATTGATGGCAGTCACTACCCCGAGTGCCAGTCCGGCATCTTCCAGGCAAGGTCCCTGCTCAATATGCAACTCCAGATAAGCCGCGATTTCTTCAGGCCGGCGTGCAGCCTGGCCTATTTTCGCCACATCCAGCCCGCAGGCTTGCATAGCCTGAGCGACCGTAATTCCTTCGGCATCCGGATGATTCGCCCAGGATTCCAGCCAACGCCCGGTGATCCCTTTGCTCCCCAGTAAAGTAATACCAAACCGGGTGCCTTCTTCATCGGCAAAACCAACCACTTCAACAGCCACCGGCAAGCGGATGTTTTGCTGGTGAAGCCAGCTAACAGTTTCAATGGCAGTGAGTACTCCCAGCGGGCCATCATAACGACCTGCATTTCTGACACTATCCAGGTGGGAGCCCAACAGGATTGCCGGAGCATTGGCCGTCTGACCTTCATAACGACCGCAAATATTTCCTACCTCGTCCTGCCATGTCCGCATTCCTGCCGCCTGCATCCATTCAGCTACCTGTTGGTTGGCACGCAAATGCTCAGGCGACAAATAAACGCGGGTGAGCTGCCCCTGCGTTTCACTGATGCTTGCCAGTTCATCGCTACGGGTCATCACACGGTTGCCAGCCTGCTGCGCCTGAACAGGGCTCATACCGTTATCCATGATTGCCTTCCGTCTGATAATGATCCCAGGCGGCCTGCATCGCTGCCCCCTGGACTGTGCTGAATTTTAGCTGGTTAAGCACTGCTTCCAGAGCAGTCAGCGTCTGTAACACACACTGCTTACGGGCGTTATAGCCCATGGTGCCAATGCGCCAGACTTTACCGTGCAGCGGCCCAAATGAAGTGCCGATTTCAATACCAAAATCGTTCAGCATCATGCTGCGAACCTGATCACCATTCACCTGTTGTGGGATGATAACCCCCAGCACATTATTCATTTTGTGGCTGATATCACCGAATACCTGTAATCCCATGGCCTGAATGCCTTTCAGCATGGCATCACCGTGTAGTTTATGCCGGGCAATACCCGCTTCCACACCTTCTTTCAGGATAATTTGCGCACATTCACGGGCGGCAAATAATGCACTGGTTGCTTCGGTATGATGATTCAACCGTTCAGGTCCCCAGTAATCCATGATCATCCCCAGATCAAAATAGTTGGAATAGATCATTTCCTCATCGCCGTCCTGGTGATCGGCAGTGCGGATCCCCTGCTCTACCCGCTTGCGCTGCCGAATAACAGCTTCCATCGCCGGACTAAGAGTCACGGGAGATGTCCCGGAAGGTCCTCCCAGGCACTTTTGCATCCCGGCAGAAACCGCATCCAGCCCCCATGCATCGGTCTCCAGTACGTTGCCTCCCAGTGATGCCGTTGCATCGGTATAGAACAGCACGTCATATTTACGGCAAATCGCCCCCAGCTCATTCAGAGGTTGTAGCATGGTAGTGGAGGTATCACCTTGTACGGTCAACAGCATACGTGGCCTGATCTGGCGAATGGCATCTTCAATCTGATCGGCGGTAAAGACTTCACCCCACGGAACCTCAATGGTATGAACTTCTGCGCGACAGCGGTGAGCTATCTCACACAACAGATGCCCGAACCGACCGAATACAGGAACCAGCACTTTATCGCCAGGCTTAATGGCTGAGATTAATATCGCTTCAATTCCGGCACGGGAAGTCCCGTTAAGGAGCATGGTCCACTGATTTTGGGTACAAAATACGCCACGGTACAGCGCCATCACCTCATTCATATAGCCAGTCATCGCCGGATCATACTGACCAAGTAACTGGCTGGACATTGCCCGCAATACCTGAGGATAAGCGTTAATCGGGCCCGGGCCCATCAGCAAGCGTTGTGGTGGATTTAAGGGTGAAAACTGGCTGAGTTCCATAACTCGTTCCTTTGAAATTGAGGTTACAAATGAACCGACGAGATAAATTGTCTAAATCCGGTCACCAGCGACTGCGCGAATAGCATTTTGCGGTTGCCTGGCACCGGAATTTTTACCTGATGCATAAACACTGCCCGGTTACGGATATTTGTGGCGAAACTTATCTCATCAGTGACCAGGGTAAGTGTCATTCTCTCAGTGATGTTTTGTTCAGGGACCCGCAAACTTAGCCTGTCAGCTCCGGGTCCGGCGTGGAGACAATGTCATCATCTGACAGCGCATCCGGGGTTATCACCAGAATCGTGGTGAAGGTGACCCGACATTGCTGCCTCCCGTACAGACCAGCACGGGAATAATGAATACGCTCTTCAATAATTCGCAGATAAGTGGCTGGTGATAACGCCTGGATTCCCGAAAATTTAGGTGTCAGGCCACAGCAGCACTTACTTACCTAAATCAGCCGGTAACGGTGCTTTCATCCATTTTTCTGACAACTGATTTAAAGTGCCATCTTTAATCCCCTGAGCAATCAGAGTATTTACTTCCTGTTTCAGAGCCGGTTCGTCTTTTCTCAGGCCGATATAGCAGGGAGAATCTTTGAGCATAAACTGGGCAACGGGGGCATCAGAAGGATGCTGACGAGCGATAGCTGCAATCACCAGATTACCGGTTGCGACATACTGAACATGGCCGGAAAGGTAGGCCGAGAGAGTGGTATTATTATCTTCATAACGCTGAATATTGGCGTCTTTTGGGGCGATACCGGTCAGAACCAAATCTTCCACCGCACCACGGGTCACACCAATGGTTTTGCCACTCAGGGCTGACACATCTTTCAGCGTCTCACCTTTAGGCCCGAAAACTCCCAGGAAGAAAGGTGCATAGGCACTACTGAAATCAATCACCTTCTCACGTTCAGCATTTTTTCCCAGACTGGAAATCACTAAATCAACTTTGTCAGTCTGCAAATAAGCCACGCGGTTAGCACTACTCACCGGCACCATTTGTAACTTTAGTTTCATTTGTTTCGCCAGGTATCTGGCCATATCAATATCATAGCCTTGCGGCTGGAGATCTGTACCGACAGAACCAAAAGGAGCAAAATCCTGTGGTACTGCAATCCGGATAACACCTCTTTTCTGGATATCCTGCCACTGATCAGCAAGGGCCAGACTGGTCTGAGCGGCCAGTAAAGCCATTCCTGCAAATACCATCATCAACTTTTTCATATTTTCCTCTGGCCTTAAGTGAAACAAAAGATTCTTATGAATTAATGTTTGCAACTAATGTGCCAGAAGCACAAACAAAAAAATTTGTTTAAAACCAGTATAGTTAAACTAAAAGCTGAATTACCCGTCATCCTTCAGTGCATTAATATGCACAAAAATAATGCAATGCACCATAACTGCGCCCCATTAACGTCTCTCCAGTTCATCCAGTTGCTGGTACAAATCAGCGATCTGATGAATTCGTTGCCGCCCTTCGGTCAGCATTTCATGCAGTAAGGCATTGGACAGCAGATTGACCAGACTCATCGCCGCACTGTAGCTATCAAAGGCTGATACGCTTTCCAGAGGGGTTGCCAGCTGCCACCGTGCCAGTTCCTGTAACCCTGGCACCTGGGGCTCACTTAACAGTACTGTCGGGACAAACTGGCGTTGCAGCTGTTCCAGCACCAGCCTGATAATGGCCGGCCGCCGGCGAAACCCTACGACAATTACAACATCCTCATTATTCAGGTCAGCCAGCTCCTCTGACAATGTCTGACCCGGTGACGGTAATAAAGAGACCTGGTTACGAACCTGCATCAGTTGCAGGCGCAGATGCATCGCCACCGGATAAGAGTTACGTAATCCGATAATCACCACCCGCTTTGACTGGCTAAGCGACTGAATTATTTCGGTAAACTGCTGAGCATCAATGGCATTCGTCCAGTACGTCAGATTCGCCATTTCCTGCTTATAATGCCGCGCAAGTAAGGTATTTCCCTGTACTGCATCGCGATTGTCTGTCAGAGGCATGCCGGACTGGCGTAATGTCCTGAGTTCGTCATGCATATCTTTATATTTTTCATAGCCCAGCCGTTTGAATAACCGACTGACTGTCGCTTTTGAAACCCCACTCAGTCTGGCCAGTTCGGCGCTGTTGTAACTGATCAAATCATCGAAGTGATCAAAAACAAAATCAGCAACCCGTTTTTCCCGCGGGGACAACCGGGCGTAATGGCTTTCCAGCCGTTGATCAAGTTGTTTCATCATCACTCCTGCAACGTTTGTTACAGCAAAAGCTAGCACAATTCGATCCATTGTTATGCGTGGCCAACGAAAATTCAGCAAAACGGAACAAAAATTGCTAGGGAAGGGGTATCTCAGCAAGTCCCGTATTGAGGAACTCATGAATCAAAGCAATATGGCTCCTAATGGTATGGCGGTCACGCCCCACCATCTGGCCAGCGAAAGTGCTCTGGCAGTATTACGCCGCGGTGGCAACGCCATTGAAGCAATGGTTGCCGCAGCCGCGACCATCGCGGTGGTCTATCCGCATATGAATGGCCTGGGCGGTGACAGTTTCTGGCTGATAGTCCCACCGGAAGGACAACCTCAGGCAATCGACGCCAGCGGCGCCGCTGGTAGTCTGGCATCAGCTGAATTTTATGCCGGAATGGACAGCATCCCTTACCGGGGCCCAAAAGCAGCACTCACCGTCGCCGGCACCGTCAGTGGCTGGCAGGAAGCGCTGTCTGTTTCTGAAGAACTAGGCTTCGCACCCGCTTCTGTCGGAGATTTACTGGGAGATGCGATCCGCTACGCAACCGACGGTATTCCGGTTTCACAGTCACAGGCCGCCGCCAGTTCAGCCAAGCTCAACGAATTGCAGCACCAACCTGGTTTTGCTGAGACCTACCTGCCCGGAGGGCAGATACCGCAAGCTGGCAGCCGTTTTAAGCAAACTGCGCTGGCCTCTACACTGAAAATGCTTGCAGACCAGGGGCTCGACAGTTTTTATCGCGGCCCGCTGGCCGATAAAATTGCACAAGGAATGGCTGAACTGGGTATGCCGGTGACGCTGCAGGATTTACAGCAACATCGTGCCCGCCGCAGAACACCGCTGGAACTACAGCACAGTACAGGCACACTTTACAATCTGACCCCACCGACCCAGGGATTGGTTTCTCTGGCTATTGCAGGGATCACCGACCGGCTGGATATGCCGGCAGCCGATGAAGTCGGAAGTATCCACCGGATTGTAGAAGCCACTAAACAGGCTTTCAGTCTGCGGGATAAATACCTCACCGACCCCGGGGAAATGACCATTGACGCGCAAAGTTTGCTGAATGACGACACGCTCGATCAGCTCACTGCACGGATTGATCTGACCAAAGCTGCCCTGACAGAAGGTCAGCGAAATCCCGGAGATACGGTGTGGATGGGGATAATTGATAGCCAGGGTATGGCCGTATCATTTATTCAAAGTCTTTATCATGAGTTTGGCAGCGGTGTGGTGATCCCTGACACCGGACTTATCTGGCAGAACCGCGGAGCCTCTTTTACCCTGAAACCTAATCAGTTACTGAGTCTGGCGCCCGGCAAACAGCCTTTCCACACTCTGAATCCGGCTGCAGCACGTCTGAATGATGGCCGTGTTATGGTCTATGGTTCGATGGGAGGAGATGGTCAACCACAAACCCAGGCTACCCTGTTTACCCGCCATATTCAGCAGAATATCCCTTTACAGCAGGCTATTTCGGCCCCTCGCTGGTTACTTGGCCGCACCTGGGGACAATCCTCAGAATCTCTAAAACTCGAAGGCCGTTTCAGTGAAACCGTGATTAAGGCTCTGAAAGAAATGGGTCACGACGTCGAAATTCTTGAAGATTATAGCGAAGCCGTCGGCCATGCCGGTGCCATCGTACGGCATAGTAATGGCATGCTCGAAGGTGCCTATGACCCACGTAGCAACGGTAGCGCCGCTGGTTTCTGAGGAGAATACCCAATGACACAACCCGTCGAATGGTCAGAATATCTGGCACATATGGAAAAGATTTTAGATCTTGAACTGAACGAAGAAAGACGTGCTGAATTACTGGTACAGATCACCCGTATTGCCGGTATGGCACAACCTCTGATGGATTATCCGCTGGATGACCGTCTGGAAATTGCAGGGGTTTACCGGTTATGAATCTGAACGAAATGACTATCAGCGCACTGCAACAGGCCCGGTTACGTGGAGAAGTCAGCGCCCGTGAAATCGCCAGCCATACGCTGCAATTAATCGCTGAATATAACCCGCAAATTAATGCCTGGACGGAAGTGACTGGCGAACGCATGTTGCAGGAAGCCGACCAGGTTGATAAACAACAGCAGCAAGGAAACCACGGAGGCCCGCTGAGTGGCATTCCGTATGCAGTTAAGAATCTGTTTGATGTAAAAGGATATTCCACCGTCGCGGGCGCCAGACTGTTTGCCGGACGAACACCGGCAACAGAAGATGCATATGCGGTGACCCGACTCAGCCAGTCCGGTGCATTGCTTTCCGGCATGCTAAATATGGATGCCTACGCTTATGGCTTCACCACAGAAAACAGCCATTATGGCCCATGTCATAATCCGCGTGATTTACAGCGTATTGCCGGGGGATCCTCCGGCGGCTCAGCGGCTGCCGTCGCGGCAGGACTGATCCCATTTTCATTAGGCACTGATACCAATGGTTCTATCAGGGTTCCGGCATCGTTATGTGGGATATTTGGTCTGAAACCAACTTATGGTCGCCTGTCCCGTCAGGGTTCACATCCTTTCGTTGCCAGCCTGGATCATATCGGCCCCTTTGCCCGTAACGTTGAAGACCTGGCATTAGTCTATGACTGTCTGCAAGGTCAGGACCCGAATGATGCATTCCAGTCTCCGAGAGCGGCTGAACCGGTTCTCTCTCATACCGCACCTGTCAGACCACTCAGAGTGGGCGTACTGGGGGGTTACTTTTCACAATGGTGTGATGATGAAGCACGACAGGCAGTTGCTGTTGTGGCAAAAGCGCTGAATGCCAGCTGTGAAATTGTGTGGGAAGATGCTGCGCTGGCCCGTTCTGCCGCGTTTATTATCAGTGCCAGTGAAGGCGGTAATCAGTATCTGCCAGCACTGCGTGAACATCCGGAGTTGTTTGAAATTCACTCACGGGAAAGATTGCTGGCAGGGGCAATGTTGCCAGGCAGTTGGTATGTTCAGGCTCAGCGTTTTCGCCGCCATTTCAGCCAGCAGACTCTCCCGGTATTTGATGATGTTGATATTCTGCTGGCCCCGGCAACCCCTTGCAGCGCAACGGTGATCAATCAGGAAACTATGCTGATTAATCAACAACAGCTGCCGGTTCGTGCCAACATGGGTATGCTGACGCAACCCATTTCCTTCTTAGGATTGCCGGTGTGTACCGTCCCGTTACCAGCGGCTAACGGCCTCTCCGTTGGAGTACAGATTATTGCGGCTCCGTTTAAAGAAGCTCATGCCCTGCAGGCCGCCAGAATACTGGAACAGCAACAGATAACCCTGCCACCCTTTACTCTCAGGAATAACGCTGAATGACCACGCCAGTTATCAATGCACCGGAAGTTTTAGAAGAGGTTACCGCTCAGTTTTATCGCTACGAAAAAGCACTGACCGGGAATGATATTGACGTGCTGGATGAACTGTTCTGGCACAGCTCATTTACGGTACGTCTCGGGGCCGGTGAAAACCTTTATGGTATTGAACAGATCCAGGCGTTTCGCGCTGCCCGACCATCGGCAGGGCTGGATCGGACACTACGCAATACTGTTATCACCACCTATGGCAATGATTTTGCAGTATGTAGCACTGAATTTACCCGTGCCAATACCGACAAAATCGGTCGTCAGCAGCAGAGCTGGGTACGTTTCCCCGAAGGCTGGAGGATTGTTGCTGCTCAGGTCAGTCTGATGTCATAAATGATTGCCCCCGGTCTGCCGGGGGCGCTAGCGGAATAGCAAGCAGAACTAGGGCGCAGGATGAGCCTTAATCCAGTGATCAGCAATTTGCTGGCGGGTGCATACCCAGACATCAGGAAACTGACTGATATGATCAAGGAAGCGCTGTAACGCCCGAAAACGGCCTGGCCTTCCTAAAATCCGACAATGCATACCCACAGACATCATTTTCGGCGAGGTTTCTCCCTCGGCGTACAACACATCAAAGCTGTCACGCAGATAACTAAAAAAATGCTCTGCGGTATTGAAGCCCTGCGGCGTGGCAAAACGCATATCGTTACACTCAAGGGTGTAAGGGATGACCAGGTGCTGGCGGGTTTCACCTGAAGTGCAGGTCACTGGCGTCCAGAACGGCAAATCATCACCGTAATTATCACTGTCATACTGAAATCCCCCCTCCTCTACCAGTAACTGACGGGTATTTGGGCTGTCACGTCCGGTATACCAGCCAGTGGGCGGCTTGCCGAACAGCTCTGTCAGCACATCTATTGCCTGTTTCATATGCCGGCGCTCTTCTTCTGGCGGCATATCCTGGTAGTGGATCCAACGCCAGCCATGACTAACCACATCGTAGTTCGCAGCTTTAATTGCGGAAACTATTTCAGGGTTGCGTGCCAGTGCCATAGCGACACCAAACACAGTCAGTGGCAAGCCACGTTTGGCAAATTCTGCGTGGATTCGCCAGAATCCGGCCCGCGAGCCATATTCATACATTGAATCCATAGACATATGCTGTGCCGGAAAGCTGGCGGCTCCGACGATATCCGATAAAAACTGCTCAGATCCGGCATCTCCGTGCCAGATATGGTTCTCAGCACCTTCTTCGTAATTAAGTACAAACTGTACTGCCACTCTGGCATTCCCGGGCCAGTTTGCGGCGGGGGGTTTACCGGCATAACCGATTAAATCACGTGGATAATTATCCGTCAGTCCATAGTGTTGTAGATTACTTTTTGGCATCACTGCTTTCTCCTGATCCAGAGGAGCACCATCCCCCTCTGTAAACGTTGATCTGATTAATGCAAGCTCTGTGCCAGAGATTTTTGCTCTGTGCTGTAGTAGATTCGATCTGTCGTCGGCTGTCGTAAGGTTTATCAGATAAACCGTTCAACAGCGGCTTTGCTGAAAGAAAAGGAACAGGCAATGACCATTAAACTTCGCCCGCTGGAACGGGAAGATCTGCATTTTGTTCATCAACTGGACAATAATGCCAGTGTAATGCGCTACTGGTTTGAAGAGCCTTATGAGGCTTTTGTCGAACTTTCAGATCTGTACAATAAACATATTCATGATCAGACTGAACGTCGTTTCGTTGTCGAACATGAGGGTCAAAATGCCGGACTGGTCGAGCTGGTAGAAATTAATCATGTTCACCGGCGGGCTGAATTCCAGATAATCATCGATCCATTGCATCAGGGGAAAGGACTGGCCAGCCAGGCCGCCAGACTGGCGATGGAATACGGGTTTTCGGTACTCAATTTATATAAACTGTATCTGATTGTTGATCAGGAAAACGAAAAAGCCATTCATATTTATTCCAAACTTGGCTTTGAAACAGAAGGTGTGCTGAAACACGAATTTTTTATAAACGGGGAGTATCGAAATACTATCCGGATGTGTATTTTTCAGCACCAGTTCCTTGAAAAATATAAGACAGAACGGTCGCCTATGCTTGGGCCTACCGCCCAGTAACCAGGTATCGGCAAACCGCAGAGGCCATCTTCTCTGCGGTTTGCCATTTCCTTCAGCCAAAGACTCCACGGATATAACGTTCCAGTGCCATTCTGGAACTAAACCCGTGTGGAATACCGTAATGCTCGTGCGGATCAGCCGCCAGGTAGAGCGGAAATTCTTTATAATGATCACAGGTTTTCATTTCTGAGGCTGGCTCAGCAAAGGTATGACTTTTTTCTTTTAAGGTCGGATGAATCACCAGTGCGGTTCTCCCCAGTCGCGCTTCCCGGTTTACATAGACATAGCTTTCGCCGCGGCGATAGCCATAGGCTTTTGGTGTCACAATGTCCATTTCAAACCCGGCATTTTCCAACACACGAGCCACCTCATCCGGACGTAAATACATAGTTAATCCCCTTATACTTTTATGCCGCCTTACTTTATCGCAGGTGTAGTATCCTGTAGCCCGGATCATTCGGAATCTTCTCTAACTGGCAGCAATCTGTTTTTACCCGTCTATAATTATTAAACAGTGCTGATAAAACCGGAGAAAAAAATGGCAACTCAGGCAGAAAAATCACAGATTGATCAAAGCGAACTGGAAGTAAGTGAACTGGCAGACAGCCTGGAGGCTTTACTGAAGTCCTACAGTGATGACGCTAAAGGGGGGCTGGAAGAAGCACAAAAAAATGCCGAAAAACTACTGAAAAAGGCGCGTGCTACTCTGAATGAAGGCCAGGAAACGCTTAAAGATAAATTTTACCAGTCCGGTTGTAGTGCCGATAGCTGGGTCCGCGATAATCCTCTTCCGGCAGCAGGTATCGGGGCCGCGTTGGGTGTAGTATTTGGGCTGTTACTGGCACGGCGATAAATTAATACCGGTTGTTCGCTTAACTGCGAATCAACCCGGGCTGTCACCTAATCGGGTGTTAGCCACCTCTGAAGGGCGCTGAACAGCGCCCTTTATCATTTTGTTTTCCTGCCCTCGCCGGTTTTCTGTGATATTCCCTGTCAAACATGGCATCACGGAAGTAGTGAATCGAATCACCGTTATCCCGCGGACGAATTATCAGGTTTGTGGAACGACTTGCGGTGGAAAAAAAATCATTAATTTTTTTTCTGTCTCCACCCCATAGTTTCTGCACCTTCCCGTCCACCTGGCTGCCTCACCCTTCCAACACCACATATTGTGTGTGTTGATATTTTTAAAATCCAGATATAGTATCTTTTCATGACGACGTTGATAGTAATCTCCCTGCAATTTTGTCATTGCAGGTTTTTTTTAATCCATACACGAGAATACGAATCACACTCAATGTCATTTGCATTAGTAACCATGTGCCTGTTAGCCGCAGGCAGAGCAACGGAGATAAAGGCATATGTTTCCACTCATTTACTTTTCCAGCCGTTCTGAAAATACGCACCGGTTCGTTTCCCGACTGGGCTTCGACGCTAAAAGAATCCCGCTTGACGAACCAGCCACATTTGAAGTCTCTCAGCCTTTTTTACTGGTGGTACCCAGCTATGGCGGTGGAGAAGTGCGTGGAAGTGTGCCTCGCCAGGTTATCCACTTTTTGAATAATCCCTGCTATCGGGAATACCTGTGCGGTGTCATTGCTACCGGCAATCGTAATTTCGGAGCCGGTTACTGCCTGGCCGGCAAAATCATCGCCCGGAAATGCGGTGTGCCCTGTATCGGCAATGTGGAACTGATGGGCACCCCCGAAGACTTAATTAACGTTCGCTGCGGAGTAGAGAAATTATGGCAACAACACACACAATGTTAACCCCTGCCGAAGATTTTCATGCCCTGAATGCCATGCTTAATCTGTTCGACGAACAGGGAAATATTCCGTTTGAAAAGGATTTGCAGGCAGCCGATCTCTACATCCGGGACTCTGTTGTGCCGCGGACGGTCAGGTTCTCAGGGATTGCAGAGAGGCTGCGTTATCTGGTGGACGAAGGATATTACGAAGCGGAAGTGTTCAATCAGTACCCTTTCAGTTTTGTCACTGAACTCCACCAGCAGGCAGAAGATGCAGAGCACCGTTTTACCACTTTTCTTGGTGCATTAAAGTTTTACCAAAGCTATGCGTTGAAAACTTTCGACGGCAGTCAGTATCTGGAAAATTTCAACCAGCGTTGCTGCATGGTGGCTCTCACACTGGCACGAGGTGATCAGGCACTGGCGGTAAATATCCTAAAGGATATTTTGCATGGACGTTTCCAGCCCGCCACTCCTACGTTTCTGAATTGCGGAAAACAACAGCGGGGAGAGTTTGTTTCCTGTTTCCTGCTACGTATTGAAGACAATATGGAATCGATCGGTCGTGCGGTAAACTCGGCTCTGCAACTCTCCCGGCGTGGAGGCGGCGTGGCATTTTGTCTGAGTAATCTTCGGGAGCAGGGTGCGCCGATTAAAAAAATTGCCCACCAGTCATCCGGAGTAATACCGGTGATGAAAATGCTTGAAGACGCTTTTTCCTACGCCAACCAGCTTGGTGCCCGCCAGGGTGCCGGTGCCGTCTGGTTACACGCTCATCACCCTGATATTTTGCATTTCCTTGATACCAAGCGGGAAAATGCTGATGAGAAGATCCGAATCAAAACATTGTCGCTCGGTGTCGTTCTGCCGGATGTGACTTTCCGTCTCGCCAGAGAAAATCAGTCAATGGCGTTGTTTTCCCCCTATGACGTAGAACGTGTCTGCGGTAAAGCGTTTGCGGATATCAGCATCAATGACTGTTACGACGAATTTGTTGCGGATGAACGTATCCGGAAAACCTGGATCTCCGCCCGGGCACTGTTCCAGACACTCGCTGCCATCCAGTTTGAGTCGGGGTATCCTTACCTGATGTTTGAGGATACCGTCAACCGCCAGAACCCACTGGCCGGCAGAATCAATATGAGTAACCTGTGCTCCGAAATTTTACAGGTTAACGAAGCCAGTGAATTCCGCGAAGATCTGAGTTATCGGCACACCGGAAAAGATATCTCCTGTAACCTTGGCTCCCTGAATATCGCAAAAGTTATGGATGCCGGGCAACCTGAGCATACTGTGAGTGTAGCGATTAGGGCGCTAACCGCAGTATCCGACATGAGTGAGATGAATTCCGTCCCCTCAGTGGCTGCAGGAAACAGGGCATCTCATGCCATTGGTTTAGGGCAGATGAACCTGCACGGCTACCTGGCCCGTGAACATATAATGTATGGTTCACCGGAAGGTCTGGATTTCACTAACCTCTATTTTTATTGTATCGCCTACTACGCATTACAAACTTCCTGCGACATTGCCAGAGAACGGCAACAGCATTTTGCCGGTTTTGAACAATCGACTTATGCCAGCGGGAAATTTTTCGATAAATACACCTCTCAGCCATGGCTGCCAAAAACGGCCCGGGTTACAGAACTGTTTCAAAAAGCCGGGATAACATTACCTTCCGTTGCCGACTGGCAACAGTTACGGCAACAGGTGATGGTTCATGGCTTATATCACAGCAATTTACAGGCCGTGCCACCCACCGGCTCAATTTCCTACATCAATCATGCGACTTCAAGTATTCACCCGATAGCCGCGAAGATAGAAATCCGTAAAGAAGGAAAACTCGGTCGGGTTTACTACCCTGCCCCCTACCTGACCAATGACAATCAGGCTTACTATGCGGATGCTTATCAGTTAGGCCCGCAGGCAATTATTGATACTTACGCAGAAGCCACACAGCATGTTGATCAGGGATTATCTCTGACCCTGTTTTTTAATGCGGATGTGACCACTCGCGATATTAATAGAGCGCAGATTTATGCCTGGAAAAAAGGGATTAAGACCTTGTATTACATCCGTCTGCGCCAGGCAGCGCTGAAAGGCACTGAGCTGCAAGGCTGTGTCGCCTGCGCCCTGTAACCGAAGAGAAAATATTATGCAGAAACTCATGCAAGTTCAGGCTATTAACTGGAACCGTCTTCGGGACGATAAAGACCTGGAAGTCTGGAATCGTTTAACCAGTAATTTCTGGTTGCCGGAAAAAATACCATTATCTAACGATCGGGTAAGCTGGCAGACCCTGAGTCCTGCGATTCAGACCCTGACTCTGCGAGTGTTTACAGGGCTGACATTACTGGATACCGTTCAGAATAACGTTGGCGCTGTGGCAATGATGGCCGATGCAACTACGCCTCATGAAGAAGCCGTCTTCTCCAATATCTGCTTTATGGAAGCCGTTCATGCCCGTTCATATAGCTCCATATTTTCTACACTGTGTCGGTCCGCTGATGTGGATGATGCTTATCGCTGGAGTGAACACAACCAGGCCCTGCAACATAAGGCGACTATCATTCTTCAGCACTATGCTGCAGAAAATGCACTGAAAAAGAAAATAGCCAGTGTATTTCTTGAATCCTTTTTGTTCTATTCCGGTTTCTGGCTGCCTATGCATCTGTCAAGCCGTGGACAACTGACCAACACAGCTGATCTAATCCGGCTAATTATTCGGGATGAAGCAGTTCATGGATATTATATCGGCTATAAATTCCAGCAACAATTACACCAATTGCCGACACAACAGCAAGAAGAATTACAGCAGTATGCACGAGAATTATTACAAAAATTATATCAAAACGAACTGATATATACCGAAGAATTGTATGCAGAAACCCCGTGGGTTGATGAGGTAAAAATGTTTCTGCGGTACAATGCAAATAAGGCCTTAATGAACCTGGGATATGAGACATTATTTCCTGCCAGAGAATGCAACGTCAGCGCCGAAATACTCACCTCATTGTCTCCAAACGCAGATGAAAATCATGACTTCTTCTCTGGCTCTGGTTCATCCTACGTCATAGGAAATTTAGCCGTCACCGAAGATGATGACTGGAATTTCTGAGCTAAAATACCGGGGATTTTCTCCCCGATATTTTCTCCTGACAGCATCTCTCTGCGGTGAATAATCCGCCATAATAAATCCTTCTATTCACGGCGATTCCGTTAAATATTTCCAATGCTGTTTCAGTACGTTTAAAAAAGTACCGCAGATTATTATTAACAATGAATTAACTTCACCAGGAAAATATTGCCCACTCTTTTACCCTCCCGAATCCCCTGATATCACTGGCATCACAGGAAATATCCTTCGTCATTGTCCGCAAAATAGAAAAATCAAGGGTTGTCAGATAATCTCAGTATGGTACGGTTATAAATGTACATCACCTTCCGGACACTATAACCCCATGAAAAAATAAATATAACTCAGGACAATACGACTGAATGGCAATTAAACTTGAAGTAAAAAATCTATATAAAATTTTTGGTGACCATCCGGGTAAAGCATTTAAATATCTGGACCAGGGGCTAAGCAAAGAACAGATTCTGGATAAAACAGGACTGTCTGTTGGCGTCAAAGATGCCAGTCTGGCCATTGAAGAAGGCGAGATTTTTGTGATCATGGGTTTATCCGGTTCCGGTAAATCTACTATGGTTCGCCTTCTCAATCGTCTGATCGAGCCTACCCGTGGACAGGTGCTTATTGATGGCCTGGATATTGCTAAAATTCCTGACACACAGCTACGGGAAATTCGCCGTAATAAAATCAGCATGGTTTTCCAGTCCTTTGCATTAATGCCGCACATGACGGTATTAAATAATGCTGCCTTTGGTATGGAACTGGCAGGTATTCCTCTGCAGGAACGAGAGGAAAAAGCGATGGAGTCCCTTCGCCAGGTTGGTTTGGAAAAATATGCCCACTCATGGCCGGATGAATTATCCGGAGGGATGCGTCAGCGTGTGGGTCTTGCCAGAGCATTAGCCATTAATCCGGATATTTTGTTAATGGATGAAGCTTTCTCGGCACTTGACCCGTTAATTCGTACTGAAATGCAGGATGAATTAATTAAATTACAAACCCGACAGCAACGTACCATTGTGTTTATATCGCACGATCTTGATGAAGCTATGCGTATCGGAGATCGGATTGCGATTATGCAAAACGGGGAAGTCGTTCAGGTCGGTACTCCGGATGAAATACTCAATAATCCGGCAAATGATTATGTGAAAACCTTCTTCCGCGGCGTCGATATCAGCCAGGTATTTAGCGCGAAAGATATTGCCCGTCGTGGGGCAAATACTCTGATGCGTAAAGCACCAGGGTTCGGTCCACGTACTGCACTGCAATTACTCCGGGATCAGGATCGGGAATTCGGCTATGTACTGGATAAGCAGAAATTTGCCGGAATCGTTTCCGGTGATTCATTACAACAGGCCCTGGCTTCCGGGGGATCGCTGGAAAGTGCTTTTCTGGAAGCTCCACTGCCGATTCCTGCCGCAACCCCGCTGAATGAAATATTTTCTCATGTTGCTGCGGCCCCGTGTGCCGTACCAGTTACTGATGAAAACAACCAATATGTCGGCATTATTTCAAAAAGCAGTCTGTTACGGGCGCTGGATCGCGAGGGGAATCAATAATGAGCAAGCCAGATAATAATCCATGGAGTGATACTTCAGCTCAGGCCAGCAGTGCTCCTGCGGCAGACAGCAGTAGCAGCGCTAGTGATCCCTGGTCAACCTCCGGTTCATCATCGCCCTCTGCTGGCAGTTCTACAGATACCAGCTCGTCAGATGCCTGGGGCTCTGCCGGCACCAGTTCCGGCAGTGGCGGGCACGATGCAGCAGCCTCATCTAACGACTGGTTGAATGCTCCTGCTCCGGTAACGCATGAGCATTTTAATATTATGGATCCATTCCATAAGACATTAATTCCGTTAGACAGCTGGGTGACTCATGCTATTGACTGGGTGGTCGGTAATTTCCGCCCGGTATTTCAGGGAATCCGTGTACCGGTTGATTTTATCCTGAGTACCTTCCAGCATCTGCTGACTGTTATGCCTTCGCCTATAGCGATTTTGATTTTCACACTGATAGCCTGGCAGATGACCAATGTCGGTATGGGTATCGCGACACTGCTTTCTCTGATTGTGATAGGTGCCATCGGCGCATGGTCAGATGCCATGGTCACGCTGTCACTGGTATTAACGTCGTTGCTGTTCTGTGTGGTTATTGGCCTGCCCGTCGGAATTTGGCTGGCCCGCAGTGATCGTGCTGCAAAAATCATCCGTCCGTTGCTGGATGCCATGCAGACAACGCCAGCCTTTGTTTATCTGGTGCCTATTGTCATGCTGTTTGGTATCGGCAACGTTCCTGGTGTGGTAGTAACTATTATCTTCGCCCTGCCACCGGTAATCAGGCTGACTATCCTTGGTATCAAGCAGGTACCGGCAGATTTGATCGAAGCCAGCGAATCATTCGGTGCCAGCCCACGCCAGATGCTGTTTAAAGTACAGCTGCCATTAGCCATGCCAACCATTATGGCCGGCGTCAACCAGACACTGATGCTGTCGCTTTCCATGGTGGTTATTGCCTCAATGATAGCCGTCGGGGGCCTTGGTCAGATGGTGTTACGCGGTATTGGTCGGCTGGACATGGGGCTGGCAACCGTCGGCGGAGTCGGCATTGTGATTCTGGCCATTATTCTTGATCGACTGACACAGTCTGTTGGTGCAGATAGCCGTAGCCGTGGACAGCGTCACTGGTATCTTACCGGTCCGGTAGGCCTGGTCCTGCGCCCGTTTGTTAAAAATTCACCCACCAAATAATAACAGAGGTGTCCGCCATGAGCGGACATCTCACAGAGATGAGGAATAAACATGCGTAAGTTAATCATCACTACCACTGCAATGACTCTGCTGCTTGCAGGACAAAGCTATGCTGCTGATCTGCCAGGCAAGGGAATCACCGTTAAACCTGTTCAGAGCACCATCAGCGGAGAAACCTTTCAGACTCTGCTGGTGAGTCGTGCCTTAGAAAAACTGGGGTACACTGTCGATACCCCGGATGAAGTGGACTATAACGTTGGCTACACCTCTATCGCTGCGGGCGATGCAACGTTTACCGCTGTGAACTGGCAGCCGCTGCATGACGATATGTATAACGCGGCGGGTGGCGATAAAGTGTTTTATCGTGAAGGGACCTATGTCAGCGGGGCTGCGCAGGGTTATCTGATCGATAAGAAAACCGCCGAAAAATACCATATTACTGATATTGCTCAGCTAAAAGATCCTAAACTGGCAAAACTGTTTGATACCAATGGCGACGGCAAAGCTGACCTGACCGGTTGTACTCCGGGCTGGGGCTGTGAGGCAGTAATTAATCACCAGATTCAGGCCTACGGTTTATCAAACACCGTGCAGCACAATCAGGGTAATTATTCCGCGATGATGGCTGACACTATCGCTCGTTACAAACAGGGTAAACCTATCCTTTATTATACCTGGACTCCTTACTGGGTGAGTGATGTGCTGAAACCGGGTCGTGATGTTGTCTGGTTACAGGTTCCTTTCTCTTCTTTGCCGGGTGGACAGAAAAATGTCGATACAAAACTGCCTAACGGTGCGAACTATGGCTTCCCTGTAAATACCATGCATATCGTTGCCAACAAAGCATGGGCTGAAAAGAATCCTGCCGCAGCAAAACTGTTTGCTGAAATGAAACTGCCGTTGGCAGATATCAATGCGCAGAACGCAGCCATGAATGCCGGACAAAGCAGTGATGCAGATGTAAATCGTCAGGTAGATGGCTGGATTCATGCTCATCAGGCTGAATTTAACCACTGGATTCAGGATGCATTAGCTGCTGCCAAATCCTAATCTGCTCTGAATCACCTAAGGACAGCCTGCGCTGTCCTTTTTTTATAGTGTTAGTTTCTCGTTTATCACCAGCCAGTTCCCACCTCTGCCTTCCTGCTTCAGCACCGGTGAAAAGTTCAGCCGCCCTCTTCCATCCACATTTTTGTAACATTTGCCGCGACAAAAAGCCTCTTACAGACTATTAACATGACATGGGGTCTGATATCGTTAGCGGGATATAGTTTTAGTCAGGTGACTTTCCCAATAGTAACTATTACCTGGTGATTAATTTCTGCCCTACACAGGACCAGTCAGTCTCAGGTAACTAACGGGACAATCACTTTGCGGGGAAAATGCCTGCATCTGACTTTGGCTCACCAAAATATCCTAATAATAATTTCTGTGAGGTATTCGCGTGGAAAGTTCATTCACTCCGATTGAAGAAATGTTGCATGTCCTGGTTCAGCGCCACACTAACTACCCGTTGCGGGAAATGCTGCTGACCCGGTTATGTATGCATATTCAGGGAAAACTGCTCGATAACAGGAACAAAATTCTGAAAGAACGTGGAATTAATGACACCCTGTTTACAGCACTGGTCACCCTGGATGCACGCAAGGATCAGAGTATTCAACCGTCGGAACTGAGTTCTGCGTTAGGGTCTTCCCGTACCAATGCAACACGTATTGCAGATGAGCTCGAGAAACGCGGCTGGATAGAACGTCGTGAAAGCAGTAATGATCGCCGCTGTTTACACCTGCATTTGACTGAACAGGGCTATGAGTTTCTGTGTGAGGTTATGCCACCTCAGCACCAGAGTCTGAAACATCTGTGGGAAGTTCTTTCTACTGAAGAACAACAACAACTCGAAAGTATTACCCGTAAACTGCTCGGCCGCCTGGATGAAATGGACAGTAAAGCATAACCATTTAGTAACGCGACGGTAATATGTCATCAAGTGCTAAAGATTATGATCGGGTTTTGGTTATGCTTCAGCACCTTTGCCAGTAAAAAAAACACTGGCATTACCGGGCCTTATTTGCTGTTCCAAAATACCAATGACAGGTGGAAAATTCTATGAGTGCAGGTGAGGAAACTCTGCAATCCGGTGCCCCGCGGCCCCAAAATAAAAAGAAAGCACGTAAAACTCTGCTGATTCTGCTGGCTATCATTTGCCTGATTGCCGCTGTTGGCTACTTTGCCTATTGGTTTCTGGTACTCAGCCATTACCAGGATACTGATGACGCCTATGTTTCCGGTAACCAGGTGGTCATTATGCCGCAGGTATCGGGCAGCGTAACCCGGGTCTGGTTTGACGATACTGATTATGTCAAAAAAGGTGACATTCTGGTGTCACTGGACAAAACCGATGCTCAACAGGCTTTTGACAAAGCAGAAACTGCACTTGCCACCAGCGTCCGTCAAACCCGCCAGGAAATGATCAACAGCAAACAGTATCAGGCTAATATCACCCTGAAAAAAGTTGCACTGGCACAGGCGCAGGCCGATTTGGAACGCCGTATCCCCTTGGGCAAATCTCAGTTAATTGGTCGCGAAGACTTACAGCATGCCCGCGATGCGGTAACCAGTGCCCAGGCAGACCTCGACGTGGCTACTCAACAATATAATGCCAACCAGGCAATATTACTGAATACCACGCTGGAAAATCAGCCGGCTGTGCAGCAAAGTGCTTCCGCAGTCCGTGACGCCTGGCTGGCTTTACAACGTACGGATATCCGAAGCCCGGTAGACGGTTATGTTTCGCAGCGTAGCGTTCAGGTGGGCTCGCAGATCTCATCCTCCAGTTCACTGATGGCGGTAGTACCTGATAAACAACTGTGGGTTGACGCTAATTTTAAAGAAACACAACTGGCCGACGTTCGTATTGGTCAGCCTGCGACCATTGTTTCTGATATCTATGGCGATAATGTCGTCTATCACGGCAAAGTGGTTGGTCTGGACATGGGAACAGGTAGTGCATTCTCTTTACTGCCTGCCCAGAATGCTACCGGTAACTGGATTAAAGTGGTCCAGCGTTTGCCGGTTCGCGTAGATATCGATCCACAAGACCTTGCAAAACACCCGCTGCGTATTGGCTTATCAACCTTAGTCACCGTTGATACGGCAAATAAAGACGGACAGGTTCTTGCCACTTCAGTACGCACAACTCCGGCTTATGAGAGTAATGCTCTGGAACTGCAACTGGGTCAGGTGAATCAGACTATCTCTGACATCATCAAGGCAAATGCCGGCTGATGTCTGCGGAGAAAACCATGGCGCAGAAACCGCTCGAAGGTACGCAACTGGTACTGATGACGATTGCCTTGTCGTTGGCTACCTTTATGCAGGTACTGGACTCGACCATTGCCAACGTAGCCATACCGACCATTGCCGGTAACCTGGGGGCTTCAAACTCCCAGGGAACCTGGGTTATTACCTCATTCGGGGTCGCCAATGCCATTTCCATTCCGTTGACCGGCTGGCTGGCCCGACGGTTCGGTGAGGTCAGACTGTTTATGCTTTCCACGGTGACATTTGCCATCGCGTCATGGGCATGTGGTATGTCGAACAGTCTGACAATGCTGATTTTCTTTCGTGTCATTCAGGGGGTGGTCGCCGGACCATTGATTCCTCTTTCGCAAAGTTTGCTGCTGAATAACTATCCACCCGCTAAACGCAGTATTGCTCTGTCACTGTGGGCAATGACGGTAATCGTGGCGCCCATTTGTGGTCCGATCCTTGGTGGCTGGATCAGTGATAACTACCACTGGGGCTGGATCTTTTTTATCAACGTACCCATCGGTGCAGTGGTGATCTTCTTAAGCCTTCAGACCATACGCGGGAGAGAAACCACTATCACACGGCAGCCAATCGACCTGGTAGGGCTGGTATGTCTGGTGGTGGGCATCGGTTGCCTTCAGGTAATGCTGGACCGGGGAAAAGAGCTGGACTGGTTTAATTCGACCGAAATTATCACTCTGACTGTTTTTGCGGTAGTCGCACTCTCAATTCTGTTGATTTGGGAGCTGACAGATGATCACCCTATCGTCGATTTGTCATTATTCAGGTCGAGGAACTTTACCATAGGGTGCGTCTCTATCAGCCTGGCTTATATGCTTTATTTTGGCACGATTGTCCTACTGCCACAGCTACTCCAGGAGGTATTCGGCTATACCGCAACCTGGGCGGGGTTGGCATCTGCCCCGGTGGGCGTGTTACCAGTGATACTTTCGCCAATCATCGGACGTTTTGCGCATAAGTTGGATATGCGATTACTGGTAACTTTCAGTTTCATCATGTATGCAGTTTGTTTTTACTGGCGGGCTTATACGTTTGAACCGGCGATGAATTTTGCGGCATCAGCATGGCCACAGTTTATCCAGGGATTTGCAGTTGCCTGCTTCTTTATGCCGTTAACCACCATTACCCTATCCGGATTACCTCCGGAACGGATGGCTGCGGCATCAAGTCTGTCCAATTTTTTACGAACCCTGGCCGGTTCGATAGGTACTTCCATCACCACAACACTGTGGACCGACAGGGAATCGCTGCATCACAGCCATCTGACAGAGTCTGTCACGGCATTTAATCCTAATTCTCAGCATATGTATCAACAACTGGAATCAATAGGGATGAGCCACCAGCAGGCCTCTGAGTATATTGCTGAGCAAATCACCAGCCAGGGACTGATTATTTCTGCCAATGAGATTTTCTGGGCTGCCGGCGGGATATTTATTCTGTTGCTGGTGACCATCTGGTTTGCCAAACCGCCGTTTGGGGGGTCGGGAGGTAAAAAAAGCGATGCCGGAGGAGGCGCTCACTAATCGGGTTTACTCTGCGGATAAAAAAAGCGCCTGATGGCGCTTTTTTTATGGCTGATTAATGGTTCTGACGCCACCATTCTGCCAGAAGAATCCCTGTCGCAACCGAGACATTGAGACTTTCCACACTGCCAGTGCCATCAATGGACAGACTGATATCTCCCTGTTTCAGGGTAGATTCTTTCAGGCCGTCACTTTCCTGACCTAACACCAGGACCATTTTTTCAGGCAAGGTTGTCGCAGATAACGGACTTCCCTGATGACTGGAAGTTGTCACGATGGTGTAACCCGCCTGGCGAAATGCATCCAGCCCCTCAGCAAAGCTATTCGCCGTTATCGCCTGAACATGTTCAGCACCACCTTCAGCGGTACGTACAGCAGCCCCTGATTCAAGCAGAGAAGCATCATCAACAAGAATACCTTTTGCGCCAAAGTGGGCACAGCTGCGCATAATTGCGCCGAGGTTATGTGGGTTGCCTACATTTTCCAGGGCCAGAACGCACTCTTTTTCTGCAGCCTGTTCCAGCCACTCGCTGACAGCCAGTCCCATATGTTTTTTGATAATGAAGCAGACCCCACCATGGTGCTCTGTACCGGATGCTTTTACCAGTTCGGCATCTTCTACCACATGGTAGGCTTTACGGTTTGCAGCCAGCCAGCGCAGGGTTTCACGAAAACGTGGAGTGACGCTCTGAACAAACCAGGCGCGAACAATCGCTTCAGGACGGCTCTGGAATAAAGCCTGACAGGCATTTTCACCATAGACACGGGTTTCTTCCTGACGCTGCTTGCGAATGACCTCAGGATCGACGATCGGCCGTGGACCGGTCTCGGTAGGCAATGCCTTTGGTTCTTCTGCCGGTGAGCGCGAAACTGTCCGCCACGGGGAACGGGATTTTTCTTCCTGACGACGACCTGGCTCCTGCTGACGTGACGGAGAATAACCTCCTTTGCCTGTCCGCGGGTTACCGGTACGTTGACGGGTATTATCCTCGTTGCGAACATACATCACTTTTACTTTACTGCTTTTGCCTTTTACATCGTCGTTCATTGTTTCCTCCTGTTCCTGGAGCGCGAAGATTACCTGATGTCACGCTGCTAATCTATCAACTTTGACTTTGATGCTGTCATCTATTATAGCCATCGACAGATCCTGCTGGTTCAACCGTTCAGGATGTCTGATAATCATACGCAAAATTTTGCGACAATCCTAATCAGAGGTCATGATGAATACCGTATGCAGCCACTGCCTTGCCACTAACCGCGTGCCGGACGAAAAGATCAGCGATTCCGCAAAATGCGGACGTTGTAAAGAACCACTGTTTGAGGGTGAGATTATTAACGCCACAGAACAGACGCTGGATAAGCTGTTACAGGATGACCTTCCGGTAGTGATTGATTTTTGGGCTCCATGGTGTGGCCCTTGTGTTGGCTTTGCGCCGATCTTCGAAGATGTCGCGGAAGAGCGGGCACAACAGGTTCGTTTTATTAAAGTGAACACCGAACAACAGACCGCACTGAGTGCCCGCTTTCATATCCGAAGCATCCCGACACTGATGATCTTCCGTAAAGGTCAGCATGTCGACACAATGGCAGGTGCCTTACCTAAAGCATCATTCGAGCAGTGGCTGGATGAATCCCTGTGATTTACGTTTAAAGCTTTCAGCCAGACTACGCAGAACCGCGGTTTTCGATTACACTGCGCTTTTTGCTGGTCATGAAAGATTATGTTGGATAATGCCGTCCTGACCCTCAGGGCACAACGGTTGGCCAGAGCAACCCGTCCTTTTCTCGCCAGAGGAAACCGGGTTGTTCGTTGTCAACGCTGTCTGTTACCGGTTGCGCAGTGCCTGTGCACTACCATCACCCCTGTTGCTGCCCGTAGTCAGTTCTGTCTGGTGATGTTCGATACTGAGCCGCTGAAACCCAGTAATACCGGCCGTCTGATCGCCGATATTTTACCTCAGACCACCGCGTTTGAATGGTCACGAACAGCACCGCCTGAACAATTGCTGGCCACCGTCAATGATGAGAATGTTCAGCCTCTGGTTGTATTTCCCGGTCATTATGCAGCCCCGGGACGGGAAGTGATGACCACCCCTCCAACAACCGGTAAACCGCCACTATTTGTTATGCTGGATGGTACCTGGACCGAAGCCGCAAAAATGTTCCGTAAAAGCCCGTGGCTCGATCGCTTTCCGGTAATGTCGCTAAATGTGTCACGCCCTTCACGTTACAGCCTGCGTGAATCGCCGACAGCTGGCCAACACTGCACTGCAGAGGTAGCGATTGCACTGCTGGAGCAGGCTGGAGACACCGCAGCCGCGGCAGGACTACAGGCGCACTTTGAACGTTTCCGCCAGCGATATCTGGCGGGTAAAGCCTCACATCAGGCATACCTCACGGAAAAGCTCCCGGAAAACGGATAAACTATTGCCTTCAGCCTCAGGAGGATACAGATGAGTCAGCGCGGTCTTGAAGCATTACTCAAACCCGGTTCTATCGCGGTTATTGGCGCGTCAGAGAAACCTGACCGGGCTGGCCATCTGATGATGCGAAATCTGCTGGCAGGAGGATTTAGTGGCCCGGTATTACCTGTGACACCTGCATGGCAAGCCGTATGCGGTGTGATGGCTTATCCTTCGATTGATAAGTTGCCTTGCATTCCTGACCTCGCCGTCATTTGTACCCATTCACGGCGTAATCTGGAAATTCTGCAGCAACTGGGAGAAAAAGGCTGTCGGGCCTGTATTATCCTTTCGTCCCCCGGAGAACAGCTAAGCGAACTAAAAGAGTGTGCTGCTCACTGGAATATTCGTATTCTTGGTCCCAACAGCCTGGGTCTGCTCTCTCCCTGGCAGGGAATCAATGCCAGTTTCTCTCCGGTACCCGTCCAGCGTGGAAAACTGGCGTTCATTTCACAATCTGCCGCTGTTTCTAATACCTTACTGGACTGGGCGCAGCAACGTAATCTGGGGTTTTCCTGGTTTATCGCCCTGGGTGACAGCATTGATATTGATGTCGATGACTTACTCGATTTTCTTGCCAGAGACAGTAAAACCAGCGCCATATTACTGTCTCTGGAACATTTAGAAGATGCCCGAAGGTTTGTTTCTTCGTCCCGAAGTGCTGCACGCAACAAACCTATCCTGGTGATTAAAAGTGGCAGAAGTCGCCAGGCAAGACAATTTCTCGGCACGGCTGATAGCCTGGATGCCGCATGGGATGCCGCTATTCAGCGAGCAGGCATGTTGCGGGTCAAAGATACCCATGAGCTATTTTCTGCGGTAGAGACGCTCAATCACATGCGACCGCTACGCGGTGAACGATTATTTATTATCAGCAACGGTGCTGCACCCGCGGCACTGGCTCTGGATGAACTGACCGAACGTAACGGCACATTAGCCAGTCCCGACCAGGCCACGATCGAAGCACTGAATAAAATATTGCCTCCGTCTGTCCACGCAGGCAATCCGCTGGACCTGAAGGATGATGCTACGACAGAACGCTATCTGTCAGTCATCAATCTGCTGTTGGAAAGTCATGCCCTGGATGCACTGATGATTATTCACGCCCCCAGCGCTGTTTCTCCGGCCAGTGAAAGTGCCAACGAGATTATCCGACTGGTCAGGCAACATCCCCGGGGCCGGCAGATCACTTTACTGACCAACTGGGGAGGAGAATACTCGTCACGTGAAGCAAGGGCTGCATTTACCCGAGCAGGTATACCAACGTGGAGAACCCCGGAAGGCACGGTAACTGCATTTATGCACATGGTAGAATACCGGCGCAATCAGAAACAATTAAGGGAAACACCTTCGCTCCCCGCCCGGCTACCACAAACACGAATTAATATCCGTCAGCTATTGCAGCAGGCTCTGGCTGAAGGACGAAACCGGCTGGATACTCATGAAGTTCAGGCCATTTTTCAGGGATACGGAATAAACACCCTGTCCACCTGGGCTGCGACTGACAGCCAGCAAGCCGTGGTAATTGCAGACAATATTGGTTATCCGGTAGCGCTAAAACTCCGCTCTGCGGATATACCACATAAATCAGAAATTCAGGGGGTTATGCTTTATCTGCATACTGCTGCAGAGGTGGCCAGCGCAGCAGATGCCATATTGTCACGGGCCAAAACTGCATGGCCGGAAGCTCATATTCAGGGTCTGGTGGTTCAGAGCATGGCCCGACGTGCAGGGGCGGAAGAGCTCAGGATCTCAGTTCAACCCGATCCACTGTTCGGTCCTGTAATAATTCTTGGTGAAGGAAATGGTGACTGGCAGACAGACCAGCAGCCTGCGGTTGCCCTCCCTCCCCTGAATATGACTCTGGCAAAAAATCTGGTCAATCAGGCCATCATCCGCGGCGCGATACGTGGCAGAAATTCGCTTCAGGCTCTGGATATCAATGCTGTGAGCCAGTGTCTGGTGCATATTTCGAATATGATTATCGACTGCCCGGAAATCGAATGGCTGGACATTCACCCTTTACTTGCTTCGGGAAATAATCTCACTCTGCTCGATGCCACCGTGTCCCTGAAGGAATTTAGCGGTGAAAGCGAATCCCGACTCGCCATTCGCCCTTATCCACAACGTCTCGAACAGGCGGTTATCCTGAAAGATGGTAGTGAATGTCTGTTCCGCCCGATTTTGCCGGAAGATGAACCCGGGCTGAAAGAGTTTATTTCCAGAGTGACAAAAGAAGATCTCTACTATCGTTATTTCAGTGAAATCAATGAGTTCACTCATGAAGATTTAGCCAATATGACCCAGATCGATTATGATCGGGAAATGGCAATCGTCGCGGTTTATACCGATGAAGATCGCAACGAGATCATTGGCGTGACCAGAGCGATTTCTGACTCTGATAACATTGATGCGGAGTTTTCAATCCTGGTCAGATCTGATCTAAAAAATCTTGGTCTTGGCCGGCAATTGTTGGAAAAAATGATTTTGTATACCCGCCAACATGGCCTGCAACAGCTCAATGGCATCACCATGCCTAATAATCAGGGGATGATCACTCTGGCACGTAAGCTGGATTTCAGGATTGAGCGGCAACTGGATGAAGGGATTGTTACCCTGCAACTGGCTTTGCAGGCTGCCGAAAAAAAACGTACAGAAGAGTAAAATTGTCACGACAGCAGATGGTTAATGTTACACTTCAAGGTTAAGGCCATGACATTGTCGATTATGACAATATATTGAACAGAGAAGAAGCGCATTGTGATGTTGTCAAAATTTAAACTCAATAATCACCAACAGTACCTCGCGCAACTGCCCGCACTTTCGCAATCAGCCGCTGATTTCACCATGCTTTATTCTGCGGCTGAGTTTCACCGTACCTTGCTGGATAAAATTGCCGCCGCCACAACTCGCATCTGTCTGGTCGCTTTGTATCTTGAAAATGATGAAGGCGGGCGAAGTATTATGGATGCACTTTATGCAGCCAGACGGGCTAATCCGGCGCTGGATATCAGCATCTGCGTTGACTGGCATCGTGCACAGCGCGGACGAATTGGTGCAGCTAAGGGATCAACCAATGCTGACTGGTATTGTGAAATGGCGTCTGCCAATCCCGATATTGCCATTCCGGTTTACGGAATCCCGGTGAATACCCGTGAAGCCCTCGGTGTACTTCATCTGAAGGGATTTATCATTGATGATTGCGTGATTTATAGTGGCGCCAGTCTGAACAATGTTTACCTTCACCAACATGAGCGTTATCGCTACGATCGATATCAAATCATCCGTAACCCTGCCCTGGCAGATACGATGTTTGAATGGATTGGTATTAACCTGAAGCAGGCTGAGGCAGTACATCGTCTTGATCAGACTGAAAGACCTTCCAGCCCGGAAATTAAAACTGAAACCCGCTTATTCCGCCAGGAATTGCGAACCTTTAACTATCAGTTTGAAGCACAGGCTCAGGAAGGCGAGCTCAGTGTGACGCCATTAGTCGGTTTGGGTAAACGCAATATTCTGAATCAGACTATTTTCCATCTGATGCCTTGTGCCGAGCATAAATTAACTATCTGCACGCCTTATTTTAATCTGCCGGCAATTCTGGTGCGCAATATCATTCGCTTGCTGCGTCAGGGTAAGCAGGTTGAAATTATTATTGGTGATAAAACCGCGAATGATTTTTATATTCCTCCCCAGGAACCGTTTAAAATTATCGGGGCTTTACCTTATCTGTACGAGATCAATCTGCGCCGGTTTGTCAGCCGTCTGCAATATTACATTGATAACAAACAGCTGACGGTACGCTTATGGAAAGACGGAGAAAACAGTTATCACCTGAAAGGTATCTGGGTTGATGATGAATGGATGTTGCTGACCGGTAATAACCTGAATCCTCGCGCCTGGAGACTGGACCTCGAAAATGCCATTCTGGTACATGATCCCCGCCACCAGCTGCTGGAACAGAAAGTGAAAGAACTTGCTCTGATTCGTCAGCATACTAGCGTGGTTGCTCACTACAATGATCTGGAAAGTATCTCGGAATACCCGGCGCGGATAAAAAAACTGATCCGCAGGATGAGACGCATCCGTATGGATCGCCTGATTGGCCGGATTCTCTGAGTTTTGTAACCCCGTTATCACGGGGTTATCTGCCTGATTTTCACTCTCCGCCATCACCCTGACTATCTTTTCGGTACCTGAAAGCATAAAGCTGCCAATATCTCCGTTGGATTTATGATGTTCGCGGCCTTCCTCTATCTTTTCAGGTTGCCAGCTCCCTTCGCTGCTAAACCACTTTTGTATTTTTGACCATCAACAAATGCTATCAAAGCCATCAGGTTGATTGGTTATTACTATCATTAACAATTACCCTACAGATTGCTTACATAACACTGTTCAAGTAGGATTAATGTTATGAGATATTTCCTGATATTTCTAAATATGCGACAGATTGGTTTCAGGGCATATCTGGTTAAACCCTACATCCATTGGTTTTATCCGGTGGACATTAATAAAAAAAATAATTTTTAATTTAAAAAATAACCACCCGTTATTTTACGGGCTACACACAGCTGAGAAATAGTCACACTACGACCATTCAATCATTATTATTCGGGGAGGTATTTATTAATACCCACCACCGCCTCATTAATAATAATTTAATTGTTGCAGGCATTCATTTTCTATTTCACAGATTCGTAATAAGAATAATCATTAACAGGGAATGTCCTGTAATGATGCATGGATACGGATGAAAATTAAATGAATAAAATATACCGGTTAGTATGGTGCCAGGCCAAAAGAGCCTGGGTAGTCTGTTCTGAACTTGGCAGTCGCCAGGGAAAAGGTCGTAGCAGATTAGTCGTTACTGCGGCATTAGCTGTTTCAGCAATACCAGTCAGTGCTTTTGCTACCTGTACCTCAAGTAATGGAACCAATACTAATGGTTTTAGTGGTTCCTATATTCAGAATGCTATAATTGATTGCAGTTCAGATACAGCAACTACTACGATATCAGGCTCCTATGCCGGATACGGGTCATTACTGGAGTTTAGTCCTAAAATAGCAGCAGAAACCTCTCAGGTATTACGCTGGACCAATGCCAGTTCCTCTACCGCGATGGAAATTAATGTCGATGACGGAGTTACCGTGACTGGTTCAGGGTTGACACGTCCTGTGCTTTATTCCCGAACTGGCTATTACACCACTAATGGCGACGGAACTTCAGTAGTCGCCAGCTGGATCACTCCGGATGCGCGTGCCAGCATGTCAATTACCAATAACGGAACAGTTAATTACACCGGTACTTCGAGTACCAGTAGTCTGGATTTTGGCAGCGCTATTGGTATGGACGCGGATGACAGCCCGGTCGATCAGTTAATTACGAACAATGGTACAGTCAATTCATCCTCGGCCTGGGGAATTTCATTCAGGGATGCAGCCACCAGCTCATCCAGTGCGTTTCGGGCGCTCAGTACCTACGCCTACTCCTATAATAATATTGTGGGGTTAACCAATAACGGAACCATTTCCCAGACCGGCTCATTGAGTTCATCATCGTCTAACGTGTTGAAGGCGCATGCTTCAGCCGTTGAGTTACTGGTTCCGTCAGCTGCCCAGGCTTATGTTGTTAATAATGCAAATGCATCAATTTCCAGCAGTAATATTGGTGTGGATATACTGACAACTAAGCAAGTGGCAAATGCTTATATTACCAACTCAGGATCCATTACTTCATCCGGTACCGGAATTAATCTTAATCCGTTAACGTTATCAAGCCTGGTGCTTACTCCCTATCTGACTACCTTAACCAATAATAATGGTGCGATAATCAGCGGCAGTAATTACGGGGTATATAACGCCGGTACTATTGATACGTTTAATAACTACGGAACCATTTCCGGCACAGGTACTGATGCCGTGTATTCAACCAGTGGAATCCTGACTAACGGGCTGAATAACTACGGCAGCCTGGTAGGTAATGTTGCTTTGGGAACCAATACCCTCAATTTACTGGCATCTTCTGATGCAGTTGTATCAAACCCCACTATCGCAGGAAATATTACCGGTACCACTGGCTCTGTGATAAACATTGGCAGCACATCCGATGTGACCTCGTTCAACCATGCTGCCGGCGATAATGCCAGTGTTTCGCAAATCAATCTGGCGAAGGGCAGTACATTAACGCTTAATGACGGTTCCACCTGGGCAGCCAGCGCCAATTCTGAATCAGCGATTAACCTCCTGGGGACCTTTATCAGTAATGGCAGTACCATGCTCGATGGTAATGTGACCACCGATACCCTGATGCAACTTAATTCCACGGATTCAACACCTTCAACCCTGACCATCGGCGGTGATCTTACTGCGTCCGGAGCGACTATCGACCTGGCGAATGGTGTGGCGGGCGATAAGATGGTGATTTCTGGAAACTATACCACCCAGAATAATACCTGGCTGATGGACTCATATCTGACCGGTACAGGGCAAAGCACCGATAACGAATCTGATGGCAAATCTTATACAGATACTGTCGAAATTAAAGGGAACGTTACTGGCAGTGGTTATGATCAGGTCTGGATTAATAACCTGAATATCAATAACCCTACCGGCCAGGAATCTCTTGAACTGATCAAAGTTGACGGAAGTTCTGACGGCGAATTCCTGTTACAGAAAAGGGTCGTAAAAGGTAATTACGAGTATCTGTTAAATCAGCATGCCGATGATGGTTCATGGTATCTGGAAAGTTATTCGATGACAGGTACAACAGGCGCGACCGGAGATACCGGGGCCACCGGAGATACCGGGGCTACAGGCTCTACCGGAGCCACCGGGGCGACCGGCTCTACCGGAGCTACTGGTGCAACAGGCTCGACCGGAGCCACTGGTGCAACAGGATCTACCGGAGCTACTGGCGCGACCGGTTCTACCGGAGCCACTGGTGCGACCGGCTCTACCGGAGCTACTGGTGCAACAGGATCTACCGGAGCTACTGGCGCGACCGGTTCTACCGGAGCCACTGGTGCGACCGGCTCTACCGGAGCTACTGGTGCGACTGGTTCGACCGGAGCTACTGGTGCAACCGGCTCTACCGGAGCTACTGGTGCAACAGGCTCTACCGGAGCCACTGGTGCGACCGGCTCTACCGGAGCTACTGGCGCGACCGGCTCTACCGGAGCCACTGGTGCAACAGGATCTACCGGAGCTACTGGTACAACCGGCTCTACCGGAGCTACTGGCGCAACAGGTTCGACTGGATCTACCGGCGCTACAGGCTCTACCGGAGCTACTGGTGCGACCGGCTCCACCGGAGCTACTGGTGAGACCGGCTCCACCGGAGCCACCGGAGCGACCGGCTCTACCGGAGCCACCGGGCCTACAGGCTCTACCGGAGCTACGGGTGCAACAGGTTCGACCGGAGCTACTGGCGCGACTGGCTCTACCGGAGCCACTGGTGCGACCGGCTCTACCGGAGCTACGGGTGCAACCGGCTCTACCGGAGCCACTGGTGCGACTGGCTCTACCGGAGCCACTGGTGCGACCGGCTCTACCGGAGCCACTGGTGCGACTGGCTCTACCGGAGCTACTGGCGCGACCGGTTCTACCGGAGCTACTGGTGCAACAGGATCTACCGGAGCTACTGGCGCGACCGGTTCTACCGGAGCCACTGGTGCGACCGGCTCTACCGGAGCTACTGGTGCGACTGGTTCGACCGGAGCTACTGGTGCAACCGGCTCTACCGGAGCTACTGGTGCAACAGGCTCTACCGGAGCCACGGGTGCGACCGGCTCTACCGGAGCTACTGGCGCGACCGGCTCTACCGGAGCCACTGGTGCAACAGGATCTACCGGAGCTACTGGTACAACCGGCTCTACCGGAGCTACTGGCGCAACAGGTTCGACTGGATCTACCGGCGCTACAGGCTCTACCGGAGCTACTGGCGCGACCGGCTCCACCGGAGCTACTGGTGAGACCGGCTCCACCGGAGCCACCGGAGCGACCGGCTCTACCGGAGCCACCGGGCCTACAGGCTCTACCGGAGCTACGGGTGCAACAGGTTCGACCGGAGCTACTGGCGCGACTGGCTCTACCGGAGCCACTGGTGCGACCGGCTCTACCGGAGCCACTGGTGCGACTGGCTCTACCGGAGCCACTGGTGCGACCGGCTCTACCGGAGCCACTGGTGCGACTGGCTCTACCGGAGCTACGGGTGCGACCGGCTCTACCGGAGCTACGGGTGCAACAGGCTCTACCGGGGCTACTGGTGCGACCGGCTCCACCGGGGCTACTGGTGCGACCGGCTCTACCGGAGCTACGGGTGCGACCGGCTCTACCGGAGCTACGGGTGCAACAGGCTCTACCGGGGCTACTGGTGCGACCGGCTCTACCGGAGCCACTGGTGCGACTGGCTCTACCGGAGCTACTGGTGCGACCGGCTCTACCGGAGCTACGGGTGCAACCGGCTCTACCGGAGCCACTGGTGCGACCGGCTCCACCGGGGCCACCGGTGCGACCGGCTCTACCGGAGCTACTGGCGCAACAGGTTCGACTGGATCTACCGGCGCTACAGGCTCTACCGGAGCCACTGGCGCGACCGGCTCTACCGGAGCCACTGGTGCGACTGGCTCTACCGGGGCCACCGGGGCCACCGGTGCGACCGGCTCTACCGGAGCCACTGGTGCAACAGGCTCTACCGGAGCCACTGGTGCGACCGGAGCTACAGGAGCTACAGGAGCTACAGGTGAGACTGGTGCGACCGGTGATACCGGCACAACAGGCGATACCGGAGCCACCGGAAACAGTGGTTCAACAGGCAGCAGTGAACCGCATCTCCCTGTTTATCGTCCGGAAACGGGCAGCTATGCTGCCAACGCCTGGAGTGCTAACCATATGTTCTCTATGTCCCTGCATGATCGTGTAGGTGAAAACAACATTATGGGTCAGGGCAAAGACAGTAATCTGGCTAACAGCTTCTGGATTCGCAGTACCGGAAAACGCACCGAGAGTAATGCCTATGGTCAGCTGAATACACGTATATATGATACTTCTGTAGAAATGGGTGGCGATATAGTCCAATGGGACGTGAATCAACAACGTTTCCATCTTGGTCTGATGGCAGGTTATGGGAACAGCGACAGCAAAACCCGCTCCTCAGTCACCGGTTACAGCTCGAAAGGTGAGCTTAATGGTTACAGTGTCGGGATGTACCTGACCTGGTTTGAGAATGCAGCGGATCAGTCAGGATGGTATACCGACACCTGGTTGCGCTGGAATGATTTTAATGCCAAGGTTTCCGGTGATCAGTTCCAGGAAGAAAAATACCACCTGCGCGGTATTACCGCGGCATTTGAAACTGGTTATGCCTGGAAAGTCACAGGCAACGATAAAACCAGCTTCTGGATCATGCCACAGGCTCAGATTACCTACCTCGGGGTGACCTCTGATGACTTTACAGAACAAACCGGAACCAAAGTCACCGGAAATGGCAAGGCAACAGAGACCAGATTAGGCGTACGCAGCTACATAACCTCACTGAGCAGGGATGGTTTTATTCAGCCTTATGTTGAATTTAATCTCAAAAATAGCAGCAAGGACCAAACGCCACAGCTTGATGGCACTTCGGTCGCGGCTATCAGTGGGAAAACTGCCTTTGAAACTAAGGTAGGGGTTGAGGCTGCATTAACCCGCCAGGCAAGTTTGTGGGTGAATACATCCTATACCACGGGTAGCCATAATTATCAGACTTTACAAGGCAGTGTCGGATTTAAACTGAAGTTCTGATATTGAAGCACATTGTACTCAAATGCTGATCAGTTCACTGGTCAGCATTTTTTTGCGTTTAATTCCGGGAAATATACCAGTAGTTAACTTAATAAACTTAAAAGTTCTGCTACATGTGTATGCTGAGAGTATTTATCCAGACTGAGGCGAAGTAATTTTTTGTTGCGCAGTGAATCTGATTGCAGGTTGACCGGTAAATCACGGAGCACGGCTATTGCTCTTAAAGCCATATTTTCATTTCTGTCATCGAGCAGCAGTTTCCTTGCATAAAAATAGCTGGCAGAAAAATCCTTTACTTTGAATGCATTGATCATCAGTTCATAATCAATCCAGTAATGATAAATATCATGATTAACGAACAGAAAATTACCTTCCGGAATTTTTACTTTCTTAGCCATCAACGCAAACTGATAAGCCAGATGATGTTTTTCCAGATGGTTATAGATCCTGGCCAGATGATAGAGACTTTCCGTCCGTAGCGGATTTTCCTGATAAGCTTCCAGCAGAAAAGGAACTGCCGCAGAAATATCAGACAAACGTTCATACAGCAACCCGATACGCATCAGACTGTAATATTTTTCCTCGGAGAATCCCTGCTCTGTCAAACGCACTTTGTACCAGTGCAGTGCATTTCGATAGAGTTGCTGTCGGTTCTCTTCATCATACAACGCAGCATCGTGATAAGACTGTGCACAGTAAAACGCATAACGCGGCTGTAAATCCGGGTCTGCTCCTTTTTGGTAAGCTGCTTGCAGCACCTGAGCATCCCGAAGATATTTATCTTTTTGCAGACTCCGTGCACCTTTGCGTCCTGAAATTACCGTGTAATCACCACGAAGTGTTCCGGTATCTTTAACAGGATCTTCAATAAACTCATGTAACACTCCGCGCCATTTAAAGCGTGGGTCATTTTTTATCAGTAATTTTCGGAAGTAATATGTGGTTTTGCTTTCGTCACACATATTCATAAAGTAACTGTGTTGAGTCAGTTCTCCGGGATTAATTTCCCCTTCAAAAAAATCGTCTGCATCAAAAAAAAACACATAATCAGATTTCCCATGACAACGTTGTAATGCCAGATTCCGGTTATGGGCAAAATCTACCCATTCATCCTGGTAAAGTTCACCATTAATTCCGGCTTCATCAAAAAACTGGCGAATAATGTCACAGGTATTATCAGCTGAACCGGTGTCAGATATCACCCAGCAGGATATCGGGATATGTTGAATGATATTTTGCAGAGTCGCGGCAATAATAGCTGATTCATTTTTAACTATCATATTAAGGCAGATACTGCTCATTCCGGCTCCGTATCGCTCAGTAATCAGCGCTTTTTAGTATCAGGAATAACAGCCCCGGAGGGCTGTTTACTGACCGCTTAAAGTTCAATGCCTTTATTTTTTCTGTGCAGCCCTAAAGCTATCAGGAACGAAACCGCACCCATCACAGAAACATACCAGAAGAACGTGCTCTCTGTCCCGACATCTTTGAGCGTTAGCGCAACGTACTCCGCGGAACCACCAAAAATAGCGTTGGCTAATGCATAAGGTAACCCGACACCCAGTGCCCTGATTTCTGGTGGAAACATTTCCGCTTTAAGCACGCCGCTAATCGCAGTATAAAAACTGGTAATTAACAGAGCTACCACGATCAGAAGTAAGGTAAATCCGCTACTGTTGCCTGGTATTTTCAGTAATGTCAGCAGAGGAACAGTACATAACGTTACCCCGGCACCGAAGATCAGCATAGAAGCACGACGGCCAATTTTATCTGAAAGCGCTCCGATAACCGGTTGAAGGATCATATAGATAAGCAAGGCACAAGTCATAATCAGACTGGCCGACTTCACATTAAACCCGGCAGTATTCACCAGATACTTCTGCATATAAGTGGTGAAGGTATAAAAGCTGAGAGAACCGCCGGCTGTAAATCCAATGACCATAAGGAAAGGACGCCAGTGGTGAGTCAAAAGCCCTTTCAGGCTACCAGCATCTTTATGCTGCCGGTTTTTTGACTCTGAGGTCTCATGCAGAGAACGGCGTAACCAGACGGCAATAATGGCCAGTACCGCGCCAATGATAAAAGGAATTCTCCAGCCCCACGTCCGTAACTCATGATCAGATAAAATCTGCTGCAATACGACAACAGTTAATACCGCCAGCAACTGGCCACCAATCAGAGTGACATACTGGAATGAAGCGTAAAAGCCTTTGCGCCCTTTAACCGCCACCTCACTCATATAAGTTGCGCTGGTACCATACTCCCCCCCGACGGATAGCCCCTGTAACATACGGGCCAGCAGCAGCAGTGCTGGTGCTGCAACGCCGATTGAGGAATATGAAGGCAGACAGGCAATAACAAACGAACCAAAGCACATCATACACACAGAGATCAGCATCGAATTTTTACGGCCGTAGCGATCCGCAATGTAACCAAACAGCCAGCCACCAATCGGCCGCATTAAGAATCCGGCAGCAAATATGCCTGCAGTTTTCAGTAACTGTGAAGTCGTATCCCCATCCGGGAAGAAGATATGGGCAAAATAGAGTGAGAAGAATGAGTAGACATAAAAATCAAACCATTCGACCAGATTGCCAGAGGAAGCTCCGACAATAGCTTTTATGCGCTGCATATTGGTCATAGGTTGTTGTGGATCTGCAGTAGCGGCCGCAGAGAGTTGGCTCTTTATCATGAGTGGCCTTAGTATTTTTTTAGATATTTATTGGTTATCCAAGCATAAGTATCGTAGATTTAAAGTAAAGCTTATTTATCGTTTTTTGTTATATTGAAGTTAAATTAAGCATGCCGAAAGCATAAGATAAGAAGAATCTGTATTTTTTCAGCAATAAACACGAAAATATGACTTTATGCTAAGTGATTTAACTAAAGAACATCAAAAAAATAAAATAATTATCCGAATAATTAATTAGTTAACTTTGATAAACTTCCTGAAAATGGACTGATCCTGGCCTCGTCACGGCAATAAAATTGCAAAATCATTGCATAATCATCCAGTTTCCCGATTGAGGCATGTTACCAGCCCTGTTTGCTGTAGTCTGCTAGCTGTGACTAACTAAGAAATCATACTCAACTATCCAAAAGATCTGCTTATACCCGTTGCCCGTATTTGGCTTTTGTTTTGCTGCATACTGATTCTGCGACAACTGCTTTGTATTGTTATTTCTGTCCGGGCTTTCTTCGCAAAACCAGCAGCGCAGTAGCTTTTTATTGTGCCGGTCTGTATTCGCGGTCTGTTATCTGTTATTTCCGGTACTCAGATACAAAAATGCAAAAAGACCATCCGTCAGGATGGCCTTTCTGTCTTACCGGATGTCTGGCAGCTGACGGCTCACTCCGTGAACCGCCCTTCGGGCCGCTGCCGCAGCCAGCGTTCAAAAGCTCTGCTTCTGTCCTGCTCCCGCCCGGGGAGACCCCACACTGCCACCGGCGCTGCGGCGTTTCACTGTGCCTGTTTGTTGTCTGATGAACAGTTTTTGGAAGTACAAATGCAAAAAGGCCATCCGTCAGGATGGCCTTTCTGTCTTATTGGATGCCTGGCAGTTGACGGCTCACTCCGTGAACCGCCCTCCGGGCCGCTGCCGCAGGCAGCGTTCAGAAGCTCTGCTTCTGTCCTGCTCCCGCCCGGGGAGACCCCACACTGCCACCGGCGCTGCGGCGTTTCACTGTGCCTGTTTGTTGTCTGATGAACAGTTTTTGGAAGTACAAATGCAAAAAGGCCATCCGTCAGGATGGCCTTTTTGTCTTGTTGGATGCCTGGCAGTTCCCTACTCTCGCATGGGGAGACCCCACACTACCATCGGCGCTACGGCGTTTCACTTCTGAGTTCGGCATGGGGTCAGGTGGGACCACCGCGCTCTAGCCGCCAGGCAAATCTTGGTGCACGGAACAAATCTTTTTCGTTCCCGCTAATTCTTAAAATCGCTCTGCTCTTGCGGAGAATACGTTCGTCCGCAGAACACTGCTAATTCTTAAATTGTTCTTTAATCTGGAACTTCGCTGAAAATTCTTTGCGTCTCTGCAAAACGCCTCTGGCGTTGTAAGGTTAAGCCTCACGGGTCATTAGTACCGGTTAGCTCAATGCATCGCTGCACTTACACATCCGGCCTATCAACGTCGTCGTCTTCAACGTCCCTTCAGGACTCTCAAGGAGTCAGGGAGAACTCATCTCGGGGCAAGTTTCGTGCTTAGATGCTTTCAGCACTTATCTTTTCCGCACTTAGCTACCGGGCAATGCCATTGGCATGACAACCCGAACACCAGTGGTGCGTTCACTCCGGTCCTCTCGTACTAGGAGCAACCCCCCTCAATTCTCCAGCGCCCACGGCAGATAGGGACCGAACTGTCTCACGACGTTCTAAACCCAGCTCGCGTACCACTTTAAACGGCGAACAGCCGTACCCTTGGGACCTACTTCAGCCCCAGGATGTGATGAGCCGACATCGAGGTGCCAAACACCGCCGTCGATATGAACTCTTGGGCGGTATCAGCCTGTTATCCCCGGAGTACCTTTTATCCGTTGAGCGATGGCCCTTCCATTCAGAACCACCGGATCACTAAGACCTGCTTTCGCACCTGCTCGAACCGTCACTCTCGCAGTCAAGCTAGCTTATGCCTTTGCACTAACCTCACGATGTCCGACCGTGATTAGCTAACCTTCGTGCTCCTCCGTTACTCTTTGGGAGGAGACCGCCCCAGTCAAACTACCCACCAGACACTGTCCGCAACCCGGATGACGGGTCTACGTTAGAATATCAAACATTAAAGGGTGGTATTTCAAGGATGGCTCCGTACGAACTGGCGTCCGTACTTCAGTGCCTCCCACCTATCCTGCACATCAAGGCTCAATATTCAGTGTCAAGCTATAGTAAAGGTTCACGGGGTCTTTCCGTCTTGCCGCGGGTACACTGCATCTTCACAGCGATTTCAATTTCACTGAGTCTCGGGTGGAGACAGCCTGGCCATCATTACGCCATTCGTGCAGGTCGGAACTTACCCGACAAGGAATTTCGCTACCTTAGGACCGTTATAGTTACGGCCGCCGTTTACCGGGGCTTCGATCAAGAGCTTCTCCTTGCGGATAACCCCATCAATTAACCTTCCGGCACCGGGCAGGCGTCACACCGTATACGTCCACTTTCGTGTTTGCACAGTGCTGTGTTTTTAATAAACAGTTGCAGCCAGCTGGTATCTTCGACTGGCTTCAGCTCCGGGAGCAAGTCCCTTCACCTACGCGCCAGCGTGCCTTCTCCCGAAGTTACGGCACCATTTTGCCTAGTTCCTTCACCCGAGTTCTCTCAAGCGCCTTGGTATTCTCTACCTGACCACCTGTGTCGGTTTGGGGTACGATTTCGTGTTACCTGGAGCTTAGAGGCTTTTCCCGGAAGCAGGGCATTTGTCACTTCAGTACCGTAGTACCTCGTCATCACGCCTCAGCCTTAAGAAGTTCCGGATTTGCCTGGAACCTCAGCCTACACGCTTAAACCGGGACAACCGTCGCCCGGATGACATAGCCTTCTCCGTCCCCCCTTCGCAGTAACACCAAGTACAGGAATATTAACCTGTTTCCCATCGACTACGCTTTTCAGCCTCGCCTTAGGGGTCGACTCACCCTGCCCCGATTAACGTTGGACAGGAACCCTTGGTCTTCCGGCGAGCGGGCTTTTCACCCGCTTTATCGTTACTTATGTCAGCATTCGCACTTCTGATACCTCCAGCAGACCTCACAGCCCACCTTCAACGGCTTACAGAACGCTCCCCTACCCAACAACACATAGTGTCGCTGCCGCAGCTTCGGTGCATGGTTTAGCCCCGTTACATCTTCCGCGCAGGCCGACTCGACCAGTGAGCTATTACGCTTTCTTTAAATGATGGCTGCTTCTAAGCCAACATCCTGGCTGTCTGAGCCTTCCCACATCGTTTCCCACTTAACCATGACTTTGGGACCTTAGCTGGCGGTCTGGGTTGTTTCCCTCTTCACGACGGACGTTAGCACCCGCCGTGTGTCTCCCGTGATAACATTCTCCGGTATTCGCAGTTTGCATCGGGTTGGTAAGCCGGGATGGCCCCCTAGCCGAAACAGTGCTCTACCCCCGGAGATGAATTCACGAGGCGCTACCTAAATAGCTTTCGGGGAGAACCAGCTATCTCCCGGTTTGATTGGCCTTTCACCCCCAGCCACAGGTCATCCGCTAATTTTTCAACATTAGTCGGTTCGGTCCTCCAGTTAGTGTTACCCAACCTTCAACCTGCCCATGGCTAGATCACCGGGTTTCGGGTCTATACCCTGCAACTTAACGCCCAGTTAAGACTCGGTTTCCCTGCGGCTCCCCTATACGGTTAACCTTGCTACAGAATATAAGTCGCTGACCCATTATACAAAAGGTACGCAGTCACACCATAAAGGTGCTCCCACTGCTTGTACGTACACGGTTTCAGGTTCTTTTCACTCCCCTCGCCGGGGTTCTTTTCGCCTTTCCCTCACGGTACTGGTTCACTATCGGTCAGTCAGGAGTATTTAGCCTTGGAGGATGGTCCCCCCATATTCAGACAGGATACCACGTGTCCCGCCCTACTCTTCGAACTCACGATGTGTGCATTTTCATGTACGGGACTTTCACCCTGTATCGCGCGACATTCCAGACGCTTCCACTAACACACACACTGATGATGGTTCAGGGCTGCTCCCCGTTCGCTCGCCGCTACTGGGGGAATCTCGGTTGATTTCTTTTCCTCTGGGTACTTAGATGTTTCAGTTCCCCAGGTTCGCCTCGTTAACCTATGAATTCAGTTAACGATGATGCACTGAGTGCACCGGGTTTCCCCATTCGGACATCGCCGGCTGTATCGGTTCATATCACCTTACCGGCGCTTTTCGCAGATTAGCACGTCCTTCATCGCCTCTGACTGCCAGGGCATCCACCGTGTACGCTTATTCGCTTAACCTCACAACCCACAGACGTCTTGCAACGACTATGAATCGTAAAAGTTTTTGAGAGACTCTGAATAACTTTCGTCATTCATTGTTTTCAAATTTTCAGCTTGTTCCGGATTGTTAAAGAGCAATATCTTAAACATGACTCGTAAGTCATCTTTAAGATAATTCGGTCGGTGACTTTCACTCACATACCAGCAAGTGGCGTCCCCTAGGGGATTCGAACCCCTGTTACCGCCGTGAAAGGGCGGTGTCCTGGGCCTCTAGACGAAGGGGACACTGAAGTCTGCTTCGGCAAGACGCCTTGCTCATACTTTCTATCAGACAATCTGTTGTGGACACTTCACGGGAACGTATCTTCAGGTAAGGAGGTGATCCAACCGCAGGTTCCCCTACGGTTACCTTGTTACGACTTCACCCCAGTCATGAATCACAAAGTGGTAAACGCCCTCCCGAAGGTTAAGCTATCTACTTCTTTTGCAACCCACTCCCATGGTGTGACGGGCGGTGTGTACAAGGCCCGGGAACGTATTCACCGTAGCATTCTGATCTACGATTACTAGCGATTCCGACTTCATGGAGTCGAGTTGCAGACTCCAATCCGGACTACGACGCACTTTATGAGGTCCGCTTGCTCTCGCGAGGTCGCTTCTCTTTGTATGCGCCATTGTAGCACGTGTGTAGCCCTACTCGTAAGGGCCATGATGACTTGACGTCATCCCCACCTTCCTCCGGTTTATCACCGGCAGTCTCCTTTGAGTTCCCGACCGAATCGCTGGCAACAAAGGATAGGGGTTGCGCTCGTTGCGGGACTTAACCCAACATTTCACAACACGAGCTGACGACAGCCATGCAGCACCTGTCTCAGAGTTCCCGAAGGCACCAAAGCATCTCTGCTAAGTTCTCTGGATGTCAAGAGTAGGTAAGGTTCTTCGCGTTGCATCGAATTAAACCACATGCTCCACCGCTTGTGCGGGCCCCCGTCAATTCATTTGAGTTTTAACCTTGCGGCCGTACTCCCCAGGCGGTCGACTTAACGCGTTAGCTCCGGAAGCCACGCCTCAAGGGCACAACCTCCAAGTCGACATCGTTTACGGCGTGGACTACCAGGGTATCTAATCCTGTTTGCTCCCCACGCTTTCGCACCTGAGCGTCAGTCTTTGTCCAGGGGGCCGCCTTCGCCACCGGTATTCCTCCAGATCTCTACGCATTTCACCGCTACACCTGGAATTCTACCCCCCTCTACAAGACTCTAGCCTGCCAGTTTCGAATGCAGTTCCCGGGTTGAGCCCGGGGATTTCACATCCGACTTGACAGACCGCCTGCGTGCGCTTTACGCCCAGTAATTCCGATTAACGCTTGCACCCTCCGTATTACCGCGGCTGCTGGCACGGAGTTAGCCGGTGCTTCTTCTGTCAGTAACGTCAATGCATAGCCGTATTAAGACTACACCCTTCCTCCTGACTGAAAGTACTTTACAACCCGAAGGCCTTCTTCATACACGCGGCATGGCTGCATCAGGCTTGCGCCCATTGTGCAATATTCCCCACTGCTGCCTCCCGTAGGAGTCTGGACCGTGTCTCAGTTCCAGTGTGGCTGGTCATCCTCTCAGACCAGCTAGGGATCGTCGCCTAGGTGAGCCGTTACCCCACCTACTAGCTAATCCCATCTGGGCACATCCGATGGTGTGAGGCCCGAAGGTCCCCCACTTTGGTCTTGCGACGTTATGCGGTATTAGCTACCGTTTCCAGTAGTTATCCCCCTCCATCAGGCAGTTTCCCAGACATTACTCACCCGTCCGCCACTCGTCACCCAAGGAGCAAGCTCCTCTGTGCTACCGTTCGACTTGCATGTGTTAGGCCTGCCGCCAGCGTTCAATCTGAGCCATGATCAAACTCTTCAATTTAAAGTTTGATTTGCTTAAACGAGTTAAGCGATGCTCAAGTGTAAAACATTCATAATGAATTTCATTATGTGTTCACTCTTAAGACTTGATATTTTTTACGTCCGGAGACGCTGATATCAATCCTGCGAGTGCCCACACAGATTGTCTGATAAATTGTTAAAGAGCGTTGCAACTCAACCGTTTAGGTTGTCGCTGCGAGGTGGCGTATATTACGCTTTTCACCTCAGGAGTCAATCACTATTTCGTGATTTTTTCTCCGGACCGAATCGCTTCAGTCCCTGTCACGCCTTGGCGCATCGCGCTTTACCGTGTCAGTGGGAGCGCATTATAGGGAATGTTTTCAGGAGCGCAAGCCCAAATCAAAGTTTTTTTTCTGACTGCTGAAACTTCATACAAACTTAAGCGATTCGGGGCTATTTTGCGGAGTTTTTAATCAGTTCTGGTAATTCCGCCAGACTATTGAGTACGACATCTGCAGCAGATTCACTATCTGCGTTCAGCGGCTGACCACTGCGAACCAGTATTTTATGCCCTACTCCTGCAGCCTGAGCAGCCAACATGTCTTCTCGTTTATCGCCGACCATATAAGAAGCTGCCATATCGATATTCAGCTGTTTCTGCCCTGACAGCAACATACCCGGCTGCGGCTTACGGCAATCACATTGTTGAGTGTATTCAGCAACCACACCTTCAGGATGATGCGGACAATAGTAGATACCGTCCAGGTCAACGCCCCTGTCAGCCAGCGACCAGTCCATCCACTCGGTCAGTTGCATAAACTGATCTTCAGTATATTTACCACGTGCGATGCCAGACTGATTGGTCACTATCACCAGTGCGTAGCCCATAGCTTTCAGTTCATGCATCGCTTCGATAGCACCTTCAATAAACTGAAAATCATCAATCTGATGCACAAAACCATGATCAATATTAATTGTGCCATCACGGTCCAGGAAAATTGCCGGTATTTTGTTCGCCACTCATTCACTCCTCTGTTTAACTGCCAGCATTATCGCATGATCCACGACGCGTGTGCATTAAAAGCCGGAAAGTGGGATAGAGGAACGTTCTGCCATCCCGGAGAGGTTTATCGGGATCTAAGCAGGCAACAAACCAGTAAAGTCATTATGCCAGTTACACCCAAAGTTCTTTCATTTATATGGCAAGACTGCTTTGAGTCTCCGGGAGTCTGCATTCAGGGCATGAATGGTAGGTACTTCCACCTTATTAGCAGGAAGGTATTTAGTACTGGTTCATTCATTTCATTTGCCCGTAGTGCAATAACCAGTGATGTCCCTATACCGAAAACAACCAGAATGGTAATCGTCAGATGCCGCACTGACAGAACAGCCATCAGGACAACATTCATATCAAATTCAGTCATTGATAAGATTTTCTGCAGACCAGAATAGTAATAAATACCATAGCAAAGTGAGACAGGCAGAGATTAAAAAAGTCTCCCTTACCTTAAGCAATACCCGCCTGCCTTTTGATAACGATCAGATAGCTATCAGATATACTTAATGACGATAAGACTTTCATTGATTTAGACGTCTGGATGCCTTAACATCCACGCATTGACAGACATTGTCTCTGCATTTATGTCTGATAACCACGGAATAATCTTACAAAACAACGATTAATTAGATGATTAAATTAGAAAACATCAGTAAGGTCTTCAGCCAGGGCACCCAGACAATCACGGCATTGTCCGATGTTAGTCTGCATGTTCCTGCCGGCCAGATTTATGGTGTTATCGGCTCGTCAGGTGCCGGTAAAAGCACCCTTATCCGCTGCGTCAATTTACTGGAGCGTCCGACCTCCGGAAGGGTTCTGGTCGATGGCCAGGATCTGACCGCATTTTCAGAAAAGCAACTGACTCTGGCGCGTCGGCAGATTGGCATGATTTTTCAACACTTTAATCTGCTGAATTCACGTACCGTGTTTGGGAATGTGGCTTTGCCTCTGGAACTGGAAAACCGTCCGCGTGAAGAAATTAACCGTAAGGTCACCGGATTGCTGGAATTGGTTGGTCTGGCAGACAAACATCAATCCCGCCCGTCAAACCTGTCCGGCGGACAAAAACAGAGAGTAGCGATTGCCCGTGCTTTGGCCAGCGATCCTAAGGTATTACTCTGTGACGAAGCCACCAGCGCACTTGACCCGGCAACAACCCGTTCAATTCTGGAATTGCTAAAAGATATTAACCGTCGTCTGGGGCTGACTATCCTGCTCATCACCCACGAAATGGATGTGGTAAAGCGAATCTGTGATCAGGTTGCCATCATCAGTCAGGGCAAGCTGATAGAGAAAGATCAGGTGAGCGAAGTATTCTCACATCCTAAAACCCCACTGGCTCAGCAGTTTATTCAGTCAACTCTGCATCTTGATATTCCTGATGATTATCAACAACGCCTGAGCGCCACACCAACCGAAGGTAAAATTCCGCTTCTGCGTCTGGAATTTACCGGTGAATCTGTGGATGCACCTTTACTTTCAGAAGTCGCCCGCCGCTTCACCGTTGACTGCAATATTATCAGCGCTCAGATGGATTATGCCGGAGGGGTCAAATTTGGAATTATGCTCACTGAAATTAGCGGTGAACCGACAAAAAGCCAGGCGGCCATCGAATGGCTGCGTGAACAACATGTAAAAGCAGAGGTATTAGGGTATGTCTGAGGCCATGATTTGGTTACTGGCCGGCGGGGTCTGGGAAACACTAGTAATGACCTTTGTTTCGGGATTCTTTGGATTTGTGATAGGTCTTCCTGTTGGGGTACTGCTGTATGTCACCCGTCCGGGACAGATTATTGAAAACAAATCTCTTTACCGGACAATTTCAGCGATCGTTAACATCTTTCGCTCCATACCATTTATTATCCTGTTGGTCTGGATGATACCTTTTACCCGTGTTCTGGTCGGAACATCTATCGGGTTGCAGGCAGCTATCGTTCCGTTAACTATCGGCGCGGCTCCTTTTATTGCACGAATGGTGGAGAATACCTTACTGGAACTCCCTGCCGGGCTGATTGAAGCCTCACGTGCCATGGGAGCAACTCCGTTACAAATCATCCGTAAGGTTCTGCTACCAGAAGCATTACCGGGACTGATTAATGCCGCGACGATCACACTGATCACTCTGGTTGGGTATTCAGCTATGGGTGGTGCAGTAGGAGCCGGTGGTCTTGGTCAAATCGGTATCCAGTACGGTTATATCGGATATAACGCCTTAGTGATGAATACGGTATTAGTATTGTTAGTTATTCTGGTGTATTTAATTCAGTTTGGCGGTGACCGCATTGTGCGTGCCGTCACCCATAAATAAGACATTTAAATAATTTTTATTAAGGACGACTTATGACCTCTACCTTTAAGAAAATGGCCGCATTGGGTGCTCTGATCGGTGTTATCGCACTGGCAGGCTGCGACCAGAAGAGTAAAGAAGACCAGCATCATATCAAAGTCGGTGTTATCGCCGGCGCAGAACAACAGGTTGCTGAAGTTGCACAGAAAGTTGCCAAAGAAAAATATGGTCTGGACGTAGAACTGGTTACTTTCAATGATTACGTACTGCCTAACGAAGCCCTGAGCAAGGGTGATATCGATGCGAATGCTTTCCAGCATAAACCTTATCTGGATCAGCAAATTAAAGATCGTGGCTATAAACTGGTCCCGGTCGGTAACACCTTCGTTTACCCGATTGCCGGTTATTCCAAGAAAATTAAATCACTGAGCGAACTGCAGGATGGAGCTCAGATTGCTATCCCTAACGACCCGACGAACCTGGGACGTTCATTGCTGCTGCTGCAGAAAGTTGGCCTGATTAAACTGAAAGATGGTGTTGGCCTGTTGCCTACCGCACTGGATATTACCGACAATCCAAAACACCTGAAAATCGTTGAACTTGAAGCACCACAACTGCCACGTTCACTGGATGACGATAAAATTACTCTGGCCGTTATCAACACTACCTACGCCAGCCAGATTGGTCTGACTCCGGAAAAAGACGGTATCTTTGTGGAAGATAAAGATTCACCTTACGTGAACCTGATTGTTGCCCGCGAAGATAATAAAGACGCGGAAAATGTGAAAGAATTCGTTAAGGCATATCAGTCTGACGAAGTTGCTGAAGCAGCGAAAAAAATCTTCAATGGTGGAGCTGTCAAGGGCTGGTAAGCCGACGATAGTTCACAAGTAAGGGTGGCAGAAATGCCACCCTTTTTATTTATCCGCAGCTGCGGCTTGTTATTTTTTCACTCTCTTGTTTCAATAGCCGCAATTCTATTCTATGAGGGTATTTCCATGCGTCTGTTCCCGCTTTGCGTGTTTGCGTTAATGCTGACAGGCTGTTCTGTCCAACATGAAACACCAGCGCAACATCAGCCGCTAACCTCCGGCAGACACTCTGAACCTGAGCGCAGCCGACCGGTACGCCGGGCAGCTCCGGTGCAGATTTATACCACACCTACCGATCTGATTAATAAGCCGTTTCGCGATTTAGGAGAAGTGTCAGGCGAAGATTGCCAGTCAGACTCACAGGATTCACCGGCTAATATTAATACCGCCCGTAAGCGTATGCAGATTAAGGCTTCAGCATTAAAGGCCAACGCTGTGTTATTGCACCAGTGTGCTGTAATTACAACAACACCTGGCTGTTATCGCCAGGCAGTCTGCCAGGGCTCGGCACTGAAAGTTACTAACCAATGACCGGATTTACCTTTCAGCAGATCGGGGTTATCCACTCCCCGTGGAAAGAGAAATTTGCCGTACCGCGTCAGCCGGGCCTGATTACTCAGGGAAGTGGGGAATTGCATCTGCTATCTCCTTATAACCAGAGTGATGCAGTCCGGGGGCTGGAAAATTTTAGCCATCTCTGGGTTATGTTTATTTTTCACCAGACCATGGCTCAGGGATGGAACCCGACTGTCCGCCCTCCTCGCCTCGGTGGTAACCAAAGGATGGGCGTTTTTGCTTCACGTTCCACTTTTCGGCCTAATCCGTTGGGGATGTCACTGGTAGCGCTTAACGGAATACGTATTGCTAAGCAACAGGTCATTCTTGAGCTGGGAAGTCTGGATTTGATTGACGGTACCCCGGTAGTAGATATTAAGCCTTATCTGCCATTTGCTGAATCAATCCCTGATGCCAAAGCTGGCTATGCACAACAGGCACCGGATGCCAGCATGCCGGTAATATTTACTGCAGAGGCCCAACAGCAATTACAGCTTTTATCCGCCCGCTACCCTAATTTACCGCAATTTTTGGCTGAAGTTCTGGCCCAGGACCCACGCCCGGCTTACCGAAAAAATAGCGAAGATAAACATGAGTATGCCGTCAGACTGCTGGATTTTAATGTTCGCTGGAGAGTAATCGCCGGGAGTAATGAGGTTTTTGCTATTGAACCCGGTTAAATCACGCTTTTTGACAGCGTCACTCACTGATACACTAGCCACCAGCCAACAATAGTCTCTTTTCCGATCTTCCGTTTAACTGGAATATTATATTAATGCGTACTTCTCAATACTTGCTCTCCACTCTTAAGGAGACTCCGTCTGATGCTGAAGTCATCAGTCATCAGTTAATGCTGCGTGCCGGCATGATCCGCAAACTGGCATCAGGGTTATATACCTGGTTGCCAACGGGTATTCGTGTCCTCAGAAAAGTCGAGACTATCGTACGAGAGGAAATGAATAATGCCGGAGCCATTGAAATCAGCATGCCAGTAGTACAACCCGCCGATCTGTGGCAGGAAAGTGGTCGTTGGGAACAATATGGCCCGGAGCTGTTGCGCATTAATGATCGTAACGAACGTCCATTTGTACTCGGCCCGACCCATGAAGAAGTGGTTACCGATCTTATCCGTAATGAACTGAGTTCATATAAGCAGCTGCCACTGAATCTTTATCAGATTCAGACCAAATTCCGTGATGAAGTTCGTCCACGTTTCGGCGTCATGCGTTCCCGTGAATTTATTATGAAAGATGCCTACTCTTTCCATACTTCACAGGAATCATTACAGGAAACCTACGATGCAATGTATCGTGCGTACAGCCAGTCTTTCAGCCGTATGGGGCTGGATTTCCGCGCTGTACAGGCGGATACAGGGTCCATCGGTGGTAATGCTTCACATGAATTCCAGGTACTGGCAAAAAATGGTGAAGATGATGTGATTTTCTCCAGCGAATCAGATTACGCAGCCAATATTGAACTGGCCGAAGCCGTTGCCCCGGCAGGAGAGCGTCCTGCACCAACCCAGACAATGACTCGTGTAGATACTCCGAACGCGAAAACTATTGCTGAACTGGTTGAACAGTTTGGTATTCCGGTTGAAAAAACGGTTAAAACATTGCTGGTTAAGGCCTCGGAAGAGAGCGGTCATCGTCTGGTAGCATTACTGGTTCGTGGCGACCACCAGCTCAACGAAGTCAAGGCTGAGAAGCTGCCGGAAGTTGCGGCACCTCTGACGTTCGCCACCGAAGAAGAATTACGTAGTGAGTTAGGTGCGGGTCCCGGTTCACTGGGTCCTGTAGGTCTCACTCTGCCAGTTATCGTTGATCGCACTGTGGCTAAAATGAGCGACTTCAGTGCCGGTGCAAACATTGATGACCAACACTGGTTTGGTATTAACTGGGGCCGTGACCTGCCGGAAGCCAAAGTAGCCGATATCCGCAATGTGGTAGAAGGTGATATCAGCCCGGACGGTAAAGGTGTGCTACAGATTAAACGTGGTATTGAAGTTGGGCATATCTTCCAGTTGGGTACTAAATACTCTGAAGCAATGAAAGCTGCAGTTCAGGGAGAAGACGGACGTAATCAGGTACTGACGATGGGTTGTTATGGTATCGGGATTACCCGTATCGTGGCCGCCGCCATTGAACAGAATCATGATGAGCGTGGTATTATCTGGCCTGATGCTCTGGCACCTTTCCAGGTAGCTATTCTGCCAATGAATATGCATAAATCTTTCCGCGTCCAGCAACTGGCTGAAGAGTTATACCAGCAACTGCGGGCAAAAGGCATTGATGTCATTCTCGACGATCGTAAAGAGCGTCCGGGAGTTATGTTTGCCGATATGGAACTGATTGGTGTGCCTCATACAATTGTTATCGGTGATCGCAACCTGGATAACGAAGAGATTGAGTATAAAAATCGTCGTGAGTCTGAAAAGCAGATGATTAAAACCAGCGAAATCATTGCACATCTTACCGCTCAGATTGGCTAATCTTAACAAGCTGCCCCGGTTTTCGGGGCTGACAAAAAACACATTCGGGCGAATGTGTTTTTTTTTGCTTTCAGTTCTGTTGAGTATTACCCCAAATCCCGGACTTTACCGCGTAAACTTTTGGTGGTCGACTGCCGGGATTTCGACTGTAGTCGCCTGACTTTAGACGCCCTGGTCGGCCGCGTTGCTTTACGTGGCGCGTCTTCGTGAGTGAGTTCACGAATCAAATCGACCAACCGTTGTATTGCCTCAGCTTTATTTTTGTCCTGGCTTCGGAAAGATTGTGACTTGATGACCACAACACCCTCCGCAGTGATCAGATGATGGTTAACACTGAGTAGCTTCTGCTGAATCTCTTCAGAAAGTTGTGACGCGCGGATATCAAACCGCAGGTGTATCGCAGTAGACGCTTTATTCACATGCTGCCCGCCGGCACCCTGAGCACGAATGGCACTAAACTGCATATCTTCCGGATCCAGGCTAATCCTGCGGGTAACCTCAATCATTTTGCAGCCTGCCAGTGGTGTAATTGCAGTTCTGTATGACGTTCTCCGTCAGATAACCAAATGACACCTTCCTGAAGGGTAACCTGCAGATTCATATTCCGACTGGCAAATTCGCTCAGTTTCCCCAGTTGCTGATCATCGATATACCAGATACTCAGGTTGGAAAGAGTACTTAGCTTGTTCTGATTTTGCTGCCACCAGACCTGAGCCGCACGTTCACTGTAGGTGTACAACACAACCTGCCCGGCTAGCGCAGATGCTTTTTTCAGACGCCGCTCTTCAGGCAGCCCCAGTTCAATCCACAGTTTTACCGAGCCATAATCATAATGCAGCCAGATTTCAGGCTCTTCTTCAGCAGAAAGACCTTTAGTGAACTGCAAATGGTCATCCGCATTAAGTATCCATGCCAACAGTCGCAGCATCATACGTTCCTGAGTTTCAGAAGGATGCCGGGCCAGTGTCAGTTGTACATCAGTAAAATATTGACGATCGAGATCGGCGATATTGACTGTCGCTTTATAAATAGTTGCTTTTAAGGCCATGGCCCCTCCGATAACAGAATCCGGCTATTGTAACGGAAAGCAGTACGTGACAGATAATCCGAATATTTTTTTCATCGCAGGCAGCCGGAGATCTTCGGGATCTTGCGATTATTGCATCAACAGCATAGGCTGTTAGTGACAGAATTTTATCACCAGACCCGGAAATAAAAGGAGGTTTTGTGGATAAATATTGTGAATCAGCGCGCACACGCTATGATGAAATCATCAGGCACCTTCTGATAAATATCTCTCTGCCTGCAGGGGATTCAGAGATCACAGGGCGCGGATATTGCGCATTTTTCAGGGATTATGCGGGAGTTACCGCTAAGAATTCACGGTGAGCGACTATGTCAATGAATGATACCTATCAACCCATCAATTGTGATGATTATGACTACCTTGAACTCGCCTGCCAGCATCATCTGGAACTGATGATTGAACTGAAAAATGGCGAAAAGCTTCAGGCTAAAGCCAGCGACTTATTGCTGCGTAAAAAAGTCGAATATCTGATTGTCGAACTGAGTGGGCAACAGCGCGAACTTCGTCTGGACAGCATCAGCAGCTTCAGCCACCCGGAAATCGGCACGGTGGTTATCAGCGAAAGCTAAGTCTCCTTTGGGCAGCCTCAGCTGCCCTTTTCCCTTCTGTTACACGTATCTATGTTTCCCCTTGCAGCCATTGCAGATACCAACATTCCTGTTCCGATAACTCTGTCGGTTGAGCCTGCTTGCAAACAAATACGCCGGGAGCGCATACCGGTTCGTCGTTATAGAAGAGTATCGGGATATTCCCTCGTTGCCAGGGTGGAATCTGGCACTCCTGCCAGATTTTCTTTAGTTCCCGCCCGCGATCACGCCCTACAATATGCAAACGCCCCGTAACAGCGAACCGAACCGACAAATGTTCATTAATGGCAGGCTTCCGTATCCGAACCCCCGAAGAGGCAGACACCAGTTGACCAAGATGACCTGGTAGTGTCAGCGGTTGATTCCGATCAGCCCACTCAAGCTGGTTATTACGTAATCCACGGACGGGCCTGACCCACCATAACTGACTGGCATAACGACGAATCTCTCCGTTTCCGGCCACCAGACAAGGATTGGCATCTTCACGGCTACAGGCCACATCCTGCCAGAGTTGTGCTAACTGATTACGTGATGGCATCGCAGCTCCGCAATGTGCCAGCCAGCGACGCAGTATTGCTGCGCGTTTCAGGGGCGTCATTTCGGTAAGCGGGGGGATTGGCAGGCTATTCCGGGAGGTAATGAGTTGACCTAGTTCATCCTGTAATAATTCATCCAGTAAAGCTTCCTGCTCGCCACACAACTCTGCACTGCGGGCTACAGCTACCGGAAAATGGGGCCAGCGCTGCTCAAGTAGTGGCAGAATATTTAACCGTAAAAAATTACGGTCATAAGCAGGGTCACTGTTACTGTCATCATCGACCCACTGTAACTGGTGATATTCTGCATAATCTGTCAGTTGTTGCCGGGTAAAAGCTAACAACGGACGGACAATCGCACCGCCAGAAAACGGCAACACCGCGGGCATCGCTGCCAGCCCCGCCGGGCCGCTACCTCTTTTCAATGCCAGCAGTAAGGTTTCGCATTGATCATCCTGGTGATGAGCCGTTAATAATGCTTCTTCGGGCTTCAGCATATCGGCGAACACTGCATAACGAGCATGGCGAGCAGAAGCTTCTGTGCCCAGCCCTTGAGTGTTCAGTTTCACTCTTTCTACGGTTAACGGAATATCCAGTGACTGACAAACTGACCGGCAGTGTTCCGCCCATTGATCAGCATAACGACTGAGACCATGATGGATATGGATTGCACGCACAGCAATATTCTGCTGCCGGCGTAAACCTGCAACTGCGTGTAACAGCACCGTCGAATCCAGACCACCGCTGAATGCCACCAGCACCTGGCTGAACCCATAGAGAGAAATATTCCCGAAAAACCCGCGATTCTGGCCCATAGATTAGCTATCTGTCGGTATTGATATCCGGCACGTTACCGGGAAAGCAGATTTCATTCAAGCTACCGTCGTGGCTATATCTGTAGTGATCTCCTGAACAGTAACCAGTATTCACCTGTAGCTGCTCAGGGCATCTCAGTTCTGGCAAAGTTCCAGTGGCAGACCATCAGGATCGGCAAAAAAAGTGAATGGTTTACCGGTAATCGGATCTATCCGGATCGGCTCACATTCCACCCCCCGCTGTTTTAACTCCGCGACTGAGGCTTCAATATCATCTACATTGAAGGCCAGATGGCGTAAGCCAATAGCTTCCGGAAAACTGGGACGCGGGGGCGCTGAAGGAAATGAAAACAACTCAATAAGATACTCTCCGTTCAGGCTCAGGTCACCTTTCCAGGAGTCTCTCGCTTCACGGTAAGTTTCCTGTAACAGAGTAAACCCCAGGATATCGCAGTAAAATGCCCTGCTCGACGGGTAGTCAGAAGCAATAATGGCAATATGATTGATACTTTTTAGTCCGGGCACCGCGGCACTCCTGTTTAATCGTCCACAACGAGGGTCTACGCTAATGGACTAAAGTCAGGAGATCAAGAAGAGCAACATCCCTGCTGTTTGATTTCCACAAAAAAGGCCGCATTATGCGGCCTTTTTGGACTGAAAGAATGATCAGGCGTAGCCGTAATTCATTAACCGCTGATAACGACGGTCCAGTAACTGTTCCTCGCTCAGCGCATCCAGTTCAGCCAGGTCACTCAGCAACTGCTGTTTCAGGGACGCGGCAATAATTTCCGGATGGCGATGAGCACCACCCAAAGGCTCAGGAATCACGGTATCAATCAGATCCAGTTCCTTCAGGCGATTTGCAGTAATTCCCATGGCATCAGCTGCCAGAGGGGCTTTATCAGCACTTTTCCACAGAATTGATGCACAACCTTCCGGAGAGATCACTGAATAGGTGCTGTACTGTAGCATATTCACTTTGTCACCGACGCCGATAGCCAGTGCTCCGCCGGAACCACCTTCACCGATAACGGTACAAATGACCGGAACTTTCAGACCTGACATCTCACGTAAATTGCGTGCGATCGCTTCAGACTGACCACGTTCTTCAGCACCAACACCAGGATAAGCTCCCGGAGTATCGATGAAAGTGATCACTGGCATTTTAAAACGCTCAGCCATTTCCATCAGCCGCAGTGCTTTGCGATAACCTTCCGGGGCCGGCATTCCGAAATTACGGCGAATTTTTTCTTTAGTTTCACGGCCTTTCTGATGACCAATGATCATCACTGGCCGACCGTCTAAACGTGCAATACCGCCGACGATAGCTTTATCGTCCGCGTAAGCACGGTCTCCCGCCAGTTCATCAAAATCATCGAACGCATGGCGGATATAATCCAGGGTATATGGACGCATTGGATGGCGCGCAAGTTGCGCCACCTGCCATGCACCCAAATCTGAGAAAATTTTACGGGTCAGCTCTACGCTTTTTTCACGCAGACGCTGAACTTCCTCATCCAGATTAATATCGTGTTTTTCATCCTGACGACCAATTGAAGTCAGCGAATCAATTTTCGCTTCCAGTTCTGCAATTGGTTGTTCAAAATCCAGGTAATTAAGACTCATAATGTTCCTGTTTTAGTCAAACTCCAGTTCCACCTGCTCCGATCCTATCAACGAACGCAAATCGTTTAGCAGACGATCACTGGGCGAGATTCGCCACGATGCACCAAAGCGTAACCTGGCCCGAGCATCCTCTCTCTGATAGTAGAGATGTACCGGAATGGTCCCCGAACGATGTGGCTCCAGGGACTGACGGAGACGGTTTAAAAGCTGGTCATCAATTTGCCTGTCCGTCAGCGAGATAGCAAGACCACGGGCATATTTTTCCCGGGCTTCGTCAATATCCATAACTTCCCTGGCAGTCATTTTCAGTCCGCCACTGAAGTCATCAAAGCTGACTTGTCCGCTAACGATCAGAATACGATCTTTTTCCAGCAAATGCTGGTATTTATCAAGCGCATCAGTGAAAAGCATGATCTCCAGACGACCGGAACGATCATCCAGAGTACAGATGCCAATACGATTACCTCGTTTGGTCACCATAACTCGTGCAGCCAGAACTAATCCGGCAGCAACGGTTATCTTACCACGTTCTGTCGGGTGCATATCTTTAAGACGCGCCCCCCCGACATAGCGCTCAATTTCTTTCAGGTACTGGGTGATCGGGTGACCTGTCAGGTACAATCCTAACGTTTCCCGTTCACCATCCAGCTGCACCTGTTCCGGCCAAGGCATCACACTGGCATAAGACTGTTCCACCTGTTCAGGTTTTTCAGCCAGTACACCAAACATATCCGCCTGGCCAATCGCCTCAGCTTTCGCATGCTGATCGGCAGCCTTTAATGCTGCATTCAGGGAGCTCATCAATGCAGCACGATGAGGCCCCAACCGATCAAAGGCTCCGGACATTATCAGTTTTTCCATCACCCGGCGATTTATTTTTTTAATATCTGTTCTGGCGCACAGGTCAAATAACTCTTTAAAGTAGCCACCATTGTTTCGTGCTTCGAGAATCGCCTCTATCGGCCCTTCCCCGACACCTTTTATTGCACCAATACCGTAAACGATTTCACCGTCATCGTTGACATGGAACGGGAACAATCCGGAGTTAATATCCGGCGGCAGAACTTTAAGCCCCATACGCCAGCATTCATCTACCAGCCCCACCACCTTTTCGGTGTTATCCATATCCGCGGTCATTACTGCCGCCATAAACTCTGCCGGGTAATGGGCTTTCAGCCATAAGGTCTGGTAGGACACTAAAGCATAGGCAGCTGAGTGAGATTTGTTAAATCCGTAACCGGCAAATTTCTCTACCAGGTCAAAGATTTTCATCGACAACTCACCGTCAATTCCCATCGACTCTGCACCGTCACGAAATACCGATCGCTGCTTAGCCATCTCTTCCGGTTTCTTTTTACCCATCGCACGGCGCAGCATATCTGCTCCACCAAGGGTATAGCCGGCCAGAACCTGGGCAATCTGCATTACCTGTTCCTGATACAGGATAATGCCATAGGTGGGCTCCAGCACCGGTTGCAGTGACTCATGCTGCCACTGAATATCCGGATAGGACAACTCTTCACGGCCATGTTTACGGTCAATAAAGTTATCTACCATCCCGGATTGCAGGGGCCCCGGACGGAACAATGCCACCAGCGCGATCATATCTTCAAAACAGTCCGGTTTCAGACGTTTTATCAGGTCTTTCATGCCCCGGGATTCGAGCTGGAAAACAGCCGTAGTTTCCGACCGTTGCAACATATCAAAACTTTTCTTGTCGTCCAGCGGAATAGACGCGATATCGATCGGCGGTTCGCCCAACTTTGCACGCCTGGCATTGATCATTTCCAATGCCCAGTTAATGATAGTCAGGGTACGCAGACCGAGGAAGTCGAACTTCACCAGCCCGGCATATTCGACATCATTTTTATCAAACTGTGTGACCGGATGCTGCCCGAACTCATCGCAATATAAGGGAGCAAAATCCGTAATTTTGGTCGGTGCAATTACCACACCACCGGCATGTTTACCGGCATTACGGGTGACGCCTTCCAGCTTACGCGCCATGTCGATCAGCGCTTTGACTTCTTCGTCAGCCTCGTATATTTCCGGCAACTGAGGTTCTGCTGCAAAAGCTTTTTCCAGCGTCATTCCCGGATCCGGAGGAACCAGTTTAGAGATCCGATCGACGAATCCATAAGGATGGCCCAGCACCCTGCCCACATCCCGGATAACCGCTTTTGCAGCCATCGTACCGAAAGTGATGATCTGCGAAACCGCATCACGACCGTACATTTCCGCAACATGATCAATAACCAGATCACGTTTTTCCATACAGAAATCGACATCGAAATCTGGCATAGATACACGTTCAGGGTTCAGAAAACGTTCGAACAGCAGATCAAATTCCAGCGGATCAAGATCGGTGATTTTCAGTGCATAAGCGACCAATGATCCTGCTCCGGATCCCCTTCCAGGACCGACCGGTACGCCGTTATCCTTCGACCACTGTATAAATTCCATAACGATGAGGAAGTAGCCCGGGAATCCCATCTGGTTGATAACCCCCAGTTCAATTTCCAGGCGCTCATCATAGGGAGGTCTTTTTTCAGCACGTACAGTCGGGTCCGGAAACAGAAATTCAAGCCGTTCTTCTAATCCTTTACGTGAACTGTCTACCAGGAAGTCTTCGGTGCTCATTTCCCCGGTTGGAAACTGGGGCAAAAAGTACTCACCCAGTCTGACAGTTACATTACAGCGTCTGGCAATTTCAACGCTGTTTGCCAGTGCAGCAGGAATGTCGGCAAACAACTCGCACATTTCTGCTTCACTGCGCAGATATTGTTGTGAGCTGTAAAGACGAGGGCGTTTGGGGTCATCCAGGGTGTAGCCATCGTGAATAGCCACGCGGATTTCATGCGCATCAAAATCATCGCTATTCAGAAAACAGACATCATTGGTGGCAACTACCGGAATATCATGTTCAACGGCCAGCTCTATGGCCAGATGCAGATAATCTTCCTCATCCTGGCGGCCGGTACGATGCAATTCAAGATAGAAACGGTCATGAAAATATTGCTGATAAAATTCAAGACACTGCCGTGTCAGACTATCATTACCGCGTAATAGACTTTTACCAACATCACCTTTACGCCCACCGGACAGCAGAATCAAACCTTCACCTAATTCCACCAGCCAGTCGCGATCGATCACCGGCCCCTGAGGACCATAACCACGCTGATAAGCTTTAGAGATCAGTAAAGTAAGATTCTGATAGCCGGTGTTGTTGGCTGCCAGAACGGTCAGAGCACTAAGTTCATCTCCGGTAAGTTCACTGGCAACCAGGAAATCTGCTCCGATAATCGGTTTGATTCCGGCCCCGTGGGCAGAACCATAGAATTTCACCAGACCACACAGATTAGTAAAATCTGTAATAGCAATTGCCGGCATTTCCAGAGCTGCTGCAGCTTTTACCATTGCACCCGTTTTCGCTAATCCATCAATCATGGAATAGTCACTGTGTACATGCAGATGTATAAAACGGGGTTCAGCCATAGAGTATCCGGTAATACAATTTAAGAGATAAGTGAAATCAGTTTCGACCCGTGTTCAGAACATTTCTGACCGGTGCAAAACTACGGCGATGATGAGGCGTTGCTCCCAACAAACCCAGTTTTTCGAGGTGGTAAGCTGTGGGATATCCCTTATGTTTAGCAAAACCATATTCAGGATAAACAGCATCCAGCTTCGCCATTTCATCATCGCGGGTGACTTTAGCAATAATAGATGCAGCACTAATTTCTGCCACCAGACTGTCACCTTTTACTACTGCCTGGGATTTCATGGGTAGAGACGGACAACGGTTACCATCAATGAGTACCCAGTCAGGAGTGACAGAAAGCCCGGCAACTGCTCTTTGCATCGCCAGCATAGTGGCATGTAAAATATTGAGCTGGTCTATCTCTTCCGGCTCTGCGCGTCCCAGGCTCCAGCACAGCGCCTTCTCTTTAATCTCATCAAACAATGCCAGCCGGCGTTTCTCGCTGAGCTTTTTGGAGTCGGCCAGTCCCTGGATCGGATTTGCAGGGTCAAGTATTACCGCAGCGGTCACCACGGCGCCAACCAGCGGTCCGCGGCCAACTTCATCCACGCCAGCAATTAACGTTGCCTGTGGGTAAATAAATTCTGTCATGATACTAACTCCAGTACTGCCTGTGCTGCCTGTTCATCTGCATTCCAACGAATTTGCTGATGCAATTCGGTAAAGGTTGCGAGGAGAGCCGTTCGTTCAGGCCCCTGATGCAACAGAGGCTCGAGTGCAGCTGCCAGCAATTCAGGCTGGCAATCATCCTGGAGTAATTCCTTTACCACTTCTCTGCCTGCGAGTAGATTCGGCAGAGAAACCCACTCAGTTTTTACCAGGCGTTTAGCCAGCCAGAAAGTAAACGGCTTCATGCGATAGCCGACGACCATCGGGCATTTTGCCAGCATGCATTCAAGCGCAGCGGTACCAGAAGCCAGAATAGCAGCATCACTGGCAATCATCACCTCACGAGCCTGACCATCAACCAGGTGCAATACCAGCTCAGGAGCTACCTCAGATTTGATCTGCTCAAATTGCTCACGGCGACGAGCATTGACCATAGGTACAACAATTTCGAGCGCCGGATAACGCACACGTAGTATCTGCGCAGCCTTCAGAAAATCAGCACTCAGCATCTCAACTTCAGCACTCCGGCTGCCAGGCAATAATGCCAGACAGAGAGCCTCTGACGAAATTCCCAGTTTTTCCCGTGCTGCAGACTTGTCCGGAACCAATGGCAAACTGTCAGCCATGGTATGACCAATAAACCTGCAGGGAACATCATATTTATCGTAGAAGGCTTTTTCAAACGGCAGGAAGGCCAACACCAGGTCGGTATTACGGCCAATCTTAAATACCCGTTTCTGTCGCCAGGCCCATACTGACGGGCTGACGTAATGAATAGTCCGGATACCGGCCTGTTTCAGACGGCCTTCGAGCGGAATATTAAAATCGGGAGCATCAATACCGACAAAAACATCGGGTCTGAGGGCAGTCAACCGTCGGGTCAGGTCACGCCGGATATGCAGCAACCGGGGGAGCCGGCCCAGCACTTCGACGATCCCCATGACGGCAAGCTCTTCCATTTCGTACCATGCTTCACAGCCTTCTGCCTGCATAAGCGGCCCGGCGACACCAACGAAACGGATATCAGGATGTTTTGCTTTTAAAGCCCGGATAAGGCCAGCACCAAGAATATCGCCGGAGGTTTCCCCGGCGATCAGTGCAACTGTCAGAGGACGTATCACCATTCGTTACCGAATGATTCCACGGGTTGAACGGTCGAAAAAGTCGTAAAACGGCTGAACTTCACTGTGCTGTTTTGCCAGAGCTTCAATCTCTGGTTTCACTTCATCCAGTGTCTTACCACTGCGGTACAGTAATTTATAAGCGTTACGAATAGCGTGTAGCGCCTCTTTACTGAACCCACGGCGTTTCAGACCTTCAATATTAATACCGAACGGTGTGGCGTGGTTGCCCTGAGCAATAACATAAGGAGGGACATCCTGAGCAACGCCTGAACATCCACCAACCATCACGTGCGCACCAATCGTGCACCACTGATGTACCGCAGTCATACCACCAATAATAGCGAAATCATCTACCGTCACATGGCCGGCGAGAGTCGCATTATTCGCAAAAATACAGCGGTTACCAATCTGACAGTCATGTGCAATATGGGTATTGATCATCAGAAGATTATCACTGCCTACTACAGTGACACCACCGCCCTGCGTCGTCCCGCGATGAATCGAGACACTTTCACGAATACGGTTGCGATCCCCGATTTCAACACGGGTTTCTTCTCTCGCGTATTTGAGATCCTGGTTTACTTCACCGATTGAAGCAAACTGGTAAATCTCATTCTCTTTACCAATCCGTGTATGACCATTGATCACGACGTGCGACTTAACGACAGTCCCTTCGCCAATCTCAACATGAGGTCCTATAACACAGAACGGGCCAATCTGAACGCCAGGTCCGATGATGGCACCGTCTTCAATGATAGAGCTGGGGTGAATGCTGGCGGTTTTATCAATCACGTTTATGCCTCCCGGCTACGTGCACACATCATTGTTGCTTCACAGACAATCTTACCGTCAACAGTAGCAACGCCACTGAAACGCGTCAAACCACGACGGGTTTTCTCGAAAGTGACTTCCATCACCATCTGATCTCCCGGTACGACAGGTCTTTTGAAACGTGCGTTATCAATACCAGCAAAATAGTACAGTTCACCCGGTTCCAGTTTACCAACACTTTTGAATGCCAGAATACCGGTGGCCTGTGCCATTGCTTCAAGAATTAACACACCTGGCAGAATAGGTTTCCCCGGGAAATGCCCCTGGAAGAACGGCTCATTGACAGTCACATTTTTCACTGCACGCAGATACTTATGTGGCTCAAAATCTTCTACACGATCTACCAGTAAAAATGGATAGCGGTGTGGCAGAAGCTCCAGAATCTCTTCAATTTTCAGAGTATGTATTTCAGTAGTCAAAATACTCTTCCTGTCCTAAAAATCTGTTATCAATAATAACACGACCCGCATGCTCAAAAAGTGCACCGCAGGTCGCAAATAGAAAAATATCGAGTCAGCTCAATGTTTCCCGGATGCATGCTGAAATCAGTCACAACATCCTGCGGAACAGGCCGGTATTATGGTTAGTTATCTTTACCGACTTTACGCTCGATGGCCTTCAGTCGTTTACTCATATCATCGATATTCATTACCAGCGCAGCTGTTTTGCGCCAGACTTTGTTCGCCTGAAGAGGTATCCCGGAAGAGTAAACCCCGGATTCAGTGATAGGTCGCATCACCATTCCCATACCAGTGACGGTGACTTTATCACAAATCTCCATATGACCATTAATCACACTGGCGCCGCCAATCATGCAGTAACGACCAATTTTCAGGCTACCGGCCATGATAACACCACCAGCGACTGCTGTATTGTCACCAATTATAACATTGTGTGCAATCTGGCATTGGTTATCTATGATAACACCATTACCAATCTGAGTGTTATCCAGCGCTCCGCGGTCAATTGTGGTACAGGCACCGATTTCTACACGGTCACCGATAATGACTGAACCGAGTTGAGGGATTTTAACCCAGTTGCCCCGGTCGTTGGCGTAGCCGAAACCGTCGGCACCAATCACTGTCCCGGACTGCACCAGACATTGCTGACCAATCACAACTTCATGGTAGACCGACACATTTGCCCAGAGTTTTGTCCCTGCACCGATGCGGGTATTCTTACCAATAAAGCAGCCAGCACCGATAACCACGTTATCACCCAGCTCAACGCCTGATTCAATCACGGCATTTGCGCCCACTGAAACATTTGAGCCCAGTTTCGCGGCAGGTGAAATTACCGCACCAGGTGCAATATTTTCTGCAGGAGAAGGGGTACTGTCGAGGATCTGAGCCATACGGGCATATGTCAGATAGGGATCTTTTACCACCAACGCCGCACTATGACACCATTCCAGATCGGCTTCCGTCAGCACCACAGCATCTGCTTTGCAGTGCGCAAGTTGCTCGCGGTAGCGACTGTTTGCCAGAAATGTAATTTTCCCGGGGACTGCAGATTGCATAGAAGCAATGCCGGAGATGGCGATATCACCATCTCCGTGCAATTCTGCATCTAACTGCTGAGCTAAGTCAGCCAGTCGAATAGATGACATTAATTATTTAACCTGTTTCAGCACGTCAGCAGTGATATCTTTTGCATCAGTTGCGTAGGCAACAGCGTTTGAATCGATAACAATATCATAGCCTTCGCTGGTTGCAACTTTCTTCACTGCAGCCTGAATCTGAGTCAGCAGTTTGTTACGCTCTTCAGTCTGGCGACGACGGTTGTCATCTTCAAAAGCCTGCGCTTTTTCAGAGAAAGCCTGGCGTTTAGCCATGATGTCTTTCTCAGTACTAGCGCGAACACTGGCTTTCATTGTAGAAGCGTTACGCTGGAAATTCTGCATCTGGGCCTGAAGAGCACGTTCCTGAGCTTGCAGATCAGTTGCACGACCTTTGAACTCGTTCTCAAGCTGACGGGCGATCGCAGCACGCTGTGGCAGCTGCTGGAAAATATTAGATACGTTGACTACTGCAATTTTGTCAGCGGCCTGTGCTGCTACAGAAGAAGCAGCCAGAGCGAGACCAAGACCTGCGGCACATAACAACTTTTTCACTATAAACTCCTTACCATCACCGTTTGTGTCTTAGACACTGTTTTTGCAAAAACAAAACAGCAGGTTATGCTGTTTTGTTGCAATACACTTTAGCAAATTACAACCTGTAATTTACCAGGTATTTCCGATATTAAACTGGAACTGCTCCGCTTTATCACCATCATACTTCTTAACAGGCTGGGCATATGAGAACACCAGCGGACCTAACGGCGACATCCACTGTAAGGAAACACCCGTTGAAGCACGGATATTACCGGCTTTACTATAGTCAGGAATACCTAAGGCTTCAGTTTCCGCGGTATTCTGCCATTTAGTATCCCATACTGTACCGGCATCAAAGAATACCGAGGTACGCAGTGAGTTACTGTATTGTTGACTGACAAACGGTGTCGGAGTGATTAATTCCAGGCTGGCGACAGCCATAGCATTACCACCTACCGCATCATCCGATTTACAAAGGCTGTTGCTACTGGTTCCACAATTCGAACTGCTACCGTAGTTATTATATACCGCTTTTGGCCCCACGGTATTTGACTGGAAGCCACGGACAGTACTGGAACCACCGGCATAGAAGTTTTCATAGAACGGCATTTCTTTACCGCCCAGACCATCACCATAGCCCAGACGGCTCCGGCCGAGTAATACCCAGGTCCGGTTTTCGTTTAACGGCACATATTGCTGAGTATCAAACGTCAGCTTGTAGTAGCTGTTATCAGAACCAGGAATAGTGATTTTACCATTCAGGTTAGTTCGGTTACCTGAGGTTGCGAAGAAACCACGGTCCAGGGTGTTATAGGTCCAGCCATAGTTAAAGGTAAAATCATCCGATGAATAAGTACTGTCGTCATTATCGGTGCTAAAGTTTTTACCCATTGATTTGAAGTAGCGCCACATCGCAACCTGGGGTTGCATATTCGACAAATCATTATGTACATAACCAAGCCCGACACGCAGGGTGTTATTCTCGTTGACCGGGAAGCCGAGCGTACCGTCCAGACCATAACTACGGTTAGTATAGTCAGACAAGTCAGCATCATCTGCTTTAAAGTCATTATAGAATAAACGCCCACCCAGACTCACACCATCAACGGTGAAGTACGGATCGGTCATCGACAGCTCTGCATAGGTCTGGTAATCGTTTTTGGTACCACTGATACCCACGGTATTACCAGTACCCATCCAGTTTTCCTGGGTCACACCCACCTGGAAGCTGACGCCACTTTCTGTGCCGTAACCCAGACCAATATTAAAGGTCCCGGTGTTACGCTCTTTCACCTTATAGATAACATCGACTTCGTCCGGTGAACCAGGTACGCGCTGAGTATCCACATCAACACTTTCAAAGTAGCCGGTACGATTCAGACGTTCTTTACCCTGCTCTACCAGGTTACTGCCCAGCCACGCACCTTCCATCTGGCGCATTTCGCGACGTAGTACGGAATCTTTAGAGGTAGTATTCCCCTCAAAGATCACTTTACGCACGTAGTAACGATTTCCGGCATTTACACTGATATGCAGTTTTACAGTTTTGTCTTTGTCATTAATTTCTGGCTGAGTCATAACCTGCGGATAGGCATATCCGTAGTTACCCAACAGTTTCTTAATGCTGTCTTCAATATGTGTAACTTTAGTTCCGTTATACAACTCACCTGGCTTAATTTTAGCCAGCTGTTCGATTTCAGCAGAATGGCCAGCCATATCACCATTCACCTCGACACCGGCAATCTTATATTGATTGCCTTCAGAGATGTTTACAGTGATATAGATCCCTTTCTTGTCCGGAGTCAGACTGACCTGGGTTGAATCGATATTAAACCGTGCATAACCGCGCTCCAGATAGAAGCTACGCAGAGTTTCTAAGTCACCCGCCAGTTTCTGCTTCTGATATTTACGGTCAGCAACCACGTTCCACCATGGCACCTGGTCCCGTAACTGGAAACGTGAGATCAGTTCGTCAGAACTGAATGCTTTGTTACCGACGATGTTAATCTGCTGAATCTGAGCAGATACACCCTCGACAAAGACAAATTTCAGATCAACACGGTTACGTGGCAGGGGGGTCACAATCGCTTTTACGTTGGCGGTATATTTACCGACGCTGTAATAGAAATCTTCCAGCCCCTTCTCAATCGAAGAAATTGTCGTACGGTCAAGAGCATCGCCCACGCGAACCCCGGACGCTTCCAGGTTTTGCTTCAGCTGATCATCTTTAACCGCTTTGTTACCGGAGAAAGTGATACTGGCAATCGTCGGGCGCTCTTTGACCTGGACTATCAGGTCATTACCGTCACGCAGTACCTGAACATCTTCGAAATTACCGGTTGCGAAAAGTGAACGAATAGTGTTTCTGATATCATCATCATTTACTGAATCACCAACACGAACAGGCATGCTGAGCAATGCCGCCCCGACGGCGACTCGCTGCAACCCTTCGAAATGAATATCTTTCACTACGAAATCGTCTGCACCGTACACGGTGGCGCTGCTGAACAGCAGCGACGCTATGAGCAACTTTTTCATCGCCATCGTTATTATGCGTGTTCCTAACACATCCCCGTTAGCAGAATTCCACTCTCTACAAACGTGAGAAATCATTGAAAAGTGCAAGCCCCATTAACAACACCAGCGCAACAGAGCCAATGCGATAACTAAAGTCCTGAACTCGCTCAGACACCGGCCCGCCTTTGATCTTTTCGACCAACAGGAAGAGCAGATGCCCACCATCTAACACCGGTAACGGGACAAGGTTAAAGATCCCCAGATTGACACTAATCAACGCCAAAAACATCAAATAGTATATCATTCCGTACTCAGCTGAAGCACCAGCTCCCTGGGCGATGGATATCGGCCCGCTTAGGTTATTCAGCTTTATATCACCAGTCACTAATTTTTCCAGCATTGACGCTGTCAGCTTCACAAGTTGCCAGGTTTTTACCGAGGCTTCACCTATTGCCACTACAGGCCCGTACTGTCGCAATACTTTGTATTGATCCGGCAGAGGCTGAACACGGGGAATAACTCCCGCAAACCCTTCCTTGCCCTGACCAGCTGATTTGACCGCTGGAGTCATGGTTAATTCCCGAACTTCACCACTACGTTCAACCTGAACCTGCAGCGGTTTACCCGGATTATCCCTGACATCAACCACAAAAGATTGCCAGTTTTCTATAACTTTACCATCGACTTTAACGATCCTGTCTCCGGCTTGCAAACCTGCCATTGCTGCAGGTGAATTTTTCTGCACCTGTGCAAGAGTGGTTTCGATGACCGGACCCTTTGGAATAATTCCCAGCGAGGTCACAGGATCCTGTGTTTTAGGATCGAAAGCCCACTGCCGCAGGTCCAGGTGTCTTACCACTTCATTTGACTGGCCGAAAGGAGATAAAGTTACAGTTGCTTCACTGTCACCAATTTTCCCTATCAATGCCATTCTCACAGCATCCCAGTCAGGCGTTTCGATACCGTCAATTGCTTTAAGTTCCATTCCCGGCTGAATTTGGGCCTGCTGAGCCACAGAGTTGTTGGTTATTTCACCGGTCACCGGCTTTATGCCTGGTACACCATGCATAAAAACCAGCCAGTAAGCAAACACAGCGAAGATGAAATTTGCGACAGGACCCGCAGCAATAATAGCTGCGCGCTGGCCAACTGTTTTACGAGTATAGGCCTGATGAAGGCGGTCGGCAGGAACTTCACCGGCACGTTCGTCCAGCATTTTGACGTAGCCGCCCAGCGGGATGACAGCAATAACATACTCGGTCCCTTGTTTGTCTTTCTTACGCCATAACGCAGGACCGAAACCGATAGAGAAGCGTTCTACCCAAACACCGCAGCGACGGGCAACCCAAAAGTGGCCAAATTCATGGACGGTAATCAGAATCCCTAGTCCGACAATGAATGCGCCAATACTCCAAAGTATGCTTCCCATCACATGACTTCCTTAAACGATATGGAACACCAGCAGTAGCAGACACGCAAAAACCGGTACCGCAGCCGTCAGGCTATCGATACGGTCAAGTATACCGCCATGTCCCGGAATCAGATTTCCGCTGTCTTTAATACCCGCTTCCCGCTTGAACATACTTTCGGTCAGGTCGCCAAGAACTGACGCCAGGGTAGCGAAAATAGCGCAAATAATCAGAGTTTTAGTGTCGACGGATAAAGGAGCCAGCCTTGAAAATACCCAGGCAATAATCGCGGAAGTCACCAGTCCCCCCAGAAATCCTTCGAGAGTTTTCCCCGGTGAAACTTTGGGCGCAAGTTTATGCCTGCCAAACAGCTTACCAAACATATAAGCTCCGGAATCTGCGCCCCATACCAATAACATGACAAACAGCAACCACCACGCACCTGTGAAGTGATCAATTTCGTAATGGTATTGACGCAGTGCAATCATTCCCCAGAAAAACGGGATCAGGGTTAACGCTCCAAACACCAGACGCAGGAAGCGAGACTCACGCCAGAGCACTGCCGATTTTGGGTAAAATAACACCAGAACCAACGCTACACACCACCAACTGAGTGAGACATACAATGAGAGTGAAACCGGTGGCTGATGGATATCATGCTGATAGGGAGGTAATGGCAGCATCATCAACGCCAACACCAGGCCAAACAGGACGGCCAGCCAGATACGTTGTTGTGTGTTGACCAGCCCGGCAAACTGACCCCATTCCCAGGCTGCCAGCATGCAAATAATCAGAACAATAATATTGAAGCCGATAGGTGGTAACCAGAATAATGCAATGATTACCAACGGAATCAGAATCATCGCGGTAATCAAACGTGACTTTAACAAAGGTTACCCCCGCTCCATTTATGCGCCATCCGGTGCTGCGCCGCCAAACCGGCGTTCCCGTAAAGAGAAGGCATCCAGTGCACCCTGAAAAACATGATCATCAAAATCGGGCCAGAGAACATCGCTAAAATAAAATTCTGCATAGGCTACCTGCCACAACAGAAAATTACTAATCCGATGCTCTCCCCCTGTCCTTATTACTAAATCAACCGGGGAGAGTTTGCACAGACAAAGCTCATCACCCAGCAGTTGTTCAGAGATATTTTCCGGGGCTAACTCACCCTGCTGTACCAGATGTGCCAGTTTCCTGACGCCATCGACAATATCCCAGCGACCGCCATAATTTGCGGCAATATTAAGCGTCAGACCACTGTTTTCGGCCGTCAGAGACTCTGCCAGTCGAATGCGTTCCTGAATCCGGGCACTGAAACGCTTAACATCGCCAATCACTTTCAGGCGTACATTGTGTTTATGTAAACTTTTAACTTCACTGTCGAGTGCCCAGATAAAAAGCTCCATCAGTGCTGAAACTTCCTGTTCGGGACGGTTCCAGTTTTCGCTGCTAAATGCATACAGCGTCAGTGCTTCCATCTCTTTCGTGACAGCAAATCTGACCGCACGTCTTACGGCTTTTGCTCCGGCCCGGTGTCCTGATATACGTAACTTTCCCTGGTTTTTCGCCCAGCGACCGTTACCATCCATAATGATAGCAACATGCCGCGGTAGAGCCCTGTGTGTATCAGGGATATGTTCTTGGTATAGGGACGACATAATGCGTATTAAATTCCTTTCATCAGAGAGCCAGATACCTCTGAATACTTTCTACTCGCAAAAACTTTTCACCGTTGAGGCAAGGCAAAAGCCCCCCACGCACATCTGAAATATGAGCGTGGGACTATACCATTTTCGCCCGATACGAACAAATAGCGGCGACACAAACCTGTTACATCAGTTTCGCCAGCCAGTTTTTTGTCCGAATCCGCGTCTGCTTATCAATCTCCATCACCGCTTCCACAGTTTCAGGTTCTTCTAATACCGCGGTATCCAGTATCTGTTGATTAACAGCTGCAATATCAGTGAAACGAATTTGCTGGTTGAGAAATGCTTCTACTACCACCTCATTTGCTGCATTCAGCACCGTTGTTGCGGCCTGTCCCGATGCACAGGCATCCATCGCCAGTTTCAGGCAGGGGTAACGGTGGTAATCAGGTGCCGCGAACGTTAATCCGCCCAGACGGGTGAAGTCCAGAGGCTTCACGCCTGCCTGAATCCTGTCCGGCCATGCCATTGAATGAGCAATCGGAGTACGCATATCAGGTGATCCTAACTGTGCAATGACGCTGCCATCACAATAACGCACCATGGAGTGAATCACCGACTGAGGATGAATCACCACTTCCATTTGCGCTTCAGCAGCATTAAACAGCCAGCGAGCTTCTATGTATTCAAGACCTTTATTCATCATAGTGGCGGAGTCTACCGAGATCTTCTTACCCATCGTCCAGTTTGGATGAGCACAAGCCTGTTCCGGCGTCATCAGGGGTAAATCAGCCAGCGGGACATCGCGGAAAGGTCCTCCGGATCCCGTCAGAATAATCGAGTCAACGCCACTATCACGCAGCTGAGCATAGCCCAACTGTTGTTGTATAACCGCAGGCAAACTCTGAAAAATCGCATTATGTTCGCTGTCTACCGGCATCAGACAGGCTCCTGCCTGACGAACCGCATCCATAAACAGTCGTCCACAGGTGACAAGCGACTCTTTATTAGCCAGCAGAACCCGTTTGCCTGCGCGAATCGCTGCCAGTGTTGGCAACAAACCTGATGCCCCGACAATTGCCGCCATCACCTGATCAACTTCAGGTAAAGCGGCTAATTCACTTATCGCCTGAACGCCGGAGAGCACTTCAGTATCAACCTTCAATGCTTTCAGTCGTTCACGCAACTCCACCGCCGCCAGCTCATCTGCCATTGCGGCATAAGTCGGCCTGAATTCGCGACACTGTTCAGCCATAAGTTCGGCATTTTTACCCGCAACCAGTGCAATCACCTGGTATGTTTCAGGGTTTTCACGCACAACCGACAAAGTACTGGTCCCGATAGAACCTGTGGAACCCAGCAGAGTCAAATGTTTCATGAATATTTCCATTTATAATCAAAGAGTAAACAACCAGAGATGCTGTCGGGGTAGCCAGCAATGTAAAACGCCGCGAGAGAAAGCCATAGTTATGTCTTTCTACGCGGCGTTATTCAGTCTGGCAAAGCGAGATTAAAACTCCATTAACTCCGCTTCTTTTTCTGCCAGAGCTGCATCTACTTTTTTGATGCTGACATCAGTCATTTTCTGGATTTCGTCCTGAGCACGACGTTCATCATCTTCGCTGATTTCTTTATCTTTTAGCAGAGCTTTGATTTTATCGTTGCTATCGCGACGCACGTTACGCACGGACACACGCCCCTGCTCGGCTTCACCACGCACCACTTTGATCAAATCTTTACGGCGCTCTTCAGTCAGCGCTGGAAGCGGAACACGGATGTCCGACCCGGCTGAACTTGGATTCAGCCCCAGATCAGAAGCCATGATTGCTTTCTCGATTGCCGGGCTTAATGAACGATCAAACACATTGATCTTCAGTGTGCGGGAGTCTTCTACAGTAACGCTAGCCAGCTGACGCAGAGGCGTTGGGGCACCGTAATACTCAACTACAATGCCATCCAGCAGAGAAGGAGATGCACGCCCGGTGCGCACTTTAGAAATCGTATTTTTAAACGCTTCTACGCATTTTTCCATGCGTACTTCAGCATCTTTTTTAATATCGTTAATCACATTAAAACCCTTGGATTCGTTTGATCTGATGTTTTGCCTTAGTGGCAGGCAAAATGGGGTCCGTCATCATCAGTTAATCTGAACAGCACCAATGACAGATAACCAGTGTTGTTCAGAATATACCTTATTTTAATTTATGCTGACAGGATTACTGCGCGATCAGGGTGCCTTCTTTTTCACCCATAACCACCCGACGTAATGCTCCCGGTTTATTCATATTGAATACCCGAATCGGCAGATTATGATCGCGTGCCAGAGTAAAGGCAGCCAGGTCCATGACCTTCAGTTCGCGTTCCAGTACATCCTGATAGCTCAATTTTTCATGTAATTCAGCATCCGGCGTCGTCATTGGGTCCGCAGAGTACACGCCATCAACTTTGGTCGCTTTTAAAACGACATCGGCTTCAATTTCGATACCACGCAGACAGGCCGCTGAATCCGTAGTAAAAAACGGGTTACCGGTTCCGGCAGCAAAAATAACCACCCGGTTATTTCTCAGCTGGCTAATCGCCTCTGCCCAGCTGTAGTTATCACATACACCGTTCAGAGGAATTGCGGACATCAGACGGGCATTGACATAAGCGCGGTGTAAAGCATCACGCATGGCCAGACCATTCATTACGGTAGCCAGCATTCCCATATGGTCACCGACCACACGGTTCATTCCGGCTTTAGCAAGACCGGCTCCGCGGAACAGGTTACCGCCGCCAATCACGACCCCAACCTGGATGCCCAATTCAACCAGCTCTTTAATTTCCTGAGCCATACGGTCAAGGATGCTGGCATCAATACCGAAACCTTCGGCACCCTGCAGGGCTTCGCCGCTCAGTTTCAGAAGGATACGTTGATATACCGGTTTTGCGTTGGTCGCCATGATCATTAATTCCTGGAACATGAGTGAATAAAGAAGAGGTAAATCTGGTCTTTCATCCGCCAGGCCCTTTTTCAACAGGCTCACGGGATGAAACGAAAATTGTCTGTGAACTCACTATCAACAGACAAAAAAGAACCGCCCTTCTGGCGGTTCTTTCAGAGCATTAAGACTGTTTGGACATTGCTGCAACTTCAGCAGCAAAATCAGACTCAACTTTCTCGATACCTTCACCCACTTCGAAGCGGATAAAGTTAACTACATCAGCGCCTTTTTCTTTCAGCAGCTGACCAACAGTTTTAGAAGGATCCATAACGAACGGCTGACCGGTCAGAGAAACTTCACCGGTGAATTTGTTCATACGGCCTGAAACCATTTTTTCTGCGATTTCGCGAGGCTTACCAGACTGCATCGCGATATCCAGCTGGATCTGGTGCTCACGAGCAACCACATCTGCAGGAACGTCTTCTGGTTTAACGTATTCAGGTTTGCTGGCAGCAATGTGCATAGCAACGTGCTTAACCAGTTCTTCGTCAGCGCCGGTTGCAGCAACCAGAACACCGATACGTGCGCCGTGCAGGTAAGAACCTACAACGTCACCTTCCAGCTGAGCAACACGACGGATATTGATGTTTTCACCAATTTTAGAAACCAGCGCAGTACGCTGTTCTTCAAATTTAGCTTTCAGAGCATCGATATCAGTGATTTTCTCAGCAACTGCTGCAGCCAGAACTTCTTTACCAAATGCCAGGAAGCCAGCATCTTTAGCAACGAAGTCAGTTTCGCAGTTCAGTTCGATAATTACGCCAGTGTTACCTTCAACGTTAGTCAGGATCACACCTTCAGCAGCAACGCGACCAGATTTCTTCGCAGCTTTTGCCTGGCCAGACTTACGCATGTTGTCGATAGCCAGTTCGATGTCGCCGTTAGCTTCAACCAGCGCTTTTTTACATTCCATCATGCCAGCGCCAGTACGCTCGCGCAGTTCTTTTACCAGAGCAGCGGTAATGTCAGCCATTCTTAATGTCCTCGGTTAACTGTGGTCTGTTTGCTTTACCCGGAGATAGCAACAAACAGCATCATTTCGCAGGAGATTTACTTCGCCCAGCGGAACGTATTCACGCTAAACGAATTTTAAATAATGAAAGGGGCCGGTTTCGGCCCCTTGCAGATCACATCTGACGTTAAGGGCTCTTTACAGAGCAAACCTTATTAGACGTTTTCTAAAGATGCTTCTTCAGCCTGTTCAGCCAGGTCCTGAGAGCGACCTTCACGAACGGTAGTAGCAACAGCAGTCAGATACAGAGTGACAGCACGGATCGCATCGTCGTTACCAGGGATAACGTAATCGACGCCATCCGGATCAGAGTTAGTATCAACAATCGCAAATACCGGGATACCCAGGTTGTTTGCTTCTTTGATAGCGATGTGTTCGTGATCAGCATCGATAACGAACAGGGCATCCGGCAGACCGCCCATGTCTTTGATACCGCCAAGGCTGTTTTCCAGCTTAGCCAGTTCACGACCGCGCATCAGAGCTTCTTTCTTGGTCAGTTTTTCGAAAGTACCGTCCTGAGACTGTGCTTCCAGATCTTTCAGACGTTTGATTGACTGACGAACAGTTTTCCAGTTAGTCAGCATACCACCTAACCAACGGTGGTTAACGAAGTACTGATCGCAGCTCAGAGCAGCTTCTTTAACCGCTTCGCTTGCAGCACGCTTAGTACCAACAAACAGAATTTTACCTTTACGGGAAGAAATTTTGTTCAGTTCAGCCAGTGCATCGTTGAACATTGGTACAGTCTGCTCAAGGTTGATGATGTGAACTTTGTTACGAGCACCGAAGATGAAAGGTTTCATTTTCGGGTTCCAGTAACGGGTCTGGTGACCAAAGTGAACACCGGCCTTAAGCATATCGCGCATGGAAACAGTAGCCATGATTACCTCTAAAAATATATGTTGGGGTTGAGCCTCCATGTATCCCATACCACCGACCTGTTAAGGCACCCCGGAGTATGTGTCGATACATGTGTGTTTTGGTCAGTCTGCATTTCCTGTCGCTTAACGCGATGGAATGCCCTGCCTTTTCACATAACGAGAATTAAACGGACCCGGAACAGCGAAAGCTGACCCACAGATTCGTCGGCGCGTTTTATACCACAAATCCCCTACTCACGGCAATATTTGTTACCAGGAATGGTTAAAATTCCTGCGGCTCTGTACAAGCCTTACGGACGGATTAACATTGGCAGTCGTTTGGCTGGCTGTTAACATATCCGGTATCGTTGTTTTTGTTTTTTTGCCGGCTTTGGCTGGCTGCACCCGGACTGATTTGATGGCTATTTCAATAAAGACTCCCGAAGATATCGAAAAAATGCGCGTTGCCGGCCGCCTGGCGGCTGAAGTGCTGGAAATGATTGCAGAACATGTGAAACCAGGTATCTCTACCGGTGAACTGGATCGTATCTGTGATAACTATATTACTCAACATCAGCAGGCGGTTTCAGCCTGCCTTGGCTATCACGGATACCCGAAATCTGTCTGTATTTCGATCAATGAAGTAGTTTGCCATGGTATCCCCAGCGACGATCGCCTGCTCAAAGATGGCGATATCGTCAATATTGATGTGACCGTAATTAAAGATGGCTTTCATGGCGACACCTCAAAAATGTTTATTGCCGGCACCCCGACTATTCTGGGTGAGCGGCTGTGTCGGGTGACTCAGGAGAGTCTTTACCTGGCGCTGAAAATGGTAAAACCAGGCATCCGTTTACGCACCCTGGGACGCGAAATTCAAAAGTTTGTTGAAGCTCAGGACTTCTCTGTTGTACGTGAATATTGCGGCCACGGTATTGGCAGAGGCTTCCATGAAGAACCTCAGGTATTGCATTACGATGCAGATGACGGCGGAGTCGTGCTGCAACCGGGAATGGCTTTTACCATCGAACCAATGGTCAATGCAGGTGATTACCGGATTCGCAGTATGAAAGACGGCTGGACGGTAAAAACCAAAGATCGAAGCTTGTCGGCACAATACGAACATACTATTGTGGTGACAGACAATGGCTGTGAGATTTTAACCCTGCGTAAGGAAGAAACACTTCCGGCCATTCTGGTTAACGAGGGTTAAACCTGACAAATAATTCCCAAAGCCGGCTATTGCCGGCTTTTTTATCCAATGAGTAGCGACGATGAGTAGCCGCCTGCCGGAAATAATTGATAAAAAAAGTATTAACGCTCCGCTTCACTGGCCCGATGAAACCCTGAACCGCGAAATGCTGAGATCCCTGCTGGATGAGTTCCAAAACCGGCTGGGAGAAGCTTTTGATGCAGGTCAGTCCGTCCACCAGCTTATTGACGCCAGAACCCAGTTTATTGACCATCTGTTATGCAGACTTTGGCGCTTCTTTAAATTCGATGGAATTAAAGGCCTGGCCCTGGTTGCGGTCGGCGGTTACGGTCGAAAAGAACTGCATCCGCTCTCTGATATCGATGTATTAATTCTTAGTCGCCAGCCGCTGGATGAGCAAAGTGCTCACAGGGCCAGCGAATTACTGACCCTGCTCTGGGATCTCAAGCTGGAAGTCGGGCACAGTGTCCGGACCCTGGAAGAGTGTTTACTGGAAGGGTTATCAGATCTCACTGTTGCCACAAATCTCATCGAATCGCGGATGCTTACCGGCGACGTTACGTTGTTTCTTGAATTGCAGAAAAATATTTTCAGTGAAGGTTTTTGGCCTTCGTCTGAATTTTATGCCGCCAAAATTGAAGAACAAAAGGAACGCCACCAGCGTTATCACGGTACCAGCTATAACCTTGAGCCGGATATTAAGAGCAGCCCCGGGGGACTGCGGGACATTCATATGTTGCTGTGGGTAGCGCGCCGTCATTTTGGTGCTACCTCACTGGCTGAGATGGTTGATTTTGGTTTCCTGACCCGTGACGAACGGGATGAACTGAATCAGTGCCAGGACTTTCTGTGGAGAATTCGTTTTGCTCTGCACCTGACTCTGATCCGATATGACAACCGGTTATCGTTTGACAGACAGTTGGCGGTAGCACAACGGCTGAATTATCAGGGCGAAGGAAACGAACCGGTCGAACGGATGATGAAAGATTTTTATCGCGTCACCCGGGACATCGGAGAACTCAACGAAATGTTGCTGCAGTTGTTTGATGAAGCCATTCTGGCGCTGCCCGCTACAGATAAGCCACAACCGCTGGATGATGAGTTTCAACTACGTGGCTCACTGATAGATCTCAGGGACGACAAGTTATTTATCCGTCAGCCGGAATCCATCATTCGCATGTTTAATGTGATTGTACGGAATAAAACCATTGACGGTATTTATTCTGCGACACTGCGACAGCTGCGTTATGCCCTGCGAGCCCTGGATTATCCGCTGTGTGAAATCCCCGAAGCGCGGTTACTGTTTATGGATATCCTGCGTCATCCTGGCGCGGTCAGCCGTGCCCTGGTGCCAATGCATCACCACAGCGTTTTATCCGCCTACCTGCCTCAATGGAACAAAATTGTCGGGCAGATGCAGTTTGACCTGTTTCACGCTTATACCGTCGATGAACATACCATCCGCGTATTACAAAAGCTGGAAAGCTTTGGCAACGAAAAATCCCGGGAAAAACATCCGCTGTGTGTCGAAATCTGGCAACGGCTGATCCATCCGGAAATTTTGCTGATAGCAGCACTGTTCCACGATATTGCCAAAGGCCGCGGGGGAGATCACTCTACTCTGGGAGCTGAAGATGTCATGGAATTTGCCCGGCTGCACGCACTGCCTTCACGGGATGCTCAGTTAGTCGCCTGGCTGGTCAGACACCATTTGCTGATGTCAGTGACGGCACAACGCCGGGATATTCAGGACCAGAGTGTTATCCAGCAATTTGCCGAAGTTATGCAGAACGAGAAGCAGCTGCGACTGTTGATCTGTTTAACCGTTGCTGATATTTGCGCAACCAATGAAAGCTTATGGAACAGCTGGAAACAGAGTCTGTTACGTGAACTCTATTTTGGCACCGAAAAACAGTTGCGCCGGGGAATGGACAGCAACCCCGATCTGCGCGAGCGGGTTCGCCACAACCGCCTGCAGGCTCTCGCGTTACTGCGGATGGACAATATTGATGAAACCCGTCTGCATAAGATCTGGAACCGTTGCAGAGCCGATTACTTCCTGCGCCACAGTGCCAGTCAGTTGGCCTGGCATGCGCGTAATCTGTTGCAGCATTCGCTTTCAAAACCACTGGTGCTGATAAGTCCTCAGGCATCCAGGGGGGGGACCGAGATTTTTATCTGGAGTCCTGACCGCCCTTACCTGTTTGCCACCGTCGCCGGGGAGCTGGATCGACGTAATCTGAGTGTCCACGACGCACAGATTTTCACCAACCGTGACGGCATGGCGATGGACACATTTATTGTCCTGGAGCCCGATGGCCGGCCACTGGCTGCTGACCGTCATGAAGCGATTATTCATGGCCTGACGCAGGCGTTATCACAGCCAGAGTGGGTACCACCAAGGCCACGGCGGCTGTCACCCCGCCTGCGTCATTTTAACGTTGATACCGAAATTCGTTATCTGCCTGCTCATACCAATCACCGGACATATCTGGAGTTAGTTGCCTTAGATCACCCGGGATTGTTAGCACAGATCGGTGCTGTTCTTGCTGAGGCAGGAATTTCATTGCATGGTGCCCGAATCAGTACCATCGGTGAACGGGTTGAAGACTTATTCATTCTGGCAGACAGCGAAAGACGAGCGTTAGACGATAAAATGCGTGATAGTTTACGACAACGGTTGACAGAGGCACTGAATCCAAACGATAAAGGGTAATTACCCTCCGGCCAGCGATATTCGCTCCGGGATTCACTTTTACTTTGGGGAGTTATCCAACTCCCCGGTTGTCAGATTTTTTACCAAACCATTGATGCAGGAAACAGACAATGCAAGAGTTACAAACAATTATTGAAGCCGCATTCGAACGCCGTGCCGATATCACCCCGGACAATGTAGATGCACAAACCCGTGATGCGATTACTCAGGTTGTACAATTAATTGACCGCGGTGAAGTGCGTGTTGCCGAGAAGATTGACGGTGAATGGATCACTCATCAATGGCTGAAAAAAGCAGTATTGTTATCCTTCCGTATCCATGACAACCAGGTCATGGAAGGTTCAGAAACCCGTTTCTACGACAAAGTTCCGATGAAATTTGCCGGATACGACGAAGCTCGTTTCAAAAAAGAAGGTTTCCGCGTAGTCCCTCCGGCTGCCGTTCGCCAGGGTGCCTTTATTGCCCGTAATACCGTTCTGATGCCTTCTTATGTCAATATTGGTGCCTATGTAGATGAAGGTACTATGGTTGATACCTGGGCGACAGTGGGTTCCTGTGCACAGATCGGTAAAAACGTCCACCTGTCAGGTGGTGTTGGCATCGGTGGTGTACTTGAGCCATTACAGGCAAACCCAACCATTATTGAAGATAACTGTTTTATCGGTGCCCGTTCAGAAATCGTTGAAGGTGTCATCGTTGAAGAAGGTTCTGTGATTTCAATGGGTGTATATATCGGTCAGAGCACCAAAATCTATGACCGTGAAACCGGCGAAGTTCATTACGGTCGTGTGCCTGCAGGTTCAGTAGTAGTTTCCGGTAACCTGCCGTCTAAAGATGGCAGCTACAGCCTGTATTGCGCAGTGATTGTTAAAAAAGTTGATGCCAAAACCCGCGGTAAAGTTGGAATCAACGAACTGCTGCGTTCTATCGACTAATTCAGTACTTTCCGCCAATACGGCGGATGCAGTCCTGAATCTGCTGCCTGTGGTTACGAATACCTGACCGCGGGCAGTGAATTTTCTGCACTGGCCCTTCAAGCCTGCAGCCTGGTGTGATGACTTTGCGGCCCGTGAGCACTGTTCCTGAACAATTGCCACGGTTCATTCTGAATGTTGTTCTCTGAAAAGGTAATTTTCCATGTACGATAACTTAAAAAGCTTAGGTATTACCCATCCTGAAGAAGTTGACCGTTACAGCCTGCGCCAGGAAGCCAATAACGATATTCTGAAAATTTATTTCCGTAAGGATAAAGGCGAATTTTTTGCTAAAAGCGTGAAGTTTAAATATCCACGCCAGCGTAAGACGGTCGTCTCTGATCAATCCGGACAAGGCTTTAAAGAAGTTCAGGAAATCAGCCCAAATCTGCGTTACGTCATAGATGAACTGGATCAGCTGTGCCAGCAGGAACAAGCCGAAGTCGATCTGAAAATTAAGATCCTTGATGATCTTCGTCACCTTGAACTGGTGGTATCGAATAAGATTTCTGAAATTGAAGCCGATCTGGAAAAACTGACTAACCGCTGATTTTCTGCGTGCAGACTGTTCAGGCAAATAAAAAGCCGGTCAATACTGACCGGCTTTTTTACAACTGCTGCCTGAGATTACTCAGCCAGCAGATACAGGTTGCTGTCACCACGTTTAATGTTCAGTGCCAACACTGTAGGTTTGCTGTCCAGAACTTTGCGCAGCTCACCAAGGTTAGTAATTGCCTGCTGGTTAACACCCAGAATTACGTCATCTTTTTTCAGGCCTATCGCAGCGGCACGGCTGCCAGCTTTAACACTGTCAACTTTTACCCCTTTCTGACCCGCAGAATCGAAGTTGCTGAGTTCCGCACCCTCAATGCCGGTATAGATAGTTGCAGACTGGACTTTTGCCTGAGTACTCTGCTGCAGTTCTACATTCACTGTCAGTGGTTTGCCGTCACGCAGTAAGCCCAGCTCAAGTTTGGTACCCACTGGCAGAGAGCCTACATCAGCACGCAACTGAGCGAAGCTGTTCAGCTGTTTGTTATTCAGAGAGACAATGACATCCCCGGCTTTAATACCCGCTTTTTCTGCTGAACTGTTTGGCAGTACCTGGCTGACGAAAGCACCACGCTGGGCATCAACTTTCATTGCCTGAGCAAGTTCAGAATTCAGCTCGGTACCCATAATCCCCAGTTCGCCACGTTTCACCTGGCCGTATTCAATCATCTGGGCAGTCAGGTTTTTCACCATATTACTTGGGATAGCAAAACCGATACCGATGTTGCCACCATCCGGTGCCAGAATCGCGGTATTAATTCCGATCAGTTCACCATTCAGATTAACCAGCGCACCGCCAGAGTTACCACGGTTGATCGCTGCATCGGTCTGAATAAAGTTTTCATAGTTTTCGACGTTCAGTCCGCTACGTCCCAGGGCTGAAACAATCCCGGAAGTCACTGTTTCGCCCAGTCCGTACGGGTTACCGATCGCTACGGTGTAATCACCGACCTGCAGGTTATCAGAGTCAGCAATTTTAATTGCGGTCAGGTTTTTAGCATCTTTCAGCTGAATCAATGCAATATCTGACTGAGGATCTTTACCGATGACTTTTGCATCAAAACGGCGACCATCGCTGAGCTGCACCTGAATAGTTGAGGCATTTTCAACCACATGGTTGTTAGTAACCACGTAGCCTTTCTCGGCATTAATCACAACACCTGAACCTAAAGCACGGAATTTTTCCTGCTGAGGAGCCCCGCCATTACCGCCGCCCGGAGCCTGGCAAATCGGGGAAGACTGGAACGGTGAACCGTCCTGACAGAAAGGTGACATATCACCGAAGAACTGCTGGAATTGCTGGCCGCCCTGAGCGGCTTTCACCGGCGCTGTTCCTTCAACACTGATACTGACAACTGAGGGCATGACTTTTTGCAACATAGGAGCCAGACTCGGTAATTGCTGACTTGATGAAGATGCAGTTTCCGCCGCAGAAGCAGTCAAAGGCGCAAATGCCAATCCCAGGCTTAATGCGAGTGCACTTAATGCTAAAGTGGTTTTTTTCATTTTCCGGCTCTCTGTAGTATTTGCTATTTGGACCCATTGCTGTGGTCAATTGATGAGAGTTATTATTTACCCGTTAGTTCACATCAAAGCTTTTGTTAAAAGTAAAAAATTATTCCCGCGCTTTACAAAAGTCAGACAAAATCGACGGCCATCAGACGGCGATATTCATCCCACGCATATAAGTCGGTCATACCACTGATATAATCCTGCACCAGCCGCAACCGGTAATAGCGTTCGCGCAGTGGCCATTCAGCATCGCTGGCCGGGTCCAGTTGCCTGACATGATTCTGGTAAGCTTTACGATGTTTATCAGATAAACGGTGAAACAGACGGGTTTCGATGGGATGTCCGGCTAACTCGTCAGTTTCCATTAGCCGGGAAAAATCGTTGGCACTCAACAACATCATTGACTTGTAAGCATCTAACAATCCCCGAATGACCCGGTAACCTTGCAGTTCCAGTTGTTCCACCTCCGTGTGATTAAACACATGTTTTCGGGCAACCTGTTTAAAAACAGCCAGTAAGCGCTCCTCATCACCACCGTCTTCCAGTAATGCATGATTAAAGTCGCCACGGAATATAGCCGGCAGATTATCCAGAAAACGACGGACGGCAAAAGATACCAACGTACGCTGGACATTCACCCGCAGTGACATAAAGAACTGATCGCTCTGGCTGCGACGTTTTCCTGAACCGGCTTCCTGCCAGGCATCAGTTACAGTTCGCTGGAAAATATCATTTGGCTGTACATCCCCCCAGGCATCGCATAAATAGTGATACAGCTTATCTACATCAAAAATCGCTTTTTCAACGGCATCATCTAAATCGGCAATACAGTAAGAAATATCATCAGCGGCTTCCATGATGTAAGTCAGTGGAAAACGGTGAAATTCCTGCATACCGGTAGCTGCACATAAATCAGCAACATAGCTCTGTTCGGATAAATAGAAACCCGGCTTTTTCATCAACACCGAAAAATTCTGCGGTTTTTCACCCTGCCACCAGGCGGGAGCTGTGTACTTCAGGATGCAGGCCACCTGAGAATAGCTCAGATTCAACTGCAGAATAGTATGTACCAGCCGGATAGCCTGAGCATTGCCCTCAAAATGCGACAAGTCCTGGCGTATAACATTCTGTAATTCACTCAAATTATCGGGAACCTCTGGTTCACAAGGCATGGTGAGTGACAAAATTTCCGGCAAATGCTCGCGGAACCAGTCATTAATCGCGGCTTCGCCAAAATGTCCAAACGGAGGATTGCCAACATCATGCAGCAGGCAGGCCATTTCGACCAGACTCTCAAAACCACGTTCAAACTCTTCTAATCCGAAAGCCTCTAAGCCACCGGGCTGCTTTTTAAGCCGTTGCAGGATTTCTCTGGCGATATAACGCCCCGTTTGTTGTACTTCCAGGGAATGCGTCAAACGCGAACGCACTGCGGCATTTCGCTCTAGCGGGAACACCTGAGTCTTTTGCTGAAGACGGCGAATAGCCGCAGAATGGATAATTCTGCCGCGGTCACTTTCAAAATAGCGGGTGATCTGCTCTTCGCCCTGAGGCGGCTTGCCCGAAGGATAAGGACGGCTGACACTGATTCTGCGCTTAAAGTTAATCTCCATTTCAGCTCCGCTACGATTCAATAATAAATACCTGCCCTCTCATGGTAGACTATGCCATGCCTGAAGATTAATTCTATAACATTGGTGAGATACGCTATGAAAGCAGGAATAATTGGTGCAATGGAGCAGGAAGTCACTCTGTTGCGTGAGAAGATTGAAGGTCTTAAAACTCTCTTCATCGCCGGGTGCGAAATTTATACCGGAACTCTGAACGGTACTGAAGTGGCCCTGCTGAAATCCGGAATCGGTAAAACTTCTGCCGCGCTGGGCACCACGTTATTACTGCACATCTGCCAGCCTGATATCGTGATCAATACCGGTTCTGCCGGCGGACTCGCATCGTCACTGAAAGTGGGTGATATCGTGGTTTCTGAAGAGGTACGTTACCATGATGCTGACGTTACCGCTTTTGGTTATGCCCCTGGTCAGATGGCCGGTTGTCCGGAAAGTTTTGTTTCTGACGAGAAACTGATTAGCGCAGCAGAACAGAGCATTAAGGCCTTAAATCTGCATGCGGTTCGTGGTTTAATCGTAAGCGGTGATGCTTTTATCAATGGCGCAGCTCCGCTGGCGCGTATCCGTGAAACCTTCCCTGCTGCCATTGCAGTTGAAATGGAAGCTACTGCGATTGGACACGTCTGTCACCGTTTTAACGTGCCTTTCGTGGTGGTTCGCGCTATCTCTGACGTTGCTGATCAGGAATCGCATCTCAGCTTTGAAGAGTTCCTCGACGTTGCAGCAAAACAATCCTCTCTGATGGTAGAGGATCTGGTGGCCCGCCTTTCTGCCAGCCACTGATTTATTTAAGCTTTTTCTGGCAGTCTCCGTATGGGGACTGTCAGTATTCCCGCGAAAGTTACCTGTCTGTTCTCAAAAATGTTTCAGAAAATCCCCGATTGATTGCGCCATAACCACACGCACCTTTAACTTTACAAAAAAAAACGAACGGCTGAATCAGGCTGACAACGTGCCCGTCAGATCTTCAGATTATTTGCACAATAATTAATCAGTCATCTGGCATTTCAGACAGTCTGTTCAGATAAAATGGGTATCAGTGAAAAGAACGTTGAGGGGGGGAGAGAGAATCAGCATCTTCCGGATGAAAGATGCTGATTAAAATCAGATACTGAATGAAGAACCGCAACCACAGGTGGTTTTAGCGTTAGGGTTAGTCACAATAAACCTTGACCCTTCCAGGCCCTCGGTATAATCAACCGAACCACCTACCAGGTATTGCAGGCTCATCGGGTCGACTACCAGTGATACACCCTGCTTCTCGATGGTCATATCACCATCATTTACCTTATCATCAAAGGTAAAACCATACTGGAATCCACTGCACCCACCCCCGGTGATATACACCCGCAATTTCAGCTCAGGGTTATCTTCGTCAGCGATCAGGAATTTTACTTTGTTGGCCGCAGCTTCAGTGAACTGTAACGGCAGTGCTGCAATATCATCGCTCATAAATTACTCCGGTAAACTACAGGGTCTTTAAGGACCTCAATTGCTACATTATCCGTCAGCCATCGGCTGCGATCAAGCGCTCTGCTGTACACTCTGTGCCGCTTCCCTGGCCTCCGTTGATGCCTGCTTTGCCAGAGTTCGTGCCAGCAATGTTGAATACAGCGGAGTGCCACCCAAAAACTGCGCCAGTAATGTGGCACCCAGGCAGGTAATAATCATTGGCAGAATCAGCTGATAATTATCTGTCATTTCCAGTACCAGAACGATACCGGTCAGGGGTGCCCTGACAGACGCCGCAAACAACGCCCCCATTCCGGCAATGGCAAATGTCCCTGCCTGCAGGTGGTATTCCGGAAACATCGATGTGGCAAGAACACCCAGAGCGGTTCCCAGCAAAGTCCCTAACGATAACATTGGTGCGAAAATACCGCCGGGAGCACCGGAACAGAAGCACAGCAATGTCATCAGCATCCGTAGAATAAACAGCGTCAGCAACATGGCAAGACCATATTCGCCTTTGGCTGCTAACGGGATCAGCAACGATCCTCCACCAGTGAGTTCCGGAAACAGAAGTGTCAGTGCGCCACAGGTCCCGCCGATGATCGCCCCAATTAACAGGATAGTCTTCATTCGCCCGCCATGCAGTTGCTGAAAACGATCCTGAACTTTAAAAATAAGCCGGTTGAAAATTACCCCGACAATACCAAACACCATCCCGGCCACCAGGTATAGCCATAGCGTATTCAGTGGTGCATTGGTCAGCTTGCCAACATCCAGCACCGCACTTTCCCCGTTAAAAACGCGAAAAACGATACAGGACATGATGACTCCGATAAACACCGCTTTCACTGAAATCAGGCTGTAGTGGAACTGCAACCTCATCTCTTCAATGATAAACAGTATCCCGGCAAGCGGTGCATTAAAGGCCGCCGACAGACCCGATGCCGCTCCGGTCGCCAGCAATGTATGCCGGACCTCAGCCCCTTTCATTCGGAAAATATCCAGCACCATACGCCCGATATTCCCCCCCAGTTGAACTGTCGGCCCTTCCCGGCCCAACACCAGACCAGCCCCCAGAGTGCCGATACCACCAAAAAACTTAACCGGAATGACTCGCCACCAACGAACCGGACGTAATTCTTCCAGCGCACCTTCTATTTCCGGAATACCAGAACCCGCCGCCTCAGGGGCAAATTGCCTTACCAGCCAGTAACCTACTACTGCCAGCAACGCAGAGACTACTATTCCACCTATCAGCGAGACAAAACCAAAACTACCGGCAAAATGATGCAGCCGGTAGTGCAGTACGGCATTGACTGCTTTATCAAAAGCGACTCCGACCAGTCCGACGAGAATACCGACTAACCCTGCCAGCAGCAGCACTGCCAGTGGGGTTTTATCTTTGCGTATTAACAAACGTAAATAATCAATGCGTCGTAACGGAACGACCGGTATCTCATCAGTTGAAGCAGGTATATTTTGCATGATAAGGCAACAGATTAAGGACCATCAGTACAGTATACCTGTGAAGCGGCTAATTTTTAGGGCTTAAATGTAGCAAACCAATAACCGGGGCTTTCGTCCGGTCCCGAAGTTCTCGTACACTAGTGACATATTCAGTTATCAACAGGAACCGAAGCGATGAGCAAGTCTGAAAACCTCTACAGTGCGGCGCAACGTCTAATTCCGGGAGGCGTTAACTCTCCGGTGCGCGCTTTTACCGGCGTAGGCGGCGTCCCCCTCTTTATTGAACGGGCTGAAGGGGCTTACTTATATGATGCTGACGGTAAAGCCTATGTCGATTACGTCGGTTCATGGGGACCGATGGTTCTGGGGCATAACAATCCGGTAATTCGCAATGCCGTGATTGAAGCTGCAGCGCGTGGTCTAAGTTTTGGCGCTCCTACCGAAATGGAAGTCAAAATGGCAGAACTGGTGTGTGAACTGGTTCCGTCAATGGACATGGTGCGTATGGTTAACTCTGGCACCGAAGCAACGATGAGCGCGATCCGTCTGGCCCGTGGCTTTACCGGTCGTGATAAAATTATTAAATTCGAAGGCTGCTACCACGGACATGCTGATTGTCTGCTGGTCAAAGCAGGTTCTGGTGCATTAACCCTTGGTCAGCCAAACTCCCCGGGAGTCCCGGCAGATTTTGCACGACACACTCTGACCTGTACTTACAATGATCTGCAATCCGTTCGTGAAGCTTTCGGTCAACACCCGCAAGAGATTGCCTGTATTATTGTTGAACCGGTTGCCGGGAACATGAACTGTATTCCTCCTGCTGAAGGATTTTTGCAGGGCTTACGCCAGATTTGTGATGAAAATGGCGCGCTGCTGATTATTGATGAAGTCATGACCGGGTTCCGTGTCGCCCTTGGAGGCGCGCAGGAATATTATGATGTGCAGCCAGACCTGACCTGCCTTGGAAAAATTATCGGTGGCGGTATGCCGGTAGGTGCCTTCGGCGGGCGTCGTGAAATTATGGAAGCTTTAGCCCCTACCGGTCCGGTCTACCAGGCAGGAACTCTGTCGGGTAACCCGCTGGCGATGGCCGCCGGCTTTGCCTGTCTGGGCCAAGTTGCACAACCCGGAACTCACGCCACGCTGACCGAACTGACCAATAGCCTGGCTGAAGGCCTGTTGAATGCGGCGCAACAGGAAAATATCCCGTTGGTCATCAATCATGTTGGCGGTATGTTTGGTATTTTCTTTACCGATGCCGAAACTGTGACCTGCTATCAGGATGTCTGTAAGTGTGATGTGGAACGTTTCAAAAAATTCTTCCACCTGATGCTCGAAGAGGGGATTTACTTTGCACCTTCGGCGTTTGAGGCTGGTTTTATGTCACTGGCCCACAGTCCGGAAGATATCCGGAAAACAGTTGATGCTGCCCGTCGCAGCTTTGCCCGCCTGTAATAGCACTGGATTTCAGCAGAAAAAAAAGGCGCCGAGGCGCCTTTTTTATGGTTGATGACCTGATGACTCAGGTTACTGACCGAACATATCCTTAATCCATCCGGCGACACCCTTACCATCACTGTCCTGCTGTACCTGTTGCTGCTGCTGTTGTTGTTGCTGCTGTTGCTGTTGCTGCTGCTGTTGCTGCTGGCAAAGCGTTGTCGGATCAGCCGCCCAAACCGGCAGAGAACGCCAGGTCGCACTACCGGAACCACAGACAAAGTTACCGGCCGAATCGATGTTCATGGTTGTCACATCTTCCGGTGGAGTCAGATCCAACGGTGTTGGTGGTTGGTTCGCCAGGTAGCGACGGTACAACTGGAGCGCCCCGCTCGATCCCCACAGTTTAGTGGTTTGGTTATTATCACGGCCAACCCACGTCACGGTGACTTCCTTACCGTCAATCCCTGTAAACCAGCTGTCCACCAGATTGTTGGTCGTCCCGGTCTTTCCTGCCAGATGCATTGTCGGATACTGAGCACCCAGAGCATGAGCAGTACCGCGATTAACGACCTGCTGCATTGCGTACAGTGTCAGATAAGCCGCTTCCGGAGGTTCAACCTGCTGTGCCTGAGGGTAGCTCTGGTACAACACCTTACCATCTTCAGAAATTACTGAGCGAACTGCGGACAACGTCGCGCGATTACCACCGCTGGCAATAGTCTGGAATGCCTGAGCTACCTGGACTGGTGTCAGGTTAAGCGCACCGAGCAGCATCGCCGGAACAGCAGTCAGCTGATCTTTGCCGACCCCTAACTTAGTCCAGGTATCCACCACATTCTGCAGCCCCAGAGACATCCCAAGGTTAACTGTCGGAACGTTCATCGAATGAGTCAATGCATCCACCAGTAACACCTTGCCGCTGAATTTATGGTCATCATTCTCCGGGCTCCAGATCTGACCATTCGGCTGTTTCAGCGATAATGGCTGATCGGCGATCCAGCTGTTTAGGCGGTATACCTGAGGCTGAGCAAGAGCCGTCAGATAGGTTGCCGGTTTAGCCAGAGAACCGATAGAGCGACGCGCCTGCATTGCACGGTTATACCCGGCAAACTGAGGATCCGCACCACCGACCATCGCACGGACTTCCCCACTAAAGCGGTCGACCACCACCATTGCAGTTTCAAGATCTTTTAAGCCATGTTGCTTTTTCAGCAGTGGAATACCTTCAGTCACCGCTTTTTCGGCGGCATCCTGAGATATAGGATCCAGAGTAGTGAATATTTTCACGCCGGACAGATCCTGGACTTTATCACCCAGTTTATCCTGCAACTCGCTACGAACCATCTGCATAAAGGCTGGCTGAGGAGTAATCACCCCGCCTTTAGGCTGCACACCTAACGGTCGTGCAGACAGCATGTTATACATATCTTCATCGATATATTTTTGCTGTTGCAACAATCGCAGGACCACATTGCGCCGTTCGAGAGCTAATTTCGGGTTACGCCACGGGTTATACAGCGATGCACCTTTCACCATACCAACCAGCAGCGCCTGCTGATCGACACTCAGTTCATCTACCGGGCGGCCAAAATAATACAAGCTGGCCAGTGGGAAACCGCGAATCTGATCATTTCCTGCCTGCCCTAAATACACTTCATTCAGGTACAGTTCCAGAATACGATCCTTGCTGTAGTGAGCATCCATGATGATAGCCATATAGGCTTCACGAATCTTACGCCACAAGGTACGCTTGTTGGTCAGAAACAGGTTTTTCACCAGTTGCTGTGTCAGGGTACTTCCCCCCTGCACTGCTCTGCCGGCGGTGATATTCGCGACAAACGCACGGCCGATGGAATATAAACTGATTCCGTCATGCTCATAAAAATGGCGATCTTCGGTCGCCACCAGCGTATCGACCAGTGAATTCGGGAAACCGGAACGTGGTACAAATAACCGCTGTTCACCATTGGGTGACTGCAGCATAGTAATCAGCCGTGGATCAAGACGGAAGTAACCAAAGTCACGCCCGGTATCCTGATTTTTAATTTCCGACAGTTCACCATTGCTGAAAGTCATCTGTGCATGGATCTGACCTTCTTTTCCATCCGGGAAATCAAATGGCCGACGTAATAAATCGATAGTATTGCCTTTAACCGTAAACTCTCCAGGTCGGGTGATTTTGGTCACCTGGCGATACTGAGTTCCTTCCAGCAGATCAACCATCCCTTTACGGTCGAAAGGCATGCCTGGCTCAAGACTTACCACACGGCCATAAACTGCCGCTGGCAACTGCCAGACCTTACCATCCACCCGATGGCGGATTTCAGAATCGAGATAGACGCCCCAGGCAGCTATCACCACAGCAGCTACCAGAAACAGTTTGATAAACAGCCCCAGCCAACGCCGTTTCTTTACCGGGGGTTTCTTTTTTCCTTTACGTGGCAATGACTGCTCCTCAGCGTACTCGTTGATATCCTGATCATCGTAACTACTATTCTTTTTACTCTTCGCAGGTTTGCGGACTTTTTCCGTTTGACGAGGCGTTTTCCCTTTCCGCCCGATCGGTTCGCGATCGTTCCCAGACATGAATTTTATTCTCCAGGCATAGCCTCAGCATGCGCGTTACTTTAATCCCGTTCCGGCATAATTACATGCCGGAACCCTCTGAAAGCGAGGGAACTTCACAAATGTCCGGGGGAAAATTTTTTACTCCGGCGGGTTGGCAGTGCAGTAGCTGGCGAATCCGGCCATGGATGCTTTGGATAACGGCCTTTCATTTCCTTTTGCACTTCGCGATAAGCCCCCTGCCAGAACCCGGCTAAATCCCGGGTAATTTGTAACGGACGCATTGCCGGTGATAATAATTCCAGCAGCAGAGGGATTCTTCCCCCGGCAATCACTGGCGTATGAGCTTCACCAAACATCTCCTGCATACGTACTGCAAGAACCGGTGGTTGTTCGGTGTCATAACGGATCAGTATACGACTGCCCGTGGGCACAGTGTAATGAGTTGGCAGCTCACTATCCAGTCGCTGGCGTTGTGACCATGTGATTAAATGTAATAAAGCTGCCGAAATATTAATAGAGTTAAAAGAACGGGCATCGGTTACTGTCGCCATTTCCGGTAGCAGCCACTGTTCAAGCGTCTCCAGCAACTCCGAATCGCTCATGGAGGGCCAATTCTCCTCCGCCAGCCATTTACCTGCACAACCCAGTCTGGCCCGAAGCTGCAAAGCTGCAGGGTTCCAGGGCAGCACTGACAGGCCTTTACTTCTGATCCAACGTAACATTGCCTGATGCAGCACCTCTGCTTCCGGTCGGTTCCCCGGCCGTGAAGTCAGGATCAGCGCGCCAATAGCCTGCTGCCGCCGCACCCGCAAAATACCTTTCTCTTCATCCCATTCAACATCATCCCGTTCTTCAATCAGGTCCGGACATTGCCGGGTAAGCTCTGTAATATCCACCGGCAATGCCAGCCTTATCCGGGCTTCGTTCTGTTGTGGACCAAACGACAGTCTCAGTATCAGCAACCATTCGTAGCGCGCCAGTGGATCATCGATGGCCACCGAAGCTCCGGTCCCTTTTGCCATCAGATATCGTCCACTCTGATCGCGTTGCCGGGCCAACTGATCACTAAAACCAGCCATCAGCAACTTAGGTAATAAACCATCATCAACCTGCCCACCCTGGATGCCTGTGCGTTGCTGCAGTGCCCTGGCACGCGTTATCCACTGAGGCTGAGGATGCAAAAACAGCGACAGCAGATCAGCACTGCTGTTACGTGGTGGATCTTCGAGAATAGCCACCAGCAAACACGCTGTCGCCATCGCTGCAGGAGAGTCGTGTGCTGCACAAAGAATGGCCGCCAGTCTCGGTTCAGTACCCGCTGCTGCCATTTGCCTCCCGCGAGGAGTTAACTGATTCGCCGGGTTCACTGCACCGAGCTGTAGCAACTGACGAAACGCTGCGGCCTGACGGCTGACAGGCGGCAGGTCGAGCCATTGCAGTTGTGTCAGTTCCCGACATCCCCAACACAACACATCAAGCATTAGCGCACTTAAATCGCTGTTAAGGATTTCCGCATCACTAACCGCAGCAGCACGTTCAGCCTGTTCCTGGCTTAGTAAATGCCAGCAAATTCCGGGTTCCAGACGGCCGGCACGCCCTGCCCGCTGGACCATAGATGCCTGACTGATACGCTGAGTTTGTAACAAGCTCAAACCGCTTTTATTGTCATAACGTACTGCCCGTTCCAGCGCACAGTCAACCACCAGACGTATGCCGTCAATCGTCAGACTGGTTTCAGCAATATTGGTCGCCAGCACAACCTTACGTTTCCCCGGCAAAGACGGGCTGATGGCTAATTGTTGGTCTGCCAGGCTCATTGCGCCATATAAAGGAAAAACATCAGTTTCATTACTGAGTCGTGCTATCAGTTGTTGCTTAACCGCCAGAATTTCCCGCTCTCCGGGTAAAAAAACCAGCATCGACCCCGAATGCTCATTTAGCAGTTGTGCGGCTTCTCGCGCCACAGCTTCCGTAAATGGTAGCCGTGCAGGCAGAGAAATATAACGGCGTTCGACCGGATAGCTGCGACCTTCTGAGATAATCACCGGAGCCTGTGGCAACAATGCCGATAATCGCTGGTAATCCAGTGTCGCTGACATAAGCAATATTTTCAGGTCGTCACGCAGGCTTTGCTGAACATCCAGTAACAATGCGAGGGCAATATCTGCCTGTAAGCTTCGTTCATGAAATTCATCCAGAATGACCAGGGCGACATCCTGCAGTTCCGGATCTTGTTGCAGCATACGGGTGAGAATACCTTCGGTTACCACCTCCAGTCGGGTTTCTGGTCCGCTACGGCTTTCGCCACGCATCCGGTATCCCACCGTCTTACCCACCGGCTCATTCAGTGTTTCTGCCAGCCGTCTGGCAACATTGCGCGCTGCCAGACGTCTTGGCTCCAGCAGCAAAATGCGCCCACCGTCTGGTATCCGCGTAAGCAGTTGCAAAGGTAACCAGGTTGACTTCCCTGCTCCCGGAGGGGCGATTAATAACGCCTGAGGGGCATATTCCAGTGCAGCGGACAATTCATCCAGCACTTCACTGACAGGTAATGGCTGCAAATAAAACTCCCTGCAAGCTGTGTTAATATAACGTCCATAATAACACTCAACCGTCGGTTCCTCACGCCTGCCCCGTGGTATGTGCGCAGAGCCTGAACCGTGGCCGTCAGGAGCAGACCGACATCAGGAGCCTGAAATGACAGGGCAACATTATTTCTTTGCCATTCAGCTTCCCACAGAGCTGCAAAAATCCTTAGTCCACTGGCGGGCGGAAAATTTTCCTGCCGATAGCGGCCGGCCAGTTCCGGCCGCAGCAATGATGCTTACCCTGGCCTGGCTGGGAGAGATCAGCGACACGACTCTCCGGCGATTACAACAACAGGCAGCGAGAATTCAACAACCGGATTTTATGCTGACGCTGAATGATGCTGGCCACTGGCCCCGTTCAGGATCGGTATGGCTGGGATGTCGCCCCGCCCCCCGGGAGCTGCTAAAGCTGGGGGCACTGTTACGTTCACAGGCTGCGCGACAGGGGTGCCAGCAATCTACCGGTGACTTTCATCCGCATGTAAGAATTCTGCACCATGCTTTTAGCAGGGTTCATTTGCCACCTGCCGGATTTCGCTGGCAATTTCCGGTCACTCAGTTTTCATTAATGTCGGCAGGGGCATCAGGTCGAAAAGCCGCTCATCGCTGCGTGGCCACATTCCCGTTGCAAACCCATTTACAACCATAAAGAGATGTTCAGATGCAGTTTAAGCCGCCCTTACAGTCAGCCACGTTAATCAAACGCTACAAGCGGTTTCTGGCCGATGTGGTAACTCCTGAGCAAGAGGTTTTCACTTTGCATTGCGCCAATACCGGTGCGATGACCGGCTGTGCGACTCCCGGGGATACTGTCTGGTACTCCACTTCAGACAATGCGAAACGTAAATATCCCCACAGTTGGGAACTCACCGAAACTGCCACGGGTGACATGATTTGTGTGAACACCCTGCGGGCCAATACGTTGTTTCGTGAAGCTTTTGAGCGGCAATGCATCCCGGAGCTTGCCGGGTATCAGCAATGTCAGAGTGAAGTTCGTTATGGTTCGGAAAACAGCCGGGTTGATTTTTTACTGCAACAACCGGGTCTTAAGGACTGCTATGTGGAGGTAAAATCGGTCACCTTACTGCAGGACGGCCAGGGATACTTTCCGGATGCGGTGACATTGCGGGGACAAAAACATCTTCGGGAGTTGATGTCTATCGTCGCAGAGGGCCATCGTGCAGTGCTTTTTTTTGCAGTGCTGCATAGCGGGATTCATAACGTAAACGCCGCCCGTCATATCGATCCAGGTTACGCAGCACTTCTTGATCAAGCAATACTGGCTGGAGTGGAGATTCTGGTCTATAAAGCTTCGCTCACACCTGCCGATGCTAAAATAGAATTTTCTATTGGTTTCGGCCAATAAATGGCTGCAACGGCGTGTATTGAAAAGATAATTCGGCATTTAAGCGTCAAATTTATTGACAAGTGAGCAACAACATACAATATCAGTAATTGCCAACAGAGATAGCTTCTGCTATTTATAGCGGCCTGTTTTTTTCCCTCATCGGGAATCGATAGTGCGTGTTATCCAGGAGAAACAGCATGCAAGAAGGGCAAAACCGTAAAACATCGTCCCTGAGTATCCTCGCCATCGCTGGGGTGGAGCCGTATCAAGGGAAACCGGGCGAAGAGTATATGAACGAAGCCCAGCTGACACACTTCAGAAAAATTCTTGAAGCCTGGCGTAATCAACTCAGGGATGAAGTCGACCGTACTGTCTCACATATGCAGGACGAAGCGGCAAACTTCCCCGATCCGGTTGACCGGGCTGCTCAGGAGGAAGAGTTCAGTCTGGAACTGCGTAACCGTGATCGTGAGCGTAAGCTGATTAAAAAGATCGAAAAAACGCTGAAGAAAGTTGAAGATGATGATTTTGGCTACTGCGAATCCTGCGGAGTTGAAATCGGTATTCGTCGTCTGGAAGCCCGTCCTACTGCCGATTTATGTATCGACTGTAAGACGCTGGCTGAGATCCGTGAAAAGCAAATGGCTGGCTGATTTCTGCCTGCCGGAAAGCTAACGTACAACAGAGTCACACTGGCTCTGTTGTACGCTGTATGATTGCTTATGACGCCAGATAAAGGTTGTACCGGGCGCTTTGCGCCATCCCCTTCCGGAGCTTTACACTTCGGATCTTTAATTGCTGCTCTTGGCAGCTATCTGAATGCCAGGGCGCAACAAGGCCGCTGGTGGGTGCGTATCGAAGATATTGACCCTCCCCGTGAAGTTCAGGGCGCTGCCGACACCATTCTTCGCCAGCTGGAACATTATGGCTTGTTCTGGGACGGCGATGTCCTGTGGCAATCACAACGAGCCGATGCTTACCAGGAAGTTATCAACCAACTGATTACCTGCCATAACAGCTACTTTTGTCGTTGTACCCGCAGCAGAATCCGTGAGACAGGCGGTATTTACGATGGCCATTGCCGTCAGCTAAAGCTTTCATCTGACGACGCCGCATTGCGGATTTGCCAGCATCAGCCAGTATTCTCCTTCGAAGATCGGTTACGTGGCCGGTTAATTGCCGATCAGGCACTAGCTGCCGAAGATTTTATTATTCATCGCCGTGACGGTCTGTTTGCTTACAACCTGGCAGTAGTCGTAGATGACCATTTTCAGGGAGTCACTGAAATTGTTCGTGGTGCTGATCTAATTGCTCCGACGGTACGGCAAATTTCTCTGTATCTGCAACTTGGCTGGCCTGTCCCTGACTATATGCATTTACCGCTGGCCTTAAATCCTGAAGGCAACAAATTGTCGAAACAGAATCACGCTCCTCACTTACCGGAAGGTGATCCGCGGCCGGTACTGGTGAAAGCACTGCGTTTTCTGGGACAGACGGTAGACGATGGATGGCAGGATCTCTCCAGAGAAGCATTGCTGATTCAGGCAATATCCCGTTGGAATGTCGTCGATATCCCAATAAATGACGCTTTAATCCCGGCAGAGCCACTTACAGCATTCTCAAATTGCTCACAACAGGCTATGATTAGCCGCTGATTTGAGCATTACTTATTTTATGTCACTGTCGAGGTGTACTATTTTTACCCGAGTAGCGAATTTTTGTCGGAAAGTTCTTCTTCGCGAAGAAGAGGTCCCCGCTGAGACAAAAGACCAAAATCTGATGACTATCATTCCACGTGATAAGCATAATATCTCCCGAAAAGACATTAGCGAAAATGCGCTTAAAGTCTTGTATCGGCTGAATAAAGCAGGCTTTAAAGCTTATCTGGTCGGCGGTGGTGTCCGTGATCTTCTGCTGGGTAAAAAACCGAAAGATTTCGACATTACCACCAATGCAACTCCTGAGCAGATGCGTAAGCTATTCCGCAACTGCCGTCTGGTGGGAAGACGTTTCCGTCTGGCACATGTAATGTTTGGCCCGGAAGTGATCGAAGTGGCGACTTTTCGCGGCCATCATGCCAGCGAAGCTGAAGCCGAAAATGATAATGAACATGACCGCAACCAGTCTCAACGTGGTCAGAATGGTATGTTACTGCGCGACAATATCTTTGGATCCATTGAAGATGATGCTCAACGCCGTGACCTGACGATTAACAGCCTCTACTACAGCGTGGCTGATTTTACTGTTCGCGATTATGTTGGTGGATTACAGGATCTGCAACAAGGGATTATTCGCCTGATTGGTGACCCGGAAACCCGTTATCGTGAAGATCCGGTGCGGATGCTGCGGGTAGTCCGTTTTGCCGCCAAACTGAATATGAGCATTGCTCCGGAAACAGCAGAACCTGTGACCCGGCTGGCAAGTCTGCTGACCGACATTCCGTCAGCACGTTTATTCGAAGAATCACTGAAATTACTGCAGGCCGGTCACGGGGAACAAACCTACCAGTTATTATTGCAGTACCAGCTGTTCCAGCCTCTTTTCCCAACCATTACACAATATCTGACCCCACAGGGTGACAGTGCAATGGAACGGATGATAGTCCAGGTACTGAAAAATACTGACCGGCGGATTAACAACGATATGCGTGTTAATCCGGCATTTCTGTTTGCCGCTATGCTTTGGTATCCGCAGTCAGAACGTGCTCAGCAGATTGCCCAGGAAAGCGGTCTTCCATGGTACGAAGCCTTTGCGCTGGCCATGAATGACACCCTGGATGAAGCCTGTCGTGCGATTGCCATTCCGAAACGCATTACCAGCCTGATTCGTGATATCTGGTCGCTGCAGCTACGCCTGCCACGTCGCCACGGTAAACGGGCATGGAAACTGATGGAGCATCCAAAATTCCGTGCAGCCTACGACCTGTTGTTACTGCGTGCTGAGGTAGAAAAAAACAGCGAGCTGGAGCGACTGGGACAATGGTGGGGAGAATTTCAGTCAGCACCTCCGGCACGACAGTCTTCGATGATCAACAGTCTGGGAAGCGATCCGCATCAACGTCGTCGTCCTAACCGGTCGCGCCGTCGTCAACCGGCACCACGGAATAGCTGAGAATGACGCTGGCTTATATTGCCCTGGGCAGTAATCTGGCGGATCCTCTGCAACAGGTACATGCAGCCTTACAGGCACTGGATGCGATCCCGCACAGTCAGCGGATCGCTACCTCATCGTTTTACCGCACCCCGCCTTATGGCCCGCCGGACCAGCCTGACTATCTTAACGCCGTCATTGCACTGGAAACCTCGCTGACTGCAGAGCAACTACTGGAACATACCCAGCGTATCGAACTCGAGCAGGGGCGTGAACGTAAAGATGAGCGCTGGGGTCCCCGTACGCTGGACCTGGATATTATGTTGTTTGGCCAGCAGGAAATTATGACCTCGCGCCTGACTGTTCCGCATTACGATATGCACAACCGTGCTTTTATGCTGCTGCCGCTTAACGAGATAGCCCCTGACTGCCACTATCCCGATGGGCGTTCTGTTGCATCACTACTTTCCACACTGGATAGTTCCGCTATCAGCCTTTGGTAGCCCCGTTTTACGGCCCGGTGGCTGGCCCTTACAGGCCATTCACCCCGGCTGATTAATCCTGTAAACTCCCCATAAGAAAAAATAATGACAAGAGGTCATAATGAAATCAGTCACGATTAATGATCTTCGCAAATGGAAATTGTCGGGCGAAAAATTTGCCGCACTGACCGTTTATGATTACAGCTTTGCTCACCTTTTCTCTGACGAAGGCATTCCGGTGCTGTTGGTGGGCGATTCTCTGGGTATGACCATTCAGGGCCATGATTCCACTCTGCCGGTCACAGTTGAACAGATTGCCTACCATACCTCAGCAGTGCGCCGCGGAGCCGGTGCCGCTCTGCTGCTGGCAGACCTGCCATTTATGAGTTATTCATCCCCTGCGCAAGCGTATGAAAACTCTGCGCAACTGATGCGGGCCGGAGCGAATATGGTAAAACTGGAAGGAGGCGCCTGGCTGGCTGAAACAGTTCTCGGACTGACCGAACGGGCAGTGCCGGTATGTGGTCATCTGGGGCTGACACCGCAGTCAGTCAATGTATTCGGCGGCTACAAGGTTCAGGGACGTGACAACGAAGCGGCCGAAACATTACTGAACGACGCCCTGACACTGGAACGTGCAGGTATGCAACTTTTGGTTCTGGAATGTGTGCCACAGTCTCTGGCCGCGAGAGTGACTGCCGCATTATCTGTCCCGGTGATCGGCATTGGTGCCGGTAATCAGACCGACGGGCAAATTCTGGTCATGCATGATGCCCTGGGTGTCACCGATGGCCATTTGCCAAAATTCAGTAAAAACTTCCTGGCAGAAACGGGCAATATCCGCGATGCCGTACGCCTGTATATTCGTCAGGTTGCGGAAGGCAGTTACCCTGCCGCAGAACACAGTTATCAGTAGTTCAGGAGAAAGAATCGTGAAAGTGATTGAAACGCCGGCAGAATTGCATCAGGAAATTCGCCGACTGCGACAACTGAATCAGAGTATCGCGTTGGTCCCGACAATGGGGAATTTGCACGACGGCCATATGACGTTGATGGATACTGCAAAAGCACAGGCAGATATCGTCGTGGCATCAATTTTTGTGAATCCGATGCAATTTGACCGTGCCGATGATCTGGCCCGCTACCCACGAACCTTTGCAGAAGACTGCGAAAAACTACAACAACATCAGGTCGATATTTTATTCGCTCCGTCAGCAGAAGTGATCTTCCCTGGTGGCACCGGTGCTCAGACATTCGTTGAGGTCCCTGAAATCTCTTATTTACTGGAGGGAGCCAGTCGCCCCGGGCATTTCCGTGGCGTATCAACCATTGTCAGTAAGTTGTTTAATATGGTGCAGCCTGATATTGCCTGCTTTGGTGAAAAAGATTTTCAGCAACTGCAGCTTATCCGCAAAATGGTGGCCGATCTCGGCTATAACATCCGGATTATCGGCGTGCCTACAGTTCGGGCTCCGGACCATCTTGCACTCAGTTCACGTAATGGCTATCTGACAGCAGAGCAGCGCGAGAATGCGCCACGGCTTAGCCAAATCATGAATGCCATGGCAAAGCAGCTCACCAGCGCTCAGTCTGATACTGCGGCTATCATTGCCGGGGCGGAGCAGCAGTTACGTGACAATGGATTTACGCCTGACGGGATTGCTATCTGTGACAGCCAGACTCTGCATCCACTGACTGCTGACAGTGACAGTGCGGTGATCCTGATGGCTGCATGGCTGGGTAAAGCCCGCCTTATCGATAATCAGCAGGTCAGTTTTCTGTAAAACTGACACGCTAAATTTGTGGGGAGAGAGTGCTATGTTACGTACCGTGCTGCAGGGCAAATTACATCGCGTCAGTGTGACTCTGGCCGATCTTAACTATGAAGGTTCCTGCGCGATAGACCAGGACTTTATGGAAGCCGCCGGGATCCTCGAATATGAAGCTATTGATATTTATAACGTGAATAACGGTCAGCGCTTCTCAACCTATGCGATTGCGGCTGAACGCGGCTCGCGCATAATCTCGGTTAACGGGGCAGCAGCGCGTTGTGCCTGTGTCGGTGATTTACTGATTATTTGCAGCTATGTGCAGGTAGCGGATGAACAGGCCCGGGTGTGGCAGCCAAAAGTTGCTTATTTTGGCGAAGGTAATGAGATGCAGCGGGTGGCGAAAGCTGTTCCGGTGCAGATGGCCTGAATGGCAATCCGGCCCCTCAGGGGGCCGGATTGATTCTGATAAATCAGCTGCGCAAACCTCTGCCACGCTGAATTAACGTCCAGACTACTGCGTAAAACACCGCAATAAACACCAGCAAAATCCCAATGGTCAGCCCCACCGGAACATCATTAATCCCCAGGAATCCATAACGGAATCCACTGATCATATAAACAATCGGGTTCAGCTTAGAGACAATCTGCCAGACCGGTGGAAGTAATGACAGTGAGTAGAATACCCCGCCCAGGTAAGTCAGAGGCGTCAGCACAAAAGTAGGAATCAGACTGATATCATCAAAACTGCGGGCGAAAACCGCATTCAGCAGCCCTGCCAGTGAGAATAATACCGAGGTCAGAACTATGGTCAGTGCCACCATTGGCCAGAAGTAGACATGGAACGGCACAAAGAACAGTGATATCGCCGTGACCAACACCCCGACGCAAATTCCCCGCGCAACGCCGCCACCAACATAGCCGGCAATAATAATATGGGTTGGGACCGGAGCAACCAGCAACTCTTCTATATTGTGCTGAAACTTAGCGCTGAAAAATGATGAAGCCACATTCGCGTAAGAGTTAGTGATCACTGACATCATAATCAGGCCGGGAACAATGAATTGCATATAGGTAAAACCATGCATATCACCGATTCGTGAGCCGATCAGATTACCGAAAATAATAAAATACAGGGTCATGGTGATGACTGGCGGCACCAGCGTCTGAATCCAGATCCGCATAAAACGGTGGGTTTCTTTTGCCCAGATGCTTTTCAGCGCTACCCAATACAAATGCGCCATTATTTTTCCTCCGTTGTGCCGTTGACCAGGCTGACGAACAGTTCTTCCAGACGGTTCGCTTTATTACGCATACTCAGTACCGAAATGCCCTGTGCGGTCAGTTGGCTGAACACACTATTCAGCCCCTGCTCACGTAACACTTCAACTTCAAGAGTCGAGGTATCTACCAGTTTAAAATTAAAACCTTCCAGCTTCGGCAACGGGCTGTGGGGTGCCAAATCCAGAATAAATGTTTCCGATTTGAGTTTACCCAGCAGATTTTTCATCGAGGTATTTTCAACCAATTCCCCGCGCTGAATAATACCGATATTACGGCAAAGCATTTCAGCTTCTTCCAGATAATGGGTAGTCAGAATAATCGTGGTTCCATGGATATTCAGTTCCTTGAGGAAGACCCACATAGAACGCCGTAATTCGATGTCTACCCCGGCGGTAGGTTCATCAAGAATTAACAGCTTTGGCTCGTGCATCAGGGCGCGGGCAATCATTAAGCGGCGTTTCATCCCACCGGAGAGCATTCTGGCCCGCTGATCCCGTTTTTCCCATAAATCGAGCTGACGCAGGTACTTTTCAGCGCGAACCAGCGCTTCCTTGCGTTCAACACCGTAGTAACCCGCCTGGCTAACCACAATCTGTAGTACGGTTTCAAACGGGTTGAAATTAAATTCCTGCGGGACCAGTCCCAGCTTGCGTTTGGCATTCACTTTGTCAGTATCAAGATCGTGACCGAACACTTTTACCTGCCCGGAAGATTTATTAACCAGTGAACTGATGATCCCGATAGTTGTTGATTTTCCGGCACCGTTAGGCCCCAGCAGTGCATAAAAATCCCCCGCCTGTACCTTTAAGTCGAGCCCTTTCAGTGCTCTGACACTGTCCCCATAGGTTTTGGTCAGTCCGGAAATTTCCAGTGCATAAGTCATACCTGCTCCATACCCGTCGTGTTGACGTGTTTAACATGAATAATGGTGTCGTGATTGCGCCGGGGTCTTCCGGCCATCAGAGCATTACAATACTGTGCATAGCTGCGTCCCCGTTCACCGTGAATCACGCGCTCAGACGCAACACAAAACAGGACATACTGCTGAAGATGAGCACTCAGTCAAAATGAGGCCGAACTCAATGTCTTGGGAATTTCACACCAGGGTGGCAGCAGAGTAACAGGGTTCGTCAGCCTTAGCCGCGAACCTCTGCTTATTGACCCGGAGGTGGTTATCATTACCTGCCAGGCCACGATCAACCGGTTAGCCGGTGAAAAATCGCGCTCAGTATAGTTCAGACCAGCAAAGCTGGCCTGAAAGATTGTGCTATTTCACTGGCCCTCTCAGGGCTCAAGAATTACCACTTTGCCGACATACGGCAGGTGACGGTAGCGTTGCGCGTAGTCAATTCCATAGCCGACAACAAACTCATCCGGAATAGTAAAGCCAACATATTCAACATCTACATGAACTTCTCTGCGGTCCGGCTTATCCAGCAGAGTACAGATAGCCAGTGACTTTGGTTCACGCAGGCTCAATATTTCGCGAACCTTACTCAGGGTATTTCCTGAATCAATAATATCCTCAACGATTAACACATCTTTCCCACGGATATCTTCATCCAGATCTTTCATGATCTTCACGTCACGGGTACTCGACATGCCGCTGCCATAGCTTGAGGCAGTCATAAAATCGACTTCGTGAGATACCTCTATGGCTCTGCACAGATCAGCCATAAACATAAATGATCCACGCAACAGCCCGACCAGCACAATATCATTGCCGCGGTCACGGTAATCGGCGGAAATTTGCTGTCCAAGCGCTGCGATACGCTGTTTAATTTCCTGTTCGGAAATCATCACTTCTACAGTGTGTTTCATAATATATCTCACTGATTTTACTCAGCTAAACCTCATTAATGGCCGGAATAAATACATTGATGATCCTGCGATCATGGCGCGGATTATCGCACAGACAAGGGCCTGCACGATAGACCGACAGCCGATTAACCCGGCAATTCTGGCCCCCTTGTCAGCTGCCACTCACCGTAAACCCGAGCATCATACCGGTATCTTCATGTTCCAACAGATGACAATGCGCCATATATGCGGTCTCTTTCGAGGCAGTATGGGGGAAACTGACCAGCACTTCGCTAACCCCTCCTTCCACTCTTACCATATCTTTCCAGCCACTACGGTGTGCGGCGACCGGCTGGCCATTCTCAGAAAGAATACGAAATTGCGTACCGTGAATATGGAACGGGTGCAGCATCATGTCTCCCTCCCCGCTTATCCGCCAGACTTCCGACGTTTGTAGCGGGACATCAAAAGATGGCTGATGCATGTCAAACGCCTTGCCGTTAATTTTATTTCCCTGATGGAAATCATAACTTCCGGTTGGATGACCCGATCCCATACTCATTGAATGCATCGAATGGTCAGAGGACATAGACATACCTGCCATATGGTCGTCGGCAGGCATCTGCATACCCTGCATACTGTCTGCAGACTCCTGTGAATCAGACTGATGCATTCCTGCCATTGCCTTATGACCATAGCGTTTCATCAGTGCCGCCATTCCCTGCTGGTCCAACTGTTTATCCATGGATAGCGTCAGAGTTCTGTGATTTAGCTGTTTAATTGAGTCTGCTGCAGGCAGGGCTGGCATGGTAGTTAGCTGGTCTGGCAAAATGCTGCTGCCGGCAACGCGCAACGGAAGAATATTAATCAGTGGCAGAGGCTGATCAAACGGAGAAAGCGTCATACCGGCCTGTTCAACCGGCAAAGTCACAAAATCAAAAGGCTGCCCATCTGTGGTATCGACCATCACTTCGAAACGCTCACCCGGAATAAACGACAGAGATTCAACCTTGACCGGCTCCGCCATTAGGCCGCCATCACTGGCGATAATGTACAAAGGTCTCTTGTCACTGGTAGTTAAGTGCAGGCTGCGGGCATTACAACCATTGAGCATACGAAAACGAACCCAGCCGTGCGGCACTGCATGCTGAGGATAACTGACACCATTAGTCAGCATCATATCGCCAAACCAGCCAACAGCGGCCCGCATAATATCCAGTTGATAATCAATGGCAGTTCCGTCACTGGTCAGTTGTTTATCCTGAAATATCAGCGGAATATCATCAACTCCCCATTCGGTCGGTAAGCGCATTTTGCCAATTTCATCATCATCAATAATCACCAGGCCAGCCAGCCCTTTGGCGACCTGAAATCCGGTATGTCCATGTAAATGGGGGTGATACCAACAGGTTGCGGCGTTCTGGTCCGGGGTAAACGTAACCTGACGACGGCTACCTGCGGCGATAATTTCCAGTGGGCCTCCGTCAACTTCTCCCCCCACTTTCAGCCCATGCCAGTGCAGAGTGGTGGCTGCCGGTAAGGTATTATTAATATTCACTGTCACTGGCTGATGGCGTTGCAGACGAATAGCCGGGCCAAGCAGGCTGCCGTTATAACCCCAGGTCTCAACATTTTTCCCCTGCCATTGGGTGGTCCCCGCCATAGCGGTCAACCTGATTTGCTGACGAATATCCGGGGTCAGCAGTGCCGGGATCGGAAGTAAGGGCCGCTGAGCTGCCATCAGTGAACGGCTCCAGACCGGCAAAATTCCGGCTGCCGTTAATGCGGTAGTAAGTTTCAAAAAGTCGCGACGCTGCATACCCGTATCCCTTAGACAAAAATGTGATTTGTTAAGCTTAAACCCTTCCCTTGCAGGAAGGTCAAGTAACGCTTCCCGGTCAAGAGGTCAAAACTATCGTCATCCTGACAATAACTATGTTAACGTTCATCACATTACAGTGATCAGAGAACGCCCATGACCAAAATGTTCAGGTTCCTGCTGCTATCCGTGTTACTAGGGGCATCCGGCACAAGTTTCGCACTTGACGAATCACAGGCAGAAGATATGGCCGATTTAACGGCAGTATTTATCTATCTTAAAAATGACTGTGGCTATCAGGATATTCCCGATGCACAAATTCGTAACGCACTGGTTTTCTTTGCCCGCCAGAACCACTGGGATCTGAGCAATTATGATTTGATGAACATGCAGCAACGTGGTGAATCAAGTTATGAAGATCTCAGTGGTATTGCAGTACCTGAAGCGAAAAAGTGCCACTCTCTGGCAGAAAAATCGCTAAGTTTACTGGCCTATGTGAATAAGTAACGCCATCTTTCCCTTACCAGTCGTGCATCCCCCCCCGGACTTCGCTATCATAGCCTGCTCATTTTCATCGCAATGTAGCAGAGGGGGGTCATAACATGTCTCAGCATGAGAAATGGCATGAAACACTTCATGACGGGTTCGGGCAGTATTTTACCGTCGATAAACAATTATACCGGGACAAGACAGAACACCAGGATCTGGTCATTTTTGAAAACAGCGCCTTTGGCCGTATAATGGCCCTGGACGGCGTGGTTCAGACCACAGAACGGGATGAATTCATCTATCATGAGATGCTCACCCATGTTCCGTTGTTTGCACACGGTGATGCCAGAAGCGTGCTGATTATCGGTGGCGGTGACGGTGGTATGCTTCGGGAAGTTGCCCGCCATCCGGGGGTTGAAAAAATCACCATGGTAGAAATTGACGCCGGAGTGGTTAACTTCTGTCGCCAGTATCTGCCGTCCCACAGCAACGGAGCCTATGACGATCCTCGCTTCACGCTGGTCATTGATGATGGTGTAAATTTTGTTAGTCAGACTGAACAGAAATTTGATGTGATCATCTCTGACTGTACCGACCCGATTGGCCCTGGTGAAAGCCTCTTTACTTCAGACTTTTATGCCGGCTGCCAACGCTGCCTGAATGAAGATGGTATCTTTGTTGCCCAGAACGGCGTCTGCTTCCTGCAACAGGATGAAGCGGTCAACAGCCATCGTCGACTCAGTCCTTATTTTTCCGACGTCACCTTTTATCAGGCGGCAGTGCCAACCTATTACGGTGGCATCATGACTTTTGCCTGGGCCAGCAACAATTCACAGTTACGCCAGTTACCTGCGGACACGCTAAAAGCACGCTTTAAGGAAACTGACATACGTTGCCGTTATTATACTCCGGACATTCACCAGGCAAGCTTCGCCCTGCCACAATATTTACTGGACGCTCTGAACGCAGAGTAATCCCTGAAATACCTGAGGAGGTGAACTAAATTGCAAAAGCTTAAACTACATGGCTTCAACAACCTGACTAAGAGCCTGAGTTTTTGTATCTACGATATTTGCTATGCGAATTCACAAGAAGAACGTGATGGTTATATTGCCTATATTGATGAACAATATAATGCCAACCGGCTAACCGAGATACTCAGCGAAACCTGTTCAATTATCGGCGCAAATATTCTGAATATTGCCCGCCAGGACTACGAGCCTCAGGGAGCGAGTGTCACTATCCTTGTCAGCGAAGAACCCATTAATCCTGAAGATATTGATACCTCGGAACACCCAGGCCCGTTACCGGATGCTATTGTCGCGCACCTGGATAAAAGCCACATCTGCGTGCATACCTATCCGGAGAGCCATCCAGAAGGTGGACTCTGTACCTTCCGCGCCGATATAGAAGTTTCAACCTGCGGGGTGATCTCACCGCTGAAGGCACTGAATTATCTGATCCACCAGCTGGAATCAGACATTGTCACCATCGATTACCGGGTAAGAGGTTTTACTCGTGATATCAATGGATTAAAGCATTTTATTGATCACGAAATTAACTCGATACAGAATTTCATGTCCAAAGATATCAAATCAATGTATGACATGATGGATGTGAATGTATATCAGGAAAATATCTTCCACAGCAAAATGCTGTTAAAGGAATTTGACCTGAAACATTACCTGTTTAATACCCGCCCGGAAGACCTGACGCCTCAGGAGCATCAGCGGATCACTGATCTGCTGTGGAAGGAGATGCGGGAAATTTATTATGGCCGCAACATTCCGGCGATCAGTAATAAATAATGCAGACGGACCGGCGCTTATGCCGGTCCACAAGATCTTAACGCAGTTATCTCAGACAACGTGTTACTTAGCGACCACGGGCAAATTCACGGTAAGCCGAAATCAGCTGCAGAAAATCCTCCAGCCCGCAGAATGACAGGGATTCCTGATCGTAGTAGGCCATTCCTTCTTCTAATTCATCCGTTTCGAAAGAAAGCAGATTAGCACCAATCATCACTTCTTCCGCATCCAGCCACAGCGTGTATTCTTTACCGGTTTTCTGCCACTGATTTTCGGTGCCTTTCAGTGCCAGTGATGCCGCGACTACCTCATCCAGCAGCGCCATATCACCCTGCACTTCTTCATTAAACCAGTGCCCCACGGCTTCATGATCCATCGACATCCTGACGATAACATTGCCGGTGACATCATTGACAAACTGGTATTCCACATCGGACTCCTTACTGCGACGTTATGCCTGTCAGCGCACTGGTGCTGACAGAGAATCAGCATAGTGTAACCAAATAACCGAACTGCGGACACCATTGGCAGGAAAGTGTCTTCACTCCACCGTTAGAAATCAGCCTGAAGAAAAACAAAAAAAGCACAGCGGATGCTGTGCTTTAGCTAGCTCAGAGACAACGTTTAAAAATCAGACGGCGCTCTGGAAAATGACACCATCGGCTTTTTCTGTGTACTGTGACAGGCGATCAAAGTTCAGATAACGATAGGTATCGCTGGCTGTTTTATCTACCTGAGCCATGTAGTGCTGATATTCTTCCGGAGTTGGCAATTTGCCCAGCAGAGAAGAAATTGCCGCCAGCTCAGCAGAAGCCAGGTAAACATTGGCTCCGTTACCTAAACGGTTAGGGAAGTTACGGGTAGAAGTAGATACTACCGTTGCCCCGTCCGCTACACGTGCCTGGTTACCCATACACAATGAACAGCCCGGAATCTCTACCCTGGCTCCGCTCTTACCAAAGACGCTGTAGTAGCCTTCTTCAGTTAACTGAGCGGCGTCCATTTTAGTCGGTGGAGCAACCCACAGACGTGTTGGTAACTGACCTTTCTGGCTGTCCAGTAATTTACCAGCCGCACGGAAATGGCCAATGTTGGTCATGCAGGAACCGATAAATACTTCGTCAATTTTGGTGCCCTGAACATCAGACAACAGTCTGGCATCATCCGGATCGTTTGGAGCACACAGAATAGGCTGAGTGATTTCATCAAGATTAATATCAATCACTGCGGCATATTCGGCATCAGCATCACCTTCCAACAGTTGCGGATCGGCAAGCCATTTTTCCATTCCCTGAATACGACGTTCGATGGTACGACGATCGCCGTAACCTTCAGAAATCATCCATTTCAGCAGCACAATATTCGAATTCAGATATTCGATAATCGGCGCTTTATCCAGTTTAATGGTACAGCCTGCGGCAGAACGTTCTGCTGATGCATCGGAAAGTTCAAAAGCCTGTTCGGCTTTGAGTTCCGGCAGCCCTTCAATCTCCAAAATCCGGCCAGAGAAGATGTTCTTCTTACCTTTCTTCTCAACGGTTAACAGACCCTGTTTGATAGCATACAGTGGGATGGCATGTACCAGGTCACGTAAGGTGATACCCGGTTGCATTTTACCGCTAAAACGTACCAGTACCGATTCAGGCATATCCAGAGGCATCACGCCAGTGGCCGCAGCAAATGCCACCAGCCCTGAACCTGCCGGGAACGAAATACCAATCGGGAAACGGGTGTGAGAGTCACCGCCAGTACCTACAGTATCCGGTAACAACATACGATTTAACCAGCTATGGATAATACCGTCGCCAGGACGCAGTGAAACACCACCACGGTTCATAATAAAGTCAGGCAGAGAGTGCTGCATCGCAACGTCTACCGGCTTAGGATAAGCCGCAGTATGACAGAAAGACTGCATCACCAGGTCAGCAGAGAAGCCCAGACATGCCAGATCTTTCAGCTCATCACGGGTCATCGGACCGGTGGTATCCTGCGAGCCGACAGAGGTCATTTTAGGTTCGCAGTATTCACCAGGGCGAATGCCGGCTACGCCACATGCGCGCCCGACCATTTTCTGCGCCAGGGAGAAACCACGGCTGCTTTTCTCAACATCTTTTGCTTTGCGGAAGACATCACTGTGAGGCAGCCCCAGTGATTCACGGGCACGGGTAGTCAGGCCACGACCGATAATCAGCGGGATTCTTCCTCCGGCACGTACTTCATCCAGCAGTACATCAGTTTTCAGCTCAAACTTATCCAGTAGTTCATCACTGTCATGACGACGAACTTCACCCTTGTACGGATAAACGTCAATCACGTCACCCATATTGAGTTCGCTGACATCGAGTTCAATTGGCAATGCACCGGCATCTTCCATCGTGTTGAAGAAGATAGGTGCAATTTTACCACCCAGAACCAGACCACCACCCTTTTTGTTAGGTACATAAGGAATGTCTTCACCCATGAACCACAACACCGAGTTGGTTGCTGATTTACGAGAAGATCCGGTACCAACAACATCACCGGTATAAACCAGCGGGAAGCCCTTGCTTTGCAGTGCTTCGATTTGTTTAATCGGGCCGATATTGCCGGCATCATCCGGCTCAATACCTTCGCGGGCAATTTTCAGCATCGCCAGAGCATGCAACGGGATATCAGGACGTGACCAGGCATCCGGCGCAGGCGACAGATCATCGGTATTTGTTTCACCGGTAACCTTGAATACTGTCAGTGTGATTTTTTCGGCCAGTTGAGGACGGGACAGATACCATTCTGCATCGGCCCAGGATTGTAATACCTGCTGCGCATAGCTGTTTCCGGCCTTCGCCTTCTCTTCTACATCGTAGAAGTTATCAAACATCAGCAGTGTATGAGATAACGCTTTTGCCGCGCCCGGGGCCAGTTTGTCGTTATCCAGGGCTTCAATTAGTGGATGAATATTGTAGCCACCCTGCATAGTACCCAGCAGTTCGATAGCTTTTTCAGGGGTAACCAGTGGGGAAGTCGCTTCACCTTTGGCAATGGCGGCCAGAAAACCGGCTTTCACATAGGCGGCTTCATCAACACCAGGGGGAACACGGTTTATCAGTAAGTCTGTCAGAAATTCTTCTTCACCCTTTGGCGGGTTTTTCAGCAGTTCAACCAGTGCTGCCATTTGGGTTGCATCTAAGGGTTTTGGTACAATTCCCTGGGCAGCACGTTCGGCAACGTGCTTACGGTATTCTTCTAGCACGACGTTCTCCTCACTCACATTGTATTGGCTTCCGGGCCCCCGACTCACCACTTGATATTTTTCTATGCAGGGTTACGGTGTCCGGTTCCGCCTTGACAGCATATCAGGAACCTGTCTGATTGTTAATCTGTTTACAAAAAATCAACATATCTGCACCAGGCCCTTCGCTGAGCTCACATTTATATAACTAATTGAAAAATAATAAATTATTATAATAATGACGACTATCCCAGAAATATAACGACAAACTATAACCTGTAACTCTGCTGGCGACTGTGAGCTTGTGCATCCTTCCGCCAGATAAAAATTTCGATGGTTGATTCATGGTTTAAGTTACAGGTTTACCGACAAGAATAAAAACCTTATATTTTGCCCGTCTTTAATCACAGGAACCTCCCTTGAACAGTTACCGAACCAACAAGGGCAGATAAATATATTGTCTGCCTCAACCGGCAGACAGCGAGCCATAAATGATGCCCCGCTTGTCTTATTTTTTGCAACAGACGCGAGGTCACTCACAATGATTACCCATACCCTCTTTCCTCCGGGCGAGCCTCTCAGGCACACATTCCGATAGTCCCAGTTTTTTAAAATCAGCATTGCACATCCGTGCGGTTAATGAAGGAGCCCAAAATGGATGATGACCCGACCAGGCAACGTTACGCGCGTTGCAGGGGTATTCCCGCCTGAACCCCGAAAAATCTGCAACGCATCTCAATGACTGGCTGCCTGTATCGCTGTGAAGCGTGCCTGGCGGTAAATAAATGGACCAAAAGAGATGACTCAGATTATAAATTTCTCTCTGCCACTGCAGGGAAAAAAACAACCGCAACAGCAAAATGACTGGCAGATTACCCGGCATATTGCGACCAGCACAGAGACCACTCTGGAGCTACTGGATGCCACTACTGACGGGCTCACCATACAGCAGGTGAATGAACGCCAGGCAACCTTTGGCCCTAATGAAATCGCCACTAAAAAAGCCCCTTCCGCTCTGCTGCAGTGGATACTGGCGTTTAATAATCCGTTTATCTACGTTCTGATGGCATTAGCTGCCGTCAGTTTTATTACGGATTACTGGATTCCACTCCGTTCAGGAGATACTCCGGACCTCACCGGGGTCATCATCATGAGCTGCATGATCCTGTTCAGCACCCTGCTACGTTTTGTTCAGGAGTTCAGAACCAATAAAGCAGCGAACGCCCTTAACTCACTGGTTGAAGTAACTACCACAGTGCGTCGTCGTGATGCACAAAACCAGCCAATCGAAGCTAAAGTCCCCCGCCATCAGTTGGTGCCCGGAGATATTGTTCTGCTGAGTGCCGGGGATATTATTCCCGCTGATATGCGGTTGCTGGAAAGTACCTCATTACAACTGAATCAGTCAGCACTAACCGGAGAAACTCTGCCGGTGGAAAAACACGCCAGGCTGACAGAGGAAGAGACATTATCCAGTGTCAGTGAAAATGCCCTGCTACACCAGCCTGCCATTGTGCTGATGAGTACCAGTGTACTTAGTGGTTCTGCCACTGCTGTCGTGGTTGCCACTGGCGAACATAGCTGGTTTGGATCACTGGCTGGCAGTATTGCCGGTGAGGCACCTAAAACGTCTTTCGATAAAGGTGTAAACAGTGTCAGTTGGTTATTGATCCGCTTTATGGTGCTGATGGTACCGATCGTTTTCCTGATCAACGGTTTTACTAAAGGCGAATGGACAGAAGCATTGTTTTTTTCTCTGGCAGTCGCTGTCGGCCTCACTCCGGAAATGCTGCCAATGATTGTCAGTACCAATCTGGCTAAAGGGGCAATGGCTCTGGCTGCTCGCCAGGTGGTGGTAAAAAGGATCAATGCTATTCAGAACCTCGGGGCAATGACCGTTCTTTGTACTGATAAAACCGGCACCCTGACTGACGATAATATTGTCCTTGAACAGGCGCTGAATCTGCAGGGCGAGGAAGATCCCCGTGTTGCTGAAATGGCCTGGTTGAACAGCCATTTCCAGCAGGGAATTGATAACCCGATGGACAGAGCAATCAACCGCTTTGCCAATGCACATGGTATGGCCAGGCGTCTGATGCATGTCCGCAAAGCTGACGAATTACCTTTCGACTTTACCCGTCGCTGTCTGTCTGTTTCTGTTTATGATGACCACGGTCGCCAGCAACTGATCAGCAAAGGTGCCAGCGAAGAGATGCTGGCTCGCTGTCAGTATGTGCTCTCCGGGGACCAGGAGTCAGAGCTGACTCCCGAATTAAATCGCCAGTTACGGGATAAAATTGCCGGTTACAACCGCGAAGGATACCGCGTACTGTTGCTGGGTCGTAAAACTCTGGATATGACAGAATCTCTGCGGCGTCTGACTTATGACGATGAACAAAATCTGACTCTGTGCGGTGTCCTGTTGTTTCTTGATCCGGTAAAACGCGGCGCCGATACTGCACTCCGGGCACTTAAAGAGCACGGGGTGCAGGTAAAAGTGCTGACCGGGGATAATGCAGAAGTCACCGAAAAAATCTGCAAAGAACTGGGACTGGACAGCGGGCAACCGTTGCAGGGGCCAGAAATTGCAGCAATGGATGATGACACCCTGCAACAGCAACTGGCCGGCCATACTATTTTTGCCCGACTGACACCGTCTGATAAAACCCGGATTGTCACTCTGCTCCAGGCTGGCGGAGAAACTGTCGGCTTCCTGGGGGACGGTATTAATGATGCCGCTGCATTACATGCCGCGGATGTCGGGATCTCTGTTGATAATGCTACTCAGATTGCGCAGAGTGCAGCAGATATTATCCTGCTGGAGAAAGATTTGCAGGTGCTGGAAAAAGGGGTACGAATTGGTCGTCAGACTTTTGGCAATATTATTAAATATCTGAACATTACCGCCAGCTCAAATTTTGGCAATGTATTTTCAGTATTGATTGCCAGTGCATTTATCCCTTTTATGCCCATGCTGGCGATTCAGTTACTGCTGCAAAATCTGATTTATGATGTGTCACAGATGGTATTACCCTGGGATGCAATGGATGAGGAGTTTGTGGCAAAACCCCGGCAATGGGATGCGGGCAATATCGGCCGGTTTATGCTGTTTTTTGGCCCGGTATCTTCAGTGTTCGATGTGGCAACTTTTGCCCTGATGTGGCACGTTTTTGCGGCTCACAGCAGTGAAACTCAGTCTTTGTTTCAGTCAGGGTGGTTTGTCGAAGGATTATTATCACAGACGCTGGTAGTCCATATGCTCAGAACCCGTAAAGTGCCATTTTTACAGAGCTGCGCCCGCTGGCCGGTATTACTGAGCACTCTGGCAGTGGTGGTGATCGGCATTGTATTGCCCTACTCGCCGCTGGCGGCTAATTTTCACTTACAGGCTTTACCACTCAGCTATTTCCCGTGGCTGTTGCTCATTCTGGCAGGCTATTGCCTGCTGAGTCAGACGATGAAACAACTCTACTGCCGCCGGTTTGGTCAGTGGTTTTAATTTCTCAGCGGTAAAAAAAAACGGCTCCATCCGGAGCCGTTTCCATCATGATTCCGAAAATTACTTTTTCTTCGCTTTCGGATTTGGCAGATCGGTAATGCTACCTTCGTAAATTTCTGCCGCCAGGCCGACTGATTCATGCAGAGTCGGGTGAGCGTGAATAGTCAGAGCAATATCCTCAGCATCACAGCCCATTTCGATCGCCAGACCGATTTCGCCCAACAGTTCACCACCATTGGTCCCGACAATCGCTCCACCGATAACACGGTGTGACTCTTTGTCGAAAATCAGTTTAGTCATACCGTCTGCACAGTCAGAGGCAATCGCACGCCCCGAAGCCGCCCATGGGAAGACAGAGGTTTCATAACTGATGCCTTTCTCTTTGGCTTCTTTTTCGGTCAGACCAACCCAGGCAACTTCCGGCTCGGTGTAAGCGATAGAAGGAATCACTTTTGGATCGAAATAGTGTTTCTTACCAGAGATGACTTCAGCTGCCACATGACCTTCATGCACACCTTTGTGTGCCAGCATTGGCTGACCCACAATGTCACCAATCGCATAGATATGCGGGACGTTGGTACGCATTTGTTTATCAACCTGAATGAAGCCACGATCATCAACTTCAACGCCAGCTTTGCCGGCATCCAGATTCTTACCGTTCGGTACGCGTCCGATAGCTACCAGCACAGCATCATAACGCTGTGGTTCAGCAGGGGCATTTTTGCCTTCCATCGAAACATAAATACCATCTTCTTTAGCTTCGACCTGGGTGACTTTCGTTTCCAGCATCAGTTTAAACTGCTTGCTGATACGCTTAGTGAATACTTTCACTACGTCTTTATCAGCTGCAGGGATCACCTGATCAAACATCTCAACGACTTCAATCTGTGAACCCAGAGCATGGTAAACGGTACCCATTTCCAGACCGATAATCCCACCACCCATGATCAGCAGACGCTCAGGGACAGTTTTCAGCTCCAGTGCATCTGTAGAGTCCCAGACACGCGGGTCATCATGTGGAATGAAAGGCAATTTCACCGGACGTGAGCCGGCAGCAATAATCGCGTTATCGAAGTTAATCGTTGTCGCGCCGCCTTCACCTTCAACTACCAGAGTATTGGCCCCGGTAAATTTACCCAGCCCGTTGACTACGGTAACTTTACGACCTTTCGCCATACCGGCTAAACCGCCGGTCAGTTGGTTAATGACTTTCTCTTTCCAGGTACGGACTTTATCGATATCAGTTTGTGGCTGACCGAAGACAATACCGTGTGCTTCCAGCGCTTTTGCTTCTTCAATGACTTTCGCCACATGCAACAGCGCTTTGGAAGGGATACAACCCACATTGAGACAAACACCACCAAGAGTGCTGTAGCGTTCAACCAGTACTGTCTCTAATCCTAAATCGGCACAACGGAAAGCCGCAGAGTAACCTGCAGGGCCCGCTCCAAGTACCACGACCTGGGTTTTAATCTCTGTACTCATCATGACCTCTTAGTTGACTATCCGGCGGTCCGACGCCAGTTGTTATCAGTGATAACGTTCAGCTAGCCACCGGGACGCATTTAGCGCAAGAGTTTACAGAATTGTTAATAAACTGCAAACGGCTTTGTCTGAACAGAAAAACGACTTTCCGGTATCAGCACATCCCTGTCAGCCAGGGCCGGCTGAACCCAAAAAACAACCTGTCAATCTGCGTTAATAGCAATAAGGCCGGTCTTCACCGGCCTTATCCATCCTGCTTTACATCACCAGGCGACGAATATCTGACAGCACCTGATTGATGTAAGTGATAAACCGTGCACCATCGGCACCGTCAATGACCCGATGGTCAAACGACAGTGATAACGGCAGCATCAGGCGTGGGGTAAACTCTTTACCATTCCATACCGGTTTCATCGCAGATTTAGAGACGCCAAGAATGGCAACCTCTGGCGCGTTGACAATCGGAGTAAAGGACGTGGTTCCCAACCCGCCAAGGCTGGAGATAGTAAAGCAACCGCCCTGCATATCGCCGGAGGTCAGCTTACCACCACGGGCTTTTTTGGAGACCTCCATTAACTCGCGAGATAACTCGGTAATACCTTTTTTGTTAACATCGCGGAATACCGGAACGACCAGGCCGTTTGGCGTATCGACTGCGACACCGATATTAATGTATTTTTTCAGCGTTAAACGTTGCGCATCTTCAGAAATTGAACTGTTAAAACGCGGATATGCTTCCAGCGCCTTAGCTACCGCCTTCATGATGAAGACAACAGGAGTGATTTTCACATCCAGTTTCTGCTTCTCAGCTTCCACGTTTTGCTGCTTACGGAAGGCTTCCAGCTCAGTGATATCTGTTTCATCGAAATGAGTAACATGGGGAATCATCATCCAGTTACGGCTCAGGTTAGCCCCTGACAGTTTCTGAATACGACCCAGTTCAACTTCTTCGATTTCGCCAAATTTGCTGAAATCAACTTTTGGCCATGGCAGCATTCCGCTAATGCCAGCAGCTGCAGCCGGTGCTTCTGCACGTTTCACTGCATCTTTAACATAAGCCTGTACGTCTTCACGCAGAATGCGGTTCTTACGACCCGTGCCTTTGACTTTCGCCAGGTTCACACCAAATTCACGAGCCAGGCGGCGGATAACCGGAGTGGCATGGACATAGGCGTCATTCTCGGCAAAATCATTTTTCGCCGCCGGTACCGGTGTTGCAGGTTTCGCCGCAGCCGGAGCCGCTGGTTTTTCTGCAGCAGGCGCAGGCGCTGCAGCAGGTGCCACGGTCTGAGCAGGTGCTGCTGCACCCGCCACTTCAAACACCATGATCAGTGAGCCGGTGCTGACTTTATCTCCGGTCGCAATCCTGATCTCTTTGACTGTCCCGGCAAACGGCGCCGGAACTTCCATCGAGGCCTTGTCGCCTTCAACAGTGATCAGTGATTGCTCTGCTGCAATTTTGTCGCCCACTTTGACCATCACTTCGGTGACTTCTACTTCATCACCGCCGATATCTGGTACCTGGACTTCTTTAGCCTGAGCAGCGGCAGGTGCCGATGCCGATGCCTGGGAAGCCGGAGCTTCAGGCGCAGCTGCTGCACCAGCTTCAGCAGTTTCGAAAATCATAATCAGCGAACCGGTACTGACTTTGTCACCGGTCGCCACTTTGATCTCTTTCACTTTACCCGCGAATGGTGCAGGGACTTCCATCGAGGCTTTATCGCCCTCAACGGTGATCAGAGACTGCTCAGCTTCAACGGTATCCCCCGCCTTCACCAGAATCTCAGTAATTTCTACTTCATCGCCGCCAATGTCAGGCACATTCACTTCACGCACTGCACTGCTGGCAGCAGGGGCCGCCGCAGGTGCAGCTGCCTTAGGTGCTTCCGCTTTGCTTTCTACAGCCGCATCAGCAGATTCAAACACCATAATCAGTGAGCCAGTTTCAACTTTGTCACCAACTGCGACTTTAATTTCTTTGATCACACCCGCCTGAGGTGAAGGCACCTCCATAGATGCCTTATCACCTTCTACGGTGATCAGTGACTGCTCGGTCTCTACCTTGTCACCCACTTTGACCAGAATTTCGGTCACTTCAACTTCATCGGAACCGATATCCGGAACTTTGATTTCAATAGACATCAATCATTACCTCTTAGGCCAGACGCGGGTTGACTTTATCCGCATGGATATCAAATTTGCGGATAGCTTCAGCCACCACATTTTTATCAATCTCACCGCGTTTCGCCAGTTCACCCAGTGCAGCCACCACCACATAAGAAGCATCAACTTCGAAATGATGACGCAGATTCTCACGGCTGTCAGAGCGACCGAAACCATCGGTACCCAGCACGCGGTAATCACTGGCAGGAATATAGTTACGTACCTGCTCGGCAAACAGTTTCATGTAGTCAGTTGACGCTACGGCCGGTGCTTCATTCATCACCTGAGCAATGTAAGGTACACGAGGCTCTTCGGTCGGATGCAGCATATTCCAACGCTCACAGTCCTGCCCGTCACGGGCCAGTTCAGTAAACGATGTCACACTGTAGACATCAGAACCAACGCCGTAATCTTTGGCCAGAATTTCTGCGGCTTCACGTACATGGCGTAAAATAGATCCTGAGCCCAGTAACTGTACTTTGCCCTTGCTGCCTGCAACGCTGTCGAGTTTGTAGATACCTTTACGGATACCCTCTTCGACACCCTCTGGCATCGCTGGCATATGGTAGTTTTCGTTCAGGGTTGTAATGTAATAATAAACATTTTCCTGAGACTCACCATACATCCGCTCCAGACCGTCGTGCATGATCACTGCAACTTCATAGGCATAGGCTGGATCGTAAGAGATACAGTTAGGGATAGTCAGAGACTGAATATGGCTGTGACCATCTTCGTGTTGCAGGCCTTCACCGTTCAGCGTTGTACGTCCTGAGGTTCCGCCCACCAGGAAGCCACGCGCCTGCTGATCACCTGCCGCCCAACACAAATCACCAATACGCTGGAAACCGAACATTGAATAGTAAATGTAGAACGGGATCATCGGCAGATTGTTAGTACTGTACGAAGTGGCCGCAGCCAGCCAGGAAGCCCCGGCACCCAGTTCGTTGATCCCTTCCTGAAGGATCTGACCTTTTTCGTCTTCTTTATAGTAAGCAACCTGCTCACGGTCCTGAGGGGTATATTGCTGACCATTAGGACTGTAAATACCGATCTGACGGAACAAGCCTTCCATACCAAAGGTACGGGCTTCATCAGCAAGGATCGGTACCAGACGATCTTTGATTGAAGCATTTTTCAGCATAACGTTCAGGGCACGGACGAAAGCAATGGTGGTTGAGATCTCTTTATTCTGCTCTTCCAGCAGAGATTTGAACTCATCCAGCGCAGGAATTTCCAGTTTTTCGCTGAATTTTTCCTGACGGCTTGGCAGATAGCCACCCAGTTTTTCACGCTGGCCATGCAGGTAGTTATACTCTTCTGAGCCTTTCTCAAAGGTCACATAAGGCAGTTTTTCAATCTGATCATCGCTGACCGGCACATTAAAACGATCACGGATATAGCGCACGCCATCCATGTTCATTTTCTTCACCTGGTGAGCAATGTTTTTGCCTTCTGCAGTTTCACCCATGCCGTAACCTTTAATGGTGTGGGCAAGGATCACTACTGGCTTACCTTTAGTTTCCTGCGCTTTTTTCAGAGCAGCATAAACTTTCTTCGGATCGTGACCACCGCGGTTCAGAGACCAGATTTCATCATCGGTCATATCTTTGACCAATGCAGCGGTTTCCGGATATTTACCAAAGAAGTGCTCACGAACATAAGCACCATTCCTGGATTTAAAGGTCTGGTAATCACCATCAACGGTTTCATTCATCAGCTGGATCAGCTTACCGCTGGTATCTTTACGCAGCAGCTCATCCCAACGGCCACCCCAGATAACCTTGATCACTTCCCAGCCGGCACCTGCGAAGATACCTTCCAGCTCGTTGATAATTTTACCGTTACCTGTTACCGGGCCATCAAGACGCTGCAGGTTACAGTTAATGATAAACACCAGGTTATCCAGTTTTTCACGGGTTGCGATGGTGATAGCGCCTTTTGATTCCGGCTCATCCATCTCACCGTCACCCAGGAAGGCATAAACGGTTTGCGCTGAAGTTTTCTTCAGTTCACGGTGTTCCAGATATTTCAGGAACTTCGCCTGATAAATCGCAGCCAACGGCCCCAGCCCCATAGATACAGTCGGGAACTGCCAGAAATCCGGCATCAGTTTTGGATGCGGGTAGGACGATAAACCTTTACTGTGAACTTCCTGACGGAAGTTATTCATCTGATCTTCGGTCAGACGGCCTTCAAGGAAAGCACGGGAGTATATACCGGGAGAGATATGACCCTGGAAGTAAACCAGATCGCCACCGTCCTGCTCGGTACGGGCGCGGAAGAAGTGGTTAAAGCACACTTCGTAGATGGTCGCTGATGACTGGAAGGACGACATATGCCCACCCAGCTCCAAATCTTTTTTGGAGGCATGCAGTACTGCCATAATAGCATTCCAGCGAATGGCTGAACGAATGCGTCGTTCCAGTGACTGATTCCCCGGGTATTCCGGTTCGTCTTCAACGGCAATAGTATTGATATAGTTGTGTACCGTAGCACCGGCCGCAACATTAACACCACCTTTGCGTGCAGCGTCCAGTACCTGATCAATTAAGTACTGAGCACGTTCAACACCTTCTTCACGGATGACCGATTCGAGCGCCTGTAGCCAGTCGCGGGTTTCAATCGGATCCACGTCATTAGGTAAACGTTCTGACATGGGGCTATTCCTTATCTGTGTCTATTTCGTTGAGTTTTCATAAGAATATCTGACCGGCAAATTTCAGGGTACAAAACCGCAGATAAACCTATATTTTATTGCACACCGAATGTGCTTAATCCTTGCGTTGCTGAAGACGCCTTAAAGAACGTTCCCGCCGGCTTTGTTCCCGACTTCTGTCCAGCAATATCTCCTCAATAAACGCCAGGTGTGAGTTTGATTCTTCACGGGCTTTTTCCGGCTCACGTGCAATAATCGCCTCAAAAATTCTGGCGCGGTGTCCGCTCACTTTCGCTAACATATCGCGACTTAAGTAAAGTATTTCAAAATTTTCCCGGACATTTTGCTCAAGTAACGGTCCCATTGCACGAACCAAATGCAGTAACACAGCATTATGGGCGGCTTCGGTAACGGTTATTTGATATTTAATGACGGCACTGGCTTCAGCAGTAAGGTTGCCACTGTCCTGGGCCAGCCGAATCCGCAGATAATATTCCTGAATTCGCTGCAAGTCTTCCTCGGTTCCCCGCAGAGCAGCATAATACGCGGCTATACCTTCCAGCGCATGCCGTGTTTCCAGAAAATCAAAACGGGATTCCGAAGAGTTGGCCAGCAACCCGACCAGTGGATCGCTGACACTTTGCCACAACTCGTTTTGCACGAAGGTTCCTCCTCCCTGGCGCCGTGATAATAATCCTCTGGCTTCCAGACGTTGAATAGCTTCGCGCACTGAAGGGCGTGACACTTCAAACTGGCGTGCAAGCTCACGTTCCGGAGGAAGTCGCTCCCCGGGGCACAGTGAACCTTCCATAATAAGTGTCGCCAACTGCTGCTCAATGGCATCAGAGAGCTTGGGTTGTCGGATTTTGCTATATGCCATCGCGGAGTATTCGTTATTTTCCTGTCCATGAACCGGATAATTGGTATGACCAATTCGCAAAATACGGCCGTAAAGTAACAAACTATTTACCAGGTGTCTATAATCCGCGATCGCGTTTTCAGAAGGATCAAATGCCGTTATTCACTGTTTTCGCCCTGCGATTCAGACGAGTGTGCGGCAACTGTTCAGATAACCCTCAACAGGCCTGTGGATATTTTTGTTTGAAAACAATCAGCTCGCGGCAATTCTATTTTCGGCCACGCTGTCGCTGTCCGGCAGTTGTATATCATATTTTCCGCACTAAACAACAAAAGTCTGGTGCAATACAGGCAACTTATCACTATTCTGATGCGCGGACTGATTTGGTGCTTTCACCGGTAGTCACAGGGTAAAAATAATAATCATAGTCAAATAAATAGCGGCATTCGTAACTACGAATCGTCGCTCTGTTCATCATCACGAGGTTTGTATGGAAAAACAGCAAGAGGACACACTGAAGAGAGGGTTAAAAAACCGTCACATTCAGTTGATCGCTCTGGGAGGTGCCATTGGTACTGGCCTGTTTCTGGGGATTGCTCAAACGATTAAAATGGCCGGGCCATCGGTACTTCTGGGATATGCCATTGGCGGATTTATTGCGTTTATGATTATGCGCCAGTTGGGAGAGATGGTTGTTGAAGAACCTGTAGCAGGTTCTTTTAGCCACTTTGCCTACAAATACTGGGGCAGTTTTGCCGGGTTTGCCTCTGGCTGGAACTACTGGGTCCTCTATGTGCTGGTCGCCATGGCAGAACTCACCGCTGTAGGTGTATATATCCAGTACTGGTGGCCTGATGTCCCGACCTGGGTTTCCGCCGCGATCTTCTTCGTGCTGATTAACGCCATCAACCTGACAAACGTCAAAATTTACGGTGAGATGGAATTCTGGTTTTCAATCATTAAAGTTGTCGCCGTGGTGGGCATGATCATTTTTGGTGGCTGGATGCTGTTCAGCGGCCATGGGGCTCCCGGGGCATCTATCACCAATATCTGGCAGGTAGGCGGATTTTTCCCGCATGGAATTACCGGGCTGGTGATGTCACTGGCCGTGATTATGTTCTCCTTTGGTGGGCTGGAGCTGGTAGGAATTACCGCGGCAGAAGCCGATAATCCGGAAATCAGCATTCCAAAAGCCACCAATCAGGTCATCTACCGTATCCTGATTTTTTATATCGGCTCACTGACCATTCTGCTGTCTCTTTATCCGTGGACAAAAGTCGTTGAAGGCGGCAGCCCGTTTGTCATGATTTTCCATGAATTGGGTGACAGTCTGGTTGCGAATGCCCTGAATGTGGTCATTCTGACTGCAGCATTATCGGTGTATAACAGTTGCGTATACAGTAACAGCCGTATGCTGTACGGTCTGGCGAAACAAGGGAATGGCCCGCGTTCATTACTAAAAGTTGACCGCCGTGGTGTTCCTTATGTGGCCTTAGGCTTGTCTGCAGTAGCCACTGCAATCGGTGTATTAATTAACTATCTGATGCCGGCGAAAGCCTTCGGCTTGCTGATGTCACTGGTGGTATCTGCATTGGTGATTAACTGGGCGATGATAAGTCTGGCGCACCTGAAATTCCGCAAAGCCAAAGATAAGCAAGGGGTAATCACTCGTTTCCCGTCGCTGCTCTATCCGCTGGGTAACTGGATCTGCCTGCTGTTTATGCTGGCAATCCTGGTCATCATGGCGATGACACCAGGCATGGCGATATCTGTATGGCTGATTCCGGTCTGGCTGGTTATTCTGGCTATCGGTTATCGCTTTACCAGGAAAAAACAAGCGGCCTGATACTTGTCGGGCAATATAAACAGAAACGGGCGCAGTCTGAACTGCGCCCGTTTTTTTCGCTACGATGTACACTTTTTCCGGTTATAACAACGTCCCGGTAATCGTCAGTAACGCCACTACAACTACCAGCACCAGAGTAATTCGTTTCGCCAGTGCTACTGCAATACGAGGTTTTTCAACTTTATCGGTGCAGGGATCGCGTTCCAGTGAAAATTGTGCCAGCTGTGTCAGAACCTGATAAGGCTTGTGGCGAACATCTGACATAAACTTAAACCATGCCGGTAATGCTTTCTCTCCGTGACCCAGCAACGCATAGGCCAGCCCTGCCAGACGGACCGGAATCCAGTCGATAACAAACAGTAGCCGGTCAACGCCGGATTGTTCACGCTCTGCCGCCGTATGATTCGCTGCCAGCCAGCCCTGCCAGGCCCGTAAAAAAGCATAACCCACCAGCGTCACCGGCCCCCAGGGACCTCCGACGACAAACCAGAACAGCGGCGCAAGGTAAAAGCGATAATTAATCCACAATAATGCGTTTTGCAGCTCCCGCAGATATACACGTTCGTTGGCGACATCAGGCAGGCCGTGAATCATACCCAACTCTTCAGCCATTGCCTGATGAGCAACGTTATCATCATGGCTGGCGGACTTCAGATAAGCATGATAATGCTGACGGGTCACTCCGGCACCAATGCAGAGAACCCCGACAACAACCCATAACAATAAAGAGGCAATACCAAATAATATTCCCTTTAAGCTGAGTACCAGCACCAGGGTGATTAACATGGCCAGAATAACCATTCCACCGGTTCGCACCATCGAGAAATGCGTTTGTCCACGAAATACAGGTCTCAGACGGTGCTCAAGTTGCCAGTGTTCACCGAGCTTAAATAAACGTTCCCAGCCGAGAACCAGTAACAAACTAAATAACGTCATACTTTCCAGCCTTTCTCTTTATTTATTCCGGTTTACTTATTTGTCATAGCCAGCAATTGTTGGCGGTAATAGCGCCAGTCAAAAGCTTCTCCCGGATCGGTTTTTCGCCCGGGAGCGATATCACTATGCCCGGTAATATGTTCACTTTTAATCGGGTAACAGTTCATCAGAGCACGGGTCAGTGAACAGAGTGCCTGATATTGCTGTTCGGTATAGGGAAGAGTATCGGTTCCTTCCAGCTCAATACCTACAGAAAAATCATTGCAATTACTCTGCCCCTGGTAACAAGACTGTCCGGCATGCCAGGCCCGCTTATCAAAGGCCACATACTGGACAATTTCTCCGTCACGGCGAATCAGGCAATGCGCGGCCACTTTTAGCTCAGCAATATCTTTGAAATAAGGATCGGCCTGCGGGTCAAGGTTGCCGGTAAATAACTGATCAATCCATGGGCCGCCAAACTTGCCAGGAGGCAGGCTGATATTATGTACAACCAGTAACCAGGGACTGGTATCTTCAGGACGCTCATTAAAATGTTCTGAAGGTACCTTCCTTGCCTCTGTCAGCCAGCCTGATTCTATTTTCATACCTGTGCCGTTCCCCTGCCTGAATTTGAGAATATCATAAATACTGGCATGATATTGTTTCCTGTTAATACAGACCAGTATCATATGTTTATTGTGGTTATTCCGATGCTTACCCTGATACTTAACTGGTTACTCTATTCAACTGGTGGTGTGTTGCGCTTCAGGCTACAGTATTTATTCCTGCCATTAAAGGAGCAAACCGTCTTATGCCGATCAGCCATTACGCAGCAGAACACTGCCGCCAGTTATTACTGGAACGAATTCAAACAGAAATTCCTGAATCTGTTCAACTGGCACTTAAAAATGCGCACCCCGCATCTACCCTGCCAGGAGACAGACCAGGACAGGCCATTATTGTCTGTAAAGAAGACGGTATTTTCTGTGGAAAGGCCTGGGCAGATGAAATATTTAGCCAACTGGATACCAGCATCACTGTGCAATGGCAGGTCAACGATTCGGACGCTATTCAGGCCGGTCAGACACTGGCAATAGTAAATGGCCCGGCAGCAGCGCTGTTAGTTGCGGAGAGTGTGGTTGTTAATTTTTTACAAAATCTTTCCGGAGTTGCCACACAAATCAATAAGCTTGTTGAGCAACTGAATGGTTCCCAAACCCGGTTGATTGACAGCCTGAGCAGCACCCCCGGCACGAACAGTCTGAAATATGCTCTGCTCATGGGTACGAAGCAATCCGCCTGTCTGGACTTCAGTGACATGATTCCGTTGCGGGAAAACCATATTATTGCCTGTGGTTCAGTATTAGAAGCGATAGAAAATGCCCGCTGGATAGATCCGGACCGGCCGGTTGAAATTGAAGTGACATCTCAACAGCAGTTGTCAGAGGCGAGCAGTGCCGGAGCTAACTTTATTTTGCTTAATGGTTTTACTACAGCTGAGATCACAACTGCTGTCGACTTTGTCAGAAAAAATGCAGCACAAACTCATCTGGAAGCCGGAGGGAATATTTCCGGGGATGACCTTGATGAACTGGTCCGGACAGGCATCGGTTATGTATCAGCAGACGCCCTGATTCGCCACCAGAGACCTCTCAGTATATCGCTGCAATTCCAGGCTGCTGCCAGCTAATCACAACCGGCTGCTACCAGGCAGTTTTTTGAAGCCATCTCCCACGTTTTATTGTATGGCCGAAACCTCCCGATAATCACGCAGAGCCCTTTCTCAACGTGATTATCGGCCCCAGGTATTTCAGCCATGCCCACGTTATTCTCCTGGCTTAGTGCTTAAGGAGGACAACATGCATAACCAGCAAGGATTTACGCTAACAGAGCTGATGATCGTGATTGCTATCATTGCAATCCTCAGCGCCATTGGGTTACCTGCTTATCAGAACTACCTGCAGAAAGCCGCTATCACCGATATGCTGCAACTGATGATGCCCTATAAAACCGCCATTGAGCTCTGTGCTATGGAAAGAGGCAGCGTGCAAAACTGCAATGCTGAAACCTATGGCATCCCCGCCGAAAAGGGCTCCCGTTACAGCGAAAAAGTGACCATCAGCAACGGGCAAATCACACTCACTGGCCTTGAAACCCTGAAAGGTTTAAGTGTGCAACTTTTCCCTCACTGGGACGCCAAAAAAGGGGATTTGCAGTGGTATAAGAAGTGCCAGAGCGAGAATCGCTTACTTCTGAATAACTGCCAGAACCAGTTCAGATTTAGTGATCAACAGGAGCAACTATGACCGGTTTATCCCTGGATATTCTCTGTCGTCAGCTCCCTGCCTGCATTATTTCCAGGGATCATCAACAGTTGAAACTGGCGGTGGCTACACAGCCTTCTGCGGAAATCACCGAAGCATTATGTTTTGCCAGCCAGTGTCAGGTGGAATATGAGATTTGGCCACTGACCCGAATTGAAAATCAGCTCAGGAATCAGCCTCGCCGTTTGCACCAGGAAGTTCCTGAATATGAAATCCCAGGTGTTCCGCAGGTTGCCAGCCAACTGCTGCAGCTGGCGGTCAGACAACGTGCATCAGATATTCATCTTGAACAAACGCTTCAGGGTACCGTTATTCGTTTACGTATTGATGGTTTGCTGCAACCCGCGACTCTTCCCGGCTCGTTTACTGCTCCGGCACTGATTGCCAGGTTTAAGATCCTGGCCGGGCTGGATATTGCCGAATCCCGCTTACCTCAGGACGGCCAGTTATCACTGGAAATTAACGGAGAAAATCACAGTTTTCGTTTATCGACTCTGCCTACCAGGCTTGGAGAAAAACTGGTGCTCAGGCGGTTGCAGCTACTTCCCGCCACCCTGAATCCGCAACAACTGGGACTGAGCGAACAGCATTTAAAGCAGGTCATTGATGTTCTTAGCCAACCCCAGGGAATGATTCTGGTGACCGGCCCGACAGGCAGTGGGAAGACATTTACCCTGTATAGTCTGCTGAACCAGCTTAACACCAGTGATAAAAATCTCAGCAGTGTTGAAGACCCCGTTGAAATGCCTCTGAATGGTGTCAACCAGTCGCAGATTAACAGCAAAGCGGGACTTGATTTCGCCCGTATTCTACGGGCCTTACTTCGCCAGGACCCTGATGTCATCATGATTGGCGAAATTCGGGATAATGAAACCGCAGAAATAGCGGTAAAAGCTGCACAAACAGGACATCTGGTTCTGTCCACACTGCATACCAATTCAACTCATGAAACACTAATTCGCCTGCGACAGATGGGCATTGCCGGCTATTTGCTGGCCGCCTCTCTTAAACTGGTGATTGCCCAACGGCTGGTTCGCAAACTTTGCACTCACTGTCGCAGAGTTTCTGAGTCAGTGATTACACTGCCGGTTTCATTCGGAGATCCCTGCTTAACACACTGGCTGCCTGTTGGTTGTGACTTCTGTTTTTCCGGGTATTACGGCCGTATTGCATTATTTGAAATACTGACCGTACAGGGAGACCTTCATCAGGCTATTGCCCGTGATGCTACTGCTGAGGAGCTAATCTCCATAACTACCCGTCAGGGAATGCAGACACTATTCTTTGCAGGGCTCAACGCCGTCAGAGAGGGCCAGACATCCTGGGCTGAGGTTGTCAGGATAACCGGAGGTCCCGGTGAATCATTCAATATTGTTTGACTGGCAGGCAGTCAACCGTGAGGGCGAACACTGTTCAGGGACAAGACTGGTCAGAACACGCCAACAGTTGGACGATTTCATGCAGACTGAAGGACTGGTGCCGGTACAGATTACCAGAAAGAAAACCTACTCAGCGCGCCACTGGCGCTGGTCGGACAGAATACTGTTTTTCAGCCAGGCAGGTACTCTGCTACAAGCCGGTCTGCCGCTGGCAGATGGCTTAAATCTGCTGGCTAGCAGCCATCCGGCGAAACACTGGCGGTCGGTAATGCTGCAGTTACAGCAGCAAATACTATCCGGACAATCATTTTCGGTAGCACTTCGTCAGTGGCCAGAGATTTTCCCGTCAGTCTGTATTTCACTGGTCAGTGCCGGAGAGCAGACCGGGAAACTGGAATACTGCTGCATGAAACTGGCACAGCAACAGCAACGTCAGTTGCAGTTGAAACAGCAGCTATTCAAAGCTATGCGCTATCCATTGTTTATGCTGTTGCTAACAGTGATGATCAGTGGCGGAATGCTGTTATGGGTGCTGCCCGAATTTGCAGAGATTTACCGCTCATCAGACACACCACTACCTGAATTCACCCGCTGGTTAATCTCGTTATCAGACAACCTGCTAGCCATGTTACCCGGGATTCTGTTGTTCTGGATTGTCTTAATTTTCGGATGGCGGCTCAAAAGAAAAAACAATCTCTCATGGCAACAGACTGAACAACGCTGGTTGCTGCGACTACCGCTGGCGGGTGTTTTGTGGCAGTCCACAATTCTGGCACAGATATTCAGCATACTGGCGCTGACACAGCAATCCGGATTGCCACTAAGGGAAGGACTGAACATCACAGGACAACTACAACATGGCGGGCTCTGGCATCAGGCACTGGAAAATTTGCGCCTGCATATTGAACAAGGACAATCGCTGTCATCAGGCTTAATTCAACAGGTAGGTTTTCCGCCGCTCTGCTATATGCTGATAAGGTTGGGTGAACAAACCGGCACTCTTGACCAGTTATTTGGCAGGCTGGCTGACTGGTATGAAGCCCAGGCCAGCAGAACTACAGCTGAACTGACAACGTCTGTCGAACCAGTCATGTTAATGATTACCGGTATTATTACCGGCAGCATTGTGGTGGCAATGTATTTACCCATGTTCAGTCTGGGTGAAGCCTTGTTTTAGCAGCAGGCTACGGGATTCAGCTTGTTCCATACCTGTTAACTTCGCGGGCGTTGGCCCGTTGCCAGTGGAAGAAGCTGATGAAAACGGCACACAGTTATTCACCAACACCAGACAGGTGTTGTAGCAAGGGTTATCAGACAGCCCTGTATAGCGCTACAACCTTAATGAGGTTACAACCTGTGAAGCTACAACCGGTGAAGCTACAACCTGCAGCGACATAAACGACAGACTTATATCGCCATTCGCGTCAGGGATGACAGAGTCGTTCAGTATCTGTCCGATTAAGAAGGCAGCCTGCGGATTACTATTATGCAGACTGCTTTTATACAGACGGCGGGGAAATTACTCTTTACCGTTGTATGTGCGGTTTTCCTGCTCTGCGACCCTGATAAACGTAGTGCGCTTGGTGAGTTCTTTTAATCGCTCAGCTCCTACATAAGTACAGGCAGATCGTAATCCTCCCAGAATATCTCTGACGGTAGGGTCAACAGGCCCCCGAAGTGGCAGGCGAACAGTCTTACCTTCTGCAGCGCGATACTCTGCGACACTTCCTGAATGGCGCTTCATCGCAGATTCCGAACTCATTCCATAAAACAGCATAAAGGAGTGACCGTTCTCTTCAACAATGGTGCCTTCACATTCATCATGTCCGGCCAGCATTCCGCCAAGCATAACAAAATCGCCACCGCCGCCGAATGCTTTAGCTACGTCACCCGGCACGCTGCAGCCACCATCACTGACTATCTGTCCTCCCAGTCCGTGAGCTGCGTCAGCACATTCAATGACGGCCGATAGCTGCGGATAACCTACACCGGTTTTAACCCGGGTTGTGCATACTGAACCAGGACCAATCCCGACTTTTACAATATCGGCACCGCTAAGAATCAGCTCTTCAACCATTTCGCCGGTAACGACATTACCGGCACAAATCGTTTTATCAGGAAAAGCGTCTCTGGCACGTTGTAAAAAATTAACAAAGTGCTCTGAGTAACCATTCGCCACATCAATACAGATAAAACTCAATCGGGTGGACAATGACAGTATCTGCTTCAGCTTATCAAAATCAGCAGCAGACGTTCCGGTTGATACCATCACATGACTAAGTACCTTTTCCGGAGCAGCCTGTAAAAACTGCTGCCACTGTTCTACGCTGTAGTGTTTGTGAACGGCGGTCAGCATACCAAAATCGGCCAATGCAGTTGCCATCCGAAAAGTGCCGACAGTATCCATATTTGCGGCAATGACCGGCACCCCGGACCAGCTTAGTCCGGAATGTTTAAAGGTAAAATCACGGCTGAGTTCAACCTGAGAGCGGCTTTGCAGTGTAGAGCGTTTGGGTCTGATCAGGACATCCTTGAATCCCAGTTTAATATCTTCTTCAATACGCATAATTTAGTCCGTTCCTGTTACAGTGAGACAACGTAGGTTCCTTCCAGTGTTATCATACGCCGCAATAAAGCAACAACAAGGCTGCGTTTTTGGTTTTTATTGCGCTACAATTCGCTTAATCAGGCTGAGATAATTTTCGCCACCCGTGAGTTTCTCTGCATTCCGGTTCGTCCGCTTACAGTCAGGATACATGCAATATGCCTTATGTTGTTGCGCTCACCGGAGGTATTGGTAGCGGCAAAACCACTATCGCAGAGATGTTTGCCCGGTTAGGGGTAAAAATTGTTGATGCAGACATCATAGCCCGTCAGGTCGTCGAACCCGGTTCACCGGCTCTTGAAGAGATTCGCCATCACTTTGGCCCACAGGCCATACTGCCTGAAGGCAATCTGGACAGGGGATGGTTACGACAGCGCATTTTTGCTGATCCTGCCAGTAAAAACTGGCTGAACGCTCTGTTGCACCCATTAATTCAGCAACAGACACAGCAATTGATTACCGCAATTACCGATGACTGGTGCCTTTGGGTCGTGCCACTGCTGGCAGAAAACGGCTTGCATCATCGTGCAGATCGGGTGTTGGTGGTGGATGTCGATGAAGAAACCCAGATACGGCGCACCATGGACAGAGATAATATTACGCGTCAGCAGGCCGCTGACATTCTGACGGCTCAGGCCAGCCGGCAATCGCGCTTACAGATTGCCGATGATGTGATTGATAACTCCGGTTCACCGGAGGATCAGCAGCAGGTCGTGGCGATGCTACACCAGCGCTATCAGTTACTGGCGTCAGCAAAAAAAGGATCGGTACCATGAGTTCTGTTGTCCTGTTTGAATATCCGTTAAATGAAAAAATGCGTACCTGGCTGAGAATTGAGTATCTCATACAACAATTAACCGGAAGCATGCCGGTCAGTGATCCGGTATCCGCTCTGAGTTTTTTCCGCGGAATCGGCGATTTACTGGATATCTTTGATCGTGGTGATATGCGGGCAGATCTTGTAAAAGAACTGGATCGCCAACAACAGAAACTGCAAAGCTGGCTGAGCGTCAGCGGGGTTGATACGCTCAGGGTATCTGAACTGCAGCAACAGCTGAAAGGTCAGTCAGCCCGGCTGATGAGTGCCCCGCGTATGGGACAGCAGCTTCGCGAAGACCGGTTTATTAGCCAGGTTCGCCAGCGTCTGAGCATCCCGGGTGGATGTTGCAGCTTTGACCTGCCAGCTTTGCATGTCTGGCTGAATCTTCCGGAAGATGAACGTCAGTCTCAGGTGACAGAATGGTTCGATTCGCTGGAACCGTTGCGCGAAAGTCTGACTTCAGTACTGGAACTGATTCGCCAGTCAGGCAATTTTCAGCCACAGACCAGCCTGAATGGTTTTTTCCAGGATACCGCCGAAGATGCCGATTTGTTAAGGCTCAGGCTGGAGAACAGCTCGGCACTTTATCCACAAATTTCCGGCCACAAAAATCGTTATGCCATCCGTTTTTTACCGATGGACACTGGCGGCGGGGAAATACCGCCCCGGTTACAGTTTGAACTCGCATGTTGTTAAGAGGAAAGTATGCAGGAAGATATTGTCACGGTTCAATGCCCGACTTGCCAAAAAGATGTTATCTGGGATGAGCTCAGCCCGTGGCGACCGTTTTGCTCAAAACGTTGCCAGATGATTGATTTAGGTGAGTGGGCTGCTGAGGAAAAACGTATCCCGGTGGATGATAAACTTTCTGAAGATGAAGAGTGGAGCGGAGAATAACACGCCCACCAGACAGGGGCTAAATGCCTATGGCATCGCCCCTTTTCTGATTACAGCTCTCCGGCAACCAGTCTGCCGACCAGTTGATGATTAGCCGGTGGAAATTCTTCCGCCTGAAGATCCTGCTGTGCAACCCAGCGTTGCGGCTGCCCTTCTTTTCCCCACGGCTCGCCATTCCATTGTTCCACAATAAAAAAGTGCAGGGTCACCCGGACATTGTCATACGTGTGATCGGCATTGCCCACTGGCCGGGAAGAGAGTACTTCAATGCCGGTTTCTTCCATCAGTTCACGCTTCAGCGCTTGCTCAGCGGTTTCACTCTGTTCAATTTTCCCGCCGGGAAATTCCCATTTATTTGCCATATGGGAGGTTGATGAACGTTGGGCCAGGAAAATTCCACGCACAGGGTCCCGAATAATACCTACCGCTACCTGAAGATGTTTCATTGATTACCTTTAGAGTCATTGCATGCCCGGAGATAAAATGCCGGTGTTCGTGGCATATCTGTAGTGCTGCCCGGGAATGACGGCCAAGAAAAAGGTCCATGTTGCCATGAACCTCCGTCATATTGGTTAGCAATATCCCGGCCTTACGGCCGGTTGCCTGTCACTCAGGCAATACGCCCATGACATTGCTTGAATTTTTTACCTGAACCACAAGGGCAAGGGTCATTACGACCAACTTTACGCTCACCGCTTTGAGAAGCTAACTCTGCTGCTGCAGCGGTATCAGAATCCACATGACTAAGCTGCTGCTGGCTGGCTAAACGTTCCGCTTCTTCGCGACGTTGCTGCTCGAGCGCTTCAATTTCTTCTGGCATGCGAACCTGAACCTTGCTCAGGGTACTGATAACTTCATATTTCAGTGATTCCAGCATGTTAGAGAACATAGAGAAGGATTCACGTTTATATTCCTGTTTAGGATCCTTCTGTGCATAACCACGTAAATGAATCCCCTGACGTAAATAATCCATAGCCGCCAGATGTTCTTTCCACAATGAATCCAGGGTTTGAAGCATCACCCCTTTTTCAAAGTTACGCATCATATCTGCACCGACCACAACTTCTTTCTCGCTGTAGTTCTCCAAAGTGCGCTGCATAATACGTTCGCGCAATGTCTCTTCATGCAGTTCCGGCTCTTTATCCAGCCAGTCGGCAATCGGCAGATTCAAATCGAAATCATTACGTAACCGCTCTTCCAGTCCTGGAATATCCCACATCTCTTCCAGTGACTGTGGTGGAATATAACTGTCAATGGTCGCGGTCATGACATCTTCGCGAATACCATTAATGGTCTCACTGACATCAGACACATCCAGCAATTCATTACGCTGGGTATAGATTGCACGGCGCTGATCGCTTGCAACATCATCGTATTCAAGCAACTGCTTACGGATATCGAAGTTGCGGCTTTCAACTTTACGCTGTGCATTAGCGATAGCTTTGGTCACCCACGGGTGCTCGATAGCTTCCCCTGGTTTCATTCCCAGTTTACGCATCATGCCAGACACACGATCAGAGGCGAAGATACGCATCAGAGCATCTTCCATCGACAGGTAGAAACGGGAAGAACCCTTATCTCCCTGACGACCAGCACGGCCACGCAGCTGGTTATCGATACGACGTGATTCATGACGTTCGGTACCGATAATATGCAAACCACCTGAGTTTAGTACTGCATCATGACGTTTTTGCCATTCAGCTTTAATCTCACTAATTTCTTCTTCCGATGGATTATCCTGGGCCTCAACCTCAGCATGCCAGCTACCGCCCAGCATAATATCGGTACCACGACCGGCCATATTGGTGGCGATGGTCACAGCAGATGGCTGACCAGCCTGCGCGATAATATCAGCTTCACTGGCGTGGAATTTCGCATTCAGAACATTATGCTTAATTCCCGCTTTAGTCAGTTCATGAGAAACCACTTCTGATTTCTCGATCGAGATAGTACCGACCAGTACCGGCTGTCCGTTAGCGGTACGCTCGCGGATATCTTCGATGATGGCATCAATTTTCTCTTTCTCTGTCATATAGACCAGGTCAGGAAGGTCTTTACGTACCATCGGACGGTTAGTTGGCAGCACAATCGTATCCAGTTTGTAGATTGAGCTGAATTCAAAGGCTTCGGTATCTGCAGTACCGGTCATCCCGGCCAGTTTTTCATACAAACGGAAATAGTTCTGGAAGGTAATTGACGCCAGAGTCTGGTTTTCATTCTGGATTTCAACACCTTCTTTAGCTTCTACCGCCTGATGCAGACCATCAGACCAGCGACGGCCCTGCATGGTACGACCGGTGTGTTCATCAACGATGACAACTTCACCGTCTTTCACAATGTAGTCAACATCACGGGTAAACAGCGCATGGGCACGCAGTGCAGCAGTGACGTGATGCATCAGCATGATATTGGTTGGAGAGTACAGAGACTCGCCTTCTTCCATAATCCCCTGGCTGACCAACAGCTGTTCAATTTTCACCAGCCCACGTTCAGTCAGATGCACCTGACGTGATTTCTCATCAACAGAGAAATCTCCCTCGCCCTGGAAAGTGTCAGAGTCTTCTTTATCCTGACGAACCAGGTGAGGAATAATTTTATTCACCTTGATATACAGCTCAGAACTGTCTTCTGCAGGACCAGAAATAATCAGAGGTGTACGTGCTTCATCGATCAGGATGGAGTCGACTTCATCCACCAGCGCATAGTGCAGTTTGCGCTGTACGCGCTCTTCCGGGCTGAAAGCCATATTGTCGCGCAGGTAGTCAAAACCATATTCGTTGTTGGTACCGTAGGTAATATCTGCACCATAGGCTTCACGCTTAGCAGGTGCCGGCATTCCAGGCAGGTTAATACCAACAGTCAGGCCAAGGAATTCAAACAGAGGACGGTTATTTTCCGCATCACGCTGAGCCAGGTAATCGTTGACTGTTACCACGTGCACGCCTTTACCTGACAATGCATTCAGGTAAGCAGGCAGGGTCGCGGTCAGTGTTTTACCTTCACCTGTACGCATCTCAGCAATACAGCGTTCGTTCAGAACCATACCACCCATTAACTGCACGTCGAAATGGCGCATATTAAAGATACGGCGACTGGCTTCACGAACCGTGGCAAAGGCTTCAGGAATCAGGCTTTCCAGGACTTCGCCTTTTTCCAGGCGAGCGCGGAATTCTGTAGTTTTCTCTTTAAGCTGTTCATCAGTCAGTGCTGTGAACTGAGGTTCCATTTTATTAATAATATCAACCGTTTTACGCATACGGCGTAAAGTACGATCATTACTGCTACCAAAAATTTTAGTTAATAATTTAATGACCATTTTTTTATAATCTCAATTCAGCAAAAATTTGCTGCAAAAAACCGGGGGTAATTGTTTGCTTGATCTCAGGCGGCCACGGGTCCGGCACGTATGCCCTGAGTCCCGGCCAGCCACAGGCCACTATTGAAAACGGAAGGGTGCCGCATACCCTCAGGCAGCGGGCGGGAGATCAGTACACCAACAGGAGGCCGGGTAGTCAGCAACGCATGCAGTGACTGTAGCACTGCAATTTTTTGTACTGCCAGTGGCAATAATTGTTGCTGTGTTTCTGGCTGAAGCTGCGGTAGGGAAAATGACAGATGGCGGATTACCACCCGGATAGCATGCTGATGCCAGTAATCGACATTCACTCCGGGACGGCGTACCGTCGAGCGAATTCGCAGCAGATTCTCAAACGGAGCAGCAGTACCGATGAACAGTGTATTTGCGGGGACATCTGCCCCGTTGCCGGATTCAAGCGCCTGAGCATTCGCTACCGGCAAGCCAAGACTCGCCGCGACCATCCCCAGCAGGAGATGCGGCCAGAAATAACGCATGCCAAGTTGTCGCCAACGCGAAAAAAGTCCGATCACAATCTGTCCATTGAATACGGGTATACACATCTCCGGGGGAAATTCAGCTATCCCTGCAAAAGCCGGCCGGACATGTCATTTGATATAAGAGAGATAGTAACACTAATGACAGTTTTCAACATCAGAGAATAAGAAACCAGGGAAGAAATTCGGGGTTTTGCTGTTTTTTTCAACAGAACAACTGAAGGGTATAAAAAAACAGCAGGCTTACTGACCGGAGAGAGTATCAGTAATTCCTGCTGTTCTTAGATTTTATCAGGCAAAGACCAGATTCGGTGCTTTAAACGCCTGAGGCAACTCAGCTTCATCTTCGAAGGTCGCCCATTCCCAGGCTTCCTGTTTCGCCAGTACTGCCTGCAGCAACTTGTTATTCAGTGCGTGTCCGGATTTGAATGCAGTAAATGCACCAATCACGTTATGGCCACACATAAATAAGTCACCGATAGCATCCAGCATTTTGTGACGAACAAATTCGTCTTCAAAACGCAGGCCATCTTCGTTCAGTACACGAAATTCATCCAGCCCAATCGCACAGTCAAGACTACCGCCCAGGCACAGGCCACGAGACTGCAGATATTCAATTTCATGCATGAAGCCGAAAGTACGGGCACGGCTAATCTGGCGAACAAACGCGTCGGCGGAGAAGTTCAGCTGATAGCGCTGTGAACTCGCATCAATCGCCGGGTGTTTAAAGTCGATAGTAAAGTCGAGTGAGAAACCATTGTAAGGTTTCAGCTCTGCCCACTTGTCACCGTCTTCAACACGTACAGCCTGTTTGATACGAACGAATTTTTTAGCACTGTTAAGTTCTTCAACTCCTGCATCAAGCAGCAGATAAACGAACGGCGCAGCACTACCATCCATAATCGGGATTTCTGGCGCATCAACTTCAACAATAATGTTGTCGATACCCAGGCCAGCCAGCGCTGAATTTAAATGTTCAACGGTTGAAATACGCACACCTTCATCGTTAACCAGGCAGGTACTCAGCATGGTATCGCGCACGTATTTTGCATCAGCCGGGAAATCCACCGGTGGATTCAAGTCTGTGCGACGATAGATGACCCCGGTATTGGCCGACGCAGGGCGCAGTGTCAGAGTGACTTTCTTACCGGTATGTAAACCGATACCTGTCGCCTGAACAATACGTTTTAATGTCCTTTGTTTGATCATCGTATTAATCTCGCAAAATTACTCTTCGTTCGTGACTATACACTACTTAGTTGCCGCCATTTTAGCACAAAGAGCGAGCAAGGCCAAATATCGGTATATTCTTAGTCAGCCTGCTTACGCAAAAACGCCGGAATATCAAGATAATCAGGCTCTTTGTTCGCCTGGCCTGCCGGATCGTTGACCACTTTAGCCGCAGGTTTTTGTTCCTGTGGTAATGGAGTCAGACCATGCTGCTGGTAACGATGATCCATCACTGGCTGGCTGGCATTCTTATTGGTCACCAGGGTGATTTCAGGACGTTTGTCCATGCCAATACCGGTCGCAACGACAGTAACACGCAGCTCATCGTTCATTTCCGGATCCAGGGAAGTACCGATAACCACGGTGGCATTATCTGAAGCAAATGCGCGGATGGTGTTACCGACGGTTTCAAACTCATCCAGACGCAGGTCGAAGCCTGCAGTGATGTTAACCAGCACACCACGAGCACCAGACAGGTCGATATCTTCCAGTAACGGGCTGGAAATTGCCATTTCGGCAGCTTCTTCAGCACGGTCTTCACCACAAGCTACACCAGAACCCATCATGGCATAACCCATTTCAGACATCACTGTACGTACGTCTGCAAAGTCGACGTTCATCAGGCCCGGGCGGGTAATCAGTTCAGCGATACCCTGAACAGCACCTTTTAATACATCGTTAGCTGCGCCAAAGGCATCCAGCAACGAAATACCACGGCCCAGCACTTTCAGCAGTTTGTCATTAGGGATGGTGATTAATGAGTCAACATGTTTGGAAAGCTCAGCAATACCTTGTTCAGCAAAAGCCATACGCTTTTTGCCTTCAAAGTTAAATGGCTTAGTAACAACAGCCACTGTCAGAATGCCGAGATCTTTGGCCACTTCAGCAACAACCGGTGCAGCACCTGTTCCGGTACCACCACCCATGCCTGCAGCGATAAACACCATGTCTGCACCATCCAGTGCGGCACGCAGTGCTTCACGATCTTCTTCTGCCGAGTTACGACCAACTTCAGGGTTAGCACCCGCACCCAGCCCTTTAGTAATGTTATTACCAATCTGGATGGTCTGGCCGACAGCAGTCTTACGTAATGCCTGAGCATCGGTATTTACTGCAAAGAATTCAACACCTTCGATACGCTCGCGTACCATATGCTCTACGGCGTTACCGCCGCCGCCGCCAACGCCGATGACTTTTATCACCGCATCGTTGGTTAATTCCATAGGTTCAAACATGATTTCTCTCCGTTATGTGCCTGTCGCCTGGAGACCATAAATGCTGTTAGCATGATCTCCTTTAGTAAAAATTAAAACTCTTTTTTGAGCCAACTGTTGATTCGTTTGAACCAACCGCCGACTGATGCTCTTTTTTCGCTGTCACCATCGCCACCCATATGCGACTCCTTACCATAATGCAACAGGCCAACAGCCGTTGAATAGTAAGGTTCCTGCGCATAATCGGTCAGGCCGGTAATATTTAAAGGCTGGCCAATACGAACCTGAGTATGGAATACCCGTTGTGCACATGCTGCCAGACCTTCGATCTGCCCTGCCCCACCGGTTAACACGATACCGGCAGCCAGATGATGCTTAACTCCCTGCTGACGTAACTGTTCCTGAAGTTCCAGGATTTCGTCATTCACCAGATTTAACAGTTCGGTATAACGAGGTTCGATAACCTCTGCCAGCGTCTGACGTTGCAGGCTACGTGGTGGTCGTCCACCCACGCTCGGGACTTCGACATTCTCGTCTTTACCCACAATCGAACCTAATGCACAGCCGTGACGGACTTTAATCGCTTCCGCATCGGTCGGTGGGGTGCCAAACGCATAAGCGATATCGCTGGTCACCACATTCCCTGCATAAGGAATCACTTTGGTATGACGCAATGCACCGCCGGTATAAACCGCCATATCCATTGTACCACCACCAATATCAACCACACAGACACCCAGTTCACGTTCATCTTCGGTCAGAACGGCATAACTTGATGCCAGTCCGGCAAAAATCAGCTGGTCTACTTTCAGCCCGCAGCGTTCAACTGCTTTGACGATGTTTTTCGCCATATCGTTGTGACAGGTGATCAGGTGTACTTTCGCCTGCATCCTGACTCCCGATAACCCTACAGGATTTTTGATCCCTTCCTGGTAATCGATGGCGTATTCCTGAGGAATAACGTGCAGAATACGATGTTCATCACGGACGCGAACTGATTTCGCCGTATGTACCACATTCTCTACATCATCCTGGGTTACTTCTTCTTCTGAAATCGGAACCATCCCGATTTCGTTCTGACAACTGATATGCTTACCGGACAGTGCCAGGTAAACCGACGATATCTGGCAGTCAGCCATTAATTCAGCCTGGTCGATTGCCCGCTGAACACATTTCACCACTGACTCAAGATCGTTTACGCCGCCTTTATCCATCCCACGGGACGGACAGCTGCCTACTCCGATAATATTGACCATACCATCGGGCAGAATCTCCCCTACAAGGGCAGCAACCTTAGCGGTGCCGATTTCAAGTCCTACTACAAGTTTTCTGTCCGTTGCCTTGATCATTATTGTTTAGCCTGTGCCTGCTTTTGTTGCTGATTAGTGGTCTTTGGGTCAACAGGAACGGCTATCCAACCAACAGCCGCACCGGAGTCATACCGCAGGTCCACATAACCTATCCGTTTATTTTCTGCCTGCCCCTGCCTGAGCAGTACCGGGTAAAGGTCTATAAAACGCTGTAGGCGTTTCATTGTTTCATCGCGTCCCAGTTCGATTTTCATATCATCGCTGGTGACCAGTTGCCATGAACGTCTGGCGGTCATCGACGCTGCCTTCAGAGTGACTTTTGAAGGCTTTAACATATCGCTCATCTGATAGAAACCAGCCATGACCTCTTTCTCGCTGCCTTCCGGCCCGTAAAGCATGGGCATCGCCTGCTTACCTAACTGACTAAGCGGCAAACTAAAGGAAACACCGTCTGCATCCACAACGTTCTGATCATTCCAGCGGGCTACAGGAACATATTCAACCAGGTGAATCTTTAACTCATCAGGCCATTGCTTACGTACACTGACCTGTTTAATCCATGGCAACCGCTCTATCTGCTGCTGTATCACGTCCACATTCTGGGACATGAAAGTGCCTGGCGGGCCCAGTGATAAAATCGCCTGGCGGATATCATCATGAGTGGTGTAATGAGTTTCACCGGTGACCACCAGTTTCGAAAGTGGCAAACGGGATGCATCATCCATCCACTTCAGGACCATTACACCGCCCAACACCATGACACCGATGACCATTAACAAAAAGATCATCCCGAACAGGCGTGAACCATTACTACGTCCGGACCCCATACGATCCTGTGGTTCCCGGTTGCGTGTATTTAAAGCCGCCTGAGACATATCAGTCTGTTAACTCCAGAATCATGGTCACTAATTGCGAAAACTCCATACCCGCCTGCTTTGCTGCCATTGGCACCAGACTATGGCTGGTCATGCCTGGCGAGGTATTGACTTCTAACAGCTGAAAATTACCGTCTCCGTCCATCATGACATCAACACGGCCCCATCCGGTGCAACCTAAAGAATGCCATGCCGCAATCACTAATTCATTCAGCGCAATCTGTTGTTGTTCATCTAATCCTGACGGACAAAAATATTCTGTGTCATCAGCGAGATATTTTGCATTGTAGTCGTAAAATTCTGTTTTAGCTTTAATTCGTATCGAAGGCAGAACTTTATCGCCAATAATTGCAACCGTATATTCTGCGCCACTAACAAAAGCTTCGACCAGAACTTCGTTATCATATTGAAAAGCAAGCTCTAAAGCAGCGAACAGGTCGTCAGCATGGTTAACCCGGCTAATACCGACACTGGAACCTTCGTTACCAGGCTTTACAAATAATGGCAGCCCCAGTGCGTTAACTGACTCCAAAGTGGACTGATCCAGCCCTGCCGTCATCTGCTGATGAGTCAGACAAACAAACCGACTGGTAGGTAATCCGCACCCCTGCCATAACCATTTAGTCCGTGCTTTATCCATGGTGATTGCCGAAGCCATCACACCACTGCCGGTATAAGGCAAACCGATAAAATCCAGGACTGCCTGCAAAGTACCATCTTCCCCTCCCCGCCCGTGCAGAGCGATAAAGGCACGGGTAAAACCCTGCTCTTTCAAAGTCAGCACGGACTGGTCGCGGGTATCTATGCCGTAAGCGTTGCGTCCCGCTGCTTTTAATCCGGCCAAAACAGCATGACCAGACTCAAGAGAAACTTCACGTTCTGCGGAGGTTCCGCCCATCAGAACAGCAATTTTTTCAACCATGCTGCTCCTCCGTTCGGGTGACCTGCTGTAACTTATGCTCTGCCAGAGTACGGGCAATACGACCAACAGTCCCTGCTCCCTGAGCCAGAATCAGATCATTACCGCTAAGCACCGGAGCTAGCATTTCAGCCAGTAACTCATTGTCAGCGACCAGAATCGGGTCGACTTTGCCACGGCTACGGATTGACCGGCATAATGCCCTGCTGTCTGCTCCGGCAATCGGCGCTTCACCGGCCGAATAGACATCCAGCATCAGTAACACATCGACCTGGCACAGCACATTAGCAAAATCATCAAACAGGTCACGGGTCCGGGTATAGCGATGTGGCTGAAATATCATGACCAGTTTCTTATCTGGCCAGCCCGCCCTCGCCGCTTTAATAGTGGCATCAACTTCTGTCGGGTGATGACCATAGTCATCCACCAGCATCGCTGTTCCACTGATGCCATTTACCGGGGCTGTCGGGTATTCGCCAAGTAGATCGAATCGCCGGCCTGTTCCCTGGAAATTCTCCAGTGCCGCCAGAATTTCTTCATCTTCAATGCCTTCTTCTGTCGCGACACTGACAGCAGCGGCGGCATTCAGTGCATTGTGTCGGCCAGGAGCATTCAGTGTCACTTCCATAACCGGCTTGTCATGGCGCACCAGCCGGAAGTGGCCACGGGCACCTTGCTGCTGATAATTTTCAATTCTTACGTCAGCATCATCACTGAAACCATAAGTTGTTATCTGACGCCCGACTCGAGGGATCAGTTCACGGATCACAGGGTCATCCACACACAGCACAGCACGGCCATAAAATGGCAGGTTATGCAGGAAGTTAACGAACGTCTGTTTCAGGTTTTCAAAATCACCCTGATACGTGTCCATATGATCCGCTTCAATATTGGTAACAATCGCAACCATCGGTTGCAGGTGCAGGAACGATGCATCGCTTTCATCTGCTTCAGCAATCAGGTAACGGCTGCTGCCCAGCCGTGCATGGGTTCCGGCAGCTTTAACCAGACCACCATTAACAAATGTTGGATCCAGACCACCTTCCGCGTAGATGCTGGAAACCATCGCGGTAGTTGTGGTTTTACCGTGAGTACCGGCAATCGCAATTCCGTGCCGGAAACGCATCAGTTCAGCCAGCATTTCAGCCCGACGAATTACAGGAATCCGTGCCTCACGGGCAGCGACCAGTTCCGGGTTATCCTGAGAAATCGCACTGGATACCACGACCACACTGACATCTGTCACATTTTCCGGGCGGTGGTTAAAGTAAACCGTCACACCCAGTGAACTCAGATGCTGGGTCACCGGATTTGGCGCCAGATCAGAACCACTGATCTGATAGCCTTCATTTGCCAGCACTTCAGCAATACCGCCCATGCCGGCACCACCGATGCCGACAAAATGGATATGCCTGACCCGACGCATTTCAGGCACAACAGAGCGAAGTTTTGCTAATTGCTGAGTATTCATTTATTCACACTACCTGTTATCACTTTGCCCGTTTTACCGGGAAGCTGCTCTTCTGGAGCACTATTCATTTGGCGGCTTTCGCCACTTCATTTGCCACACGTTCTGTTGCATCCGGAATCGCAATGGCACGAGCTTTTAAAGCCATAGCCAGTAACTGTGGGCGATCCCAGCCCGCCAGGGTATCAGCGACCACCTGAGCGTTAAAATCTGGCTGTTCGAAAATCTTTGCGGCCCCCGCCTTTTCCAGCGGTAAGGCATTCCAGTACTGCTGGCGATCTTTATGTTGAAACGGAACAAAAATCGCCGGTAAACCTGCCGCCGCTATTTCACTGACCGTCAGTGCTCCGGAACGGCACACCACCACATCAGCCCAGGCATAGGCTTCGGCCATATCATCGATAAATTCAGCAACCCTGTGGCCGGTTTGTCCGACGCTGGCATACAAGTCATTTACCTGTTGCAAAGCACCTTTACCGGTCTGATGCCAGAGGGTAATACTCTCACCTGCTTTTTCAGCGACCAGTGGCATAGTCTGATTAAGGATTCTGGCTCCCTGACTACCACCAATCACCAGTACCCGTACCGGTCCTGTTCTGTCGGCAAAACGCTGTTCCGGTGCCGGCAGCGCCAGCACATCGGTTCGTACCGGATTGCCAACCACTTCTGCATCAGGGAACGCCCCGGGAAAAGCCTGCAACACTTTGCGCGCGATTTTCGATAGTCCTTTATTTGTCAGCCCGGCTATCCCGTTTTGCTCATGCAACACTACAGGGATTCCACAACTCCAGGCTGCCAGACCACCAGGGCCGGAAACGTAACCGCCCATTCCGAGTACTACGTCTGGTTGCCAGGACTTCATAATTGTCCGGGCCTGCCGCCATGCGGTAAAAATCCTCAACGGCGCCATTAACTGTGCTTTTATTCCTTTGCCACGCAATCCACTGATACGAATAAAGTCGATATCAATTCCATGCTTTGGCACCAGATCAGCTTCCATCCGGTCTGCCGTTCCCAGCCAGCGCACCTGCCAGCCTTGTTCCATCAGATAATGGGCTACAGCCAGTCCGGGAAACACATGTCCGCCGGTGCCTCCGGCCATCACCATCAGTCGTTTGCCGCTCATCGACTACCCCGGGTAAACGCCTGTGCTTTTGTCAGACGTGTTTCATAATCTATTCGTAATAACAACACTATCGCTGTAGACATAATGATCAGACTCGATCCCCCGTAACTGATCAGGGGTAACGTCAGACCTTTAGTTGGCAGCATTCCTGCAGCCGCCCCGACATTAACCAATGCCTGGAAACTGAACCAGACACCTATCGCACACGCCAGGAATCCGGAAAAACGCTGATCTAACTCCAGCGCCCTGCGGCCAATGGACATAGCACGAAAAGCGACGAAGAATACCATTAAAAGTGCGAGTACCACACCGAAAAAGCCCAGTTCTTCACCAATAATCGAGAAGATAAAGTCGGTGTGGGCTTCCGGTAAATATTCAAGTTTCTGGACCGAATTTCCCAGTCCCTGCCCCCAGAACTCTCCGCGACCAAAGGCCATAAGTGACTGGGTTAACTGATAACCACTGCCGAAAGGATCGGCCCATGGGTTCCAGAACGAAGTTACACGCCGCATGCGGTAAGGTTCAGCGATAATCAGCAAAACAACCGCAAACATACCGGACCCGATAATCGCCAGGAACTGCCATAACTTTGCCCCGGCCAGAAACAGCATCGCCAGCGTGGTAACAAACAGTACAATCACCGTACCAAGGTCTGGCTGCGCCAGCAGTAATACGGCCAGAACAACCATCACTCCCATCGGTTTACAGAATCCCCAGAAGTTACTCCGGACTTCATCCACCTTTCGCACCAGATAACTGGCGAGATAACAAAACAGGGACAGTTTGGAAAATTCTGCTGGCTGAATACGCAACGGGCCCAAAGCAATCCAGCGCGAGGCCCCGTTTACAGAGCTTCCCACCACCAGAACGACCAGTAACATAACCACCGAGGCCATCAGCATCACATTGCTGTAGCGCTGCCAGAAAGACATCGGTAGCCGCAATGTGAACAGTGATATCGCAAAACCCAGTCCCAGGTAGAACGCATCACGCTTTGCAAAGTAGAACGGATCGTCACTCATACGCTGCCCCACCGGAACAGACGCCGAAGTCACCATCACAAAACCAATAATCGCCAGACCAAAGGTCAGCCACAGCAGAGTGCGGTCATAGAGAATGATGGCAGTATCATCACTTTCTCTGGCACCCATGACCCAGTCTCTTAACCGACTGGAAACTGCCATCACTGCCGTGCCGGCAAGTGCCAGGCCTGGAATACGCATTAGCCTAACTCCTTAGCTAAACGGGTAAAAAGATCGCCCCGTTGCTCAAAATTTTTAAACTGATCCAGACTGGCACACGCCGGAGACAGCAACACCATATCTCCCTGTCGGGTCTGTGGCGCAATCTCTGCCATGACCTGCTGCAATGTTTCCCGGCATTCAGAAACGTCAGGACGTAATGCCGCCAGTTCAGCCGCATCCCGGCCAAAACAGTAGACCTTCAGATTATCCCGCTGCAGGTAAGGTTGCAGAGGTGAGAAGTCTGCTGACTTTCCGTCTCCCCCCAGTAATAACCATAATGTTCCTGCAACATTGAGACCTTTCAACGCAGCTTCAGTACTGCCAACATTGGTTGCCTTGGAGTCATTGATCCAGTCCACACCCTTGTTACGATGGGCCAGATTAAAACGATGGCTCAGCCCGCTGAATGTAGTCAGTGCTTTAAGGCTGGATGCACGAGGCAGACCTACTGCATCAGCCAGTGCCAGAGCCGCCAGCGCATTGGTAAAGTTATGCTGGCCGGTCAGCTTCATTTCCCGGGTATCCAGCACTTTTTCGCCTTTCACTCTTAACCAGGTACTGCCTTGCTGGCTGTTCAGGTGGTAATCACCCACATTCACGCCAAAGCTGATACAACGGTCATCGACTCCGCGTACCGGCATCGTCAACGCATCATCGGCATTAACCACACAGACACTGGCATTTTCATAAACTCGTAATTTGGCCGCACGATACTGCTGCATCCCGAGTGGATAACGATCCATATGATCTTCGGTAACATTCAGAATCGTTGCCGCTGCCGCTGCCAGGCTGTAAGTAGTTTCCAGTTGAAAACTGGATAATTCCAGTACATACAACTGAGCCGGTTGTTCCAGTAAGGACAACACCGGTAAACCAATATTGCCGCCTACTCCTACCTGCCAACCGGCAGCCTTAGCCATTTCTCCAACCAGAGAGGTGACGGTGCTTTTACCGTTAGAACCAGTAATCGCAATGATCGGCGCACGGGCTTCCCGACAGAACAGTTCAACGTCACCGATAATTTCCACTCCGGCATCGGCAGCTTCTGCCAACGCCGGATGTGCCAGCGCAATACCCGGGCTTGCAATAATTAAATCGGCATCCAGTAACCAGTCTTCATTAATCCCCCCCAGGTAACGCTCCAGATGCTCCGGCAATTTATCCAGACCAGGTGGGGACATTCGGGTATCTACCACCCGCGGCGTTACCCCACGGGCTAAAAAGAAATCAACACAGGACAGGCCGGTCAGCCCCAGCCCGATAATGACAACTTTTTTACCCCGATAGTCAGACATCATTAGCGTACCTTAAGGGTCGCCAGTCCAATCAGAACCAGCATTAAAGAAATAATCCAGAAACGCACGATAACGCGAGGTTCCGGCCAGCCTTTCAGTTCATAGTGGTGATGGATAGGAGCCATACGGAAAATACGTTGTCCGCGCAGCTTAAATGACCCTACCTGCAGAATGACCGACAGAGTTTCAACCACAAATACCCCGCCCATAATCACCAGTAAGAATTCCTGACGTAATAACACAGCAATTGTCCCAAGCGCACCGCCCAGAGCCAGCGAACCGACATCCCCCATAAAGACCTGTGCCGGGTAAGTGTTAAACCACAGGAAGCCCAGTCCTGCTCCGACAATCGCCGTGCAGACAATCACCAGCTCCCCTGCATGACGCAGATAAGGGATGTGCAGATATTCAGCAAAGTTCACGTTACCAGTGGCCCAGGCCACCAGACCGAAACCGGCAGCGACGAATACTGTTGGCATAATTGCCAGGCCATCCAGACCGTCTGTCAGGTTTACTGCGTTACTGGTGCCCACAATGACAAAGTAAGTCAGTAGCAGATAACTCAGACCCAGTTGTGGCATAACATCTTTGAAGAATGGAACCACCAACTGGGTGGCAGGAGTGCCTTTACCAATGGCATAGAGTGCGAAAGCGACACCCAATGCAATTACCGACTGCCAGAAGTATTTCCAGCGGGCAATCAGACCTTTGGTATCTTTGCGCACCACTTTGCGGTAGTCATCGACAAATCCGATGATCCCGTAACCAATCAGAACGACCAGGACACACCAGACATAAGGGTTAGACGGATAAGCCCACATCAGCACCGAAATAGTGATCGATGTCAGAATCATCAGCCCGCCCATCGTTGGCGTGCCACGTTTGCTGAAATGTGACTCCGGGCCGTCGTTACGAACAACCTGGCCAATCTGCAGTTTTTGCAGCCATGCAATCAAGCGCGGCCCCATCCACAGGCTGATAAACAGCGATGTCAGCAGACTGACGATGGCGCGAAACGTCAGGTACGAAAAGATATTAAATCCTGAGTAGAGGGAAACCAGGTGCTCAGCAAACCAGACTAACATGTGCCTTTCTCCTGTAATTGCTGAACCACTTCTTCCATAGCTGCACTTCTCGAACCTTTAATCAAAATGGTAACTTCCTGATGTTCAGATAATAATGTCCGCAACCGTGCAATCAGCTCCGGTTTGCCAGTAAAATGTTCACCGTGCTGGCTTTCCTGAGAGATAAAACGGCTCAGTGCTCCGACACTTAATACTTTATCAATACCTGCTTCCCGCGCAGCGACGCCAACCGCACGATGGCATTGTTCAGCCTCATCGCCTAATTCAGCCATGTCGCCTACTACCATAATCCGGTATCCGGGAATCTCGCCCAGCACCTGTGCTGCTGCCGTCATTGAGCCGACATTTGCGTTATAACTGTCGTCCAACAGTTGCTGTTGTTCGGATAATCTGACCGGGAACAGTCTTCCGGGTACCGGTTGCAGGTCACTGAGCCCTTTAGCAATTGCTGACAGCGGAGCGCCAACCGCCAGAGAGAGCGCAGCTGCAGCAAGTGCATTGGCAATATTATGTCGTCCGGGCAATGGCAGACGAACCGCCACACTGCCCTGCGGGGTAGATAGGGTGAATGCAGTACCCGCACCACTAACGACAATATCGCGGGCATGAAAATCTGCTGTCGACTCTGCGGCAGGGGAGAAACGCCATACTGTCTTATCCGACAGCTGAGTCTGCCAGTGAGGCCAGTCATTGCTGTCATCATTGAGGATGGCGATACCATTCTGTGGCAGGCCACCGAAAATTTCGCCTTTAGCTTTGGCAACACCAGCCAGCGATCCAAAACCTTCAAGGTGTGCTGCTGCCAGGTTATTGACCAGAGCAGCTTCCGGGCGGACCATCGCGGTGGTATAGGCGATTTCACCCTGATGATTAGCACCCAGTTCAATTACTGCATATTCGTGCTCCGGCGTCAGCCGTAACAGGGTCATGGGCACGCCAATGTCATTATTCAGGTTCCCTGCGGTATACAAGGTATTGCCGCATTGTTTCAGAATAGATGCGGTCATCTCTTTAACCGAGGTTTTCCCGGACGAACCTGTCAGGGCAACGACGCGCGCCGGTACCTGCTGGCGGACAAACGCAGCCAGTTCGCCGAATGCGATACGGGTATCTCTGACCACCACCTGAGGGACATCCAGCGGCAAAGGTTTGCTGACCAACAGCGCGGATGCTCCGGCTTTCAGGGCATCGCTGATAAAATCATGGGCATCAAAACGTTCACCAATCAGGGCGATAAACAGGCAACCTGCCGTGACTTTACGGGTATCTGTGGTCACCGAAGAAAAGCTCAGTGCAGAATCTCCGGAAAGCTGACCGCCGGTCAGATCTGCCAGTTGCTGCAGGGTCATCGAAATCATGCCAGCACCCCCAGTAATGAAGCTACGGTCTCTCTGTCTGAGTAATCCAGACGGCGCTGACCTATTATCTGATAATCTTCATGCCCTTTACCTGCCACCAGGACGATATCCTGCGGGCCAGCCTGCATCAGTGCATGAGTAACTGCACGTGCGCGTCCGGGTACCACCAGCGCTCTGCCCGGGTCCAGCAGCCCGCTCAGAATGTCATTAACAATCGCCTGAGCATCTTCGCTGCGTGGGTTATCATCGGTAACAATCACCTGATCGGCCAGTTGTTCGGCAATAGCTCCCATCAGTGGGCGCTTACCTTTATCGCGATCGCCGCCACATCCGAACACGCACCAAAGTTTGCCACTACAATGCAACCTGGTTGCAGCCAGTGCTTTTTCCAGCGCATCCGGGGTATGAGCATAATCGACCACTACCGTCGGTCTGCCATCAGCATGGAAAACTTCCATCCGGCCACAGACAGGTTGCAAGCGGGCAGCCGTGTCACGCAAACGCTCCATCGGATAACCTAATGCCAGCAGAGTCGCCATAGCCATCAGCATGTTGCTGACATTAAATGCACCCATCAGCTGACTGGTAAACTCGCCGTTACCCCAGTCAGAGCGGAACGTGACTTTCGCCCCTTTATCCAGATATTCGACCTGAATGGCTTCCAGACGACGGCCATGATGATCGGCAGGAATCTGTCCCTGCATGCTAACCGCAACAGCATCGGTGAGTTTTCCAAGCCAGCGACGGCCCGTTTCATCATCGGCATTAATAATCGCCTGCCCGACCTGGTGTTCAGCAAACAGCGACCATTTTGCCGCTTCGTAATTTTGCATATCACCATGATAATCCAGGTGATCACGGCTCAGATTGGTGAACACTGCCGCGGCAAATGGCAAGGCAGCAACACGATGCTGAACCAGCCCGTGTGACGAAACTTCCATCGCCGTCAGTGTTGCACCCTGCTCCACTAATCCTGCTAAAACCTGCTGGATATCAACTGCCGAGCCGGTGGTATTTTCTGTCGGCGTGAGGTGTCCGTATAAGCCATTACCTACCGTGCCCATTACCGCACCGGTTTCACCCAGCAGATTAGCCCACTGAGCCAGCAACTGACTGGTAGTGGTTTTACCATTGGTGCCGGTAATACCGATTAATGTCTGTTTCTCTGCCGGATTATCATAGAAACGACCAGCCAGTGCAGATAGCCGTTGAGATAATTGCTTCAGATAAACAACCGGCACACCATGCAATTCTTTGATATCACCATCTGCAGCTTCGCCTTCTGCTTCGGCAATCACTGCAGCTACACCCTGGGCAATGGCCTGAGGGATATAGTGACGTCCGTCAACGCTATGTCCCGTCACAGCCACAAACAGATCGCCGGCAGCCGCAGTGCGGCTGTCCAGTGTCATTTCCTTTAGCTGACGTTCCGGCGCACCGGGCACCCACGGGGCCAGCAGGTCGCGCAAGTTACGATCTGTCACTTTCGTCCTCATTTCTGTTATCCACGAAATCGTTTTTGTCATTGGCAGGTAATGCATCCGGTTCGATATTCATCGTTCGCAATACGCCACCCATGATGGCGCCGAAAACCGGTGCAGATACCGCACCACCGTAATACTTGCCTGCCTGTGGATCGTTAATCACCACAACCAGTGCAAAACGTGGATGACTGGCAGGCGCTACGCCTGCGGTGTAAGCAATATACTTGTTAACATACTGACCATCCGGACCCACTTTCTTGGCCGTCCCGGTCTTGATAGCAATCCGGTAACCCTTAATGGCAGCTTTAACGCCACCACCGCCAGGCAGAGCAACACTTTCCATCATGTGCAGCACAGTTTTTACAGTCGATTCAGGGAAGACCCTTTCTCCTGCTACCGGTGGGTCAACTTTGGTGATTGATAATGGTCTGGCGATGCCGTAGCTGCCAATGGTGGCGTAAACACGCGCTAACTGTAACGGCGTTACCATTAGCCCGTAGCCGAATGAGAAGGTGGCCCTCTCTATGTCAGACCACCGTTGTTTTTTAGGGTATATGCCACTGCTTTCCCCGACCAGCCCCAAATTAGTCGGTTTACCCAATCCAAAACGCGAGTAGGTTTCTACCAGCGCTGAGGAGGGCATCGCTAATGCCAGTCTTGATACACCGACATTACTCGATTTTTGTAAGACACCTGTCAGTGTCAGTTCGTTATAGCGTGCGACATCCTTGATTTCATGGCCGTTAATCCGGTACGGCACGGTGTTGATGACGCTGTTTTCGCGGATAACCCCACGCTGTAACGCGGTCATCACCACCATCGGTTTTACAGTAGAACCCGGTTCAAAAATATCGGTAATGGCCCGGTTACGCATCGCATCTTTGGTGGTGGTACCCAGATTATTCGGGTTGTATGCGGGGCTGTTTGCCATAGCCAGCACTTCTCCGGTGTTCACATCCACCAGCACGGCGGAACCAGATTCAGCTTTATTGAACGCAACCGCATTACTCAGTTCACGATAAACCAGCGCCTGTAAACGCTCATCGATACTCAGGGTCAGGTTATGTGCGGCCTTGCTGTCGACAGAGGAGATATCTTCAATCACTCTGCCCTGGCGATCTTTGCGTACGGTTCTGACACCTGGCTGTCCTGTCAGCCATTTATCAAAACTCTTCTCGATTCCTTCAATGCCTTCACCATCAATATTGGTGAAACCTATCAGATGAGCGGTCACCTGGCCTGCCGGATAGTAACGGCGGGATTCTTCACGCAGATGGATACCCGGTAATTTCAGTTTTTTAATATATTCGCCGACTGACGGGTTGATCTGCCGGGCAAGATAAATAAACCGGCCATTAGGATTGGTATTTACGCGGGCATAGAGCTGGTCCTGAGTCATCGACAGCGCATCAGCCAGCGCCTTCCAACGATTATCAACCGTGATCCCGCCTTTATCATTCAGCTCTTTCGGATCGACCCAAACGGCGTTCACCGGCACACTTACCGCTAAAGGACGACCGGCACGATCGCTTATCATTCCCCGGGAGGTAGGCACCGGTTGAACACGCAATGAACGGAGATCGCCCTCTTTGACTAAACGATCCGGGCTAACGACCTGTAGATATCCTACCCGCGAAACCAGTCCCACCAGTGCAGCCAGAATTCCGACACACAGCAACGCAAAACGCCAGCTGATAAAGCTGGCTTTGTTTTCCGGTTTTCTGGACTTCAGCGTTTTTTTCGCGCTGCTCATGCCGTTATCGGTTTCCTATGGTTGAACCACAATGTTTTCTTGAGAAGGATCAACATGTTGCATATGAAGTTTTTCAATCGCCAGTCGTTCTACCCGACTATGATCTCCAAGCGCATTCTCTTCAAGGATCAGGTTTCGCCACTCGATATCCAACGAATCCCGCTCCAGTACCATCTGTTCACGCTGTGCGGTCAGTAACCTGGTTTTATGGGTAGTGATAACCACCATTACCGCCGAAACCAGTACTGCAATAATTAACAGCAAGGGCAATTTTCCGTGGCGCAGTAAATCTCCGCCTATAATGCCGGGCAGGCTGTGGCGTTCATTGCCGATCATTCAGCGGTCCTCTGTGCAATACGCAATACCGAACTGCGGGCCCGGGGATTATCGGCAACTTCACGTTCTCCTGGTACCAGCTTGCCCAGTGTTTTCAGTTCACGACCGCCCAGAGCTTTCAACTGTGCTTCAGTCAGTGGTAATCCCGAAGGAACCTGTGCACCACGACTCTGATCACGCATAAAGCGTTTTACCAGTCGGTCTTCCAGTGAATGGAAACTGATCACTGACAGGCGACCTTCCGGTGCCAGGGCTGTCAGAGCCCCGTTTAATGCCTGTGAAATCTCTTCGAGTTCACTGTTCACCCAGATCCGGATAGCCTGAAAGCTGCGGGTTGCCGGGTGTTTAAACTTGTCTTTCACTGGCGTCGCGTTATAAATCACTTCGGCCAGCTCTTTGGTACGGGTCATCGGTTGTTCACGATTACGTTCAACGATGGCCCTGGCGATTCGTTTGGCAAAGCGTTCTTCACCATATGCCTTAAGTACAAACGCAATATCCTGCTCTTCCGCCTGCAACAACCATTCTGCAGCTGATTGTCCACGCGTCGGGTCCATACGCATATCCAGTGGCCCGTCACGCATAAAGGAGAATCCACGCTCGGCATCATCGAGCTGCGGGGAAGAAACTCCCAGATCCAGTAAGATGCCGTTTATTTTGCCACGCAATCCCAGTGAATCTGTGTATTCAGCCAGGCCGGAAAATGGACCATGGATAATGGAAAAACGCGGATCATTAATTTCCGCCGCCGCCGCAATCGCCTGAGGATCTCGGTCAATCGCGATAAGCCGGCCATTTTTTCCCAACCGGGAAAGGATCAGACGTGAGTGCCCTCCCCTGCCAAAGGTGCCATCAATGTAGATGCCGTCTTCCTGAAGGTTAAGTCCGTTGACTGCTTCATCTAACAGCACTGTGGTATGTTTAAAATTTTCCGACATAAGCTATAGCGATAAATCCTGCAAACGCTCAGATAACACATCCTGAGCCGTCTCTGCTTCAATATCTTCCTTGATCTGTTGATACCAGGCCTGTTCATCCCACAGTTCAAATTTGTTGAACTGACCGACCAGCATGATTTCTTTCTGTAATCCGGCATGTTGTCTGAGTGTTCCTGCCAGCAACAACCGCCCTGCACTGTCCATCTGACATTCACTGGCATGCCCGAGTAACAGGCGCTGCACACGGCGTTCGGCCGGGTTCATAGTCGACAGGCGAGACAGCTTTCTTTCAATGACTTCCCACTCAGGCAGGGTATAAAGCAGCAGGCAGGGCTGGTGGAGGTCAATGGTACATACCATTTGCCCCTGAGATTCCCCGATCAGTATTTCCCGGTAGCGAGTAGGTACTGCTATCCGGCCTTTACCGTCGAGATTAACCAGCGTTGCCCCGCGAAACATTGACTGTTGATCCCCTCAGTTAACCTGTTTCACCACTTTACCCCACAATTTACCACTAATTGAGTGTACGGAGCGGATGAAATCCTTGTCAAGCAACAAAGGTCGCTTAATAACATTATTTCCTGCGGCAAATTCATATAATTCCAGAGACATCACTGATAAAAAACAGAGCCAAAAGAATTAACTCGATGAATAACTGCAATAAATTGAGAACACTGCGGGGAAGGGTTAATAAAAATCGGCGAAAAACGACGGAATTGTTAACTTCGGGCGGTGTATTCACGGCGGGCATTTTAAGGAATTTCTTACCGGAATCACAGCAGAGATACTGTGATATTAGTAAAGCTAATCAGCCTGTGGCTGTCTGAGTCAAACGACAGCCATGAAAACTGAGCTCTGTTGGCAAGAAAGCAGCTTCAGCCGGTGAGTTATTGAGGCCGGCGCCCCAGTTTGCCGCGCTGATAAAGATTACGACGAATACGGGTCAGCCCCGGTTTAGGCCGTTTAGGCTCATCCAGGCTGGCCAGAACTAATTCAAGCACTCGTTCAGCAATATCCCGGTGACGTTGTCCTGCCGACAGTACCGGGCATTCCAGAAAATCCAGCAGTTCATTATCACCAAACGTAGCAATCGAAACATGACCAGGCAGATGACCATGAACCCGCAGGCAGGCATCCATCATTCCCTGCAGCAGGCCAAATGAGGTAGTGAACAATGCTGCAGGCATCGGATGTGTTTCCAGGTAACGGACAAAAGTCTCTGCCGCCGCACTTCGCTCAAAACTGTTGCTGTAGATAAATTCCACCTGACGGTTGTCACCGCGCCAGGCATCACGAAAGCCTTGCTCGCGAAGAAAGCTTACTGACAGTTCGGGTAATGCGCCTAAAAACAATACATTGTCTATCGGCTGTTTGCGTAATTCGCTGGAGAGAGCAAATGCATCCTCCTGATCAGCCCCTACTACGCTGGTGAAATGTTCTCTGTCCAGAGCCCGGTCCAAAGCAATAATCGGCAATGAATCGCCAACCCAGCGCTGATAGAAAGGGTGCTCAGGGGGCAACGACGTTGATACAATTAATGCATCCACCTGGCGTTGTAGTAAATGTTCGATGCACCGGATTTCGTTATCTGGCTGGTCTTCAGAACAGGCAATCAGAAGCTGATAACCGCGCTGTCTGGCCTGGCGTTCGAGATATTTTGCAATCCGGGTATAGCTGGTATTTTCCAGATCAGGGATCACCAGCCCGATAGAACGAGTACGTCCTGCACGTAATCCTGCTGCAACCGCATTTGGCTGATAATTATGTTCCCTGACAACAGCCATGACTTTTTCTACCGTTTTTTCGCTGACACGGTATTGCCTGGCTTTGCCATTGATTACATAACTCGCCGTCGTCCGGGAAACACCCGCCAGACGTGCAATTTCATCCAGTTTCACTTTTACCCCAGCGTACAAAGAATTCTACCGATGCCCGATGAGCTGCGTACAGCCGCGAACTTTTTTCTGATCTAAGCGCAGATGCCGCAACGGAGCAACCGTTTTATTGATACCGATAAAAAAGGCCCGGATAACGGGCCTTAAATAATGACAGAGGCAGGATTCTGCCTTTAGCCGATGGTGCGTTCGCCACGGGAAAGCCCGATGACTCCGGAACGAACCACTTCGACAATGTCTGTCACTCCGCGCAGTGTATTCAGGAATGCGTCCAGTTTGTCACTGGTTCCCGCCAGCTGTACGGTGTACAGAGAGGCGCTCACGTCAACAATCTGTCCGCGGAAAATATCAGAACAGCGTTTAACTTCATCACGCTGAGCGCCTTCCGCCTGAATTTTAACCAGCATAATTTCGCGTTCTACGCAGGCAGCCTGGCCCAATTCACTCACCCGTAATACGTCTACCAGTTTGTGTAACTGCTTCTCGATTTGCTCCAGAACTTTGGCATCACCTACAGTCTGAATTGTCATCCTGGATAAAGTAGGATCATCAGTCGGTGCTACCGCCAGGCTCTCGATATTATAGCCACGTTGTGAAAACAGTCCGATAACGCGCGATAATGCTCCGGATTCATTCTCAAGTAATACAGATAAAATACGGCGCATTATTCAGTCCTCTCGGTTTTGCTTAACCACATTTCATTCATACCGCCACCACGAATCAGCATCGGGTAAACGTGCTCACTGCCATCGACATGCACATCAACAAATACCAGACGGCCACCGGCAACAATTTTCAGAGCTTCACTCAGCTTTTCATCCAGCTCAGCCGGATTACTGATGGTCATTCCGACATGGCCATAAGCTTCTGCAAGCCGGACAAAATCGGGTAATGACTGCATATAGGATTGTGAGTGGCGACCAGAATAGATCATATCCTGCCATTGCTTCACCATCCCCAGATAACCGTTATTCAGGTTCAGAATTAACACTGGCAATTCATACTGCAATGCCGTCGATAATTCCTGAATATTCATCTGGATACTGCCGTCGCCTGTTACGCAGACAACCGTGGCATCCGGCACCGCCATTTTCACGCCTAACGCAGCAGGCAGACCAAAGCCCATCGTGCCCAGACCACCAGAGTTAATCCAGCGACGCGGCTGATTAAAGCGATAGTGTAACGCTGCAAACATCTGGTGCTGACCGACATCAGAGGTCACGTAAGCATCGCCGTTTGTCAGACGCCAGATGGCATCAATAGCGGCCTGAGGTTTAATGGTCTCACCTTCGGTATCAAAAGCGAGGCAGTGACGGGCACGCCAGCCTTCAATCTGTTGCCACCAGTCACTGTGATCTTCGGCAGTTTTCTCACCGGCGTTCAACAGTTCCAGCATCTGCTGTAATACCTGCCCTGCATCACCAACAACAGGAATATCCGCAGCAACGGTTTTGGAGATGGATGTCGGGTCGATATCGATATGGATTACCGTGGCATCCGGACAATATTTTGCCAGGTTATTGGTAGTACGGTCATCAAAACGCACACCTATCGCAAAGATAACATCAGCATTATGCATCGTCATATTGGCTTCATAGGTTCCGTGCATACCCAGCATACCGACACTTTGCTGATGTGTACCAGGGAAAGCACCCAGGCCCATCAGAGTCGTGGTCACCGGAATATTCAGGGTTTCTGCCAGTGTAATCAGCGCCTGTTCGCAGCCGGAAGTAATCACCCCGCCACCGGCATAAATCACTGGCTGTTTCGCCGCCCGCAACACCTGCAAAGCCCGCTTAATCTGGCCACGGTGGCCCTGGGTCGTTGGGTTATAAGAACGCAGGGATACCTGTTCCGGCCAGTAATAGGGCAGTTTTACTGCCGGGTTCAGAATATCTTTTGGCAGATCGATCACTACCGGCCCCGGACGCCCGGACGATGCCAGCCAGAAGGCTTTCTTTATAATGGCAGGAATATCTTCGGTGCGTTTTACCAGAAAACTGTGTTTAACCACGGGGCGGGATATTCCCACCATGTCACATTCCTGAAAAGCATCACTACCAATGAGCGAGGAAGCTACCTGCCCCGAAAGAACAACCATCGGAATTGAATCCATATAGGCCGTCGCAATACCGGTAATGGCGTTAGTTGCTCCCGGCCCGGAAGTCACCAGTACCACGCCGGTTTCCCCGGTGGCGCGGGCCAGGCCGTCAGCCATGTGCACAGCAGCCTGTTCATGACGAACAAGGATATGGTCAATCCCGCCAACGGTTTGCAGTGCATCATAAATATCCAGCACTGCCCCCCCGGGGTAACCAAAAACCTGTTTTATGCCCTGGTCAATCAACGATCGAACGACCATCTCGGCTCCTGACAACATCTCCATTTTTGCCTCCAGGCGATAACTGAATTCACGGACACGCACGACTGACAAACGATAGCCTTCCGTTAATGACATTCTGCAATGAAGATCAAAAGCTTATACCTTGAGTAAGGTGCTGGAATCATCTCTTCATTGAGTGTATACAGGGAAAGACAGCATTTATTATCTGCATTTCATTCGGCTAACATAACCGCAGAAATGTTGTCAGGCAAACCCCTGTCTGTTTAAGGGAGATAAATATTTAATAAAAGTTACTGCGATCACGAACAACCGGTCCTGAATAAAACTACTGCCACGTTTTTTCGTAGTTTAATATTCTGACTTTATGATTACCCACAGATAATAATGAAATTTAACTATTTTATTTCTGCCATAAACTCAGAACCCTGTTCCGGATATCTTTGCAGTGATAACGTTATTCTCTGAAAAATAATCGCCTTGCAAAATATTTCACTGGAACCCTTCATCTGCACCAAAGCATTCACCCTTAATCACCAGACATAAAGTGACTTTATTTCAGCATGTTATGATTCAATCTTCGTAAACAAACTCAACAACCGCACCACCTCCGCATACCGATAACACACTCTTACGACAGATATCTTGCTGAGCTGATGAATGCAGAATAATCCTCTGTTGCCCCCCGCAGAATAGCCACTGACTTTAAGTTGACATCAGCCACAGATTCCAGTACCAATATAGGCATACTTTATTTTCCAGGGTCTGAACCAATGATTCGTTTTATCCGCCTATCAGGACTACTCCTTCTCGCATTAAATGTGCGCGGTAGTTTTGTGGGCGGAATCAAAAAATGATTCGGGCCTGAAAACAGAAAAACCCGCGCCGCAGCGCGGGTTTTTTTATGCCCGCAGACTGGTGCCATAAAACACACAAGGAATTTACTGATGAGCGAGCAAGTCATTATTTTTGATACAACGTTACGTGACGGTGAACAGGCGCTGCAGGCAAGCCTGAGTGTCAAAGAGAAATTACAAATTGCTCTGGCACTGGAAAGAATGAAAGTCGATGTTATGGAAGTTGGCTTTCCGGTTTCTTCTCCTGGTGACTTTGAATCGGTTCAGACGATTGCGCGAACTATCAAAAACAGTCGCGTTTGCGGACTGGCACGTTGTGTTGAAAAAGATATCGATGCCGCTTATGAAGCTTTGAAAGTTGCTGAAGCGTTCCGTATTCATACCTTTATTGCAACCTCTCCGATGCATATTGCGACTAAATTGCGCAGTACTTTGCCGGAGGTTATCGAACGTGCCGTTTATATGATTAAGCACGCTCGTCAGTATACTGATGATGTAGAATTTTCCTGTGAGGATGGCGGCCGGACACCGATTGATGATTTGTGTCGGGTGGTAGAAGCGGCGATCAATGCTGGCGCCCGAACCATTAACATCCCGGATACTGTCGGTTATACCCTGCCCCACGAATATGCCAACATCATTTCAGCCTTAACTCAGCGCGTTCCTAACATCCATAAAGCTATTTTGTCTGTCCATACTCATGATGATTTAGGGATGGCCGTAGGTAATGCAATTGCTGCCGTTCAGGCAGGCGCACGCCAGGTTGAAGGAACGCTGAATGGTCTGGGCGAACGTGCCGGGAACTGTGCTCTGGAAGAAGTCATCATGGCCATCAAAACCCGCCAGCAGATGATGAACGTGACCACCGGAATAAACCACCAGGAAATTTACCGTACCAGTCAGATTGTCAGCCAGATTTGTAATATGCCTATTCCTGCCAATAAAGCGGTAGTCGGCAGCAACGCTTTTGCTCACTCCTCCGGTATCCACCAGGATGGCGTACTGAAAAATCGTGAAAACTACGAAATCATGACCCCGGAATCTATCGGTCTGAATCAGGTGCAATTGAACCTGACCTCACGTTCCGGTCGCGCCGCCGTGAAACATCGTATGGAAGAGATGGGTTACAAAGAAACCGACTATAATGCGGAAGCATTGTATGACGCCTTCCTGAAACTGGCAGATAAAAAAGGCCAGATTTTTGATTACGATCTGGAAGCGCTGGCGTTTATTAATAAGCAAAATGAAGAACATGACCACTTCCGCCTGCAGGAGTTTAATGTCCAGTCGGGTTCCAGCATTACTGCTACCGCATCGGTAAAACTGGCTTGCGGCGATGAAGTTAAAGAAGAAGCAGCGACCGGTAACGGTCCGGTAGATGCCGTGTATCAGGCTATCAACCGCATCACTGGTTACCAGGCAGAGCTGGTTAAATATCAGTTGTCAGCCAAAGGCCAGGGCGAAAATGCACTGGGTCAGGTCGATATTGTGATTCGGTATAACGATCGCAAATTCCATGGTGTCGGGCTGGCGACAGATATTGTCGAATCTTCAGCAACGGCAATGGTCAATGCCCTGAATAATATCTGGCAGGCCAAACAGGTTGAAAAAGAATTGCAGCGTAAATTTAAGACTGAAGCTAAGGAAACTGTGTAATTATGTCTACATCCTATCATATTGCAGTATTACCGGGTGATGGTATTGGTCCGGAAGTCATGACCCAGGCGCTGAAAGTTCTGGAAGCTATCCGGCAGCGTTTCTCAATTAACATCACCACTGCGCAATACGATGTTGGTGGTATTGCAATTGATAACCACGGTCAGCCACTGCCACCAGAAACTCTGGCTGGATGTGAAAAAGCCGATGCAGTTTTGTTTGGTTCCGTCGGTGGTCCAAAGTGGCAGCATCTGCCACCGGATGGTCAGCCAGAACGCGGCGCCCTGCTGCCACTGCGTAAACACTTCAAATTATTCAGTAACCTGCGTCCGGCTGCCTTGTATAATGGCCTGGAAGCTTTCTGTCCGTTGCGTAGCGATATTGCCGCAAAAGGTTTTGATATTCTGTGCGTCCGTGAATTGACCGGTGGTATCTACTTTGGTCAGCCGAAAGGTCGTGATGGCAGCGGCGATCAGACGCGGGCGTTTGATACTGAAGTCTATTACCGTTATGAAATCGAACGTATCGCCCGTCTGGCTTTTGAGTCAGCTGCAAAACGTCGCGGTAAAGTAACTTCTGTCGACAAATCTAACGTGTTGCAGTCATCCATTTTATGGCGTGAAACTGTGACAGAAATTGCCAAAGAGTACCCGGCAATCGAACTGGAACACATCTATATTGATAATGCGACCATGCAGTTAATCAAAGATCCTTCTCAGTTTGATGTACTGCTGTGTTCCAACCTGTTCGGCGATATCCTTTCCGATGAGTGTGCAATGATCACCGGCTCTATGGGAATGTTGCCGTCTGCCAGCCTGAACGAACAAGGTTTTGGCCTGTATGAACCTGCTGGTGGTTCAGCACCGGATATTGCCGGTAAAAACATCGCTAACCCTATTGCACAGATTTTGTCACTGGCCTTGCTGTTACGCTATAGCCTGAACGCCGGTGATGCCGCAGACAGTATTGAACGCGCCGTTAACCGTGCGTTAGAAGAAGGTCATCGCACCCGTGATTTAGCTGGTCAGGGTCCTTCTGTCAGTACTGATGAAATGGGCGATATCATTGCCCGCTTTATCACCGGAGAAAAATAAAAAATGAGCAAAACTTTATACCAGAAGTTATTTGATGCACATGTCGTCTATGAAGCAGAAAACGAAACCCCGTTACTGTATATCGATCGCCACTTAGTTCATGAAGTGACCTCACCGCAGGCATTTGATGGCTTACGCGCTCATGGCCGCCGTTTACGGCAGCCATCCAAAACCTTCGCCACCATGGACCATAACGTGTCTACCCAGACCCGTGATATTAATGCGTCCGGTGAGATGGCCCGTATTCAGATGCAGGAACTGATTAAAAACTGCGAAGAATTCGGCGTACAGCTGTATGACCTGAACCACCCTTACCAGGGTATCGTGCATGTTATCGGTCCTGAGCAGGGAATGACCCTGCCTGGCATGACCATCGTCTGCGGAGATTCACATACCGCTACTCATGGTGCCTTTGGTTCACTGGCGTTTGGTATTGGTACTTCAGAAGTTGAACATGTCATGGCAACCCAGACCCTGAAACAGGGTCGTGCGAAAACCATGAAAATTGAAGTCACCGGTGAAGCTGCCGTGGGAATTACCGCGAAAGATATCGTGCTGGCGGTGATCGGTAAAACCGGTAGTGCCGGTGGTACCGGACATGTGGTGGAATTCTGCGGCCCGGCCATCGAAGCGCTGAGCATGGAAGGCCGTATGACCCTGTGCAATATGGCGATTGAAATGGGTGCTAAAGCCGGACTGGTTGCTCCGGACGAAACCACTTTTAATTACCTGAAAGGCCGTCAGTTCTCTCCTACCGGCGAACAGTGGGACGAGGCTGTAACTTACTGGAAAAGTCTGAAATCTGACAGCGACGCGGTTTTTGATACCATCGTTACTCTGGATGCTGCTGATATTGCACCACAGGTAACCTGGGGAACTAACCCTGGTCAGGTTATTGCAATTAATCAGGCCATTCCGGCCCCTGAATCTTTCAGCGATCCGGTTGAACGTGCCTCAGCAGCAAAAGCACTGGCCTATATGGGACTGGATGCCGGCGTTAAACTGACCGATGTCGCCATTGATAAAGTGTTTATCGGTTCCTGTACCAATTCACGTATCGAAGATTTACGTGCCGCAGCAGCCATTGCCAAGGGCCGTAAAGTTGCCCCGGGAATCGTGGCAATGGTAGTACCGGGTTCAGGTCCGGTAAAAGCCCAGGCAGAGGAAGAAGGTTTAGATAAAATCTTTACCGATGCAGGTTTCGAATGGCGCCTGCCTGGTTGCTCAATGTGTCTGGCAATGAACAACGATCGGCTGAATGCCGGTGAACGTTGTGCCTCCACCAGCAACCGTAACTTCGAAGGCCGTCAGGGCCGTGGCGGGCGTACTCATCTGGTCAGCCCGGCGATGGCCGCTGCTGCAGCTGTGATGGGCCGTTTTGCCGACATCCGTGAACTGAACTAAGGAGCTTCTGATGGCCACTAAATTTACCCAACATACCGGGATTGTTGCGCCGCTGGATGCAGCCAATGTCGATACTGATGCAATTATTCCAAAGCAATTCTTGCAGAAAGTAACCCGTACCGGATTCGGTCAGCACTTATTTAATGACTGGCGTTTTCTGGACGATGCAGGGAAAATCCCTAATCCTGAATTTGTACTGAACAAACCCGTGTTCAAAGGTGCCAGTATTCTTCTGGCACGGGAAAACTTCGGTTGTGGTTCATCACGTGAGCATGCTCCGTGGGCTCTGACTGATTTTGGATTCCGTACCGTTATCGCCCCAAGCTTCGCTGACATTTTTTATGGAAACAGCTTCAACAACCAGCTGTTGCCGGTAAAACTGAAAGAAGAAGAAGTGGATGAGTTGTTCCGTCTGGTCGCAGAACAACCGGGGATCGAATTCCTGGTTGATCTTGAAAAACTGGAAGTAGTCGCAGGTGATAAACACTATCCGTTTACCCTGGACAGTTTCCGCCGCCATTGCATGCTTAACGGTCTGGACAGTATTGGCCTGACGTTACAGCACGAAGCGGCTATTTCGGCCTACGAAACCCGCCAGCCGGTGTTTCTGCGTTAAGCCGCAGCTGAGTCACTGTTTTTAGCCGATACCCCCTCTTTTGAGGGGGTTTTCGTTTCCGGCCTGTTATGCCGACTCTTTCACCCGCCAGGTCAGCAGTAGTGACACCAGTATCAATCCTGAGGCCAGCCAGTAAATTGCCTCATGCCCCCACCAGTCACTGACACTCCCCTGTAATAATCCGGCAAAAATCATCCCGGTAGAGACAGAGTTAGTAAACATAGTGGTCGCAACACCAGCCCGGCCAGGCATCAGATCCTGGAACCACAGCATAACCAGTCCGGCCACAATACCAATAAATATGGCATTCAACAGTTGCAGCATCAGCATACTGTGGAACGAATGAAACAACAGCATCCCCGGGTAAAACAGCACCCCTGCAAATACTGCGGCCAGCACCAGTGGGCGTTTACCAATTCGTTTCGCCATCAACCCCGCCAGCAGCATCACAGGAATTTCCAGACCCGCCGCAGTTCCCATAAAGATCCCCGCGACCTTCTCCTGCATCCCCAACGTACTACTGATATAGAGTGGCATATCAATGATGTACATAATGTTGCAGGTCCACATCAGCACCGACGCAATAAATAAGCGGCGTACTCCAGGTATTTTCCAGCCAGAGACAGTACTGCGGGCAATATTTGCCTCCGGAAAAATCTTCGGTACCGAAGGCAGGCTAAGCCGGATAAAAAACAATGCCACCAGAAACAACGACGCGGCCACCAGATAAAGGGTCATAAACCCCCAGTTCAGCGCCAGTGCAAACGAAAGCGGAGGGCCTATCACCCAGGCCAGCGACATCTGGGCCCGCATTAGTGAGCTGAACATCACGACTTCCCGCGAGGTATAGTCGGCATATTCCCTTGCCAGTGCAAAAATCTGTGGCATTACCACGGTTGAAAAAGCCGACAGCAATAATCCCAGACTAATCAGCAGCCAGTAGCTGCGGGTAAAAGCAAACACAATGGCATTGCCAATCGCCATCATGCAGCAAAGCATCAGTAAATTACGGCGATCTCCTTTCTTATCCGATCGCTTAGCTAGCAAAAAGCTGACCAGAATCCCGGTTATGGCATTCACGGTAAAAAACAGCCCGACTTTAAAGGGCTCAGCATGCAGTTCCTTACTGAGAAACAGGCTAAGTGTCGGTGCCTGCAACGCGCCGGCAATACTGACGATAAAGGTCACCAGCATAAAAAATACAAATATGGTGTTGCCTTTTGCTGGCTGAGGCTCAGGGGTTTGCATAGAAAAATACATCCGCATCAAAATGTGACGATAGAAAGATCATATAACAAATAGGGAAAAGCCGGCAGACATTGTCTGCCGGCAGAGCAATTAACACCCGAAATGTCGCAAATTTTTTTGAGAAAGATGAACAAAAGACGGGGAGCACAAAACCGGCATCGCAGACTTCCGTTCACCTGAAGTCTGCTCTTAATATAAGGAAATTAATATTGAGCAGTTTAAAAAAAGAGTTCCTCTTTTATGACAACCAAACGACTGAAAGAGCAATTTATCCGTCTGTGGGAACTGAGCCACGGTGAGGACCAGCAAACCACTCTGGCACAGCTGGCAGAACAACTGCATTGTTCTGCCAGGCATATCCGTAACCTGCTAAATCGTATGCAACAGCAGCAATGGCTGCGCTGGGAAAGCCACTCCGGCAGAGGAAAACGCTCCGGGCTGTACTTTCAGATAACCGCAGGTGAACTCCGTCAACAACAAGCCGAAGCACTTCTGGAACAAGACCAGACTGAACAGTTACTACAACTAACAGGAGATCAGTCACGGGTACGGCAAATGATACTGGCAAGGCTCGGCCGCAGCTTTCGCCAGGGGCGACATATTCTGCGGGTACCCTACTACCGGCCATTGCTCAGTTTACTCCCGGGCTCACCGCTACGGCGCAGTGAAACTCACATTGCCCGGCAAATATTTAATGGTCTGGTACGGGTTGATGAGCTTTCCGGCGAAACCGGTCCCGATATTGCCCATCACTGGCAACAGCTCTCACCATTGCACTGGCGATTTTATATTCGCCCTGCGGTTCACTTTCATCATGGTCGTGAACTGCAGGTCACCGATATTATTAGTAGTCTGCAGCGCTTAACCAACCATCCTTTGTTTTGTCATCTGGCAAGTATCGACTCACCGGCGGCCTGGATTGTGGATATCCATCTGACTTCTGCTGATGAATGGCTGCCCTGGCTGCTTGGCAGCGTTGCTGCCCTGATACTGCCCGCAGAATGGCAAACCATGCCCGACTTTGCCACTAAACCCAGCGGTACGGGCCCCTATTACGTGGTGGAAAACCAGAAAAGCCAGCTCCGTATAGAAGCGTTTGATGACTACTTTGGTTATCGCCCACTGATTGACAATGTCACTATCTGGGTATTGCCGGAAATCAGTGAAGATCTTGTTTATCAGGGCCTGACATTACAGGGAAATGAAAATCAGCAAACCACCGGAGAGAGCCGGCTGGAACAAGGTTGCTATTTTATGTTGTTCGATCAGCGTTCAGCGCTTGCTCGCCAGCCATCAATACGACGCTGGCTGAGTAATTTGTTTAACCCGGACAATTTATTGCAACAGGCCGCCTCAACACACCAACGCTTCTGGTCTCCGGCGCGAGGGATGTTACCTGACTGGCAACACACCTGTTATGAGTCTCTGTCAGAAAAGCCGGACGGCCTTACTCATCTCACGCTCTGCTGGTACGGCTCACATATTGAACATCTGGCCATTGTGAAGATTGTGAGCCCACTACTCGCCCGTCATGGCATCCGGTTAATCAGTAAAGAAGTCAGCTACCAGCAATGGTTTAACGGTGATGCCAGTGCCGATCTCTGGCTGGGGAGTTGCAACTTCACCGCCCCGTTGGAGTGGTCGGTGTTTGCCCTGGTCTGTGAAATGCCGCTTTTTCATCACTGCCTGGGAGATGAACTCTCGCTGTCGTTACCATCCTGGCACCAGAAGGTACTCAATACAGAACAGTGGTACCAGCAATTACATCACCGCCATCTCCTGCTGCCACTGTTCCATCACTGGCTGACATTACAGGGACAACGAAGCATGCGTGGCATCCGGATGAATTCGCTGGGCTGGTTTGATTTTAAATCAGCCTGGTTTGTTCCACCGGAACTTTGATGCTTTCACCACGGCCGTGAATTGACTAGAATAAGCCGTTCTCAACGGGGTGCACATTGTTGCTGAGATATACCCGTAGAACCTGATCCGGTTAACACCGGCGTAGGGATTTGAGACTGACTCACTCAGATCCTTTGCGCACAAAAATTCCCGCCTCAAGGAGCGCAAAGTGTTAAAAAAAGTTCTGCCTGTATTATTGCTGATATCTGCCCCGGTTCTGGCCGCCAAACCAGAACTGACCGTTTACACCTACGACTCTTTCTCGTCAGACTGGGGCCCGGGACCCGCCATTAAAAAAGCCTTTGAAACTAACTGCAACTGCACCCTGAAATATGTCTCCCTCGGTGATGGCGTTGCTCTGTTAAACCGCCTGAGAATGGAAGGGAAACACAGTAAAGCCGATGTCGTAGTCGGGCTGGACAACAATCTGTTGGATGCCGCGCAAAAAACCGGCCTGTTCGCACCTACACCAGTTGATTACAGCCATCTCACCGTACCAGGCGGCTGGAATAACACAACCTTTGTTCCTTATGACTACGGTTACTTTGCGTTCGTGTACAACAAAAAACTCCTGAAAAATCCCCCGACCAGCCTGAAACAACTGGTCGAAAGCCCGGAGAAATGGCGGGTTATTTATGAAGATCCACGGACCAGTACTCCGGGACTTGGCCTACTGCTGTGGATGCAAAAAGTTTACGGCGACCAGGCTCCGGCTGCCTGGCAGAAACTGGCCGCCAAAACAGTGACCGTGACCCGTGGCTGGAGTGAAGCTTATAGTCTGTTCCTGAAAGGGGAAAGTGATCTGGTTCTGAGCTACACCACCTCACCGGCCTATCATATTATTGAGGAGCATAATTCTGATTATGCCGCCGCCAACTTCCCGGAAGGTAACTATATGCAGGTGGAAGTGGCAGCCCGGCTGAAAGACAGCCCACACCCGGCGCTGGCAAAACAGTTTATGCAGTTTGTCACCAGCCCGGCCTTCCAGCAAACGCTGCCGACCGGGAACTGGATGTATCCGGTCATAAAAACCACTTTGCCAGCGGGTTATCAGCAACTCACGGTTCCTAAAACTGCCCTGCAGTTTACACCTGAAGAAGTCGCTACTCACCGCGATGCATGGATTAGCGCATGGCAGAACGCAGTCAGCCACTGATGCCTCGCTGGTTAATACCAGGGCTGCTGGCAGCCCTGGTCACCTGTGGTATAGCGCTGCTGGCTTTCGCAAGCCTGCTTTGGAATGCACCTCTGACTCACGGATATCGCTGGCTGAGCGATCCTTATCTGCGGCATGTCATCGCTTTTTCCTTTGAGCAGGCAGCATTATCCACCTTACTCTCTGTGCTGCCGGCGATTCTGGTCGCCAGAGCACTCTACCGACGCCGCTTTCCGGGCCGAAAACTGCTACTCCGCTTGTGCGCAATGACACTGGTACTGCCGGTATTAGTGGCGGTGTTTGGTCTGCTGAGTGTCTATGGCCGAGATGGCTGGCTGGCAAGCCTCGCTACTCTTGCCGGGTTCCACTACAGCTTTTCTGTCTATGGTCTGCAAGGGATTTTGCTGGCACACGTCTTTTTTAACCTGCCACTGGCAGCCCGGTTATTGCTGCAATCTTTAGAACAGATCCCAGCCGAACAGCGTCAGTTGGCAGCACAGCTCAATATGCAGGGATTTTACCTGTTCCGTTGGCTGGAGTGGCCCTGGCTGAAACGCCAGTTACTGCCGGTGGCTGCGCTGATTTTCATGCTCTGTTTTGCCAGTTTTGCCATTGTACTAGCGTTGGGCGGCGGGCCACGGGCAACGACACTGGAACTGGCGATTTTCCAGGCACTTAGTTACGATTTCGACCCGGAGAAAGCCGCAGTACTCGCGTTGGTTCAGTTGAGTTTCTGTCTGCTGCTGGTATTGCTCAGCCTGCGGCTAAATACAACGCTGGCTGGTAACAGTCCGCTGGTCAGTCACTGGCGTTCCCCGGACGATCGCTGGCGCCCCAGAATTACCGACAGTCTGGTGATCATTCTGACTTTGTTATTATTGATCCCGCCTGTACTGGCGGTGGTAATTAATGGTCTGAACCCTAATCTGTTCAGTTCATTACGTCAGTCCGGACTTTGGGTAGCCACCTGGAATTCTGTCAGTATTGCAGTACGCGCAGGGGTGTTATCAGTCATCCTGACCATGATGCTACTGTGGAGTAGTCGTGAGTTGCGGCTGCGCGGAAATCTGCTGCCAGCGCAATTGCTTGATACCAGCGGTATGTTGATCCTTGCGATGCCAGGAATCGTACTGGCCAGCGGAATTTTTATGTTTTACAACAGCACCAGCGGGGTCCCGGATTCTCCGGAAAATATCATTGTACTGGTGAATGCCCTGATTGCCATGCCCTATGCCCTAAAAGTTCTGGATACGCCAATGCGTGATATTGCCCAACACTATAACCAGCTCTGTCTGTCACTGGGAATTCAGGGCTGGCAAAGAATACGTCTGGTTGAAGAACGGGCACTGAAGCGGCCGCTGGCTCAGGCACTGGCCTTTGCCTGCGTACTGTCGGTAGGTGATTTTGGGGTGGTATCGTTATTTGGCAGCGATGATTTCCGGACTCTGCCGTTCTACCTTTACCAGCAGATTGGTGCCTATCGCGGACAACAGGCAGCAGTCAGTGCCCTGCTGCTGTTACTGGTGTGTTTTGTACTGTTCACTTTGATTGAAAAAATTGCAGGAAATCATGCTGACGCTGAATGATTTGACCTATCACTATCAGTCACAAACGATGCGCTTCTCAATGCAGATAGCGCGGAGCCAACGGGTCGCCATTCTTGGCCCCAGCGGCGCGGGTAAAAGTACTCTGCTCAGTATGATAGCCGGCTTTTTGCCACTCAGTGGCGGTGAGCTATGGATTGACGGGAAAAACTGTACCCGATTGCCCCCTTCCAAACGGCCGGTATCGATGCTGTTCCAGGAAAATAACCTGTTTGCTCATCTGACCGCCGGGCAAAACCTGGGGCTTGGATTGCATCCGGGACTGCGGCTCACCCGTCAGCAGCAGCAACAGGTAACAGATATTGCCGCCAGTGTTGGATTGCAGGGACTGCTGGACAGACTCCCCGGACAACTATCAGGCGGGCAGCGCCAAAGAGTCGCACTGGCCCGTTGTCTGTTACGTCAACAACCGGTGTTATTGCTGGATGAACCTTTTTCGGCACTGGACCCGGCACTGCGTCAGGAAATGCTGATACTGACCGATCAAATGTGCACCGCTCATAATATTACATTACTGATGGTGTCACATAATCTGGAAGATGTCCGGCAAATTGCCGGACAGACTTTGCTGGTGAATGATGGTCACATTGTCTGGCAGGGAGAGAGTCAGACACTGCTTAACGGAGAGGTTGCGGATGCAGAACTGCTCGGCATCTCACCCGCGACAATCAGGCAATAAATACCCGCCATAATAGTTGTCGAAAATGCGGCATCATCGGATCGAACTGTAAACCCACCAGCCCGGCAACGGCCAGAATAATCAGTAACGGTGCGAGCCAGCGCAGGCGACCGGCCGGCAACAGTTTGCTGGCCCAGTCCTGTTTTTTGGTGCCGCGTAACCAACGCCACCCGGTCCAGACAGCCAGCCACAGAGCGATAGCTTCGGCCAGTAGCAGCCACTTAAATAAACTGGTTTGCGCATTATGAGGTGCGTCAATCACCACTCCGGCCAGAATACCGGGTAACAGATAAACCGGCGGCCACAAAATACAGCCAATAATGTTCGGCGGAAGAAATTTCTTCACTGGTAATTCCAGCATCCCCGCCAGCAGTGGAATCAATGGCCGGGTAGGACCAACAAACCGGCCAATCAGAATCGTTGCCACACTGTGTTCATTCAGGGCATGTTCAGTTTTGTCCAGTAAATTGCGATGCTTTTGCAGATATTTCCAGCGATGCAAAGGGCCCTGGAAACGCCAGCCTATATAGAAGGAAAGCCAGTCGCCCAGCAGACACCCTGCCAGCCCTGCCCCCCATGCCGGATACAAACCAATTTTTCCGCTGCCAATCAGTGCGCCAAGACTTGCCATCAACACCGTTCCCGGGAGGATCAACCCCACCAGCGCCAGAGACTCAAAAAAAGTCACCACGGCGACCGCAAACAAAGCCCACTCCAGTGACTGAGTCAGAAGGTGTTGGATCCAGACTTCCATAAACATTCCTCACGTAAACTGAGCCTGGATTGTCCAGAGCAAGCGCACAGACGTCAAGCAATGTCTGAGCTTTAATACAAACAAATACAAAACCACACATCAGGCTATGACCCCGGGGAATGCCGGTCCCTCCCGGCAGATATGTTATACTCCGGGGAGTGAAACTCCGGAGATCCCGTGAATAATCCCCAACCTGGCTTTCTGTTAACCCGTCACTGGCGGGATACCCCTCGTGGCATCGAACTGACCTTCTGGCTGGCAACCGACCAGGGGCCGGTGCAGATTCGTGTGCCGCCGCAGGAAGCTGTCGCGTTTATCCCGCAGTCTGCGGCAGATGAAGCGGCAAAGCTGTTAAGCGGCGAAAGAAATATTCGTTTGCTGCCATTGCAGCTACGTGATTTCCACCAGCAACCTCAGTCCGGTCTTTACTGCCGTCAGTACCGGCAACTGCAGCGGCTGGAGAAAGTTCTCCGTGAGCAGGGAATTCCGGTGTATGAGGCCGATATCCGCCCGGCAGAACGCTTTCTTATGGAACGGTTTATCACCGCCCCGGTATGGTTCAATGGTGAGCAGGACGGCACGCTGATTGATAATGCCCGGCTGAAACCACATCCTGATTACCGGCCAACGTTAAAGTGGATGTCTCTGGATATTGAAACCAGCGAACACGGAGATCTCTACTGTATTGGCATTGAAGGTTGTGGCCAGCGTCAGGTGATGATGCTGGGAGAACCAACAACGGAAAATCAGCAGGTTGATTTTCAACTGGATTACGCAGCTACTCCTCAGCAGTTACTGGAGATGCTTAATCAGTGGTTTGTTGACCACGACCCCGATGTCATCATTGGCTGGAATCTGATCCAGTTTGATTTACGGGTTCTGCAAAAACATGCCGACCGTTACCAGATTCCGTTAAGGGCCGGGCGTGGTGGCAGCACTCTGGAATGGCGGGAACATGGTTTTAAACCCGGTGTCTTTATGGCGCAGGCCGCTGGCCGACTGATTGTTGATGGTATTGAAGCGCTCAAATCTTCGTTCCGCGAATTCAGCTCTTTTAGTCTGGAAAATGTGTCACGTGAACTGCTCGGTGAAGGCAAACTTACCGAAGATCCTGACCAGCGAATGGACGAAATTAACCGCAATTTTGCCACCAATAAGAGTGCTCTGGCCCGCTATAATCTGCGGGACTGTGAACTGGTGACCCGAATTTTCCACGAAACCAGCCTGATGCCCTTCTTACTGGAAAGAAGCAGTGTCAACGGGCTTCAGGCCGATCGCCATGGCGGTTCGGTGGCCTCTTTTGGGCATTTGTACATCCCGCGTATGCACCGTTCTGGCTTTGTTGCTCCGAATTTAGGAGAGGTGACTCCGGCAGCAAGCCCCGGGGGATATGTTATGGACTCCCGGCCCGGATTATATGACTCAGTGCTGGTACTGGATTTTAAAAGCCTCTACCCGTCGATCATCCGAACCTTTCTGATAGATCCTGTGGGACTGGCAGAAGGAATGGGAAACCCTGCCGATCCTGATCCGGTGCCGGGCTTCCTCGGAGCCTTTTTCTCACGGACAGTGCAATGCCTGCCCGGAATCATCAGTCAGATCTGGCAAAACCGTGAACTGGCAAAGCAGCAGAAAAATCAGCCGCTGTCCCAGGCGTTGAAAATAATTATGAACTCCTTTTACGGCGTGCTTGGGACTCCGGCCTGTCGTTTCTTCGATCCGCGACTGGCTTCATCGATTACTCTGCGCGGGCATGAAATCATGCAAAAAACCCGTGATTTTATTGAACAGCAGGGATACGAGGTGATTTATGGTGATACTGACTCCACATTTGTCTGGCTGAAAACCGCCCACAGCGAACAGCAAGCCGCGGATATTGGCCGGCAACTGGCAGAAGGCGTGAATGCCTGGTGGCAGCAGCAACTGGCTCAGCAGTTCAATCTGGTGAGTGCACTGGAACTGGAATATGAAACTCACTTCAGCCGCTTTCTGATGCCTACCATCCGTGGAGCAGAACAAGGTAGTAAAAAACGCTATGCAGGGCTGGTTAGCCAGCAAGGCGAACAGCAAATCATTTTTAAAGGGCTGGAAACGGTACGTACCGACTGGACCCCACTGGCCCGACAGTTTCAGCAGACACTGTATGATTTAATCTTCCGTCGCCAGCCCTGGCAACAATATGTGCGGGATACCGTCGCACAACTGATGGCAGGGGAACTGGATGACTTGCTGATTTATAGTAAGCGACTGCGCCGGCCACTGGGCGACTATCAGAAAAATGTTCCACCACACGCCCGGGCAGCCTTACTGGCAGATGAACAGCACCGTAAAGCCGGCCAGCCTTTGCGTTACCAGAAAGGTGGCACAATACATTATGTGATAACCACCCGTGGACCTGAACCCCTGAACGCCCGTACTGCACCGCTGGATTATGATCACTATCTGAGCCGGCAGTTAGAGCCGATTGCAGACGGCATACTTGGGTTTGTAGGCGGAAATTTTGCCACACTGATTACCGGGCAACTGGGGCTGTTTTGATAGGTGACGAATGGCTCGCCTTCCAGTACCATAGCGCCCTCCCTGAATTTCATTGCTCTGCATTTATTTACCAGACCTCTTGTCTGGTCACCGTGCTATTGCCTGCAGAGCATGAATATCTTTTTACATGTTAAGAGAATCGAGCTAATTATTTATGCCTTTTACACTTGGTCAGCGCTGGATTAGTGATACAGAAAGTGAACTTGGACTGGGGACGGTCGTCGCTATCGATGCACGTATGGTCACTTTACTTTTTCCGGCAACTGGCGAAAACAGACTCTATGCCCGCAATGATTCTCCGATCACCCGCGTCATTTTTAACCCGGGCGATACCATTACCAGCCATGAAGGCTGGCAGCTAACCGTAGAAAACGTCACAGATAATGACGGGATAATGACTTACACCGGAGTGCGGACTGATACGCAGGAAACCGGTGTCAGCATGCGGGAAGTTATGCTCGACAGTAAACTGGTATTCAGTAAACCTCAGGACAGATTGTTTGCCGGTCAGCTTGACCGCATGGACCGTTTTGCTCTGCGTTTTCGTGCCCGTAAATATCAAAGTGCTCAGTACCGTCTGCCGGTTAGTGGATTACGTGGTATGCGCACCAATCTGATCCCACATCAGCTACATATCGCTCATGATGTTGGTCACCGGCACGCTCCCCGGGTATTACTGGCTGATGAAGTCGGACTGGGGAAAACCATTGAGGCAGGGATGATAATCCAGCAACAATTACTGGCAGGCCGTGCCGAACGTGTCCTGATTATTGTACCGGAAACCCTGCAACATCAGTGGCTGGTGGAGATGCTGCGTCGCTTCAATCTGCGTTTTGCGCTGTTTGATGACGAACGCTATACCGAAGCTCAGTTTGATACCAGCAATCCGTTCTACACCGAGCAACTGGTCATTTGCTCGCTGGATTTTGCCTGTAAAAATAAGCAGCGTCTGGAAGCGATGGCTGAAGCCGAATGGGATTTGCTGGTGGTGGATGAAGCCCATCACCTGGCCTGGAATGATGGTAAAGCCGGTCGTGAATATCTGGTGGTTGAAAAGCTGGCAGAAAATATTCCCGGAGTGTTGCTGCTGACAGCAACCCCTGAGCAGCTGGGAATGGAGAGCCACTTCGCCCGTCTGCGGTTGCTCGATCCTAACCGTTTCCATGATTATCAGCAATTTGTGGCAGAGCAACAGCAGTACCAACCGGTTGCTGATGCCGTTACCTCATTACTCGCCGATCATCCGGTCTCCGCAGAAGAAGTCGCAATGATCAATAATCTGATCAGCGATCAGGATATCGCCCCATTGATCGAAAAAGCCAACAGTCGCGATGAACAACGGCTGGAAGCTCGCAGGAAACTGGTGGCACTGTTGATGGATCGTCATGGTACCAGCCGTGTTCTGTTCCGTAATACCCGTCAGGGTGTGAAAGGCTTTCCGCAACGCCAGTTACAGCAATTCCGTCTGCCGTTACCTTCTCAGTACCAGACCGCGATCAAAGTATCCGGCATTATGGGCAGCCGTAAGAGCGCCGAAGAACGAGCCCGGGACATGCTCTATCCGGAGCAGATTTATCAGGAGTTTGAAGGTGACAGCGGAACCTGGTGGGCATTTGATCCACGCGTTGAGTGGCTGAGCAATTACTTACTGGAAAACCGCAAAGAGAAAGTGCTTGTTATCTGTGCTAAAGCCGCCACCGCGCTGCAACTTGAACAATATCTTCGTGAGCGCGAAGGTATCCGTGCCGCAGTATTCCATGAAGGTTTATCCATCATTGAACGGGATAAAGCCTCGGCGTTTTTTGCCTCCCGCGAAGATGGCGCTCAGGTCCTGTTGTGTTCGGAGATTGGCTCGGAAGGCCGTAACTTCCAGTTCGCCAGTCGACTGGTCATGTTTGACCTGCCTTTCAACCCGGACCTGCTGGAACAACGTATTGGTCGTCTGGATCGTATCGGCCAGCAGAATGACATTCAGATTCTGGTACCCTGGCTGGAAAATACCGCCCAGGCTGTGTTACTTCGCTGGTTCCATGAAGGTCTGGATGCTTTTGAACATACCTGCCCTACTGGTCGCACGATCTATGACAATGTACATCCACAGCTACTGAAATATCTGGCCTCGCCGGAAGATACCTCAGGGCTGGATGAATTTATAGCCGACAGCCGCCAACAACACGAATCACTGAAATCACAACTGGAGCAAGGTCGCGACCGGTTGCTGGAGCTTAACTCCAACGGTGGAGAGCAGGCCGTAGAGCTGGCTGATGCCATTGCCGCTCAGGATAATGATACTGAACTGGTCAACTTTGCACTGAATCTGTTTGATATTGTCGGGATCAATCAGGACGACCGCAGTGACAACCTGATTGTGCTTACACCATCAGACCATATGCTGGTACCGGACTTCCCCGGGTTACCGGAAGATGGCTGTACTATCACTTTTAACCGTGAACAGGCATTGTCCCGTGAAGATACTCAGTTTATTACCTGGGAACATCCATTAATCCGTAACGGGCTGGACCTTATTCTTTCCGGTGATACTGGCAGCAGCGCTATTTCATTACTGAAAAACAAAGCATTACCGGTAGGTACTCTGCTGGTAGAACTGATGTATGTTGTTGAAGCGCAGGCGCCAAAACATCTGCAACTGACCCGCTTTCTGCCGCCGACTCCGCTTCGCCTGTTACTGGATAAAGCCGGCAATAATCTGGCGACCAAAGTGGAATTTGAAAGCTTTAACCGCCAACTGACAGCAGTAAACCGTCATACCGGCAGTAAACTGGTCAATGCCGTCCAGCAGGATGTTTACCAGATTCTGACCCGTGGTGAAGAACTGGTGGTCAGTGATGCACAGGGGGTCATTGAACAGGCTCGTCGCCAGGCTGATGAAACACTGGGGGCTGAACTGGATCGTCTGCGGGCATTACAGGCCGTCAACCCGAATATCCGTGACGATGAAGTTGAAGCACTGGAAACTAACCGCCGTGAAGTCACCGAAAGCCTGGCTCAGGCCAACTGGCGACTGGATGCATTACGGCTGATTGTTGTCACACATCAGTAACCGCAAACGGGGGGAAAATCCCCCCGATGGATACACAATGGAAGCTTATAATCCCCCCACCGAACCCTGGCTGCATATCCTGTATCAGGACAGTCATATCATGGTGGTTAACAAACCCAGCGGGCTGTTATCCGTTCCAGGTCGCCTGCCTGAACATCAGGACAGTGTGATGCTGCGGATTCTGCGCGATTTTCCTGGTGCACAGTCGGTGCACCGGCTGGATATGGCGACCAGCGGTGTTATTGTGGTGGCATTAACCAAAGCGGCAGAGCGCGAGCTGAAGCGACAGTTTCGGGAACGTGAACCTAAGAAAACCTATATCGCACGGATCTGGGGACACCTGGAAAAAGACGAGGGGCTGGTGGATCTGCCGTTAATTTGTGACTGGCCGAACCGGCCAAAGCAAAAAGTTTGTTTTGAAACCGGTAAAGCAGCTCAGACTGAATGGCGGGTGCTTGAGTATTGCGACGACTTAAGTTGCAGAGTCGAATTAAAGCCTGTCACTGGTCGCTCACATCAGTTGCGGGTTCATATGTTGGCACTCGGTCATCCGATTCTCGGAGATGGCTTCTACGCGCATCCGGAAGCCAAAGCACTGGCAGACCGTCTGTTATTGCATGCAGAATCACTGACTATTACTCACCCGCACTATGGCACTCCCATGACATTCCGCCAGCCGGCGGACTTCTGAAAATGCACAATCGGCTCTGCGGACATTACCCATAAGTGGTAATGCCCGTTTCCGGGGTTATTTAAACCCTTTTTCCTTACGGATCAGATCGTAAGCAGACTGTATTTTTTGGGTTTTCTGTTTTGCCATTTCCATCATCTCTGGTGGCAAACCTTTCGCCACCAGTTTGTCCGGATGATGTTCCGACATCAGTTTCCGGTAAGCCCGTTTGATAGTAGTACTGTCATCTCCCGGATTCACTCCCAACACACTGCAGGCATCTTCCAGTGTCGGACCTCGCTGTTGCTGCTGATAACTCCCCTGGTGATATTCACCACCCGAACCGGAGAATTGTTCACCGCCAGCCATCATCCGCAGAAACTGATCGAATTGTACCCTCGAGATCCCCAGCTCCTCTGCAATCACATACAGCACCTGGCGCTCTTTAGGATGCAATACGCCATCTGCAAAAGCAGCCTGTACCTGAATTTCCAGAAACATCCGGATGAGGTCAAAACGCCCAAAACAGGCGCTGCGAAATTCCCGCAGTTTTTCCCGCAACGGATAATTGCTGTCTTTACCTTCACGAAAGGACTGTTGAGCCGAAAGGCGGGATTCGCCATGCAGCTGCATCCGCTCCATAAATGCCGACGCAATCTGAATATCTGCTTCCGTCACACGCCCTTTAGACTTGGTCAGATGCCCCATCACCTGGAAAGTGGTGCGGAAGAACAGATTCTGCCGGGACTGGTTATCTGAAAAGTACCCTTGCCCGTTTCCGATACGAACTTTGTCGATTGCGTGGCCTATCATTACTCCCAGAACAATGCCCCAGAAGCCTGCTCCGGATAAAATACCCACTGCTAATCCAATTACTTTACCCCAATAGCGCATAAACTCCTCAATTCGCCATGCTTACGGCCGAAATTTGCATTATCATACCTGTCATTTGGTTAACCGCCTATCCGCAAACCGAAGAGATCAGGATTAACACCAGCGCTATTATGCGGTAAGTTAGTCTCCGTCTGATTGTCGGCATGATGCCAGTTTTTACGGAATCCTTAATACTACGTATGAATAAAAGATTACCAACCTTGCTGGCCACGATGATTGGCGCAGCGCTCTACAGCCAGCACAGCCTTGCCGATGATCTTATGTCGCAATGTATGCTGGGCGTACCCTCTTATAACCGTCCTTTAACCAGCGGTACGCCGAATGAGCAACCGGTCACTATTCATTCTGATTCCGCTAAAGGGACTTATCCTGACGATTCCGTTTTTACCGGCAAGGTCAGTGTAAACCAGGGTAACGGCCAGCTACAGGCTGATGAAGTCCAGCTTCATCAGCGCCAGCAGCCCGGGCAGGGTACACCGACACGTACCGTTGATGCATTGGGAAACGTGCATTATGACGATAATCAGGTAATTCTTAAGGGCCCGAAAGCGTGGTCCAATCTGAATACTAAAGATACTAATGTCTGGAACGGCGATTATCAGATGGTTGGCCGCCAGGGCCGTGGTTCTGCTGATCAGATGAAATTACGCGGTAATAACCGTTATACCATCCTTGAAAACGGTAGTTTTACTTCCTGCCTCCCCGGAGACAACAGCTGGAGTGTCGCCGGTTCAGAGATCATTGAAGACCGCCAGGAACAGGTGGCAGAAATCTGGAATGCCCGCTTTAAAGTGGGTTCAGTGCCAATTTTCTACAGCCCATACCTGCAGTTACCGATTGGCGATCGTCGCCGCTCCGGTTTCCTGATCCCGAACGCAAAATACGGTAATGATAATGGCTTCGAGTTTATGCTGCCATATTACTGGAATATTGCGCCGCAGATGGATGCGACTATTACTCCGCACTACATGAGTAAACGCGGCCTGCAACTGCAAAACGAATTCCGTTATCTGTCTGTATTTGGTAGTGGTCTGATGGAACTGGATTATCTGCCTTCTGATAGCCAGTACAATAAAGACAAAGCAGCTCGCGACATTGCATCCGATGACAGTTCAAACCGTTGGCTGTTCTACTGGCGCCATACCGGTGTTTATGACCAACACTGGCGCTTCAACGTAGATTACAGCAAAGTCAGTGACAGCTATTACTTCAACGATCTGGCGTCAAAATACTACAGTTCGACTGACGGCTATGCGAACCAGAAATTCAGTATCGGTTATGCAGATACGAACTGGGACGCCACACTGTCCAGTAAAGACTTCCAGACCTTCTCACATACCAACTCCAACAGTATTTACCGTGTACTGCCACAGCTGGATGTGAATGTTTACCAGAATGATATCGGTCCGTTTAATGCGCATGTTTACGGCCAGTTTGCAAGGTTTACCAACACTAACCCGAATTATCCGCGGGCAGACCGGTTGCATATTGAACCCACTCTCGATTTGCCACTGTCAAATGGCTGGGCCAGTCTGGATACTGAAGCAAAATTACTGGCGACCCACTATCAGCAGGATAATATTGAAAACTATAACAACGGTTCAATTGACAGCTCCGCTGATCGCTATCAGCTGAAAAACTCGGTTAACCGCACCATGCCACAGTTTAAAGTGGATGGAAAAATGGTGTTCGACCGGGATATGGACTGGTCGCCTGGCTATACCCAGACGCTGGAACCCCGGGTTCAGTACCTGTATGTGCCATACCGTAACCAGAGTAATATCTATCCCTACGATTCAACATTGTTACAGACCGACTATACCGGGCTGTTCCGTGACCGCACATACAGTGGTCTGGATCGTATCTCTTCTGCTAACCAGGTTGCTTCCGGGGTGACCACCCGAATTTATGATAACAATCTGGTTGAACGTTTTAACGTTTCTGTAGGTCAAATCTATTCGTTTACACCAGCACGTACGGGAAGTGATGAACTTGACGATAGTAACGACCGTGGAAGTCTGACCTGGGCCGGTGATACTTACTGGAAAGTTAGTGATTACTGGGGTGTCCGTGGCGGTCTGCAATATGATACAAAACTGGATAACATTGCCCAGGGCAATGCGATTCTGGAATATCGTCGTGATGCCGATCGTATGGTGCAACTGAGTTATCGCTACAGCAGCCCGCAATATGTCGCGCAGGCACTGAATGATGCATCATTGTTGGAGAACCCGATTTATAAGAACGGGATTTCACAGGTCGGGATGACGGCAAGCTGGCCGATTGCAGATGCATGGTCTATCGTGGGTTCTTACTATTACGATACCCGTAATAGCAAACCGGCGGACCAACTGTTAGGCGTTCAGTACAGCTCCTGTTGTTACGCTATCCGTTTCGGATACGAGCGTAAAATCAACGGCTGGGAAAATGACACAAGTAAATATGACAACTCGATTTCATTCAACATAGAGTTCCGGGGCCTGAGTTCTGATTACAGTCTGGGAACTGCTCAAATGCTGCATCAGGGAATTATCCCTTATCAGCCAGCGTTTTGATGTTGTAATGTATGGCCGGTAAATTCCGCAAAGCGGTAACAACGATGGATAAAGTATGAAGAACTGGAGAATGCTGATTCTGTGCGTAGCGATGAATGCTACTACTGCTATTGCAGCACCACAGATGGTTGATAAAGTCGCTGCGATTGTGAATAACAGTGTGGTGTTAGAAAGCGACGTTGATGACATGATGAGTACGGTGAAGACTCAGGCTAAAGAGGCCGGCCAGCAATTGCCTGACGATCAGACGTTACGTCATCAGATTCTGGATCGTGAAATCATGGACAGTATCATCACTCAGATAGGCCAGCGTGCCGGAATTCAGATAAGCGATCAGGAACTGGATCAGGCTATTCAGAATATTGCGGCGCAGAACCATATGACTCTGGATCAGTTGCGCAGCCGACTGAGCTATGACGGTGTTAACTACGCGAACTACCGTAACCAGATCCGTAAGGAAATGCTGATCTCTACCGTTCGTAACAACGAAGTCAGAAGCCGGGTCACTATTCTCCCGCAGGAAGTTGATAACCTGGCAAAACAGATAGCCAGCCAGAACGTACCAGGTACTGAACTGAACCTGAGCATGATTCTGTTACCATTGCCTGAAAATCCTACTCAGCAACAGGTAGATGATGAAGAAGCTCTGGCTAAGAAACTGGTTGGTGAACTGAAGAACGGTGCCGATTTCGGTAAAATGGCCGTCACTTACTCTGCTGACCCTCAGGCGCTGAAAGGCGGCAACATGGGTTGGGGTAAAATTGAAGAGCTGCCAAGCCTGTTCAGCCAGGCGCTGAGCACCGCTCATAAAGGCGATATCATTGGCCCTATCCGCTCTGGTGTTGGTTTCCACATTCTGAAAGTGAATGATGTACGCGGTGAATCTCAAAATGTTTCGGTCACCGAAGTTCATGCTCGTCATATTCTGGTTAAAGTCTCGCCAATCATGTCTGACCAGCAGGCGCGCGCTAAAATTGAGCAAATTGCCGCAGACATCCGTAGCGGTAAAATTACCTTTGCTCAGGCTGCAAGACAGTACTCAGAAGATCCGGGATCAGCTAACCAGGGCGGCGATCTGGGTTGGGCTTCACCTAACATTTACGACCCGGCTTTCCGTGACGCAGTTATGCATCTGAATAAAGGCCAGATCAGCGAGCCTGTCCGTTCATCTTTCGGCTGGCATTTAATTCAACTGATGGATACCCGCCAGGTTGACCGCACCGAAGATGCCGGTAAAGACCGTGCTTACCGGATGCTGTTTAACCGTAAGTTTGCAGAAGAAGCACAGACCTGGATGCAGGAACAACGTGCTGAAGCTTATGTGAAGATTCTGGATAACAATGGCTGATATTCCAAGAATAGTGATCACTCCCGGCGAACCCGCCGGGATTGGTCCTGATTTGACCGTACTTCTGGCCGGCCAGCAATGGCCGGCCGAATTAGTTGTTTGCGCTGACAGAAAGCTACTGCTGGACCGGGCAGCACAACTTGGACTGCCACTCACGCTGAGAGATTATCAGCCAGGCATTCCGGCACAACCCCAGCAAGCGGGTAGTTTAACCCTGTTATCCGTTCCTCTGAATACTGATACTATTGCCGGACAGTTGTCAGTAGACAATAGTGATTATGTACTGCGAACTCTGGCAACGGCCTGTGATGGCTGTCTGAATGGTGAATTTTCCGCGCTGGTTACCGGCCCGGTTCATAAAGGCATTATTAATGATGCCGGCATCCCGTTCACCGGACATACTGAGTTTTTTGCTGACCGCGCAGGCTGTGAGAAAGTAGTAATGATGCTGGCAACCACAGAGTTGCGGGTAGCATTAGCCACAACTCACCTGCCCCTGAAAGATGTCTCTGCGGCAATTACCCGCGAGAATCTTCATGAAGTAATCACTATTCTTCATCACGATTTACAGCATAAATTTCATATTGCCAGCCCTAAAATTCTGGTTTGCGGCCTGAATCCGCATGCTGGTGAAGGTGGTCATATGGGCCATGAAGAAATTGATGTCATTGAACCGGCACTGGAAGAACTGCGGCAGCAGGGGATTTCCCTTATCGGGCCTTTACCCGCCGACACCCTGTTCCAGCCTAAGTATCTGCAAAACGCAGACGCGGTGCTGGCGATGTATCACGATCAGGGCTTACCCGTGTTAAAATATCAGGGCTTTGGCCGGGCGGTGAATATTACCCTTGGCCTGCCATTTATCCGGACTTCTGTTGACCACGGAACTGCGCTTGAGTTAGCCGGCCAGGGCCTGGCAGATCCGGGAAGCTTTATTACGGCGATCAACCTCGCCATAAATATGATTAAGAGCAGTAATGAATAATCGCGTCCATCAGGGGCACTACGCCCGTAAACGTTTCGGGCAAAACTTCCTTAACGATCAATACATTATAGATAGCATCGTCTCAGCCATTCATCCGCAAAAAAGCGATGCGATGGTTGAAATCGGTCCCGGACTCGGAGCACTGACTGAACCCGTCGGAGAGCAACTCGATGCCTTAACGGTGATCGAGCTCGACCGTGATCTGGCTGCGCGTTTGCAGACTCATCCGTTCCTTGGTCCGAAACTGACGATTTTCCAGCAGGATGCCATGACCTTCAATTTTGCTGAGTTATCAGTAGAACGAGGACAGCCACTGCGGGTGTTTGGTAATTTGCCTTACAACATCTCTACCCCACTGATGTTCCACCTTTTCAGCTATCCTGGTGCGATTAAAGACATGCACTTTATGCTGCAAAAAGAGGTGGTTAACCGGCTGGTGGCTGGTCCGGGCAGTAAAGCTTATGGGCGCTTAACCGTGATGGCACAATATTACTGTCAGGTTATCCCTGTACTGGAAGTACCGCCACACTCTTTCACGCCTCCGCCTAAAGTCGACTCTGCGGTTGTTCGTCTGATACCGCATACGCAGTCTCCTTATCCGGCAGTCAGTGTGAAAGTGTTGAGCCGTATCACTACCGAGGCTTTCGGTAAACGCCGTAAGACTCTGCGTAACAGTCTGGGACACCTGTTTCCTGAAGCTGTCCTTGCCGATTTAGGTATTGATAATAATCTGCGTGCAGAAAATGTGACTATTGCCCAGTATTGCCAGTTGGCACACTGGCTGACTGAACATCCGGAGCAACCTCAGGAGAGCTAAACCATGAGTGGATCCAGACGCGTTTACGTCAACGTACAGACGTTTTATGTAGCTTCACAGTCTCAACCGGAAGCTGAACGTTATGTGTTCGCCTATACTATTACTATTCGTAATCTTGGGCATGACACTGTCCGGTTGCTTGAACGCTACTGGCTGATTACTAATGGTAACGGCAACGAAACTGAAGTTCGCGGAGAAGGTGTGGTCGGTGAACAACCCGTGATTGCGCCAGGTGGTGAGTATCAATACACCAGTGGTGCCGTCCTGGAAACACCTATTGGCACCATGCAGGGACATTATATTATGCAGGATGAGCATGGCGAACAATTCCATACCCCTATCCCTGTATTCCGTCTGGCCGTCTCCGCACAGCTCCATTAAGAACCATCGCCGGCCTGTCCCCCGGGGCGGCTGTTTTACGCTGACAGGATTTTCATGAGTACCTATCTGATTGGTGATATTCACGGTTGCTACGCTGAATTTACTGCGTTGCTGAAAAAGGTCAACTTCGACCCGTCAACAGATGAGCTCTGGCTGACCGGTGATCTGGTGGCTCGTGGGCCTGATTCCCTGGCGGTGTTACGTAAAGTGAAAGCGCTGGGTGATTCGGTCCGGCTGGTTCTTGGCAACCACGATTTGCATATCCTTGCGGTATATGCCGGAATTAGCCGTAATAAACCAAAAGACAATCTTTCTGCCTTACTGACTGCTGAAGACTGTGACAGTCTGATCAACTGGCTTCGTCGTCAACCGTTACTGCAGATAGACGAGAAGAAAAAACTGGTTATGGCTCATGCCGGTATCACACCACAGTGGGATATAGAGACTGCGAAAGCCTGTGCCAGAGAACTGGAAGCCATTCTCTCCAGCGGCAGTTACCCACTATTTCTTGATGCAATGTATGGTGATATGCCTAATAACTGGTCACCGGATCTCAGCGGTTTGTCACGCCTGAGATTTAGTGCAAACGCATTCACCCGGATGCGCTACTGTTTTCCTAACGGGCAGTTGGATATGATCTGCAAGGACTCTCCGGAAAAAGCCATTCCTCCGCTAAAACCCTGGTTTATGCTGAATGGCCCGGTTCGGGATAACTACACTATCGTATTTGGTCACTGGGCATCACTGGAAGGCAAAGGAACACCTGAAGGGATTATCGGACTGGATACAGGCTGCTGCTGGGGTGGTAATCTGACGATGTTACGCTGGGAAGACAAAAAATATTTCCGCCAGCCGTCACTGAAACGTAAAAAGAACTGATCCGTTGATACAGTTGCCCCGTGATAAGTCACAGGGCAACCGTAAATGCCTTTATTTAAGTGTTTCTCCCCTGCTGGCAATGACAGACTGATACCAGCCAAAACTTTTCTTACGATAGCGTTCTAAGCTGCCTTGTCCGTCATCCTGTCGATCGACATAAATAAAACCGTAGCGTTTCGAAATTTCAGCCTTAGATGCACTGACCAGATCAATTGGACCCCAACTGGTGTATCCCATAATTTCCACCCCATCTTCCAGAGCCTCTCTGATCTGCAGTAAATGATCGTTCATGTAACTGATCCGGTAATCATCGATCACCTGATGATCCTCTGTTAACTGATCGCGGGCGCCCAGACCATTCTCAACAATAAACAATGGTTTATTGTAACGATCCCACAGCAGATTCAGCAGCACCCGCAACCCCAGCGGATCAATCTGCCAGCCCCACTCAGAGGCCGCAAGATGTGGATTAGGGATCATATTCAAAATGTTACCCTGGCAGGATTCCTGAGCTGATGCATCTGCACAGGCACATCCGGACATGTAATAACTGAAAGAGATAAAATCTATACTGTGCCTGAGGGCCGCTTTGTCCTGTTCCGTTATCTTCAGGCTGATATTGTTGTCACGGAAATAGCGCCGCATATAGCCCGGATACTCTCCTCTGACCTGGACATCACCAAAAAACAACCAGTGGCGGTTTTCACTCAGGGTTGCCCAGACATCGTCAGGTTTTGGCGTTAACGGATACAACAATCCCCCCAACAGCATATTGCCAATTTTGGCCTGCGGGATAATCTGGTGGCATGCCTGTACCGCCAGCCCACTGGCCACCAGCTGATGATGAATGGCCTGATAAATATCATTAAGGCTGCTGTCAGCGGCAATCCCTACTCCGGTTAATGGCGCATGCAGAGACATATTGATCTCGTTAAAGGTCAGCCACAAACGAACGCGTTGCTGATAGCGCGTGAAGACCACTCTGGCATAACGCATAAAAAACTCAATGACCTGACGGTTGCCCCATCCACCGTACTCAGAAACCAGCGCCCACGGCATCTCATAATGCGACAGAGTGACCACCGGCTGAATGTGATACTTTTCCAGTTCCGCAAACAGCTTGTCGTAATATGCCAGTCCGGCTTCATTTGGTTCACTCTCATCACCGCGCGGAAAAATTCGTGTCCAGGCAATGGATAACCTCAGGCAGGTAAAGCCCATTTCGGCAAACAGCGCAATATCCTGCGGATAGCGGTGATAAAAATCGATTGCAACATCTTTCAGATAGCTTTGTGCGGAAGTACGTGGATCAATTCCTCCGAAAATACCGTTCGGCTGTACATCTGAAGTTGAAAGTCCTTTACCATCTTCCTGCCACGCTCCCTCCGCCTGGTTGGCTGCAATGGCCCCTCCCCATAGAAATGATTCCGGAAACAAATTCATTTATCTCTCCTTAGATAGTGGCTGTCATTCTCCGGCACAGTGGCCGTAGTCTCTGATTTCCGGCAGGCCTGCAATCTTGCAGGTTTTACAGATTGTGGCCCACCGGTAGTTATCATTTTTGAGTCATTGCTGCAGGTGCTACACGGGGAACACCAAAGAAAAACGTCAACAGGCAGGAAAGCACCAGAGCACTCAATGCCCCGGCCACAGCCCCCCAGACTGAGGGGTCAACACCTTCGGCTGGGATCATCTGAGTAAACGAAAATATACTCACAAGTCCGAATGACCAGACTTTTGCCTGGAACAGCCCAACAATGCCACCACCAAGTCCCCCGGCAATACAGCCAAACATAAATGGTTTTCTGAGCGGTAACGTCACGCCATAGATGGCCGGCTCTGTAATACCAAACAAACCGGCGGTCACGGATGTGCCTGCCAGCATTTTTAGTTTTTGATCCCGGCAAGCCAGCAAAACGCCCAACGCAGCCCCTGTCTGCCCCAGGACTGCAGGCAACAACAACGGAACGATAGTATCGAATCCCAGCATACTCAGATTATTAATAGCCACCGGAATAAGCCCCCAGTGCAGGCCGAAAATCACGCAAATCTGCCACACAGTGCCGAGGAACATGCCGGCAATCCACGGTGCAATGTCATAGATCCACTGATACCCCGTAGCCAGACACTGACTCAGGAAAGTAGACACCGGACCTATCACCAGGAATGTCAGAGGGACTATCACCATCAGGCAGAAAAGCGGGGTAGCGAAATTACGTATGGCTGAAGGCAGACGTGGATAAAGCCGTTTTTCCAGCCAGCAACACGCCCATGAGGCAAAAATAATTGGAATGACCGATGAACTGTAATTAATAAAGGTTAGTGGCAAACCAAAAAAGGTATCAACTGCCGACGGGTCACTACCCTGGCTCAATGACATGACCAATGGATGAACCAGTGCCCCGCCAATCGCCATGGTCAGGAACGGGGAACCACCGAATTTTTTACCCGCGGTATACCCCAGTACCAGTGGGAAGAAATAAAACAACGCATCACTGGCAGCAAACCATAGCTGATAAGTACCACTCTCCTGTGTCAGCAGGTTAAGTACCAGCGCTAAAGCCAGAAAACCCTTCAGCATTCCTGAGGCGGCCATCACACTCAGTACGGGAGTGAATATCCCTGAAACCAGGTCAATAAAGCGCGCCAGCAGATTGCTGCCTGGTTCTGACTGTGGCGCGTGTTTTGGATCGGGTAATGACTCTTCTCTCCCGGACAGATGGTCTTCTATCGCCCTGAATACTTCTCCGACATGGTTGCCAATCACGACCTGGAATTGTCCGCCGCTTTCAACCACGGTAATCACCCCTTCGAGTGACTTAATGGCTTCTGCCGCACCAGTAGGTGTTGATACCAGTTTGAAACGTAATCTGGTTGCACAATGAACCACCGTCAGGATATTATTTTTTCCGCCAACGGTTTCGACGATCTGCCTCGCCAGTTGCACAAATCCTGTCATTCTTATCTCCCTGAGTTACTGTTTAATTTCCTTATTTACTGTTAATATCCGTTCAACAGTTTCGTCTGCTTTCATTTCTCTCTGCAGTCACGGAAATAACTTTCTGCATTCCCGGCTGTCATTGTTTCTGATGACATATCCTTATTCATAAAAATGTTAACTTTGTGTTACAAGCAAGCACGCCAGGAAAGTAACATTTAAGGACTGCCATTAAAGTTTACAATTCCAGAGACAACTACAGATTAAAAACACTTTCTTCAGGTAATCACCGACATAATGATGATTTACGATCATTATTATGGAAAATTCCTATTGCCTTACTGGCATCGATATTTCCAAAAATAACACTGCAGGCTGGTTAATCCACTTTTATTTACCGGGAAGATAAAAATTGTGAACGAGATCGTTTTATAAAAAGAGAATTAAGACGTGGGAAACTGTATTTTGCAATTCCGGCCGATAATGCGTTTCAGCCGGCAGCAATAGCTGTCAGGAATCCTGATAACACGACAGAACTCCTGACGGTACAGGGCAAAGACTAACGACGGCGATCGAGGATTTCGAAGCAAAAACTGTGGGTGTTGTTACTGTCAGCATCATGGAACTCACTAAAAACAGAGTGCCACTGATCCGGGTTATAGTCAGGAAACTGAGTATCTCCTTCTACTTCGGCATCGATATGTGTCAGATATAACCGGTCAGCTTTTTCCAGCATCTGAGCATAGATTTTTCCACCACCGATGATCATAATCTCAGAAGCTTCCCCTGCGAGCTGTAAAGCTTCTTCCAGAGATGTGGCGCGGGTGACACCCGCGGTTTCCCCGGGTGTGCGACTGATAACAATGTTCAGCCGTCCAGGGAGTGGTCTGCCTATCGACTCGAACGTCCGGCGCCCCATAATTACAGGCTTGTTCAGAGTATGCTTTTTGAACCAGGCCAGGTCCGCCGGCAGGCTCCACGGCATGGCATTATCCATGCCAATAATACGATCCGCTGCCATGGCAGCAATCAGACTAATCATTACGTTAACCCGCTCGAAAAATTGGCGACATCATACGGAAAGGCTTTGTGTTCGTCGATAGGCATGGAAACTATTTCATCATTATCTATGGACCATATGCTGGTCTGGCTGACGGCCAGACAGTCTTCCTGCTGCAGAAAAGTCCGGTGAAACAGGATATTAAATTGCAGCAAACACTCACAGGTATTATGCAGTGGCTGGCCGTGCTGTATCGGTTAAAAATTATAATAGAGCCGGATTACATTCATATTTCCCTGGTGATCAGAATCAGCGGTAATGACATACTCATAATCGACCCTGAATCCATAATCCAGTGCAAAAGATATCCCTAATCCATTGTCTGTACGCTGATAATCTCTTCCTGTAACAAACTGCATACGGTCCCCCATAAAATAGGGTTGCACTGATTGCAGAATATAACGCTGCACAGGGATGTTATATCCGGCATAATATTCTACACCCCACGCATCCCCTGCGAAATAATGTTGAACATCAATACGATGGCTGGGCGCGAAGTTCTGATACCAGCCTCCGCCGGCAGCCAGCCGCCACTGACCGGGTCGCCAACTGAATGCAGTTCCCAGCAAATTCTGATTTTCGTTTTTATTTTCATGGAGTTGTGGGCTTCTCATCCGGGCCTTAGTGTAGTTCCATGCCATCCCCCAGTTTAAATCAGGGGTGATAGTGTAATTAAATCCCAGTGAGCCACCGCCTCGCCGTTTGTAGCGAAGCCCGTCTCCCGGCAGATAATCATCATCAGAAAACAGGTAGGCAACGTATAAACTGACATCACCGAACTGGTTCTGATACCTCAACTGCTTCCGGGGCCGGTACGAACCATCATAATCACCGTTAATTCCGTTACCGGGCCCCTGTCCGAGCATATCGTAATCCCAGATATCGGTTTTAGCTCCCACCACATCATAATAAATACTATTGCGCTGACCGAAACTCAGTTCCCCCCACTGCTGACTACGTAATGCGGTGTACATCATCCTGCGTAACGTATTTCTTGCCCCTTCAGCATGGTGATTATCCCAGTGCAACAATGCCGGAATATTAACTCCCAGTTCATAATAATTCGTCCAGATAAGTGAGTCAGTGATCCGGAAATCAGCAGTAAAACGAAACCGGCTACCTCCATCAAATACATTACGTTTATAGTTATTACCTTGCACTCCGGTCATATGATTTATTTGCGGGCGAATACTACCACCCACTTTAAAATTCAGGCGACTCATCACATCATTTTTTTGTGGGTCAGTTTTTATTAATGTTATTTCAGCCCGACTGATCATTGGAAGTAATGATAATATTGTTAATGATCCTGAGAGTAATAGACAACGGCATTTATTCATAGTTAATCCTGGTTAATATTAATTATTCTTACATTAGCATTCATGTTCCCTGGTAAATTACCGGCAACAAACTATCACGCCAGAATGTAATTAATAGCGAAGATAACAGGACATTTTATCGTCTAAAGCACACGATCACTGTTCAGTGAATATTAACTTACTCACAGAAAAAAATAATTCGTCTTCACTGTAAAATATTTTATATTTTTAAAAGGTGAAATAACGGCAATAAAAAAGGGGCAGCTAAAAAGCTGCCCCTTTTTATGCGTACAACGGATTAGAAGTCGTAGCGCAGACGAACCAGATTCAGGTCGCCAATTTTGTCGGTGCTGGAGGTGAACATATGTTCAACATCAACACGGAAACCGTGCTGCAGCTGGAACGATACACCCAGACCATTATCAATACGTTGATAATTACGACCACTCACGTACTGCAGACGGTCACCCATGAAGTAAGGCTGGATAACTTTCAGACCGTATTGATCGATATGGAAGTTATATCCGGCGAAATACTCGAGACCCCATGCGTTACCCGCGAAGTAGTCGTTAAGGTTCGCTCTCTTAGTCAGCAGGAAGTTCTCATAGAAACCGCCACCTGCTGATAATACCCAGTTATCCGGGGTCCAGCTCAGAGCAGTACCAAAAATGTTTTGGTTGTATTTGCTGCCTTCACCGGTAGAAGGATTGCGCATTGAAGCTTTGGTGTAGTTCCATGCCGTACCCCAGGTCAGATCTTTGGTGATATGGTAATCAGCACCTAAAGAACCACCGCCCTGACGCTTATACGCCAGGCCATTGCCCGGATAATAGCTTGAATCAGCAAACAGGAAGCCCGCATAGACGTCAACCTGGTCAATGGATTTTTTATATTTCAGCATTTTACGCCCACGATAAGATCCATCGTAGTCACCGCTGATACCGTTACCTGGTGCCTGGGCCAACATATCGTCATCCCAGATGTCGGTTTTAGCCCCGACTACATCATAGTAAACACTGTTCTGTTGACCAATAGTCAGGCGACCCCACTCTTTACTGTCCAGACCGGTGTACAGCATACGACGAGTCGTATGGTTTGCACCTTTCTGATAGTGGTTATCCCACTTTAATACCGCCGGGATATTTACTCCCAGCTCATAGTAGTTGATCCAGGTCAGATCATCATTGAAGTGATAGTTAGCTCCGAAACGAAAACGTGTACCACCATCGAATCCATTACGTTTATAAGATTTGTCGTTCACCCCTGTAGAATGGTTAAACTGAGGACGAATACTTCCGCCAACAGTTAAATCCAGACGGCTCAACACGCTATCATCAGGAACCTGAGGAACTAAGTGAATCTCCGCCTGAGAGGCCAGAGGAAGCATCGACATTAGCACCAGGCCACCGGTTAGAGATTTATTACGCCAGCTTTTCTTCATTAAGATTATCCACATGAATAATAAAATTTAAATTTTTTTTGTCCGGGGTATTGAGGCAAAGCAAAAAAACAACTAACACTTTCTAATTTTCTTATATGTCCGTACATACATACATATCGAAACATATCCTGTCAGAAAAATAAATGTATTTATAGGGTAGAAAGTGCGGTTTTTATAAAGAATATTTATGAAATAAGCGATCCTTGTTATAAGGACCGCTTATATTACGCGAGGAGTATTACGCTTTTATTTCAGAATGCATTTCCTGGACCGAAATAACCCGGTCAGTTGGATCAGCATTCAAAGCCATTGCGGTTGCGAAGCCGCCGTTTAGTGTTGTGTCGTAATGTACTTTATATTGCAGTGCACTGCGTCTGATCAAACGAGAATCTTCGATTGCCTGACGACCGGCAGTAGTATTTACAATATAACTGTATTCACCATTCTTCAGACGGTCCTGAATATGTGGACGCCCTTCATGGACTTTATTTACCAGACGAGGATTAATTCCGGCCTCACCCAGTACTACAGCAGTACCGTGAGTTGCATCCAGCTCATAGCCAAACTTCAGCAATTTTGCCGCAAGATCGACAACCCGTTGTTTATCTCCCTCGCGAACCGATAACAAAGCACGCCCGGATTTTTTCATGGTGGACTGAGCGCCCAGCATCGCTTTGGAGAACGCCTCGGCAAAGGTACGACCGACACCCATGACTTCCCCGGTAGAACGCATTTCTGGTCCAAGGATAGGGTCAACACCCGGGAATTTATTAAACGGCAGCACAACTTCTTTGACCGAATAATAAGGAGGGATGATCTCTTTATTGACACCTTGTTGTGCCAGAGTCTTCCCGGCCATCACACGGGCTGCGACTTTAGCCAGTGCCACGCCTGTCGCTTTAGAAACGAAAGGAACAGTACGGGCAGCTCGCGGGTTAACTTCAATCAGATACACTTCGTTATCTTTTACCGCAAACTGCACGTTCATCAATCCACGGACATTCAGTTCAAAGGCCAGGCTTTTCACCTGCTCACGCATCACATCCTGAATTTCCTGACTCAGCGTATAGGCTGGCAAAGAACACGCAGAGTCACCAGAGTGAACACCCGCCTGCTCGATATGCTCCATAATTCCGCCAATCAATACCTGCTCACCGTCGCAGATTGCATCTACGTCAACTTCTACTGCGTCATCCAGGAAGCGGTCCAACAATACCGGAGCATCGTTGGACACGGAAACCGCAGTCATAAAGTAGCGCTTCAGGTCAACTTCGTCGTAAACGATTTCCATCGCACGACCGCCCAGAACATAAGACGGACGAACAACCAGCGGATAACCAATGGTTGCTGCTTTTTCTACCGCCTGCTCCAGCGCTGTAACGGTTGAGTTGGCAGGCTGTTTCAGGGACAGACGATCTACTGCTTGCTGGAAACGCTCGCGGTCTTCTGCACGGTCGATAGCATCCGGGCTGGTTCCGATAACCGGAACTCCTGCGGCTTCCAGGGCACGTGCCAGTTTCAGTGGTGTCTGACCACCGTATTGCACAATAACCCCTTTCGGTTGTTCAATCCGGACAATTTCCAGTACATCTTCCAGAGTAACCGGTTCGAAGTAGAGACGATCCGAAGTATCGTAATCGGTAGACACTGTTTCAGGGTTACAGTTGACCATAATGGTTTCATAACCATCTTCACGTAATGCCAATGCGGCATGCACGCAGCAGTAGTCAAACTCAATCCCCTGACCAATACGGTTAGGGCCACCGCCAAGGATCATGATTTTTTCACGATCATGGTTTGGATTAGCTTCACACTCTTCTTCATAAGTGGAGTACAGGTACGCAGTATCAGTCGAAAATTCTGCCGCACAGGTATCTACCCGCTTATAGACCGGGTACAAATTATATTGCTGGCGCAGTTTCCGGACTTCACCTTCAGCTACTCCGGCCAGATTAGCCAGACGCAGGTCAGCAAAACCTTTGCGTTTCAGCTGGCGCAGGAAATCATAGCTCAGGCCATTCAGCCCCTGGCGTGCTACCTGCTCTTCCAGACGAACCAGTTCTTCAATCTGTACCAGGAACCAGCGATCCACATTAGTCAGATTAAAGACACCATCCACAGACATGCCCAGACGGAAAGCATCGGCGATGTACCAGATTCGGTCGCTGCCAGCATCTTTCAGTTCACGACGGATACGGGTTAATGCTTCAGCATCTTCCGGATCCACTTTCGGGTCAAAACCACAGGCTCCAACTTCCAGACCACGTAATGCTTTCTGCATTGACTCCTGGAACGTGCGGCCAATGGCCATCACTTCACCAACGGATTTCATTTGCGTGGTCAGACGATCGTTGCTGCCGGCAAATTTTTCAAAGTTAAAGCGAGGAATCTTAGTCACGACATAGTCAATTGAAGGTTCAAATGACGCCGGAGTCTGGCCACCGGTAATATCGTTCATCAGTTCATCGAGGGTATAACCTACTGCCAGTTTGGCGGCGATCTTCGCAATCGGAAAGCCGGTTGCTTTCGAGGCCAGAGCTGAAGAACGTGAAACCCTTGGGTTCATTTCAATAACAATCAGACGGCCATTCTCAGGGTTCACCGAGAACTGCACGTTTGACCCGCCAGTTTCTACACCAATTTCACGCAGTACTGCCAGCGAGGCATTACGCATGATTTGGTACTCTTTGTCGGTCAGGGTCTGAGCTGGTGCTACAGTGATTGAGTCACCGGTGTGAATACCCATCGCATCGAAGTTTTCGATAGAACAAACAATGATACAGTTATCATTCTTGTCACGAACCACTTCCATCTCATACTCTTTCCAGCCAATCAGCGACTCATCAATCAGCAGCTCGTTAGTCGGAGAGAGATCCAGCCCGCGTTCACAAATCTCTTCAAATTCTTCGCGGTTATAAGCAATACCGCCACCGGTGCCACCCATAGTAAAGGAAGGACGGATGATGCACGGGAAACCGACCTCTTCAGCAACCTTTAAGGCTTCTTCCATAGTGTGGGCAATGCCGGAACGCGCGGTGTCGAGTCCGATACTTTTCATTGCTGTATCAAAACGGCGGCGATCTTCTGCTTTATCAATAGCATCTGCCGTTGCACCAATCATGGTGACGCCGAATTCTTCCAGTACGCCGTGCTTTTCCAGTTGCAGTGCACAGTTCAGAGCTGTCTGGCCACCCATTGTTGGCAATACTGCATCCGGACGCTCTTTCTCGATAATCTTACGTACCACTTCCCAGTGGATTGGCTCAATATAGGTGGCGTCCGCCATATCCGGGTCAGTCATGATGGTTGCCGGGTTTGAGTTCACCAGCACCACACGATAACCTTCTTCACGCAATGCTTTACACGCCTGAGCACCGGAGTAGTCGAATTCACACGCCTGGCCAATCACAATTGGGCCGGCACCAAGGATCAGGATGGTTTTTATGTCTGTACGTTTTGGCATTTATTGGCTCCTGATTACCTTTTACCGGAACGGAAAGTGTTAATTAAATCGATGAAGTGGTCGAACAGCGGTGCCGCATCATGCGGTCCCGGGCTCGCTTCCGGGTGCCCCTGGAAACTAAACGCAGGTTTATCTGTCCGGTGAATCCCTTGCACAGTATGGTCAAACAGGGATTTGTGGGTCACACGCAGGCATTCAGGCAGATTCTGCTCATCGACAGCAAAACCGTGGTTCTGCGCGGTGATCATCACGACATTACGGTCCAGATCTTTCACCGGATGGTTTCCGCCGTGATGTCCCAGCTTCATTTTCACCGTTTTAGCGCCACTGGCCAGAGCCAGCAACTGATGTCCAAGACAGATACCAAATACCGGAATATCAGTCGTCAGGAATTGTTTGATTGCGCTGATTGCGTAATCACAAGGTTCCGGGTCACCAGGACCATTCGATAAGAAGATACCGTCCGGATTCATTTTTAAAACTTCATCTGCTGATGTTTTGGCCGGAACTACAGTCAGTCGGACACCACGATCAACCAGCATACGCAGGATATTGCGTTTAGCACCAAAGTCATAAGCCACTACGTGATAAGGCAATTCGCTCTCATCTTTTGCCGCCGGCAGTTCATTCTCCAGCGTCCAGCTACCCTGCTGCCATGCATACGTCTTATCCGTCGTTACTTCTTTCGCCAGATCCATCCCTTTCAGACCAGGGAAACTTTTCGCCTGCTGCAGTGCATCGGCCACATCCGGATTATCACCGGCAATAATGCAGCCATTCTGAGCACCTTTTTCGCGTAATAAGCGGGTCAGCTTACGGGTGTCGATATCGGCAATAGCAACAATATTGTGACGGGAAAGATAGGCTGAGAGGTCTTCGGTACTGCGGTAATTACTGGCAATCAATGGCAGGTCTCGGATGACTAATCCCTGAGCATGAACCTGAGATGATTCTTCGTCTGCGGGATTGGTACCAACATTACCGATATGGGGATAAGTAAGAGTGACGATCTGGCGGGAATAGGAAGGATCAGTAAGGATTTCTTGATAACCGGTCATTGACGTGTTGAAAACGACCTCTCCCACTGCCGACCCACATGCCCCAATGGCCCGACCGTGGAACTCGGTTCCGTCTTCCAGAACCAGGATTGCTGACTTTGTCAAAACTTCCTCCAGGGAATAAATAGTCACTATACCTGCATATTAATTCATGAATAGCACCTGAATCAATCCAAAAAACACCTTTCAGGTCGATTTTTGGCAAATTGGGCGCATTCTAATGAGCGTCATGCACTATGTCCAGTCTGAAAGCCAATAATATTGTTTTTTTTAACGCACTGAAGCTAAAAATCTAATGACAGCTGCAAAAATGGTGGATTAATAGCGCATTAAAACGATTGCCTGACAAGGAGCATAGCACAGATGCTAAAAAAGCGACTTTTCAGACCAAATGGTCCGAAATTCATGTCTGAGACGGGGATAAAAAACAGGTTATCGTCATAAAATGACAGTTAAATGAAGAAAATAAAACCAGTGGTCTGTATTTAAAAAATTAGGAGGGATTAAAAAATCCCTCCATCACAATCAATTACTTACTGATTGCCATTCACATCACAACACTTTACAAGTCATTTAATGACAGCACATCACGCATGTCATAAAGACCATTTTCATGAGACACAACCCATTCAGAGGCTTTAACTGCCCCTTTTGCAAAAGTCATTCTACTGGAAGCCTTATGAGTAATTTCTACCCGCTCACCAATATCTGCAAACATAGCCGTATGCTCACCGACAATATCTCCGGCTCGTACCGTGGCAAAGCCGATAGTCTGCGCCTTACGCTCACCTGTATGACCTTCACGACTGTACACTGCATGTTCTGCAAGCTTCCAGTCCATAGCTTCTGCTATTGATTCGCCCATCGCCAGTGCGGTACCTGAAGGCGCATCGACTTTATGGCGGTGATGCGCTTCAGTAATTTCTATATCACTGTATTCACCCATCACCTTCGCTGCTTTTTCCAGCAATTTAAGCACAAGATTTACACCAACGCTGAAATTGGCCGCAAAAACAATCGGGACATGCTGGCTGGCAGAACGAATAGCCTGCTTGCCGGCTTCGTCAAACCCGGTAGTACCAATCACCATCGCTTTTTTATGATTTTGACAAAACTCAAGGTACTCAAGTGTGGCTTCCGGACGAGTAAAATCGATCAGGACATCGAAATCATCTTTCACCTTCAGAAGATTGTCGGTTACCAATACTCCTGTTTTGCTGGCACTTGCCAGCTCGCCAGCATCACACCCCACTAAAGAAGAACCCTGACGAACCACTACTGCGCCAAGGCTGGCACCGCTCGCCAGCAAGGTGGCTTCGATTAACTGGCGACCCATTCTTCCTGAGGCTCCGACAATACCTATTCGGATGTTTTTCATAACTATTCATTCCTGTACGTGTGCATAAAATGCCGGCTCAGAGTAACCAGCCTCGTAAGCGGGCACCAGTAAAATAAAGCATCATTAGAATTTCAGTGGAATATGAGGATATTATCAGCAAAAACAATGAGACGTGAAGCCGGTGGCACTCAGAAACAAATACCACCGGTAAAAACAGATCAGCTATAGCTGAAGTTCCGCAGCACGAGAGCCGGCTGCAGGAACGTGGGATTATTCAACTTCTTTAATATCAACCCGAAGCTCTTTTGGCACTTCAAAAACAATGTTTTCTTCGCGACCAATCAGCTCTATTGCCGCTTCACCACCAAACTCACGCAACCTGGCAATCACCTGCTGAACCAGGATATCCGGCGCTGAAGCGCCTGCAGTAACCCCGACACAGCTGACGCCTTCCAGCCAGCTCTCGCGAATATCTTCGGCTGAATCAATCAGTTTGGCCAGTTTACCCGCTCGTTGTGCCAGTTCGGCCAGCCGGTTAGAGTTAGAAGAATTCTTCGACCCGACCACCAGAATAACCTCTGCACGATCAGAGAGATGTCTTACAGCTTCCTGGCGATTGGTGGTGGCGTAACAGATATCATCTTTACGTGGGCCTATAATGGCAGGGAAACGCTCACGCAACGCATCGATAATCTCTGAAGTATCGTCAACAGATAAGGTCGTCTGAGTCATAAAGCTCAGATTAGATTCATCTTTAATTTTCAGTCTGAACACATCCTCAGGAGACTCCACCAGGTACATTCCCCCTTCCGGGTTATTGTATTGCCCCATGGTACCTTCAACTTCCGGATGTCCTGCATGCCCGATCAGTATCGCTTCCACCCCTTTGCGGCTGGCCCTGGCAACTTCCATATGCACTTTTGTCACTAACGGACAGGTTGCATCGAACAGCATAGTCAGTGAACGGGAGCGGGCTTCCGCCCTGACCGCCTGAGAAACGCCATGGGCGGAAAAAATCAGAATTGCACCATCAGGCACTTCACTGATTTCTTCGATAAAAATCGCTCCACGCTCACGTAAGCTCTCCACAACATAGCGATTGTGTACCACTTCATGGCGGACATAAATCGGTGCGCCATACATCTCCAGCGCACGTTCCACAATACTGATAGCCCGGTCAACACCGGCGCAAAATCCTCGCGGATTAGCGAGCAGAATTTGCATTTTCGGCCTCCGGTCGTGGATTAACTTCCAGCACTTCAACATTAAAAGTGATCACTTGCCCGGCCAGTGGATGGTTAAAATCCACGGTAATAGAATCACCGGACACATCACGGATAACGCCTGGCATTTCACTGCCATCCATTGCCGTAAACAACATTATCGCACCCTGTTCAGGCTCACCGGCATCAGCAAAGTCTCTGCGAGAAAAATACTGAATCAAATCAGGATTCGCTGCACCAAAAGCATCTTCCGGCGCCAGAGTAAACTGATGGGTATCGCCGGCATTCAGCCCGTTGAGAGCAGCCTCAAATGCCGGAGACAGACTGTCGTCTCCCAGCCGGAACAATGCCGGTTTACCGTTTGCACGGGTTGATTCGGCAACAGATCCATCTTCCAGGGTCAGAGTGAAATGCACCAGAAGCGAATTATCATGTTGTAGCGTGTTACTCATGCCTTACCCTTTGTCAGCCTGTTTAGCTGAGGAAGGGATAAACCCTTCCAGAACTACCAGTGCCGCACCAATACAAATTCCGCAGTCTGCAATATTGAAGGTTGCGAAATGCCAGTCACCAACATAGAAGTCGATAAAATCGACAACAAAACCATGCCATGCCCGGTCAAGTAAATTGCCTAATGCCCCACCAATAATCATAGCGTAAGCAATGTTAGTTAGCTTCTGGCTGGCGCGACTGCGGTACATCAATACCAGTAATGCAATGGCAATAGCCACCGCAATACCGGCAAAGAACCAACGCTGCCATCCGCCTTTATCTGCCAGAAAGCTAAACGCTGCACCATAGTTATGCGCATAGAACAGATTCAGAAAAGGCACCAGCGCACGACTCTCGTGCAACTGCATATTTGCCATAATCCACTGTTTGCTGGCGAAATCGATGACTATCACCAGTACCATAACCCATAGCCAGCGTAAGCCGGTTGAACACAATGATTTACTCATCAGGCAAACTTACGCTCTTCACCAGCACCTGCCACGTTGGTGTAACAACGTCCACAGATTTCAGCATGTTCAGGGTTCTGACCAACATCCTTGGTGTAATGCCAGCAGCGAGGGCATTTTTCGCCTTCAGCTTTAGTCAGCACTACTTTCAGACCTTTCAGGTGTTCACTCTGAACGGCATCAGCCGGCGCCGACGAGTAGTCAGCAACCTGCACCGCAGACGTCAGAAGCACAAAGCGCAGCTCATCTCCCAGAGCTTTCAGTTTTTCAGCCAAAGCATCATCGGCATAAAGGACAACTGAAGCTTCCAGAGCACCGCCAATTCGCTTATCGGCACGAGCCTGTTCAATCACCTTATTCACTTCACTACGAACTTTCAGCAGCTGTTCCCAGTACGAATCATTCAGCGCTTCATGTTCCGACAAGCCAAACAGTCCCTGGTACCATTCACCGGTAAACACATATTGTTCACGCTGTCCGGACAGGTGTCCCCAGATTTCATCGGCGGTAAACGACATAATTGGCGCCATCCAACGAACCAGTGCTTCGGCAATATGCCACAGCGCGGTCTGACAACTCCGGCGAGCCACACTATCGGCTTTCGCGGTGTACTGACGATCTTTGATGATATCCAGATAGAACGAGCCCATCTCGACTGAACAGAACTGCATCAGGCGTTGTACCACTTCGTGGAAATCATAGCGCTCATAAGAGGCAACGATATCCTGCTGTGCAGCCAGCGCACAACTGACAGCCCAGCGATCCAGAACCACCATATCTTCCGCAGCTACCTGATCAGTTTCCGGATTAAATCCGTTCAGGTTCGCCAGCAGGAAGCGGGCAGTATTACGGATACGGCGATAGGCATCTGCAGAACGTTTCAGAATCTCGTCTGATACTGCCATTTCACCTGAGTAGTCGGTAGAAGCTACCCACAGACGTAAAATATCTGCACCCAGTTTATCCATGACATCCTGAGGACTGACGGTGTTTCCAATCGATTTAGACATCTTACGGCCCTGACCATCCACGGTGAATCCATGAGTCAGTACCTGACGGTAAGGTGCTTTACTTTTGATAGCTGTAGAGATCATCAGGGATGACATAAACCAGCCACGGTGCTGGTCAGAGCCTTCCAGATAAATATCTGCACTGTGGCCGTTAAATTCCGGACGCACATCGACAACAGAACAACTGGTCGATCCTGAGTCAAACCACACATCCAGAGTATCAGGGACTTTGCTGTAGTTTTCGGCATCATCACCCAGTAACTCTTTAGCATCCAGATCCCACCATGCCTGAATACCATCCTGCTCAACCCGCAGTGCAACCTGTTCCATCAGTTGCAGGGTATCCGGGTGCAGCTCTTCAGTGTGGTTGTGGACAAACAGCGCCATTGGCACACCCCAGGTACGCTGGCGGGAAATACACCAGTCAGGGCGGTTAGCTACCATCGATTCAATACGTGCCTGGCCCCAGTCCGGGATCCATTGCACATCTTTGATCTCTTTCAGTGACTGAGCACGCAAACCTTTCTGATCCATGCTAATAAACCATTGCGGCGTTGCACGGAAGATAATCGGCGTTTTGTGGCGCCAGCAGTGCGGATAGCTGTGGTGTAATTTTTCCACATGCAGAAGCGCACCCTTCTCACGCAGCAATTCCACAATCAGATCATTTGCTTTGAACACATTAACGCCATCCAGACCCGGATAAGTTCCTGGCAGATAGCTGCCATCAGGGCCGACAGGATTGGCTACTTCAATGCCATATTTCTGACCAATGACATAGTCTTCCGGACCGTGGCCCGGAGCGGTATGGACCGCACCTGTACCGGCATCCAGAGTAACGTGATCACCCAGCAGTACCGGAACATCGAAGTCGAGGAACGGATGACGGAAGCGCAGCAGTTCAAGCGCATCACCCCGGCATTCGCCCAGCACAGTCCATTCGGTGATCCCGGCACGTTTCAGTACACTTTCGGTCAGTTCTTTTGCCAGAATCAGTACATGGCCGTCGGCCTGAACCAGTTGGTATTCAAATTCCGGATTAACAGAAATTGCCCGGTTAGAAGGCATGGTCCACGGAGTAGTGGTCCAGATAACCAGCGATATCGGAGCTTCCGGAACCGCCGCAGAAAATTTCGCGGCTACCGCAGCTGCATCTGTCGCGTTAAACATCACATCGATAGATGGTGAAGTTTTATCGTAATATTCAACTTCTGCCTCAGCCAGTGCAGAGCGGCACTCGGTACACCAGTGAACCGGTTTTGCCCCTTTCAGCAGATGGCCGTTACCAATGATACGTCCTAACGCACGGATAATGTTGGCTTCGGTTTTGAAATCCATCGTCAGGTAAGGGTGGTTCCAGTCACCTAACACACCCAGACGGATAAAATCTTTTTTCTGCCCTTCAATCTGCTCAGCCGCATACTCACGACAAGCCGCGCGGAATTCCGCCGCAGTGACTTTTTCGCCAGGTTTGCCGATCATCTGTTCAACTTTATGTTCGATCGGTAATCCGTGGCAGTCCCAACCCGGCACGTACGGGGCATCAAAGCCTGACAGACCTTTGGATTTAACAATAATATCTTTCAGAATCTTATTAACTGAGTGACCAATATGAATGCTGCCGTTAGCGTACGGAGGGCCGTCATGCAGAATAAAGGTTTTTTTACCTTTCTTAGCTGCACGAATAGTTTGGTACAGTTGATCGTCGGTCCAGCGCTGCAGCATTGCTGGTTCCCGTTTGGCCAGATCGCCACGCATCGGGAACCCTGTTTCTGGTAAATTCAGGGTAGATTTATAGTCACTCATCAGATTCTCGGTTCCATATTTCGGTCATTACACCGTTGCTTTTAGCCCAAAAAATTCCCGGGCCGTCACCACATCTTTGGCAATTTGCGCTTTTAGTTCATCAAGCGAGGCAAATCGTTGCTCATTACGTATTTTATGCCGCAATACCACTGAGATATGGCGGCCATATAAATCAATATTTACATCCAGTAAATTCACTTCCAGTTGCTGGCGGATGCCCTTTACAGTTGGTCGCGTTCCAATATTCGCCACGCCATAAAAGGGACTTCCACTGATGCCCTGTACCTCGACCGCAAACACACCTTTCACTGGCGCCACAGCCCGTCGCAACGGAATATTCGCAGTTGGAAAGCCGAGTGTTCGGCCCAGAGCATCACCGTGTACCACCTTGCCGGAAATTGCATAAGGACGTCCCAGCAATCGTTCTGCCGCAGCGAAATCATCAGCAGCCAGCGCTTCCCGGACTTTGGTACTGCTGACCCGCAGCCCTTCATGACAAAATGTCTGGGTATTAGCAATTTCAAAGTGATACTGCTGCCCGGCTTTCTGTAATAACAGGAAATCCCCTTCCCGGCCAGCGCCGAAGCGGAAATCATCGCCGACAGTCAGAAAGCGAACATCCAGTTTATCCACCAGGATGTTGCGGATAAAATCATCCGCTGTCAGTGCCGAAAACGCACTGTCAAAACGAACACACAGTACCGTATCAACTCCGGCCTGTTCCAGATAATGAATTTTTTCCCGTAATCTTGTCAGTCGTGCCGGGACCTGCCCGCGGGCAAAAAACTCCAACGGTTGTGGTTCAAATAACATAACCACTACCGGAAGATGACGTTTCCGTCCTTCTTCGCAAAGCTGCGTCAGTAGCGCCTGATGCCCGCGATGCACACCGTCAAAATTACCAATAGTCAAAACGCAGCCTTGATGCTGCTTTGAAAGATTATGTAAACCGCGGATAAACTTCATGGTCGACTCAAATCGCTGGAAATCGCCGGATTATACCCTTTACGGCGTACAAATTTAACCCGTCAACTTACCCTTTCGATGCTTCTTTACTGCTTTTCCTCATGTTTATTTGTGGCCGGGTAAATTCCCGACAATTTTGTTGCGAAAAGCTGTATTCAGCGCCAGGAAGCTGGTAGAATCTTGCGCCATCAATTACGTAACCGGGTGTTGTTGTTTAAACGACGCTTATTTGCACAAATCCATTGACAAAAGAAGGCGCAAAAGGCATAGTCCTCGGCCTTTGATTTGTCCATATAGAACATATTTGGGAGTTGGACCTTGGCTAATATCAAATCAGCTAAGAAACGCGCTGTAACATCTGAGAAACGTCGCAAGCACAACGCAAGCCGTCGCTCAATGCTGCGTACTTTCATCAAAAAAGTATACGCTGCAATCGCCGCTGGCGATAAAACAGCTGCGCAGAACGCATTTAACGAAATGCAACCAATCGTGGACCGTCAGGCTGCTAAAGGTCTGATCCACAAAAACAAAGCTGCACGTCATAAAGCTAACCTGACTGCACAGATCAACAAACTGGCTTAATCGCCTGATTGTTGTTGCTTTGAAAAGAACCGGCCCTGGCCGGTTTTTTTATGCCTGAAATTCCACTGGCCAGACTTTACTGGCAAGTGGATTTGCTAGTGTGATGGCGCCGCATAACGCAGCCGCAGTAGAACATATCCTACGACCGCAGACAAAACAGAGCCCCCCAGAATTCCCAGCTTAGCTTCATTCACCAGTTGTGCATGCTGTTGCCCGAATGCCAGTGAGGCAATAAATATCGACATGGTAAAACCAATACCACACAACACACCGATGGTCGCAATATCAGCAATACCTGTTTTGCCGGGGAATCTGGCGATACCCAGCCTGGTACTCAGCCAGCAAATCAGTGCAATTCCCAGAGGCTTACCAATCAGCAGGCCCGCGATAATCCCTAACGGTAATGGCGACAATACATCAGACAGACTCAGGTTATTCAGGACGACTCCGGCATTGGCAAAAGCAAATAATGGCAGGATCAGCCAACGGCTCCACGGTGCCAGAGCGTGTGCCAGCGCAGATGCCGCAGAATGCTCTCCCTGCCCCCTGACTGGCATCATCAGCCCAAGGATGACGCCGGCAATGGTGGCATGCACTCCGGATGAGAGCACCGCATACCACAGCACCACCCCGGCCAGCAGCCAGGCACTGCGTTTTTGTACTCCGGCACGATTCATCAGCGCCAGAATCACAACCATCACCGCCATAGCGCCCAGCGCCAGCAGTGAGACTTGCCCGCTGTAAAATAAAGCGATGATAATAATGGCGCCCAGGTCATCAATCACCGCCAGCGCCATCAAAAACACCCGCAGAACCGCCGGAACCCTGTGCCCCAGCAATGCCAGGATGCCCAGAGCAAAAGCTATATCCGTGGCCGTTGGAATGGCCCAGCCATTACGAAACTCAGGATGGTGACCGTTGCCTGCCAGAAAGATAACCGCCGGTGCAATCATTCCCCCCAGCGCAGCCAGCAGTGGGAAAATAGCCTGCTGACGGGTTGCCAGTGCTCCACTGACCAGTTCCTGTTTGACTTCCAACCCGACCAGCAGGAAAAAGACCGCCATCAGGGCATCATTAATCCAGAACAGGGTGTTGTGAGGATGTGCATCAGCACTGCTGCCTTCCGACAGGGTAAAATGCAGGAAATGCTGATATCCCTCCGCACTCCAGCTGGCATTTGCCAGCACCATAGCGAGCACTGCGGCAACGATTAAGACTACGCCTCCGGCAGCCTCGCTCAGGAATAATTTTTTCAAAACTGACATCAAACAGCATCCTTCCGGTTTGTTTTTTCGGTTCGGATAATGTTCTCAGTTATGTTGCTGATTGCCAAACATTCCCGGATTAATATACAAAAAAAAAGCCAGCACTACAGAGCACTGGCTTATTTCGTTGAACCGACCGTTTAGCGGGTCAAATCGTCAAAGAATTTCTTCACACCATCAAAGAAGCTCTTCGAGCGGGGGCTGTTATTGTCGCCTGACGGGCCACCCAGAGTCTCACCCAGTTCACTGAGCAACTCTTTCTGCTTTTCGCTCAGGTTCACCGGCGTTTCGACCACCACGCGGCACAACAAATCACCAATGGAACCGCCACGAACCGATTTCACACCTTTACCACGCATCCGGAATAATTTATCGGTTTGCGTGCCGGCAGGGATTTTCAGCTTCACCCGGCCATCCAGGGTGGGAACTTCAATTTCGCCACCCAATGCTGCCATAGCGAAATTAATAGGTACTTCGCAGTAAAGATTATTATCTTCACGTTCAAAGATCGGATGCTTTTTCACCGAGACCTGTACATACAGATCACCCGCCGGAGCACCCTGCTCGCCAGCTTCACCTTCTCCACTCAGACGGATACGATCACCGGTATCTACGCCTGCCGGAATTTTCACTGACAGAGTTTTGGTTTTCTCAACACGGCCATGACCATGACAGGAGTTGCACGGATCTTTAATAATGGTGCCACGGCCCTGACAGGTCGGACACGGCTGCTGCACCGTGAAGAACCCCTGGCGCATCTGCACCTGACCAGCTCCCTGGCAGGTAGTACAGGTTTGTGGTTTAGAGCCTGCTTTCGCCCCGCTACCATGACAGGTATCGCACTCCTGGAGTGTCGGGATACGAATCTCTTTGGTTACACCACGAACCGCCTCTTCCAGAGTCAGTTCCATGTTATAACGCAGATCGGAACCGCGGGCTGCTCGCTGACGACGACCACCGCCAAAAATGTCACCGAACACGTCACCAAAGATATCGCCGAAATCTGCGCCGCCGCCACCAAAGCCACCGCCGAATCCGCCACCGCCCATGCCGCCTTGTTCAAACGCCGCATGACCATACTGGTCATAAGCTGCACGTTTCTGATCATCCGTCAGAATTTCATAGGCTTCTTTAACTTCTTTGAACTTCTCTTCGGCCTGGGTATCGCCTGGATTACGGTCAGGGTGATATTTCATTGCCAGCCGTTTATAGGCTTTTTTGATTTCACGCTCATCCGCTGATTTGGATACGCCTAAAATCTCGTAGTAATCACTCTTCGCCATTTTCATTGCCTTTAACATGATCGCACGGGCGTGGATATTCTCCTACGCCCGTGCTGGTTAGCAGCGGCAGGATCCCCCACCGCTGAGCCCGGTCATGGGCAATTATTTTTTGTCTTTAACTTCTTCAAATTCAGCGTCGACAACATCGTCATCTTTCTGAGCAGAAGCGTCTGCACCCTGAGCTGCACCGTTCGCCTGAGCCTGCTGTGCCAGCTCCATCAGCTTACCGGATACCTCAACCAGCGCCTGAATTTTGGCGTCAATTTCAGCTTTATCTTCTGCTTTCAGCGCAGCTTCCAGCGCAGTCAGTGCAGATTCAATCGGTGCTTTATCTTCAGCAGATAATTTATCACCGGCTTCTTCTAACTGTTTACGGGTGCTGTGTACTACCTGGTCACCCTGGTTGCGCGCCTGAACCAGCTCTTCAAATTTACGGTCAGATTCTGCATTCAGTTCTGCATCACGAACCATTTTTTCGATTTCTTCATCGTTCAGACCGGAAGAAGCCTTAATGGTGATCTTCTGCTCTTTACCGCTGTTTTTGTCTTTAGCAGACACATGCAGGATACCATCCGCATCGATGTCAAAGGTGACTTCGATCTGAGGCATACCACGTGGTGCTGCCTGAATACCATCCAGGTTAAACTGACCCAGTGACTTGTTATCAGAAGAACGTTTACGCTCACCCTGCAGCACGTGGATAGTTACCGCAGACTGATTGTCTTCTGCTGTAGAGAACACCTGGCTGTGTTTGGTCGGGATAGTGGTGTTTTTGCTGATCAGGCTGGTCATTACGCCGCCCATGGTTTCGATCCCCAGGGACAGAGGAGTTACGTCCAGCAACAGAACATCTTTAACATCACCAGCCAGAACACCACCCTGAACTGCTGCACCTACTGCTACTGCTTCGTCCGGGTTAACGTCTTTACGTGGTTCTTTACCAAAGAAGTCTTTAACTTTGGTCTGAACCAGTGGCATACGGGTCTGTCCACCAACCAGAATCACGTCATTGATGTCAGATACTGACAGGCCGGCATCTTTCAGAGCAACTTTCAGCGGCTCGATAGAACGGCTAACCAGATCTTCAACCAGAGCTTCCAGTTTCGCACGGGTCACTTTGATATTCAGGTGTTTAGGACCTGTTGCATCGGCAGTCACGTACGGCAGGTTAACGTCAGTCTGCTGTGCAGAAGACAGCTCAATTTTCGCTTTCTCTGCAGCTTCTTTCAGACGTTGCATTGCCAGCGGATCGTTACGCAGGTCAATACCCTGCTCTTTCTTAAACTCATCGACCAGGTAGTTGATCAGACGGCTGTCAAAGTCTTCACCACCCAGGTGGGTATCACCATTGGTAGCCAGAACTTCGAAGGTTTTTTCGCCATCAACTTCATCAATTTCGATGATTGAGATATCGAAAGTACCACCACCCAGGTCATAAACCGCGATAGTACGGTTACCCTGGCCTTTATCCATACCGTATGCCAGTGCAGCAGCGGTTGGTTCGTTGATGATACGTTTGACTTCCAGACCTGCGATACGACCGGCATCTTTAGTAGCCTGACGCTGTGCATCGTTAAAGTATGCAGGTACAGTGATAACCGCTTCAGTTACTGGCTCACCCAGATAATCTTCAGCCGTTTTCTTCATTTTTTTCAGCACTTCAGCAGAGATCTGCGGCGGTGCCATTTTCTGGCCTTTTACATCCAACCATGCGTCACCGTTGTCAGAACCGATGATTTTATAAGGCATGATTTTCAGATCACGCTGAACTTCTTCGTCCTGGAAACGACGGCCGATCAGACGTTTGATAGCAAACAGCGTGTTTTGCGGGTTAGTCACGGCCTGACGTTTAGCAGGCTGGCCTACCAGAGTTTCGCCATCCTGGGTGTAAGCGATGATTGAAGGTGTTGTACGATCACCCTCAGCATTTTCCAGTACGCGTGCTTTACCACCATCCATAATTGCTACGCATGAATTGGTTGTACCAAGGTCAATACCAATAATTTTACCCATCTCTACACATCTCCCACTTAAATTCTGTTTTCGTTCGGATATGAACCTTAAATGCGGTCTCAGGTGATTAATTCAAGCCCCGGATTGCATTTTTTTTTCGGCTCATAACTCGCTATGAGAACAAGATGGGGTCAGTTTGTCGACCATCAAGGGGTGGAGTAAAAAAAAGTAAAAAAAAGCAGCGTGATGACAACAGACTGGGGGCTGAGGGAGAACATCTCTTGTGGGTTCGGTCAGCCAGCAAATAACGGTGAGGCAGAGGAAAGAAGGTGTTAATGCACAGTGGGGGCCAGGCCCCCAATGTGTTCAGGCACTGGCCTGGCGGAGAGAACGAGTCTGCGAGTGTAGATATAAACCAATCACCCCACCCATCACACACAGTCCAATAATGTACCCACAGGGTGCCATCGGAGTGATACGTAAAGCCAGTGTCACAAAAATCGGCGTCAGCCCACCAAACAATGCATAAGAAAGATTGTAAGCCAGAGATATACCGCTGAAACGGATCGCCGGAGGAAATGCGCGGACCATAATAAACGGCACTATCCCAACAGTCCCGACACAGAGTCCGGTCAGAGCATACACAGCTATCAGATACTGTGGCTGGCTTGCCATGACATTGAATAATAACCCGCAACTGATAGCCAGCAACAGGCATCCCACCGACAAGCAGAGCCCCGCACCAAAACGGTCAACCAGTGATCCGGCGATAATACATCCCAGCAGTAGCATGACAGTAGCGATGCTATTGGCCTGCAAACTCAACGCAGCCGGGATGTGATACATTTTCTGCATTAAGGCCGGAGCCATCAGGATAATTACCACAATGGCAGCTGACAGTAGCCATGTCAGCAATACTGAGATCAGCAGACTTTTACGATGAAAGCGGATTACCGTATTCAGTGGCAGAGCTTCAGATAAGGATTTTTGCTGTTGCATCTGGCGAAACACAGGCGTTTCCTGCAACCAGCGACGCAAATATAGCGCAATAAAACCGAATACGCCGCCCAGCAGAAAAGCCAGACGCCAGCCGGTAGATGCCACCAGCTCAGGAGACATGCTGCGGTTAATCGCACCGGCAACCAACGATCCCAGCAGAATACCCACCGTCAGCCCGGCGGTCAGTGTGCCACAGGCAATTCCGGTCCGGTTGCCAGGTACATGTTCAGCAACAAACACCCAGGCACCAGGCACCTCACCGCCAATAGCCGCTCCCTGCAGTAAACGCATCAGCAACATCAACAGTGGAGCCGCCAGACCGATCGACTGATAGGAAGGTAATAATCCCATAGCCAGAGTTGGCAGTGCCATTAACAGAATACTCAGGCTAAACATTTTTTTGCGTCCGAGAACATCGCCAAAATGCGCCATAACTATCCCGCCTAACGGTCTGGCAAGGTAACCGGCAGCAAAAATACCAAAGGTCTGAACCTGACGTAACCATTGAGGGATATCGGCAGGGAAAAACAGATCGCCGATAACCGCAGCGAAGAAAACGAAAATAATAAAATCGTAAAATTCCAGGGCACCGCCCAGTGCAGCCAGAATGAGTGTTTTATAGTCCTGCCCGCTCAGGCGGCCCGGGGGGTGATTATCCATAATAAATATACTTTTCAGAGGTAAGGTCAAAGGGATGGTTGTAAATATTTCCTTACTATATCGGCAATCATTTATCACACCAGCAACAATGAACTTTATCCTTAAAAAAGTCTATTTTTAGTCGTTTATCTCACGTCTTGCACTTTTAGGACGAAATGCTGCTACCACTTGCGGGTCAGTTTCGACATAAGGCCCCTCAAGCAACTGTAAACAATATGGTACACTTGCAAAAATGCCAGCCACTTTAACCTGACCGGACTCATCTTTCAGCCCTTCCAGGGTTTCTTTAATCGATTTTGGTTGCCCCGGCAGATTCAGAATAAGAGCCTGCTTGCGAATAACGCCGGTCTGTCGCGACAAAATAGCCGTAGGGACAAAATTGAGGCTTATCTGGCGCATCTGCTCACCGAAGCCTGGCATCACGCGGTCTGCCACAGCCAGGGTTGCATCCGGAGTCACATCACGTAATGCCGGCCCGGTGCCGCCAGTGGTCAGGACCAGGTGGCAATGCTGCTCATCAACCAAATCCACCAGAGTCTGCTCTATCAACGCCTGTTCATCCGGGATCACCCGGCTTTCCAGTTGAAACGGTGTAGTCAGTGCCCGGGACAACCATTCTTCAAGGGCCGGGATACCCTGATCCTGATATACCCCCTGAGAGGCGCGGTCGGAAACGGAGACCAGTCCGATACGTAAAATAGTCATGATTATTCGCTTTGTCTGAGGGCCGCCAGTGGCAGCAAATGCGGGGGATTACAGGGAATGTTTATGTCCCGCAGCAGCGTTGCTGCTGCGGGCTGGTTAATTACAGTAAATCTGCAATCATTTTTTCCAGTTTGCCCTGGTCCAGAGCAAAGTTACGAATACCCTGAGCCAGTTTATCAATGGCCATTGGATCCTGGTTGTGATCCCACAGGAACTCGGCTTCTGACATTTTTTCCGGACGGGCTTTCACTTCACCGCTGTAGCTCAGCTTACGCTCAACTTCACCGTCAGTTTCTGACAGCTCTTTCAGCAGTCCCGGAGAAATGGTCAGACGGTCGCAACCAGCCAGTTCCAGAATTTCGCCGGTGTTACGGAAACTTGCGCCCATGACGACAGTTTCATAACCGTGTTGCTTGTAGTAGCTGTAGATTTCAGCCACAGAAACCACACCCGGATCTTCATGCGGTGCGTACTCTTTTTTGTCGGTGTTAGCTTTGTACCAGTCAAGGATACGGCCGACAAACGGAGAAATCAGGAATACACCCGCTTCAGCACAGGCACGCGCCTGAGCAAAAGAGAACAGCAGAGTCAGGTTACAGTTGATACCTTCTTTTTCCAGACGTTCTGCCGCACGAATCCCCTGCCAGGTAGAGGCCAGTTTGATCAGAATACGGTCATTGCTGATACCAGCATCGTTATACAGTTTAATCAGGCTGTGTGCCTTAGCGATGCTGGCTTCGGTGTCATAAGAAAGACGAGCATCAACTTCGGTAGAGATACGGCCAGGGATTAACTTCAGGATTTCCAGGCCGATATTTACGGCCAGCTTGTCAGAGGCGAAAGCAATCTGCTGATCTTTATCGTTGCTCTGCTTACGTGCCCATTCGATAGCTTCATCAATCAGCTTACGATATTCAGGGATCTGTGCAGCATTGAGGATCAGTGAAGGGTTAGTGGTTGCATCCTGTGGTTTGTACAGTTTCATTGCTGCAATGTCACCCGTATCGGCAACGACTGTGGTTAACTTGCGCAGTGAGGTAAGTTTGTCCGTCATGTTTGCTTCTCTTCTGTTGAACTGTCAGGGTAAAAAAGCCTCTCCGGATAATATCACGCACTTCCTGAGGTGCAAGACCAGCCCGGCTAAACAATCACGAAATCGCATTGTACAACACAGGCATTCGCCCCCGGTTTTCCCGGCCATCTGCCTTACACCATAGCCCGGATGAATGACAACGATTGATCTATCCGTGCAACTTTTTTGTTACACTGCCGGTAAAACAGTGAGCCCGCGCGGGCCAGTTATGAGGAAAAAAAGATGTTGATGGTTATCTCTCCGGCCAAAACGCTGGATTATGAAAGCCCGCTGGCAACCCAAAAATACACCCAACCAGCACTGTTAAAATATTCTCAACAGTTAATTGATATTGCACGTCAGCTCTCTCCGGCACAGGTTGCCTCACTGATGAGCATCAGCGATAAACTGGCCCATCTTAATGCTGAGCGCTTTAATGACTGGCAGGCAGATTTCACTCCGGACAATGCCCGTCAGGCCATTCTGGCCTTTAAAGGCGATGTCTATACAGGGCTGGCGGCCGAGAGCCTGAGTGACGATGATTTTGACTTCGCTCAGCAACACCTGCGTATGCTGTCAGGATTATATGGCGTGCTTCGCCCGCTTGATTTGATGCAACCCTACCGGCTGGAAATGGGGATCAAACTGGCCAATCCGCAAGGCAAAGATCTCTACAGCTTCTGGGGAGACCGGCTGACCAAAGTATTGAATGAAGCTCTGGCAGAACAGGGCGATGATGTTCTGATTAATCTGGCGTCTGATGAGTATTTTAAAGCGGTTAAACCAAAACAGCTGGCCGGAAAAATTATTAAACCCGTATTCCTCGATGAGAAAAACGGCAAATTTAAAGTCATCAGCTTCTATGCGAAGAAAGCCCGTGGACTGATGAGCCGTTACATTATCCGGAACCGGCTGACGACTCCGGAACAGCTGACCGGTTTCGACAGTGAAGGCTACTTTTTTGACGGTGCTGCCAGCGACGGGCAGGAACTGGTGTTTAAACGCCACGAGCAAACTGCCTGATCACAGTAAGCCGTCGTGGTTGGCACTCAGCAACGACGGCAGTCACTGAGCAATTCAGACTGTTTCTGTATTCAGCAGGTCCGTGCCGTACGAATTATCGATACTGCACAACCAGCGCCCGTCCGGCTCTTTCCGAAAAACATAGGTCGCACGACGGTTTATCTCAACGGGTTCCCCCTGCGGCCCGGGAAATTTTAGCCGGCTTTCCATTATGACCAGCACATCCCCGCCCCCTTCAATTACCTGCATATCGCCCTGAGTGACCTGCAACTGCCCCTGAAAATAGTCAGAAATCAGCCCAAAGGCTTTACGGATATCGGCTTTTCCACGGGCAATCATGCCTGGTTTAATCACCAACGCCGCATCTTCGGTGTAGTACTCCATCACTGCATCAAAGTCACCGGCAGAAATAGCACGGTCACAATCTTCGATGATCTGTCGAACAGGGTGTGTGGTCATCAGAGCTCCGGCTGGCTGGAAGGGGAAAACAGAAAACCTGCAGGCAGCGCCTGCAGGTGAGTTATGACAGGAAGGATCAGATACGTTTGGTCAGCAGATACTCTTTTAAAACCGCAAAATCTGCCGGCAAGTTATCAGACAGCAGAGGCAGGTCGGCACGTTCCGCTAATTCAGCCGGTAACGGCAGATCTTTCTGCAGAATCTCGTCCACGCTCTCTTTGAATTTCGCCGGATGCGCAGTACCCAGGAATAATCCATACTCGCCGTCACGTAACTGGTCACGCAGCATACTCCAGGCAATCGCAGCATGCGGTTCTGAGATATAACCCTCAGCAGCCAGTTCACGCATCGCCGTGCGTGTCTGCTCATCGCTCAGTGCACCGTAGGCCAGTTCATTCAGTTGCCAGGTTTTACGACGGAATAGCTCTTCAACACGTGGCCAGTTATTCGGCTGGCTGACGTCCATGGCATTAGAAAGCGTCGCAACGGTTTTATTCGGTGCCCACTCACCGCTGCTCAGGAAACGAGGAACGGTGTCATTGGCATTGGTCGCGGCAATAAAACGTTTAACCGGCAGTCCAAGGCTCTTCGCCAGTAATCCGGCGGTTAAATCACCAAAGTTCCCGCTCGGTACTGAAATCACCAGCTGGTTACGTTTTTCCTGAGGCAACTGAGCTACTGCTTCAAAGTAATAGCAAACCTGAGCCAGCAAACGGCTGATATTGATGGAGTTCGCCGAGTTAAGGCCAATCGCCTGTTTCAGTGCCTGATCATCAAATGCCTGTTTCACCAGTGCCTGACAGGCATCAAAATCGCCGTCTACAGCGATGGTCTGAATATTTCCACCCAGAGTACAGAACAGTTTTTCCTGTAGCGGACTGATTTTGCCCTGAGGATAGAGAATAACTACCCGGATATTTTCCATGCCATAAAATGCATGAGCCACGGCAGCACCGGTATCTCCGGAGGTTGCTGTCAGGATAGTGATTTTTTCATCTTTATTACTGCTCAGTGCCAGCATCTGCGCCATAAACCGGCCGCCGAAGTCTTTGAATGCCAGCGTAGGACCGTGGAACAGCTCCAGGCAAGCGATATCTGCTGAGACGGGTTGAACCGGTGCCGGGAAAGCAAATGCCGCTTTTACCCGTGCAGCCAGTTCTGCTTCAGGGATCTCATCACCGATAAATGCTGACAAAATTTTGCTGCTGCGACTGACAAAGTCCAGCTCCAGCAGTTGATCAATTTCAGTCAGTTCAAACTCTGGCAGTTCATTCGGGAAGAACAGCCCTTGTTGTGAACCCAGACCCTGTTTTACGGCCTGAGTGAAACTGACCTGCTCGTTATGATCTTTCAGATTATATAATTTCATCGCTTATCCCAGTTTACGTGCGCCCGTCGTATCAAGACGGCAAATATGTACGAAGCCTTCATCGTTCTGCAGATAGTGCTGCTGCAGCCATGCTTTAGCCTGCTCAGCCACCTCCGGTGTATCACAGACCGCAAACAGTGTCGGTCCGGAACCGGAAATACCACAGGCCAGCGCTCCGAGTTCGGTCACGGCCTGCCGTGCTTGCGCAAAGCCTGGCAGTAATTCGGTACGGTATGGCTCAGCGATGACATCTTTCATCAGGCTGGCAGCCAATTGTGGCTGGCGGGTATGACAGGCATGAATAAATCCTGAAAGCATCCGCCCGTGGGTAATACAGTCGGCTTTACTGTAACTCGCCGGTAAAATTGCTCTGGCCTCAGCGGTGGACACTTTAATCCCTGGATAGGCCATCACCCAGTACCATTCATCGAAGCCCGGCACTGGCTGACAGGTAATACCATTCGCTTCCAGCATCAGCTGGATTCCTCCCAGAAAGCAGGGAGCAACGTTATCAAAATGTACGCTACCGGAAACCCGGCCTTCCAGTTCGCCCATCAGAGCCAGTAACCGGTCATCATCCAGAGGCCGATCACAGAACTCATTCATCGCCATCAGTCCGGCGACCACCGAACAGGCACTGGAACCCAGCCCGGAACCAATCGGCATATTCTTTTCCAGCACCATTCTGACCGGAATTTCATGGCCAATTTCCTGGCAAAAACGCTCCCAGCACTGATAAACAATATTCTCTTTTGGATCTGCCGGGAGTTTTGACACAAAACTGCCACGGTTTTCGAGACTAAAAGATTCCGCTGTCTCAACAGTGACACAATCGCCCAGCAATGTGCCGTCAACCGGCGAAACCGCCGCGCCCAGCACATCAAACCCGACACTGACATTCCCGATAGAGGCGGGTGCATAAACTTTTACCATGATCAGACTCCCAGCTTCCACGTCAGAGTTCTCAATAAATCAGCAAACACCCCGGCCGCTGTAACATCGTTACCGGCTCCGTACCCCCGAAGCACCAGAGGCAGAGGCTGATAATAACGGCTGTAGAATGCCAGTGCATTCTCACCATTCTTCACTTTAAACAACGGATCATTGCCATCCACTGCCGCAATTTTCACGCTACACTTGCCCTGTTCATCAATGGCACCGACGAAACGTAACACTTTACCTTCATCACGGGCTTTAGCTGCCCGCGCCGAGAACTCTGCATCCAGTGACGGCAGTTGCTGCATAAACTCATCCGCGTCGGCCAGCGATAACAATCTTTCCGGCAGTACGGCTTCAATCTCAATATCACTGAGTTCCAGCGCCATTCCTGCTTCACGGGCCAGAATCAGCAGTTTTCGCGCGACATCCATCCCCGACAAATCATCCCGTGGGTCAGGTTCGGTAAAGCCCAGCTCGCGGGCTTTGGTGGTCGCTTCTGACAGCGATACACCATCATCCAGCATGCCAAAAATATACGACAGAGAGCCAGACAGGATGCCGTTGAATTTAAGCAGCTCATCACCGGCATTGAGCAGGTTCTGAAGATTCTCAATCACCGGCAGCCCTGCACCCACGTTAGTGTCATACAGGAATTTACGCCGTGTTTTCTCTGCTGCTGCCCGAATCTGCTGATAATACTCCCATGAGGAGGTGTTCGCTTTTTTGTTCGGCGTCACCACATGGAAGCCTTCACTCAGAAAATCAGCGTACTGGTCGGCCAATTGCTGACTGGAAGTACAGTCAACAATCACCGGGTTCAGCAGGTGATATTCTTTAACCAGACGAGTCAGGCGTTCGAGGGAAAACTCATCAGTTGCCCGGGAAAGCTGATCCTGCCATTGGTCCAGATTAATACCATGAACGTTGGTCAGTAATGCTTTTGAGTTGGCAATACCACACACCCGTAAATCAATATGTTTGTTTTTCAGCCAGGATTGCTGACGGTGTAACTGGTTAAGTAATGCCGCACCGACTCCGCCGGTACCCACTACAAACACCTCAATGACCTGATCAGTGGCAAACAGCATCTGATGGACGACCCGCACACCGGTAGTTGCTTCATCATTGCTGACCACCACCGAGATAGAGCGTTCTGACGAGCCCTGAGCAATAGCGACAATGTTAATGTTGGCCCTGGCGAGTGCTGAGAAGAATTTTGCCGAAATCCCCCGCAGAGTGCGCATTCCGTCACCCACTACAGAAATGATGGCCAGGCTTTCGATAACTTCCAGCGGGTCAAGCAAGCCGTCTTTCAGCTCCAGATAGAACTCATCCTCCAGAGCACGGCGGGTAGACAGGGCTTCATTTTGCGGCACACAGAAACTGATACTGTATTCAGAAGAAGACTGGGTAATCAGAACTACCGAAATCCCTTTGCGCGACATCACGGCAAACACTCTGGCAGCCATACCAACCATGCCTTTCATTCCCGGTCCGGAAACATTAAACATGGCCATGTTATTCAGGTTGGTGATGCCTTTCACCGGAGTCGAATCTTCACCCTGCCCTGCGGCAATCAGGGTACCTGGTGCTGACGGATTAGCAGTGTTTTTAATCAGGCAAGGGATCTGGAACTGGGCAATCGGGGTAATGGTGCGCGGATGAAGTACTTTGGCACCAAAATAGGAGAGCTCCATGGCCTCCTGATAGGACATCGATTTAAGCAGACGCGCATCCGGCACCTGACGAGGGTCACAGGTATAAACACCGTCAACATCTGTCCAGATTTCGCAACAGCTGGCACGCAAACATGCAGCCAGCACTGCTGCTGAATAGTCTGAACCATTGCGTCCCAACGCCACCAGTTCGCCCTGCTCATTTCCGGCAGTAAAACCAGCCATCAGTACATAATTTTTTGGTGGAATCTGACTGGCAGCAATCCGCCGGGTCGATTCAGTAATATCAACGGTAGATTCCAGATAGCCGCCTACAGCCAGCAGCTTCTCGACCGGATCAATAACTGTGACCTGGTGACCACGGGCCTGCAACAGTGCCTGCATAATGGCAATGGACAGCTTTTCACCGGTGCAGATCACCGCTGCATTCACGCTGTCAGGGCATTGTCCCAGCAGGTTAATCCCGAGGATAATTTCCTGTAACCGGGCAAATTCGTTATCGACAAACTGAGTCATTGCCTGCAAACCGAAGCCAGGCTGCGCTTCAGCCAGCCCCTGCAGTAACTGGTCAAATATCTGGCGGGCATCATTCAGATTGGCTGAGGCGTCCTGCCCGGAGATAGTTTTTTCGATAAGTGCAACTAAGTGGTTGGTAATTTTTGCCGGAGCGGAGAGGACTGTCGCAACCTGTTCCTGCTGTGCATAATTTTCCAGTATGTCGACAACACGCAGAAAACGTTCTGCATTTGCGACCGAGGTTCCGCCAAATTTCAACACTCGCATGGGTCAATAACTCCTGAATTTATGCCGAAAAAAAAGCCCGCACCTGATTAGGGAGCGGGCTTTTTCGTTTTTTCCTGTTATGCGTCAGCCCGCACCGTTACCTGTGGTAATGGTGATGGTGGTAATAATAGTAATGTTCAGGCTGTGATTTCGCATTTAATGTCTGTCTGTCTTTTATCTAAACTGTCTGCTCTCAGAAGTAAAACAAACCGCCCGATAAGTCAATCAATTTGTCATTTTCTGCTTAACAAGACTACTACGCATTGATTCTGTTCACTTGGTCAAAAACAACTAATCTATATGCTCTGCGGCACAATATTCCTGACCGGACACCATAAAATATCAATTTATCAGCAGATCACTCTGCAAGCTTTTTTTCGATATCATGCAGTAAACGATGCAGCATTGCACTGTCTCTCTGCTCCAGCAACCCGAGCCGCTGATCCAGCCAGTCGGCCATTTTCAGGTCATCGCTGACCGACAAACGCTCAAGTAACTGATGAGTTCTAAGACGCAGTGCCCGCAGTTGTTGTGGATCTGCCACCGGTTGAGCCTCTGCCTTTACCTGCATCAGTGAAGAAAACTGATAACACAGTACCATTACCGCCTGCCCCAGATTTAATGACGGATAGTCAACCGCCATAGGAATTCCTGTCAGCACATCGGCCAGCGCCAGCTCCTCGTTGGTCAGACCGCTTTCCTCACAACCAAAAATCAATGCCAGCCGGTTCAGCCACTGCTGCTTTTCTTTCAACAATGCTTCAGCCTGCTGAGGCGTTGCATAATAATGATAACGGGCACGGCTACGGGCAGTAGTGGCAATTGAAAAATCTACATCGGCCAGCGCGGCTGCCAAATCAGGGTACTGGTGCACATTATCCAGTATGTCGGTAGCCCCATGAGCCACCCGATACGCGGCGGCCTCCTGCCAGACACTGCTGTTGACGATACGCAGCTCACTAAAACCCATGGTTTTCATCGCCCGGGCTGCCGCCCCTACATTTTCGGCACGCGCCGGAGAAACTAAAATAATCGGGAATGACATATCATCACCTAAACAATGCACTAAACAACTCAGTACTGGCTATTTTGTCTGGTTTCATAAGAAATTTTAACCAGTTAAATGCCAGACAGAACATGAAATCAACAAAAAAAACCGGAAAATTATTTTTTTATCATTAAATTACAATATGTTAAATTAAAAAATCAGCGAGTTTACTGTGAGTACCTGGCACGTGCTACGGCATAATTTAGCGATTTCTCCTATAAGGAGAATAAAAAAGAGATATTTTTCACACAAGTGTTAACGTGCTACACTCAGTTTTGATATAAGTCAACGAAGCGTTTTTATTTGCTTCCTGAATGTTGTTGGTGCTGTTAGCCCGCTGTTAAAGAGGTTAGGATGAAGCGCATAAAGACCAGTTTAGGCGCATACAGTCCAACTGTATTTACGTTGAAATTCGTCAGTGACATTAATCTGTGATGCATCAAGAACAAAACGTCGTAAATTGGCAATGCAGACTCATTATACGTCGACCGATATCTCAGACATCAGCACTGTATGCCTTGTATCAATTTTGATGGCAAATTTTAGGTAGCGAACCATGCAGACCCCGCAAATTCTTATCGTCGAAGACGAGCTAGTAACCCGAAATACTTTAAAGAGTATTTTCGAAGCTGAAGGATACATCGTATTCGAAGCCTCTGATGGTGCTGAAATGCACCAGTTATTGACTGACAATGATGTCAATCTGGTGATAATGGATATCAACCTGCCAGGTAAAAACGGCCTGCTGCTGGCTCGCGAGCTCCGCGAACAGGCAAGCGTAGCGCTGATGTTCCTGACAGGGCGTGACAATGAAGTCGACAAGATTCTTGGGCTGGAGATCGGTGCGGATGATTACATCACCAAACCGTTTAATCCACGTGAACTGACCATTCGTGCACGTAACCTGCTGTCCCGTACCATGAATCTGGCGGTCAGCAGTGAAGAACGTAAGCATGTGGAAAATTACCAGTTTAACGGCTGGACACTGGATATTAACAGCCGTTCTCTGGTCAGCCCGCAAGGCGAGCAGTACAAACTGCCACGTAGTGAATTCCGTGCCATGCTGCACTTCTGTGAGAATCCGGGAAAAATTCAGACCCGCGCTGACTTGCTGAAGAAAATGACCGGCAGAGATCTGAAACCTCACGATCGTACGGTGGATGTGACCATCCGTCGTATTCGTAAGCATTTCGAGTCAAACAGTGATACCCCGGAGATCATCGCTACGATCCACGGTGAAGGTTATCGTTTTTGCGGTGAGTTAGAAGATAACTAACTTCCCGGATGCGGACTGTTTTACGCTGCCCGTCGGTCTGATGACCGGCGGGCTTTTTTACATTTTGTGCGACACCCTTAGTGCCATGGCATGATTGGGACAGCGCTGATCGCATTTTTTGGCGAACCATCGACCAGTTTGTCAGAATAGCTCAGATATACCAGTGTATTCCGTGTTTTGTCATAAAAACGAACAACCTGAAGTTTCTTAAATATCAACGAGGTACGTTTTTTAAATACCACGTCTGACTCCCCTGGTTTCAGGTTGTCAGGAATAGTTACCGGTCCGACCTGCTGACAGGAAATGGCGGCATCTGCCGTATCTTCAGCCAGACCCAGTCCGCCTTTTATACCTCCGGTTTTAGCCCGGCTGATATAACATGTAACATTTTTAACATCTGGATCATCAAAGGCTTCGATTACAATCTTGTGATCCGGACCAAGTAATTTAAAAACGGTATCTACAGAGCCAATTTCCTCAGCATGTACCATGCCATTAAGAGCAAAAAGTACACAGCCGGCTGCCGCAAATTTGTTGATAAAAAACTGTAGTTTTTTGATTTTCATTAAGTTACCGCTTATTAGGTGATTACTGAATAATCAATATAAGGTTACTATTGATACCTTCAAGTGTTCCTTTGTCGCACTGAATTATTGTAACAACAGGAAACGGTATATTTGCGCCCTTTCCTGTTTTTTTTGCATTTAATGCTACTCTTAGCTTTATGAAGGTTGCCTGATCAATTATGCCAACCAGGACTGTGAGGATGTAATATGGACCAAGCTGGTATCATTCGCGATTTGCTTGTCTGGCTGGAGAGCCATCTGGACCAACCCTTATCTCTGGATAATGTTGCCTTTAAGGCCGGATACTCCAAATGGCATTTACAGCGGATGTTTAAGAACGTAACAGGTCATGCTATTGGCGCTTATATCCGGGCCAGACGCCTGTCTAAAGCTGCTGTTGCACTGAGACTTACCAGTCGCCCAATTCTGGATATTGCGCTGCAATACCGGTTTGATTCTCAGCAAACGTTCACCCGTGCATTTAAAAAACAGTTCAATCAGACACCTGCTGGTTATCGCCGTGCCTCTGACTGGAATTCCTTTGGGTTACGTCCACCAATTCGTATGGGCGAGTTTTCTATGCCTCAGCCAACGTATGTCACGTTGCCGGAAACCACGCTGATGGGGCAAACTCAAAGCTACAATTGTACTCTGGAACAGATTTCTGTTTATCGTGCGGAAATGCGCGGCCATTTTTGGCGCCAGTTCCTGCACGATACCGATGCGCCGCATATTTTATATGGACTGCATCAGGTGAAAAGTAGTGCAGATAAAGAAGACGAGCAGGAAATTCTTTACACCACTGCAGTCACCGAAAACGATTCAGGGCAGAGCCTGCAATCAGCACAGAAGATCATTCTGGAAGGTGGTGAATACGTTCAGTTCAGCTACAAAGGTCCTAAAGAACAACTCCAGGACTTTATCCTGGTATTGTACAGCACCTGTATGCCAACCCTTGGGCTGACCCGACGTGCCGGACAGGATATTGAACGCTTCTATACCCCGGGTGGCAAACTGACCAAAGAAAATACCGCAGAACTGACCTGCGAATATTTGATCCCTATTCGCAACGAAGCCCGACGCGTTGCCTGACCACTAACATACCCCGGGATTCACAGAATCCGGGGTATGTTATTTAACGCTGTAGTTCATCCAGAGCGTCAGCCGTTAAATGAGCCACATCTCCGGCAGTTTCCACCACCCAGCCATTAGCCAGCCATTCACTGTGCTGATAATCCACTCTGGAAAGCGAGCAGTTACGTAGCCGCAAGCGCCGCTCAGCAAAAGCCGGTAACCCCAGCAAAGTACTGATTAACGTTCCCAAAGCCATACCATGGCTGACCAACACCGGGCGACTGCCAGACGGTAACTCACGACAGGCATCCAGCGCCTGATGCATACGGCCGGCCAGTTCAGTCATACTTTCCCCGCCGGGGATCCGCCCATTTTCAGTGCCATCCACTAACGACTTACGCCAGCCTTCTTCTTCAGCAGACAACTCGCTCAGACGACGGGTTTCCAGTATTCCCATATTCAATTCCCGTAACCGACTGTCGGTCACTATCGGGCACTGGCAATACTGCGCAATAATTTCCGCAGTCTGGCGGGTCCGGCCTAAATCACTGCTGATGATATGCGTGATACCATAAGACTGAAGCCGCTCTCCCACCTGCTTTGCCTGTTGCTCTCCTTGTACGGTTAATGGGCTATCGCTTTGTCCCTGCAGACGACGTTCGGTATTCCACAGGGTTTCACCATGACGAACCAGAAAGACTTGTAGCATGTTACCTATCCATTATACTGAGTCAGTGCAACCATCTGCCCTGAGAGTTTAACTATTATGTACCATGTTGTCGCCGCTACCAGCAACCCGGCAAAAATCAGCGCTATCCTACAGGCATTCGAAGATGTTTTTGGTGCCGGCCAATGCCAGATTTCGGGTTCAGAAACTGACAGCGGTGTTTCAGCGCAACCGATGAGTGATGAAGAAACGCTTAAAGGTGCCCGTCAGCGCGTTGCTAATGCCCGTCATCGTCAGCCCGAAGCAGATTTCTGGGTAGCGATTGAAGCCGGTATTGACGGTCAGCAGGCATTCGCCTGGATGGTGATAGAAAATGCTTCACAGCGGGGTGAATCGCGTTCTGCCAGTTTCTTATTACCCGCGGCAGTCTCTGAACAACTCCATCAGGGGCGGGAGCTCGGAGATGTGATGGCACAACTGACCGGCATCGATAATATCAAACAAAAAGGGGGAGCGATTGGAGCACTGACTGAAGGCCGGCTGACCCGGACCTCCGTTTATCATCAGGCTTTATTGCTGGCGCTATGCCCGTTGCTGCACCCTTACTACAATCAGTCACCACTCAGCGACAGCTGATGTTCCAGCCATTGACGAAATACAGCCGGTGACTCCTTGAGGCTGTTAGAACCCCGGGTAATGGTGGCAATTCCAACGCCCAGTTGATCTTTTAACTGCCGTTGGCTCAGTTCACCACGCATCAGTTCTTCAATAATTCTTAACCGGGTCGCCAACGCTTCCCGTTCATCCGGAGTCATCATCAGTTGCAGTAACGCCTCTGTCTGCTGATCGTCCACTGCCTGCTTCAGTAAGCTGACAACACGAGGCCAGTTAAACTCAAAATTTTCTTCTGCATTGGCAGTGGGCAACATAGACGGCTTCCGTACTCATTGATGAGTACAGAAGCATAGCATACTCAGTAGCGGCGATTCCACTCTGTATCCTGTAACAGTTTGCCCGGCTGTCCCATGAAATAACGATAGTAGGCATCATAAGCCAGCACATTTTTCACATAGTTACGTGTTTCGGCAAAAGGAATGGTTTCAATAAACCCGACAGCATCCAGCTTACCCCCACTCACTGCCAGCCACTTCCTGACTCTGCCAGGACCAGCATTATAGGCCGCAGAAGAGAAAATACGGTTATCGTCAAACTGACGGTACACGTAATCCAGATACTGCATCCCGATCTGGATATTCATCTGCGGATCTAACAGCTGGCTACTGTTCACGTAATTACTGATCGGGAACATTTTGACAGTATGCGCCGCAGTCGCGGGCATTACCTGCATTAGCCCGCTGGCACCGACCGGCGAGCGAATTTTTGGGTTCCATGCACTTTCCTGTCGCGAAATGGCCATCGCATAACTCACCGGGATGGCTTTCCCGGCAGAATATTGTTGATAGTACTGCTGCCAAGCCAGCGGGAAACGCTCCTTCAGGCTGTCCCACATTTTGGCGGTAATGGTGGCCTGAACACTCAGATCCCACCAGTCCTGCTCGCTGGCATAGCGAGCCAGCATCTTCTGTTGTTCCAGGGGTTTGCTGCTGATAAGGTTAGCCCATTCACTTCGGGCCAGATTATCCATTCCCCAGTACATCAGTTCTCTGACACGGCTAATCTCTGCGCCGCTGGCAACTGCGGCGGTCGGTGCAGGTGCCGGATCAATCGTCAGTTTATAAGGTACACCCAGTTTTTGGGCCGCAACCATAGGATAGAAACCACGTTTCTGTGTCAGCTGGCTGAGAAGTTCATCGCCTTCCTGTTTACGGCCCTGCTCCAGTAACAGACACGCCTGCCAGTATTGCCACTCATCCTTTTGTTTAGCCTCGACAGGTAACCGGGCGATCCAGGTATTCAGGCCCCGGTGATCATTATCCGAAATCGCCTGGCGGATACGTCGCTCGATGAGTGACGTAGAATCACTGTCCATCACAACAGCATCCCGCCAGCGCATCTGTTCCGTCGTCACATCGCTGCCCATAAATTGCCAGGCCACTGACTCTTTCATGGCCTGAGCTTCAGAATCAGACATTTTCTGGGCCGCCACCAGCACCGGGATCAGTGAGCGGGCATTTTCGGCATCCTGTCGTGCCAGCCGGCTGAAAGCAATCAGGGTTATCTGCCGACTGAAATCCCCGGGGGCCACCGTAGTGGCAAAACTGCTGACCGTCTGCGGGTTTTGTCCCAGCGTCGAAAGGGCTGTGGCAACGGTTGCATAATTTACCGGCAGCATGGTGATCAAATGACGCACCAGCGAATCATTCCCCTCTTTAAAGGCCAGGATCACACGCTGTAAAACAGCCTGCGGACTGAATTGTGCCGATGACTGCCAGGCAGTAAACAGTGCATCGCAACTGTCGGGTAAGTTGGCCCCGGTCAGCCATAATTTTTTCGCGCCTTCCCAGGCCAGTTGCCGGTTGCCGGTCGCCCAGTTGGCGTAATACCAGTTACATTGTGCCTGTACCGGTGCCGGACGGGTTGGACTGAAGCTTAATAAGCCCTGCCAGTCCTGGCGTCTTGCCAGTTCATTGATAAAGCGGTTTTTCAGACTGCGGGCGGAAGGCAATGTCGGGTACTGGTTGGCAAAATTGGTAATTGCCAGAGAGGTTTCCTGATTCAAATCCTGGGACAGTAGCCGGTATTCAAGGTAAGGATAAAGCGGGTAATCTTTCAGTGACGGCATCATCTGCGCCACAACATCCATTTGATTGTTATCCCAGGCCTGCTTAATTTGCTGGTATCGCAGACGCTGTTGATCCAACGAGTCTGCCTGACTGAGACCGGCAACCCCTGTCAGACAGAGACCCAATACCCAATGCTTCCAATTAATCACATGCTTCTCCTCTTTTCCCCGGCACATATCAGCAGACCCGCTGACAGTCTTCCATGCTAGCGGGTTAAATGATGACTTACTATCATCTGCCAAAAATTTACTCAGTCTGACGTTCACTGGCACGTTTGAGTGTAAAAGCATTGCACAAATTTGCACCATTCGAAGGCGGCCCTGCGCCAAAAATGGTCAACCTTGCTGATTACGTCATTCGCCACAATTCATTTAATCAATAAATTTCATTAAGTTACAACTATGGCACGCTCTTTGCTCAGATGAATACCATCTGGTATACATGATGGAATTCATATGACCTCTTTAAGCGCAGGACTTACTCTTGGACAGTGGACTCACCATTGTCAGCAACACCCTCAGCAGCTGGCTGAAATTCTGAATCAATGGCTGGCAACGTTTGATCCACAGGATCCGGCATGGATAAGTGTCGCGACTCCGGCACAAATCACTGCACAGGTCAGCGAAATTCTGCCACGTTTTCTGCAGGATCCAACCTCGCTGCCACTGTTCGGCGTCCTGTTTGCGGTTAAAGATAATATTGATGTTGCCGGTTTTAACACCACCGCCGCCTGTCCCGCGTTCAGTTATGTGGCCGACAATGATGCTGAAGTAATAGCCCGTCTGAAGTCTGCCGGGGCCATTGTGGCCGGAAAAACCAATCTCGATCAGTTTGCCACCGGACTGGTCGGCACCCGTTCACCTTATGGTGAAGTACCTAACAGCTTTGATCCGGATTATGTCAGCGGCGGTTCCAGTTCTGGTTCTGCATCGGTGGTAGCACGCGGCCTGGTGCCTTTCTCTCTGGGAACAGATACTGCCGGTTCAGGACGTGTTCCGGCCGGGTTTAACAATATTGTCGGTCTGAAACCAACCAAAGGTTGGCTCTCTGCCTCCGGCGTGGTCCCTGCCTGTCGTCTGATTGATACTATTTCAGTGTTTGCACTCACCACCGAAGATGCCTGGCAGGTAGCCAGCCTCGCCGGGGGTTATGACAGCGGAGACAGCTATTCACGGTCTTCTCCCCATACCGCGCCAGCTGCCTTGCCGGCCTCCCCTAAGTTTGCCATTCCTGCCAATCCGGAATTCTTTGATGATGAGCAGGCTCGTGCCGCCTGGGAAGCCGCATTAACCGACCTGCAAACCTGCGGTGCCACGTTGTCGGCTATTGATTTCACACTGTTTCACCGGCTGGCAGAACAGTTGTACAACGGCCCGTGGGTTGCTGAAAGAACCGCGGCCGTTGGTGAGATGTTACAGAATCCGGACAAACTCGACCCGGTGGTCTACGGCATTGTCAGGCAGGGTGAGAAATTCTCAGCTACCGATGCCTGGCGGGCTGAATATCTGCGTTCCGAACTGAGCCGTCAGATTCAGCAAACTCTGGCACAGTTCGACGGACTGGTGGTCCCGACTTCACCCACTATCCGCACCCGCCAGCAAATGCAGCAGGAACCGGTGAAATACAACGCTCAGTTTGGTACCTACACCAATTTTACTAATCTCGCCGATCTCTGTGCGCTGGCCCTGCCAGCAGGTTTTCGGGCCGACGGACTGCCCGCCGGAATCACGCTGATTGCTCCTGCCTGGTATGACCGGGCCCTGGCTGGTTTTGGCTTACGCTGGCAACAGCAACAACAACTGCCTCTGGGTGCCACCAGACTGCCTGCACCAGAGTCAGCGGTTTCTCTGCCGGCATCTGCTGATCATGTACGCATCGCGGTCGTCGGTGCGCATCTGACTGGTATGCCTCTCAATTATCAGCTCACCTCCCGCCAGGCGGTTCTGGTGGAAGAAACCACCACTGCTGCGCATTACCGCCTGTATGCCCTGAGTGGCGGAGCGATTAAAAAACCAGGTCTGGTTCGCGATGACAGTGGCGCTGCCATTATCGTCGAACTCTGGGATATCCCCCTGGCCCGTTATGGCGAGTTTGTTGCCGAGATCCCGGCACCTTTAGGAATTGGCACCCTGACGCTGGCCGACGGGCGCACTGTTCAGGGATTTGTCTGCGAACCTTATGCACTGAGTAATGCCCTCGATATCACCGAAACAGGTGGCTGGCGCCGCTGGTTAAGCTCACAGGAGACCCGTTAATCATGTTTGATACCGTACTGATTGCTAACCGTGGTGAAATTGCCTGCCGTGCGTTGAAAACTCTGAAACGTCTGGGAATTCGTAGCGTCACTGTCTATTCCGATGCAGATAAAAACGCCCCGCATGTGAAAGAGGCTGACGAGGCAATTGCCCTTGGCGGTGATAAACCGACTGACAGTTATTTGTCGATAGAGAAAATTTTACAGGCGGCCCGACAGAGTGGCGCCCAGGCTATCTGGCCGGGATACGGATTTTTATCAGAAAGCCTGCCTTTTGCTGCTGCCTGTGAAGAAGCAGGGATCGTGTTTATTGGTCCTACCGCCCATCAGATTGGCGAGTTTGGATTAAAACACCGCGCCCGCGAACTGGCTGCTGCTGCCGGAGTCCCCATGACTCCGGGAACTCCATTGCTGAATTCACTACCGGAAGCCTTGCAGGCTGCCGCTACTATCGGCTATCCGGTGATGTTGAAAAGCACCGCCGGCGGCGGTGGCATTGGCATGACCCGCTGTGCCGATGAAGCAGCCTTATCCGATGCATGGGAAGGTGTCCGTCGTCTGGGCGCACAATTCTTCAATGATGCGGGTGTTTTCCTCGAACGTTGTATCGATCAGGCCCGGCATATTGAAGTACAGATTTTCGGAGATGGTCAGGGCAAGGTCGTTGCCCTGGGAGAACGCGATTGTTCTCTGCAACGCCGCAACCAGAAAGTCGTCGAGGAAACGCCTGCCCCTCACCTGCCGCCAGAAACACGCCGTACGTTACTGGAAAGTGCGGTCAGACTTGGTGAGAGTGTGAATTATCGCAGTGCAGGTACAGTCGAATACATCTATGACGGCGCTCAGGATAAATTCTATTTCCTGGAAGTGAATACCCGGTTACAGGTAGAACACCCGGTAACTGAATCAGTCACCGGATTGGATCTGGTCGCCTGCATGTTGCAGGTCGCCGCCGGCGAAACTCCGGACTGGCAGGCCATGGCTAAAGCTCCGCAAGGGGCAGCTATCGAAGTTCGCCTGTATGCAGAAGACCCGCTGAAAAACTTTCAGCCCTCACCCGGTACACTGACCGATGTCAGCTTCCCGGATAATGTGCGGGTCGATGGCTGGGTGAGTACCGGCACGGAAGTTTCCGCCTGGTACGATCCACTGCTGGCAAAACTGATTGTTCATGCCGATACCCGTGAAGCTGCCTGGGAAAAATTACGTCAGGCCCTGTCAGAAACCCGGATTCAGGGGATTGCTTCAAATCTCGACTATCTGCGTCAGGTCATTAATACCCGTGAGTTCCGCGAAGGGCGCAGCTACACCCGCTTCCTCGATAAATTTACCGCCAATGCCCATGTGGTGGAAGTGATTCAGCCAGGTACCTGGAGCTCGGTGCAGGACTATCCGGGCCGCCCGGGCTACTGGGATATCGGCGTTCCGCCTTCCGGCCCGATGGATGATTATGCCTTCCGGCTGGCTAACCGAATTGTAGGTAATGCGCCGGAAGCAGCAGGGCTGGAATTTACTCTGCAGGGACCCGTTTTAAAATTCCACTGCGATTGCGTTATCGCGTTGACCGGAGCCCCTTCAGAAGCAACCCTGGATGATGAGCCGGTCGCATTCTGGCAGCCAGTGACCGTAAAAGCAGGTCAGACTCTGGTACTTGGTCGTGCCACTTCCGGTTGCCGTACCTGCCTTGCCATCCGCCACGGTTTTGATGTCCCGGTCTATCTGGGCAGCCGCTCAACCTTTGCCCTGGGACAGTTTGGGGGCCATGCAGGACGAATTTTACGCCAGGCAGATATGCTGCCGGTATCACAACCAGAATTACCTGCCTGCACTACACCACCCGCTATCAGTGAACCGCAGGCTCTGCCGACAGAGATGATTCCGGAATACGGTAATCACTGGCAGATTGGGGTGTTATATGGCCCGCATGGTGCTCCGGACTTTTTTACCCCACAGGCGATCGATACCTTCTTTGCGACCGACTGGGAAGTGCATTACAACTCAAACCGGTTGGGTGTCCGGCTGAGTGGCCCTAAACCCGAGTGGGCGCGGGAAAACGGCGGCGAAGCCGGCCTGCACCCTTCTAATGTGCATGACTGCGAATACGCCATTGGTGCCATTAACTTTACCGGTGATTTCCCGGTCATCCTGACCCGTGACGGACCGAGCCTCGGTGGTTTTGTCTGCCCGGTGACAATTGCCAGCGCCGAGCTATGGAAAGTCGGTCAGGTCAAACCCGGCGATAAAATCCGCTTCTATCCGATCAGTTTTGATGAAGCTCAGGCGCTGGAAACGGCCTGCAATCAGCAAATTGAACAGCTTACACCCGCAGCGATACCAGAATTTTCTCCGGTTAATCTGCAACCCACTGACGGAGTTCCGGCGACCGCACTGGCTGCATTACCGGCACAAGGGGACCGTCCGTCTGTGGTCTACCGTCAGGCGGGTGATCATTACATCCTGATCGAGTATGGCGACAACGTCCTGGATCTGGCGTTACGCCTTCGGATTCATCTGCTGATTGAAGCGATTCGTCAGCAGGCGATCCCGGCGATCCGCGAACTGTCCCCGGGTGTTCGTTCATTACAGATCCGCTATGACAGCCTGCAGTTATCACAGAAAGCACTGATTGACCTGCTGCTGGAGCTGGAAACCTCGCTCGGTGATGTCAGCGAGCTGAAAGTCCCTTCACGTATTGTCTGGCTGCCAATGGCTTTTGAAGACAGCGCAACCTTAGACGCGGTCAGCCGTTATCAGCAGACCGTCCGTCAGCAGGCGCCGTGGTTGCCGAATAACGTTGATTTCCTGCAACGGACCAACGGGTTGGAAAGCCGTGAGGAAGTTAAACGCATTCTGTTTGATGCCAGCTATCTGATTCTTGGCCTGGGCGATGTCTATCTGGGAGCCCCTTGTGCAGTCCCCGTAGATCCGCGCCACCGGCTGCTCAGTTCAAAATATAACCCTGCCCGCACCTTTACTGCCGAAGGTACTGTCGGTATCGGCGGCATGTATATGTGTATTTATGGGATGGATTCGCCGGGTGGATACCAGTTGGTGGGCCGTACGCTGCCTATCTGGAACAAATATCTGAAAAACGATCAGTTCGCCGCCGACGAACCCTGGTTATTACATTTCTTCGATCAGGTGCGTTTCTATCCGGTCACTGAAGATGAATTACTGCAACTGCGTGATGATTTCCGTGAAGGCCGTGCCAGCGTGCGCATCGAGGAAAGTGAATTTGATTACGCAGCCCATCGCCGTTTCCTGGCAGAAAACGCGGACTCTATTAACCAGTTTAAAGAGCGCCAGGCCACTGCTTTTGCTGAAGAAGTGGAGTTGTGGAGCCGCGAAGCGCTGAACTCTCCGTCAGAAGACGATCAGCCTCTGGTCGCCGAAGAAGATACCGCAGGATTATTGCCGGTCAATGCCGACCTGAATGGCAGTGTCTGGAAAGTCCTGGTGTCACCAGGCGACACCATCGTTGCCGGTCAGCCAGTAGTGATTGTGGAAGCGATGAAAATGGAACTGACCATCAGTTCACCTGCCGCAGGTGTGGTCAGCCAGATTGCATGCCAGCCAGGGCGCCAGGTTGCTCCGGGGGATGTGCTGCTGTGGTTAGCCGGGGAGGAGCAATGAGTTCTGTGAGTAACAGCAATAAATCACGACCAGAAGCACTGGCTTCGCGGGTTTATCAGGCAGTGAAGGACGATATTTTCGACTTCCGTTTACTGCCGGGTGATCGCTTCAGTGAAAACGATATTGCTGAAAAAATGCAGGTCAGCCGGACCCCGGTCCGGCAGGCACTCTACTGGCTGGCCCATGAAGGCTACCTGGAGGTCTATTTCCGCAGTGGTTGGCAGGTTAAACCGTTCGATTTCGAGTATTTCGAAGAACTGTACGACTTCCGTACCGTTCTGGAATGTGAAGCCGTGCGCCGGTTGTGCCGTTTACCGGCAGAGCAGTGCCGCCAGGCATTAACCGAACTGCAAAATTTTTGGATTGATACGCCACCGCTGCCACTCAGTGATGGCAAGGAAATCTCAGCCTGTGATGAAGAGTTTCATCGCGGGTTACTGGATGCGGCAGGAAACCGTGAAATGGCGAAAGTCCATGCGATTGTCACCGAGAAAATTCGCATCATCCGTCGTCTGGACTTTACCCGCGAAGACAGGATCAGTGCCACATACCGGGAACACGCCCTGATTTTAAACCAGATTTTTCAACAAAACAGCGAGGAGGCACAGCTACTGCTCACCAGGCATATCGCAGAGAGTAAAGCGGAAGTCCGCAAAATAACACTACACATGTTACAGCAGGCAAGAACATCACCCGAGTCATAATTCGCTTATCAGGGGTATTACAATGAAAAGACGTTCATTACTTAAAGCTTTTGCTCTCTCCGCTACTGTCGTCAGTATGGGGGTCAGTCTCGGTGCTTATGCTGCCGACACTATCAAAGTCGGGATTATGCATTCACTCTCCGGCACCATGGCGATTTCAGAGACGCCGTTGAAAGATGTGGCTCTGATGACCATTGATGAAATTAATGCGCACGGTGGTGTGCTGGGTAAAAAACTGGAGCCAGTGGTGGTTGACCCTGCATCCAACTGGCCATTGTTCGCCGAAAAAGCCCGTCAGTTACTGAGCCAGGATAAAGTTGCTGTCGTCTTCGGTTGCTGGACCTCGGTATCACGTAAGTCCGTTCTGCCGGTATTTGAAGAACTTAATGGTCTGCTGTTCTACCCGGTGCAGTATGAAGGCGAAGAGATGTCACCGAACGTCTTTTATACCGGAGCGGCACCAAACCAGCAGGCAATTCCGGCAGTACAGTACCTGATGAGCGAAGATGGCGGCAATGTTAAACGCTTCTTCCTGCTTGGTACTGACTATGTCTATCCGCGTACCACCAATAAAATCCTGCGTGCCTATCTCCATTCCAAAGGGGTTCAGGATAAAGATATTCAGGAAGTTTATACCCCGTTTGGTTACAGCGATTACCAGACCATTGTTTCCAATATCAAAAAATTCTCTGCCGGTGGTAAGACTGCGGTTATCTCCACCATTAACGGCGATTCCAACGTTCCGTTCTACAAAGAGCTGGCTAACCAGGGCATAAAAGCTACCGATATTCCGGTCATGGCCTTCTCGGTAGGTGAAGAAGAGCTGCGTGGTATTGATACTAAACCTCTGGTTGGTGAACTGGCTGCCTGGAACTATTTTGAATCTCTGGATAACCCGGTAAACGCTAAATTTGTTGCCGATTACCGTGCCTATGCCAAAGCTCACCATCTGCCAAACGCTGACTCCGTAGTTACCAATGACCCGATGGAAGCGACCTACGTCGGCATCCATATGTGGGCTCAGGCAGTCGAGAAAGCCGGCACCACCGATGTGGACAAAGTTCGTGCAGCAATGGCCGGACAGACGTTTAAAGCGCCGGATGGATACACTCTGACCATGGACCAAACCAACCACCACCTGCATAAACCAGTGATGATTGGTGAAGTTGAAGCCAACGGCCAGTTTAACGTGGTCTGGCAGACCGACGGTACCGTACGTGCTCAGCCGTGGAGCCCGTATATTGCCGGGAACGACAAAAAACCTGATACCCCGGTCAAAGGTACGTTCTGACCATCCGCTGACCCGCTGCCTGTCGGCGGGTCCGTTAGCTAACCCGGTCAGGTCCGTTCCTGCCCTCAGTTGAGCAAAGATTATGATCACACTACGCCGCGTTTTCTGGTCATTACTGTGGTTAACACTGTGCCAGCCATTACTCGCCAGTGCCGGTCCTGCGGCAGATTTTGCCGCCGCCAGCCGCACACAGCAGGCCACATTGTTACAGCAGTGGGCTGCCGCACCTGATGAACATTTACTGCCACTACTGAATGCATTACATAATGAGAATGTGGTAACAGATGAGAACAAGCAGCCTTTCAGTAAAACCGGCGACAAACTGGTGCCACTGGACAGTGCACAACAGCCTACCGGCAATACCCGTAAATTGCTGATGAACAACCGGCTGCGAATTCTGACCTCCCGCGCCTTGTCAGCTATCGAACTAACCAGCCATGATCCGGCACTCCGTCTGCTGGCCGCACGGCAGTTACAGAATGATGTAGCCAGCGATCAGCTACCACTAATGCAACAACAGTTGCAGAAAGAAACTAACCCGCAGGTTCGCGATGCCCTGTCACAGGCAGTAGCCCTGCTGCAACTGACTAATCCTCAGGCGGAAGTGCGCCTGCAGGCAGTGAAACTGTTAGGTCAGGCCAGTAACCCTGATGTACAGGCCAGCCTGCAACCTCTTACTCAGGCATCAACCGAACCGGATGCGAAGGTACGCCAGGCTGCAGCTGACAGCCTGCAGCAGATCCACCATCGACTGATGTGGGGTGACTGGCTCGGTCAGGCATTTAGTGGCCTGTCTCTTGGTTCCATACTGCTGCTGGCAGCACTTGGTCTCGCCATTACCTATGGCCTGCTGGGGGTGATTAATATGGCCCACGGCGAAATGCTGATGATAGGTGCTTATACCACCTGGATGATCCAAAGCCTGTTCCAGCAATGGGCACCACAATGGCTGGCATGGTATCCAATACTGGCGCTGCCGGCCGCCTTCCTGCTGACTGCCGCTATCGGCATGATCCTTGAACGTACTATTATTCGTCACCTTTATGGCCGCCCGCTGGAAACACTGCTGGCTACCTGGGGCATCAGCCTGATTCTGATCCAGGGAGTCCGGATACTGTTCGGCGCGCAGAACCTGGAAGTTGCTAACCCGGGTTGGTTATCCGGAGGCTGGCAGGTGTTACCGAACCTGGTACTGCCTTATAACCGGATTGCCGTCATTGTGTTTGTGGTTGGTGTGCTGCTGCTCACCTGGCTGCTGCTCAACAAAACCCGGCTCGGACTGAATATCCGTGCCGTTACCCAAAACCGCGCAATGGCTGACTGTTGCGGAGTAGCTACCGGCAAAGTGGATATGCTGGCGTTTGGCCTGGGTTCCGGCCTGGCCGGTCTGGGAGGCGTCGCCTTATCTCAGTTAGGTAATGTCGGTCCGGAACTGGGACAAAGTTATATTATTGATTCCTTCCTGGTAGTGGTGGTCGGTGGTGTCGGGCAGCTGGCAGGAACCGTGGCAGCCGCACTGAGTCTGGGTATTCTGAATAAAGTGCTGGAACCGCAGGTCGGTGCTGTGCTGGGTAAAATCATCATCCTGCTGGCGATTATCCTGTTTATCCAGAAACGTCCTCAGGGGCTGTTCGCTGCTAAAGGGAGGGTCATTGACTAATGAGCCAGCCAATTACTGTCACCATAGGCAAAAAAATGCCGGTACTGACGCTGACGCTGGTCAGTGTGGTCCTGCTGGCATTGCTGATTATGCCGTTTCTTAGTTTACTTCCGGCCAGCAATCCGCTGTCAGTCTCGACTTATACTCTGACACTGTGCGGTAAGATCCTCTGTTATGCCATCGTTGCCGTCGCCCTGGATCTGGTTTGGGGCTACGCAGGGATGCTGTCGCTGGGTCACGGGCTGTTCTTTGCATTGGGGGGCTACGCTATGGGGATGTACCTGATGCGTCAGGCCTCTGGTGACGCCCTGCCGGCCTTTATGTCGTTTCTCTCCTGGGACCATCTGCCCTGGTTCTGGACCGGAACTCAGTCATTTATCTGGACGTTATGCCTGATTGTGTTGTTGCCTGGCGGGCTGGCTGCGTTATTTGGTTTCTTTGCTTTTCGCTCAAAAATCAAAGGGGTCTACTTTTCGATCATGACTCAGGCACTGACCTACGCCGGAATGCTGCTGTTCTTCCGTAACGAGACCGGATTTGGCGGCAATAACGGATTCACCGGCTTCACCACACTGCTCGACTGGAAGATTGATGCCACAGGAACCCGTATTGCGCTGTTTATGGCCACAGTGATTCTGCTGGCGTTATCACTGCTCACTGGCTTCCTGCTGGCGCGCAGTAAATTCGGCCGCATTTTGACGGCAGTGCGTGACGCCGAAAACCGTCTGATGTTTTGTGGTTATGACCCACGCGGTTTCAAATTATTTATCTGGACCCTGTCGGCCGTCATGTGTGGCCTGGCCGGGGCACTCTATGTTCCGCAGGTTGGAATCATCAACCCGGGAGAAATGTCACCGACTAACTCAATTGAAGCCGCAATCTGGGTAGCACTCGGCGGCCGCGGCACACTGATTGGCCCGGTGTTAGGTGCGGCGATTGTTAACGGGGCGAAGAGCTGGTTTACCGTCAGTTTCCCGGATTACTGGCTGTTTTTCCTCGGCCTGATGTTTATTGTGGTTACCCTGGTTCTGCCACAGGGTGTTGTCGGGCTGTTGCGCCGGAGGAAAAATGACTGATCAAATTTATACCCACAGCTCACCGGCCGACCGGCATCGTCAGCAAACCGATCCGGTGTTGCAGCTGGAAAATATTTCGGTGACATTCGACGGTTTTCGCGCCCTGAATAACCTGTCGCTGAATATCGGCGTCGGGGAACTGCGTTGCGTTATCGGGCCGAATGGTGCCGGTAAAACTACCCTGATGGATGTTATCACCGGTAAGACCCGGCCGGACGAGGGCAAAGTAGTGTACGACCAGCGTACCGATCTGACACGCTTGTCACCCTCAGAAATTGCCCGCGCCGGTATTGGCCGTAAATTTCAGAAACCAACCGTGTTTGAAGCGCTAACCGTGTTCGAAAATCTCGAAATTGCACTGAAAGCACCAAAAACCGTGGCGGCCTCATTGCGGGCCAGACTGAACGGAGAGCAACAGGACAGAATCGCCTCGACTCTGCAATTGCTCCGTCTGTCAGACCAGCAACAACGGCTGGCAGGGTTGTTATCGCACGGACAAAAACAGTTTCTCGAAATCGGTATGCTGCTGGTTCAGGAACCCCATCTGTTGTTGCTGGATGAACCCGCCGCAGGGATGACCGATGCAGAAACAGAATACACCGCTGAGTTATTCCGCGAGCTGGCAGGAAAACACTCACTGATGGTGGTGGAGCACGATATGGGATTCGTCGAAACTATCGCCGACCATGTCACAGTCCTGCATCAGGGGCAGGTACTGGCAGAGGGTTCTCTGCGTGAAGTACAGGCCAATGAACACGTTATTGACGTATACCTGGGGCGCTAACATGTTACAGATTGCCGAATTACATCAGTATTATGGCGGCAGCCATATTTTGCGCGGCCTGTCGTTTGAAGTGCCTGTCGGTCAGGTGACCTGTTTGCTGGGTCGCAACGGGGTTGGTAAAACCACCCTGCTGCGTTGCCTGATGGGGCTGTTACCCGTGAAGTCAGGCACTATCCACTGGCAGCAACAGCTGCTTAATCAGCGTAAACCCCACCAGCGGGTCAATGCAGGCATTGCCTGGGTACCGCAAGGGCGTGAAATTTTTCCACGTCTGACGGTAGAAGAAAACCTGCTGTTGGGTATGTCACGCTTTTCAGCCCGCGAGGCACGTCACGTCCCGGAAGATATTTATCAGCTGTTCCCGGTACTAAAGGAGATGAAACATCGTCGTGGCGGGGATCTCTCCGGAGGCCAGCAGCAGCAACTGGCAATTGGCCGTGCGCTCGCCAGCCGCCCGCAATTACTCATCCTCGATGAACCGACAGAAGGTATTCAGCCTTCGGTGATTAAGGAAATTGGCCAGGTTATTAAAATGCTGGCTCAGCGTGGTGATATGGGGATTTTACTGGTTGAGCAGTTCTATGACTTTGCCGCTGAACTGGCGGATCAGTATCTGGTGATGTCCAGAGGCGAGATTATTCAACAAGGCTCTGGCGCAGATATGGAAAAGGATGGAGTCAGAAAACTGGTGGCAATTTAGTACCAGGACTGGCGGTTGTGCTTCAACAGCCGCTGGTCTGTTATCTGGCCATTCACGATGGCCCGTCTGAATTCCGTACTGCGTTATTCGTGCGGTAATTGTTACTCCTTCTGGCTTTGCTCCACGACTCATTGCCGCTGTTAAAAACAGAGAGTGAGGGTAACTAAATTTCATGATGGCGGAAAACTTTAACCATCATGAATTTTATCTCATCACCCGGTGATAACAACAGACGGGATTAATGTGCGCTGATAACTTTTGCCGGCGACAGTACAATTACCGATGTCACACTTGAATCGCCCATTCCCATTCTGACAACACCTTTTAAAGTCACCCGCTGGCCAACACTGTATTTAGTCAGTTCGCTGTAATCGATAAAGGCATTGGCATTACATCCACCCAGGTTTGCGGTCGCTTCATATTTAGTTCTGAAACTCAACGTTGCCTGCTTAACAAATCCCGGGTCGCCATTAACTAATGGTCTCGATTCATTAATGTTAGTGATCACATCAGTAATTTGAACGGTCTTATTTTCCCAGCGTTCTTTTGCCCTGAAGGAGTTCTTACTAAAGTCACTGCATATTTGTGCCAACGTCGTGCTGGTTGCACTACCATTCAGTAAGGCATCATCATTACCTGATGTCCCTGATGTTGAAGAGCTTTTGCTGGTCAGTTTATTAACCTGCGCTGAGGCATCATTTAAAGTTTGTTGTAATTGCTGGCAGCCCGACAGCAATATAGCTGCACCAATGACGGGAAGGATATATTTTTTCATTTTATAGACAAACCCTTATAAATTTAACAGCGGTATTGAATGAAGAATTAACATCAGAAAGTTATCATGCAAGCCGAATGAATCTATATTATTATTAATGTATACTCAAGCCGTTCCCACCTTCCCCTTTCAGCCTACACCATTTAAGATAATGATACTGTTTGCATTTCATTTAAAGCATTATCCTGATCAGGATATTATCTTTCGGGAACTCGGCTGGAAAAATTAGAAATTCTGTTGGATTAGTCTAATCCGGGGCTATGCCTCAGGTAGAAATATCGACTGTTCTTCCTTATCGAAATACAAACCGGCACACCAGTCTCAATAGCCGAAAATATGGGTCTTCGTAGACAGACCGTCAGTCGGTGTAACACCGGTTATTCGCCAGGTTCAGCCCTGAACAATATTGTCAGTAATCACCGGTTATCTGGTCAGTAGCAGAGTTTGTTTCGACGAAATGGCAAAGTATTGCCCTAAACTTTCCGGATAAAGTCGTGTTACTCCCCCTCCGGCACTGATAACTGTTCGTGCAAATCACCTGATCATCCGGCATGACTTTAACTTACAAGTAAGTATACTGGTCTACCTACTAACTTTCAGGATCTCTCTATGACTGTCGTTCAGGATCAAAAATCCACGGCCTATGACAAACTACTGATGGCTGCCAGAGTGCTGTTTTATAACTACGGCATTGCTGCCACTGGTATCGATGCGGTAGTGAAACGGGCCGGTGTGGCTAAAAAAAGTTTGTATAACAATTTCAGTTCCAAAGACGCACTGATTGAGGCCTATCTGACAGCTCGTCATCAGGAATGGCTGGATCTCTATCAGCGCCGTTCTGCAACCGCAACCACTCCTCAGCAAGGCATCATGGCCGTATTTAACGCCTATACCGATCACGCTGAATTTGAATACGAATATGCTTTTCGTGGCTGCGGGCTGCTGAATGCCGCCGCAGAACTGCCTACCGGAGCTCCTGGCCGTAAAGCTATTTGTCAGCACAAACAACAGGTGGAAGATATTCTGAAACAGCACATTAGTCAGTTGACGAAAGACCAGACGCGCTGTGATTTACTGGCCCGACATTTATCATTTCTGCTGGAAGGAAGCATTACACGGGCCGGTCTGGAAGGTAACAGTGACTGCATAAGCCAGGCCTCCGCCATGGCACAAAGCCTGCTGGAGACCCTATGACCTCACAGACTTCTCGCCCGCAGGCAGGAATAGCCGCCGTGCTGGCCGCCTCTGTTCTCTGGGGAACGACGGGGACTGCCGCGACTTTCGCTTCAGGCGTCAGCCCATTGGCGATTGGAGCGGTGGCTATGGGGGGTGGCGGAATATTACAGGCTTTGCTGGCCCTGCCAAAAATGCTCTCCGGTCGCCGGCAGATTGCAGCTAACTGGCTGAATTTACTTATTGGCGCACTGGCGGTCGCCGTTTATCCGCTGGCGTTTTATGCCTCGATGCATTATGCCGGAGTGGCGGCAGGTACTGTGATTTCTATTGGTTCTGCCCCGCTGTTATCCGCGTTGATCGAATACTATTTTGACGGACATCCACTTAGCCGCCAGTGGATCTGTGGTGCATCGATCGGAGTGGCCGGGATGATTCTGCTGTGTATTGCCGAAGACCGGGCTGCTACTTCCGGAGACAGCCTGCAAACACTAAGTGGTATTTTGCTGGGACTGGTGGCTGGCTTCACTTATGCTCTTTATTCATGGTCAGCACGACGCATGATGCACAACAGCGTCAATGCCACGGCCGCCATGGGTTCCACTTTCGGAGCCGGTGGGATACTGCTGATTCCTGTATTACTGTTGACCGGCGCACCACTGCTGGCCTCCACTACCAATATCGCCGTCGCTCTTTATATGGCACTGGTGCCAATGTTTATCGGTTATCTGTGCTACGGAATCGGCCTGGCACGCATCAAAGCCAGTACCGCTACCACGTTGTCATTAACAGAGCCGGTAGTCGCGGCCTTGCTGGCGGTGACTCTGGTGGGAGAACGCCTGCCGGCTTCCGGCTGGGCCGGTATCGGGCTTATCATCCTGTGTCTGGTCATTATTACCCTGCCGGCGCGATTGTTCCGTCTGCGTCGTCGTGTTACCGCATGATCTTTGCCGCATCCTGGAAAACTACCTTGTTTTCCGGGATGACATCCGCTGTCGCTCTCTGTGATTATGCCCGGAAACAGGCTACACTCCACAGCTGAATTATCATGATCAATATGTATTAAAAGAGGCTCATTCTCGTGGCTCAATTCGTTTACAGCATGCATCGCGTGGGCAAAGTTGTCCCGCCAAAGCGGCATATCCTGAAGAACATCTCCCTGAGTTTTTTCCCCGGGGCCAAAATCGGGGTTCTGGGACTTAACGGTGCCGGTAAATCCACCCTGTTGCGCATTATGGCCGGTATTGATACCGACATTGAGGGTGAAGCACGTCCTCAGCCTGGCCTGAAAATTGGCTACCTGCCACAGGAACCAAAACTTAATCCTGAACACACTGTCCGTGAATCCGTTGAAGAAGCCATGGCAGAAGTGGTTGGCGCGCTGAAGCGTCTGGATGAAGTTTATGCACTGTACGCCGATCCCGATGCAGACTTTGATAAGCTGGCTGCAGAACAGGGACGTCTGGAAGAAATCATCCAGGCACATGACGGCCACAACATTAACACTCAGTTTGAACGTGCAGCCGATGCTCTGCGCCTGCCAGACTGGGATGCAAAAATTGCCAATCTCTCCGGGGGGGAACGTCGTCGTGTCGCCCTGTGTCGTCTGCTGTTAGAAAAACCTGACATGCTGCTGCTCGACGAACCTACCAACCACCTGGATGCTGAGTCTGTCGCCTGGCTGGAACGTTTCCTGCACGACTTCGAAGGAACGGTAGTGGCGATTACCCACGACCGTTACTTCCTGGATAATGTGGCCGGCTGGATTCTGGAACTGGACCGTGGTGAAGGTATTCCGTGGGAAGGTAACTACTCCTCCTGGCTGGAGCAGAAAGATCAGCGGCTGGCTCAGGAAGCGTCCTCAGAAGCAGCTCGTCGCAAATCGATTGAAAAAGAGCTGGAATGGGTACGTCAGGGGGCTAAAGGCCGTCAGTCTAAAGGTAAAGCCCGTCTGGCACGCTTTGAAGAGCTGAACAGCGTTGAGTACCAGAAACGTAACGAAACCAGTGAGCTGTTTATCCCACCTGGCGCACGTCTCGGGGATAAAGTGGTTGAGGTGAATAACCTGACCAAGAGCTACGGTGATCGTCTGCTGATTGATGACCTGAGCTTCTCAGTACCGAAAGGGGCCATCGTCGGAATTATCGGGGCGAACGGTGCCGGTAAATCGACCCTGTTCCGTATGCTATCCGGGCAGGAACAGCCAGATTCAGGCAGCATTGAACTGGGTGAAACCGTGAAACTGGCGTCAGTTGATCAGTTCCGTGATGCGATGGACAACAGCAAAACGGTCTGGGAAGAAGTGTCCGGCGGTCAGGACATCATGAAAATTGGTAACTTTGAAATGCCGAGCCGCGCTTATGTGGGTCGTTTCAACTTCAAAGGGACTGACCAGGGCAAACGTGTTGGTGAGCTGTCTGGTGGTGAGCGTGGCCGTCTGCACCTGGCCAAACTGCTGCAGGTTGGCGGCAACCTGTTACTGCTCGATGAACCTACCAACGACCTGGACGTGGAAACCCTGCGGGCCCTGGAAAACGCCCTGCTGGAGTTCCCGGGCTGTGCCATGGTTATCTCGCATGACCGCTGGTTCCTTGACCGCATCGCTACCCATATCCTTGATTACCAGGATGAAGGGAATATCGCCTTCTTCGAAGGTAACTTCACCGAATATGAAGAGTACAAGAAACGGACTCTGGGTGCTGAAGCACTGGAACCAAAACGTATCAAGTACAAGCGTATGACCAAGTAGTATTGAGCTTACCGGGCCCGGCGGCCCGGTAACTTTTCGGGTGTTATCCTAACGCTGACGTTCCGGTGGCAACTGATCAGCCGGATGTTCCAGCATATGTTTCACCAGTTCAATACAACGCAGGAAGCGGGAATCATAGTCATCTTCCTCAACCCGCACATAGCGAATATTGTTCTGCTCCAGCATCCCCAGCAGCATCGTCTGAAACTCCCGCCGGTCAACCGAACTGCCCAGACTACGCAAGCCATCTGCCACCCAGGGCACATTATTCTCCAGCACTATCACCAGATCAAAACGGTATTCATCAATTAGCGCCTGGACAAACGGGTGCTGGCGCCCTTCGTATTTCAGGCAAAAAGCCTGAGTCGTCACGAAATCAGTATCAATAAAGGCGACTTTATTGGCATATTTCACCGCAAAATCAATATACTGTGCCTGACCCAGTGCAATTTTATCGTAATCTGAATACTGCAATGCAATCTCATCGCCGCCCAGATGAGAAAACACATAATCACGCCCATATTCCCACGCACTGGTGGTGTTGAAAATGTTCGCCAGCTTATTCACCAGGGTAGATTTGCCACTGGATTCTCCGCCAAGTAACGCGACCTTACGGACGAAGAACGGCTTCACTTCAGTCGGAATATAGTCCCAGTAACGAAACGGATCCTGACGGATCTGCTTGCCACTGATATTCATAAATGAACGATCAGGATCGACCAGTACCGCCTGAATCGACAGATGTTTTTCGAACATCGGCGCGTCGGCAGCCTCGCTGGTGTACACCTTATCAGGAACAATTCCTTGCGCGGCGAGGAACTGTTTCATACCGTGACTCCAGACATCCCAACCGTGCGGATATGGCTCCATTCCTTCTTCATTGAAAGAGTGGATGCGAATATTTTTCTGGTATTTAAAGGTCTGCAATAACCAGCGCAAACGGTCACTGGTGGTTGGCTGTTCAGACATTGAACTGCTTTCAAATAACAGGCGATCCCGTGGATCATCGTGCCCCATAATGATATGCAGTTCATCAACCTGGCTGCAGGCACGCTGTATCAGGTAGATATGACCGGTATGCAACGGATAGAATTTGCCAAACACCACTCCAACCGTTTTCTGACGGCGGGGAAATTCCAACCCAAGAAAGCGATGTAATGCTTCCAGTTTTCGGGCACTGGGGCTGTTTATTTTGGCGTTAATCAGCTGGCTCAGGTAGCCCTTAGTCATATCGCAGGCATCCGCTACCTGCTGTAGCGTGTATCCTTGCTGACGAATTGCCTTTTTCAGATAGTCATAAGTCGACATTCATTGCCTCTTGTCATCTGCCGGACAGCTGTCTGGCATCCACTTTGCTGCGCTGCCGGTAACCGGGTACTACAGGGGTGACAGAACCGGCACAAAAAAAGTGCCGGCCCGGGTATATCATGCCAGTTCTTCTAAAACATCCAGTGCATCGGACAGCTTTTTGACAGTATAAACCGTCATCCCTTCCGGGGGCTTTTTAGGAGCGTTGGCGGCTGGAACTATCGCGCGACGAAAACCGTGTTTCGCCGCCTCAGAAATACGCTCCTGACCGCTGGGTACCGGGCGAATTTCACCCGCCAGTCCCACTTCTCCAAAGATAACCAAATCCTGCGGCAACGGACGATCACGCAGGCTGGAAACCATTGCCAGCAATAATGCCAGATCGGCACTGGTTTCGGTGACTTTTACGCCACCGACAACATTAACGAATACGTCCTGATCCGCCATTTGCAATCCGCCATGACGATGCAAAACTGCCAGCAAAATGGCTAAACGATTTTGCTCCAGTCCGACGGCCACCCGGCGGGGATTACCCATCATTGAATGGTCGACCAGGGCCTGAATCTCCACCAGCAATGGCCGGGTACCTTCCCAAATCACCACCACAGAACTTCCGGAAGTGACCTCATCGCCCCGGGACAGAAAAATAGCGGAAGGGTTGCTGACTTCGCGCATTCCCTGCTCTGTCATAGCGAATACACCCAACTCGTTCACTGCACCAAAACGATTTTTGTGGCTGCGCAGGGTCCGAAAGCGTGAGTCTGCATCACCATCCAGCAATACCGAACAGTCAATACAGTGTTCAAGAACTTTAGGTCCGGCCAGCGAGCCGTCTTTAGTGACATGCCCGACCATCACTATCGCTACGTCATGCATTTTGGCAAATCGCGTCAGATAAGCCGCGGTTTCCCGGACCTGCGCCACGCTGCCAGGCGAAGACTGGATATCGGCCATATGCATTACCTGGATGGAATCAATAACCATCAGACGCGGTTTCTCTTCCGAGGCAATCTGGCAAATTTGTTCAATGCTGGTTTCAGACAGCATATTCAGATTATCTGTCGGCAGTCCCAAACGATGGGCACGCATCGCCACCTGCTGCAATGACTCTTCCCCGGTGACATACAGCGTTTTCATCTGCTCACCGAGTTTACACAACGTCTGCAACAGTAAGGTCGATTTCCCGGCTCCCGGATTTCCGCCGATCAGAATGGCGCTGCCTGGTACCACACCACCTCCCAGCACCCGGTCGAATTCTTTAAACCCGCTACTGAAACGAGGTAACGCTTCCAGGCTAATCTCTGAAAGTTTTTGTACTTTGGAGACTCCGGCACTGCCTGCATAACCAGACAATCGCTCGTTTCTGGCCGCCGTGGGAGTCGCAGCGATGCGCACCTCAGTGATACTGTTCCATGCCTGACAGGCACTGCATTGTCCCTGCCAGCGCGGATAGTCAGCTCCGCACTCATTACAAACGTATGCACGTTTTACCGCTTTGGCCAAAATGACTCCTCAGCTTATCGTTGTTCGTGGATCAAACCACCACTCAGAATACAGAGCACACCGATCAGGGATGCATTTCGAATGGTTACGCCGGCCTTTTCGTTCACCTTGGGTTTGGCATGATAAGCAATCCCCAATCCTGCGGCTTTCATCATGACCAGGTCATTGGCTCCGTCGCCAATTGCCACGGTCTGGTGCTTCGGAATGTCAAACCGGGTTGCCAGTTTTTCCAGAGTCACTGCTTTATATTTTGCATCAACAATGGTGCCCAGCACATTACCCGTCAGCCGGCCATCGTAAATTTCCAGCTCATTGGCCGCTACCGCCACCAGGTCCAGTTCATCACGTAAATAGTCGGCAAAAAAGGTAAAGCCTCCGGAAGCAATGGCCACTTTCCAGCCATGCGACTGTAGCTCAGCCACCATAGTACGCAGGCCCGGCATCAGCGGCAGCTCATCACGAACCTGTTTAAGGATTGATGCATCAGCGTCTTTCAGTGCAGCAACACGCTGGCGCAGGCTGGCTTCAAAATCCAGCTCACCACGCATGGCTCGCTCGGTAACTTCTGCAACCTGTTCACCACAGCCGGCCAGTTTGGCAATTTCATCAATGCACTCAATTTCGATTGCAGTCGAGTCCATATCCATCACCAGTAATCCGGGAGTTTTCAAGTGCGGTAACTCCCCCAGAGGTACGACATCCAGGCCGCACTCATGAGCCAGTTTACTGGCACGGGGTGTCAGAGAACCGGCCAGCCGGATCACCTGCATATCCTCGACAGACCAGCCACTGACGATTACCATGGCTGCACCCAGACGATGCTGATAGTCAGTCAGGCGCTGTTTATCCAGCCCCTGCCCGTAAAGTAACCAGCCGGTACTGCCGGCACGGTAATCCAGTGGCATTACTTCATCACCACTTAAAGATAAAGGCAGACCCGGCCATTGCGCGACATTCGCAGGCAGATCACACCAGGTAAGACGGTTTGGCATCAGAGCTCCTGTAGGGGGACAACAAAACCACGCAAGAGGCTACCCCGAGTGCAGCTATTCTGGCAACATAAACCATAAGTCATTACGATTATTCGCGTAGGAATGAGACACGCCGCCCATGGCACAACAGAAAATCAAGTTTACCCTGCACCGCTCAGTGATCATTCTGGCCTGCCTGGCATTGCTGGTACTGCTGATGCAGGGAGCGTCCTGGTTCAGCCTGAACAGCCAGAAAGTACAATCCACTCAGGTCCGACAACTGGCAGAAACTCTTTCCCGGCAGGTCGCATTTAGCCTGGTCCCGTTACTCAATGACAGTAATAACCAACAGGGAAAGATTGAAGCGATTTTAAATCAGCTGACCACCAACAGTCGGATACTCGATGCTTCAGTCTATGACACTAACGGCGCACTGGTTGCCCGTAGTGGCGAAAGCATCACGGTCAGGGATCGCCTGGGGCTTGACGGACAACGTGCCGGCAGCTATTTCAATCATCAGATTGTTCAGCCAGTACAGGGCAAAAACGGGCCGCTGGGCTTTTTGCGACTGACACTGGATACCCATGTACTGGCCACTGAATCCCGGCAAGTAGATAACACCACCAATATATTGCGACTGATGATGTTGCTGGCTCTGGCTATCGGCCTGGTACTGAGCCGTACGTTGTTGAGAAACCGGCGCAGTCACTGGCAGCAGTCCCCCTTCCTGCTGACGGCCAGCCAGCCAGTACCGGCGGAACCGGAAGACAACGACCAGCCATCGCCCGCCAGGAAGGCTCCGGCCAAATATTCCCGACCACCACGTAACCGTAAAAGACGCCGCTCTTCACGCTAGTCCTGCCAATACCTGCCAGTCTGTTCACAAATAGTGAACAGACCCCCGCTTTAAATGTTAATTTCGTGTAACAACAATTTCTGCCATGCTTACCTGCATATCGCTGCGGCTAATGCACTCTGACGGCAGTCTGGTCACCAGCCCCGCAACAATCGGCAAATATGGCGACCAGGTATTTCTATACTTAGTACCATCCGCCGCAGCCTGTAGCGGCTCTCGCTACTGGCTTAACCAGATTCATCACCGACGATGAGGAACCCGACAATGTCATTATCTGAGTTGATTAATAAGTACCAGATTAATATCGAAGCAGCCCGTAAGGCAGACGATTATGTGTTTAATCACACCATGATCCGCGTGAAAGACCTGCCGAAAGCCATCGATTTCTATAGCAAGGTTCTTGGATTTATTCCGGTGTATGAAGAACGTTTTGAAGAGGCTGCTTTTACCATCGTTTATCTGGTACGCCGTCCGTTGTCTGAGATCCCACAGGACGATCAGCAACTGAAACAATGGGCATTAAGTCAGCCCGGCGTGCTGGAACTGACCTGGAACCACGGCACAGAAAAAGAGGCTGATTTCCACTATCACAACGGAAATGCCCAGCCACAAGGATTTGGACATCTGTGTGTCAGCGTACCCGATGTCCGCCAGGCCTGTGAGCGCTTTGAACAGCTGTCGGTGCCTTTCCAGAAAAAGTTATCGGAGGGCCGCATGAACTACGTGGCTTTTATTAAGGATCCTGACGGCTACTGGATTGAGATTCTGCAACCTACCCCGTTGGATAACTAACTATCCGTTTACCGTGGTTATCGCTAACCTTTCACTGTACCGGAGAATTCTATGACCCAATATAATCACCTGCTCCCTGATTCACCTGCCCATTTTATTAACGGACACTGGGTGAAGTCAGCACAACACGATGAAGTTCTGAACCCGGCCACTGGCAAGGTTATTTGTCAGGTAGCTAAGGGCGATAAAGAAGTCGTCGACCAGGCCGTACGGGCAGCCATAAAAGCGCAGAAAGCATGGGCCAGCAAGCCACAGCCAGAGCGTGCGACTTTTCTGGAGGCCTGGATAGAACAGATTAAACAAAATTATGAAGCCCTGGCGACACTACTGACCACTGAGCAAGGTAAACCACTCAGTGAAGCCCGTGGTGAGGTTGATATGGCAATCACTATGCTGCGTTATGCCGCTAATTTTGCCTGGAAACGTCAGGGAGATGTACTGGCATCCTCGGCACCTCATCAACATTCCGTGACCCGTGAAGTGCCGTTAGGCGTTATCGGGGCAATCATCCCGTGGAATTACCCGCTGGCACTGTTCCTGCGTAAAGCAGCTCCGGCCCTGATTGCCGGAAACTCGATTGTGATTAAGCCAAGTGAAGTGACACCACTCAGTTCTCTGGCTCTGGCAACACTGAGCCAGCAGGCCGGAATTCCTGACGGTATTGTCAATGTGGTGTGTGGCGAAGGTCGCTCAGTTGGCGATGCCCTGGTTAAACATCCTGGCACAGCACTGATCACCATGACCGGCTCAACCCGTGCCGGTAAAGAGATCATGAAAAATGCCGCAGAGAAAGTGATTCCGGTATCACTTGAACTGGGCGGTAAAGCGCCATTCATTGTGATGGCGGATGCGGATATTGAGAAAGCTGCACGTGACGCACTGAATTCACGGATGGCAAACTGCGGACAGGTCTGTATCTGTAACGAAAGAACCTACGTTCAGCGGGCAGTGTACGATCAGTTTATCAAAGCTTTGCAGAAAGCCGCACAGGAGATTGTGGTGGGTGATCCGTTGCAGGAAGGCACTATTGTAGGCCCGAAAGTTTCAGCGGCAGAAAAACAGCATGTCGATGAGTTACTGGAAACCACCGTTAAACAGGGCGGAAAAATCCTCTGGCAGGCAAAACTGCCGCAGGACCCGGCTCTGGCAAAAGGCAACTGGGTCGCGCCGGCAATTGTTACCGACTTACCGGCTGATGCTCAAATCCTCACCGAAGAGGTGTTCGGCCCGATTCTGCCAGTGGTGGTATTTGACACTCAGGAAGAGGTCATCGACAAAGCCAATGCCGCAGAATATGGCCTGAGTTCTTATCTGTATACCCGTGACCTTTCAACTGCATTGCAGATTTCCGATCAGCTGGAATATGGTGAGGTTTATATTAATCGCTTCGGCCCCGAAGAGATCAATGGCTTCCATGCCGGATGGAAACTCTCCGGACTTGGCGGTGATGACGGCGAATATGGCTATCAGCTGTACATTAAACGCAAGACCATCTACATCGATTATCAGTAATCTGCTATGACCCGGGGCGCGTCCTGTGTCCCGGGTTACGCCAGAATGTGAGGCGTATATAGCCTGCTCTGAATAACAGGACTTTTTATGAATGTGTTACTGATCCTCTGTCTGCTGCTGGGAATTTTTGTCAGACGATTTATCACGTTTCCTGAACAGCTGATCCCCTCGGTTAACTGGTGGCTGATCAGTATTGCTTTGCCCTGCGTTATCCTGACCCTGATCCCGCATACCCGGTTCGATAGCTCCAGTCTGTTTCCTGTGCTAAGCATGTGGCTGGTGTTCCTCGGAGCCCTGATACTGGCGGTGCTGGCCCGCCGGGTTGCCGGCTGGTCGCGGGAAGTTTGCGGAGTCATCATTCTGGTCGCAGGTATCGGTAACACGTCGTTTATGGGGTATCCCATTATTTCTGGCTATTACGGGGCAGAAGGACTGAAAACGGCAGTGATTGCCGATCAGTTAGGCAGCTTTATTATCCTGTCCACTGTCGGAGTTATTGTTATGGCTCTCTGCTCAGGAAACCAGGTCAGTCTCAGGCAGGTCTCAAAACGGATTATCTCTTTTCCTCCCTTTGTGGCCCTGATCGCAAGTCTGTTGCTGAAACTGACCGATGGTCTGCCGGACATGCTGCAAACTCCGGTTGCCAGTATCGGAGCAACAATGACTCCGCTGGCGCTGTTTACGGTCGGATTACAGATCCGGCTGCGTCCGCCACGTCGGTTATTTGCTCCGTTGCTGGCAGGGACGATATGGAAGCTACTGGCAGCCCCGGCACTGGTATTGCTGACCTCACTGCTGTTCCCTGTCAGCGCTGAAGTCAGAAATATTTCAGTACTACAGGCCGGTATGGCACCGATGATAGCAGCCGCGATTATGGCCCAACGGGCGGGGCTGAAACCGGAGCTGGCCACTGCATTACAGAGTTACGGTATTTTATTCTCCTTTGCCACCATTGTGGGTTGGCATGGAGTGTTTTGACCGTAGAGTACGGTTAACGGAGTCAGTATGTTATTAAAATTACATCAGTTAGGTTTCTTTTGTGCCCTGGTAGAAGAAGGCAGTGTCGCTGCGGCTGCAGATAAAATGTGTTGTGTCCCGTCGAACATCAGCACACGTATTAAGGAGTTGGAGAGCAGTCTCGGGGTCGCGCTGGTAAACCGCGATAAACAACGCCTGACTCTGACGCCGGAAGGACGCGCTTTTTATCCTAAAGCTCAGAGGTTACTTGAGCAGAGCCAGCAATGCCTGACCTTCTTTCAGCATTCACTGTTGCAGGGCCAGCTACAGATAGGGGTTCTGGATGTGGCCCTGAAAGGCCCGCTACAACAGGCGGTTGTGGAATTTATGCACCAAAATCCGCAGGTACAAATCAATATCTGCTGTCACTCGTCCCTGACACTGATGGAGAAGTTGTTACAGGGCGAGCTGGATATGATTCTGGTCGATGGCCCGATAGAACATCCGGCGCTGAAAGCAGAATTTTTTGCACCGGAAAGGCTGTCGCTGGTCACTCACCTGGCCGATCGTCAGCAGTTTCGTGACCATGCCTCTGGTCTGACTCTGTTCAGTTTCGGGGAAAAATGTTTCTACCATCTGTTGGTCCGCCAGTGGCTGAGCCAGCAGAACCTGCGTTATGCACGCCAGTCGGATATCGAGTCTTACGATCTGATACTAAGTGCCGTTCACCGGCGGCTGGGATTTACTGTGATGCCGCAGACCTTTATCGACAATAATCCGCTACTGTCAGGTCTGCACCTGTTTCCGCTGGATAACATTCCATCCTGCGATATCTATCTGGTGAGTCAGTCCGTAGAACAGTCAGCGCTGGCAGAAGCCTTTTACCGGCATGTCACTGGCCATCGGGTAGCAAAACAGCCGGCCGTTAACTAACGGCTGGCTGCCACTCTCCGTTCTCAGGATTCTGCGGACAATAAAGCCTGTAATTCCGCCAGATTTTTGATTTGCCAGTCAGGACGTATTGTCCCGGGCAGAGTCCGGGTACCATGATCCAGCCAGCAGGTCTTCATTCCGGCATTAATACCTCCCAGAATATCTGACTCCGGGGTATCTCCCACCATCAACACTCTGCCAGGCTGAGGATTGTCGAGTTGTTGCAGGGTATAGTCAAAAATAGCCCGGTCCGGTTTGGCAATGCCCAGTTGCTCAGAGATCACCAGGGCATCGAAGTAATCACTGAAACCGGTACGTTGCAGTCGGATCTGCTGTAAACGGGTAAAACCATTCGTAATGATAGCCAGCCTGACTTTACCCCGCAGGCTGTTAAGCAGTGCTTCCGCACCTGGCAATGGCTGACAGATATCGGCCATTGCCGCTAAATACTGGTCATTCAGCTGTTCAGCCGGCACATCCAGCCGGGCTGACCAGTGCATAAAACGCCTGACCTGTAACTGAGTGGCATTGATTTTTCCGTCCTGATATTCCACCCACAACGGCTTATTCACTGCCTGATAATCGGCGTAATCCTGTTCGGTGAAAGTTACCTGATAAGCCTGCAGCATTTGCTGCAGGCCGCGGAATGAATCAAAAGTAAACAGTGTTTCGTCTGCATCAAAAATAATGCAGTCCAGTCTATCCAGCATGGGGGTCTCCGCCATTAAATCTGATTACAGCACCAGAGCCATGATGAGTGCATCCTCACGGCCTGCAGGGGTGGGGTAATAACGGGGTCTGCGAGAGACCTGATTAAAACCAAGTTGTTCATAAAGCGCAATTGCCGGCAGATTAGACTCTCTCACTTCCAGCCACAGTGTCAGTACACCGCGGGCAATTAACTCTTCTAACAGGGCCTCGAGTAAACGGCGGGCGAAACCACGTCGCTGAAAATCCGGGTCAATCGCAATATTAAATAATGAGGCTTCATCCAGCACTATCTGGGTAATCGCAAAACCGGCCATTTTGCCGTCAGCATCAATCCGGTAATTCAGAAAACGCTCACCCTGATTTCCGGCGAAGGTTTCTGCTGACCAGGGGAAAGCATGGCAACGCTGCTCAATGGCCAGCGCCTGTGCCTGATCTTCAGGCGCGAGAGAAGAAATGACTGTCATAAGTTGTTATTTGTTGCCACAAGGTGCGCTTTGCCGCGCTGCTGTTAATAAGCTCCGCAAGCGGAGGCGAAACCAACTGTACCGTCGAATATTGCTTATCGGCCGGAATGCCCAGCAGCCAGACCGGACAACTCAGAGGTTCCGGCAGCATGGCGAGCTGGCGGGCCGTCAATAGCCGGGACTGATGCTCCTCAAGTCCTAAGCTGCGCAGCACATCCTGCAGGAAGCTCTGCGGGGATGGCAAATTGTCGGCCGCAACGATCACCAGCCGGGTATCCGGATGCAGCCTGACTGCAACCTCCCCCTGTAACACACGGGGATGATGAAGCCGGTATTGCGTGATACCCATCTGCTGTAACAACCAGTCGCGCCTGCTTGCCATGAATTAAGTCCGTCAGTAAGAAGATTGCGTGCCTATGCTAGCAAACCCATCGTACATGCGCCAACAAACCACTATAATCATCGGGCTTAAGAATAAGGAGCCAATATGTCCGCGTATACACCGGCCAGTGAAGTCATACTGCGCCACAGTGAAGAGTTCGAAACCCGTCATGTTTTATTTGCCGGGGACCTGCAGGATGATTTGCCGGCACAGCTGGCCACCGCGTCCCGCAAAGTTCATACCCAGCAATATCACCATTGGCAGAATCTCAGCCAGCGGATGGGTGACGATGCCAGTTTCAGTCTGGTGGCTGATGCCGAAATGGTCAGCGGCTGTGACACCCTGGTGTATTATTGGCCCAAAAACAAACCGGAAGCTCAGTTCCAGTTGCAGAACCTGCTGTCGCTGATGCCCGTGGGTAGCGATATTTTTGTCGTTGGAGAGAACCGTAGCGGTGTTCGCAGTGCAGAAACAATACTGGCACCCTTTGCAACACTCGAAAAAATTGACAGTGCCAGACGTTGCGGGCTGTACCACGGCCGTCTTGATAAGCAGCCGGAATTCAGTGCCGACAGTTTTGCAAATCACTATCAGAGTGACGGGCTTACAATTCATACCCTGCCGGGTGTATTCAGTCGCGACGGACTGGACATTGGCAGTGCCTTACTCCTCTCTACCCTTACCCCGCATACTAAAGGGAAAGTACTGGATGTGGGCTGTGGCGCTGGTGTGCTGTCTGTAACACTGGCCAGACATTCGCCGAAAGTGCGCCTGTGGTTAACCGACGTCAATGCGGCGGCCCTGGCAGCCAGTCAGGCTACCCTGGCGGCGAATCAGATTGAAGGTGAAGTATTTGCCAGCAATGTGTTTTCTGACGTCACCGGCCGGTTTGATATGATAATCTCCAATCCGCCATTTCATGAAGGGCTGCAAACCAGTCTGGACGCCGCAACAGCACTGATTCGCGGTGCAGCGAAACATCTGAACACAGGTGGTGAACTGCGGATTGTCGCTAATGCCTTTTTACCTTACCCGCAGGTACTGGACGAAACCTTCGGTAACCATGAAGTGCTGGCACAGACAGGTCGCTTCCGTGTCTACCGTAGCGTGTATGGTCGTGGCAGCCGTTCGAAATAACCTGCTGTTGCTAAGCGGCTGGCAGCGTTGCTGAATTTTACAGCAAATACACCCCCGTCAATGAAATATCAGTTGACGCGGGGTGGAAAACCTCTAAAATGCGCCTCCGTGGTGACAATACAGTAACGCTGTATTGACGGTATGCGAAGGTGGCGGAATTGGTAGACGCGCTAGCTTCAGGTGTTAGTGTCTTAACGGACGTGAGGGTTCAAGTCCCTCTCTTCGCACCAAGATACTGATATAAAATGACAACCACTGCGAAGGTGGCGGAATTGGTAGACGCGCTAGCTTCAGGTGTTAGTGTCTTAACGGACGTGAGGGTTCAAGTCCCTCTCTTCGCACCAGGATACTGATATAAAATGACAACCAATGCGAAGGTGGCGGAATTGGTAGACGCGCTAGCTTCAGGTGTTAGTGTCTTAACGGACGTGAGGGTTCAAGTCCCTCTCTTCGCACCACGTTGTCTCACATCCCTGGGCTATTACGCCTGCATTCAGAAAGTCATCCCTGACAATTTTCCCTGAAATTCTTCCGTAAATTCGTTGCTTCTTGTTCCCTGAATTCTTCCTGCCAGCCGCTTAGCTTAGCTGAAAATTAACCATCATTGCTGCCAGTCCTCCGGACAATACCAGGCAGGAAGGCAATAACAGATAGTGGCGCAGACGATGGTGGAACAGCATCACCAGTGTCATGAGTAACGCAATCAGCATGATGGTTCGCCACTGATCAAAACCGGGCTGCCACAATGCAAATAGTGGTAACGCGATACATGGCAGCAAAATTCCCCAGCCACTGTCCAGTCGTTTACCCATCACCCAACTGAACATCCATAACGACCCTGAAGCCAGCATTGCAACTTCCATCGATTACGCCTCGTGAATGATAATGATTTTCACTATCATATGATAATAGTTGTCATTTTCCAGCTTTTTTACGTTTGTGACACAAAAAAAAGTTTTTTTGGCAGCCAGACGGCTGAATTCAGGGGCCTGGCGTTTACAGCGCCTCCGGCTTGTGGCAATTTTTAAGGCTGAATAATTCCCGGAGATAAACATGAGTCTGCAGTCGGTACAGCAGTTTTTCGCTGAGCATGCCCCTGATATTGAAGTGATTGAAACCACAGAAAGTACCGCGACGGTCGATATGGCAGCACGGGTTCATGGTGTCACTCCCGGTCAGATAGCCAAGACCCTGTCTCTGAAAGTAAAGCAGGCAATTGTGCTGATTGTGATGCGCGGTGATGCGCGACTGGACAATAAGAAACTGAAAGATACTCTGGGTGCCAAAGCACGAATGCTGAGTGTTGATGAGGTGATTAATGCTACCGGCCATCCGGTAGGAGGCGTCTGCCCTTTCGGGCTGGAAAATCCGTTAACAGTATACTGCGATGTCTCTTTGCAGGCGTTTGATGAAGTACTGCCTGCCGCAGGAGCCACTCACAGTGCGGTCAGAATTTCCCCGCAACGCATGGCAGAACTGACAAACGCCAGCTGGGTTGACGTTTGCCAGTGAGTAGCTGGCGGTGATTTCCACCGCCGGTATCAATCCTGACCTGAAATCCGGATACCCCGGGTTTCACGGCCAAAAGCAGTCAGCAGGCAAATAAGCACCGCCACTGTTCCTGCCACGATAGCCATACTCAGACCATAGTTACCGCCATGCGTTGCGGCAATTTTTGACTGCAACGTCGCGTTTACCGAGGCAATCAGATTCCCCAACTGATAAACGAAGCCAGGCAATACAGCACGGGCAGTAGAAGGAACCAGTTCGGTCAGCCAGGTTGGAATTACTCCCCAGGCACCCTGCACCATAAACTGCATTAAAAATGCGCCCAGACCAATCATCCAGGAACCGGAAGAGAAAGCCCATAACGGCAGAACCGGCAAAGCCAGGATCGATGCCAGCATAATAGCTTTCTTACGCCCGATTTTCTCAGACAGCAAACCGAAGCAAACACCACCCAGCATTGCCGCGATGTTATAGCAGATGGCAATAATACTGACGGTATGTGCATCAAACTGATGCTGGACTTTCAGAAAGGTTGGATAGAGATCCTGAGTACCATGGCTAAAGAAGTTAAAACAGGCCATCAGTATCACCAGGTAGCAGCACAGCTTGGCATTCTGCTTAATTACCGGCAACAAAGCATGGCTTTCTGCACGGGCTTTAGATGCCAGCCATACCGGCGATTCAGGAACTTTGAAATAGATAAAAGGCAGCAGCAGGATAGGCAGAGCACCCACCATAAACATTCCACGCCAGCCAATCAGGTTATACAGCAGACCGAAAATCACAGAAGCCAGCAGATAACCACACGGATATCCTGCCTGAAAAATCCCTGACATCAAACCACGGGAGCGGTCCGGAATAGTTTCCATTGCCAGTGAAGATGCAACGCCCCAAATTCCGCCCATTGCAATCCCATAGATCACACGGAAAGCCAGGAATGCGCCGAAGGTCGGAGACCAGGCAGATAACAGTTCAAATACCGAAAACATGACGATGTTGACCATCAGAATCGGGCGACGACCAAATTTTTCAGCCAGGCGGCCGAATATCAACGCACCGATAGGTCTGACTGCCAGAGTAAGCATGATAGCGAGTGAGACATCGGTAATGCTGTTATGGAAATACTGGGCCAGATCGCTCAGCACAAACACCAGAATAAAAAAATCAAACGCATCCAGAGTCCAGCTTATAAAGCTGGCAAAGGCGACATTACGCTGAGTTGACGTCCAGTTAAACATATTATTTATCCTTTTCAGCACATTACCTAAGGCTGTACCCGTTATCAGGAAGGCCAGGGTAACGCGGATAACAAGAGGGAAGAGGTGAGGTTATTTTTTTGTTAATACTCTTTTTTATAGCACTTCGGAACAGAAGCTAAAGGAGAGTATTTGTCAGAAATGTTAGTGAGATGTAAGTAAAAATGTCAGGGGTTTATCAAAGGAATAACGGTAACCGCCGAAAGAATCGGGTTTTAGCAACCGGCATCAGCGGAGTAAAGATTATCCTGCGTGTAAAAAACTTCAACAGATCTCAATTAGCCCGGAAATATCATCACAAGATACAGAATGTGTTTTATACTTATTCTTTGGAACAAAAAAACACATTAAGAAAAAAAATCAAATAGTTAGCTACAACGCTGATGTCTTCAGCCTGTGGCTGGCCAGTCAGTCAGAGACAGCATGCCATAGTGGCAACTTACCCTGCCTGGATGACATCTGTATGACAATTGCTGCGGTTATCGCACAGCAGCCTGCGTGTTCACCTCTCAGCCGGTGAACAACCGGGTAACAACGGTATTTCACGTTGCCTGGCCGGAAGAAAATCCCCCTTGCCTGCCGGATGGTTTTATTTCTGCAGAACACCGGGCGACACAGGGGCGGACCGGCCTGTCAGTAGCACGTTTTTATTCAGGAGAATCAGGTAGTGTCAGTCATTGTTTCATTCGGACTTTTTATTGCGTCAGTACTGCTTTATTCGCGTAAGGCCGGACGGCATCGTCTGTGGTTCACGCTTATGCTGCTGTTGCTGATGATTTTCCTGCTGCTTAACGCGGTGTTATTTGCCAGTAACTATTTTACCGGCAATGGCATCACTGATGCAGTGATCTATACCCTGACCAGCAGCCTGACCGGTGCCGGCACCGCCAAATACATCCTGCCGGCAGGGGCCCTGATCCTGCTGATTATCGCGTTGTTCTGCTTGCTGGGCTGGCTGCTGCATAAAAAAGACCACCAGCACCATTTAGGCTGGAGCCTGCTGGCCTGTGTTCTCGCTCTGCTGTCGATCAAAACCAGCCCGGCGTACTACCAGGTTAAAGAGATTATTACGTCCCATGCCGGTAAAGATGGTTCAGATTTTGATGACTATTTTAAAGTCCCTGCGGCAAAGATTGAAAAGCCTTCACTGAACCTGGTCTATATCTATGCGGAAAGCCTGGAACGGACCTATTTTGATCAACAAGCCTTCCCTGATCTGGCCCCGGAATTATCACAGCAGATGCACTCAGGCCTCGATTTTACCCGCACCGAACAGCTCCCGGGGACCGATTATACCATCGCGGGAATGGTTGCCTCGCAATGTGGTATCCCGCTGTTTGCGCCGTTTGAAGGCAATGCATCCTCTTCCCTCTCCAGCTTCTATCCGCAAAATATCTGCCTTGGGGATATACTGAAAAATTCTGGTTATCAGAACTGGTTTTTGCAGGGTGCAGACCTGCGTTTCGGTGGTAAAGACGTATTTCTGAAATCCCACGGGTTTGACCCGCAACATCTGGAAGGGTCAGAAGAACTGAAATCTCAGGTCGCCGATCCGGGTTACCGCAATAACTGGGGGTTTTATGATGATACGGTTCTGGACAAAGTCTTTGAAAAATACCAGCAACTGTCTGAGCAAAAACAACGCTTCGCATTATTTGCCCTGACCGTAGATACCCATCACCCGGACGGGTTTATCTCTGCTACCTGTCAGCGTAAAACCTACTCCTACGACGGGAAAAATAATCAGTCGTTTAGTGCTGTCTCCTGCTCACAGGAACATATTGCCCGGCTGATTTCGCGGATAAAAAGCTCACCATGGTTTAAAAATACTATCATCGTGGTGGGATCAGACCATCTGGCGATGAATAACACGGCCTATCGTTACCTGATTAAACATCCACGCCACGATAGCTTCTTTATTATCCGTGGTGATAAGCCGGAAGCCACTGAGATTAACCGTAAACGCAGTACAATGGATAACGGTGCTACCGTGCTGGATATTCTGGGGGGAGACAATTTTATTGGTCTGGGACGAAGCAGCCTGTCAGGAACCTCATTATCCGAAATATTCACTGACCTGCCGAAAAAGATCACCGCGTGGAAACCCGATATTATTCAGTTATGGAATTTCCCGCGCCGTATTGACCGGTTTACTGTCGATCAGCAAAAAAATACCCTGAGCTTCTCCGGATCCACGTTCCGCTTGCCGGTACTGATAAAAGTAGAAAGTGATAAAGTCGAACCGATTCCGGAAGGAGTCTATGCCGAAACATTAACCTCACGCCTGGCTAAATTCGCAGCCGGGGATAAATTTGTCTGGTTTGATAAATGTTATAAAGCTGGCCGGCTATGGGCGCCGAACCTTGCACTGTCTGATGCGCTTTGTTACACCACCGGTGAACCGGGAGGGAGACCAGTGGTGACGGAAATCGGCCACGGTAATTACCAGGGCAATGTGGCTTTTACCCCTGCAGTTATCTCAGAAGATACCTATCAGCATACTCTGCAACAGTTACAGATTGCAGATAACGATATCCGTTACCCGTCTGACAGTTACCTGTTTTATCTGCCAGGTGCTCCACAATCCGTAGCCAGTTACAGCGGCTTATCCCGTGCAGAGAACTGGGGACGTTGGTCGAATGCCAACCTGGCACCGGTTGTTACCATTAACTATACCCACCCGCTGCCGGAAGAGTTTACGCTGCAAATCTCCGCCAAAGGATATGGGCCGAATATTGGCAAGCCTGTCGTCGTCAGCGTCGGCGATGAGCAACATAGCTTTATTCCGACCGCCAGTATGGCTGATTATTCACTGCAATTTACTCGGCACGGCAACAGTCGTACGCTGGTAATTACTCCACCATCACCTGTTGAAAGTATGCTGGACAATATTATCGGGCAGGACCCACGAAAACTGGGCATTGGGTTGAAATCGCTACAGATTATCAGTGGAGATAGCAGGGATCAGCCAGAAAACACCCCGCAACAGGAATAACAGAAATACCTGCTGATAGCCGCGCGAGCGCGGCTATCAGCACTCCTGACCGGCAGTATTAACGATAGATAATATCGCCAGAGAAAATACGCAGTATTTTCCCATCTTCATCGCTAATCAGCACATAATCACCTCCGAAGTAAGTCCAGTGACTGCCGGCTGTTGGCGCAGGAATTTTTCTCAGTTGCCACTTAGATATGTTGTAAGTCTGAGTCCGGTACAGAGCAGGAATGATGTCGCCAATTTTGTAGTGGCGGAAATCACCAAACACTGAATTTTTTTCCAGTGGGTCAGCAAACTTAGTTTCCGGTGCCGCTGCCGGAGCCGGTGTCGCGACCTCAGGTGCAGGCTGATTTGCATCTGCCGCGGGTGCTTCAGTGGTCACAGGTGCCTCTGAGGCGTGCTTTGATGCCGAAGAACACCCGCTTAATAAACTCACTGACATCAGGATGACAGATGAGGCCAAAATTAACGGCTTACGCATAATTACTCCCTAACAAACGTTTCCCGTAACCCACAGTACAGGAGACAACAATTGTGCTGCGATTGCACACAGATTTATCAGCCGATAAGTAGAACAGTATTGGGGTACTTTTTCCCCTACTCATCTGTGACATAATATCTCAAACTATCAAAAATCATTTCTGAGCGGTGAAAAATACACCATACGATACAAAAATTACAGATCAGACCTCAGAAACATTGGAATTATCGCCTGCGGAGGACGGCTGAAACTCTTTTTTGCTCTGTCATTATTCAGCATTAGAAGCGGCAACAGCGCACCACTGCAGACTGCTTTTCACTGCCATCATTTATTTTACGGGTTTTCACACTCACCAGTGACCCAAAGGACCCAATTCCTGAAATTACGCTGATTTGCCGTTATGATAACCTGCATCCTCGCCCACGCTGACCGGCCCCCGAAGAAAAGCAAACCAGATTTCCACTGAACGGATGCCCCTTCCTCACCCTCATCAGATACAGAGAATCTCTTTCGGCCATAAATCATTGCAATAGTGAACCACCCACATGATGGTTTACGGACATCAGCACTTTGTCTCAATAAGCAGCAAAACTTTAAATTAATAAAAACTTATTCTGCAGCAAATTATTCCGTTTATAATTATCATCACGCCCCTCTGAATTAGCGACTGAATCACAGGAAGCAGTAGAAAAAACCCATTACTGAAATTACCTTATCCGTAATTCACAGGATAAACACCACGCCATTCAAAAACAAAAAAAGAATAGTTCTGATTAATTACAATAAGTTAATCCAGTCTTGTATTATTCTTAATAAAAAAACCCAGCAACATTAATTAATGTGATAGATATCGCAAATCTACCATTCCTTATTAAAGGTTCCACTATCAATGTGTATATTTTTATTGTGCATTCCGGCAGAACTTATCACCGGAATGACCATTTAGGATGGTTGTTTTATCTCGTCGGGAGTTTTGGTCACAAGGAAATAGCCTGACTTAACATCTACAGGGAGTATTGATATGAAAGAACTCACCATTATTGAAGTCGCTTCTGTTTCCGGTGCTGGTGGCATCGTTGATAATGATTTTACGGGTGCCATCTGGGGCTCTGTCCTGGGTGCTATTGACGGTTTCGGAACCGGTGCTGCAGTCGGCGGTAAATACGGCGGATCAGGTGGCTGGATTGTCGGTGGGATAGCCCAACTGGTCGGTTTAACCGTTTCTGCGGTTGGTGGCGGGATTGGCGGCTTTTTATATGGCGGATTAGTTGGCTATGAAAAAGCTCAGGCTTATATTGAAACCTACCGGAAAATGTAATTAGTCCTTACTAAAGAGAGTAATCCGTTTACTCTCTTTCTTCCTTTATCTCCGCTGTTTAATATTTATAGCAACCTCCCCATAACGGAATAACCGCTTTGGGTCACTGAATACTTTCCACTTCTCAGATGACTTTATTCGTTCACCCTGCTGACCTGCCATTTTCTGACCTTCTGCACTGTTTACGATCATCCTCCGGACCCAAAATATTTACCACCGTCACATTGCACTAAAAGAGTTCAGAAAAAAGCCCGAATGCACCATTTCGATGACTATAATATTTACATTAGTGCAACATAGATTAATCGGGCGACACATTAACTGCATTTTGTTTCATTTAAAAATGGCATGCAACTTGCTTTAGCTAGTGTGAAGCATTTTGAAATATTCCGTCACTGACATAAGGAACCGCAGAAATCCACTCTGTTCTGACCCGGGAGAATCAACATGCCGGGTTATTTAACCTGTGGGGAGTTTTATCAGCCTGTCGCTTTCCCTGTTTCAACTGATGTACCTGTACACGTCTTACACAACTTATATAAACGGATGATGAGGTAACTATGAAAAGCTTTGTTGGGAAATTATCTGTCGCTGCATTAATGGTTCCGGCGCTGGCTGGCAGCTGGGCAGCTCATGCTGATGAAATTAAAATTGGTGTTGTTCTGCCACTCAGTGGCGCGTTAAGTGGTTACGGCCAGCCTTCACAAAAAGGCCTGGAAGTCATTCAGTCTCTGACACCTAAACTGAAAAATGGCGATACCATTAAACTGATTGTGATTGATGACAAGAGCGACAAAGTTGAAGCGGCAAATGCTATGCAGCGCCTGGTGTCCAGCGATAAAGTCGATGCGGTCATTGGTGAAGTCACCTCCACCAATACTCTGGCGATGGTAAAAATTGCCGATGACAGCAAAACCCCGATTGTTTCCCCTACTGCCACCAATGACCGCGTAACCCGCAATCATCCGTATGTCAGCCGCGTATGTTTCTCTGACAGTTTCCAGGGCGTCGTTGGTGCAAATCTGGCATCCCGCGATTTGCATGCCAAAACCGCCGCTATCGTGTTTGACAGCAGTAATGACTATTCCGTGGGTCTGGCAAAAGCCTTCCGCAATCAGTTTGTCAAAAACGGCGGCAAAATCGTCATCGAAGTTCAGGCACCCACTGGCAGCAAAGATTTTAAAGCCCAGTTATCCAGTGTGAAAGCCAAAGATCCGGACATGATCTACATGCCTATTTATTACACCGAAGGTGCGTTGATAGCCGTTCAGTCTCAGCAACTTGGGCTGAAAAAACCGGTTGTGGGCGGCGATGGTCTGGCAGCAGATCCGGTGTTCTTCGAAGTGGGTAAAGATGCGGTTAATGGTTATATGACCACCGACTACTATTCACCTACTGCTAAACAGCAGACTCCGGAAGGCGAGAAATTTATCAAGGCCTGGGAAGATAAATATAAACAGCCGACCCACACCTGGGGTGCAATGACCGCTGATGCTTATAACGTCATCGTGAATGCAATGAACCAGTGTAGTAACGCCCATGATCGTACCTGCGTGAATGATAAAATTCGTGCCACTAAAGATTACGAAGGTATTACCGGAACTCTGACTCTGAAAGACGGCGATGCTATCCGCAGTGCAGTCATCAACGAAGTACAGGACGGAAAACTGGCGTTTAAAACTGTGGTTAATCCATAGGTTTTAATAAGGAGATAGCAATGGATGGTGCCATTTTTCTGCAGCAGGTCGTCAATGGGATGAGCCTGGGAGGTATGTACGCTTTAATTGCCATTGGTTACACCATGGTCTACGGCGTATTGCGCTTAATTAACTTTGCTCATGCTGATGTCATGATGGTAGGTGCCTTCCTGACGTTATTTCTGTTCTCTTCGCTCGGGCTACCCTTCTGGGTAGCCATATTCCTGACACTCATGTTGTGTGGGCTGTTCGGGATGCTGATTGACAGGGTGGCTTATCGCCCCCTGCGCAATGCTTCAAAAATCTCAATGCTGATCACCGCTATCGGTGTCAGCTTTTTCCTGGAAAATCTGTTTAATGTCCTGTTTGGTGGCAGCACCCGCTTCTTCGCTGCACCGGACTTTTTCAACCGCACCATCAATCCTGGCGGTATCACCATTACCAACGTTGCCTGGCTGGTTCCGGTAATAACTGTTCTGTTGCTGTGTGCCATTCTCTGGCTGCTATACCGTACCCGTTATGGCATGGCTATTCGCGCAGTGGCTTTTGATGTCAATACGGTCCGGCTGATGGGCATTGATGCCAACCGGATTATTTCACTGGTATTTGCGCTTGGCAGCAGCCTGGCGGCACTGGGCGGAGTGTTTTATGCCATCAGCTATCCGACCATCGATCCGTTGATGGGGGTATTGATCGGTCTGAAAGCGTTTGCTGCCGCAGTACTCGGCGGCATTGGCAGTGTCACCGGAGCCGTACTGGGTGGATTTATTCTGGGGTTCACCGAAGTTGTCGCCGTTGCACTATTCCCTGAACTGGGAGGCTATAAAGATGCCTTTGCCTTTATGTTCCTGATTCTGGTTCTGCTGTTCCGCCCTGTCGGAATTATGGGAGATGAACGTCTGGAAAGGAGCCGTTTCTGATGAAAATAGCCACTTCTGGTCCGGCCTCTGTGGGCCGCAGCCTGCTGGTCATAGTGATCGGTATTGCGTTGCTGTTTGCCATTAACTCCTTGTTTAATGACTACATTATCAGGGTTATCAGCACCATTTTTATTTTTATGATTCTGGCGGTCAGTTATAACCTGATTAACGGGGTGACCGGGCAACTATCGCTGGAACCGAACGGTTTTGTGGCGGTAGGAGCCTATGTGACCTCAATCCTGCTGCTGACCAGTGACAGTAAACTGGACATGTACGAAATGGCTTCGCCCAGCCAGTTTATCCTCGCGCTGCATACCAGCTTCCTGCCTGCTCTGTTGATAAGCGGAGTATGTTCTGCGGTCCTGGCAGTCTGTCTGGCGTTTCCGGTGTTCCGGGTGCGGGGAGATTATCTGGCTATTGTCACCCTGGGTTTTGGCTTCATTATTAAGATTCTGGCGATTAATAACCCGCAGATCACCAACGGTGCGATTGGCCTGAGCGATATCCCTCAGCAACCCCACCTGCTGTTCTGGTGTGGGCTGGCCGCGTTAGTTTCTACAGGGATCATTTTACAACTGGTCAGTTCTAAATATGGCCGGATGATGAAAGCGATTCGTGACGATGAAGACGCAGCAATCGCAATGGGGGTAAACACTTTCCGGATTAAGACCTGTGCATTTGCCACCAGTGCTTTTTTCGAAGGGATCGGCGGAGGTTTGCTGGCCTCGCTGCTGACCACTATCTCCCCTGGCTTATTTGATTTTATGCTGACCTTCCAGTTGCTGATTATTATTGTGCTTGGTGGCCTGGGCAGCACTACCGGCGCCATTCTGGGCACGATTATTGTGATTGGCAGTGGTGAATGGCTGCGTTTCCTTGACCAGCCACTGAGCCTGTTCGGCTATGACCTCGGTTCCTATCCCGGGTTACGTATGGTGGTATTTTCACTGATCCTGTTAATTATTATGTTATTTGCCCGTGAAGGTTTACTGGGCAAGAAAGAGATCTGGCAAATTCGTCCGGGGAGAAAGCGCCATGGAAAGTCCTGAAGTTATCCTTGACGTAAAAAATGTCAGTATTCAGTTTGGTGGTTTACGGGCTATCGATAATGTCAGCTTTCAGGTGAGTGAAGCCGAAATTTTCGGTCTGATCGGGCCAAACGGCGCCGGTAAAACCACCATGTTCAACATTATCACGGCTAATTACCGGGCAACCTCTGGTGAAGTAGTGCTGGCCGGAAAACCATTGACCGGGCTAAAACCGAACCAGGTCGTTGCTCGGGGAATCGCCCGCACTTTCCAGAACATCCGGTTGTTTAATTCAATGACCGTGTTGGAAAATGTGATGATCGGGCTGGATCGCACCAGCCGTTATTCGCTGGCAGAAGCCGCATTACGTATTGGCCGCTTTTTTTCAGCAGAGCGCCAGACCCGTGACAAAGCAATGGAGTTGCTGGATTACATCGGAATTGCTGACTTTGCCAATATGCAGGCCACTAACCTCAGTTATGGTAACCAGCGTAAGGTGGAAATTGCCCGCGCCCTGGCAACCTCTCCGAAACTGCTGTTGCTTGATGAACCAGCCGCCGGGATGAACCCGAAAGAAACCGAAGATCTGGCTCAGTTAATCTTCCGGATGCGTAAAGACTATCAGCTCAGCGTGTTACTCATCGAACACGATATGCCATTTGTGAATGCACTCTGCGAACGCGTCATGGTTCTGGAATATGGCAAACCCTTATTTAGCGGGCTGATGTCAGAGGCCATTAACCATCCGGAAGTGATTGCCGCTTACCTGGGAGACCTCAGTTATGCTTAATGCCCGTGAGCTGAAAGTATTTTATGGCATGATTCAGGGACTGAAGGGCATCGATTTACAGGTTAATGACCGGGAAATTGTCACTCTGATTGGCAGTAACGGTGCAGGCAAAACTTCGGCACTTAACGGGATTATCAATATGGTGAAGTCGACCGGTTCGGTCAGCTTCCTCAATGAAGATATCTCCCGCAGCCAGACCCATAACATTGTCCGTAAAGGGCTGGCACTGGTTCCTGAAGGCCGAAAGGTGTTTACCAATCTGACGATTGAAGAAAATCTGAAGATGGGTGCCTACAATAATCTGGCCCGTTTTACCGTACTACGTGACCGGATGTTTGAACTATTCCCACGTCTTAAGGAACGCCGTACCCAAATGGCGGGAACCATGAGTGGTGGTGAACAGCAAATGCTGGCGATTGCCCGTGCACTGATGAGCGAGCCGGTACTACTGATGCTGGATGAACCGAGCCTCGGTCTGGCTCCCAAAATAGTCGGTGAATTATTTGCCACTATTCGCCAGCTACGGGAAGACAATATCACTATTCTGCTGGTCGAACAGAATGCCACCGCAGCGCTCAGAATTGCTGACCGGGCCTATGTGCTGGAAAACGGCAAGATTGTGCTGTCCGGTGATGCGCAGGATATTCTGAAAAATCCGGAAGTGAAGAAGATGTATCTGGGGGCCTGAGAATACGCCGGTGTGGTTTACTGCCACACCGGCTCGTCAGACAGGATTAACGAACTACCGGCAATCCGAGGTTTTCACGCAACGTGGCAAACTCGTAGTCTTCATGGAACAGCCCACGACGACGTAATTCCGGGATCACCAGTTCAATAAACAGATCCAGTTGCTCAGGCATGATCGCTGGCATCACATTGAAGCCGTCAGCCCCGCCTTGTTCCAGCCACAGCTGAAAATCATCGGCAATATCTTCCGCAGTACCGACAATGACACGGTGACCACGGGATCCGGCAGCAATCGCAGCCAGTTCACGCAAAGTCAGATTTTCGCGTTTTGCCATATCGGTCATCAGTTTCACCCGGCTCTGATTACCTTCACCCAGTGGAACTTCCGGTACCGGACCATCCAGCGGATAGGCAGAAAGATCCATACCGAACCGCAATGAAAGCTGGCGCAGACCGTTCTCAATATCCACCAGAGTATTCAGCTCTTTCCACAATGCTTTGGCTTCTTCACGGGTCCGGCCAACAATTGGCATCACACCCGGCATAATCACCACATGGTCAGGATTACGCCCGGCAGCGATTACCTGATCTTTTTGCGAACGATAGAATGTCTGAGCTTCTTCCAGGCTTGCTGCGGCGGTAAATACCACTTCGGCGGTTTCTGCTGCCAGCTTCTGACCATCGGCAGATGAGCCCGCTTCAATGATCACCGGACGTCCCTGAGGAGAACGGGTAATATTCAGTGGACCCTGCACCTGGAAGTGTTCTCCCCGGTGATCAATCGGCTTAATTTTTTCATCCACGAAATAACGACCACTGGCAGGATCCGGCTGAACCGCGCCTTCTTCCCAGCCAGCCCATAATTTATCGGCTACTTCCAGGAATTCACGGGCACGTCCGTAACGTTGCGCATGGTCAGGCATATCTTCACGGCTAAAATTACGCGCCACATCGGTAGAGAATGAAGTCACAACATTCCAGGCGGCACGCCCACGGCTGATATGATCCAGCGAAGAAAAACTGCGTGCCAGAGTAAAGGGATCGCTGAAAGTCGTTGATGCCGTTGCTGCCAGACCAATACGCCGGGTATTTACGGCCAGCGCAGATAGCAGAGTCAGTGGCTCCAGACGTGCCATCGTAGAAGGCAGGCGATACATACTGGTTGCCAGCGCATCACCGACAAAAAACAGATCAAAGGTGCCTGCCTCTGCCTTTTTCGCCAGGGTAATCAACCAGTCAATATCGGTAGGTGAACCAAGGTTTTCGGTTAACCGCCAGCCGCTGACATGATGTCCTACTGGCTGAACAAAAAGGCCAAGACGAAGACGACGCTGAGTTGTTGAACTGTCCATTAATCATTCCTGTTTGTAGCATTCATCACCGCACAGCGGTGGTTAAAAAAGGGTATCGGCAAGTAAAAAAGCTTTTTCCAGCGAAGCTGGTGAAATCTCAAACGGCAGCATAGCAGCACTACGCTCCGGAAAACGTACAGCTCCTGCCATGGTGCGTAATACTGCTTTCCGCTCTCCCGCCAGTTCAGGCAGTTTCAGTGGTGCTGAATAGCGCTGCAGTAATGCCAATAGTTCTGCGTCGGCTTCTCCGTGATTTTCGATCAGTGACTGAATCAACAGACAGAAACCTACTTTTTCACCATGCAGCCAGTGATGCAGTTCCGGCTGATGAGTCAGCCGGTTATGGATTGCATGGGCAAAGCCAGGAGTTGCCAGAGTATCGCGCACACTGTTTGACAGCCCGGCATAAACGATATTGGCTTCAATCACTTTGATCAGTGCCGGAGTCACCACGCCAGCCTGGTTATCAGCAATCGCCTGATCACCATACTGTTTAAATATTTCGAGCGCCTGTTGCGCTGGCAATATTTTTAATTGCAGCGACAGGTTGTCGGGATTATTGAGCTGGTAAGGACGAAATTCAAACAATTTCGCCATCGCATCCACCATGCCAGCTTTCAGGTAGCGCACATCAGACCGGGCAATCACTTCACTGTCTACCAGCACCAGTTCCGGCATGGCAGGCAGTAACTGGCTACGCAGGTGTCCGCCCTGATCATTATAAATGATACTCACCGGGGACCAGGCTGCGCAGGTAGCCGCCAGGGTGGGCATATTCACCACTTTAACCTCTGCCAGCGCGGCGCCTGCAGCTTTTGCCGCATCCATCACACGCCCGCCGCCAATTCCCAGTAATACTCCGGCACCCTGTTCCACAACATTTTGTTGAAGAGTATCAATCGCCTGCTGAGTACATTCTCCGGTCAGATATTCCAGTTGCCAGCGAATGCCCTGTTCTTCAAGGCTATGGCTTAGCTCAGGATTGACCGCCTGCCAGGCCGCCGGAGAGGTGATAATACGAACTTCGGAGGAAAAAGCTTTCAGATAGCTTCCGGTTTGGGTACGCAGACCGGGCTGTTGAAAATAGCCATTTGGAGATTTGATTGCTAACACGGGGTCACCCTGAACACTATATTGCAGACCACCGGCATCCGATGGTAACTAAGCTGAGTATCCCTGACAGGGATACACCGGAGATGCAATATAGTCTACGGTAACTGGCTATTTACGCAATGAAAAGCCGCCCGTCCGACTTTCCAAAATGGAATTAGCTTATAGCTTTTTTATATATAGGGAGTGTTCACTTTACTGTTAATCTCTGTTCCCCACGCTTTGTTATACTCTTTTTTTTCATAATCCCGGAAATAACCATGAACCTTACTTTCCGTCAGGTCAAAGACGACGAGGTAGATACCTATCTTGCACTGGTGCTGGCCGCCTACCAACCCACAATATCGATGGGAATCCATTTCGATGCAGCCACTACCACCCGGGAAAAAGCCCTGTTGCACCTGCAAAATCATGGGGTTTATGGGCTTTACCAGGATGAGCTGATGGTGGCATCCGTCACTATCCGCTATCCATGGGGACCTCTGCCCGGGCCCTTTGGTTTGCCACATATCGGCTGGTTTGCCGCCCATCCGGAGTATCCTGGTCAGCACTATGGCAGTAAAATTCTGCAACGACTGGAGCAGGAAATTTTGACAGGCGAGCTGCGAGCTCCGGCCGTTTCTCTGGGAACAGCCACCAACCATCCCTGGCTGATCGAAATGTACCGGAAGCGCGGCTTTGAGCCGATGCACCAGGCTGACCTGGGGAAAGGACATATCACCCTGTATATGAAAAAAGTCCTCGATAAAGAGGCTCACCAGCGCTGGCTGGCACGTCAGGTGCCTGTTGACGGAAAAAAGTAACCGGAGAACACCATGACTGATATTACTGAAGATTTGTTCGCTGAAAGCCTGATCGCTTTTCGCCATGAACTGCACCGTTTTCCTGAACTGTCCAATCAGGAATTTGAGACAACAGCCCGTATCCGCCAGCAACTGGAACAACATCACATCCGGGTGCTGGACTTGCCTCTGAATACCGGGCTGGTCGCCGAAGTAGGCCCCGTCAGCGGGCCGTTGGTGGTTCTTCGTTCAGACATTGATGCATTGCCTATCGAAGAGCAATCAGGCGTAGACTATCGTTCACAAAACCCGGGCGTTATGCATGCCTGTGGTCACGACTTTCACAGTACCGCAGCCCTGGGTGCCGCTATTCTGCTGAAAAAAAATGAAGCTTCGTTGCCGGGCCGTGTCAGAATTCTGTTTCAGGCAGCAGAAGAAACCGGCCAGGGGGCACCTGATATCATTAATACTGGGGCACTGGCAGAAGCTTTCGCTATCTTCGGATTGCACAATGACCCGACGCTGCCGGCCGGAGTGATAGGCAGTAAAGCCGGCGCTCTGACGGCTTCTGTTGATCGTTTCAGTATCACAATAAAAGGCACCGGTAGCCATGCGGCCCGGCCCCATGAAGGCAATGACCCGATAATTATTGCCGGACAGCTGACGGGTGTCCTACAAACGGTGATCAGCCGTAATGCTCCGTCATCAGATAATGCAGTCGTTTCCATCACCCAAATCCACAGTGGCAGCACCTGGAATGTCATTCCGGACAGTGCATGGATGGAAGGAACGGTACGAACGTTCTCCCCGGACACACGACAACTGATCGAAAAACGTTTTCGCGCCATTCTGGATGGATTCGCGGCCGCTTTTGATGCCGATATCAGTCTCGACTGGCAGGCAGGTCCTCCTTCGGTGATCAACGATGCGCGCTGGGCTGATTTTGCGCTTGAACAGGCGGCAAAATGTGGCTTTGAAGCCCGTGTGGTCGAAGCGAGCCCGATTGGCGAGGACTTTGCTTTCTATCAGTTGCAGCTGCCGGGGGCATTCGTTATGGTCGGTACCGGTGAGCAATACGCCCTGCATCACCCGGCATTTCGGATCAATGATGAAGTATTGCTGCCAACATCACAGTATCTGGCACAGCTGGCAGAACGCGCGCTGGATCTGAAGCAGGAGTCCGCACAGTGAATATCACTGAACAGCTGGCAGAAAAGATTATCAGCAGTCGTCCTGATGATCAGGCACGACAGAATGCCCGCGATGGGGTCTGTGATTTTATTGCTGTCTGCTGGCCGCTGATGCATCAGCAGGTTCCGGATTCCGGTCTGCCGATACTCAGGCAGGTGTATCCCGAACAAACCATTGCGCAGCGTGCGCTGTTACTTGGCTATGCCGGTCATGCCCTGGACTATGATGACTTCCATGCTGATTTTCGGGGCCACCCCACCACGGTGATTCTGCCCGCCTTACTCGCCTGGTGCAGCTTTCAACCGTCGTACAGTGCTGAAGAGTTTCTCGATGCCTATATTGTCGGAGTGGAAACCGCCGGCAGACTGGGGCTGGCTGCCACTCAACAACACTATACCCGTGGTTACCATAATACTGCGACACTTGGCACCCTGGCAGCAGCAGCAGCGCTGGCTCGTCTTAGCCGGGCTAGTATGGCACAAACCGCTGTGTTGTTGGGGATAGCCGCCACGGAAGCCAGTGGTTTAAGAGCACAGTTTGGTTCTGCGGTAAAACCTCTGCATGCCGGACTGGCTGCTGAACGGGCTGTCAGAGCGACTCAACTGGCTCTGGCCGGTTTTGACGGGCAACCTCACGGGGTGATTGAAGCTTTTCTGTCAGCCACCAGCAACGATCAGGCGCTGCCAGAAAAACTGACTGCAGACTGGGGAACCCCCTGGCGTATCACTCAGCCCGGGCTGGAATTTAAACCGTTTGCCACCTGCAGTGGTACCCACAGTGCTGCAGAAGCTGCGCGGATTATTCGCCGACAGTGGATCAGCGAACAGGGAAATATCGACCGTTTACTGGCGTTAACCGACAGCATCACCGTCACCTTTCCGCCTGGCGGAGATATCGCCGCATCGGTCCGTCATCCACACACCGGTATCGAAGCGCGGTTTAGTCTGGAATATGTTATCGCCGCCATGCTGCTGTACGATGATTTACGTATGACTGATTTTGCCGAGGGTCCGGTCAACCCGGAAGTGATGGCACTGGCCGCCAAAGTTCACAGAACGCCGGACGAAACTGCGCCGCCGGATGCCATTAATCCGGCACTGCGTTTTCATGAGGTGACTCTGATGCTGACCGACGGGCGCCAGCTCAGCTGCCGCCGTACCCGTCAGGAATCTCTGGCAGAACCGGTGAATGTGCAGGAAAAACTCTGGCTGGCACTGCAACAGGAAACGGCAGACAGCCGGCAGAGCGTGGTCGATGATTGCCGGCTGACCGACAGCCGGCAACTTAACCATTTGATTAACGCCTTATTGGCGTAATCAGCATCACCGCCTGAGTCTGACTCAGGCGGTCTGGCAAACTGCCCCGGCAGGAGGAATAAACGCCTGCATCGGCGGTAATTCGCCGGTGAACTTCCGCACTTTAACCACGGTAATCTGCCCGGTACAGCCCTGAGCCAGAGCGGATGTGCCAATATCCCGGGTAAGAACATTCGGGTTACCGTGTCTGCATACCGGCTTATCGGCACGCGGTTCCACCGGATCATACCAGGCACCGGTCGGCAGCTGAATTACTCCCCGACGAATCTGCGCCGTCAGGCTGGCTGAAGCCAGAGCCGTCCCCCTGTCGTTATACAGTTCAACGATATCCCCTTCGCTGATCCCCGCAGCTTTGGCATCTTCAGGGTGCAGGCAACAAACTTCACGATTCTGACGCTTACTGCTCTGACTGTACTTACCGAAATCCAGCTGACTGTGTAACCGGGTAGCTGGCTGGTTGGCAATTAACCAGCAGGACTCTCCCGCCACAGCCTGTTCTTGCGGAGCTAACCACACCGGATGTCCGGGGCAGTCGGCATAACCAAAACCAGCAATCGTCGCGGAATAGATCTCTATCTTCCCGCTGGGCGTGGTCAGCGGTGCCCCTTGCGGATCACGACGAAACGCTTTCATCATCAGTCCGCTTTCGGTGTGCTGAGGTAATTCAATCATACCCAGTTGTTGAAACGTCTGATAATCCGGTAACGTAAACTGCAGTGCCGCCAGTTTTTCCCGCAACTGACCATACATCATTTCCAGCCACTGCTGAGAACTCCGCCCTTCGGTAAACTCCTGCTCACGGCCTAGCGCACGCGCCAGCTCCACAAAAATCTCGAAATCATCACGGGCCAGACCTACCGGTTTAGCCACCGGATGCATGGCAAACAGATGCCGGTCAGTCGGGGCACCGCCAATATCTTCACGTTCCAGCGTCATGGTCGCCGGCAACACAATATCAGCATGACGGGCAGTCGCGGTCCAGGCGGTTTCATGCACTATCAGAGTATCAGGCTGGCAAAATGCCCGACGCAACCTGGCGAGATCCTGGTGATGATGGAAAGGATTTCCTCCCGCCCAGTACACCAGCCGAATGTCCGGATAGGTCAGTCGACGGCCGTTATAGTGGAAGGGCTCGCCGGGATGTAACAGCATATCGGAAATTTTTGCGACCGGGATAAAACGGTCAATTCCGTTACGCCCCTGTGGCAGCGAAGGGAAACTCACCAGATTAAACAGTTTACCGTAATGTCCCAACGCACCCAGCGCGTAGGTAAAACCACCCCCGGGTAAGCCAGGCTGACCAAGAGCCGCTGCCAGTACCAGTCCCAGCCATACCGGCTGTTCTCCGTGCTGAGAGCGCTGTAGGGCATGTGCTACGGTAATCAGTACCCTCTTCCCGTGTAAACGCTGCGCCAGTGCGGTGATCTCAGCAGCGCTGATACCACAAATATCCGCTGCCCAGTGAGCATCCCGCACCACCCCATCCTCTTCACCACGAAGATAAGCCACCATAGCTGGCCAGCCAACACAATACTCTGCCAGAAAGGCTTCATCAGTCAGTTGTTGTTCCGTCAGAACAGAGAGAATGCCGATAATCAGTGCCGCATCTGTTCCAGGAATAATGGCCAGCCACTCACCATCGGCCTCAGCAGGCAGATCACTGGCCAGCGGGCTGACTGAAATAAACCGGGCTCCCCGTGCTGCAGCCTGTTGCATAAAGCCACGCTCGGTATGCTCACTGATTCCACCACTGGCTACCTGCGAATTTTTTAGAGCCAGGCCGCCAAACGCCATAACAATATCGGTGTCTGTGGCAATTTCCTGCCAGCTTACGCCCTTACGGGCAATCTCATCCATTGAGCCCACAATATGCGGTAACAACACGGCTGCAGAACCGGAACTGTAGCTGTTAACCGATCGCACATAGCCGCCAAGCGCAGTGTTCAGAAACCGGTGTACCTGACTCTGGGCATGATGAAAACGCCCGGCACTCGACCAGCCGTAGGACCCGCCAAAGATCCCTTCAGGGCCGTAAGCCGAACCCACCCGTTTAAGTTCGTTACTTACCAGTTCGATAGCTTCCGGCCAACTGAGTGGCAGGTATTCATCGCTACCACGTCGAGAGTCCGGGCCAGGCCCCTGTTCCAGCCAGCCACGGCGAACCATTGGCTGAGTGACACGAGCCGGATGATTCAGTGCGTTGGTAAAGTTATCCAGTAACGGACTGGGGTCCGGATCGCCCGGAAACGGAGTCACGCGGACTTCTCCGTCCTGCATCTCGGCACGAAAAGCCCCCCAATGGGCGCTATGCATTTTCTTAGATGAACTCATGATTCTGCCAGTAAAAAAAACGGTGCCCTAAAGCACCGTTGCGATAAATTCACGTACCCGTCCGTTTTGCGGATCATCAAGTACCTGCTGCGTGGGGCCAGCGGCAACAATGCTGCCTGACTCCATAAACACGATGTTATCAGCCACTTCTTTAGCAAAGCCGATTTCGTGGGTCACAATCACCATAGTGATTCCGGAATGTGCCAGTTGCTTAATCACCTGCAATACTTCACCCACCAGCTCAGGATCAAGTGCGGAGGTCGGTTCATCAAACAACATCACTCCGGGGTTCATCGCCAGCGCTCTGGCAATCGCCACTCGCTGTTGTTGCCCACCGGAAAGGTTTTGTGGCCATTCATTTTCACGGCCATCCAGCCCTACATGTTTCAGCAGTTCCAGCGCCTGATCGATACTCTGCTGACGCCCCTGTTTTTTAACCCGCATCGGTGCATCAATGATGTTCTGCAGCACAGTACGGTGAGGGAACAGGTTGAACTGCTGAAACACCATCCCGATATCGCGACGCTGACGCGCGATATCACGGTTGCTGCGTTCATGCAGGGTATGACCTTTCTGGTGATATCCCACCAGCTCTTCACCGACACGGATCGTACCGCCATCCAGTTTTTCAAGATGGTTGATGCAACGTAACAGAGTCGATTTTCCGGACCCCGAAGGCCCCAGAATCACCGTCACTGAACCGGCAGGAATATCCAGATCAACCTGTTTAAGAATGGTGTTACCGGAAAATCGCTTGGTCACTTTACGTAAGTAAATAGCCTCAGCCACGGGATACCTCCTTGCGGGCCACACGGCTCAGCAGTTTAGCGATCCCCGAAGGTTCACGGCGTGTCACCCCGCGGGAAAAATAGCGTTCAATATAATACTGCCCCACAGAAAGCACTGACGTCATCAGCAGATACCAGAGCGTTGCTACCAACAGCAGAGGAATCACCTCGTAAGTGCGTTGATAGATGATCTGGGCCGAGTAAAGTACATCCTGTAGGGATATTACCGAAACTATCGCCGTGGTTTTTAGCTGACCAATCACTTCATTACCCGCCGGAGGCAGGATGGCTCGCATCGCCTGCGGTAAAATGGTGTAGCGAAAAATCTGTGCCGGGCGGTATCCCAACGCGCGGGCGGCTTCAATCTGTCCGTTACTGACACTCTGAATACCGGCACGTACAATCTCGGCGGCATAGGCCGACTGATGCATCACCAGGGCAATCACTGCCGCCGTGAACGGGCTTATCAGCGTATTTGACTTCACACTCCACAGCTCACCCAGTCCCGGCAAAGAAACGGACAGGGTCGGGTACAACGCAGCAACGTTGTACCACAGGAATAGCTGAACCAGCATCGGTACACCACGGAAGAACCAGGTATAGGCCCAGCTCACGGTGGAAAGCACCGGATTCGACGACAGACGCATTAACGCTAACAAGGTACCGAAAAAGAAACCAAGCACTACCGAGATCACGGTCAGGTGCAGGGTCATTAATACCCCCTGCAGTATCGACGCTTCGGTAAAGTTATCGGCTATCACCTGCCATGCAAAGTTCGGGTTATTGACCATTGAATCGATCATTCCCGCCACACATAACAGGACGATCAGTGCGCTAATCCAACGACCATAATAACGTTTACCGACAATTTTTAGTTCTTCTGCCGGTTCAGTTACTGATTTCATTTAAAGATCTCTTCATTACGAAGTGACTGTTTTACTGCACCAAAACCAATACCCCAGTGGTCGAGAATTTTCTGGTATGAGCCATCTTTAATCAGGGAGTTTAGTGCCGCCTGAACCGCAGGTTCCAACGGAGAGTCTTTCGGGAAAGCCACTGACACCGGGGCATCATTCACCGTTAACACACCACTGACGGTGGCAGGCTTAATCTGTTTCACCTGCCAGATCAGACCTTCATACGGTCCCAGGAACATCGGTACCCGTCCGCTGACCACGGCCTGAACACCTGCCGGACGGTCCGGGAATACCGCGACCTGAATAGGTTTTTTACCTTCGGTCTGGCACTGTTTGCTGGCATCTTCCAGACGGGTCACCTGAGTGGTGCCTGAACCGGCGCCGACCTGATTGCCACACAACGCATCAAATGAGGTAAACGGCTTAATATCAGAAGATTTCAGCGAAATAACCCCTAGTTTGCTGGCATCGTAGTAGCTGACAAAATCAATCAGTTTCAGACGGGTTTGAGTGGCATTAATATTGGATAACGCCACATCATAGCGGCCGGTTTTCAGACCAGGAATGATATTGTCAAAACCACCACTGTTACGCCACTGCACCTGAACACCCAGACGCTGACCTACGGCATTCATCACATCGATTTCGCGCCCTGCCAGAGTTTTATTGTCAGTTTCAAAAAACGTGGTCGGTGGTGTGTTTGGGTTGGTTGCCGCCACAATGTAACCACGTTTGGCAATATCGGCAGGTAATAGCTTATTCAGTGCAGGATCTTCTTTGACCTGGATTGAACTGTGAGTCGGTACTGAGAGATCGGCTGCCAGAGCACTGGTCGCACTGAGTGCTGACACGACGACAGCTATTCCTTTTAAAAATCTGTTCACCGGAATCATTCTCCTGGTTGGTCTGCAAAGTATTTCCCGAACGGGAATAAAGAAAAAACGCCGGGCTGTTGGCCCCGCGTTATAAATACGAGTTATAAACCGTGTGCGGATGATAAAAACTCACAAGGCTGTGATCAAGATCATTGTCTTTTAATCACAAACTAATCGCAAATTCCAAAAACAGCTATTCTAATTCCATTTAAGAATAAGCAGCACTGGCGGAGATAAAAAACCACAAAAAAGGGCTCTGTCATGACAGAACCCCGTTTTACAGATAAAACTACCGCACTAACTGACTACCCGCAGCGCAGCACCTGACTGCCAGGCACTGACATTTTCAGCCAGCTGAAAAAGTGCTCCCTGACGAGCTTCGGTACTGCCCCAGGCGATATGTGGAGTAATCAACAAATTTGGAATCCCCCCGGCCAGTAATGGATTGTCCGGTGACGGCGGTTCCTGGCTCAGCACATCCACCGCAGCCCCGCCGATTTCACCGCGACGTAAAGCCTCCGCCAGCGCCTGTTCATCAATCAATGCTCCGCGGGCGCTGTTGATCAGCAAGGCCGATGGCTTCATTAAACTCAGCCGGTAAGAATTAATCAGCCCGCTGGTTTCCGGAGTCAGTGGACAATGTAATGCCACCACGTCTGCTGTCGCCAGCAGCTCATCCAGTGGCAGTTTATCCGGACTGCTGTCGCGCCCCGGTAACTGCGCAAACCTGACCTGCATACCAAATGCTTCTGCCAGCTGTGCCACTTTACTGCCCAGTTCACCCTGCCCCACAATCCCCAACAATTTACCGTTGAGTTCTGTCAGCGGGTAATTTGTCAGACAAAACCGGTCCGATGCGGCCCAGTCACCCTGTCTGACCAGTGCATCATAACGGGCAACATGATTGGTCAGTGACAGGATCAGAGCCAGGGTGTGCTGAGCAACCGAATGGGTGCCGTACCCCTGGCAGTTGCACACTGTCACCCCATGTTGGCGGGCAGCCTGTAAATCCACTGCATTGGTTCCGGTCGCCGACAACAGCACCAGCTTTAACTGCGGTAACTGGCTAAAAATTTCCGCCGGTAACAGCAGATCGCTGACAATGGCAATTTCTGCATCCTGTAACCGCTCAACGATTTCCGCGGGTGCGGTATGTGGATACAGTTCCAGTTCAGGTAGTACGTTGTACAAACACGCCGGATCAAGATCGCCAAAATCCAGCGACGCATAGTCTAAAAATACTGCCTTGTTCGCCGCACGGCCTTCTGAGGCTGCAGTCATTCAACTACTCCAGAAACGATGGATCGTTTTTGATCAGCATCCGCTTCATTTCTTCAAAATGTTCACGGGAGAAATCGGTAATCTTTTCCCAGTCCTGAGCGGTTTTTTCAGCAACATCATCTGCCAGTACCCGTAACGGCTTACCGGTAGACAGTGCAGTAATCAGGATCTGACAGGCGCGTTCCAGAGTATAAATATCATCAAACGCTTCGCCGACATTCGCCGCCGTTACCATTACTCCGTGGTTACCCATCAGCAAACGACTGTGGCCCTGCAACAGGCTGGTCAGGCGTTCACCTTCCGCTTCCGTATCCGCCATACCACCATACATGGTATCAACCGCGACCCGGCGGAAATATCTGGCGGTATTCTGGTCGATTGGCGGGATCACCGGTTCTTCCAGACAGGAAATGGCGGTGGTGTAGACCGGATGCAGATGCAGAACGACTTTCACATGCGGGAGTCGCTGATGAATCTGTCCGTGAATGGCCCAGGCTGTCGGGTCAACATCACTGCGTTTACCATCTTCAGGATTATCTGCATCCAGCAGCAGCAGATCCCCCGGTTTAATCCGTGAGAAATGTACCCATTTCGGGTTGATCAGAAATTTTTTACCGTCTTCTGAAACTGCCGCACTGAAATGGTTAGCAACAGCTTCATGCATATTCAGCTGTGCACAGATGCGAAATACTGCTGCCAAATCAATACGTAACTGTTGTTCGTGGCTTAACGACATCTCATTCTCCGCGTGTCCAGGGATGCCGGCAGCTCACGGCTGCCGGCAGGGATGATAGCAAAACAGCTTATTCAGCTGTCGGCATCAGCGTTTTGATATCTTCCGCGGTAGGGGCAGAAAATTTATATTTTGCCAGTAACTGACGGTATTCCGCTGTCTGAGTGAACTTCTGTAATCCCTCAGTGATCGCCTGTTTCACCTGCGGATCATCTTTACGGACACCCATGCCCAACAGCTGTGGATATAACAGTTTGTCAGAGCTGATAATCAGACGACCTTTCAGCTTATCGACCGCAGACAGTGCGACAGCCACATCGGTAATCTGTGCGTCAGCCGCGTGTGACAGCAGCGCCTGAGTTGCCTGTGGGTCAGTAGAGAATTCACTGATAGCCATCGGTTTCAGGTTATTTTTAACGCAATAATCGGTCGAGAATTTATGCAGATTCTGCAGGAAAGATGTCCCGGCCATTACAGAAACTTTGTGACCACATAAGTCTTCCGCAGATTTTGGCTTAAACTGGCTACCCGCCAATACCACAATGCTCTGTCCGGTTTTCAGGTAAGGGATCATATCCACCACCTTCAGACGTTCCGGAGTGATGTACATGGCTGAGTTGGTCACATCAAACTTTTTACCTTTCAGCCCCGGGATCAGGTTCGGGAAACGGGTATCCAGAGTGACCAGTTGACGACCCATCGCTTTCGCCACTCCGGTCAGCATCTCAATGTCAAAGCCTGCCGGCTTATCATTCTTCATATATTCATAAGGAGCAAATGTCACATCTGAACCGGCTACAATTTTTCCCGCCTGCAGGAAGTCAGCATGTGCTCCTGCCGCAACCATACCCAGAGAAAGTACTGCCAGTTTAACTGCTGTCATTTTATTACGCATATCAACCTCTGATTAACCCGCCAGTGTGACGTCTTTAAGAAAATCGGTGACCCTTGCATTGCTGCCACTTCGTAGTAAAGCCGGTGCCTCATCAACGACCACCCGACCTTTCTCCATAAATACAATCCGGTCTGAAACACCAAATGCAAAGTTCATTTCATGGGTCACAATCACCATGGTAATGCCCTCCTGTGCCAGACTTTCGATAACACCCAGCACTTCATTCACTTTTTCAGGATCCAGCGCGGAAGTGGGTTCATCAAACAACATAATTTGTGGGCGCATCATCAACGCTCTGGCAATTGCCACACGCTGCTGTTGACCGCCGGATAACTGATGCGGGTATTTACAGGCATGTTCCAGCATCCCAACTTTGTGCAACAGTGCACAAGCCTGGTGCACCAGCGACGAAGTGTCGCCTGCTTTGTGATATTTTGGTGCAAGCAACAGGTTTTCCATCACTGTACGGTGCGGGAACAGGTTGAAGCTCTGGAACACCATACCAATATTCAGGCGTAGCGCATTATTCTCACTGAACACCGGCGGACTTGCACCCTGCTGTTTCAGTTGAATAAACGGCTGGCCGTTCATTTCAATTTCACCGTGATCAATCTGCTCCAGACCATTCAGCAGACGAATCAGAGTAGTTTTACCGGAACCGGAAGGTCCAATCACCGATACAACTTCGCCTGGTTTGACCTGCAGATCGACAGCTCCCAACACTTCCACATTGTTATAGGCTTTGTGCAGGCGACGCGCATCCAGAGCAGGAACTCCCTGGGTACTCACCGGCGGCGCCATAACTGAAACTGGTTTTTCCGCCAGGTCCAGCCATTCCCGTGGAACGGTCTGTCCTTTTTTACGCGTGACATCCAGGTATTTTTCCAGCTGTTTCAGCAGGAAATCGAACACAGTCACTACCAGGATGTAGTAGAACGCCACCGCCGTCATGGTTTCCATGACCAGGAAGTTTTCTGAATAAAGACGCTGTCCAACCAGCAGGATTTCGGTCAGAGAAACCACCGACACCAGCGATGTCAGTTTTACAATCGAAATATATTCATTCGCCAGACCTGGCAGAGCGACTCTGACAGCCTGTGGAATAATGATTTTCCACTGAATTCCACCGTAAGCCAGCCCCAACGCCCTGCCCGCTTCATACTGGCCTTTGTTAATCGATAACAGGCCGCTACGGTGAATTTCTGCCATGTAGGCGGTTTCACTCAGCACCAGAGCAATAAGCCCGGCATAGAACGGATTACTCAGCACCACTGAGGTTGAAGGAACCGCCTGTGGCATGTTGTAGACAAATATCAGCAATACCAACAGCGGTAGGCTGCGGAAAAACCAGATATACAGGTTGGCCAGAAAGCGCAGAACCGGTTTAGAGGACTGTTTTGCCAATGCCAGCGCAAAGCCCAGCACCATACTGATCACCCAGGTCATCAGACTAAGTCTGATAACGGTCCATGTGGCCCACCAAAAATCTTTGTCTTTGAACAGGCTGAATAAATAGTTCCAGTCAAACGTCATATATACACCTTTTAATCTTCTTTGACGCCAGTATCAGTCCGTATACATTTTGACTACATACGTGACTACAAGGGCAGAATGCCGGACAGGATTTACCGTGGCTGACACTGATGAATGGAGACGGTCTCCTTGATATTCATCCTCATGGCTTTTGGGATATATGAAAATTATTAAATATATTGAGCATGACACTAAAAAAACTAACTGAGTATTTTTTAACCATAATAGCCCTGCAACTGCCAGTGTTATTTTTCAGTTATCCTTAGGAAAACAATAACCACACAATATGTAATGATTTGGTGGCATGTTAATTGCTTTATCATAGGAAATTGCGATGATAAAAGAGGACGTATGGCAAACTATACTCTGCGACAACTTAAGTATTTCATTACCACAGTTGAGTGCGGCAGTGTGGCGGAAGCGTCGCGAAAGCTTTATATCGCCCAGCCATCGATATCGACGGCAATAAAAGGGCTGGAGGACAGCTTTGGTGTACAGCTGTTTATCCGTCACCATGCTCAGGGAGTTTCTCTGACACCTTCCGGGGCACGTTTTTACCGTAAAGCGCAGAAACTGCTGCGCATGGCCCACGAGTTTGAGCAGAATGCACTGGCCGATAATGATGTGGTGGCCGGGCAAATTGATATTGGCTGCTTTGAAACGGTGGCGCCGTTAATCCTGCCAAAGCTGATTGCCGGATTTAAAGAGCGTTATCCGGGTGTCGAATTTATTTTGCGTGACGGTGAACAGCATGAACTGGTTCAGGGATTAACCGCTGGCAGCTTCGATCTGGCACTGCTGTATAAGCATGAGCTGGATAAAAGTATTACCACCGAACCACTGATGCCCCCTTCCAGGCCTTATGTGTTGTTACCGGCGGATCACCGTTTCTCACAACAACAGTCAGTCTCGCTAAAAGATCTGGTCTCAGAACCAATGATTCTGCTGGATGTACAACCGAGCCGTAACTATTTTGTCGATCTGTTCACTCAGGCGGACCTCACTCCCAATATTGTGTTCAGCTCACCGTCGATTGAAATGGTACGGGGAATGGTCGGTCAGGGATTTGGTTTTGCTTTGCTGGTGACCAAACCGCACAGTACCTTTAGCTACGATGGCAAGCCATTGGTCACGCTACAGATTCGCGAAGATGTGGAAGGCTCCGGGTTATCCGCCGCCTGGCTGACCCGAACTCAGTTGACTAAGCCTGCACGGCTGTTTGTTGATTTCTGCAAAGAGATGCTGGCTCAGGAGTCCTGAGCCAGCGTTAGCGTGGTTTAACTGTCACTACGCATCCACTGGCACAATTTATCCAGCATCGCGCTGCATTGTGCCAGTTGTTCTATGGCCACGAACTCGTCAGCTTTGTGCCCCTGGTCCATACATCCGGGTCCGCACACCATCGTGGCGATCCCCGCTTCATCAAACAATCCGCCTTCGGTTCCGTAAGGAACGGTAGTTAATGTACTGTGCCCGCACCATTCACTGACCCAGCGGGCTATATCCGACTGAGGATCGGTGCATAATCCGGGATACTGACTGAGCGGAGTAAAGGTGATATCACACTGGTCTGATACCGCTCGCATCTTCGGCAACAGTTGCTGCTGGGCAAAATCCGTAATGCTACGGATAGTTTGCTCAGCTGGCTGGTCAGGCAGATGACGCAGTTCAAAATCAAACTGGCACTCACGCGGAACGATATTTAACGCATTACCACCACGAATCACCCCAGTCTGAAGCGTACTAAACGCCGGAGAAAAACGCGTATCCTGCTCCAGAGTCAGTTGCTCTGCAACCTCGCCCATCCGGTGAATGATTTTCGAGGCATATTCAATAGCATTGACGCCCTCAGGAGCATACGCAGAATGACAGGCATGGCCCTGCACATGACAGCGCATGGCAATTTTTCCTTTATGACCAAACACCGGCTGCATTTCGGTAGGTTCGCCGACAATGCATAAACCTGGTTTCTGCGGGCTGCTGTTAAGCATCTCAATCAGACTCCGGACACCAAGGCAGCCCACTTCCTCGTCATAGGAAAAAGCCAGGTGCAGTGGTAAGCGTAACGGCCGGGCCAGAAAGCCCGGTAACGCAGCCAGCACGCAGGCAATAAAACCTTTCATATCCGCACTGCCACGGCCGTAATAGCGGCCATCACGCTCCGTGAGGGCAAAAGGTTCTGTGGTCCAGTTTTGTCCGTCAACCGGCACTACATCGGTATGCCCGGAAAGCATGACCCCGCCATCTTCAGCCGGACCCAGTCTCGCATGCAGATTGGCTTTACTACGGTCATCGTTATAAATCAGCTGATGTTCAATTCCCAGCTCAGTCAGATAACCGGCAATAGCCTCAATTAAACGCAGATTTGATTCACGGCTGGTAGTATCAAAGGATAACAAGCGCGCCAGCCAGTCACGGGTGGCATCACTCATCTCCGGGGACTCCATAACTCGGTGCACGGGTAGGATCGATAGCACGGGTGATATAGTCATCCATCTGTGGCTGGTAGCTTTGCCACAAACTGGCCAGTTCGCCAATCGGGTCCTCTTCCGCCCAGTCGACACGCAAATCAACAATCGGCCATACCAGGTCGCCGACGACTTTTACTGCTGCGGAATGCACCGGGCCCGCTTCGCCTCCCGCGGCTACACCAGCCTGCATGGCAATAATCAGTCGTTCAGGCAACTGGCCACTGCTCTGCTCAAAGGCCTCTACCATGGCTTCGATAACTTCTTTTCCGGCCAGCATGTTACCGGCGACCACACAATCTTTACCAGCCACCGCATGGTAAGTTCCGAGGGCTTTACTGCCGCTGAAGAATGCAGTTGTACCGTCAGCGTTAATTGCCGTCACCTGACGGTACTGGCTGTAGCCCTGACTGGAGAGAACGTCATCTATCGCCTGTTGTGGCTGTTTCCCTTTTTCGAGCTGGTCAAGAATCTGTGGCCCGAGTGCCGGCAGAGTAATGTTCTGGCTGGAAACCGCTCCGACTCCCGCCTGAAGCCACGGACAGCGCGCGCCGACCGCAATGCTCGACGAACTAATGGCAATGCCTAACTGGCCGGTCTCGGCGCAACGTGCAGCAATAGAGAATGTCATAGTCGCTCCTCAGTTTATTCAGGCATCTGGTCGTCAGGGATCACCGCAATAACATCAATTTCCATCAGCCATTGTGGCTGACCCAGTGCAGAAACAACCAGTCCGGTAGAGATCGGGAACACGCCTTTCAGCCATTTCCCGACTTCCTGGTAGACTGGTTCACGGTAACGCGGGTCGATAAGATAAGTCGTGGTTTTCACAATATGTGATAAATCACTGCCAGCTTCTTCCAGCAGTTGTTTCACGTTTTTCATCGCCTGCTCAGCCTGAGCGCGGGCATCGCCTAACCCGACCAGATTACCGTCAAAATCAGTACCAACCTGTCCACGCACATAGACCGTGTTTCCGGCCCGCACTGCCTGGCAAAGATCATTATTCAGTGACTGGTTTGGGTAAGTTTCTTTGGTATTAAACATACGAATACGGGTATGGGTTGGCTTACTCATCATGTTCTCTCTCTTTGAGTCATCAGTCAGTTTCCGGTCATGACCGGAATAATCGCTCATCCCTTCGGAGCCATACCGGCAGTCCACGGGGAGCGGCAGAAAATTGATCTGGCTTGATACCGGGTGTCATCGGGTTTTCGTTGCCTGTCGGACGATTCGCTGATGCCATTCCCAGTAGTTTCCTGACTACCATCATCGCCAGAGCGGAACAACAGAGAAATTATTTTTTTTATAGCGACTGCCCAGTTAAATACTTATCAGATTTTTTTACAGTTCCTGCATTCTGCTGACAAGACAAAATATCACCGCAGACAGGGGGACAGGATAAGGAGGCAGAGCCGCGAGGATGTAATACAGGGAGGGTTTTCTGCAGAAAACAGGCGAGTCCCGGACCCGCCTTCTGTTCAGAAACGTAGTGACAAACAGGACAAACTGCCATCCATTTTTTTAAATTCGCTGGTATCAATGGTGACAACCGGCAGTCCAAGTTCACTCAGTTTTTTTAGTGTGACAGGATATCCGGCGGGAGTGATAAGGGTACCGTTAATCAGTAGCGTATTACCTGCATAGGCTTCCTCATCGGGGATGACGATACGCTGAAAATCAGCAAAAGCAGGCAGTTCTGCATAGGCTGCGGTGAGCAACAGAGTATTGTTACCTATATAGTTGACCACACTTTTCAGATGCAATCCGCTGCCGGTTTTTACCGCCTTCACCTGATAGCCCAGTGGCGTAACCACCGAGGTAAACTCATCAATAGCTATCTGGTTGGTCCTTTGTGTCAGGCCGATAAAGAATTGTTTGCCCACTAACAAAACATCCCCGCCATCCAGATGCCCGTCGTGGCTCATGCGGTACAAAGGTCGGTATTTCTCCAGTTCGGCAGCCAGCAACTCTTCTTCTCCCTGCCGACTGATAGCCCCGGGATGAGTCATTATCGCCAGTTCCGGAATAATCACCGCAGGGTCTTCTACAAAATGCGCATCAGGGTAATCTGGTTCAGCAGGTAATAATGTCACGCGCAGTCCCTGCTCCAGCAGAACCTCGATATAACGAAAGAATTGCTGACGTGTTCTGGCGCTGTCGGGAAGCCCTTCTGTCGCCGTGGTTTCGCCACGGGCACAGTTCAGAGCAGGGAGACGGGTGATTACCTGAGTAAAATGCATTCTTTATCCTTTTACAGAAAACTAAGGTTAACGATAAAAAAATCCGCGAATCATCTTAACGATAGGTCTGAAGCGACATAAAAATACCGCAGCTTTTAGGTCTGCGGTATGACAGTTCACTATTTTATCTGTTCGTCAGACCTATATGCCGCTGCGTTGTCCGTCGGGCAATCGCTGGCTGTTACGCTGACGAGAACTCAACACCATACCGGCCAGCACCACCAGCACGGCCAGTATTCCGGTCGCTATAATCTCGATACGGTGAGCAGGCATAAACAACATAGAACACAGTATCCCGACAATCACGACAATGACACACCAGGTCAGACCAGGAAACAGCCACATTTTATATGACGGAAGTTCCCCCTGAGATTCCATCCGCTTGCGCATCACCAACTGAGAACAGGCAATCACCAGATACACCAGCAGAGCAATGGCCCCGGAGCTGGCCAGCAGGAAGTTAAATACTTCCGCAGGGGCAACATAGTTGGCAAACACGGCCAGGAAAGCAGCAGCAGTAGAGAACAGAACCGCCACCCACGGGGTACCTGCAGCGCTGGTTTTTGCCGCCGCCGCCGGAGCGTCCTGACGGGTTGCCAGCGAATAGAGCATCCGCGACGAAGTATAAAGAGCAGAGTTCAGACAGCTGCACACCGCCGTCAGCACCACAATATCAACAATCAGTTTGGCATGCGGGATGTTCATCATCTCCAGCACCGTCTGGTAAGACCCTTTGCTGGCGAGTGAAGGGGTGTTCCAGGGTACCAGCGAAACAATAAACAGAATCGACAGCAAATAGAATAAAGAGATACGCCAGATTACCGAATTGGTCGCTTTAGAGATTTCGCTGCCTGGATTTTTAGATTCTGCTGCCGCAATAGTGACAATCTCGGTCCCCATAAAAGAGAACATCGTGGTCAGTATCGCTGCCAGTACTGCTCCAAAGCCATGTGGCATAAATCCACCGCTGTCATACAGATGGCTCATACCACTGACCTGGCTGCCCGGCATCAGACCAAAGATAGCGACACATCCCAGCACCAGGAAAACCACGATGGCGGCCACTTTAACCAGCGCCAGCCAGAATTCAAATTCGCCATAGTGTTTCACACTGAACAGGTTACTGACTGTCAGGATCAGTGTGATGGCCAGGGTAAACTGCCAGATAGCGACTTGCGGAAACCAGCTATTAAGAATGGTCGCTGCAGCATTGGCTTCCAGCGGAATCACCAGTACCCAAAACCACCAGTACAGCCAGCCAATGGTAAACCCGGCCCAGCGGCCTAACGCCCGATGTGCGTAGGTCGAGAATGACCCGGAATCCGGTGAGCTGACGGCCATTTCGGCCAGCATACGCATAATTAATACTACCAGACCGCCGGCAATCAGATAGGCAATCAACACTGCCGGTCCGGCCTCTGCAATCGCATGGCCCGAACCCACAAATAAGCCTGCGCCAATGACGCCGGCAATTGAAAGCATACGGATATGCCGGGATTTAAGTCCCGGAGAAAGTGTGTCTGTGTTTGGAGAAGTAATGCTCATGATTTCCCTCATCATAATATTTTTAGACGGAATACCCCGTAACACTGGATACGCCGTGGTTGGTCGGGAATAGAGGTAATAAATTTCCCGGGGAGGAACGGTCCCCGGGAGAACACCCTGTACTGCGAATAGTTAAAAATCAGACAGCATATTGCTGTAATGCATTGGTCAGAATACCCAGTGCCTGTCGGAATTGATCGGTAGGAATGGTCAGCGGATAAAGGAAGCGAATGACATTGCCTTTCTGACCACAGGTCAGCAACAGCAGTCCTTGTTCCATTGCAGCAGCCTGTACCTGGCGGGCTACCTGGGTGTCATGAAACTCGGCTGCAACCATTGAACCCAGTCCGCGAACCTCTTTGATGGCCGGACAGCGTGGCTGCAGTTCCCGCAGGCAGCTAACCAGCTCACTGCCCAGTTGCTGTGAACGCTGGCAAAGCTGTTCTTCGTCAATCACATCCAGTACTGCGTGCGCCGCCGCAATCGACAGCGGGTTACCGGCATAGGTACCGCCCAGGCCGCCGGGATTCGGAGCATCCATAACTTCTGCGCGTCCGGAAACAGCAGACAGTGGGAAACCGCCAGCCAGGCTTTTCGCCATAGTGATGATATCTGGCTTCACGCTGAAGTTTTCCATCGCAAACAAGGTTCCGGTACGGGCAAACCCGGTCTGAACTTCATCAGCAATTAACAGAATACCGTGCTGGTCAGCCAGTTTACGCAGCCCAGCCATAAACTCGTCAGGTGCCACACGGAATCCACCTTCACCCTGCACCGGCTCCAGCACAATCGCAGCAACGTTGTGTGGCGCAATGTCGTAGTGGAAAATGTCTTCCAGGCTGCTAAGTGCCTGTCCGACAGTGACCTCGTTTTCCACCGGGAAACGGGCATGGAAAACGGAAGGAACCATCGGGCCAAAGTCTTGTTTGTAAGGAGCCACTTTGCCGGTCATTGCCATGGTCATCATGGTGCGTCCGTGGAAGGAGCCACCAAAAGTGATTACTCCGTGACGGCCGGTATAGGCGCGGGCAATTTTCACAGCGTTTTCGACCGCTTCAGCGCCGGTAGAGAAAAATGCGGTTTTTGCCGGGCCTTCCACCGGAACACGCTGATTAATACGCTCGGCCAGAGAGATATAACTCTCGTAAGGTACAATCTGAAAGGCGGTGTGGGTAAATTTCTGCAACTGTTCAGCCACTGCAGCCACGACTTTCGGGTGACGATGGCCGGTATTTAGTACCGCAATACCACCTGCAAAATCAATCACCTCACGACCTTCTGTATCCCGGAGGGTGGCATTTTCGGCGCTGCTGACAAACCAGTCACACATCACCGCATTACCGCGTGGCAGAGCGTTTTGTTTACGTTGGTTTAATGCGTTTTTAGAGTCACTCATGTTATATCTGCCTCGTAAGATTGCTGTATCTTTTGTTATAAAACTGCTTTTATTTATCCCGCCATTTGGTGTACTTTCCAGAGCCATTTGAGCGTAAAAAGAAGGTGCCAATTGCGAACACTCTATGCCGATCACCTGCTGGAACGTCTGCAATTCGAACAGCATGGCAGGCTGCACCAGCGTTTACTGCGGGTGTTACAGCAGGCGATTATTGACGGCGTTTTTCCGCCGGAAACCCGGCTGCCCGCTACCCGTGATCTGGCGAAAGAGCTGGGAATTTCACGTAATACCGTGCTTAACGCCTACGACAGTTTACTGGCTGAAGGCTATGTCACATCACGAACCGGCAGCGGGACACGGGTCGCCAAAACATTGCCCGAGTTTTGTCTTAACAGTGCCAGCCAGCAGACAGCAGAAATTCCTGAGCAGCAATTGCCCCCTATACTGTCTGCCCGGGGTGCCGCGCTACTGGGGCATGCGACCGCGTCTCCTTTCCAGTGGGGAGCTTTTGTACCGGGAGCCCCGGATGTCACTGCATTTCCACATAAAACACTGAGCAAAATCCAGGCAAGACTCAGTCAGCAGCCTGATATCAATCAGCTGATCTACAGTAATGACGGTGGTTGCGCTTATCTGCGCCAGGCGCTGGCAGATTACCTGAGAGTTGCCCGTTCAATTCGGGCTGAAGCAGATCAGATAATCATTACCGAAGGGATTCACCAGGCGGTCGATTTGGTGTCGCGGGTATTGTGCGATCAGAACGATACGGTATGGATTGAAGAGCCTGGCTACTGGGGAACCCGAAATTTATTAAGAATTAACAGCCTGGATGTACATGCAGTACCGGTCGATGAAGAGGGAATGTTGCCGGAAATCACTGCCCGCAGACCAGCACCCAAAATGGTGTTCGTGACTCCATCTCACCAGTATCCGTTAGGGGTTCACCTCAGCCTGAGCCGCCGTAAACAGCTACTGGATATGGCTCGCCGGCATCGTTTTTGGATAGTTGAAGATGACTATGACAGTGAATTTCGTTTCTCCGGCAGCCCCTGGCCATCATTGCAGGGTCTGGAGGAAGACGCCCCGGTGATTTACATGGGTACCTTCAGTAAAACGCTTTATCCGGCCTTACGTATTGGTTATCTGGTGGTGCCAAAAAATCTAAAGACCGAGCTTCGTACCGCAGCAGCCGAACTTTACCGGGGCGGACACCTGATTATCCAGCGGGCCATTTCCGAATTTATCAGTCAGGGGCATTACGCAGCCCATATCCGTCGCATGCGGCTACTGTATAATCAGCGGAGAAAATTTTTACTGAGTCTGATTCAGCGCTATCTCGGGGAGGCTTTTATGCCGCGGTATAACCACGATGCCGGGTTACACCTGGTCATGACTTTGCCGGATAAAAGTGATGATGTGGCTATCGCACGGGAAGCCCTGCGTAAAGGAGTGAGTGTCCGGCCGCTGTCACAATACTATATGCAGCGTCAGAAAAAGCGCGGATTATTGTTGGGTTACGCCTGCGTCAATGAACAGCAGATTTTTACTGCTTTCCATCTGCTGCGTCAGTGTCTGATCAACGCCGGGCTCTGCCGGCAACGACCGGCAATTCCGGGCGAAGAGCAGAGTGGTCCGGCCTGACGGCAGGACCACTCTGGTGCGTTAGCGACGGTTACGCCATACGGTCTGAATATTACAGAACTCATGCAGGCCAAAATGATTCAGCTCACGCCCGTAGCCACTTTTCTTCACCCCGCCAATGGTCACACGAGGATCAGAGGCGCCATAACCGTTAATAAAGACTGCTCCGGTTTCCAGGCTGTCGGCAAAATGGTCTGCCAGTGCTTCATCCGCTGTCCACACGGTTGCACTCAGGCCAAATTCGCTATTATTTGCCAGTGCCAGCGCATGTGCTGCATCGCGGGCAACTGTCAGGGCGGCGACCGGACCAAAGATTTCTTCGCGAAATGCGGTCATCTCTTCGCTGACGTCAGCCAGTATTGTCGGTGCATAGTAGTTACCAACCCCGGCAATTTTCTCGCCGCCACACACCAGTCTGGCGCCCTGACTCAACGTATCCCGGACCTGCTGATGTAACTCGTCACGCAGATCGTAACGGGCCATCGGTCCCAGATAAGTCGCTTCATCGAGGGGATCACCACTCTTCAGTGCCTGAACTGCCGCACTGAAACGGGATTCAAATTCCGCTGCTACCGGCGCTTCAACGATAAAACGTTTTGCCGCCATGCAGACCTGTCCGGTATTCTGATAACGCCCCGCTACCGCGGCTTTCACCGCCTCATCCAGATCAGCATCTGCCAGTACGATAAACGGATCAGAACCCCCAAGTTCCAGTACTGTCTTCTTCAGCGCAGCCCCGGCCTGAGTGGCAATAGCTGCCCCTGCTCTGACGCTACCGGTAACTGCAACGGCAGCGACTCGTGGATCTTTAATCAGCTGAGAAACCCCGGCATTATCCACATTCAGTAGTTCAAAGGTACCTTCAGGGAAACCCACAGAATTCATGACTTCCTGTAACAGAGTCGCACATCCCATCACGTTCGGCGCATGTTTCAGAATATAGGTATTTCCGGCCAACAACATTCCGGCAGCACCGCGCAAAACCTGCCAGTAAGGAAAGTTCCACGGCATAACAGCCAGAATGGCGCCGAGAGGACGAAACTCCTGCCAGGCCTGCTGATTTTCGACCTGAGTTGGCTGAGCCGCCAATACCGCAGGGCCGTTATCGGCATACCATTCGCAAACCTGGGCACATTTATTGACTTCGGCACGCGCCTGAACAATAGGTTTCCCCATCTCCAGTGTCATCATCTGTGCCAGTTCATCACAACGTTCCCGCAGTCGTGCAGCCAACGTCCGCAGCACTTTGACACGAGTCTCCATCGGAGTCACACGCCAGTCTGAAAATGCGCTGGCACTACGTTGCAGGCTGCTTTCGATAGCGTCACTGTTCTGAAACGGATAGCGGGCCAGTTCTTCACCGGTGGCAGGGTTGATAGATACAGCATAATCAGTCATAAATAATCCTTACTGCGGGTTAACAGGCAATGCTGATTACCATACGCCCACCAGTAGCTGTTTTAAAATGAATATTTATAACGAAGTTAGTGATGAATAAAGAACAACCTGTCAAACATTAAACAGATGAAACCATTAACACTCACGGTTAGCTGCGGGCATGGTCACACCTAAAGACCAGAAAAGTGTTATGATTCAGCTATAATTGCGCCCGTAAATATTAAACCTGATGAGCCAGGCAATGATAAAAATAACTGTCTGCGTGTTAACCTTCAACTCTGCACGCACCCTGAACGACGTTCTTCCCCCGGTACTTACCATCGCAGACCAGGTCATTGTGCTGGATTCCGGCAGCAGTGATCAGACATTAGAAATCTGCCGTAATCATGGGATTGAAGCCCATTACAGTCCGTATGAAATGCATGGCAGACAAATGAATAAAGCCATTGCGCTGGCTGAGAATGACTGGGTATTTTGTCTGGATAGCGATGAAATTCTTGATACTCAGACGCTGGATTTTATTAAGCAGCTAAAGTCTGCAGCAGATCAGCCGGCTATCGATCAGGCATGGCGCATTTCCCGCTACTGGTATGTACTGGGTAAAGAGGTAAAAACCATTTACCCGGTTTCCTCGCCTGACTACCCTGTACGGCTGTTTAACCGCACCGTCGCTGGTTTTAATGACCGGCCAGTCGATGATGAAGTTGTCGGTGAAAAACAGAGTTCGGTCATCCCGGGCCATGTCCGCCACGACACCTTTTATTCTTTGCACGAAATGTTCAGTAAGATGAACAGCTATACCACCCGGCTGGTCAAAAATCAGCGCATTCGCCCGTCACTGGTTCGTGGTACCTTCAGTGCCATTGGTGCCTTTTTTAAGTGGTATCTGCTTAACGGCAGTTGGCGTCTGGGGAAAGTGGGCTTTGCCACCGGCGTTTACGCCACACTCTACAGCTTTATGAAATATTTTAAGGCCTGGTATCAGCACAACAATAAGTAACCGACGGACCTTCAGTCATTGTCATGCCTTCCCCTGTCGGGACATCGTCTGGCTGAGAACAACCTGCAAACCACATTCTCACCGGGTCTGTGGTTTGTCGGAAAGGATTAGCGTTTATCCCCTTCCCACAAACTTCTTCTTCTCCCCGGAATACCCGTATTGCCGCGGGCCAGTCTGGTCAACAGCCGCAATTCACTACACCTCTGCGGGAAATAATACAATTCACGGTTGAACCCTGCCGAATTTAGCAAAGCTACTGGAATGTACTTATCCCCTTCCCCCCTGGTTTTCCGGGTTCTCACAGAAATGTATTAACCAGCACGGACTATAAAATGAAGATTTCTCCGCCAGTCAGTCAATTGAGATGGACTTCATAAAACATTAGATAATATTATTAAAAATGTACTTATTTCTGCTTATTTCACCAATGACCGCATTTATTTAATAAGTATTTCTTAATAAGGAGCCAGTGATTGAAAACCCTGAAATCACTCACCGTGTTAACCCTCTGCGGGATAAACATCTCTTATGCTATCGCTCAAAGCCCGGCAGATGCTGGTACTCCACCGCTGAGTAATGTTGATAAATCTGCATGGGCTTTACAGGTGACCCCTTTTATTTGGGCTGCCGGGCTTCATGGAAGAATGTCACCGTATCAACGCGGAACAACAATGAATGTGGATAAATCTTTTTCCGATATCATGAGTGATTTTAACGCGGGAGGGTTTTTAAATATCTGGGCTCGCCATGACCGGGTCGTTTTCTCCGGTGATATTCTCTATATCGACACCACCAACTCTCACGCAAGCGGCCCGTTATCTTCTTATCAGATCCCTGGTTTAGGAGTGACAATCCCACCCGGCAGTCATGTCGGAGCAAAAATTGATAGCAGGCAGTCGATGGCGACGCTAATGGCAGGGTATCGGTTAGTCGACAAATCAAATATCACCCTGGATGCACTCACCGGTGTGCGCTTATGGCACATCGACAATAAAGTCACAGTGACCGCGAATAATCCATATATCGGAAAGCGTACCGAAAGTTACAGCGAAGATTTTGGCTGGGTAGATCCTGTCATTGGAGTACGTGCATTTATTCCGTTAACTAATAAATTATCGCTACAGAATCAGGCAGATGTTGGCGGGTTCGGCATAGGTTCAGAGATAACCTGGTCTGTTAATGCTACAGCCAATTACATAGTCACCCGTAATTTATCAGTATCAGCCGGATATAAGATTTTAAAAATCAATTACGATCATGCTGGCCGGGTTTACGATGTACGATTAAACGGCCCTATGTTAGGAGCGAGCTGGCGTTTCTGACCATGACGAATTTTGGGACACCAGCTGCGGTAATAATGCAAAAACCAGATAATAATTTTCTTTTATTCACCACGAATGATCTCAATTATTATCATGGCTCAGCATAATATCTCTTATTGCGGCGGCTTCTGTTCCTCCTCCTCCGGAGGACTGGCTTCGTTCTCGTTGAGTTCCTCTTCCGGCAAATTCACCATCGTATTCTGAATATCTTCCTCATCAATGGCCGGATTGAGTGCTACTGCCAGCGGTGAGCTCACCAGACCATCGGTTAAAGGTACGTGCGGAACCTGTTCTTCCGCAGTCACTTCCGGTAAAGATGAACGCAGGCGGGTTAATCCGATGACTACTGCGCAGCAAACCACAAAAAAGGCGTACAGCATATTGCCACCCAGCGGTTGCATCAAAGCACCTGTCAGCAACGGTCCGATACTGGCACCGATACCATACGACATCAGCAAACAGGCGGTCAGCGAAACACGGCGCTCAGCGAGAATTCGGTCATTTGCCAGAGCCACCGCCAGCGGGTACAAAGCAAACTGCATCATACTGGCGACAAACGCGATACCGGTGACCGGAGCAAAGCCCAGATGTTTCAGAGCAGCCAGTGGTAACGAAGCCAACAGAAAGATAACTGCGGTAAAAAACAGCAGCCGTTGACGATCATAACGATCTGAAAGCCAGCTTAACGGAAACTGAGTTACCAGGCCGGCAAAGATGGTTGCCGCCATAAAGATCCCTGTCTGAGAAGTAGTGAATCCCATCTGGCTGGCATATACCGGGGCCATCCCGTAGAAAGCACCGGTCACCATGCCTGTCAGCAGGGTAATGACCAGAATGCGGGGAATTGTCCTGAGAAAATAACCCAGCTCCAGCGGTGCGGGTGACATAGGATGAACTTTTGTCCGGGTCGTCAGGGCAATTGGAACCAGACACAGAGCAAAGCACAGAGCAACTATCAGTAATGGCAGCATGCCAAAACCACTTTGCAGCGTAAGGATGATCTGCCCGGCGGACAATCCAAGATAGGTTGCCACCATATACAGGCCGAAAATGACCCCTCGCTGATTAGATTCTGCCTGGTCATTCAGCCAGCTTTCCAGCACCATGTACTGGCTCATCATGCATAATCCGATGATAAAACGCAGCACTATCCACACCGGAATGTAATCGCTCAGCCCGTGGCCAATAACCGATGCAGTAATAATTCCCGCACAAGCCACATAAGCACGGATATGCCCCACCCGCGCTATCAGGTTATGCCCGACTTTCCCACCCACCACTAATCCAATGTAATGAGCCGCAGTAATTAAACCAATCACCGTACCACTGATATTTTCGTGTGCCAGCCGCAATGAAACATAGGTAGTCAGTAAACCCGACCCCAGTAACATCAGGAGAGTGGTGGTATACAAAGGCAGAAAGGTATTCAAAATTTTTTGCATTAAATCTCCGCGAGAGTTATTCACAGAATGAATGAATAACGTCCGGGAATAGATGGCAGCCGGCCTGAACAGTGGCACCGCTGATCAGGCCGGTGCAGGATGTGGTCATCCCTGCACTTCAATCATCCCTCTGAGGGTGGAAAATTGATCTGATTCCCGGGCGCTTCCCGATGTTGTTAAATGACGTTCCGGTGGCATAAAAACCATACCCACCTGTTGTTTACTGTAGCCCATCAAACCATATCCCTCGCGCTTTTCGGACAAAAAAGTTTCCGGACAGCGCTGAAGCAGGGGATTTTTACCCCTGTACTGAGACTGTAGAAAGAAGCGTGAAAACAAGTATGGCGCACTAATTAGTCAGCATCGGCTGACTAAGACAACGCTATTCGACAGAGAAAACGACGATGTAGTTTTGCCTGCGGGGTCTGTTGCATCACTGCAGATTTTGCAGCATCGCGGCGCTGTTCGGGAATCAGTGATGTCGGAATTTATTACCAGAGCCTGACTGCAATACAGGTAATGATCGCGGAAAACACTGGCGTGTTCGAACCACCGTCAATCAGCCTCTGCTCAGCCACAGTCGAACTATCTTCCCTCACCCAAACCAGACAAAAAATAACCATAAATCTTACACAATGACGTAATAAGACAATAAATGCTTACAAAGTCTTTACCAGAGATTAGAAAAAAATAATAATACGAATGTACATGATAACAATTCTCATTATACTGTAAATTATTACAAGGGTACCTCTTTGAAAAGTAAGCATAATATATCCCCGTCATTTCCTGCCGTCGGCAAACTGGGTGTTTTTGCAGGTTTGTGTGCAGGACTTTCAGGGCCGGCAATCGCCGCCACGACACCAGCAACGGCTGATGCTACCCCTTCGGGGGTTAACCACAAGGTGACTGTTCAGAAACCGGAACCCACTCTGGTCGTCAGTGCAGCATTGCCATCGCTCTATCTGCCCAAAAGTTTGTCAGACCCTAAATTTACCCGGCCACTAGCAGATACCACGCGTACAGTGACCGTAATTCCTGAAAAAGTCATTCAGGAACAGCATGCCACCACACTGACGGATGCCCTGAAAAACGTGGCTGGTGCAGGTGCCTTCTTTGCCGGAGAAAACGGCAGTACTTCAACCGGGGATACTATCTACATGCGGGGTATCGACACCTCGAACAGTATTTATGTCGATGGTATTCGTGATATCAGTTCCACCACCCGTGATACGTTTAATACTCAAAGTGTGGAAGTGATTAAAGGACCTTCAGGTTCGGATTATGGCCGTAGCGCTCCATCCGGGTCTATCAATATGATCTCCAAACAACCGACGCTGGATACCAGTGTCGATGGTTCAGTCAGCTATGGCAGCGCCTCTGAGCGCCGTGCCACCCTCGACTATAACCAGATGATCAGCGACAACAGTGCGTTTCGCGTCAATATGATGGGTGACAAGGGTAACGACCGAACCCGTAATAATATCAGCCATGAAAAATATGGGATTGCACCCTCACTGGCTTTCGGGCTGGATACTCCGACCCGCTTATATCTCGATTATTTCCATCTGCATCAGCGCGGTACTCCGGACGGAGGTGTACCGACGATTGGTCTGCCAGGTTATAGCGCCCCGGCTGGATTTGAAGCCCTGACGCGCAGCGGGAAAGTGAACCCGCATAACTATTACGGCACCAATTCTGATTTTAGTAATGCCACCACAGATACTGCCACTATGCGTTTCGAGCATGATCTGTCAGATAATACTACCATCAGAAACACCACCCGCTGGTCAGAAACGAAACAAAAGTATTTGCTGTCGTCATTTATGGGAGTGACTGCCAGCACCTCAGATAATCCTGATGACTGGCAGCTATCGCGGTTGATCAACACCAAAGATGTGGTCAATAAAATACTCACCAACCAGACCAACCTGACGTCGAAGTTCTATACCGGTTCTGTCGGACACGATATCAGTACCGGGGTTGAGTTCACCCGTGAAACACAGACAACCTATGGGCTGAATGCAATGACAGCCCCGGCAGTTAATATCTATGCGCCTGACAGTAATGTTTCTATTGGCGGGCTGAGCCCCAACGGAGCCAATGCCAATGGTTCCACTAACACTTTCGGCATTTATGCCTTCGATACGCTACAAATCACCTCTGACTTTGAGCTGAACGGCGGCATCAGACTGGACAGCTATCATACCGAATATGACTCTTCAACCGCCTGTGGCGGAACCGGTCGTGGTGCTATCACCTGCCCTGCCGGGTCGGCAACCGGAACTCCGGTCACCACTGTTGATACCACCAAACATGGCAATCTGTTCAACTGGAAAGCTGGCGCTCTGTATCACCTGACTCGTCAGGGGAATGTTTATGTTAACTATGGCGTTTCACAGCAACCGCCAGGAGGCAGTAACTTCCAGCTGGCTGACGGAGGCACCGGTAACAGTGCCAACCGCACTGATTTCCAGCCACAGAAAGCGCAAACTGCGGAGCTGGGCACTAAATGGAGCCTGTTCAATGATACTCTGCTGCTGACCGGTGCATTGTTCCGCACCGATATTAAAAATGAAGTGAGCCAGGATGCCTCCACACTGGAGTATATCCAGACTGGTCGCAAACGGGTTCAGGGCTATGAGCTGACCGCCAGCGGCGATATTACCCGTGACTGGCATGTGATGTTAGGTTACACCCTGCAGAATGCAACGGTGGAAGAAGGTGCTGCCGTCAGTAATGACGGTTCCAGCGCCATCAGCTATACCCCGAAACATGCCTTCACTTCATGGACCACTTATCAGGTTACTAATGATTTAATCGTCGGGGCCGGTGCGCGCTACGTGGGCAGCATGCATCGTGGCACCGACGGTGCCGTCGGTACGCCGGATAAAGTGGACAGCTACTGGGTCGCGGATGCTATGGCGGGTTACAAAGTGAATAACAACCTTGATCTGCAACTGAATGTCTATAATCTGGCTAACACTCATTATGTTTCATCGATCAACAAGAGCGGTTATCGCTACTTCCCGGGTGCAGAGCGTAGCTGGATGTTGACCGCTAACGTCCACTTCTGACCCTATCCACGCCGCAGGGATCTGCGGCGTTTTTTTCAGGAATTATCGTTATGATGCAACAAATCGCGGGTCTGTTGAGTAAACAGGAAGTCCGACAGGTACTCGATAAACTGTCACAATGTCGCTGGGTGGATGGCCGCGCGACTACCGGCACTCAGGGTGCGCAGGTCAAGGCCAACCAGCAGGTCGATACCAATAGCGAACAGTGGCAGGAACTACAGCAATATCTGCTGAACACTCTAAACAGCCATCCTCAGTTCTTTTCTGCCACTCTGCCAGTCAATATCTCCAGCCCGTTGTTTAACCGGTATAGCGGTGGCGGAACCTATGGTTTTCACGTGGATGGTGCTGTACGGCGCGAAGGTAATGAATGGCTCAGGACGGATATTTCGGCCACCTTATTTCTGACAGAACCGGACAGCTACGAAGGCGGGGAGCTGATTATTCAGGACACCTATGGCCAGCACAGCGTCAAACTGCCAGCCGGTGATATGATTCTCTATCCTTCCAGCAGCCTGCATTGTGTGACTCCGGTGACACAAGGGGAAAGGATCGCCTCATTTATGTGGATACAGTCAATGATCCGTGATGACAAAAAACGGGCAATGCTGATCTCACTGGATGAAAACATTCAGGAACTCAATCAGCACTCTCAGTCATCAGAGGTCTCAATGTCACTGCTAAACCTCTATCACAACCTGCTGAGAGAGTGGAGTGAACAGTAACTGAGCTGGTCAACAGGAATAACCACTCCGGAATATTGCTGAAGGCTGTTGTCACTATTCTCAGCATGTTATGTTGTTGTTTTGTTCCAGGCTATCAGGCAAACCAGAATGACAAAACAACGCGTAGGAATTATTTTTGGCGGGAAATCGGCTGAACATGAAGTCTCTTTACAGTCAGCCAAAAACATCATTGATGCTATTGATAAAACAAAATTTGAAGTTGTACTTCTGGGTATTGATAAGCAGGGACACTGGCAGATTAATCAGCAATCTGACTTTTTACTCAATGCGAATGACCCTCAACATATTGCCCTGAACCCATCTGCTCAACAGGTAGCTCTTATTCCTGGCCAACAGCAGCAACAGTTAGTCGGCAGTCAGCAGTCATCCCCGATACCTCAGGTCGATATTATTTTCCCTATCGTCCACGGCACACTGGGTGAAGACGGGTCATTACAGGGACTACTGCGGATGGCTAACCTGCCGTTTGTTGGCTCCGGAGTATTAGGTTCTGCCGTCAGTATGGATAAAGATGTCACCAAGCGCCTGCTGCGTGACGCTGGTCTGCAGGTGGCGCCGTTTATCAGCCTGACCCGCACCCGTCTGGCAGAATTCAACCCGGAGCAGGCTATCGAACAGCTGGGGCTGCCACTGTTTGTTAAACCAGCCAATCAGGGATCATCGGTCGGAGTCAGCAAAGTCCGTAGCGCAGAACAACTGTTACCGGCGTTGCAGGATGCATTCCGTTATGATCGTAAAGTCCTGATCGAAACTGCCATTGTTGGCCGTGAAATTGAGTGTGCGGTGTTAGGCAACGACTCGCCACAGGCCAGCCATTGCGGAGAAATTGTTCTCAGCGATGAGTTTTATTCCTACCAGACCAAATACATTAACGAAAAAGGGGCTCAGGTAGTGGTGCCGGCGCAGCTGGATCCAGAAACCGATGAACGTATTCGTCAGGTTGCTTTACAGGCTTACCAGGCTCTGGAATGTTGCGGTATGGCAAGGGTGGATGTCTTTCTGACCGCCGACAAACAGATAGTGATTAATGAAATCAATACGCTGCCAGGATTTACCAATATCAGCATGTATCCCAAACTCTGGCAAGCCAGTGGTCTGGGATACAGTGATTTGATTACCCGGCTGATTGAACTGGCTCAGGAACGTTATCAGCAGGACCAACTGATGATGGCCTCTTTCGATCACTAATCCCTGATTACCGGCCCTGGCGGTTACTGTTCCAGCCAGGCCGGTGATGTCTGATTGCGCCCGCCGCGTTTTGACACATACAGGTTTCTGTCCGCTGTACTAATTAGCCGGTTCATGACAGAAACCCAGTTGTTGTCTTCACTACCTGCCGGTTCTAAAGCCGTACCAATACTCACCGAAACCGGCACCTCAGTACCCTGAATGATAAAAGTTTCATCCGAAACCACTTTACGGACGGATTCGGCACGCTGGTAGATTTCAGCCGCATCGGTATTGAACAGTACGATGGCAAACTCTTCTCCGCCAAACCGGGAGACACGGCATTGTTCACCCAACAGAGCCACCAGCCGGCGACTCATTTCTCTCAGTACATGATCACCTTCATCATGACCGAAATTATCATTAATGGATTTAAAGAAATCGATATCCAGCAGAATCAGTCCCATCGGTTTTTTCTGCTGAAACGGCTCACTGCTCAGGCTATCAAATAGCCCGGAACGCGACAGGAGCTGAGTCAAAAAGTCATAATTAGCACGGATCGCCAGCTGCCGGTTGAGGCTGCGTATCGAATTCATACTCACTGCCACCATATACGGAGTCAGTGCCAGCGCGGCAATACCCAGCCGCACCGAAATCAAAGGTGTCACCTCTGACGGCATAAATCCGGAACCGACGGTGATAATATTTAAATAAATCAGCATGATTTCGACAACACCGATCACGCAGGTGATCAGGCAGACAACAGAGACCGGCAACACCAGAGCACACCAGATTAGCCCTGGCAAGGGCAGCGTCAGACTACCAGGCCCGCCCAACATGATAGAGGCTGTAAGTAACACTACCACAGCAATCACCGGCAGCACTGACGTTACCCGCCACTGATAATTATTTTTCCGGCCAATCGTCAGTATCAATGGTAACAACAACAGCCCGGTGGAAAACTGCTCACTGCTCCACGCGCCCAGCGCACTAAAAAACGCCAGCCCGGTGTTCACATCCGGCGAAGCCATCACTCCCCAGGTGGCCGATACCAGAGCAGCCAGCAGGCACACCGGAAAAATAATCATCACATTAGTGATGCTGGTTTTCCCGGAATTAAACGAAGGGAGGCGATTCAGCAGAATTGCCGTAATCATAATAAAAATGATATTGGCAAAGTTAATGGTGAAGGCTTCTTTGGCCCAGCCGGAGAACAGCAGATCATTCGCAACCATACCGGCATAGCAAAACAGATAGTTCAGCGGCGTATGCAGCCAGGGTTTACGGATAAATAGTCCGGCTATCACTGCGTTAACAATCCAAAACAGCGACAATACCATTGGCAACCTGAGGTGACTGCCAAACGCGGACAGCAGACCTGTAATGACCAGCAGAATCATACCGTTCTGTATAATTCTGTTTTCTTTAAAAAGCCGAAACTTCATTACTTAATACCCCATGCTGCCGGTCCTTCCACACTGTTCTCTGTCTGCTGTCACCCCGCAGGGTAAGACACAGGATATTCAGATATGGCACAGCGGCTGACCGGAAAGGCAGCAGAAACTTATTGTTTGTCTCAGGACAAGAATCACCTGACTCACACATTTCTCCGGCGCTGATTATTCTGCCGGAGGAATATGACATTTTCAGAGTTCCGGCGTCACTGTGAGCGCCGTGATTCCCGGATTTTGGATTGCAGCGGAACCTCTGGTTCTCAGAATTATCCTGCGTTTGGCTCTATTCTGGCAAAATGGCAGCAAATGACCAGCAATAATTAACAAATTTAATGGCACCAGATGCGGTGCCAGGGTGAATAGTCAGGAGTTACTTACCGTTCCAGGCGCGTAAACTTTTCTCCCGCACCTGAATCTTTTGTTGATCGCTCAGTTTATTGTATCCGTCGGCCAGACCGCTTTCCCAGTCTCCGTACTCCGGATTTGGCAGAATAATAAACTGCGTACCAAACAGGGCATGATTAGTGCTGACGAACGCTCTGCGCTCCGCATTATTTTTGTGCCAGGTCGCGCCACCAAAATCATTCAGGTTATCGCCGATGTACAGAACCACATTGGCCCCGGATTGTTTAATCTCATCAAACCTGGCCTGTTTGTTTGAAGTTGTGGTACTCAGACGCAGAGTGTTGCTGTTCACTCCCGGGAAACCCAACGCATTCAGATTATCGACTGTGGCCTGATAATCTTTCTGATCACGGTTGGAAACATAGAATACCGTGCCACCGTGACTGTCAACATAACGGGCAAATTCCACCGCGCCCGGAACAGCCAGCGCCTGGCGGGCACGGGTCCACGTTGACCAGGTTGCATCAGTAAATGGCTGACCATTTTTCGCCTGCCACGCTGAATAAGCACTGTTATCCAGCATTGTCTCATCCAGATCGACAATGACTGCTTTCGGTTTTCCGGTCAGGGAGCCCGCTTTATCGAAGGCCATAGTGGCCAAATTAAATGCCTGCCAGGTCAGGGCCTGATACTCTCCGGACTGCTGAGTCCAGTTAACTGCCGTCACTGTCTGATCATTGAGCCGCTGCTGTACATTGTCAGCACAGCCTGTCAGCCCGAGAATAAATACGGCCGGTAGCGTCATAAGCCAGCGTTTTTGCATCGGATATCCTCTTGTTATGCCAAAGTTATCAGTAGTTGACCCCGTAATGACTATCGCAGTATCTTCACCGGAAATGCAACTCCGGATGCGCTTCTGATACAGGAAACATTTATGTCTCTTACTGCTTCTGACGGCCTGCGATCCCCACTGCTCGACTCTCTGGGTTGGATCAGCCACCAGTTTCAGCCTGCCGGTGTTCGTCCCCCGGACAATACCGCTTATGGAATCCAGCGCCACACCGCCAATGTACTGCCTGCGGAACAGAACTTCCCGCCGAAGCAGGCGATTTCCGATGCTCTGATCAGCCATACCAACCAGCCGGTCGCGGTGTATACCGCCGATTGCCTGCCGGTACTGATTGCATCCCCCCTTACCCGCCAGGTCGCGGCAGTGCATGCCGGGCTGAAAGGAACTCTGGCAGGGGTGCTTCAGCAAACCCTGCAACAGCTCAGACAACAGGGAGCCCCGTCTGACAGTTTATATATTGCCATCGGGCCTGCCATTGGCCCTTGCTGTTATCAGCTCGGAATGCCGTTACTGGAAGAGATGGAGGAGAATCCACGGGTGAACAGCACTATTCCCTGGTACTCACCTCCCCCGAAAAACCCTCACTCAGTGCGCTCATGTGCCCCGCAATCCTTTCCTGCTTTGTGGCTGGATTTACCGGAACTGGCACGGCAAATGCTAATCAATGAAGGAGTACCGGACGGACAGATAGAGTGCCTGCAACATTGCACATACTGTATGGCTGAAAGCGGAGCCAGTTACCGGCGTAATACTCATACCGGAGAAGGGTACCAATTGCGTTTTTCCTGGATCGCTGCCAATCCGGACTGAGCCGCTGAAGTTATTTGATTCTGCTCACAACTCGCAGCGGAAGAGATAGGATTCTGCCACAACCAGACTATGGTTAACTCATCCGACCACTTGAAAGTGAGTGATGATTATGGTGGAACCTGTCTCACTATTATTCCAGCCACTGGATCTGGGATTTACGCGGCTTAACAACCGTTTTCTGATGGGCTCTATGCATACCGGTCTTGAAGAGCATCCACAAGGTGCTGAGCGACTGGCAGCGTTCTATGCAGAACGCGCTTCCGCAGGTGTTGCTCTGATCGTTACCGGAGGCATTGCTCCCTGCCCTGAGGGCCGGATTAACCCACACTCTGCCTGCCTGACCAATGAAGATGAAGCCCGCTGGCATCAGCCAGTGACTAAATCAGTTCATCAGGCAGGGGGGAAAATCGTATTACAGATCCTGCACGCAGGGCGTTACAGTTATCAGCCCTCACTGGTGGCTCCGTCAGCACTGAAAGCCCCGATTAATCCTTACACTCCTGCAGAGCTGACTGACACGGCCATTAACAACACGATTAACAGCTATGCCCGATGTGCTCAGTTAGCTCGTCAGGCGGGTTATGACGGTGTGGAAATCATGGGTTCTGAGGGTTATCTGATCAATCAGTTTCTGGCCCCCGCCACCAACCAGCGCCAGGATCGCTATGGAAAAACAGTTCGCGGCAGAATGCGTTTTGCGCTCAACATCCTCAAAGCGGTTCGCAGGGCAGCTGGTGATGACTTTATTATCATCTTTCGTATTTCTATGATTGATCTGGTGGAGCAAGGCTGTCAGGCCGAAGAAACATTGCTGCTGGCACGTTTGCTGGAGCGTAATGGTGTCACCATGCTAAATACCGGCATTGGCTGGCATGAATCGCAAATCCCGACGATTGCCGCTGTTGTCCCCCGTGCAACGTTTAGCTGGCTGGCTGCTGAGTTGCGTCGCCACGTTAATGTACCGGTGATAGCCACAAACCGGATTAATGACCCGCAACTGGCAGCACAGCTGCTGGCACGGGGAGATGCTGATATGATCTCAATGGCCAGACCATTTCTGGCTGATGCACGTTTTGTCGAAAAGACACGGCAACAGCAATTTCAGCAGATCAATACCTGCATCGCCTGCAATCAGGCCTGCCTTGATAATGTCTTTGCCGGAAAAATCACCTCCTGTCTGGTCAATCCGCGTGCCTGCCATGAAACTGAAATGCCGGTGTTACCGGCCGCTCTCCCGAAAAAACTGGCGGTGGTCGGAGCCGGTCCTGCCGGGATGTCCTTTGCTTTGAATGCTGCACAACGCGGGCACCAGGTTACTCTGTTCGATGCCGGTACTCATATCGGCGGGCAACTGCTGCTGGCCAGCCAAATTCCGGGGAAACAGGAATTTAACCAAACACTCCGCTATTTTCGTTACCAGCTGGCTGCCAGCGGTGTTGAAATACGAACTCGTATCACCGTGACTCCGGCACTACTGGAAGGTTTTGATGAAATAATCCTCGCGACAGGTATTCTTCCGAAGATGCCGGCAATTGAAGGTATCGGTCATCCTTCAGTCGTGAGTTGGATACAGGTATTGCAGGAAAAAGTGGCGGTTGGTCAGCGGGTGGCAGTGATCGGGGCCGGGGGGATTGGAGTCGATATCGCCTTGTATCTCAGTGAACCCACGGCAACTCCCGCAGAAGAAAAGCGGCAGTTTTGTCGGCAGTGGGGAATCGATCCGCAACGTCAGCGGCGTGGTGGCCTGATCCAGCCGTTGCTGGAAAAATCTCCACGCGAGGTCTGGTTACTGCAACGCAGTGGTGCCACTCCTGGCCGGGGGCCGGGAAAAACGACCGGCTGGATCTCGCGCATCAGCCTGCAGGCAAACGGGGTACATCTGCTGGGTGGCGTAGATTATCAGTATATTGATGATCAGGGTCTGCACATCGGTTATCAGGGGAAATCGCAACTGCTGCCGGTCGATACCATTATTATCTGTACCGGCCAGCAGCCCTGTTCCACGCTGGCAGAACAACTGCGGTCAGCCGGAGAACAACGACCTGTGCATATACTGGTCGGAGATGGTCAGAATGCACAGACAGATGCCCGCCAGGCGATTGCCGCGGCGACTGCTCTGGCACTGCAGATTTAGCGTAATTTGACCGAACGCAGAACCACAAACTTAGTATTTGAAGCCACGACCTGACAGTTACCAAACAGTTTTTTCAGTTTTCCCTGATGGTCCAGATGGCGGTTTGCCACGACATGGAATTCGCCGCCATAACGCAGACAACGGAAAGCATCACGGAACATTTGCCAGGCGACATGATCGGTCACCGCATTTTGCTGGTGAAACGGAGGATTACACACTACCGCGGCAAAGCTGTCGGCCGGAAATCCGCTCAGCGAGTTATTGACCGTAAAGCGACAACGAGCCAGCTCATCGGCCAGATTCTCTGTAACATTGATTCTGGCCGAATCGACCGCCATCCACGACTCGTCCACAAAATGTACCGTCGCTTCAGGGTTATGAGTCAGTACTGTCAGCCCGATAACGCCGTTGCCACAGCCGAGGTCAATAATATCACCCTCAATATTGCGCGGCAGATTACGCATAAAGAATCGAGCACCGATATCCAGCGACTGACGCGAAAACACATTGGCATGGTTATGGATAATATAAGGCGTACCATCCAGCGGCCAGCGCAGGGCTAAATCGCGTTCAGGCAGTTGCTGCACAGTCAGTTGACTGAAAATTAAACGGGCTTTTTTCTTCGCCAGCGAAGTCCGGGTTTCACCAATAATCTTTTCAAAGATAGCCAGAGTGGAATTATGGATATCCTTAGCTTTGGCACCACTGATGATTAGCGTCTGAGGAGTAACGACACTGCGCAGGCTGATCAGTTGATACTCAAGCAGCGCCAGTGTTCTGGGTACTTTAATTAACACGACCGCAGGGGCAGAAGGGAGCGGGCTCAGGCTGTCGAGGAAAGTAACCTGATCTGCATCCAGATTATTTTCCGCCAGATTCATCTGTGCAGCCTGTTGGCTGTTCAGTGAATCACCAACATGCCAGACCTGCCGCCCGGCCTGAACCAGTGAACAGGTCAGTGCCCCAAAATTATCGTTATAAACAGCCACCGGTCCCGCTGGCAGTTCCTGCTGTAACAGATATTCATCAGCTGCATCCCAGGCCTGTAGCGCGTTATCATCGCCGGTACGCGGAAAGCGATGCAGGGTAAGTGAAAAATCACTCAGTTCGAATTGGCTCATGGTATCTCCGGCACAGGTCTGGGGGGTCACGCAGAAAAGGGGCGCAGTATACTGGCTTTACCGGATAAACCCAACCGTAAAGCTCGCTATTGTCCCGCAGACCTTGCTCTGCTGCTTCAGATAAAGGCTCCGGCTTTACGGATCAGACTGGTTTTCGTCAGTGCTCCCAGAAAATAGCGTTGCTCATCATCACTCAGTACCGGCAGGCGTTCCAGAGTAACCTGAGAAAATGCCTCCCAGCCTTCACGCAGGCTCTTGTTCTGGCAAATATACGGGAAATCATCATCCATCACTTCCCTGACCGGTGAATCCGGTGTGATTTTTTGCGACAGTACACTGGCGGCAATTTCATGAATCGAAACAACCCCTAAAAAACGCCCGCCTTCATTAATGACATACACATAGCGCTCACGTTTGAGTGAACTGATCGCTAAAGCGTCGCCTACCGAGGCATCCGGAAGTAATGCTGCCCCGGGGATTATCAGCCCGGCTATTGTGGTATTGTCGAAATCATAACGTGCCTCAGCACGGTTAAAATGGGTGGAGATCAGCGGATAAGTCACTGCGGACTGCAACCGGTAAGCCACCATCGTGGCCAGCACGGAAGTAATCATCAGCGGAAACAGCAGACTGCTGTTCAGTGTCATCTCTGTAACCATTAGCATGGCCATCAACGGCGCCTGACTGATGGCAGCCAGTACCGCCGCCATCCCAAGTGCGGCATACAGCCAGCCTGGTTGTGCGGCAAAACCGCTATCAGAGGTAACAACATTGAAAATGGCCCCGACCAGTGCACCAATCAGCAACGACGGAGTAAACATTCCCCCGACCGCAGAAGAACCCACCGAACAACAGGTTGCTAATAGTTTGAGCACCAGCAGACCGGCCAGCCCCCATAACAGATACTGGCCACTGAAAATATTAACTATAACTTCGTAACCATTGCCAAGAATGTCAGTGGAGAACATCGCCAGTACACCTACCGCGACACCCCCGACACCGAGCCGTACAGGCAAACTGGAGATCCGGGCAAATTGCTTTTTGCTGTAGCCGGCCAGAGTAATAAACCCTGCCCCCGCCAGCCCGCATACCAGGCCGATAACAATCACTATCAATACACTATGGATGCTGACATGAAATCTGACATCCGCCAGTGGATAGAGCGCAGAACGGTAGCCCAGTAGCCACATGGTCATCACCGAAGTCCCTGAGGCAATCACCAAAGGGATAAGACGCTGTAATGCACTGATCCCAAAAGCCACTTCAGCCACGAAAATCGCTGAGGCCAGTGGGGCATGGTACACCGAAGCCAGCCCGGCAGCCGCAGCCATTGCCACCACATCGGAATTTTTCAGATGAAAACTACCAGGCAGAAAACGGCCAATAATGCTGCCGCATAATGCCGATAGCTGAACCATTGGCCCTTCTTTACCAATGGAGGCCCCGCTCGAAATGCTGGCTATAGAGGAAATAGCGCGAAACAGAGAGGTACGGGTGGGTACCGCATCCAGCCGGGCATTCAGTACATCCAGATAATCAGTTCCGACCGCCTGTTTTTTTTCAAGAGCAACGGCATAGCGCAGGAAAAAACCGGCGATAACCCCGCCTCCGCCGACAATCACCGGCCAGAAAAACCACGGCCAGACGTGCATCGCCTGCGTAATATCATCGCTGCGACCAAACAGCAGACGGTTAACACACTCAATAACCAGACGAAAACCAAGAGTTACCATAGCTCCGGCACAGCCAACGGGTATCGCTATCAGTAATGCTGTCCAGCTGAGTACGAATTTTCCTTCCTTCACTGAGTATCCTGCACAGAGGGGAGCGAGAGTGCCATGATAAAACTGTCGCTGCAGGCATGCAATTCGGGAATCAACAGTCCTCCCCCGGGTAAAAATGTCTGAATATTTCTAAATATTATCTGATGTGTATTGCAATGACCGCAGTCTGCGATTAGGCTGCATAAAGCAAAGGGGAGTAACTTAAAAGCTGGCTGATCGTCATTACGTTGTGAAAACAACCGGTCACCAGGCAACCCGGAATAATTCTGTGTTGTAAGTGAGACCTTGCCGGAAGGTGAGGTTTGCTTGCAGTAAATACGCGGCTGACATCTTCTGATCTCAGCCGTTTTTTTATCAGGACAGAATTATGCAAAGCATTGGCAATCCTTTGTTGTGGGGCTGTTTCGCAGTCGTCGTTATCATCATGCTGCTGGTCGACCTTCGGCTGCAGGGTCGTCGTGACCGCGTCGGAATGACCTTTCGTCAGGCTGCCTGCTGGTCAGCCGTCTGGGTTATCATTTCACTACTGTTTGCTGCCGCGTTGTGGTGGTATTTACAGGCGCAGGTCGGCCCCGAAATCGCCGGCACTCAGACCCTGGCATTTCTCACCGGCTATTTGCTGGAAAAAGCACTGGCGGTGGACAATGTCTTCGTCTGGCTGATGCTTTTCAGCTACTTCTCGGTGCCTGTTGCTTTGCAACAACGGGTGCTGGTGTATGGTGTGCTGGGAGCCATTGTGCTGCGGACCGCGATGATATTTGCCGGCAGCTGGCTGGTTAATGAATTCAGCTGGATCCTCTATCTGTTCGGTGCCTTCCTGGTCATCACCGGCATAAAAATGGCAGTCCCGGAAAAAAAATCAGCGCAGGATAGTGATGACAAACCGATGATCCGCTGGTTACGCCGACATATCCGGGTAACCGATACTCTGGAAGGAGAAAAATTCTTTGTGGTCCGCAACGGTGTACGTTATGCCACCCCACTGTTGCTGGCACTGATCATGGTGGAATTCAGTGATGTTATCTTTGCTGTAGACAGTATCCCTGCCATCTTTGCTGTTACCACCGATCCGTTTATCGTACTGACCTCTAACCTGTTCGCGATTCTTGGATTACGGGCCATGTACTTTATGCTGTCTGGTATTGCAGAACGTTTCTCATTACTGAAATACGGGCTGGCAATTATCCTGGTATTTATCGGTATAAAAATGCTGCTGTTGGATATCTGGCATATACCAACATTTGTTTCACTGGCAGTGATTGCTACTATTTTAGTGGTGACGTTACTGATAAATCACCTAAAAAACCGTCAGCTGTCGCAAAACAGATAACAAGATAAAATCCCGCAGGGAGAGCATATCTCCCTGCTAAACACAGAACTTCCCATAATAAGCGTTATTTATCTCCGGAATTTTCTGCCAAATCACCTGTTTATCCCTGCAGTCATTTACTCTGCCCTTAATTTATCCTTTATCTTGCAGATCTTTTACTTATACTTGCGCGGGCAAACGTCATTTTACCGACTTCGGCATAAGTTAAAAAAATGATAACATCCTGACAACTAAGTAAATATTATATGATTAATAAAACAAATGGTTTTTTGAACTGGTTACGCACAGGTAACCTGGTCGGGCAGATTATTGTCGGACTGCTGGCTGGTATTTTACTGGCTCTGGTCTCTAAACAGACGGCCAGTTCTGTCGGACTGTTAGGTGAATTATTTGTTCATGCGCTGAAAGCGGTTGCCCCTATTCTGGTTCTGGTCCTGGTGACCTCCTCTATTGCCAATCATCAGCAAGGTAAACAGTCAAATATTCGTCCTGTCGTTGTCCTCTATCTGTTAAGTGTATTTTTTGCCTCTCTGGTGGCGGTTATTGCCAGCTACCATTTTCCTCAGCAACTGCTGCTGTCGCACGTTCATCAGGGAATCATTCCTCCACAGGGAATCAGCGGAATCCTCCACAGCCTGCTACTGAGTATGGTGGTTAACCCTATTGATGCTCTGATGAACGCCAATTACATTGGTATTCTGGTATGGGCAATTGGCCTGGGCCTGGCCTTCCGTCACAGCAGCGATACAACACGTCAGGTATTGAATGATATCTCCTCCGCGATTGGCTGGGTGGTGCGTAAAGTCATTCGCTGTGCGCCGCTGGGAATCTTCGGTCTGGTATCATCCATCCTTGCCAGCAGCGGCTTCTCTACTCTCTGGGATTATGCATCGCTGCTGTCGCTGTTACTGGGTTGTATGGTGATTATGGCGCTGGTCATAAACCCGCTACTGGTGTTCTGGAAAATCCGTCGTAATCCTTATCCGTTAGTCTTTTTATGTCTGCGGGAAAGTGGAGTTACCGCCTTTTTTACCCGCAGTTCTGCGGCTAACATCCCGGTGAATATGGGGATAGCTAAACGCCTGGGACTGGATGAAGATACCTACTCAGTTTCAATCCCTCTGGGTGCCAATATCAGTATGGCTGGTGCGGCGATTACTATTACCGTACTCACCCTGGCAGCCGTTCATACTCTGAATATTCCGGTCGATCTGCCTACCGCAATTATGCTGAGCCTGGTCGCGTCAATCTGCGCCTGCGGAGCATCAGGTGTTGCCGGTGGTTCGCTGTTACTGATTCCTGTGGCCTGTAATATGTTTGGTATTCCGAATGATACTGCCATGCAGGTGGTCGCCGTTGGCTTCCTGATTAGCGTATTACAGGACTCTGCCGAAACAGCCCTGAATTCATCCACCGATATTTTGTTTACCGCCGCCGTTTGTCAGTCAGATGAGCAAAAGAAATTGTCTCTGGCTGAACAGAATCTGCCAAAATAATCGCTCACAGGGGAAACACTGTTTTCCCCTGTTTTCTGCATCACTGATATAAATGATTTGGCCCTATGGCAGGGTTAATTAATAATCTCCTCTCCCACATTGAGAAATTCTCTATTTAGCGATGAGCTTTTCTGAACCCCGGCCAGAAACGCGCACTCTGATCCCCGTCAACCGGTTAAAAAACCCCTGTTATGTCAGTCCTTGTAAATATCCTTTTGCAATATGCCTGACCAGGTAAAACTCTGCCTCAACGCAGCGTTAGCTGTATTGAAGTCACATATTTTTTGTTACACTTAGTACGCTTTTTTTACCCTTCACCAAAATAAATCAAGGGTCGTTGAGCAGAAGTCTGGAACCATTCCGGCAGATTCCCCGGAGTGCATTATCTTTAAGACTTCTCCCGGGAATATTAATGCTGGCCAGGAACAAAACATGGATACCCTACAAGCCTTACTCCACGCCTTATGGCAGCAGGACTTCGAAACACTTGCCGACCCATCACTGGTCTGGGCGATCTATGGCATTTTATTTATTATTTTGTTTCTGGAAAACGGTTTACTGCCCGCCGCATTTTTGCCGGGAGACAGTTTATTAATTCTGGTCGGGGTGCTGATTGCTAAAGGCACCATGGGCTTTCCACTCACCGTGTTTATTCTGACGACCGCCGCCAGCCTTGGCTGTTGGGTTAGTTATATTCAGGGGCGATGGCTGGGGAATACCCCGCTGGTGCAGAAATGGCTGTCTCATTTACCTGCGCAATACCATCAGCGCGCTCATAGCCTGTTCCACCGTCATGGCTTATCGGCGTTACTGGTTGGCCGGTTTATCGCTTTTGTCCGTACCCTGCTGCCTACTATCGCCGGGATTTCCGGCCTGAAAAGCGCCCGCTTTCAGTTCTTCAACTGGATAAGCGCCTTACTGTGGGTAGTCATACTGACCGTTGCAGGATATGCCCTTGGCAAAACGCCGTTATTTCGCAAGTATGAAGATCAGCTGATGTTCTGCCTGATGATGTTGCCACTGGTGCTTCTGGTGTTTGGCCTGTTCGGTTCTTTATATATTTTGTGGCGTAAGCGTGCCAGACAAGACAGGGATGCGGGTTAATGCAACATTCGCAAACACTGTATAGCCGTTACCGGCTGGCCGGGGTAGTGCTGCTCAGCACGATTATGGCCATTACCGGAATCGTGCTGGCTTCAGGCTTAATGGCAAAAGAACCTGAAATTCAAATCGGTGTAGCCCGGAAAGGCAGTAATTTACCCGATGGTTTTTTTGTCTATCAGCAACTGGCGTCTCATGGTGTGAACATCAAGAGTATCACCCCTGAGCAAGGCAAACTGGTGATTCGTCTGGAAAACGAAGAACAGCGACTGGCTGCACAAAAAGTACTTAATCAGATACTTTCTGACGCTTACACCAGTGCCTGAGAGCCACGAGGTTCACAGAACCTCCGGGGTAAATCGTTCTGACTCATCATAACTTTGAACTTTCCGCCACCTGAATCTATACTCAGATAACTAAATGAAAACAGTCAGGTAAATTTTATCAGTACTGTTTTTTTGCTGATTCTCTCATGTGATAACACTGATCCTGATGAAAATAATGGTACTGCTGATTTGCATTCTGATGATGTTATCAGCCACCGCTGAGGCAAAGGAAAACCGCTGCCCGCCGCAATACAAAGAAAAAGCGGCAGGCATTGAGCACGAAATTACTCTGGCTCAGCGGCATCATAATCAACGCAGGATTAATGGCTTAAAACGGGCGCTGAG